>UCGV01000021.1 GCA_900471925.1 Hyphomicrobiales bacterium
TACGTGACCCAGAAGTTGTCAGCATTGCGCGGCACATCCTTGCGCGGGCTGGTGAGCGTGATACGCCCGGCCGGGCTGTCGCAATGAAGGATGATATCGGAGCCGGTCATCTCCGACAGCATGAGACGGACGGGCAGGGCAGCGGTTTCAGGCTGTTCTGCCGATACCGTCATCGATTCAGGCCTCAGGCCGGCCGTGAGATCCGGACGCCCCTGCCAGCCGGGCAGTTGTTCGACAGGGAGGAAATTCATCGCGGGCACGCCGAGAAAGCCCGCGACAAAGCGGTTTTGCGGCTTGTCGTAGATCGCCTCGGGCGTATCGAACTGCAGTAGGTCGCCGTCTTTCATGACCGCGATCCGATCCGCGAGCGAGAGCGCCTCGGTCTGGTCATGCGTGACATAGACGATGGTGGCGCCGAGCTGGCGATGCAGTTCCTTGATCTCCGTGCGCATGGCGACGCGCAGCGCATTGTCGAGGTTCGACAGCGGCTCGTCCATCAGGAAGATGGAGCTATTGCGCGCCATGGCACGGCCCATCGCCACGCGCTGGCGCTGGCCGCCGGAAAGCGCACCTGGTTTGCGATTGAGATAGGGTTCGAGCTGCAATGTCTTGGCGACGTCTTCGGCCCGCGCGTTGCGCTCGGCTTTCGCCATGCCGCGCAGCTCAAGGCCGAAGGCAATGTTTTCGCGCACCGTCATGTGCGGATAGAGCGCATAGTTCTGGAAGATCATGGCAATGTCGCGATCCTGCGGAGCAAGATCATTGGCACGCCGGCCGCCGATGTCGATATCGCCATCTTCACACCGCTCCAGTCCGGCAATCAGGCGCAGCAGTGTGGACTTGCCGCACCCCGAGGGGCCGACGATGACGATGAACTCGCCGGCCTTGATATCCATGGAGACGCCATGCAGGATTTCGGGACCGCTTGGATAGGATTTGCGGATGTCGCGAAGGCTGATGCCGCTCATTGCGTGACCTCCGCGTGCAAGCGGTTGCGAACGGCAATCGCAAGGCTTGGCCGGTCTGTCGTGAAGACCTTGACGCCGAGCGCCAGCACCTTCTCGATCTGTCTTGCCGAATGGGCGGCCCAGCAGCCGAAATCGAGACCGGCTGCGATGACCTCGGCCATCAGAGCTGAATCGGCCGTATCCACGTGGACACCGATCTCCGGTATATTGTGGGCTTTGGCGACCTCGATCACGGCCTTTGTCCCCAGCTGGCGCAGGACCGGCGGGCTGACAAGCCACAGCTTGGGGCGGCCGGTGGCTGCCGACAACGCATCCTGCGATTCGACCATAAACGAGGAGAAGATCGTTCTGCCGAGCATCCCGTGGCTCTGGAGGGTTTCGACGACACGGGGCACGAAATTCTCGTAGGGACGGCCATCGACACCGGGCTTGATCTCGCAGCGGAAGTCCACGCTGCTATCGGCATAGAGGGCGCAGAGTTCATCGAGCGAGATCGGATGCCCGCCGGCGCCATAGTTGATGATGGCAGTGCGAATTTCGGCCTCGCTCATAGCGGCGATGGCGCCGCTTCGATCCGTCGTACCGTCGAGCGTCGCGTCATGATGGACCATGATTGCGCCATCGGCTGTCGGATGGACGTCGAATTCCACCTCTTCCAACGGCATCTTTGCTGTCGCGGCAAAACCTTGCGGCGTGCTGTCGCCAAATTCGAGAGTGCCGCCGCGGTGCGAAGCGATGCGTGTCATTGTATGCGTATCCTTGTTCATGATTATTTGACCGCGCCAAGCGTGATGCCGCGCACGAGATGCCGTTCGACCAGCAGGAAGCCGAGGAGCACGGGCAGCATGCTGAGGGTGCAGGCGGCCATGACGAGCGGCCAGTCGACCAGGCCCTCGCCTGGATTGATGCGATAGAGGCGGGCAAGGCCGATCTGCAGTGTGTACAGATCTTCCTTGCCGACGGCGACGAGCGGCCAGATGTAATTGTTCCATTCGGTCATGAAGATGTAGAGGCCCATAGAGAAGATGGCGGGGCGTGCGATCGGTACAATCACCCGCCACAGTACCTGCAACGGCGTCGCACCATCCATATAGGCCGCCTCGTCCAGCGCTTTCGGGATACCCTTGATATACTGACGCAGGAAGAAGGCGGCGAAGCCGTTCGAAATTGCCGGCAGGATGAGACCGGCATAGGTATCGAGCAGACCAGCCTTTGCGAGCGTCAGATAGTTGGGGATCAGGCTGATATGGCTTGGGATCATCAGCGTGGCGACCGTTGCGCCGAAGAGCAGGTTGCCACCACGGAACTGAAAACGGGCGAAGGCGAAGGCGGCCATGGTAGCGACGGTGATGCCGAGCACCGTCACAAGGCCCGAGACGATGATGCTGTTCAAGAGATAGCGTGCGAAATTATATTCTGCGACGGCCCGGACATAGTTGTCGAGCGTGAACTCGTATTGACCCGTATAGTAGGACTGAGCCGTTTCGAAGGACATCCAGACGGAATAGAGGACGGGCGACAGGAAGATCAGGCCGGCAATGAGCGCGAGCCCGGTCAGCAGATGGTTCTTACGCTTCATAGTGAACCCTCCTGCCGATGACAAAGGATTTGATCAGCGCCAGCACGATCAGGAAGATGAAGAGGAGGACGGCAAGCGCCGATCCCCTGCCGATATCGAAAAGGGTAAAACCGACGCGATAGAGCAGGTTGACCAGCATGTCGGTCGCACCTGCCGGGCCACCACGCGTCATGATGTTGACGATGGTAAAGACCTGAAAGGCTTCGATGACCGAGATCACCAGCAGGAAATAGGTGGTCGGCATGACGAGAGGCACTGTGACGCGCCTGAACACATGGAAGCGCCGGCCGCCATCGACGGCGGCGGCATCATAGAGTTCCTGCGGCACCACCTGCAGGCCGGCAATATAGATGACGATATCGTATCCGAGCTGTTTCCACGTATTGACGATGATCAGGACCCAGAGTGCGAGATGCGGATCCTGCAGCCACTGTATCTTGCCGAGGCCAAGCGTGGTCAGTGCCGCATTCACCATGCCGTAGTCGGTGGAGAAGACCCAGGAGAAGACGACCGCGATCGAGACGGTCGAGGTTACGGAAGGCAAAAACAGCGCGCCGCGCAGAAGCCTGGAGGGCAAGGTTTCGCGGACGAGATAGCTTGCGACGGCGAGTGCCAGGCCCAGCCGGATCGGCACGGAGAAAAGTGCGAAGATCGCCGTGACCTGCAGCGAGTTCCAGAAATCGCGGGAATTCAAAAGCAGGCGGTAATTTTCGAAGCCGACGAAAGGCATGGTCGGCGACAGAAAGTCCCAGTGCCGGAAGCTGAGATTCACACTGGTGATAATGGGAATATAGGTGAAGACCGCGATGAAGATCATCAGCGGTGCGACGAGAAGATAGGGCGTGAGTTTGCGCAGCATGGGACCGGATCAGTTGAGAGGACGGGCCAGTTCAAGGCCCGTCCTCCTGGCTTCAGGGAGAGGCTCAGTTGCTGGAGCGTTTGGCTTCTTCGCGCGTCTGCGCGGCAAAGTCCTTCATCGTCTCCGTGACATCACGCTGGCCGAGCGCCATGGCTTCCCACATCTTGTATTCAGTCGAGCGCATCCAGGTGACAACTGGCGGACGGGCACGACCATGGGCGAAATCGAGCTGCTTGATCGCAACATCGATGCCTTGCTTCTTGGCAAGCGCTTCTGCGGCAGCCGGCTGGGCAGCACTCTTCTTGTTGATCGGCAGGTATCCGGTTGCGGCAAACCAGATGGCGTTGGCCTCCGGTGAGGCGGCGTAGCTGATGAACTTGTAGGCGGCGTCCTGAACTTCCTTCGGGGAGGTCGACAGGATACCGATACCGGCGCCACCGATCGGAACCGAGCAGACCTTGTTGCAGGGCATCGGGCGGACTTCGAGCTTGTCACCGAGCGCCTTTTTGGCGCCACCATAATCACCCGTTGAATTCAGGGAGATGCCGACCTTGCCGGCGAAGAAAGCGTCGCGGCCGACATCTTCGTCGGTAACGCCATCGGGCGAGGCAACCTTCTGGTCGTGAACGAGCGAGGCCATCCACTGATAGGCTTCGATCGTGTTCGGGGAATCGAGCAGGATATCGTTGGTCTTGGAGTCGATCAGCTCGCTGTCGTTGGCCATGACAAGACCCCAGCGGGCAAACTGGCCGGGGGCGGCAATGCCGGTGATGCCTTCAGAGCCGAGCTTTTCGGTGATTGTCTTTGAAACGGCAAGAATATCTGCGAAAGTCTTCAGCGACGGCTCCGTCGTGAAACCGGCGCGCGCCAGGATGTCCTTGTTATAATAGAGCACCGGCGTCGAGGAATTGAACGGGACGATGTAGTTCTTGCCGTTATAGACGCCGACTTCACGGGCATAGTCGTAAAGGTCGTCCTTCAGCGGGTCTGCATTGAAATAGGGCGTGAGATCGATCAGCGCGCCGCGATCGGCAAAGAGGCCGTATCGCGTCACTTCCATGATGACGGCGTCCGGCGCACGGTTGGCCGGAATGGCTGCCTGCAGCTTGGCGACGATATCATTGTAATCGCCGACGAACTCGCCTTCGATATGAATGCCGGGATTTGCGCCTTCGAAATTGGCGATGATCTTGTTGAGCGCATCGCCGGACGACTTGCTGAAGCTGTGCCAGAATTTCACGGTCGTTTCGGCATGTGCTGAACCAACCATGGACATCAGGGCGACCACGCCGGCGGCTACTGTGTTTTGCAATCTTGATGACATTGTTTTCTCCTCTGCAAAAAAAATTGCATTCTGTTTGAGCGAGGAGTAGCGCGCGGACGAGACAGTTTGTTGAAGGTTGTGTGAAGGTTGGGTGACGAAATACGCAGGGTTGGTCCGCCCTCGCTGTGCCGGGTTTCCCAGTTGCGTCGGTCTGGTGATCTGCGCGTCAGCCAATAACAAGGGGACGACGGGACAAACCTCACCAACTTCTGCTTTTAAAAGAGATAAAACGCTCGGCGACGCCGGCGGTGCGCCGCCCTCAAGAGCTCCACCTCGGCACCTAGTCAGTCAGTTCGACAAGAAGCCCCGGTATTTGGCAAAAGCAGGCGTTGGAACGCCGTGTCATTAAAGCAACCCGTCTCCACTGTCGGGAAAATGTACTGAGGGAGCATCGACCTGATGCGGGGCCGCCTCTGCGCCTTCGCCGTATGTCAACGGGTTCGATGGTACATCGACGCTGATCTCCAACCGTCCAGCCTGAGCGATTTGGTGGTGGTCATCTGCAGACGACATCCCGGCGGACCCACTACCCTTAAACTTTTCCAGGAAGAGGGTATCGTGGGCGATATCGGTATCGTCAGAGCCATGGCGATGACCTTGGCCCGCCGTCATTGCTGTGCTGTCATGACCGACCGCGGCCGCAAGGTAATTGTTTGCCTGCCCGCCGTCGCCGACATGAGGTGCATCCAGGGCGGCAAAATTCGCCAAGGCTTCATCGAGAGTAGTGTTGTTCGAAACCGGAAATGTTCCCGCCGCGGCTATTGCGGGAGATATGCTCGTTGGCACAACGGAAGACCCGATGACATTGTCATGAAATTCGCCCGAAGCTGGCCTGTCGACCTTTAGGGCTGCGGAGGCAAGATCATCGAAAATATTGTTATGAATATTGATGTTTTCGCGAACGTAAGAAGGGTTGCCTGCAGCACTGATCGACACACCCCAAATACCGTCGTGAATATGATTTCCGCAGATATCATAGTCCCGTGCATTCCCCTGATCACCAAGACCGATGGCGTAGGACCAGCTATAACCGCCATATCCGGAAATATCATTGTTGCGAATTGCTATGGTCTGACCCGCCTGGGCACTGACGCCAAACCCTCCCCCGACAAGAATGTTATTCTCGATTACGACCTCTTGACCGCGGACAACCGCTATCACGCCTTTGGTTGTGTCTGAAGCAGTCTGATCCAGCGAGTTTCCCTGAACCAGTACATGACTACTGTCGTTGATCTGCACTGCATCGGCGGCCGCACCCAAGCTGCCGGTTACAGTATTGCCCACCAGCGTAACGCCGGTGATCTTGTTCAAGAAAATGCCGTCGCCGTGCACACCGGAAATCTGGCTGTCCTGGACCGTGATATTGGCGCCGTTCTGGAAAATGATTGAACCAGCCCTGCTTGATGAACCGGCGTTTTCAACTTGCACGTCCCGCACGGTCCAGTTCGAGACATTGCCAGCATATATTGCCGCGCCGCCGGTATCAGAGATCTTGATACCCTCGACGACGATATTCGATGCGCTGGACGTGTGTATGCCGTCGCCCGTGCTTTGGATAACGGGCGCGGCACCCTCGCCATATCTACCGATCGTGATCGGTGCAGCGATACTGCCAGAATATTTGAGATCGAATTGCTCGTTGAATGTGCTTCCAGCGGCAAGAAGTATACTGTCTCCCGGCTTCAGCTTTAATGCCTCAACGGCAGACAAACTTGCAAACGCTTCGCCCTGTGTCGTACCAGAATTGCTGTCAGATCCAGTTGCCGAGTTCACATAATATACTGCCATTGGATTTCCACCTTCGCTCGTTCCAGCCCCGACATCAGGTTCGAAGGTCTCATGATAATATGGCAGACGCGTGTTTAGATTGTATTTTTTTGCATAATCAAATTTATGCGTGTTAAAAATTCAATGGAGAGGTGCTCGCCAGCGTATCGGGCTGGCGAGCACCAAGTCAAAAACCATTCATTTGGGATAGGTTTCGCCAAAAGACCGTACCGTCCCTTGTCCGCAAAGAGATTGCCGGACCGGCGATCGAGGGTCACCAGACTGACGCTGGGGGATATCCCTTGTCAATTGCGCAGCGTCCGCTCGGCAGGCGCGTTTGATCCCCCAGAGAATTGCGGCCGGACGGATCCGGTCGTTCGGCATAAAGACGTGGGCCGGCTATGAAAGAGCCGACCCGCGTGGCGCTTTAAGTTGAATAATTCAGGTGAGCCTCGCTTACGGTCTGGGGTGGCTCTATTCCCCGTTTCGTTTTCCTCAGAGAAAAGCCGCGGCCAATCCATCTGACTGTACAGAGAGTGTCGGCTCAAAAATATCCTTCACCGCCAGTTCGAATTTGTGGCTGGTGGTATAGCCGGTGGCGTCGGATGCCTCGGCCGTAAAGGAGACAACGTGTGCCGTCTCATAGTCGATCGCGCTCTTTGTCTGGATCTTGTTTCCGACTATTTTGAACAGGTCACCCCCCTCTGCAAGCCGCCATTTGATTGCGCTTCCTTCGGGGTCGATTGCGGAAAGCAGGCCGACTGACGTGCCGATCGCGACATTTTCGTTGATCGATGTCCTGGAGAAAGAGAGGTTTGTCGGCGCCTTGTTGGCGGCCGGCTCGATGACATCTTGAATGTTGATCGTAATGTCTTTTTCAACGGTTACTTTTCCGTCCGAAACCGCAATCTTGATAATGTATGCTTTCTGCGTCTCATAGTCGAAGTCCTTCGAGGTGACGATGCGATTGCCCTTGATACGGAAGTGGTCTTCAGCACCATTGACGAGGCTATAAGAGAGCGTATCGCCATCGGCATCACGAGCACTCAGCAAACCGACAGTGGTCCAGATCGGTGTGTCTTCCTTGATCGCCGTTTTGGATAAAGCGATGTTGGTCGGTGCGGAGTTTGCATCCGGCGTGAAGTCGCCCGTGACAAAATCATAGACGCCGTTTGAAAACCGGGCAAATTCGACGCCCTCGAGCCTGTCGAGACCGTCATTTGCACTTTTGATTGTTGTGAAATTGCCGTCGGTCCCGAATACGTAGGACGCAAAGTCTCCAGAAAAGACCGCAGTGTCGATGCCGTCATTCCCCGAGATTACGTCGTTGCCGCGCCCGCCTTCGAAGCGGTCACCGCTCTCTGTTCCCCAGAAGACATCATTGCCGCTACCGGTTTTCACATCGATGCCGGCGTCGCTTCCGGTGACGTAGACCGAACGGTTCCCGAGCTCGTCAGACAGATCCGCGTGCGCGCGATCCGTCAGAAACAGCGAGATCTGGCTATTGTCGTAGGCCGCGTCATCAAAGATGGCGATCTTGTCGAAGCTTTCGAACTGCCCTGCGGAGCCCGCTACGGCGTAGCCCTGGGTCTCGAGAATTTCGAACGCCTTTACAGTCAGCCCCACAAGACTGGAGACTCTCAGCGTATCAGTGCCACTGCCGCCGTCGATGATGGCGGACATTGTTCCGTATGCGGATTTACTGATCGTGACGAAGTCATTGCCTTCGCCTCCATCAATATCGAAGCTCTCAGCCGTATTCGACCCATCCCCGTCATAGATTGTATCGTTACCCTTCCCACCGCGTACAATATCATTGCCAGCATTGCCGTAAATCGTATCGGCGCCGTCCCCGCCATCGAATATGTCACCGCTCTCGGTGCCGTAGAGGACGTCGTTTCCGCCGCCGGACCTTGCGTCAACACCGGCTGCTGTCCCGGTCAGGAAGACAGATCGACTGCCGAGTTCGTCAGAGAGATCGACGTGACCGTGGTCTATGATGTTGAGTGAAATTTGGTAATTGTCGTAAGCGGGGTCGTCGTAGATCGTAATCTTGTCGAAAGCCTCGAATTGTGCGGACGAGCCTGTCACAGGAGTGCCCTGAGTTTCCAGAATTTCGAAGTTCTTGACATTCAAGTCGACCAGGCTTGAGGCCCGCAGAGTGTCGGTGCCCGCGCCACCATCGACGGTTCCCGACCAAGCATCAAACTTGACGATGGCAACAAGATCGGTGCCCTCGCCTGCGTCAATGTCGAACGTTTCCGTATCGTCGTAGAAATAACCACCATCTGTAATGGTGTCGTTGCCTTTCCCGCCGCGAATGACATCGTGTCCTTCGCCGCCAACAAGCGTGTCGTTGCCGTCGCCGCCAACAAGCGTGTCGTTGCCTTCGTTGCCATAGACGGTGTTGCTGCCGTTTCCGGCATCAAGAACGTCGTTGCCGGCCGTCCCGACGAGCGTATCGTCTCCGCCGCCCGTCTTCACGTCGAGACCTGAAGCTGCGCCATTGACGTAGACCGCGCGACTATCCAGTTCGTCAGACAGATCGGCATGCCCGCTGTCGGCCACCGTCAACGATACCTGATAGTTTTCATAGGCCGGGTCGTCGTAGATAACGATCTTCTCGAAACTCTCGAATTGAGCTGCGGTACCAGTGAACTGGTTACCACCGGTTTCAAGGATTTCGAAATTCCTGATCGTCAATCCATCCAGGCTCGAGCCGCGAAGCGTATCCGTGCCGAGACCGCCGTCGACAATCCCGGATGCGGCGTCCCCTTTGTAGACTGTCACAAGGTCGTTGCCCTCGCCCGCATCAATGTCGAAACTCTCGCCATTTGCCGAATAGTCGCCGTCACTGATCGTATCGCTACCCTTGCCACCGCGGATCGAATCGTTGCCGCTGCCGCCGTCGATGGCGTCGTTGCCGTCACCTCCAATCAATGTGTCGTTGCCATCATAACCGTAGATCGCATTGGTGCCGTTGCCGGCATCCAAGATGTCATTGCCAAGCGTTCCGACGAGCGTGTCATCACCGCTGCCTGTTTTCACGTCGATGCTGGAGACGGCGCCGCTGATGTAGACCGCACGATTGCCCAATTCGTCAGAGATTTCGGCATGCGCGCTGTCTGCAAGAGACAGCGAGATCATGCTGCCGTCATAGTTGGGGTCGTCGTAAATGACGATCTTTTCGAAGCCCTCGAACTGCGCTGCGGTGCCGGTGACGGTATTTCCGCCCGTTTCGAGAGTTTCGATGTTCTTGATTACCAAGCCGACGATGTTACCGCCAGGGGTCAAGACATCTGTGCCTGCACCGCCATCCAGGGTGCCTGTCAGTGTCCCGTCGTAGGACGAAAGAAAGATGTGGTCGTCGCCGTCACCGGCATCAATCTTGGTCGAGGAAGATACGGCCGCATAGGCATAATCGTAGATGCTGTCATTGCCTATGCCGCCGTTTATCGTGTCGTTACCTTCGCCACCATCCAAAATGTCGTTGCCGTCACCGCCATTGAGTGTGTCGTTCCCAACCTCGCCATACAGGGCGTCCTCCCCGGCTCCACCCGACAAGACGTCATCAGCGGCCCCGCCGTAGATCGTGTCCGACCCGGCGCCTGCCGTAATCGTGTTGGCGCTGGCAGAACCGGTGATCGTGGCCGAGACCGAACCGAGCTCTTCTGCAAGATCAGCAACGCCCGAACCTGTCACCGTCAATGTAACAGGCAAGAGCGGATCGTCAGCACTATAGCGAATGATGTCGTAAGCTTCAAATTGCGTGCCGGTCTTACTGACGTTTGCACCGTTTGTGTCGAGAATAGCCATTCAATCCCACCCCAAAATAAGGACAAAATCAGCAATCGTTGAATAAATCGAAAATCTGCCTTCCAGATCTAATATGTTATTATTCGCATATATTAACGACTGATTGGATGGTACTATAAGAACGAAAGCTTATATCGCAGTCTACCCCCCAAATGGGTGGTGTTTGTGTTATTTTAACCATGATCAACTGTTACGCTTTTTTGCTGTTTACCACCGCTTCACCTGGCTAATCAGCAAAGACTATCGATACCGAATGCGCCGAAGGCGATTGCGTCATGGTGAAGCGCGAGGTCTTGGCACAAACAACGATTTCGCGGCGGCTCACCTGCGGTTCAACGCGGGATGAGAGGAGCATGCTCGTACGCAATGCGGCGCATCGCAGACGTGTTCGAGCGGCGACGGAGGACAACCGACAGGCGGGACGTCGGGAAGACAGCGACAGCCGCGCTGCCAGCTGACCTCCCGGCACAAAAGGAAATTTGGATTAGCCAGGGGATATATGCCGATATGATCGCCAATGAGCGCAACGGCGGCGAAACAGACGCCGCATCACGCCTTCATTGAAACGCTGTTCGATGCAATCTCGCAAGAGCCGTCGTGTAAATTAGACTGGATTTAACAGGTCAATCGCGTTGTTTTCGGCTCCGGAGAAGAAGGACGGCGTCACCATCTGGGATACCATGAGGCTGCCTTCGACAGTTCCTGTCGGTTCGAACGTCAAGTTCAAATATCAGCCGGGCCGCTATATCAACCGAACCTTGATCGCCCGCACCGACCGGGTAACGGCACCGCAGACTACAAGGTAGCAGAAATTCTCGCGACAAAGGTCCAGGACAATGCCAAGATCTGAGGCAACGCGATGAACAATGACAACAACTCGATGATCCATCCGCTTCTCCATGGGATTCTCTGGACGGCCGGGAGGCTACCGCAGTTTGAAAAAGAGAAATTCTACACCTGATACCGACGTCGCGGTTCCCAAACGCCATTTTCTATGCCGCGCCATCCAATGCCAGGACTGTTATCGTCGTTACAATCCATGTGCTCGCATCATCGATCGCGCCAGATGCCCCAACGGGGATCGTTGAAGTTTCATGTCCCCAAGCCGGCTCGATCTATTTGCTGGACCGGGCCGGCCCCTCATCAATTCGGTTTTTGTGCGACAGCGATCATCGACTTTGCAAGCAGCGATACCCGTCCCACATACTGGAATTCAACGCTTTGAAACCCGGTGTCCAACAGCAGGGCCCCGAGCGTATCCGGCGACCAAAACTTGATATGGCCGTGATCCTTGAGAGGCATGAAATGATCGTCCATCCGCCCTGTCAGCGCCAATGCTAGATTTTTCCAGTAGCCATGATACGGCGTTGACACGACGGCTATTCCGCCTGGTTTGACAAGGTCAAACATCGTTGTTGAAAAGGTCTTGGGATCGTATACGTGCTCTACGACCTCAAGACTGATTACTGCGTCGAAGGATCCGTACTGGTCGGCAAGGTCGTCGTAGGCCGACCCGATTTCTAACGGGAGATCCGGATATGCAATATTTGCTTTGGCGATACCGTCTTTCGACGGGTCTACGCCGGCGACTTCAAAACCATCATCAGAAAGCACAGCTGCGGCACCACCGGTGCCGCAACCGAGGTCGAAAACGGTTGTCTTATCGGTTGCCTCAAAATTGGTATGAAGGACTTCAACCACCGCAGGCAGAATATAGTTGAGAGCCAGAGCGGGTTTTGAATGAATATAGGTGCTGGCATTCAGATCGACAGACATATTTCCTCCTGGACATTGTCTCAGGGGGGCATGGTACCAACCATTTTGACGGCAATTTGATCGCGGTGTGTTGTTAATGTGATAGCGATTCCACGTCGAATTATCGACCGTCTGAGAAGTCAGGCATTTGGAGACCGGTTCAATGAGAGCGGCGACATCGAGAACCTTTCCGGTCCGGGATCAACTAACAAGTTATTTGTAACGGCAGACACTCCTGAGGGGCAATAACTAAATCAGGGGTGTCGGCGTCTGAGATTACGCCATCGGCAAACCGATCTGTTTGGCGATCTTTCCCTTAGGCCCCGCGACAATACGCTGTCTTATGGGCAACGCAAACAGCGCGAACACTGGATGTGTCGATCATGAGGCCGCAGGCTCAACCTTTACGGTGGAGTTGGTCTTGCGCTTACGCGCCTGCTTAATGCTGCCAATCAGGACATTCAACTGCGCACGACACAAGGCAAAAATCAGACCACAGTAAACGATGCCGCCTACAAAAATCTCCGCAGCCAGACGCGAATAAGACGACCAGTGCACCAAGCTTTCTTCTAAAAGGAAAATTGCACCAACCATACCCGCACATGCCAAGCTTGGCCTGAGAAATTGCAGCAAATATTCCCCAACGCCAAGCTCAATGTGCTTGGAAACTTTCCATCCGGTCAGTGGCCAGAATAAAAGAACTTCGACCATGATTGCGAAGACAATCGTTGTGACACCGAAAGGATAAAGAACTGCTATTGTCAACAACGTAAGAACGTTGCGAGCTAGTTGGTAATAGAACCACCAATCCATCTCGCCTTGGCTTTTGATTAGGGACGCCTGCACGTAACCAATGCCAGACATCAAACCAATAACACAGTAAAATCGCACGGGCCAGATGGCTTCTACCCAGTGAGAACCGAAGATTGTCGGGATCGCGTCATCGGCCACAGCTGCAAGACCTATAAAAACAGGATACGAAACCAAAGAGCAGCCAAAGGTTGCCATCAGAAATGCTTCCCTGACTTTTTTTGGTTCAGACCGGAGCGAAGACAACAATACATGCGTGACAGATGTAAGACCGCCGGCAATGACGTTATTGATCATGTCGAACAATCGCTTCGCAAAATTGTATACGCCGAGCGCTGCGGGACTCAAGAAGACGCCGATGATCAGGTTGTCCAAGCTCATCGTTTGAAGAAAACGCGTGCCTGAAGCAAAGAAACCGTAATGGAGCAGGTCGTTGAGACTCTGCCTTTTGAGGTGAAAACCAGGTAACCAACCCGCACCCCAGAAAGCCGCGGCGCATGAAGCCGCGGTCGCCGCGATCTGCGCAATCGCGAGTGCCCACAAACCGAACCCCGCAAGGACCAAAGTAAGGCTGATGCATCCGGACGTAACCGTCGCGATAGCGGTGCGCACAGCAACAAGATGGAAAGACATCTTCCTGTTGACCACCGCATTCGGAACGACAGCCGTGAAATCAAAGAAAACCTTCAACCCCATAATATAGAGAAGATAGGTGACTTCACCATGGCCGACATATGCCGCGATCGTCGAGGCCGCCAAACATAAAATCCCGTAGATCAGAAAGGAAAAAACGAGTGCAAGCGCGAATATCGTGTCAAGATGGCTGCGCCTTATTTCGGTGCGCTGTATGATAGCTTCGCCGAATGCAGTTGGTCCGAAACTGGCGGCGAAGGAGACAATACTAAACGAGAGCGCGACCAGACCGAAATCTTGCGGCTGGAGAATTCGAGACGTCACCACAAAAACCGCAAAGGTAAGGACGGTCGGAATGAGCGTACTCAACGCCGACCAAAAGGCGCCAGTTACGGCTGCGGACGATCGGTTCGAATTTACGTGGCTAAATACAATATCGTCGTCTCGAATAACCGACAAGCTGAACTCCTAGCGAGATGAGACCATTGGGGCATTGGGGGGCGACGTCTCGGGCGCGACCCTAATGCCTGCAGAAAACTGCGTAAAGATCCTGCGTGATCGAATCCGCAATGGTAAGGTGGACAAGCAAATGGGATCGCAACGCCCCGGAATAGCAATTGTTTCAAGGATTTACCGTTCCAAGCAAGTCCCGGGTTGTTAAAGAGCCTAGATCAAAAAAAGTCGGCCGCAGCTGATCTGCCAATCTACCTCGACAGTTTCTTGACCTGACGATCCATTCGGGAATGACGCCAGAACAAACTATCTAGCGGCCTGGCATATAAACGAGCGCGCGCGACGCCTTAAAATGGACATCCTAAAACTAAAGGTCCTGGCCTGCGCTCGTAAACTCGGGCACAGATCTCGATCTACCGACTTCGTGAGGTGGCAAGCCATGAACAGACGGCAATTTTTGATTAATGCACCACTGTCGATGCTTTTGCTGTCTGTCCCGGGTCTTGCCTTGGCGCAAGACGACAAGTGGGGCGTACGTAGCCTTGCCGATGAGAGGGGTTTTCGATTCGGTTCGGCAATTGATTTCAATGACGTTGGCGATGAGCAACGCGCGGCGCGCTTTGTTTCCTTTGTGAATTCAATAACGCCCAGAAACGAATTGAAGTGGATGGCGGTCGAAAAACGGCCCGGTTCCTTCGACTTTCGGGCAGCTGATGCGATTGTCGCGTTCGCAATCGAAAATCGCATGAAAGTCTACGGACACACACTAATCTGGTACCGCGTGCCGAACTGGGTGGAAGAGATCAAGGATGAAGCGAGCCTGCGTCGCGCTATGCAGCGTCACATTAGAACGGTAATGACGCGATATAAAGGTAAAGTGGATACTTGGGACGTTGTTAACGAGCCATTGGAATATGACGCAGCGGAGATGAGACAATCCGTCTTTCAAAAACTTCTGGGAGACGATCACATCCGCGTCAGTTTCGCGCTCGCACATCAAGCTGACCCTAATGCCACGCTGGTCTTGAACGAAGCACACCTCGAAAAGAAGTCGGATACGTTCGAACAAAGGCGAGACCAAATATTGCGAATTGTTGAAAAAGTGCGGAATTCGGGCACACCCCTTCATGCGGTCGGGCTACAGGCACATTTCCGCCCCGGACTGGATGAGATTGATGAGCAGGGTATGGGCAAATTCTGCAAGAATTTGAGGGAGATGGACGTCGGAATCTATATCACCGAATTGGACGCATCATGCCGGTTCGTGGCGCGCGCCAAGGGGTTTACAGATAAAGACTACGGGACCTTATTCCAGAGGGTTATCGATGTCGCCGCCGATAACGGAACCCTAAAGGGGGTAACGGTATGGGGATTGTCGGAAAAATATGCGACACCGGAAACGGAAGGAGCCACCGGCGTATGTTCCAAACGTATTAATCTTTTTGACGAAAATGACGATCAAAGAAGTACTGTGGACGGTATTCGTCGTGCTATCGAGCGATTGTGATTGCGCCTGCAGGAGAGCCAGTGAGTAACATCGCGATTTATGTTGAGAAATTTCTTCCGGCCAGCCAGGCCTTCATTGTCAATCAATGCTCGGCCTTTCGAAAGCACCGCGCCCAATTCCTCGCGGGCCAGCGTGTCACTTCGGCTCACACGAAGTCGGTTGATTTCCCAGTGCATGAAATTCGCGGCTCAGCGACTATGCGGGCCGGCGAACTTCTTTTGAAGATTCCCCAGATAGCAATACCGCGACTTTTTCCTGCAATCAGAAATGCAGACATCATCCACGCTCACTTTGGCAAGAATGGTTACGTCATCGGCCCCCTGGCTCGTGCTGCAGGTAAGCCCCTCGTCACCACTTTCCACGGTTTTGACGCGACGTATCGCGGTGACCCGAAAAAACCCGGAGGGTTTAATCAAGTACGGTTCTTCGCTCAGGGTCGACGATCGATGGCCGGATGGGATAGTTGGAATATCGCAGTTTCCGACTTCATACGCGATCAATTAATTGCGCTTGGTTTTCCTCCCGAACGTGTTTTCCGCCACCACATTGGAATCGACTTGGGCCTGTTCAAGATAGAGCCGCGCCAGCGCGTAAAAGGTCGTGTTGTGTCTATCGCGCGCTTTGTAGAGTACAAGGGCCACCGCTATATGATCGACGCACTTTCGAAGGTCGCTGCGGCCGGAACACCTGTCGAACTCGTTATGGTGGGCCAAGGACCACTGAAAGTAGAAATGGAAGCGCTCGCTCGCCGCGCCTTGCCAAGCGTCACGATCCATGAAAATCTGTCCCAGCCTGAGATAAGGAACTTGCTCGCCAGTGCAGAACTTTATCTCCATGGAAGCGTGACCCTGGACAATGGGCACGCTGAAGCTTTCGGTCTCGCCAATCTTGAGGCAGAAGCGGTCGGAACCCCGGTTGTCGCATTTCGCTCAGGAGGGGTGGGCGAAGCGATTGAAGAGGGGAAAACTGGTTATCTCGTGGAGGAACGGGATGTCGCAGGGATGGCGAGTGCGGTCGGACGGCTGCTAAACGACCAAGCCTTGTGGACAGCCTTTAGCGCGCGGGCACCTCATATGGTGGCCGAGCGTTTCGATTTGCGTCGTCAGACGGGGACGCTCGAGGACTACTACAGTTCCGTGATAGACGAATTTGCCAGCCGGGGTCGGACTTAATGGTGCAGACAGGAAAGAAGCCGAAGTGGGGACTGAATGTATTTCGGCCACTTCGGAATGGAATTGTTACGGCGAAGTGGCTGTATTATACGAAATTCTGGGGAATGGACATCGATCCGACTGCGAGCTTTTCCCTGAGCGTCCGATTTGACAAGACCAACCCCAAGGGTCTGCATATCGGCGCGGAAACCTATGTCGCCTTCGAAGCTGCAATCCTGACTCACGACCTTACCCGAGGCCTTTATCTCCATACTAGGATCGGCAAACGCTGTTTTATCGGTGCCCGCAGCATCATTCTGCCGGGCGTCGAAATTGGCGACGAATGTGTCATCGGTTCGGGCTCAGTGGTAACCAAAAGCGTTCCACCGCGATCGCTGGTGGCCGGAAACCCCGCGAAAATCATTCGCAGCGACATCAAAATCATTTCGCGTTACGGGCGCATGGCGCGCGAGGACGAAACGGTCGCACAGGTCGTAACGCATTTGCCAACTGGAGAAGCACGATGAAGATGTTTGCCTATCGTGGGAAGCACGAGAATTTTGGCGACGAACTTAACCATTGGCTATGGGAGCGACTGCTTCCCGGATTCTTCAACGATGATGATAGCCAACTCTTTCTCGGCATTGGTTCTATTCTTTACGACAACTTCGACCCGAATATGCAGAAGATCGTCTTCGGATCGGGTTATGGGGGGTATACCAACCCGCCAAGAGTCGACAAAACCTGGACATTCTATTTTGTCCGCGGGAAGAAAACCGCTGAAGTTCTCGGCATCGACCCCAGTTTTGCAATCGGCGATTCGGGCATCCTGACCCGCAGTTGCTGGGACGCAACGAAGATCGAAAAACGCTATCCCGTGTCCTTCATGCCTCACTACGAAAGCGCGATGTACGGTAGCTGGGACAGGGCCTGTGAAATCGCCGGCATCCATTACATTGACCCGCGTTGGCCGGTAGAGAAAGTTCTGACCGAGATGAGCGCGTCTCACAAAGTTATTTCCGAAGCGATGCATGGCGTGATTATTTCCGATGCTTTGCGTGTGCCCTGGCGGGCGATCCAGCCACTCGCGCCTGCTAATAGAGCAAAATGGTATGACTGGAGCAGCGCACTTGGCGTTTCGATTGATTTCGATACGATCGGTGCGTCAAACGTCGTTGAAGCAATAGCAGGACTTGGACGAGGAAATGCCACTTGGCGAAAGAACATCACATTTCGTCACCGCCGGATCCGTCAGTTGACTGGTGACTATACCTTTCGTTCTGCCGCCATGGCACTTGATGCAGTTGCAAAAAAACCTGGTCAGCTCAGCAGTGACGCCGCGATCGAAAGCGCACATCAAAGGATGCTCACTGAACTTGATCGATTGAAGGCTGACTTTTCCCCAGGCAAGGAAGCTGCAATTTGACCATAAAACCAAAGAACCGTGAACTATTGCGCAGGAATGCTTGCGCACTCTGCCATCCTGCAATGGGGTTATGATATGACGCTGGTCACTTTTATCATTCCTGTCCGGCATCAGGACAATGCCCGTGATTGGCACCTATTAAAGGCAAATCTCGCACAAACCATGAAGTCGATTTCCAACCAGACGAACCGCGATTGGCGGGGCGTCGTGGTCGCAAACGAGGGAGCTGACCTTCCCGACTTACCTGAAAATTTCGTCGTGGAACGCGTTACGTTTGCGCCCAATGACATGCACGAGCTTGGCAAAGGAAGCAGAGAAGAGGTTCTTGATGCTTTCCGGGCCGACAAGGGTCGCCGTGTGTTGATGGGAATGCTTCGCGCGCGCGACAGCGAGTTCTTCATGATTTCTGATGACGATGATCTCGTGAGTGCACACATCGTGCAATATGTATCAGAGAATCGGCAAGCGAACGGATGGACAATCAATCGCGGATTCATTTGGGATAGTGGCGGCAGATTTTTGTTCGCGCACAACGATTTTAGTCATTTGTGTGGTACATCCCTCGTCATTCGCTCAGACCTGTATGATGTCCCCGCCCGTTTTGAAGACGCGTCGCTCGATTGGATCAAGTCCATGCTTGGGAGTCATGTCCGCATTGCCGGCATACTTTCAGAACGCGGTACGCCGCTTGGTGCGCTTCCGTTCCGTGGCGCCGTCTATAGGGTTGCACACGGCGGATCCCACAGCCAGGCGCCAAGCCTAATTAACAAATATTTCCTCAACCGAGAAATTCTCAAAAATCCGAAACGTCTGCTCAGCAATCTCAGCAGGCTAAGAATCCTCGACACCAATGCGCGGCGTGAGTTTTTCGGCCAACGCCCGACACCAGTCCGGACCGGTCCCCAATGATGATGGCAAAAGGTATGTCGGGGTCTGTTGTCCGTATCGGTGGGAGGCGCATATATGACTGATTTGGCTATCACCGTTGTTTTCTCCTCCTACAACGGAGAGAAACGATTGCGACGCATGATGGATTCGTTGACGCTGCAGGACTTGCCACGCGACCAATGGGAAGTAGTCGCCGTCGACAATAATAGTTCGGATAGCACCGGCAAATTACTACGCAGCTATCTGGATTTTCTTCCATTAACCGTGATCTCCCAGAGCGAACCAGGCAAGTCTGTCGCCTTGAACGCGGCACTCGAGATTACGCGGGGGGCGCTCATAGTTTTGACTGACGATGATATCCGCGCTGAACCCGATTGGCTTAGCTCTTTAGCGAATTGCGCGCGCAAAAATCCCCAATTTGGGATTTTCGGCGGTAGCATCTTGCCCGAATGGGAAATTCCGCCTGGCAACCAGCCATTTCTGGACTGGATCCCGATGGGATCAACTTTTGCCATTGTCGATGGCGCCGTCAGCGGCCCTTGCGAGTCAACAAAAGTATGGGGTCCTAACACCGCTGTGCGACGAGAGGCCTTGGCAGATATTCGATATCGGGAAGATATCGGGCCGATTCCCGGCGGACATTTCGCCATGGGTGAAGACCAAGATATAGTGATGCGACTCGCAGCACGGGGCGTTAGCGCGTATCGCTGCGCAGAAGCAGTGGTACACCATTGGATCTCGGCATCCAGCGTGAGTGAAGATTGGGTTCAAAAGAGAGGAGAACGATTGGGGTATGGTGTTCCGGCACTATTCCCGCATGACATTCCTTCCGGCCCGCGAATAGCGGGAGTACCGCTCGAAACCTGGGTCGAAAGTGCAAACTGGGCATTGCGCGCAGCTTTACTTTATCCTTTGCCACAATCGAAAAAGCGATTTTGGGCTATTTGGAAGCACTACTACATGCGGGGATACCGTGCGGGAATTCGCCGTTATTCCCCACAATCGTTACACCGGGAAGCGATTTAGCGAGGAGATTGTGATTTGAAAATCTCGGTGCTGATCAACAATTTCAACTATGGGCAGTTCTTGCGACCATGCATCGACAGCGTTCTATCGCAGAACTATCCGGACGTCGAAGTCATCGTTGTCGATGACGGATCGACGGATGATTCCAGAGAAATCCTGACCTCCTACAGAGAGCTTATCCGGCCCGTGTTAAAGCAAAACGGAGGTCAAGCGTCGAGCTTTAATGCGGGTTTTGCGGTTTCGAATGGCGATATCCTATTCCTTCTCGATGCGGACGATGCGTTTCTACCTACCAAATTGGTGAGCATCGCTGAAATTTACGCGCGCAACGACATTGATTGGTGCTTTGACCGTGTGACGACCAACGAAAACGATACGCCTCCAACGGAGCCGCGTGTCACACTCTATGACAAGAGGGACACGCTGCGCAAAGGAGGGTTCCCCTCGCTTCCGGTACCGACATCCGGTCTAAGCTTTCGCCGTAACCTGCTGTCCCAAATCCTACCGATGTCTGTGGCAACGGATGTGGTTCTCAGCGATAATTACATTAAGTTTGCAGCCGCCTATCTTGGTCGCGGCGCAATCGTAGAAACCCCACTGACGTTTCAGCGTATTCACGCCTCGAACCGTTATACGGGCACGAGCAGGGCAAAAACGCTTCGGCCTCGCATCATGATCGCAACTGGTCTGGAATTGGCACGCCGCTACGATGGGTTGCAGGCGCTAGGCAAAAGCCTTGTAGCTGGCGGGATTGCCGAAACGACCTCGCTTTTGAAACTCAGGGATGAAGCGCGCAACACGGTGGCCGGTGGCCCGTTCGGCAAGAATGCAGTTGCAGAAGTGGCCTTGATGGCAGCGCGCAAGCGGCTTGGAAAAATCTTGCGCAGGGGGCGGTCATGAGCCAGCAGAACAATTTCTCACAAATCTCAGCTGAGGCGACCAGCAAGAAACCGTTGAACATTGCTGTCGGTGTTCTGACCTACCGGCGACCCGATGGCATCGCCAAACTGCTCGACGTCATGACGCGACAGATCCATCACCCTGCTCGTCCATATCATTTCACCATGGTGATTGTCGACAATGATGCGACTGGCAGCGCGCGAACCACGGTAGAAGGTTTTAGTCAAACTGGTGCATATGACCTGCTCTATATCATCGAACCGAACCAGGGCATTCCCTTCGCGCGCAATCGCGCTATGGATTCGGCCCCCCACGGCACCGATCTCTTCTGCTTCCTCGACGATGACGAATGGCCAGTCGACGGTTGGCTCGATGCGATGCTGGAGACCCGCGAGAAAAATGATGGCGATTGTGTCTATGGTCCGGTTCAGCCCGTCTATCCCGAAAATCCGCCGGAATATTTCATCAAGGCTCGGGTCTTCGAACGCAAGAAGAACCTAGATGGCCAACGTATCAATTACGCGGCCTCCAACAATGTCATGTTTGATTATCCCTTGATCCGCTCATGGAACCTGCGTTTCGAAGAGAAGATGCGCTATACAGGCGGAACGGACTACCTATTCTTCAATCAGGCGATCCGTCGTGGGATGAACGTTTTCTGGGCCGATAAGGCACTCGTCTATGATATCGTTCCGGCAAGCAGAATGACTTGGAAATGGGTGTTACAGCGACAGTATAGGCTCGGCAACACCTTCGCGGTCAGCGAGATCCTGCACGGTAACTTCAAGCGCCGAATCTACCGGGCAGCCTATGGTGCAACGCGAGTCGCGCTTGGACTGGCCATGCTTCCGACAATTCTGGTGTCACCTTATTGGGGCATGCGCGCTCTTACCCATGTTTTGCGGGGTGCAGGCATGGTGAACGGCATTCTTGGTCACGCCTACCAAGAATATAAACCCAACGCCGCTCCCTAGCCATGTTTGGGTAGATTGTTCCCGAATCGAGTGCTTCAAGAGCTGCGTTCCGGACGGAGAGGTTTGCGTGCCATTGTAAGATTTATAAGTTCGTGAGGTCAAACCATTGTATCAAATCAAGAGTTCTTAGATGATCATGAGCTTCGACCGGCCGATCTGCGGTGTTACCATCTCATGGATTGGTCGCAATGGCGGCAATGGATCGATGAAGATGTTCTAGGCCCTTGTTGGTCAAATATAGGAGACGCCTGCTGATGGCTGGGAAAAAACTGAAAGTTCTCGCCGCCTCCTCTGGAGGAGGGCACTGGGAGCAACTGATGGCCATGCGCGGCGCATTCGAAGGCTGTGATATTGTCTTCGCGACGACCATCCCAGGCTTGCTTTCCAAATATGAAATTCGTGATGGTTTGATCCTTCCCGACTGCAGTCGCGATTCAATAACGATGTCGATCCGATGCTTTTTCAGCGCGTTCTATGTCGTTATCAAACATAGGCCAGATGTCATCATTTCGACAGGCGCGGCGCCCGGGCTATTTTGCCTGCTGGCGGGTAAGCTTACGGGCAAGCGTACAATTTGGATCGATAGCGTCGCCAATGTCGAGAAACTCTCTCTGTCTGGGAAACTGGCCGGCCACATCGCAACACTGTGGTTGACCCAGTGGCAACATTTATCAAGGCCGGATGGCCCCCATTATGCAGGAGCCGTCCTTTGATCCTTGTCACAGTCGGAACACAGCTGCCATTTGATCGCCTCATAAAGGCAGTCGACGCTTTCGCGACGGACCTGACGAAACCGGCAGTCGCGCAAATCGGAAGAGGTAACTACACGCCGCAGAATATGAAATGGATCAAGAATATCGAGCCGGTTGACTTCGACAGAATGTTCCACGAGGCAAGCGTCATCGTCTCGCATGCGGGCATAGGGACAGTTCTCACCGCAAAGAGGTTCGGGAAGCCGATCATTCTCGTCCCTCGGCAGGCATCTCTAGGCGAGCATCGCAATGATCACCAACTTGCGACGGTCAGCCAACTCGCAGGCCGACCTGGCATCTACGTCGCCAATAACGACGAAGAACTCAAAACCTATCTCCTCAGCGATCTCACTAGCCCCAACCAAGACGATACAAGCGAAGCCGGGCGGAATTCGCTTGTCAACTATCTCAAAGGTTATCTCGCTACTGTCTGAAGGCCGACGTTCGATCGGCCGGTCATTCAACCGCAGCCATTCTGAAGCGCTTACATGCCAGAACGGCCGCGCAAGGGGCGGCGCCGGACTATGAACTCCGACCATGCCCTCGCCTCGCCCATCATGGGACGACAATAGTGCCGAATGGAGATCCGATGCTCCCGATCTTGCGGAAGAAAGTGCACGGCGATTCCCTACGGGGACAAATTATTGACGGCGCTCCGGATATCGGCGTCGCCTATCAGGTGTTCTCCGATACCGTGGTGGAGGACATCATCGTCAAACATTCACCTCGTGGTTTTAAATTTCATAACGGTAAGAACCTCATCGTCAGGCGCTGCGAGACTGACAATGTCAAGGGCGACGGCATCTATCTGACGAAGACATCGAATGTCTTGCTTGAGAACAATCGCATCGGCGAAGCACCCGGCGAGGGAGCCGACTGCTGCCAGTTCGCTTATCAAAATAATGACACTAATATCAGCACAGATGTGGTGATCCGGGGAAACCTGTTCCTCCAGTCGCCCACTAGTACATCAAACAAGGGTGCTCTGGTTTGCGATAAGACCCGCAATTACCTCGTCGAGTACAACTTCATCGGGGGTAAAAATTTCTCCTTCTCGTCGATTGGAGACGGGGCCGTTGTTCGCAGCAACGTCATGCGTGATGGCAGGATGAACGATTATTCGTTCGGGTATGGCGTTGGCGATAAGGCAGATCATGTAGGCCACCATGTCTACGACAACTTTATCGAGAATACCAACCGCGGGATAAGCCTCAGCGGGTTCGAGGATCAGCAACTGGCGTTTCGCAGAGACATCGACATCCACGACAACGTGATCAGCGGATGCGATATTGGTTTCTTTGCTAATCGGCCTTGGTCTGGGAGCTTTCGGCGGAACATCTTCCTGCAGTGCAAGCAGGATATTGTTCTAAAAGGCAACGGCAAGGGAACCACCGGAAAAATCGATGACAACTACGTCAACGACGGCAGTTTCCTCAATATTTCCCCGCCGCCGCTTCGCTTCAAACCTGACGGCAAAGCATCCGTTGCATCGGGGGAATGGACATCCGAACCAGATGAAATCCGAATCCAATGGCGTGACAAGGGCATCGACATCCCGGGCGCCAATCGCCCCTCCATTGCGGTCGAACCCGGTATGGAATTGTCATGCGTCTTATTGGCTCGGAAGGATCGGAATTGGATGCTGGCGATCGCGGAAACAGCCTACGGCGAATTTACGCCGCGCGCGTGGCAGGAGCGAAAGCTCCCCTGGCAGAGGAGATATCTGTTGATCTAGCCGGCTTGCATCCAAGGTCAGGATCGACGCCATTTGAGCCATCTCAGTCCACCGTTGTTTTTGCCAATCGCCTTGCGGACGGGCTCGTCGTACAGCCGGGTTGCGACGATTGCCAACACCACGATGACCGGGAGAATGATCGCAAAGATCGCCCAGGGGGTCGGTTGTCCTAATCCGGCAGCTTTCCAGGCTCCCAACAGCAGACCCAAAACGGGCACATGAATTGCGTAGAGCGCGTAGGACGCCTCACCAGCAATAAGAAGTGGTTGCCGCAAAATCCCATCGAATTTGGCGACATATAGTACAATCACCGCAATCGGAAATAGCGCAGTAATGACGATCAGGTCCTTTGCGCCGATGAAGGCGACAGGTGCTTGACAAACAAGGCAGACAGTCGCCACGACGAGGACCGTCACCGCAGTGGCCGTTCCGATGGCAGGAGGGCAGAGCCGCTCACGGTAGCGATACATCAAAATGCCCAGGGTGAAGGAAAAAAGAACGCGAGGGAACCCAGACAGCAAGGCACCGTCAAGTGGAATAAGGTCAGCACTTCCATGTGTCAGGGTTTGTGCAGCCAACCAAATCCACGACACAAATAGAGTTATGGCCAGCACGCCACTGGATAGCATTCTAGCCGCATAACCATAAATTAGGTTGATCACGATTTCTAAAAACAAGGACCATGAGGGACCGTTGAAGGGAAAAAGATTTGGCGCCTTGAGGGATGCTCCGGCGGCCGCCGGCAGGAAGAACATCGCAGCAATCAAAGAAGTGCCAAACAGCATCGGGTCGATCTGCTGATTTCTACTGATCGACATGCCTGCATATGCAAGCACGCCCAACAACAATCCAAGCAAATACAAAGGATATAGGCGTACCAGGCGTTTGATGGCAAAATCATTGGCAGAGAGCGAATCCTCTTGAATGAGCTTCCTCTCATACGCGTGGCCTATCACGAAGCCGCTGAGACAAAAAAACAGGTCGACGGCGAGATAGGCGGCAGGCGCAGCATCAAATCCAACAAATCCCTCAGTGTGATGCACCGCCACGCAAATGGCGGCCAGTCCACGAATCCCATCGAGGCCAACAAGTCTGCGATTATCGGATCTCATGATTTCAACCTGACGCATGTTGTTTTCCAATCTGAGTCGGCTTGCGGAAGCGAGAAGCGAATTCCGGGCCAAGGCCAGAAAGTGCGATTACGGTGTGGGGCCACAGGATAAAGGGCGCCAACATCATGCCGGCTTCGGTGAACGCACCAATCAAGATCAGGAGGATAATGACAATCTCCTTTCGTCTAGCAATGGCGACCAGCTGATTTGCCGGGGATGACGTCATCTTTCCGAGGAGGCGCGTCACGACAAATGACGTCCAAATTACGGTTGCAGGGATGCCCATATTCAGCGCCAACTCGATGTACGTGTTGTGCGTGGATTGAGCGTCCCAGGTAAGACGAACATATTGCTCCATGATTTCAGGTTGACGGAACAACGCAAATCCCCAACCCGAAAGTGGGCGCTCAGAGATCAGGGGCAGCAACTGTTCCCAAACATTCGTTCGTCCACTGAGCGTAAGGTCCTTGCCGAATGACTCGGCAACCGCCTGAGCCACGCCCATCAGAGCGACAGAGACGAGAAAGCCCAATAGTGCGAAGCCAAGTAGAACGACAAAGGACCTGAAAAGTCGGCCGGGAAACCGCTGAACGACATTCATACCATAGAATACCGCCACTCCAATCGAAAGGAGGACGACCGCCGTCGAGGATTTCGCCAGGACAATGAGAATGAGGTACAGCAACATTGCTGTCCACCGTAGTAGATCGAAGTAGCGTAGGCGCGGTCCGCTTTTAAATGGAAGAAGCAGGATAAAATTCGTAGTCGAAAATTGACCGAGCATGTTCTTATGGTAGAACGCGCCTTTCACCATCCCAGCATAACTACCTCGCATAACCGCAAATTGCGGAAATGCAGCCGTGTAAAGGATGTTTATGAAAGCCGCCGCGATCGCAAATTTCGCCAAACCTTCAAATGTCTCAACCGATCCGTAACGAGCTCTGTAAAAAATCGGTCCGACTGTCAGCAATGCGACAGCCAAAAACGATCGAAGCGAAGATCCCACGTTGACCGATAAAGAAATGGAAAGAAAGACACATAAACAAACGATGCCGAGGAGTGGCGAAGCGCTGCGAATTAGTGCGATAATGCGCTTGGGCTCCAATATGCAATAAAGGCAAATAAGCGGAATGAGCGACATGAGTAACACGCGCATAGGAGCAGGATCTTTACCGACACCCTCTTCAAAATTGGCCGGCAGACCGTACCACATACCGGTCGCCCTCCAGAGGGAGATGTAAAATATCGCCGAAAGCACTATCCGAATGAAGGTTTCACGCCTTATGCGATAGTGAGGTTGAGCCCTTAGTTTCGGTCGTTGAAGGCCAATTTGTTGGTAGCTGTCGAATGAGGTACTCATGACACTCCGCTTTATTCACTGGAATCAGCCCTGGCCCATTCACGGCTGTAGGCCTGCCTCGGTGAGAGCCCCCCTGATCAGATTGTAAGCCCCTTCATTGAGATGAAGTCTGTCAGGTTTGTAGTTCGAACACTCTTTAACGCTTGGTTTGCCGCACCGCAACATATCATCATTGAATTGAACGTAGGTGACATTTGGCAACCCGAACATTAACGATGCCGCCATATGATTGGCTGAAGTGCGGATATCCTCATATGAAGCGTAGCGCTTCCCACGAGGGGGAATAGACAATACGTAAATATGAGCGGTCGGCCATAAAAATTGTGTCTTATTGACCACGGCCACGATCCCTGCGGCTACAGTACATGGCGCGGTATCTTTGCCGAGATTGTTGGTCCCGATAAGAATGACCACATCCGTTGGATAAAAATTTGGGAGGTCTAGATTTTCCAGTCGATATAGTGTGTTTTGCGTGGTGTCTCCGGCGACCCCAAGGTTCATTACATGCCGGCTACCAAAACTCTCCTCAATCCATGGCTGCCAGAGTTCGATCAGCGAATCCCCGACAAGCGCTAGACTGTACTGGGACGACTTGTCGCGATATGTGGGCAGCGAGCGATCATATCTTTTACTCGCGGTTTTCTGCTGGGCGGAGCTGGCTGTCATCGCTGCCGGCTCCGCACACGTCTGGCCTAAAGACGCAGTCGCCGTACAGACGGTTATAAGAGAAGTGAGGGCGATGTTGAGGGCTGAGTTGACGAGAAGTCTGAACATGCGGATACCTTATCTGACGACTCCGGTCATATCTACCGAGAAGGTTATTTGGTTTGGCAAGCTACAAGCCATCCGGCCGGCATTTTGTGAACTTCCGACATTCATAAAAGATCTACAGGGCATAAGGATCAGGTGTACTCCATCTTAGGAGATTACCATTTGCACGGGGCGGCGTTCGACGTGGTCGCCCTCATATTCTCGGTCAGCACAAGCTCGATATTTCGCAACCAAGACAACATTGGAAGCGGTATCGTCCGTGAATCCGACGAGCCCGATCCATGCACCATTTTTGGCGATTTAAAAAACTCACGGTGGCGTGACAAAATAGGGCTTTTTCGTTGTAGACGTGCAATCGGTGTCTGTGCCGGAAATTTGTCGGACAAGAACGGGCGTCATCACTTTCGATGCAGTTTCGGGCAATGGATGGAGCCCGTCAGGTATCGCGACCGATAAGACATCGTGCCCTAACCTCTCCCAGTCCGCGCGAAAATCTACAAATTCGAAACCCCGCCTGGATGTCTCCCGCCTATGGGCCTCGATATAACTTGAGACAAATGGGCGAATTGCACCCCGTATCCCGAAAATGGGATTCATCGCCATGTCTATGATGCGTACGTTGGGGAGCGCTCCCCGTAGTCGGTCAACTATCATTCCGAAATTTTTCTGGCTTGCGGATACGGAAATCAAGCGGTCAAGCGCCGCATCATTGGCATAGATTTCGATGAGGACAATGTCCGGGTGGAGATCGACGACTCTATCGGTTTGGTTGAGCGCCCACGTAGTGGTTTCGCCACTCTTTGCGACGCTGTCGATCGTGATCGATCGTTTGAGACATTCTCTAAGCGCGGCCTGCAACGATGTCTGCCAACCGCCACGCGCCGTCAATGATGTTCCGAACGTGACGATCCGCAGCGGCTTTGAAACATCAGGATGGCCAAAGGCTGACGTCCCTATAAAGTAGGACATACAAAGGGTTATGAGTGTACGCACCGCTGCACCTGGTAACTTTGACTTACCCCGGCGGACCCTTGAATCCGCTTGACTCTCAAGTTTGCTAGATCTCTCTACTCTTGAGGTCGCGGATCTACGCACTTCCAGGTTCGTGTGTGTTGGGGTTCGGAACATTTGGCTACAAGCACCGCAATACCAGCTCAAAGACTAGATTTTTCTCGCCGCCCAACCTATTGTCGCCCTTAGTAGGATCTGCGCGCGATCGACACGTACTCGCCCTCTCCTATGCTGTAAAATCAATCGTCGCGAAACACGTGCTGCATTTGATCTGAAAGCGGCTTGGTCAGATAGGAAATGACGGTCCGATCTGCTCTCTTGATGAAAACCTCAGCGGGCATGCCTGGGTAAAGCTTGATTTTCTCCAGCTTTGCTAGGTTTTGCGGATTCGGTTTTACGCGAAGCGGGTAATAACTGACCCCAGACCGTTCGTCTTTCACGATATCGGGCGCGATTGAGATGACCTCACCGCTGACATCGGGCGTGGTACGTTGATCGAAGGCGGTGAAACGCACGTCGACTGGCTGGCCGACATGGATCTGGTCGATGCTCTGGGCTGAGACCCGCGCTTCAACCATCAGATCCTCATTCTCGGGAACTACCAACATTAGTGTTTGGCCTGGGTCGATAACACCATTGATCGTGTGCACGGCCAGCTGATGGACGCGACCGCTCAACGGGGCAGTGATATCCAGACGCCGCAACTGATCAAGGGCAGTCGCTCGACGTTCTTCATTCTCCGCGATTTTCGCTTCGACGTCTGTGAGTTCCTTCGCGATGTCGGAGCGGCGATCTTCGTCTAGCTGAAGCGACTGTCGATCGATCTCGATAATCTTTCCTTCCGCCTCCGCTTTCGCAGCAATTTCCTGGCCGTTTGTTCCCTCAAGATCAGCCTGCTGGCGTTTGAGGGCATTCACACGTTGGAGGGTGACCAGTCCCTTCTTGAACAGCTCAGCGATACTGTCCAATTCCTCTTGAATGAGTTTCAGGGATTTGGATGTGGCGTTGATCTGGATGACAAGTCCCCTGACTTGATCGCCAAGCTGGTCCTTGCGCGAAGCAAGCTGGCTTTTCATGCCGAGCAACGCCGAGCGGCGGCTGTCGAACAGTTTATGCTCGCCATCAAGAAGGGCAGCAGCGGCAGCACTTGATGTCAAATCCTGGATGTTCTCCGTGACGTTGAAGCTGTCGTCACCAATCCGTTCCGCCATCAATCGCGCTCGCCTGGCGTAGAGCTGCGCCAGGTTGTTCGCAACGATTGATAGATTTGCCTTTGTTGCCGTCCCGTCGAGCCTGATCAGCACCTGGCCCGCATCGACGTGATCATTTTCGGCAACGAGGAGTTCGGACACGATTCCCCCGTTCAGGTGCTGAATCTTCTTTACGTCCCCACTAACGACTACCGTACCGTCACCAATAACAGCGCTGGAGAGTTCTGTCGTAGTAGCCCAGCCACCAATACCGCAGACCAGCGTTGCCGCAAGAATAGCAACACCTGCTGTGTGCCGCCTCAAAGAACGTCTGGATTCATTTAAAGGCTTTGTCATCCCAATCAACCGTTCTGCTCGGCGACCGGCTGCGAGGCGTTGCCGTCGATCACCACCTTCAGCTGTGCAACGCGTTCAGATGTTGGTGCTCGGGCAGGCTCGGCGCGGTTCATCCGTGCAAACACTTCTTCCTTCGGGCCGAAAGCGACCATCCTGCCTTCCTGCATCATCAGGACGAAATCGACCACCGCCAAGACGCCAGGCCGATGGGCAATGACGACAACGATGCCACCTCTGGCCCTCACACTCATGATTGCGGCGCTAAGCGCGCGTTCACCCTCTTCATCCAGGTTCGAATTCGGTTCATCGAGCACCACGAGGAAGGGTTCCCCGTAAAGCGCCCTAGCAAGCGCGATACGTTGTCTCTGCCCGGCTGACAGCAACACCCCACCGTCGCCGATCTCGGTCTCGTAGCCGTTCGGAAGGCGCAGGATAAGATCGTGCACGCGTGCAGCTTTGGCCGCAGAGACAATTGCTTCTGGTGAGGCGTCTTCGGAGAAACGGCAAATGTTCTGAGCAACAGTGCCCGAGAAAAGTTCGACATCCTGAGGAAGGTATCCGATGTGGCGGCCGAGCGCGTCGACATCCCATTGGTCGAGTGCCGCGCCGTCCAGCCGGACGGCACCTCTGACTGTCGGCCAGATGCCGATCATCGCACGTGCCAGCGATGACTTGCCTGAAGCACTGAAGCCAATCACACCGAGAGCACTTCCTGCCCGCAGCCCAAAACTGACGTCGAACACAACAACTTTCTGTCCGGTTGGCGGGCCGCTTGCCAGGCCCTCGACGGTAATCTGTTTGCTCGGAGCAGCCAGTGCGAGGGGTGATGACACTTCTGGAATTGTCTTCAAAAGGTTGGTCAACCTCGACCAACTCTGGCGTGCACCGATCAGACCACGCCAGTTTGCGATTACGGCTTCAACCGGAGCCATCGCGCGTGACGTAAGGATCGAAGCTGCAATGATAATCCCCGAGGTCGCTTGCCCCTCGATTACCAGGATTGCACCAGTCGCCAGCGTACCAGACTGCAATGCAATGCGGACTATTTTCGATAGGGTTGCATAACCGTTGCCGATATCGGAGGCGCGCCTGTTGACATCCCGGTATTCTCCGTTCCTTCGCTCCCACATCATCGAGATCGGGCCAACCATGCCCATGGCATGAATTACTTCAGAATTTCTGATGGATGCCTGTGCGAAAGCGTTTCTAAGATTGCCTGCTTCAGATTGCCGCGTCGAAAGAACCTTGGTGCCGCGATTGGTCAGGAAGGTAAGGAATGCCAGAACAAGCGATCCGAAAATTGCGATATAGCCGATGACAGGGTGGAACAGGAAACATATCAGGACGTAGAATGGAAGCCACGGCAGATCGAGCATCGCCGGCGGCCCCATGCCGGAGATAAAGGTCCTGATCTGGTCATAGTCCCGCAAAGGCTGCATTCCGTCGCCACCGATCTTAACTTTGAGCGGTGCCTTGATTAGTGCACGAAAAACCCGGCCGTTTACCGCCTCGTCCAGAGCACCCGCGACACGTACGAGCATTCGGCTTCGGAGCACCTCAAACGCTCCGTGAAATGCGTAGAGCGTGAGGACGAGTATAGCCAAGGCGATAAGCGACGGAATGCTCTTGCTCGGAATGACCCGGTCATAAACTTCCAACATGAAAAACGAACTGGTAAGATAGAGAGCATTAATAAGAGCGCTTGCGACCGCGATGAACACGAAGTCGCTCTTGCATTTCATCAGCGCTTGTAGCGGTTCGTTTTCTTTTAATGCTGTACGCTCGAACACAAAGATACCCTTCTTAAACCGGCACAATTCAGAAAGCTGCAAATCGCGTATTCGCGGTTTGTGACCGTTAACCCTGAACCACGAACTCCGCTGAAGCCAAAATTCCGTAAAAGAATTTAGGCGATTTTATATTTAGGCCTTGGAGATTAAGGCTAAGCTAAGCCTGAGTTAGGAAGCAAGAAAAAACCTCGCTGCTGCCGCATAGTTTCGCCATGTGCTATTCTACAGCAACACTTTAACAACTACCCGTTTTGTGTCTACTAAATTACACGCCCCGCGACTCTGCATTATCGACCTCGAGAAACGCTGTCAGGCGCCAAATTGCGAATAGTCAGCCGAGCAGATGGGAACCGTGGAAGTCATCGACATTGATGCTGATGGAGAGTGAGTCGGTATCGATATGGGACGATCCGTCAGATATTTTGTACTGGAAAGACTCGCTTACGTGGCCGGAGAGACCATCGAGCTTCAGAGTGTCGACGGAATAAGAAAAGGTACCGTCGACATCGATGTGAATGAGACCGTATTTTCCCATGACGGTCAGACCGTGTTTGTCGACAGCGGCGTCGGCGAAGCGTCGTAGGAAGACATTTCCGTTAGCAGAGACGTCGTTATCTAGGACGTTCCCATGATAAGCACCCTCAGTGCTGTTCGAAATCGTCAAGATGTCATGAACGGCGGTGATCTTAGCAACCGTTGTGGCAGCTGCTGAAGGCGTCGAAGCCGGCGTTTCAGTCGTTGGTGCCACAGTGCTTGTCTGCGTCTGAGCCGTGGTTTCAGAATGCTGCTCGGTGACCGGTATCACAACGGGCGGATGAGCATCGCTCGATACCGCACCGCCGCCCGGGGCGTTGTCGATCTCGGCCTGCATTTGCTCTAGTGTTCTATTTTCGCCAACAGAAAATGTGTTCTGTGCGGCAATTGCCGCGGGCATCGTCACGGTGGGTATAGCATTATCTATGATATTGTCATGGAAGGAACCCGAGGCGTCCCTGTCCACTTTGAGAGCCGACGACGACAAATCGTCAAAGACGTTATTGTGAATGTCGATGTTCGTTCGGCTATAGTTGGGATAGCCAGCGGCACTAATCGAAACGCCCCAGACACCATCATGGATATAGTTTCCGCTGATATCGTAGTTGGCCGCATTGCCCTGGTCGCCAAGTCCGATCCCATACGACCAGCTATAACCACCGAAACCCGAGATATCATTGTCATGGATTACAACGTTTTTGCCTGCGTTGGCACCGATTCCAAAACCGCCGCCGACAAGCGTGTTGTCCTCTACAGTGACGTTAACGGGTCGAACGAGCGCCACGACACCTTTTGCGCTATCTGTCTCGGTCTGCTCAAGGTGATTTCCCTTGATCAGAATGTTGCTGCTGTCATTTAACTGGATGGCATCTGCCGCGGCACCCTGACTGTTAGTCACCACATTGTTAACGATAGTAATGCCACTGACTTTCTCCATCCAGATACCATCACCGTGCACGCCGACGATATTACTGTTTTCGATGGTGATATTCTGGCTGCTCTGGAAATTAATCGAACCTGGTCCGACGAGTCCCGTATTCGAGACTTCTACGTTGCGGACGATCCAATTCGAGACATTGCCTGCATAGATCGCTGCGCCGCCGGTATCTGCGATCTTGATGTTCTCAACGATGATGTTCGAAGCTTTCGAACCATGGATACCGTCATTGCTGCTATGAATAATCGGAGCTTCGCCTGCGCCGTAGCTTCCGATCGTGATGGGTGCGGCTGTTGTGCCAGAATACTTCAAGTCGAGCTGCTCGTTGAAGACACTGCCTGCAGCTAGGAGCACGCTATCGCCCGGTTGCAATTTGATACGTTCTACCGCTGAAAGGCTTGCAAACGCGGCACCTTCACTCGTGCCACTATTTTGGTCTGAGCCAATATTTGAGTTGACATAGTAAACGGTCATGTAACGATCTCCAGGTGCTGAAGATCATGTACGCCTTGTCCCCTCTCATTCGGCTAAAAAAAATGCTTAAAATGCCAGCAATCCGGCGCTTTTTGCTTACTTGTCTAGCGTTGTTGATAAATACACACAAACACAACTGACGATTCTGCCACTTCTATTGTCATATTCTGAGGGACTCGCGAAATCACCCTCGGCTGTGGAGCGGTCACCTTGTTTACGTCCATCGCGCGATTTAAACGCCGCTTTCCATCGTGAATTGATTCCGGAAGGTTTCAATAGAACATAAATACAACCTTAAGAGACATGCTATAGTTAACATGCTAGGTGGCGCCACATTTTATGTCTTTTACAGCCTAGGTCATACGTTCCATTTTGGAAGGACCCCAGAGATATTTACCTTATATTAATCTAGCGAGTTGACTCGATGTATTAAGGCATCTTTAATTGCCTCGCTCGTGAAGGTCATAAAATGATCCATAATAATCCAAGGAGAGCTTATGTCTCAGTATCTTACTGCCACCGATGACACCGCTTCGTTTAAGGAAACAGATACTATTTCCGGCAATCTGCTCGGGAATGATTATGCAACCGATGGCGGTAGCGTATTCCTCCGTCAGTTCGACGGAACTAGTGTTGGCGCGAAAAAAGGCCTAAGCCAGGTCACTACGATCGAGGGTGAACACGGGACGTTCTACGTCAAGCCTGACGGCACCTACACATACGTGCTGCACGCTGACGCAAAGATCGGTTTCGTCGATGGTCAAACGTTGACTGAACATGTTTCATACAAGATTTCCGACGGCTCAGGTCATACCGACGTCGGACTCTTCACGCTCAATATCCAGGGCGTGACCCAGATCAAGCCTGTCGCAGTGGATGACACATTCTCGTTCTCGGAAGGGACTGCGATCGGGGGCAACGTTCTCGCCAATGATATCGCGGGCGACAACGGCAAGCTATTTCTTCGCCAGTTCGACGGAAGCAGTGTCGACGGCAAAAATGGAGACAATACTGTTACCGACGTTGCTGGTCAGTACGGCACCTTCCATGTGAAGCCCAACGGTGAATTCACCTATACTCTGAACCAGGATATCGCGGCCGGATCGACAGTCACCGAGAAGATTGAGTACTACAAGATCTCAGACGGCTCCGGCCACACTGATGTCGGCGTTGTGACGCTCAACATTACGGGTACTGATTATCACCCCGCGCTCTCTTAATAGCGCCAGCATTGAATGTTTAGAGAACCTTCGCCGCGAAAACGGCGAGGGTTTTTTTGCACTTAATACAGATTTCAATTAGTATTCGTCGGTCGCTATCCGACCTGAGAAAATCGCTTTCACCGGGCTATTGCGGGAGAAAATGCAACCACTCCATGTCACTCGGGGTCAACTAGATCATGCTTGGGTGCTGATAGAAGCAGGACTGCCATCAGGCAAGCGCTGATCAAAGCACGCGATATTGTTTGGCTGTAGGATTCAAATTCCATCGGGCGCCGTGTTTAATTGCCGATCAATCAGCCACTATCAAGCGCAGACCGTTGGCTCGCGCCGTGAGCTCCAGCGACAAGCACCATTTGTCACATCGAGCAGCGCTTTGAAAACCGAGCAGTGCTAGTCGCGCCAAGCGCTTGCCAGATGTCGTCGACAAAAGGTTTTAAACGCGTGTTAACGCGGGCAAGTGCGGCATTGACGATGCATCTATCGCCGAATCTTAGAAGTGTTGTAATATCTTCCGACAATGCCGGCGAGCCGGCTTTGAGCGTCGCCAGACCAAAGCTGTTCCAAAAATTGAACCGGGCCAGGAGACTCGACTGTTCTGCCGGCGCAAACGTTGCAGACTGCGATATTAATCTCGCGACCTCCTCCGGCTCTTCTGCAATAACGGATTGCAGCGCTGCCATCCGCAGCCAAACGTTGCTGTTCGCAGGCATACAGCCCATAGCGTGAAGCAAGTAGTCTCGCGTTTCCGCTGCGGACACGAGCCAGGCGTCGTAGTCCCGACTGGGGTCTTGCTGATCAAGATCGAACAAGACAAGCGTTAGTCCAGCTGCCACCACATCAGAACGACAATAACCCTCGGCTGCCAAACCGACCGCATTTTTTGCAACTGCCTCTGCCAGCGACCGCGTCACTATTTGCCCGGCTTCGATCCGCTCAGCAATTATTGATACGTCCACTGAACGTATACTGGTCCGTAACTCGACAACCGCCAATATCAGGAAGACAGTTGTCGAGAGAATGAACGTGACTTGGATCAGTCGGCTTACAGCGGTCGTCACGGACCCTCAGTATAATAACGGGAGTACCTCTTATAATAATACTCGGAGGATCCGAATGAGCGATACAGCTTCATTTTCACGGGATCGACCTTTGTAAGGATTGCGCCCACACATTTGGCGTAAAGATCCGGGTCAAGCAGTAACGAGGACTGAGCGACCTTCCGAGAGGTTTTGCCCCATTCAATAACGAAAACGAACGCATCCACCTTCGAAGTTACAGCCCTCGCGTCTACAACAGGCGTCAGAGGCGGGAGATCGATAATGACATAGTCAAAATTCTGCCTCGCAGTTTCGAGAAGCTGTTCCATGGCCGGTGACGCTAGGAGTTCGGCAGAATGCGGAACACGCCGACGTGCCACCATTGGCAGGAACATCAACTTGGTTGCCGCATCAAACATAACCAGATCCTTCAGCGGCCGGTTATCAACCAATGCTTCAAGAAGTCCCGCGTCCGCATGTCGACCGATCACACGGGTCGCTCCCGGATTGCGCATATCCGCATCAATCAAAAGGCAACGTGCGCCCTGAACGGCAAGAAGTTTAGCGAAATTGATCGAAGTCGTTGACTTGCCCTCGCCCGGTAAGCTGGAGACGATTCCAACTACCTTGCATCTCTGAGATGAATTGCTGACATCGATAGATAGTTTCGCGTTCCTTATCGTCTCTGCAAACGCAGACAGGGGGTGCATCTCTGCATAGGTAACGGCTGTGCTGCCCTTCGCAATGCTTCTGGTGTTTGCCGGATCGGTAGGTGTTGCATCTTCAACATTGTTTTCGATCATCGGCATGACGCCAAGGTATTCGATATCGAGCATCTCTCTGACATCATCGCCGTTTCGGAAATAGCGATCACGGAACTCTCGGAATGCCCCGATACCGGCACCCACTCCACAACCGAAGATGGCGGCGAACGCAATGATCAAACTTCTCTTGGGCGCACTTGGAGCGGTTGGTGTCTGTGCGGCGCTGATAACCCGAGCTGCGGTAATTGGGAAGCTCTGCTGTTGGATCGCTTCTTGATAGCGCTCTAGAAAGTTTTGATAGAGGTTCTTGTATGTATCTCGGGTACGCTCCAGCTCGCGCAATTGAACCTGCGTTTCGCCATTGGATGCTGCAATCCCAGTGGCCTGATCGACGCTATTGCGGAGTGAGGTCTCACGCGATTGCGCGACTTGCAGTTCGCTTTGATAGCTCTCTGCAATGCGATTGAGCTCTTCGAACATCAACCGAGAATACTCGTCCATCTCCGCACGCAAACGGACCGCTTGTACGTGATCGGGTCCGAGACGGGAACTAATTTCTGCTTCGAGCTTAGAAGCCTCAAGATATTTCTTGCGAAGATCGTTTGATATTGAGCTATCGAGCACGTCAGTGACAATGGCGTCTGTCTGATGCGCATCGATGATCGATTTGATACGATCATACCTCGCTTGCGCTTTTGCCGTATCGCCCTGGGCGGTAATCAATTGCTTCGTCAGTTCGGAAAGTTGCTGTTCACTCAGCAATGTTCCCGTCCCGGACTCCACAAGACCGTGTTCCGTTCTGAATTTTTGAACCGCAAGGTCCGTGGCGAGCGCTTGTTGGCGTAGTTCCTCGATGCGCTGTTGCAGCCAATCGCCCGCGCGCCTTGTCGCTTCGTATTTAGAATTGAGTTTGTCAAGGAGGTAGACGTCAGCAATAGCACTAGCGATGTTGCGCGCGAGGTCGGGAGATGGCGACGTATAACTGAGATCGAGAACATACGATCGTCCTACGCGCTCGACATCGATATTGCCGACGATCGTTCCAGCAGCAGCGCGCCGCTTTGCATCCTTGTCGTCCGCGGTAACATCATCATGAGCGAACCACGACTTTACGTTCAGAACGGACTTGACGTTAGAAATTGAAAACAGCGACTTGTTCGGAGCCATGAATTCGCTGTTTTCCGTAAGCTTTAGCTTGTCGACGACCGCATATGCAATCGAGTCAGATTTCAAAAGCTCAAGCTGGCTGAGGACGGTACCCTCGTCGTCATCCAATTGCCCGGGGTCTCCAAGCTGCCTAATGACCTGATTGTCACTACGGTCAATCAACACGGTCGTATCGGCCGTGTATTGCGCAACAGACGTTAAAACGTACACCGCGCCCAGAATGGCAAAAATCCCAGCAGACACAGCAACTGGGCGCCATTGGCGACGAGCTATCGCCAAAAGTTTGTCAAAATCGATAAAATCAGCCTCTGGTGCCCCATCTCGGGATAGATCGACGCGAGCAGGATTCTTGTCTGGTGACAGCAAATTCGATCTCCAACATTCTAATTCCAGCTACGATCTAAATCTAATTCGAGCTATTGTATGACTGGAACGCTCTGACTGGTCGATTGTCCCGGGTCGGTCGACGATTGACCCCCGCCATTGCTACTTAAAAACGTGGTGCTCGTTTCATCAAACGTGTTGCTGAAGCCAGCATTGGAGGCCGCAAGCTTCCCGGCACTTGTCTCGCTGCCCTCGAAAGGCGAACCTCCGTCGCTTCCGGGGCCAGTTGTGCCGATCTGCCCACCATTGCCGATCGCCGAAGCACCCGCAGCAGCGCCTGCGCCCGCTCCTCCTGGCCCGAGGGCCGCCGTTCCCGCTTCGCCAAGCGCTTTGGCAAAAGCGTCAAGCAGTGGCTGGAGCCGCGCGTCAGCCTGGACGGCCTCCGCCACTGTCTTTTCGATCATAAGTTTGTATGCAGGATCCGGTATCTCGCAACTATTGGCGGCGCGGGCCAGTCCAGCGCCGACGGCGGCCATCTGGGTGTTGTTCGCCTGCTTGGCCTGCTCAATAACCAAAGGCAACGTAATGTCACTGCTTCCCACAAGCGAACGCACCTTCGTCGAAAGCGCGAGACTATCCGTCAGATCCAACAGAGCGGTTGGTTTGCTTGAAAATGCAGTGAGGTCGGTTTCCGTCAGGTTGGCTTGACCGAGGCAGCCGCCGGCCGCCATAGCCTCCGTCTGCGAAAAACCCATTGCCGCCACTATCACAGTCAACACAGTAATTCTTGTTATGGTGCGGCTTTCCGACATCCACATAACTCCTAGCAATAAAATCTGAACGGTTGATCAGTTACTCAGGTCTTCGACGGCTCGACGCGTATCGTTTGCGTCGCCGGTGACGCCGGAGACAGTGGATGATACAGAGTTCACGATGTCAAGGAACTTGACCAGCTCAGTCGATGCCGAATTGGAAATATAGATAACGTCCTTGTCCTGCATCTTGAATTGCCGCGCGGCAAACAGCGTTGCTGGATCTCTTAGATTTGCACGGAACACGACCGGAACGGGATCCGACGCGAAGCGTGAGGTATCGATATGCATACTTTGCAGGGCCTTCCGGTCCACCGTGCGGTAAAGCAGTACTTGAGCCGGATCTGCACGATCGTCTCGCAGGCCGCCCGCCTTGGCGAGAGCCTCGCCGAGATTGAGATCGGATTCTTCGAAGTCGAAGCGACCGCTCACGCCAGCGGCACCCAGCATGACGTAAGTGCGTCGCTCATGATCAATAGAGACAACATCGTCTGGCGCGACATATATATTCTCAGACGGATTGTTGAGGAGCGTGTCGTAAGCGACAGTCGCCGTCTTTCCCTTGCGCTGTAACGTCACACTCGTCTCGACGTTATGCGTCGTCAAACCACCTGCAGCCGATATGACATCCAACACACGGTCACCTGCGGGACTGACTTCAATACGTTGAGGATCATTGACATCCCCAAGGACCGAAACCTGACTCGATCGCTGACTTGTAGTTGTAACCACCACTTGCGGCTCGATTGCGCGGCTGGCCAACCGGTCCTCGATGTCCTGCTCGACAGCTGTCTTGAGGCGCCCCGCAGCAGGCACACGCCCAGCGTAAGGAATCGTGATCGTCCCGTTACGGTCGATCGTCTGCGTGGGAAGAGAAATATAATTGCCAGGACGACTGCCGGCGTCGGAAGGGATGAAAAGGCCACCGGCTTGAGCTTCGAAGATGGCAACCTGGACCACGTCACCGTAGCCCAGCGGAATCTCAGGCGGTCCACCACGTCCGCCACCAAACCCCTTGAGGCTCGTGGCCGTCGGCTCGGCGAAATAGGATAGTATGCCCTTGTTTATGTCGATCAAAGCGTAGTCGATACCAACTCGACGGTCCTTGGTGGTGACTTTCACCGCCGCGTCCTTGTCTATATCGGCAGCATCGGGACCAGATCGGGGAAGGGCCGTGCAACTAGCTAGGAAAGTTGATGCAACCAGGACAGCCGCAAGAGGACGCATACCGCATGTTTTAAAACGCATTGAACAACTCGCGTTGACGCCGTTGGCCGTAATGCCCTGCCATGAAAAAAAAGACAAGAGAATTTCCAATCTTTGAAAAGGTAAGACAAACAACTGCTGAGTACTGTGGTAAGCGGGCAACGCTATGCATCTGCTCCAAAAATCTCCAGCAGAGACTCGGCGTTTCTCAATTCGGCTATAAAATTTTCACCATTCGCGAGTCAACCTCGTCCCGATAGGATAATCCTGATCTTGCGTTCTCACTTGGTACGGAGCGCCGGCCCAGACTGATTGAAACGGTCCCGCTTAAGAGTGCTGCGAAGAAAATCGCGAAGCCTGGGATTTGTAAAGAAAAATCGACCGTTGCATGAAGCATGACCAGGATGAGGGTACATATTCCAAGGATGACATAGGAGCGACCGCGCCTGCGATGCTTGAACCCCCATAAAAAAATCGCGCTAAGGGACGCAACGGAGATCATCAACGCGACAGGAAAGACAATTCCCAGACCAAGAACACCCTCAAGATAGAAGTTATGGGCTCGATCGAAAACGCCAAAGATCCCGCACGCGGGGTCGCGATAAGATGCAAAGACGGTTCTGAACGTTCCCAGGCCCGTTCCAGTCAACCAGTGATCTGAGACAGCGCGCCAGATGCCGGGTAAAATACACAGGCGGTCATCATCAAATAGTTCACGTTCCTTCGCACGCAGAATGGCTTGAGCGGAAAACGAGAGGAAAGTAAGTGCCAACACGACGACAGCGACAACAATCCTAACGACGCTGGGAACGCGTCTCAGCATCGGGGCCGCTAGACCATTTGCTTTGCTTGAAGCCACGACAATCCACAGGACGAGAATAAACATCGCCACGAACGTAGAGGCGATGCCGGCACGGGAGCGGCTGAGCATCAGAGCTGTAAAGCAACTGCAAAGCAAAAGTGCATAAAAACCCGCCATGAATAGCTTCGTTGTCCGGCCCGTCTTGCCAATTGGATACGCTGCAGCCGACCTTGAAGCCGAGCGCAGAAGAATCGCTAGAACAAGAAGTCCGACACCCAAAAAGGTGGCCGCAGTGTTTCGATTGACGAAAACAGCCGTTAGGCTGTCGAGATATGCAACCTTCTTCACCGCAATGAGTGTGCCGGGCGCCGCCCCAAATTGCAGCAGGCCGAAGACAGCGATGAGGCCCGAAATTACGCCCATGGCCTTTATCAGCCATTCTGCACGTTGATCCGTGTCGCAGATGCTTAGCCCTGTCAAAAACGTCATGAAGGGCAAGGCGACGAAGAGTATCGCATTGCGTGTGTCTGCTGGCTCAACGGAAATTGCGCCTTGCTTAACGCCAACGACTTGTCTGACGGATTGCCAGACAGAATTCTCAAGCCAGTTACCGGGAAGGGGGATCGATTGGACGAAGGTCCACGAGGCGAGGATCGCGAGCAAACCAAGCGCAATTCGGAAAGCATATCTGGCGTTATGTGGCTCTCCGAGCACGACGCCACAGATGATCGCGAGAACAAACATTCCGATTGCCGCGAAGGAAAAGGGGAAAAGCGTGACGCTCCCAAACGGAATTATTGTTAGGACCACCAATAAGACGAACGCTGAAAGTAGAACATCGCGCAAAGCGGGTAGTCTATTTAAAAAATAACCCATTCGTGTATCGTATTCTCAAAGCAATGAAAGCGCTTGAATTCATGCTCAAGCAGCTGCCGCATACACGGCTTCGATGTTCTCGTCATTACAAAAATCGAGTTAGATAAAATTCGAGCCATGCATTTAAGCAGAGTGAGACAGCCTCTCTCTAGAGTTGGAACGAACAGGGCGGGAGAGAGCTATCAAAGTTAGCCTCAAGTCGAACCGCCTTCTAATTGTCATAGGGCGGCGGTTTAGAGGCGCGTGCCCGTCGGGCGGAGACTTGAGATGCGAAAAAACAAGACGGCACTCGTTCTTGCCTCCGGCATACTGGCCGGCTTAATCAGCCCGGCCCATGCTGCAGGCCCAGGTGGGATGACGCGAAATCTTACACAAGGCTCTGCGTTCGCCTATATGGCGGAAAAGCGGAAGATCGGCGCTCCCTTCGCGCAAGTTCTTTTTTGCACCCGCAACCCAAGTGAATGTGCCGACAACCGGGGTGAGCCAGTGGTAACGCTTGAAGACAAGGCTCTCCAGCAACTCAAAAGCGTCAATCTATCGGTCAACAAAACGATGATCGGTAGAAATGACAGCGTTGGCGAATTGGGAGGGGATATATGGCAGGTCAACGTCCGTTCGGGCGATTGTGAGGATTTTGCCTTGACCAAGCGCAGCCGCCTTTTGGCACTCGGTTGGTCATCGCGTGCCATGCGTATTGCAACCGCGTACACTCGCTCCGGCGAGGGGCATGCTGTCCTCGTCGTTAGAACGACAATCGGTGATCTTGTCCTTGACAATCGTACGAGCGCTATCAAAAACTGGCGCGATACCGATCTTCGCTGGGACAAAATTCAGTCCGATGCGGACCCCTACACCTGGTATGCCCTTTAAGCGCAAGACCCGTCTCAAAAGTAGAATATTAAAATGGCGAACCGGCGTCGTTAGCGAACGGTCGCGCCGGCCGATAGCGAGCTCCCGGTTTCGCTATTTCTGTGATACGACAGCTGTCAGCGACATTCGCAAGACCTCCATCGAATTTGGCATCGTTGATCGGCACGAAGCTCCAAACCTTTGATTTTGAGCTCCAGTCAGCTCAGCTTCTTTGGCCAGCGAGGTGCCAGCTACGCGGACCGGCGATCAACTACATCATATCGCTCCATATGTGGTTTGTCCCAATCATTGGCCGCAGCCGCAAGCTTCTATTGAATGTTTGAAGATATAGTTTGGAGCGAGAGAGGCGAAGCCTCGAGCCTGCAGAACGCGAAGACGGAATAAATGCTTCATAACTTCATATCGTGGCGACCGAAATCGGGCTCAGTTAGAGCCGAAAGCAAGCAAAGCCGTGGTCGGGTAAACTACCGTGAGGAAGATTTTGCCGCAATTTACGCCATGAGCGATATACACGGATGTTACCAGCAGCTTGTCGAAGCACATGAAAAAATTGAGTTGGATGCGGCGACGATCGATGGCCAAAAGCTTATTGTACTATTGGGCGACTACGTCGATCGGGGCCCAAATTCAGACAAGGTATTGGATTTCTTGTGCGAACCACCGCCTTCCGGTCTCGCGAGGCTAGCACTTTGCGGAAATCACGACGCCGAATTTGCAAAGTTTTACCGCAATCCGGCGACACTGCGTCAGTGGTTGGCATTCGCCGGCCCGGACACACTGAAGTCATATGGGATTGATCCGCAGTTTATCTTGAAAAGACCCTCGGAAAAGGGGGAACTTGAGAGAATCCTACATAACTCAATCCCTGAGCAACATATAGAGTTCCTGGAATCCTTGCCCGTCCTGTTGCAGGTGGGACGGGTTGTCTTTGTCCACGCTGGCATTCTTCCAGGCGTTGCGCTCGATAAGCAGAACGAGAGCGACCTCATGTGGATACGTCAGCCGTTTCTGGCGAATGGTCCTGGTCTGCCATTTGTCGTCGTGCACGGCCATACGCCAAGCGGTAGGCCTGACGTCGGAACACAGCGCGTGGGTATTGACACAGCGGTCTCGGCAACAGGCCGGCTTACTGTTTTAAAAATGAGTGCAGGACGGTTGTCCATCCTGTAACAGGCCCCGCCGATTTTGTATCGGAGCTCTCTTAACCGCTTTTTTGAAATGCGTGAGCCTCCCGCAGGTTTGACTGCACGCATCCGGGTCGGTGTGAGCTCCGACACGTTTCAGGGTATCAGCGCAATTTGCGTTCGATTCTTCGAGACGATCGAGGCTTCAAGAATTGCTAAATCGTACCCTCTCGTTGTCCACGAACGCCTTGATCGCCTCAATTTCATTCGGCCGGATATCATGGCCACCGGGATGCCATTCCGTGCGGACTTGCGCCTTCTGCCCTTCGAAATAGTCAGCGAGCGCTTGCGTCAGGGGAGCTGGCGAAATCGGATCTCGCTGGCCTGCCGTGATCAATATTCTGCGCCCATCGAGATCCGGGTTGGTATGCGGCCGGAATGGGATCAGCGGATGAAGCAGTGCGGCTGCATCGAAGATACCCTTTTCTATAAGCACGTTCGCCAGGATATTGGCACCGTTCGAAAAGCCGAGCCCGACGATGCTGGAAGCACCATGTTCAGCCGCCAGATTCTGGACATAGCCCGCCATCTTCGTCGTCGCCCGTGCGAGGTCGTCCATATCGTAGACGCCCTCACCCGTACGCTTGAAGAACCGGGCCGCTCCATATTCGGAAACATCGCCACGCGGTGAAACGATCGTCGCGTCCGGCAGCAACCGCCTGCCGAAATCGAAGAACTGGTTCTCGTCGCCGCCTGTTCCGTGAAGCACGAAAAGGATGGGCTTTCCTGGTGCACCGGCATGCAGCCGGTGCACATAGCTATTATCAGTCATCGTTCTGCCTCCGCTTAGGCTTCGAGTGGCGGCAGATGCTGCTCGATGAGCGCGCGCAGGTGCGCATGCTGTTCCGGCAGCTTCAGTGCCTCGCCCAGATGGGCCGTATCCTCGTCACGGTCAAAGCCGGGCTCGTTCGTGGCGATCTCGAACAACACGCCACCCGGCGTGCGGAAATAGATTGCCCAGAAATAGTCACGGTCGATCACCGGCGTGACCTGATAGCCGGTATCCATCAGCGCCTTGCGGACTTCGAGCTGCTTTTCGCGGTTCTCGACGGCGAAGGCAACGTGATGGACGGAGCCGGCACCCGGCAGCGCCCGAGCGATATTGGGCATCGTTTCGAGATCGACGAGATGAGCGCCGTTGCCACCGGGCATGATCAGCCGCTTGACGCCATCCCGTTCTTCCTGGACTTCATAGCCCATGAACTTCAAGAGTTCGGAGGTCGCGCCATCGTCTCTCAGCCGCATGGCGACGGAGTGGAAGCCTCTGATCGCGTGATCCTCGCTGATGCCACCATGCGTCCACGGAGCCCGCTCATCATTGTCGATCTCGACGAGCGCGAAGCCGTCGCCGTCGGGGCCGGCAAAATTCAGCCGCTTTTCACCGAATGTTTCTTCCGCCTTCAGCCCGCCAGCATTGAGCTTCGTCAGGCGATCGCTCCAAAATCCAAGCGAACCCTTGGGAACCGAAAAGACCGTCGTTCCGACTTCGCCCGTGCCCGGACGACCTTGCGGCATCTTCGGGAACGGGAAATAGGTCATGATCGTGCCTGGCGCACCGGTCTCGTCACCGTAGTAGAGATGATAGACATCAGGAGCGTCGAAATTGACGGTCTTCTTGACGCGGCGCAGGCCGAGCACATTGGTGAAGAACTGGTTGTTTGTCCGTGCATCTCCTGCCATCGACGTGACGTGATGCAGACCCTTGATTTGATCGAGCATTTGAGACCCTTTCTGCCCGCAGCAACCGGGCTTTCGATGGGTCATAAATGAGCCTTTGGAGCCTTTTCTCATAGCCCGACAAGGCGACACGCATTGTCTCTATTTTGTGAACAACAAAACTGAAGTGTTCACGGATTGGCTGGGAGTTGCCAATCTATCTCCTCGCGTCCGTGCGCGCGCAGGAAGGTATTTGCCTTGGAGAAATGCCGCGATCCGAAAAAACCGTTATGTGCCGAGAGTGGCGACGGATGGGGCGCCTTCAACACAAGATGCCGTTGCGTATCCACAAAAGCTGCCTTCTTCTGAGCATAAGAGCCCCACAGCATGAAAACGACGGCGTCGCATTCATCGTTGACCTTGCGGATGACGGCATCGGTAAACCGCTCCCAGCCCTTGCCCTGATGGGAGGCCGCCTGTGCCTCCTCGACCGTCAGCACGCTGTTGAGCAAAAGCACACCCTGCTGGGCCCAATGTTCCAGGAAGCCATGCCTTGCCCGCGGAATACCCAGATCCGTCTCCATCTCCTTATAGATGTTGACGAGTGAAGGCGGAATGCGCACGCCAGGCCGCACGCTGAAGCACAGCCCGTGCGCTTGTCCTGCGCCATGATAAGGATCCTGCCCGAGGATGACGACCTTGACTTGCTCAAGCGGCGTCAGGTCGAGCGCGCGGAAATATTCGCTGCCTTTGGGGAAAATCGGCCGGCCGAGTTCTCTCTGCTCCAGCAGGAAGGCTTTCAGCTGCTGCATGTACGGACTTGAAAATTCCGGGTCGAGAGCGGCCTTCCAGCTCTCTTCCAGAGTGACGGACGTCTCGCTCACGACGCAAACCTCCCGGCTCGATGCAACTCATTTCTGAAAGCCGTTCTAGCAAAAATGCTTTCAGCCGCAATACGCAACACTTGCATCGGATATTCTTCATCTCGCAAAAGCGAAGGACTGTCATAAAATGGATATTCATTAATATTAGCAAAAACCCTGGTAACGATGCGGAAATGATGGCAATACTTCGCTTATGCCGCTGACCGGTTTAACTATGTCCCGATTTTGCTGTTTACCCAAGCAAATCAGCACAGTAGAAACGGTAGTTCAAAGCGCGAGGGTGTTTCGCATGAAGTTTGGGACAAGCGGCCTTCGGGGTCTGTCGGCGGATCTCAAAGGGCGCCCGTCGGCGCTCTATGCCACGGCCTTCGGCCGATATTTGCTGCAGAGCAAGAAGGCGCAGCCGGGTGATGCCATCTTGATCGGGCGCGACTATCGCGACTCCAGCCCGGAGATCGCAGGCAATTGCGCCGGTGCTCTGGCGAGCCTCGGATTTAAAATCCTCGATTGCGGCAATGTCCCGACCCCGGCACTCGCACTTTATGGTCTTGAGCGAAACGCTGCGTGCCTGATGATTACAGGCTCGCATATTCCGGCGGATCGCAACGGCATCAAGTTCTACCGCCCGGACGGCGAAATAGACAAAGCGGACGAAGCCGCCATCACGCAGTTTGCGGCTGAAATCGAAGCCTCTGGCGAGACTGTCGTCAGCACTCCTGCCGATGCGGAAGATCATTCTGCTCCGTGCCTGCAGCTGTTTTTCGAACGCAACGCCGCCCTCCTGCCGGCTGCCACCTTTGCCGGCATAAGAATCGGTGTCTATCAGCACAGCACAGTCGCCCGCGATCTGATGGTGGATATCCTTGCCCACTACGGCGCCGAAGTCATCTCGCTTGGCCGCTCGGAGACTTTTATCCCCGTCGATACCGAAGCTGTTTCTGAAGAGACGATTGCGCTTTTGAAGGGCTGGGCATCGACACACAGCCTTGATGCGATCGTTTCCACCGATGGCGATGGTGATCGTCCCCTCGTTGCAGACGAGACCGGAACGCCGCTGCGCGGCGATCTCCTTGGGCTGATTGCAGCAAATTTCTTGGGCGCCGGTACCGTCGTCACCCCCGTCACCTCCAATTCCGGCATTGAGGCGGCTGGCCCCTTCACAGTTATCCGGACCCGTGTCGGCTCACCCTTTGTCATTGCCGGCATGGAAGATGCAGTTGCCGCCGGCAAGGATCTCGTCATGGGGTTCGAGGCGAATGGCGGCATGCTGATGGCAACACGCTTCGACATCAACGGCCGCAACGTCCGGGCATTGCCGACGCGTGATTGCTTCATGCCGATGCTGGCGGCCCTGTCGCTTGCCGCAATCCGCAAACAGCCGCTTTCGGTCGTTGCAGCGTCCTACAAGCTGCCCTTCGCGGCAGCTGATCGTCTTGAGAATTTCCCTGTCGAAACCAGCGCCGCCTTGATGGCCTATCTGCGCGGCTCCGACGCAAATCTTTCAGAATTTCTGCGGCCCATCGGCGATGTCGGCTCAAAAAGCGATATCGATGGATTGCGTGTGACCTTGCGCGATGGTCGCATCATTCATTTTCGCCCTTCGGGTAACGCGCCGGAAATGCGCTGTTATGTAGAAGCGGCAGACGAGTCCGCCGCCTTAGAACTTTTGGCTGCGGGATTGACCAGAATTAAGCGCTGGGCAGAAGCCCGCTAAGCATGTGAAAATTTGGCCGTTCATTTCGAGGAAGAGCACACTATGACACAGAAAATCGTCCCCGTGATCATGGCCGGTGGCAAGGGTACGCGCCTTTGGCCGCTCTCGCGCGCAACTGCGCCGAAGCAGTTCATCCAGTTCGTCGGGGATAAGACGCTGTTTCAGGAAACCCTGGTCCGCGTTGCCGATCCTGCGCTTTACGAAGCACCAATCGTCGTGACGAATGAGGATTTTCGCTTCCTTGTTGCCGAGCAGGCGCGTGAGCTCGACATCCCGCTCGCAGCGGTTCTGCTCGAACCCGTCGCGCGCAACACCGCTGCAGCAGTGGCCGCAGCGGCAACCCTCGCCGTCGAACATTTCGGCAAGGATGCGATCGTGCAGATGCTTGCGTCCGATCACGAGATCCTCGCCGACGAAGCCTATTTCGACGCCATCCGTATAGCGCGCGACGCCGCCGCCAAGGGCAAGCTCGTGACCTTCGGCATCTCACCTACGGAGCCCGCCACCGGCTACGGCTATATAGAGGCGGGCAAGCAACTCTCTGGCGGCTTGCACGAGGTCAAGCGCTTCGTCGAAAAGCCGATCCGCGAAAAAGCCGAGGAAATGCTGGCCGCCGGCGGTTTCTACTGGAACTCCGGCATCTTCATGTTTCCTGTTGCGGAGCTGCTTTCCGAAATGGAGGAGTATGCGCCGGATGTGCTCAAAGCTGCCGGCAAGGCGGTTTCCAAAGCGACACGCGACCTGGACTTCACACGCCTCGATGCAGAACACTTTGCAAAGAGCCCCGATATTTCCATCGATTATGCAATCATGGAAAAGACGTCCAAGGCGGCGGTCGTACCTTCAGCCTTCAAATGGTCGGACCTCGGCAGCTGGGATGCAGTGTGGAAAACCGGCGTTCAGGATGAAAACGGCAACATCGCTGCCGCCAACACCACTGTTGTGAACACAAGAAATTCGCTTGTGATGACCCACGGCGTGCATCTCGCCGTCCAGGGTATGGATGATGTCGCCGTTGTTGCCAGTGAGGATGCCGTCTACGTCGGCCCGTTGAAGGATAGCCAGGACGTCGGCAAGCTGGTCAAGCTGCTGGCCGGGCAGAAGAAGACATCGAAGCTGACGGAAACGCACCCCACCTCCTATCGTCCATGGGGCGGCTATACTTCGATCTTCAACGGCGATCGTTTCCAGGTGAAGCGGATTTTCGTGACGCCGGGCAAGAAGCTGTCGCTGCAGAAGCACCATCACCGCTCCGAACACTGGATTGTCGTGAAGGGGACCGCGGAGGTCACGATCGGCGACAACGTCCAGATGTTACGAGAAAACGAGTCGGTTTACATCCCGCTTGGCGAGGTTCATCGCCTTTCAAATCCAGGCAAGATTCTGCTCGAACTCATTGAAGTTCAGACGGGCTCCTACCTCGGTGAGGACGACATTATACGCATCGTCGATGAGTTTGGGCGTTCGTAATTCCCATTTTTAGCACCCATTTGCGCTTGATTTGTTGCGTTGCAACATATAGCGAAAACGGGGCTAATATTGAACTGGAGATAACTTCATGCGTATCGTTATGATTGGTTCTGGTTATGTAGGATTGGTGTCTGGCGCCTGCTTCGCCGACTTTGGTCACCATGTGACCTGCGTTGATAAATCCGAGGCAAAGATTGTGGCTCTGGAAGCCGGCGAGGTGCCGATCTTCGAACCGGGTCTTGACGCCATCATCCAGCAGAACCGCAGCGCAGGTCGCCTTGATTTCTCCACTAACCTCGACCCGTCGGTCGGCGACGCCGACGTCGTCTTCATTGCCGTCGGCACACCGTCACGTCGTGGCGACGGGCATGCGGACTTGAGCTATGTCTACGCGGCTGCGCGAGAAATCGCCGCGGCCGTCCAGGGATTCACAGTTGTCGTGACGAAGTCTACAGTCCCTGTTGGCACAGGTGATGAGATCGAACGGATCTTCCGCGAAGAGTTTCCGGACAAGGATATCGCCGTCGTCTCCAACCCTGAATTCCTGCGGGAAGGTGCGGCTATCACCGATTTCAAGCGTCCCGACCGTATCGTGATCGGCACCGAGGACGGACGCGCGATCGAAGTCATGCGCGAAGTCTATCGCCCGCTCTATCTCAATGAGGCGCCGCTTTACTTCTGCGAACGCCGCACTTCTGAACTTATCAAATACGCTGCCAATGCCTTCCTCGCGATGAAGATCACCTTCATCAACGAGATCGCAGACCTTTCGGAAAAGATTGGGGCAGACGTCCAGAAGGTCGCCAAGGGTATCGGCATGGACAAGCGCATCGGCGACAAGTTCTTGCACGCCGGCCCAGGCTATGGTGGTTCCTGCTTCCCGAAGGATACCTTGGCCCTCGTCAAGACAGCACAGGATTTCGACAGCCCGGTCCGCCTGATCGAGACCACCGTTGCGATCAATGACAATCGCAAGCGCGCCATGGGCCGCAAGGTTATTGCGGCATGCGATGGCGATGTTCGCGGCAAGAAAATTGCCCTCCTCGGACTGACCTTCAAGCCGAACACAGACGACATGCGTGACGCGCCGTCAATCACCATCGTTCAGGCGCTGCTCGATGGCGGCGCCTCGGTGCACGCCTACGATCCTGAAGGTATGGATGCCGCTAAGGCTGTCCTTGGCGCGGTCACTTACGGCAAGGACCCTTACGAGATCGCGGCCAACGCCGACGCAGTCGTAATTGTCACCGAATGGGAAGAATTCCGTGCGCTGGACTTCACGCGACTGAAGTCGCTGATGAAGGCTCCTGTCATGGTGGATCTCCGAAACATCTATTCGTTGAGTGACGTAGTGAAATACGGATTTGAGTATTTTGCCGTCGGACGGAAGTCGCAAAAGCAATAAGCACGGCTCCTTTCAAGTTGACGATACACTTATAGAGAGCGGCGGCGCCAGCCATTGCCATGCAACAAGACGACAGGCATCAACGCCTGTCGTCTTTTCAGTTTGTGACGCTAGGGGACGTGTCTGTTGATGCTTGGCCTTCGCCGCTATGTCGATCAGCCGATCCTCAAGTTCATGTCCGGGAGACGCGCCGCCGATTTGACACTACGAAGTCGCGTCTCTGCGGCGTTTGGGACTCTTGCCAGGATATGGAATGCGGAGTTTGATCCAGCGGTAGCTGTTATGACGAAAGGCTATGGCCATGTTGCGGCTTTTGCTCCCGATCGCGATCCTTTTCGCCCCTCAGGCCCATGCGCATGCCCAGCCGCTGGTAACTAGCAGATGCGCCGACGCTTCCGATCCCGTTGGATGCGAGCAAAGACGAAGCGAATTCCTGAATGATCTGCCCCAAGCGTTGAAAGGCGCGTATCTTCCTCAGCGGGAGCTCGCATTTTGTCTCATGTCAGGTTGCCGGGGTGCGGTTGCGATTGATCTTGTGCAGGCATGCGCCTGGTATCAGCTCATTGTCGAAAACAGTGCCGCCGACGTTACGGACAAAGAAAATCTCCGAAGCTATTGCAATGGGCTTGACGCAGGGAAAATGCAGGGGGCGCTTTCACTTGCAAAGAGGCTGCGTCATACTATTCACCAACACGAGCAGAAAAACGGTCTCGCGCCCATGAATTGATTGGGCAGACCAAAACCATTGTTTATTTTCTCAATTATACTCGTTGCGCCCCTATTTCCTGGCAGCAACGAGCATAGACTTGGAAAATGGTGGGAAGCGTCCCAAGCCAGTGATGACGGTTGATTGAAATCCACTTCCCTCAAGCAATTGGGTGATGGTGGCCTTGGACCAGAATTTTATGTGGCCGTGATCACGCAATGGCATGAAATGCTCATCGAACCTCCCTGTGAGCGCAAGCGCCAAGTTTTTCCAATAACCGTGATAGGGCGTTGAAAGAACAAATAAACCATTTGGCGCCAGGAGACTATAAGCCGTAGTGGCAAGCAACTTCGGACGATAAAGGTGCTCAACGACCTCCAGGGCCACGACAGCGTCCCACGTGCCAAAGCGTTCGGCCAATCGATCATCGTAGACGGACGCGTCCTCGAGTATCAGTTTTGGGTACTTCAGCCGCGCCTGGCGTAGAGCATCCTCTGACGGGTCTGTTGCGGTTACATCGAAACCCTCGTCAACGAGCCCCGCCGCAACATCTCCCGTCCCGCAGCCAATCTCGAAGACCCGTATGATTGATGGGTCCGTTCGCAGAACATTCACTAAGGGACCAAAAAGATATCCCATCGAACGATTGGGCTGCGCATGAACGTAGTCCGCTGCAGTGTCGCAATGCTTCCCAACATCTCCCATACTGGCCCCCGAGTATATATGGAGAAAGCAAAGGATACTGGTATCGATCGATACAGACAAATCTTGGGCGGACCGTAATATCCTCCGGTTGATACGTGCGAAGAAGCGCCATGCCAATCCGGGCCCCTCACACTGTTGAAGTCAAATCTTCAAGAAATTTTTGTTCTTTCGAAATAATCCATTTACACACAGAACGTGTGCGAGCCGCTCAGTGAAAGCTGGCCGGCTTGAAAATATCGACGTGCGTATCGGGTAATAGCGCGCTACGGTCCGGCAATGCGCATCTCTTGGTTTATTATTACAACCCTGACCAGTCTCATCATGTGGGCTGCTTTCTACTGGATCGCGGCAGAGTGGGTCGTTGACGTTATTCACCACGTTAGAACAGTTGGTCATTTCGGACATCCTGGCGACATGATCATGAGTTTCTTGCCGGGCAATCGCCTAGACATTTCGGCCCGTGGCCGGGAGACGTGACGCATCTGCCGGGTGACAAGTGGAGCGCACACTGGTCGGGAAAAGAAACTATTGAGCTTGGAGTTCAGCCGTCCACGTCACGCCAAGGAGATGGCGGCCAGTTCACGGATGCGCAGAGCGATGCTTGCGCCGCCTTCACCGTCGGGCGGAATCCTGTGACGGAGGCATTTTAATCTCTCTCAATTCTGCGCAGTGATCGATGTCATCTGAGATAACGCCTGTGGAAATGGACGTCATCCGAGAGCTTGCAAGATGCAAGAACTGGGACGAAGTTCTCCGAGAGCAGTATCGTCATAACGCCAAGCCTTATTGAGGGACGAGTTTTCAACCCTAGATGAGCGCGATCCGTTGATCGGAGAGCACTCCTTCGTACAGACAAACAAGGAGGACTAAAGAAAAAGGCTTACCCCAAGCCAGGGTAAGCCTTTCGAGTTAGAGCTATGTCTTGCAAGGGACAGCGTAACGGAGTGCATCGCCGCAGTAAATGACAGTTTATTATATGTTATTTGTGGTTTGTATGAAATCTGGTCAGTCGACACGACGTTTCCGTGCGAGTGAACAATTCCAATGCTTCTTTTCAGTTCAGTAATAAACTTTCATGATTTTCGTTTTGAAATACTACCCATACGGGTGAGGCTAATCAGCAACAATGCGCTGTATTATAGTAAACCCCCAGTTAAAGTCTTTGACGGGATACTATCATCACCGATAATCCATTCACGCGACCTTAGAGGGTCGATGGTATTCAGTTGAGGAGATTACAATGGCAAATCCCGTCGCGAATGATGACTTCGCAAGCTTCTCCGAGAACGACACAATCTCGGGCAATCTGTTGTCGAACGATGTCGGCGGCACAAACGGCAACAAGTTCCTGCGCTTTTTCGACGGCGAAAGTGTGCTCGCCAAGAAGGCTGGTCAGGTCACTGACATCGAAGGTGAATTTGGTACGTTTCACGTCAAGGCGGACGGCACTTACACCTACACGCTTCATGAAGACGCAAAGGTGAATTTCACGAACGGTGAAACGCTCAGCGAGAAGATCACCTATAAAATTTCCGACGGCTCGGGCAATACCGACGTTGCCGTCCTGCATCTCGACATCCACGGCGTGACTAATGGTCCAGTCGCAGTCAATGACGAATACACGTTCGGTGAAGATGCGACTATTAGCGGAAATATCTTGGATAACGACAAGCCAGGCGATTATAACGGGAACACCTTTTTCCGTACAATGACTGGCACGAAGATCGCCGCCAATGGCGTTACTGACATCGACGGTCAGTACGGCACGTTCCACTTCAAGTCGGACGGCTCCTTCACCTACGACCTCGATCAGAGTGTCAAGGACTCTTTGGGCAGCGGTGACAGCGTCACCGAAGAACTGCGCTACTACAAGATTTCGGACGGCCTCGGCCACACCGATTCCGCAAAGCTCACGCTCCATATCGACGGCGCTGACGCATCGCTCTTTGGCGTCTGATATCTGGAACGTCCGAAAGGGCATTTTGCTGTAAAACGGGCATGGCTTCCGATGAAGCCATGCCTTTCTCTTTGTAGCTCTCACCTATAATAGGGTGCTGACGGGTCTATATACGTCGCCTGTCCGCCCTTGAGCTACCGCCATATTCGATGCCGTCCTCGGCGCACGATCCTAACTTGGGGCCAATTCAGACGGCTTGATCGCGGCCTGCCATACCGCGGTGTACCTCTTTTCATGGATTGACGCTCAGCCATGCGGTCGACCCGGCGTGCGTCCTCCTTTCGATTCTTGATATCGTCACAAATTGGAAGAGCATGCTGGAAGCTCCCCTTGCCACTTCACGTCAACTTCAGCCGAAATGATGGTCTCGGTCGGTGATGGCAGTTCGACCGCGAGTGCTAGAATTCGTCAGGTTCGAATTCATCTGGCTTGACGAGAATTAACACCAGGACGACAGGCAGCATCGCGAGCGCAATGCTCCGCGCGCGAAACTCTGTCAGCACACCGAGCAGTCTTGTCAGGCCCAAAGCCCCTGGTTCTTCAAGTTTGGATAATGCCATGGTGTTTCCCCTGTGGTTATTTTCTTGTGCTATGCTCGCTTCGATCAGCCGGCACCCGTTATCACCAGCAGCAAAAATCTTGTTGGCTACGGTACAAACCAACTATCACGACTTAGTATCGCTGCGGTTTTGCTCCTCGAGGCCCTGAGCACGACCACGTGTTCTTGCTCCGCGAAAGGATAGCAGCTTCACTATCGAACGCACTTCCAATGGAACTAATATTAGAGGATAGGCATAAACATAAAGCCTACTCAACTTGTTCTGCATATCCAAGTTAACGATGAGCTACGTCGCCAAAGGACTGTGATCGAAACGTTTCCTGTGTCGACCAATACAATCGGCGTGCATTCTAGGCGTTGCTCTGCCGATAGCCTGGTTCATGTGGGGCGCACAAGGGATCGCGCCCCGGGCGTCTGGGGCTAGAAACTGCAGTTGCCGGGCATCCCGGCTGGCCCCTGCGAGCGACTGGAGCATCGGTGTTTTGTCGCGTATGGCGTAGTCTAAGGGGATTGTTTTTGAGAAGGTGCCGGATCGTAAGGTACGCTCTCCCTCACAGGAGATCTCTACACATTCTAACACCTGACGACGATCGAAAAGAGTCAGTATCAAGATGACGACGGACGATCAGCCTGATAGCCCTCGATATGGCCTCAATCGTCGATATCTGCCGCTGGCAAAAAAACTCGGCGTTCGCTCACTCGATGACGGTAACAAGGGGTGGGTTAAGCCACGTTTTGTCTTTCACCCGTTTGACCTCGGCGCACCGACACTCTTTGGGACCGTTGTTCTCCGAGCTTACCGTACGTGAGAAAGCGTCAGCCCTTACTATGGCCGCTTTCGGGAGCCTTGTCAGATAGGGACTTCAACAATCTGGCCCCTGCTTGGCTGCAAATCAACCACGTGTTGATAGACTGGCTGTGTCGGAATCTACGGCGCTCGCAGATCGCTTGCCCTGCAAACCAACCCCCTAGTGCAAACCACACCAGGCTTCAGTATTTTGTTACAATCGCTAGCTAGGGTGAGATGATGGATATTCTTTCTTTCATTCGATTGCTCGCCATTTTGTCTATTGCTTTCATCGCGTTTATGACAGTCGGTCCATCTGATCTGAGACCAAAGATCACGTCGGCCCCGCGAAATGAGCGAGCAATTGCCTTTGCGGGAACTGCTTTTTTAGTCGTCATCTCCTTCCCCCTATATTCGTGGATCGCTGCTATTTTCGCCATCCTTGCGGCATGGGCTTCCGAACATCTTCAAAGCCTCTTTCCTGGTCGTCACGCTCGTTTTCATCATGCGGTGGCAAAAGCGGTGGGTGCCGCTATCGGTGCAATCTCCGGGCTCATCTTCGTGCTACTCTTCGCAGATGTTCTAGCGACTTAGCCGTGGGCGACTGCGAGGGTGCCGAAAAGCCAAAGGAAGAATATGCGAATCCCTGATATTCAGGAACCCGTGCACCATCCCTGGTCGGGACCTCACGGGAATGTCTCGCCTTTATTGATGAACTTCTGGATTCTTAACCTTACCAAATAACCTTCTTGCGCGGTTCATCGGTCATCTCAGAGCCGTTCGATTTACGTGCAATTTTCGACTTGCTATGGCAACCGTGGATTTAACGATACTCGGGTCGAAAATGTTGTTGCCTATAACAATTGACGAACTTCTCGGCGACATAGCGCCTGATGGAAGCAAGCTCTACAGCCTCGCGCCTACTGACAAAGAAGGCTCACGCGAGACCCATACACCGGGTCCCGCTAACAACGACTGGAGTAAAAGCAGACGCCTTCCACTCCCCCGGTGGTTCAGCAAGCCACGGCGGGCGCGCTGAGGGTCGAGTTCAGTTCGCCAGTTTTTCAATCAGAGAAACCGGCAACTCGACTATTTAGTGAAGCTATTCTGCATGCGCAGTCGCACGCCGTGATCTAGCTTGCAGCGAATGCAATGCCGAGGCAGCGCCATATCCGCTCTCGGCCATTCGAGCTATTGCACTGACTTGCCGTCTGATGGTTTTGACAAACGATTGCGCGTTCTTTCAGCACCGTTGAATTTGATGCCCGGTCCAGGATGCATCTGCCGACTTTCGTTCGACCATCAGCCGTTACGTTAGGTTAGCCGCGTGAGGCCACCATCACCGGCATATCCGGTAAAAGCAGTTTTGAGGAATCAATCAGCCATCAACGTACAAGCACTTTTCCAGATCCGCTTAGAATGCACTGGCCTTCTCAGGGTTCCGATTTTCAAATGCGCGGCCTTAAGCCTTTTTTCTGCGGCTCAAACGGTCCACAGTTCGGCTCATCGCGAAGGCAAACGCAACAGCGATCGTCAAGCAAGCGATGAGACTGAGGATACCAACGAACCCGCTGCTCTCTGAGATTGGCTTGTAAAGCCCGATAACACCTCGATGGACAATGTAGAGGGGATACGAAACGTAACCCAGCCAACTTGCAAATGAGATCATTCGCGGGCCGACTTCCAGCATGGCGCCAGAGGCAACGATTACGGGCGAAACGATCACACAGAATAGAAGATCGTATACGACGCGGTAGGAACCGTGCACGGGGATTAACAGGCAGCACAGCAAAATGGCCACCGGGAAGACTGCGATCCAACCTTCACGCAGCGCGGGACGACGACCAACGACCCTGCTCAAAATGATCCCGATGCTGAAGGAAAAAACCACGCGGGGAAGGCCCCCAAATACCGAGGGCCATTCCCAGCCAATATTCAGCGAGCCGTAATGAAAGCAATCAAAGGCGAGGATCACCCCAGCCAGCAAGATTACCACGCCAATCGCTCGCGCTGACAAGCGAAACAACGCTGCCGCAAAAAGAAGGTTGACCAGAAGCTCCCAGAACATCGACCAGGCCGGGCCGTTGATTGGAAACAAGCCTTGCATTGGATGGTTTGCAAAAAAATACGAGGGGCTTGGAAGGACCAGCAAGTTTGCGATCAAGGACAAAACGAGATCAGGCCAGCTCTGCGTCCGTTCGCCCATGGCGGTTAGAATAATGATCTGAAGCAACCCAACGACAATACCCACCAGAAACAGCGGATACAGGCGTGCGAGCCTTGCATTCATGAACGACCAGGTTTTCATGCCTTCCAATAACTTTTGGCGATAGGCTTCGGTTATCACGAACCCGCTGAGCACAAAGAAGAAATCGACTGCCAGATGCGCTGACGGCGCGTAGGCCTCCCGAAAGTGGTAGGTCGCGACAAGTAAAGCGGCAAGGCCACGCATCGCATCAAGCGAGTAATAGCGTCGGCCATGTTGAGAAACACGATGGCCTGCGCCGGCAACATCACCAGCTCTCTTCATATCCATATACGCGCTTGCTCCGGTTAACGCTCGGCAATAAGGACCAGCGACGATCCAAACGCAACCCTATAGGCAGAGGAACCGCTATTTTCGCTCTCGATGAGCCGAGATGATTTGGTTAATTGATGCTGGCGGCGACAGTGTGATTGCTGCGCGGGCGACACAATCTAGCCCCGCGTTCCTCAGCGTCACGCGATTCGCCGTAGCCAACCATCGCCTGATGACTAAGTTAGCCCGCACGCAATGCCAGAGCTCATTTTCAGTACTTGTCCATTCCGTTGTGTTGGTGGCCACGCGCGCGATCAAAGTACGTGCCTTTCCAGCCGCCGCTCCATACGAGCAATTTCGACTTTTCCGTAGTCAGCAGCTCGCAAAAACGCGTGAGCAACCTCAAAAAGGCCCCCCCACATCAACAAACTCATCAACGTCGCTATGATCAGCCATTGTATACGCATGTCGCAGCTTAATAGCTCGCCATCACGCAAACAGCACCTTAATCTTCTGCAATGTCTGCCGAGAGACCGATGACCGGTCGGTATATGCAGCGTTATGTGTGACTGCTTGAGATGAAGCGGTGGTGGGGGGGTAGGCAATTGATCTAACGCGATGCGCGAGGTTTACGCAAGAATAGGCTGGTCCTGCGGACGTTAGGTTTCGCACGTCCCCAATTGTCACCTTGCGTTCGGTGCGCGGATGTGGCGGCGTATGGGTCAGCACGCGGCGCAGTCGCGGATGTTGCCATAAATAAACGCGTTGACCAGCCGCGCGCTCCTTATTCGACCCCACGCACACGCTACAGGCCGTGAAGGAATCGGCCTTCGATGCTCGGGAGCGGGCAGCCCGCGGCTTTGGCGGCGATTTCCCTCGCTATTCTCTTGGTTCTGTGAACAGGGTGTCTTTTCAGGAGACATCGTGCCCAAATCCATCCGAACGCTTTTAGTCGTGATATTCGCTGCTCAACCGCTTCTAGCTCTCGCCGAGCCACTAGAGACCTATCAACTCAAAGACACAATCAACATTACTGGACAGGCCCTCGGGACTGGTAGGGTCTATAAGATCGTCCCCAGCGTCACGAGAACGGTCATGTTTTCTGTCACGATCAACCCATATTGCCACTACACACTGCAAAAGGGGCCGCGCAGAGATTTTCAATCCCGCTCGGGCGTAGAGCAGATCGAACTGACGGATACAGCTACGATCGGGGAAGCTTACCTTCTCTCCTTTTCCCAAACCCGGGTCGCCTGGCAAGCAAAAGAACCATGCGCTTATTCATTCTCACTCAAATAATCATGGGGCATAGTTGGCGATCGCGCGTTTATTTTGTAGCGACCGCAGATCAGACGTTCGTCCCTCTTTATCGCTTTTAACGATCGCTCTACGTCATTCATCGCGGCGGAAAGGATGAACCCACTCTGGTGGATCTTGTCCATCTGTCTCGCCTCGCGGACCTTAGTCATATCGGCAGTATTGCTCATCTTACTAAGGTATAAACTCAAAATGGTAGGGCCTCCGCAACCGATGTGAACGGCGGGGCTGTAACTACGCTTCAGATTGTGAAGTGGCGGGGGGCCATGAAACGCCCCATTCATCAATCGGAACTTTTATCGTCATCGTGCGCATGGTGGGCGCGCCAGAGTAGTTGATGTTCACCAAGCTTGGCCGCCTTTCGATATGTCAGTTCGACCCGGTATCGCGGCCCCTTTTTGACGACTAGCGGTAAGCGCGTCCAATCGCGCATATCAATTGGGACTAGGCGCAGCACCATGTCGGAGGGTCGAGCACAGGGCAGTCAACCACGGCGTAGGCTCGCAGCCTCGGCCGGCTTAACGAGGCAATAGCGCCGGCCGAACGCTGATCTGGCTAGCGATTAATCCTTGCGCTAACTATCTTTGGTGTTTTCGGCTTCATTGCTGCACTGCACGATTTACGAGAATCTTGCAACCTGCTATCGCGACCGTGGGTTAAGGGTCATGGGTCGAAAATGCAACTTCCAACTACAGTCGAAGAACTCCTCCGCGACATCGCAGCCAACAACGGAAAACTTGAAGGCCTTGGACTGGCAGACGACGAGATCGTCAAATTCGCTCGTGCCCAAGGTCTTATCGAAGTCGATACGGGCAATACGTGGACACTGGCCGATACCGTTTCTCTGACGGGGAATCAGCGCCTGGTAATGGGCCTTCCGCCGATGATCAAGAAACCTTCTGCGGTAGCGATGACACTTAATGCTGTTGTGGCACTCTTCGCGAAACCCTTTGGGAAGAGACGACCAATAGTTTAAGCTGGCAGCACCGCCGCGATCTCGTTTGCCACACCCCCCCGTTAAATGCGTGACCGGTAGGACTGAGGATGTACCAACCTTGAGTCTTCAACGCCAAACCCACGCGTGGCGCAACCCTACCAGCTCAGAGCCCATTGGTGCTTTCCGGTGGACCTTTTGATTCCACCAAGCGTAAAGGATGTCTCGAAGCATCAGACAATGATGCTTCGTTTCCCTCCTATGCACGAACCCCAATTGATGCTTCGAGGGAAAGTGATAGATTTCGGCTTGGTGAACGTTTGGAGTTTACTTTCCGACCCATGCTATACTCGTTGTGTAAATTCCGTCATTTTATTGATACAAATCTAACGACCCAGAGGAAATACCGGGGCCCACAAGCTTGCGATATTTTCCCATTATAACGAGATTACATATATACTTTGCGTTAGGCGATAGTGTGTGCGCCGGAACCTTTGAAACTATAACGCGTTACACGAGAGCGCGCGATGAACTTGTTCCTCACCTAATGGCTCACACTTGCGCTTTCGCAGAGATCCCTTCAAAGCCCGACGGCACATTTTATCGAAGAGTCGGGTATCGGTCGCTACCACGGGCGCTCGCGGTTGTTGCCAAGGTGAATTGTCGGCCTCGCTCCCATCAGTGAGACTATAGCCAGCCCAACAGTTTGAAGAGCGCGGACCACATCACCAGAGATATGATTGCCATGACGATCAGGTGCTGAGCGCGAGGTAGCATGATTTCTCCTCCGAACCCAGCGCAAGCAGAACGCCTCGCGGGCGCGATGCCCGCCCGGTTTGTCGGCTTTGCTGATTCTGCGGTGATGGTGGACATGGAGAGCGGCGATATGAGCAATTCGCCCATTCTCTGCCAGTTCGGAGAAATCGCGGACATCGCCGCTTAAGCCAGCTCAAGCAAAAGGGGCCGATGTCGCCATAGACCCCGACAAAACCGATCAATATGAACCTTCAAACCAGCCACGTACCGGAGAATGAAAGGTTGTCCATGATTAGACCGTACGTACCTTGTACAACGACCGTGTCCACGTCCTTAATGTCGAGATCGCGAACACTTCCATCGACGGAATTGACGCTGAAATCATACACAACGACGCCGTCTTTCGAGCCCATCACATGAAGGTCCGGATTGCCGTACTGGGCACCAAAGGCCGCGCTATTGAAGTCAAAATCGGCGCCATCGGGGCGGGTGATTATGAGTTTATCTGTGATGTTGCTTGAAATAACATAGTGGCCGCCCGGTTGGTTGGCTTGAGCGATACCCGGATACAGCGACGCAAACCACTCGTCCACATATAGGACCATCCCATAGTGGTCTCCTTGATTGGTGGAAGCAAAGTCGAAGCCTGCATAGTCACGTAGAGTCCCGTAGTGGGTGCCAGTCTCAAAATCCATGAGAATTGCTTGTGGAACTGGTCCATCTGTTACCCCTTTGATCTCAAGTGCGAAACGCCCCACGTCGGTGTTTCCGCTTCCATCCGAGATCTTATAGTCGATCTTTTCGACGAGGGTCTGGCCCGCTTCTAGTGCTCCTTTGACATCTTCTTTCAGGTCGTAGGTATAGGAACCGTCAGCCTTGACGTGGAAAGTTCCGTACTCGCCCTCAATGTCTGTGATCTGCCCCACTTTCTTCGCAAGTACATTTTCACCATCGAAGAAGCGAAGAAACTTATTTCCGTTGGCTCCTGCGGTGTCATTCGCAAGCAAATTTCCAGATATCATTGCGTCTTCGTAGAAGCTATCGAAGTCATCGGCAGCGTGTGGCTTTACTGTTGTTACCATTTTACTTCCCCCAACCTAAGATCTCATTAAGGAGATCTAAACATAATGCTGCTAATGGCACGTCTGCCCGAAAGCCAAATATTCTAATCGGCGCACCAAAGTAAAATCCTAATAGTTGCTTATGCGCATCACGCGTTTGGGGTAAGCGATAAAATTTTCTAGTGAAATTACGATTTGGTACCGCGTCTGCCTCCCATTGCTCCCAAGGAGCGCGTTAGCGCTGACAAAAGAAGGCGCTGTCTTTGGGCGGCACCAGTTCATCTCCGATGTGGGAATCGTCGCCCCCTCACGATGACAGCTTTATCTTTGTCTTCGTTAGAAAATTTCAGAATCTCGTAGATTTCTATCGAAAATATTGTTTAGCGCGCGAGAGAAGTCCGGCTCCTACCTTCAACCAATCAATGGGCCGATCGAGTTAAATTTATCTCGTGTTGTGACGGCTAGGGCTTGCCGCGCCCAACGGCCGTGCCATGCGCCAACTTGCCGCCCCTGCCCATTGGCAACCAGAGGTCCGGATCGCCTCTGCAGGACTTGTCAGCCTCGCAGAGGCCGAAGAACTGCTTGGCGACGAGATGAACGACCTCGCGCTCGCGCTGGATGCGACCGTTGATCGCCATGATCGATGCTACGAGCGCGACCTGTCACGGGTGCTCAAAGAACTTCGGCCAGATAACCACATTGGCGACACCATTCTCTTTTTAGATCATCAGGAAGAGGCGCCCTCGACTGAGCCCGGCCGCTGGCGCACCAGGACGAGGCCTGTGGCCGTCAGCAAGCGACCGTCGCGCGCCGATATCGCCTCGGCACACGTGACGGTGCGGCGCCTCGCCAATTCCTAATGCGGGAACCTGACCTGATACTGGAGTAGCGTCCAGGCCTGCAACCCAGCCGGCAACCAATCGAGAACGTATTCTGAAAGCTATATGTCTTGTTGTTGGGCCACACGGCTTGCGGATCGGGGCGTGCAGGACTTGCACGATCACGCAACGCGGGCCGAGAAGGCTGCCGCGATCGAGGCGATCCTGCAGCCGGGAGAGGCGATTGCCGACCGAATGCCTTATCTCGGGGCGATGACAGCCAAGGATGTGAAGGCGCCGCGGCGCGCGACGCGGTGGAAGATGTTGGAGTATATCTGTGCCTAGGTAGTCGGGCAGATCTCGTGCCAGCCTTCCAAGGTCCACCGAGCGACTAATCTGCGATTGGAACCACTCATCTCCGCCAGGATCCCCTGGGCAGGAGAATCGCGTCCTTCTGGAACGGGTTGCACCCACATCCCGACCTGATGCAGGCCCGGCCTAGAGCGAAAGTATAGTCGCTGCCGGGAGGTTACGGCGGAGCGCCATCAGCTGTGCGTCAGATTTGCTCGATTCCGGCGCAGTCATCCCCCAATACCACATCAATTTATAGCAATCCGTAAGGCTAGACTGCCTAAATTAGTTCATTTTAGAAAAAAAAGCCGATTCCCGCGATTTTCCGGGAATTCAAGTATCGCCTACCGTGTTTTTCTAATGTTTTCAAGGAGTGCGTATCGCAATAGTTGCGGAAAGAATTATTCGCCATATGCGAGATTTAAATCTGGGCTTAATTGGGGCAGTTCGAAATTCACCAAGTATTTCAAAACGTAACTTTTGTTCGATTCGGATAATGTGGCAGCAATAAGGCCATGCTTAACAAGCACTTACTGTGGCGTTGCTGTTGCACGCCCCAGAATGGCCGCCTATAAACTGGCGCCGCAAGGCTCAGGCAACCAAAAAACACTAAGCGGTAAATGCAACGCTGGGGTTGACTTGTAAATGCAACGCTAAGGTTGAGGAACAAGACCATGACGACATATTACGTAGCGACGACAGGAAGCAGCGGCGGTAACGGCAGTGCCTCGTCTCCTTTTAAGACGATTGGCCAAGCGATGGCGTCGAACCTGAAGCCCGGCGACGAGGTCGTGGTGAAGCCGGGTAC
>UCGV01000001.1 GCA_900471925.1 Hyphomicrobiales bacterium
ACGTAAGTCCGGCGGTTGTGCCGATCAGGCCTCCCGGTCGATACGCGCGATGAGGCGGTCGATTTCACGGTCTGAAAAGACCTCGATACCCGCGTGCCTGAGCGCGGCGGCTGTAACGCCATTGCCGGAACGGCGGCTGCCGGAAAAGGAGCCGTCATAGATAAAGCCGGAACCACAGGACGGGCTGCCGTCGATCAGCAGCGCATAGCGACAGCCGTTTGCGGTCGCAAGCCGCACGGCATTGTCAGCTGCCTTCAGGAATTCATTCGTCACATCGCCGCCGGTCAGCTCGATCACGCGGCCACTGCCTGCAAGCACATCCTCGCCGGTCGCTGCGTCAGCGATTTCGGCCGGAGGTCGCGGCACCGGCATGCCGGCCGACATTTCCGGACAGAGCGTTACCAGCAACCCTTCGCGCATCCAGCCCTCGATTGCTGGATGAATGAGCGGCTTCGCACGGCCGTCATAGCGGACGGCATGGCCCATGAGACAGGCGCTGACGAGGATCTTTGACACCATGCAAGAAGCTTTAACGCAGATCCGGGCAGACGTCACCGATCGAAGCCGGGAGCGGCCTTGGCGATGCAAGCGCGGAACCAGCGCTGCGCCGGATGGACATCGTTACGCCGATGCCACGACATGACGAAAGGAACGGGGTCCAGCGCGACAGGCGGCTCGAATATAGCAAGCTCCTGCGCATGGCCGGACGCGGCGATGACACCAGCCATCAGCGTGGCGACCATATCGGAACGGGCGATCAGCAGGGGAGCGGCATACATGTTGGGAAGCGTCAGCGCGAGCCGTCGCTGAAGGCCCTTTTTCGAAAGTGCCGCATCGACATGGCCGAAGCGCTCGTTCTCCGGAGAAACCAGAAGATGCGAGAGAGCCAGGAAGGTCTCGATATCGACTGCATGGCCTGCAGCCGGATGATCCTTCCTGACGATGGAGACGAAACGCTCTTCGAAGAGCGGCTGGCTCAGGATGCGTCCTGTTTTCGTCGAGGGCACGCCGACTGTAGCATCAACCTCGCCGGCATCCAGCAGATCGATGGCATCGTCGCGGGCGCTGAAATTGCGCACATGGAGCGTGGCATCGGGCGCCTCCTCGGCCATCAGGGAAACAAGCTGGGGCAGAAGCGCGAAGGTCGGGTGATCGGAGAGGCCGATCGCAAAAGTGGCCGACGAGGTCGCGGGGTCGAAACCCTGCGTGAAATCGAGCGTGCGCTGGATTTCGGCCAGCGCCCGTGACAAGGGCTCGGCAAGATCGAGCGCACGCGGCGTCGGCTGCAGGCCCTGCGGTCCGCGGACCAGCAATTCATCCCTGAGAAGGCTGCGCAACCGCGCCAGCGCCGCGCTCATCGCCGGCTGTGTCCGGCCGATGCGGATGCCGGCCTTCGTCACGCTCCGTTCTTTCATGAGGGCGTCGAAGGCGACAAGCAGGTTGAGATCGATGCCGTGCAAATCCATCGCATGGATGAATGCATATATTCCATATCAATTTCAAGCATGCCGATATCGGCGCTAGGTTTGCCGGGTCGCAACGCAAACCGGGCAGGACATCATGCCATTCGCAAACTACAAATTCCCTGAGGGTACTCTCACGTCGGAGCAGAAGGAGGATATCATTCTGCGCACAACGGCCATGTTCGTTGATTTTTTCGGAGAGGGTGTGCGCCCCTACACGATGGTTCTCGTGGATGAGGTCGTCGATGGCGGCTACGGCCGCGCCGGCGAAACGCTGACCATTGCCAAGATGCAAAAGGAGCGATGAGAGCAAAAGCAAAATGGGGCCGAAAGGCCCCATTTGATTATCGTCTGGCTCAGCCGGCGATTTTCGAGAAATCCGCCACCGTGCCGGTCGCGGCACGGATCATCCGCAGCAGCGCAAGGCGGTTGGCACGGATTGCCGCATCCTCGTCATTGACCAGCACGTCGGTGAAGAAGCGATCGACCGGTGCGCGCAGCTTCGAGAGTGCTTCCATGGCCGAGCGGAAATCTTCGTGCGCGACGGCGCCGGCAGCTTCCGACGAAGCCTTGGTGATGGCTGCAAACAGTTCCTTTTCGGCATCGAGCTTCAGAAGCGCATCCGAAACGCCATCGGCAACCACGGTACCCTTCTTTTCCTCGGCGGCCAGAAGCTGCGTGGCGCGCTTGGTACCGGCGAGCAGGTTAATACCATCTTCCGAGGTGATGAAGGCCGTTAGCGCCTCGACGCGGCGGGCCACCATCAGCAGATCGTCGGATTCGGGCGTCAGCACCGCGTCGATGAGATCGTGGCGTGCCCCCTGATCGCGCAGATAGACCTTCAGGCGATCGTGGAAGAAGGAGAGCAGGTCGAGCTGCCGCGACAGATCGTCGGTCGCGATGTTTGCGCCGATATCCATATCGATGCGCTGCATATGCGAGATGATGCGCGGCAGGAGCGTCACCCTAGCACGCTTTTCGAGCAGGATGCGGATGATGCCGAGCGCGGCGCGGCGCAGTGCAAACGGATCTTTCGAACCGGTCGGCTTTTCGTCGATCGCCCAGAAGCCGATCAGCGTGTCGAGCTTGTCGGCGAGCGCCACCGTGATCGCCACCTTGTCGTCGGGCACACGATCGGACGGGCCTTGCGGCTTGTAGTGATCTTCGATCGCAGCGGAAACGGAGGCGTCTTCGCCCTGCAGCGCCGCATATTTGCGGCCCATGACGCCCTGCAGTTCAGGGAATTCGCCGACCGCTTCGGTGCGAAGGTCTGCCTTGCAGAGAACAGCGGCGCGGTCCACGACCTTGTAGTCGGCGCCGACAGGCATGGCGATCTTGGCAGCCATCGCACGGATGCGCTCGACGCGATCGCCCTGCGTGCCGAGCTTGGCATGGAAGGTCACGTTCAGCGCATCGAGCTTGGCCATGCGCTGGTCGAGTGGCTTGGCGAGGTCGAGGCCGAACTTCTTGGCGGAGGCCTCAAGCGTTTCAAGATCCGGCAGGTTGCCCTGGTCGCGCTTCCAGAAATGCAGCGCGTCGGAGAGGCGCGCACGCACGACCTTGCCGTTGCCGTGAACGATTTCCTTGCCGCCATCAGTCGCCTGAATGTTGGAGACGAGGATAAACTTGTTCGAAAGCGTCTCTTCACCCTGTTTGCGGGTGACGAAGCATTTCTGGTTCGTCTTTATGGTCAGGCGGATGATCTCGGAGGGGATCGAAAGGTAATCCTCCTCGAAGGAGCCCATCAGCACCTGCGGCCATTCCACGAGGCCGGACACTTCTTCCAGCAGACCTTCGTCCTCGACCAGTTCCAGGCCGCTCGCAAAGGCGATGTCGCGGGCATCGTGAAGGATGATATCCTTGCGCCGTTCCGCATCGAGGATGACCTTCGCCTTTTCGAGGCTCGAGACGTAATCGTCGAAGCGCTTGACGGTGATGGCCTCGGGCGCGTGGAAGCGGTGTCCGTAGGTCACGTTGGAAGCGACGATGCCGTCGATCTCGAAGGGGATGACGACGGTTTCTTCATGCTCGGTCCCGAAGGTGCAGACGATCGATTGCAGCGGGCGCACCCAGCGCAGCGAACCGGGCTGCGAGGATGCCTTGCCCCAGCGCATCGACTTCGGCCACGGGAAATCCTTGATGATGCCGGGCATGACCTCGGCAACGATCTCCTCGGCGCCGCGGCCCGGCTTTGAGATGACGGCGACATAGAAATCGCCCTTCTTCGGATCGCTGACGACCTGTGCTTCGGAAATGGAAGAAAGGCCCGCACCCCGCAGGAAGCCCTCGATCGCCTTTTCGTTGGCGTCGGTGCGCGGCCCCTTGCGCTCTTCGCGCACATCGGCGGAGCGGGCCGTCAGACCGTGAATGTCGAGTGTGAGGCGGCGCGGCGTCCAGTATTCCCGTGCACCCTCGTAGGTCAGTCCCGCTTCCACCAGTGCATCGGTCAGGAGCTTCTTGAGATCGCCGGCGGCCTTGCGCTGCATGCGGGCGGGGATCTCTTCGGAGCGAAGTTCGAGAAGCAGGTTCGGCATGGTACTCTTTTCCTGGCGCCTGCAGGGCAGGGCAATCAAAAATGGTCGCCTCTGCTACCAAAGAATGCCGCATCTGCACAACCGCAAAAACAGGACGGGCAAGGCTCAATTGCGCCTCAGTCATGCCGCTTAAATCGAGAGGTCGGCTCCCTTGCGCTGTGGAAAGCGGTGGCAGGCATTGCCTTGCCGCTTTTCGCCGCTATGGTCCGCCGACCTTATTGAACCGCAGGGAATCCCATGGCCGCCGACCTTCGTTCGCTCGCAGCAAGCATCTCCGCCGAAATCAATGCCCGGCCAGATCAGGCAAAGGCGGCGATCGAGCTGCTGGATGAGGGTGCGACAGTGCCGTTCATCGCTCGCTACCGCAAGGAAGTGACCGGCGGTCTCGACGATACGCAGCTGCGCACGCTCGCCGAGCGCCTCGTTTACCTGCGCGAACTCGAAGCCCGCCGCGACGCGATCATCGGCTCCATCAACAGCCAGGACAAGATGACGGCGGAACTGATGGGCAAGCTCACCGCTGCCACGACCAAGGCCGAGCTTGAAGATCTCTATCTGCCCTACAAGCCGAAGCGCCGCACACGTGCCGAAATCGCCCGCGAGCGCGGCCTCGGCCCGCTTGCCGAAGCGATCCTTGCTGAGCGCGGCAAGGAGCCGGCGACACTTGCCGAAGCCTATATCACCGCTGACGTGCCCGATGTGAAGACAGCGCTCGAAGGTGCGCGCGACATCGTCGCCGAAGGCTTTGCCGAAAATGCCGATCTGCTCGGCAAGCTGCGCGCCCACCTGCGCAACGCCGCCCTCCTCAAGGCGAAGGTCGTGGACGGCAAACAGGCGACCGGCGAGAAATTCTCCGACTATTTCGATCATTCTGAACGCTGGGCGACCGCCCCCGGCCACCGCGCCCTCGCCATGCTGCGCGGTTGGAACGAAGAGGTGCTGACGCTGGCGATCGAGGCCGATGCGGAGATCGCCTCGCCGAACAAGCCGGTCGAGCGCATCATCGCCACCGCATATGAGATCGGCACGTCGCGCCCCGGCGATCGCTGGCTGATGGATGTCGCAAGCTGGACCTGGCGTGTGAAGCTCTCCATGTCGCTGTCACTCGACCTGATGCGTGAACTGCGCGAAAGGGCCGAGGAAGAGGCGATCCACGTCTTTGCCCGCAATCTCAAGGATCTGCTTCTGGCGGCACCCGCCGGTTCGCGCGCCACGATGGGCCTCGATCCGGGCATCCGCACCGGCGTCAAGGTCGCAATTGTCGATGGAACCGGCAAGCTCCTCGATACGTCCACGGTCTATCCGTTCCCGCCGAAGAACGACGTTCGCGGCGCGCAGGCCGAGCTTGCTGCCCTCATTCGCAAGCACAATGTCGAACTGATCGCCATCGGCAACGGCACCGGCAGCCGTGAGACGGAAAAGCTAGTGACCGACCTGCTGGCCGTCGTGCCTGCGCCGAAGCCTACCAAGGTTATCGTCTCGGAAGCCGGTGCTTCGGTCTATTCGGCCTCGGAAACCGCCGCCGCCGAATTTCCGCAGCTCGATGTATCGCTGCGCGGCGCCGTGTCCATTGCGCGTCGCCTGCAGGATCCGCTTGCCGAACTCGTCAAGATCGAGCCGAAATCGATCGGCGTCGGCCAGTATCAGCACGATGTCGATCAGACGAAGCTCTCCCGCTCGCTCGATGCCGTCGTCGAAGATGCGGTGAATGCCGTCGGCGTCGACCTCAACACCGCGTCTGCGCCGCTCCTGTCGCGCGTGTCGGGGCTCGGCCGCTCGATTGCAGATGCGATCGTGCTGCACCGTGACCAGAATGGCGCCTTCGAAAGCCGCAAGGATCTGCTGAAGGTTGCCCGCCTCGGCCAGCGCACCTTCGAACAGGCCGCCGGATTCCTGCGTATCCCGAACGGCAAGGAGCCGCTCGATGCCTCCTCCGTGCATCCGGAAGCCTATGGCGTCGCAAAGAAGATCGTCGCCGCCTGTGGCCGTGATCTTCGCGCCCTGATGGGCGACAGCGTCACGCTGAAGGCACTCGATCCGCGTAGGTTCATCGACGAGAAATTCGGCCTGCCGACCGTCCGGGATATCATTGCCGAACTCGACAAGCCCGGCCGTGACCCTCGCCCGAGCTTCAAGACTGCAACTTTTGCCGAGGGTGTCAACGAAATCAGCGACCTGAAGCCGGGCATGATGCTGGAAGGCACGGTCACCAATGTCGCAGCCTTCGGCGCCTTCGTCGATATCGGCGTGCACCAGGATGGTTTGGTCCATGTGTCACAGCTCGCCGACCGCTTCATCAAGGATCCTCACGAAATCGTGAAGGCGGGCGATGTGGTCAAGGTGCGCGTTGTCGAGGTGGATGTGAAGCGCAAGCGCATCGGCCTCTCCATGCGTAAGGATGACGGCGTTTTGGCGGGTTCTCCACGCCCCGAGTCGCGTGGCAATGCCGCCCCGCGTCCGCAGCAAGACAGCAAACCCGCATCGGCAAAGCCGCAAAGCCAGGGCGCCTTTGGTGCGGCACTGGCCGAAGCTATGAAGCGAAAATAAGAGCTTAGCTCAATATTTGCAAAAATGTCACACTTTGGCAAATGAATTTACGGAGTGCTAAATCCGGCGCTTGTAAGGCAGAAGAGAGCTATTAAGTTGATGTGACCATCCTGTCACATTTGCGAGGCGTCCATGGCGTCGGCATTCTTAGCGATTGTCCAAAAAATTGTCCGTAAGGGTTCTTTGGCCCTTACTCTTGCCAATGGGGAAACCCACACGATTGGCGACGGCACCGGCGAACCGGTCGCCGTTCGTCTTGCCGATCAGGAGGCAGAGGATGCGATCCGTCGCGATCCGACGCTGAAGCTCGGCGAAATGTATATGGAAGGCCGGTTCATCCTTGAACAAGGCAACATCTACGACTTCCTCACTCTGGTGAAGCAGAACACCACCAACGAAATCTTCGATTTCAAGATGGCCGCGCTGCTCATCGGCCGCATCGCTGTGCAGCAGCTGAAGAGCCGCATGCCGGTCAACCACAACAAGCGTAATGTCGCCCACCATTACGACCTGTCCGAAAAGCTCTTTGAACTCTTTCTCGATGAGGACTGGCAATATTCCTGCGCCTATTTCGATCCGCCGGGAATTGGCCTTGAGGAAGCGCAGGTCGCCAAGAAGCGCCACATCGCGGCAAAGCTCATGCCGCAACCCGGCCAGCGGGTGCTGGAGATCGGCTCCGGCTGGGGCGGCATGGCGATGTATCTCGCGGAATCGACGCCCGGCCTCGATGTCACCGGCATCACGCTGAGCGAAGAGCAGCTGAAGATTTCGCGGGAGAGGGCGCAGGCGCGCGGTCTTGCCGATCGCGTTCGTTTCGAGCTGCAGGACTATCGCTACCTCACCGGCAAGAAATTCGACCGTATCGTCTCGGTCGGCATGTTCGAACATGTCGGCATCGGTAATTTCTTAAATTTCTTCAAGAAGGTGCACGAACTTCTGGATGATAACGGCGTCATGCTGCTGCATTCGATCGCCCGTCCGAAGCCGAGCTTTGCGACCAATGCCTTCATCGAGAAATATATCTTCCCGCAGGGCTATATTCCCTCGATCGCCGAAACCCTGGTGCCGCTCGAAAAAGCCGGACTGTTGACCCGCGACGTCGAAGTGTTGCCGCTTCACTATGCCTATACGCTACGCCACTGGCGCGAGCGTTTCGTTGCCCGCAGACAAGAGGCGGTGGCGCTTTACGACGAGAATTTCTTCCGCATGTGGGAGTTCTATCTGGCCGGTTCCGAAATCGGGTTCCGCTGGGATGAGCTTTTCATCGAGCAGATCCAGATCACCAAGAACCAGTTTGCGACGCCCGACAACCGGAATTATATTCCCGAGAACGAGGCGAAGCTTCGGGAATTCGAGGCGACACGGCCACCATTAGAAAAGTTCACGTTTTAATATCAAAAGCGCGGCCCAAACCGCGCTTTTTCTTTCTGGAGAGACGGATATGAGCGCATTTCCTGAAATCACCCTCGTTCGCCATGGCGAAACCGCATGGTCACTGTCCGGCCAGCATACCGGTCGCAGCGATATTCCGCTGACGGAGAATGGCGAGGCGGCGGCCCGCGCGCTTGCCCCGCGTCTCTCAGGTCTTTCCGTCTCCGCAGTCTGGACGAGCCCTTCGCAGCGGGCACGCAATACCTGCGCTCTGGCAGGTTTCGGCGAGAGAGCAATCGTGCAGCCCGATCTCGCCGAATGGGATTACGGCGCCTACGAAGGCATCACCACCAAGGAAATCCTGTCGAAAAGCCCCGGCTGGCGGCTCTTCCGCGACGGCTGCCCGGATGGTGAGGCACTCAGCGATATCGGCGCCCGTGCCGATCGCATCATTGCCGAGTTACGTCGGGCCAATGCGCCGGTCCTGATCTTTTCGAGTTCGCATTTCCTGCGCGTGCTCGGCGCCCGCTGGCTCGGCCTGCCGCCGGAGGATGGCTGCCGTTTCATCCTGGATACGACCAGCATCAGCGTTCTCGGCTACGAACACGATCTGACGGAGCCTGTCATCCGCCGCTGGAACCAGAAGTAATTCTGATCCCCTCGATCTCGCCCTCTTGGTTAAGAATGAGGTAACACCCTCGCTATAAATGTAGCGACGCCGCCGTCCGCGGCCGTTCTTGTATTGCGTTTTCTGGAGTGCGGATTGTGTTTAATCGATCAGTCGTATCGATCTCTTTAGCTATTACCCTTGCCTCTTTCGGCACAGCCTCCGCGCAGGAAGGCGGCCACTGGTGGTCCGGCGACTGGTATCTGAAAGTCGGTGTGGCAGGCTTTTCCGCGCCGAAATTCGAAGGCGCCTCGACGAATGAGTTCAAGTTCAGCCCGCTGATCTCGGTCGGCCGTCAGGGCGCAGGCCCGCGGTTTTCCTCGCGCAATGACAATCCGTCCTTCGCGCTCATCGATAATGGCGGCTTTCGTGCCGGTATCGTCGGCCGCTATGTTCCCCAGCGTGACGAGGGCGACGACAGCGATCTGCGTGGCCTGAAGAAGGTCAAGTGGGGCGCCGAAGTCGGCGGCTTTGCGGAAGTCTATCCGACCGACTGGCTGCGTGCTCGCGCCGAAGTGCGCCAGGGCATCCGCTCGCATGACGGTCTCGTGGCTGATCTCGCCATCGACGCCTTCACTGATATCGCGCCGGATCTGCAGCTGTCAGGCGGCCCGCGCGCCACTTTCGCGACCGGCGGCTATTTCGACTCCTATTACGGCGTCAACGACAAGCAGGCAGCCGCAAGCGGCCTGAAGCCCTATGATCCCTCCGCCGGCATGCAATCCTATGGCGCCGGCACGGCGCTGACCTGGAACGCGACGGAGAACCTGTCGACCAGCGCCTTCGCCGAGTACAAGCGCCTCGCCGGCCCGGCTGCCGACAGCAGTCTCGTGCGACAGAAGGGATCGAAGAACCAGTTCGTGATCGGCGTCTCCGCGAGCTACAAGTTCAACTTCACACTGAACTGATCCAGAGCAATTCCAGCAAAACTTTGCAGCGGTCTTGCGTCTGGAGTTGCGTGGAAATAGAGCACGCGGACCTCACACCCAGCCGCCATCGACGATGAACTGCTGGCTCGTGCACATGGCGCTGTCGTCGGCAGCCAGAAACAGCGCCATGCGGGCGATGTCGGAGGGCTGCAGTCTGTCCGGCAGGCACTGGCGCTCGGCGATCTGCCGTTCGCCGGCCTCATTCAACCAGAGGCTCATCTGCCGTTCGGTCATCACCCAGCCAGGCACCATGCAGTTGACGCGGATGCGCTTCGGCCCGAATTCGCGGGCAAGCGCCCGCGTCATCCCCCAGATCGCGGCTTTGGCGGTGACATAGGCAGGGCAATCCGGATCGCCGACCATCCAAGTGATCGAGCCGAAATTGATGATAGAGCCGCCGCCAAGCGCCGTCATATGACGCCGCGCGGCTTGGGCCGCGAAGAACTGATGGCGCAGGTTGACGGCCATGCGGTCGTCCCAATAGGCGACCGTCACATCCTCCGTTTGGTGCCGGTCGTCATTGCCGGCATTGTTGCAGAGCACGTGAAGCGGCCCGTTCCGCACGGCGGCTTGCGCGATCGCGTGCTTCAGCGCTTCGATATCGCGCAGATCGCAGGGGATGAAAAGCGGCGCGTGCTGTCCGTCGGGGCCGATCGCCGCGGCCAGTTCCCGGCCGCGTTCCTCCGATATATCGACGAAGGCGACGCGGCTGCCCTGGGCGCAGAAATGTCTGACAAGGCTTTCGCCGATGCCACTGGCGCCGCCGGTAATGAACACGCTCCGACCCCTGAGGCTCGGATAGCTCGCATAGGAAGCGCGGTCATAGCAGGCATTGTGGCTCATCGGCATAACTCCGGAAGGATGTGTTCAGAGACTGGTCGGCTACGTGGATAAGTGGCGCCCGACTGTATCAAACGAAAGACGTCGCAGCACTCCGCAGCGCTGCGACGTCTTTTTTCAACGGTGGTTCAGAGCGGAACCCTGCGGCGGACGGCAGGTCCGGCTCAGAAGCTCACGTTGAAATTGATCTTGCCGGCATGATCCTGGGTATCACCTGCGATCTGGCCGGAATAGGACACGCCGATCGTTGCGTTTTTCGCGAGGTTGAAGTCCAGACCGGCCTCCAGCGTCAGTGCATTCTGGGCGATCGGCGCACCGACGGAATCGAAGCTAGCATCGCTGTTGAAGACCAGGTTCGAGCTCGGCGTGACATCGCCATAAGCGTGACGCCAGCCGACCATGCCGCGCACCGTTGCCTTCGCATCCTCAAGGGCGATATCGGTGGAGGCGCGAACACCGAGGGTCGTAAAAGCGGTGTTCATGCTGGAGTCACCGCTCGTCAGCGCCGCGATCGTGCCGCCCTTTTCGGAGAAGGCATCACTGTTCAGGTGCGTATAGGAGAGGTTCGCGAACGGCTCGAAGGCGGCGTCCTTGTAATCCATCCGGTAGGAGAATTCCGCAAACGCCTGGGTGGTGCGAGCGTCGTAATCGGCAGACAGGGTTTCGCTGAAGGCCGGGAAGATGACATCGCGCTTCGTGCTGATGTCGTGCGACGAGTAGAAGAGGCCCGTGCGGAAGCCAACCGGTCCCCATTCCGTGCCGCCATAGACGCCGAGATGCACGTTATCGCTCGAACCGGATGACGTGCGGGCATCGACATCGAAATTGGTCCTGCTGTAGCCGGCCATTGCGCCAAGTCGCCATGATCCGGCCTGCGCATCGGCACCGAAGACGATACCGCCGGTCGTATGATCGAAGTCGGCCGCGTAGCCCTTGCCTTCGGTCGTGCTCGTGGCGCCGATCGCCTGGCTCCAGAAGGCAAGACTTTCAGTATTGCCGATGGCACCCGTCAGACCGTTCTCGTCATAAGAGGTAACCTCTGATGCCGTCGTGCCGACGGCACTGAAAGCGGAGCGGAGGCGCTGGTTGACGGCATCGTCGAGATAGATGCTGTCCTGAATGAAGGCGCCCTTCACGCTGGAATGAACTTCGCCCGACAGTGCGTTGCCGTAAGGCCGCAGATAGCGGTAGAAGCCGATATCTTCGGGCTGCGACGGATCGAACTGTTCGCGGTTGAGGACATAAAGCGACCAGCCGTCCTTGGTCATGCCGAAGGAGAGGCCTTCGACTTCCTGGTCGCCGGGTGTTGTAAGGTCGCCGATCTGCTCCACCTCGCCGGTCGTCAGATTGGCGCGGTAGAGCGCTTTCTTATCGCTGTCGCTCGAGAAATACATATAGCCGTCAAGGATTTTGCCGCCCTGCGCCTGGTCGACCTTCTGCGACAGCGGAATGTACTCCTTGAAGGAGCCGTCGGAGATATTGTAGACGGCAATTTCCGTCGAGTTGTCATAGGTCATGCCATAGGCAAGACCCTTCTTGCCATCCACGGCCACCCAGCTTGCGATGTCATGCGTGCCATGAGGCGGCTGCAGCGCGAAATAGCGACCGGTATAGCTGAGGTCACTGGCGTTGTAGATCGCAAAGACCGGGGTGTTGTAGTTCTCGCCGGTGACTGGGTCGCGAGCGCTGGAATCCAGCGATATGTACAGATATCCATCGGAATAATCGATGTCGCCGATATGGTTGAGGCCCTTCGGCGCATCCGGGAACGGGTTGGCGAGAGAAGGGTCGATCGCGCCCAGCTTGGTCCTGATCGAATTGAAGTCGTGGTCAGTGATATCGATCGCATTGGTGCCGGAAAAATACCAGTGCGTGCCATCGGTCGTCACACCCTGGCCGCGCGTGGAGACCGGATTGGTGTCGAAGGTAAATTTCTCGACCATGATCCAGGGCTCGACAGCATAAGCGGGAATGGCTGTCGCACAGAGGAAGGCGGTGAGAATGAGCGGTCTTGCCGCTTGCGCCATGGGCGCTCTGGTTGAAGGGCCTCTGGTCATGAATGGCATTTCTAGTTTCCTTTTCGCGAGGGCAATGGCTGCGGGTCGCAGCCGAGAGGGGCCGCCGACCGGATGGCGATCGACAGCGGTGAAAGCGGTGTGATGAAAGCGCAGAGGCCACCGGTCGCCCGGCCTGGAAAGCCGGTCGATGCCAATCGTTTCATGGAGGATGGGACGCGTGAAAATTCAGCGCGCACGGTCTAATCTGTCGAAAATGCGACTATACATTTTCGAAATCAGATTTTCTGACTGTGGATTTTGATTTCTGGAAGAAAGAAGATCAGAAATACAAAATAAAAATCGGGAATTAAACCCGTATTATCGGGATAGATTCATGTGAAATATTCCTTAACCGTAATCCGTACTATACTTATACATGATTTAATAAGTTTATTCACCATAATGAGTTGACGCCATTGAAGCGCCTGTTCTATGAGGACGGTAATAGGGGAGCGATGTGACAATAGTATGAATAGTATGAAGAATAGGAAGAATGCCGGGTCGACTTCGGCGTTCAAGGCACCGCTGCGTATGGAAGGGATGGGCGGCAGCAGCCTTCACATAAGGGTGCTGAACGAGATCGGGCAGAGCATCGTGCGCGGCGATCTCTTGCCTGGTGATCCCTTGCCGAATGCGGATGACTGGAGTGCAGCGCACGGCGTCAGCCGTACCGTGCTGCGCGAGGTGATCAAGGTTCTTGCCGGCAAGGGCATGGTGGAATCCCGTCCGAAGATCGGAACCCGCGTACGTCCGCGCACCGACTGGAATTTTCTCGATCCGGACGTGCTCCTGTGGCGTTACGGCGGCAGGACCACGGCCGATGATGCCCGCTCGCTTTTCGAACTCCGCCGCGCGATCGAGCCGACGGCCGGAGCGCTGGCGGCTGAGCGTGCGACCCCTGATGAGATCGGGCATTTGCGCGGACTGCTTGCTGACATGGAGCGGGCGGGTGATGACGGCGCGCGTTTTGCCGTGCCGGACCTTGCCTTTCATCAGGCGATCCTGCGCATGTCCGGCAATGAGTTGATTGGCTCGCTCGCGGCGTTGATCGAGACGGCACTGGTGATCAGCTTCCGGCTTTCCGACGACAATCCTCAGGGCCAGAGCCATTCCCTGCCGCTGCATCAGGAGGTGGTGGACAGTATCGAAAAAGGTGACGGAGCGGCCGCGGGCCGGGCCCTGGTTTCTTTACTGGACGGCGCCGAAGAGGATGTGAAGCGCGCGCTCGCTGCCCGTCAGCGTTAGTAATCCCGGTACGGTTCGATCGGCGCTTGCGGTCGATCTCGCTGGCAATGACGTCTTGACCGCGAATGCCGCCCGTCGCTAGATGGCCCCATGCAACAGATTGACGGTCTCAACGGGCGCGTTGCCGATGCGCCTTCGGATAACTGGGTTTACCGCATCCTGCCGAGTTGGCTGTGGCCCTATGCGCAATTGGCGCGCTGGGACCGGCCGATCGGCTGGCAGCTCCTCATGTGGCCCTGCTTCTGGTCGGCGACCCTTGCCGCCAATGCGGCGATCGAACCGCGCCTCTTTTCCGGCGCCCAGCTGATCTTTCATCTCGTGCTCTATTTTATTGGCGCGGTCGCCATGCGCGGCGCCGGCTGCACCTATAATGACCTGGTCGATCACGATATCGACATGCAGGTGGCGCGCACCCGCTCGCGCCCGTTGCCGTCAGGCCGCGTGACGCGCCGGCAGGCAAAAGTCTTCATCGGCCTGCAGGCACTCGTCGGCCTGTTCGTGCTCCTGCAGTTCAACTGGTTTGCCGTGCTGCTCGGCGTCCTGTCGCTCGGCATCGTGGCACTTTATCCCTTTGCCAAGCGCTTTACCGACTGGCCCCAATTTTTCCTCGGCCTCGCCTTTTCCTGGGGCGCGCTGATGGGCTGGGCCGGGATTTTCGGCAATCTGTCCTTTTCCGCGGTGCTGCTTTACCTCGCCTCGGTCGTCTGGACGATCGGTTACGACACGATCTATGCCCATCAGGACAAGGAGGACGACGAGCTGATCGGCGTTCGCTCCACCGCCCGCCTGTTTGGCGAGCGCACGCGTCTTGCCCTTATCGGTCTCTATGGGCTGACGCTGGTGCTGATGTTCCTGTCCTTCGCATTTGCCGGCGTCGGCCTTCTGGCCTTCCTCGGACTGCTGATCGCGGCAGGCATGTTCGCCTGGCAGATCTGGACGCTCGATATCAATGACGGCGCCCAGTGTCTCGCGCTCTTCAAGTCGAACACCCGCGTCGGACTGATCGTCTTTGTCGGCCTGTTCGTCTCGCTGCTCTTCGCTGTTCCCTGACGGAAATTAAAAAACCCGGCTTAACGGCCGGGTTCTTGAAGAGGCGCTGAGCGTATCGCTCAGTTGCGGGCGATGATTTCCTTGCCCTCGATCTTCATCAGAACGCCGAGCTTGCCCGTCGTGCGGCGCACTAGGAAGCGCGGGCGGCGGTTGGCGAAATAGGAGTGGCGCCGGCGCGGTTTCATGTCGCTGGTGCGCAGGCCGCCGAGATGCTCTTCCAGTGGACGGGCGACGCCATCGGCTTCCACCATCAGCATGGGAATGCCGAAGGCTTCCGACCAGCTGCGCCAGTCCGCAGCGATATCGCCGAGATCATGGGCGACGAGCAGCGGAATGCACAGTTCCGGATCTTCGTGATGCAGTTCGAGTGTCACGGTCACTTCGCCATTGCCGTGGTCGATGGCGCGGGCTGCGACGCCCTTGAAGACGCGCCGCGGCAGGGCAATGGAGAGTGGCAGGCCGCTGGAGGGAAGAACTTTGCGCAGGACGGCGCCGCGTTCGTCGATCGTTATGCTGACGTCACCGGCATGGTCGTGGATGGCATAGCTTACCTGCTGGGGGAAGCGAGACGGATCAAGACGCAATGTCGTGCCAGCCCAAGCGGGCTTCAGAACGGTATTCTTCATTTCATTTCTACCCTTGTCTTACCTGAGAGCCGATTTCCGGTCTTCCCGTTGGGACTTTTCGTCCTCTATGGCCCGACAATAGGCGGCCGCCGTTCCGTACAGCTTAAAAATTGCAGTTAAAAAAATCCTGCCTCCGGGGATGGTTAGCAAAACTGAATATGGCAAGGTTTCCAGATGGTGAACGCAGCCTGCTTCAGGGCGAGACAGTTTCGCGCAAGCTTCAGGCAAGCCTTGCCTGGCAAAATATAAGGAACACCAGTCCGTCATTCTTTAAAGATTTTGCTGAAAAAGGGCGCGTTTATGATCACGGCATCCCTCGCATATGTGATCTTGTCTCGCGATATGGACAAGAGCCTGGACCGCATTGCCAATCAGGCGCAGGTCAAGAAAGACGCTCAATACTACGCCGACAACATCAACAAGGTAACGGACGTCGACGACTTCCTTGGCGACTACAAGCTCTACAGCTACGCCATGAAAGCATACGGCCTTGATGACATGATCTACGCCAAGGCTTTCATGAAGAAGGTTCTGGAAAGCGACCTGACGGATGCAAACAGCTTCGCCAACAAACTTTCGGATACGCGTTACAGGCAGTTCGCCTCGGCGTTCAACTTCAATGCGCCGCCCAAGGACATCCAGACGGATGCGCAGGAAGACGACCTGATCGGCCTCTACAAGCAGTCTTTCACGGATGCGGAAGACGCGGCCAACAAAGAGACGAATTATTACAGCGCCCAGATGGACGAGGTGACGAATATCCAGGATTTCGTCACCGATCCCCGTCTCTTGAATTTCGCGCTGAAGAGCGTCGGCATTGACCCGACCTATATGTCGAAGGATTACCTTGCCGATGTCCTGACCACGGATATCAACACGCTCGCAGGCAATGCACCGGACCCGAACAATCCGAACGACCCGCCCATCGATCCGACAAAGAAATATGTCGGCGACAAGCTTTATGCGTTGGCGCAGCAATTCAACTTCAAGGTTGATAACGGCGATTCCCAATATTTCCGCGACAATATCGGTTCGGTACAGTCAGTCGACGATCTCCTGGCCGATCCGCGCCTGCGCACGGTCGCACTTCAGTCCGTCGGTATCGATCCGGCAACGGCTGACGATGCCTATATCCGGATGGTGTTTGCGAGCGACCGGTCGACGCTCGGCGGCGATCCGCCTCTCAACAATCCCAACCCGTCGCTCAATTATGTTGGCGACAAGTATCTGGAACTGAAATCCTATTTCAATTTCAATCCCGATGGTTCTGTCAACGGCACAGTTCAGACGGCCGGTCAGACCGATTCTGTCGCCAGTCTCTACAAGTTCAGAGCGCCCGTTGTCGGCGGTGCCGCCCAGACCGCGACGCAGAAGAGCAACGTCATCGACCAGTACAACACCATGGTGGCGCCGCAGATCGTCGATCGCCTCGGGACGGGCAGCGACGTCTATTATATCAGTCAGGCGATGTCCGATGCGAACAAGAACTATTATTTGTCCAAGATCGGCACGATCACCAATGTCGACCAGTTGGTCAATGACAAGCGGCTTGCGGATTATGTTCGCGCCGCCTTCGGCATGGACCCGGGTTTCACGCAGCTGAAAAACGTCCTGACCGACCCGACTTATGCCCGCTCGGTCGATATGGGCGAAGCTTACAAGGCTTTCAATTTCAAGTCGGACGGCACGGTTTCGCCAACGGAACGTGCGCAGTCCTATGATCAGTTGAATAGTATCGTGAACAGCTCCGCAGCCGCGACCGGTTATTTCTCGGGAATGATGATGCCGCCGAGCGGTCCGAGCTCTATCGACAATGTTGATAAACTGCTCTCCGACAAGGCATTGGCCGCCTATATCAAGGATGCCTATGGGCTTGGGCAGGATTTCAGCAATGCTGACCTGAAGAATATTCTGACGGATTCTGATTATGCGGCCGCTGCCGGCCATCAGGACATTCACGATGCCTTCAATTTCAATGCGGATGGTACCGTCACCTTCCAGACACTGCCCGACGGCACAATAGTCGGCCCGCAGAGTTTGACGCAGCTTCAGGGTATCAATCAACTTTCAGGAAACAACTCCGCATACTTTCAGATCAAGCTCGCCGATCTTTCCAATGATGGCTCGACTGCGGCGGTGGACGTTTTTCTCGCTGACGACAAGCTCGTGAGCTTCCTGCGCACCACCCTGCAGATCGGCAGCGACATCAGCGATGCCACGCTTCGCAGCATCCTGACCGATCCGGCCGCTGCGGCTGCGCAGGGCTACGGTGACGTCTATCAGCTCTTCAATTTCCGCCAGGACGGTACACTCGCCCAAAACACCCTCTCGCAGGATGCCAGCCAGGCCGCAGCATTGGAGAAGAGAGTAGCGGATGCCGCGTCTTATTACGGCAGCACGATGTCCACGATTGGCAACGTGGATCAGTTGCTTGCCGACGATAAGCTCAACAGCTACATCCGTTATGCCTTCAGCATTCCGACAAGCGTCACGGATGCCGATCTGCGCAATATTCTGACCGATCAGAGCGGCACCGGTCCTTATGTCAAAGTGACCGCTGCATTCAATTTTCTGGCTGACGGCACGGTGGCTGTCGGCGGCCCCGCCCAAACATCCACGCAGATGGCGTCCTTGGATTCTGCCGCACACATCCGCGAGCAAGGCGTTCTGGATCGCTTGGGCGACATCAGTGATATCGACGATCTGCTCGCCGATTCATCCCTGACAGACTATCTGAAAATGGCTTACGGCCTGAGTTTCGACACGACCGATGCCGAACTGCGCAATATACTCACCGACCCTGCGCATGCCGCTTCCGTTGGTCAGGGTGATCTCAACGCAGCATTCAACTTCGCAGCCGACGGGTCGCTGCCGACCTCGACGACTGCCCAGACCGGCGAACAGACGGCTTACACTTCCGACAACTATGGCGGCCGCGTCAACGATCAGGGCAACGCTCTGATCGATCGCATCGTCGCCAACTACAAGTCCCGAATGGACGATGCCGATGGCGTGAAGAGCGTCAACGATTTCATGAAGACCAATGATACGGCCGACACGCTGCTCGGCAACGATTCCTATCCGGATCTCTACCAGATGGCGCTGCAGGCCTACGGCCTGACGACCAACGACGTCTCGCGCTCGACCATGCGCAAGCTGCTCGTCAGCGATCCCTATGATCCCAAGGGTTATGTCGCATCCTTCAAGGACGAGCGCATTACCGATATGGTCCGCGCCTTCAATTTCGGCCCCGATGGCAAGGCCGCCGAGCCGATGTCGGTTCTCTCCGCTGCCACCATGGCGAAATTCGCGACCAACTATAAGTCCCAGATGACCATGCTTCTGAAGGATGGTCCGGCCAAGGACCGCGCCTCCAAGGATGCCACTACCGAAGTCGATTATTTCGGCAAGACCATGCCGACCATAAAATCGCTCGACGAATTCCTGGCCGACAAGCGCCTTACAGCACTGGTGCTGAAGGCAAACGGCCTCGATCCGAAGGATTATGACAAGGATACGCTGAAGAAGATCTTCACCTCCGATCCTGATGACAAGAAGAGCTACCTCAACACCACGGCGGACGCGCGCTTCAAGGAAATTGTCGGCTCCTTCAATTTCGACAAGGACGGCAACCTGACCCGTGACAAGATGGGCACGACCCAGGACAAGCAGGCGGAAGCGAAGACCCAGCAGCAATATGTGCAGCTCTCCCTGGAAAGCCAGGAAGGCGAAACCAATGACGGTGTTCGTCTGGCGCTGTATTTCAAGCGTAAAGCGGGCGGTGTCACTTCGCTCTACGATATCCTCGGCGACAAGGCCCTCTATCAGGTCATTCAGACGGCCTATAGCCTGCCGGCGCAGATTTCATCAATGGACGTGGATAAGCAGGTCGATCTGCTTGGTCGCTTCGTGAAGCTGGAAGATCTGTCGGATCCGAAGAAGGTCGACAAGCTCATCAAGCGCTTCACCGCCATGTACGACATCCAGAACAACACGCAGCAATCGCCTGCGCTGCAGATTCTGACCGCCGGTACCGGCCAGGCGGCATCTCTGCTCTCGTGATGGCGTAAGCCTCAGCCCTTGTGGCTGAGGCTCACCACCTTGTCCGGGTTCATGATGCCGGCGGGATCGAAAGCGTACTTGATGCGACGCATCAGCTCCATCTCGATATCAGACCGGATCGATGCCAGCTCGTCACGCTTCAACTGGCCGATACCGTGCTCGGCGGAAATCGAGCCGCCATGGGCAAGCACAAGCCCGTGGACGATATGGTTCATCTCGTGCCAGCGGGCGATGAAGGCGTCCTTGTCGGCACCGACGGGCTGCGAGATGTTGTAGTGGATATTGCCGTCGCCCATATGGCCGAAGGCGCAGATGCGCGCACCGGGCATCGCTGCCATCACTGCCTCTTCGGCTTCCCGCATGAAGGCCGGCACCTTCGAAACCGGCACGGACACATCGTGCTTGATCGAGCCGCCTTCGGGCTTCTGCGCGTCCGACATGCTCTCGCGCATATGCCAGAGCGCCTTCTGCTGCGCCACGGAGGAGGCGATGGCCGCATCCTGAACGAGGCCAGCTTCGAAACCCTGTTCCAGCACGGCATTCATCATCCGCTCGGCCGTTTCGGCGGAATCGGATGTGGAGATGTCGATCAGCACATACCAATCATGCGGCGTTTCCAGCGGATCACGCACGCCGTCGATATTGCGTGCGGTGATCTCGACGCCGAAACGTGGCATCAGCTCGAAGCCGGTCAGCGAGGTGCCGCAGAGGCTGGAGGCGAGATTGAAGAAGGCGAGCGCATCATCGACCGAGGAAAGCCCGGCAAAGGCCACCTGATGGCCCAGCGGCTGCGGGAAGAGCTTCAGCACCGCGCCGGTGATGATGCCGAGCGTGCCTTCCGCGCCGATAAAGAGGTCGCGCAGGTCATAGCCCGTATTGTCCTTCTTAAGGCGGCGAAGTCCGTCCCAGATCTCGCCCGTCGGCAGCACGACTTCGAGGCCGAGGCAGAGCTGGCGCATGTTGCCATAGGCAAGAACCGCCGTACCACCGGCATTGGTGGAAAGGTTTCCGCCAATGCGGCAGGAGCCTTCCGAACCAAGCGACAGCGGAAACAGGCGTCCATGCGCCTCGGCCGCCTTCTGCACCTCGGCGAGGATCGCGCCGCCGTCGGCCACCAGCACATTGGCGACCGGATCGACATCGCGGATCTTATTCATGCGTTCCAGCGACAGGATGACATCCGCCTTGCCTTCGCGCGGCGTCTGCCCGCCGACAAGGCCGGTATTGCCGGTCTGTGGCACGATTGCCGTGCCCGTCTCACTCGCAAGCTTCATGATCGCGGAGACTTCCTCGACCGAGCCGGGTTTCAAGAGGAGAGGGGAGGAGCCGTGGTAAAGGCCGCGGTTCTCGATCAGGTGCGGCGCCAGATCGGCCTCGCTGCGCAGCGCGTATTTTTCGCCGACAATGGCGGTGAAACGCGCGATGGTCTCTGCAGAAATGCTTGTGCTGCTCATGGAGCCCGGTCCCTTTTCCTCACTCGCGCGGTGCTGCCGCACGCCGCAATCGGTCGTTGATCGCTTCTCCCAGGCCCTCGTCGGGAATAGGCGCAAAAGCGATCATGGCCGCGCCGCTGGCGTCGGCCTTCTTCATGTAGTCGAAAAGATTGGTGGCGGCTTCCGCAAGATCACCGCGCGCGCTGAGGTTCAGCGCAACAACGGCATGCTCGGCTCCCTGGACAGGATCAGGGCCGAAACCGATCAGCGCCTCGCCGGGCTCAATCCTGTTGGCATTGAGCCGGACTGCAGCACCCGGTGCGTAATGCGAGGCCAGCATGCCCGGCGCTTCGATGGCAGCCGCCGCCTTCTTCGATCGCATCAGCCGCTTGCCCGCGACCCGCTCGATTTCCTTTGCCGGCAGACCGCCCGGTCGCAGCAGGCGCAATTCGCCGTTTTCCACCTTGACGATAGTCGATTCCACGCCAACGGCGCTTGCCCCCGCATCGAGGATCAGCGGTATCCTCGCCCCGAGATCGGCCTCGACATGGGCGGCACTCGTGGCGCTGACCTTGCCCGACGTGTTGGCGCTGGGCGCGGCAAGCGGTCGGCCGAAGGCTTGGATCAGCTCACCGGCAAAACCCTTGGGTATGCGGATGCCGACGCTGTCGAGACCGGCGGTCGCCAGCGCATGGATCGATGTGCCCTGCTTCAGCGGCAGCACCAGCGTCAGCGGGCCGGGCCAGAAGGCTTCGGCGAGCGCGCGAGAGACCGGGTCGAATTCAGCATAGGTTTCCGCCATCGCAAGATCCGCCATATGGCAGATGAGCGGATTGAAGCGCGGGCGCCCCTTGGTCTCGTAGATGCGTGTGATGGCTGCCGGGTTGGTCGCATCGGCGGCAAGCCCGTACACGGTCTCGGTCGGAATGGCGATCGCAAAACCATCGGCCAGTGTCGCGCAGCCGTCTTCGAGCGCTGCCTGCCTGTCGGCCTTGATGTCGATTGTTCGTGCCATGTCCTGCCTGCTTCTTCCTGCGGCAGTCATTATGCCTTCTGCGCGATGCGATCAATCCCGCCGAAACTGATGCGATTACAGCTGGCGGATGATCTGGCGCAGCTGTTCGTTGCGGGCGCCGAGAAGCAGGATATTGCGGATGGCGATCTGCGGATCATTGGTGCGGAAGAGCAGGCCGTTGCCGCGCACGGAGCGGTCAACCACCAGTTTTTCCGGCGTGCTCTCGCCCGGCTTGATCGCCACGGCAAAATACATGCGCGAACCCTGCACCGCGATATTGTCGAAGAAATTGTCGTTGTCGCCGATGTCGGAATAGAAATTGGCGATGTAGAAAGCCCAGGTCACTTCGTCGTAACGGGCGAACTTGGTGCGCGAGGCGGTCACGTGGCAGTAGCCGAGATGTGGGCTGTCGGCGAGCGTCTTGTGGAAGATCAGCTTCGGAAACTGGATCGAGCGGTGAAAGCCGTTGATGTTCTGGTGGGTCTTTTCACCGGCGGCCTGCAGCTTGCGCGCCGTCTTCTCGGCGACTTCCTCATGCGTCAGATAGCGGCGCTCTTCCGGCAGCCAGTCCTCGCGGCGGCGGCTGAAGCGACCGGTGCGCAGGAAATCCGAATGTTTGGTCAGCAGCCGCGGCTCGGCGGGCTTAGTCGCTTCCCGCATGTCGAAATATCGGAGTTTGGCCATGATCGTTGCAGTCTTCCGCTGTGTTGGTCGCCTGCAAGGATAGGATTTCGTGCTTAATGTCCTGTTAAAATCGGCGGGTGGCGACCGAGAGGAGGCGACGGTCCCGACTGTCTGTCGCAAATACGACAGATATTGCCTGTGCCATTGGATTCGCTCACAGCTAAACCTCCATCAGATGTCGCAATTGACGATGATCAAGGCGGAATGGAATGATTGCGGGGATCGCTGGCCGCCTGTCGTCAATTTCGAAGCCGATGTCGCTTTACAACCAAGCGACCGGCACGCTCGGTGTTTAAATGACGCCATGACCAGTTTTCCGGGACCAGTTCTCGGGAGGGAGAAGGAAGCGGGCGCGCTTCCGCCGCCGGCTCCAACAGCAGGCGGCCGAATGCACGAGGATAGGCAGATGGATATTCGCAGCAACGTTTTGCGCCAGCTCAAGAGTCGCCGCGAGGGTTTCAGCCTCGAACAGCCCTTCTATACCGACGAGGATTATTTCCGCCTGGACATGGAGATGATCTATTATCGCGACTGGCTGTTCATCGGCCATGATTGCGAACTTCCGAAGCCGGGCGCCTATTTCACCGTGCAGATCGGCGATTATCCCGTCGTCATCGTGCGCGGCCGCGACAATGTCATCCGCGCCTTCCACAACAGCTGTCGCCATCGCGGCTCTCGCGTCTGCACCAAGGAGCACGGTTCTTCGGTCCGTCTCGTCTGCCCCTATCACCAGTGGACCTACGATCTCGACGGCAAGCTCGCCTTCGCCCGCCACATGGGCGACGATTTCGACAAGAGCGGCTTCGGGCTGAAGCCGGTTCATTGCGAGACGGTCGCCGGCTACGTCTTCATCTGCCTTGCCAATGTCGCTCCGGATTTCCAGACCGTGCGCGACAAGATCGAGCCCTATATGGCGCCGCACCGTATCGGCGAGGCCAAGATCGCCTACCAGAGCACCATCATCGAGAAGGGCAACTGGAAGCTTGTCTGGGAAAACAACCGCGAGTGCTATCACTGCGCTGCAAACCATCCCGAACTCTGCCGCACCTATCCGGAAGCGCCGAGCGTGACCGGCACGGACGGCGGTGCCGACGATCCGGAAATCGCCGGCCACTGGGCGCGCTGCGAGGAAGCCGGCCTGCCGAGCAAATTCCAGATCTCGCCGGACGGACAGTTCCGCACCGCCCGCATGCCTCTGATCGAGGATGCCGAAAGCTACACGATGTCCGGCAGGCGAGCTGTCCAGCGCGCTCTCTCCGATGACGTCAAGATCAGCCATATCGGCACCATGCTGCTCTTTCACTACCCGACGACGTGGAACCACCTGCTCGGCGACCACGCCATCTCCTTCCGTGTGCTGCCGCTCAGCGCCAACGAGACGGCAGTCACGACCAAGTGGATCGTCCACAAGGATGCGGTCGAGGGGGTCGATTACAATCTCGAGGAACTGACCCACGTCTGGACCGAGACCAACGATCAGGACCGCCGCATCGTCGAGGAAAACGCCTTCGGCATCCGTTCGCCTGCCTATGAGCCGGGTCCGTATTCGGCGGTCCATGAGGGCGGCGTCATGCAGTTCCTCGAATGGTATTCGAACTTCATGGTCAATCGTCTGCAGGGTGATCAGGCCAAGCTGTCTGTGGTTGCATAAAAGCTGCGCCGGGCGGTTAATGTCCGGTTCATTTCGCCTCCGCTAGAACTGATATGCAGAGGCGGGTTGCGGGGCTTTCGGGAACAATGTTCCGTTTTCTCCGTTATCCGTCAGGCTTTTTTCGCTCTTGATCGGAGATACGCAATGTTCGGGCTGAGTAAGAAGATCGCGACTGCGGCTCTGGCCGCCGCTGTCGTTGCGGCGAGCTTCGTGCCGTCGCAGGCCATTCAAATGCCGGCCGCCCCGCAAGTGGAAAAGTCTTCCGCTGCCGCTGTCGAAAATGTCCAGTACCGCCGCTACTATCGTCCGGGATATCGCCCTGGTTACTATCCTGGCTATCGTCCGGGTTACCGTACGGGCTGGTATGGCGGCTATCGTGGTTATCCCTATTACCGCGAGGGCTATCGCCACTATAACGGCTATTGGTATCCGCTGGCTGCCTTTGGTGCCGGCGCGATCATCGGCGGCGCCATTGCTGCCCAGCCGCGCTATTATGCACTCGCACCGGCTCCCTCGGGCATCAATCCGAGCCATGTCGCCTGGTGCGAAAATCGCTACCGTTCCTACCGGGCTTATGACAATACGTTCCAGCCCTATAACGGTCCGCGCCAGCAGTGCTATTCGCCCTATTATTAAGGCGAAGCCAGAGATCCAGACGCAAACGCCCGGCCATCGTGCCGGGCGTTTTTGTGTCAGGAATTGTGTGAGAAGGCTTCTAGAGAATATCCACGCGTTTCAGGAGCCACCACGCAAAGGCGATGGAGGCGATGATCAGTCCCACGGCATATTCCGTGCCGTGATCGCCGATGGCGAAGGGCAGGTTGGCGGTATTCATGCCGAAAAAGCCGGTGACGAGTGTCGGCGGCAACAGGAAAGCCGTCATGATCGAAAGGATGTAGAGGTGCCGGTTCGTCTCGGAGGAGAGCTTGGAGTCGATTTCTTCATGCAGCAGCCGCGCACGGTCCTGCAGCGCATAGATATCGTGATCCACCGTTTCCAGCCGGCCCGTCAGTCGTCCGGCGATATCATCGAAGCCGAAGGGCATTTCATCTTCGTCTGAGGCCGCCGCCCGCCGCATAAGCGCCAGCACCGTGCGCAGATGCCGGTGCAGACGCACGATGGTGCGGCGCACCGGCGCAAGCCGTCGGCGCTCGTCGCGCGGTGCGTTGTCGTAGACGAAGTCCTCGATCAGGTTCAACTCTTCCGTCAAATCCATGACGACCGATATCAGAGTGCGCTGGAACTCGATGACAAGCAGTTCGAAGAGATCGACGGGGCGGGTGAACTTGCCTGGGTTCTTTTCGATCATCGCCCGCGCGCGCTCGACACTTCTGAGCGGCTGCAGGCGGGTGGTGATGATAAAGCGATCGGAAATGGCGAAATGCAGCCAGCCGAGGTCGGCCGTGTCCTGATCGAACTCCCGCTGGCAATCGACGAGCGTTCCGTAAAGCATCTGCTCGTCGACGGTCAGTGCCGCATGGGCATCATGCGTGATCAGGGCCGCCTTGGCATCGTCCATGACGCCGAGCGTGTCGAGGAGGGCCGACACCCGCACGTCTGCAAGATTGAGATGCAGCCAGTAGAAACTGTTATCGGCGGTCAGCTCGACGGTGGTCGAGCTGTTTGGCAGCCGCACGGCCTTTCCGGTTTCCGGCGAGAAACGGTAGGCCCAGACGAGGCCGGGTATATTGACGGGCAAGGTATCCATTATTGCCGATCCTCTCGCGCAAGCGATATTCCACTAGAGATTCTCCATGACGTTTGTTTGTGCAAGTGCACAAGCGAAAAGGCGCTGACGGCAAAGTTTATCGACTGAAACCAAATTGACGTTTACGTAAAAATCAATTAGCTCTTTGGGTGGGAGGCGCTTGCGCACCGGCTTTGCCGCGCGCGAGCCAAATGCGGAGGAAAATGGGATGTACAAGGCGCCCGTCGAGGAAATCGCGTTCACGCTGAAACACGTCGCTGGCATGGGGCAGGCGATCGAAAGCGGCATCTTCGGCGATCTCGACGAGGATCTCGTCGATGCCGTCCTGGTTGAAGCGGGACGATTTGCCACGGAGGAGATCGCTCCTCTCGCCGAGATCGGTGATCGCCAAGGCGGCCGTCTCGTCGAAGGCGAGGTGAAAACGCCTGACGGTTGGCGAGACCTTTACCGCAACTGGGCCGCCGGTGGCTGGAACGGCCTGACTGCGCCGGAGGACTTTGGCGGGCAGGCCCTGCCGCATATGCTGAATGTCGCCGCACTCGAGATGTGGAACTCCGGCTCCATGGCTTTTGCGCTCTGCCCGACGCTGACCATGGGTGCCGTCGAGGCCCTGAAGGTGCATGGCAGTGCTGCCCTCAAGGATAAATATCTGGCGCGGATGATCTCCGGCGAATGGACCGGCACCATGAACCTGACGGAGCCGCATGCCGGCTCCGATCTCGGCGTGTTGAAGGCGCGTGCCGAACGCCGTGACGACGGCAGCTACCGTATCTTCGGCCAGAAGATCTTCATCACGTGGGGCGAGCATGATGCGGCCGACAACATCATCCATCTCGTGCTGGCTCGCTTACCGGATGCGCCAGCCGGCACGCGCGGCATCTCGCTTTTCCTCGTGCCGAAATTCCTCGTCGACGATGACGGCTCACTCGGCGCCCGCAATGATCTCCACTGCCATTCCCTGGAGCACAAGCTCGGCATCCACGGCTCGCCGACCTGTACAATGATCTATGGCGACGGCAGGTTCGGCGGTGAGAAGGGTGCTGTCGGCTGGCTGATCGGCGAGGAGAACAAGGGCCTCGCTTGCATGTTCACGATGATGAACAATGCCCGCCTTGCCGTCGGCATGCAGGGTGTCGCGATTTGCGAGGCGGCGACGCAGAAGGCGATCGCCTATGCCAGGGAGCGCACGCAGGGCAAGGCGCCTGGCTGGACTGGCTCCGGCATGAGCCCGATCATCGAGCATCCCGATGTCATCAGGATGCTGCTCACCATGAAAGCGCTCACACAGGGCTCGCGCGCCATCGCCTATGCCTGTGCTCACGCGATCGATATGGCCCATCGTGCTCCGGAACGTCGAGAACACTGGCAGGAGCGCGCCGCCCTTCTCACTCCGATCGCAAAATCCTTCGCGACCGACGCGGGCGTCGATGTCGCCTCCCTCGGCATCCAGGTTCATGGCGGCATGGGTTTCATCGAGGAGACGGGCGCTGCCCGCTATCTGCGCGATGCGCGCATCGCGCCGATCTACGAGGGCACGAACGGCATTCAGGCAATAGACCTCGTCACTCGCAAGCTACCTTTGTCGGGCGGTGAACAGGTAAAAAGCCTGATTGCCGAACTGAACACAATCGCCGACGACATCCGCAATTCGAACCTCGATGGCTTTGGCGCAACTGCTGACAGGCTAGACGCCGCCCTTGCCGATCTGAAGGAGGCAACGAGCTGGCTGCAGGCGCGTCTGGCCGAAGGCAAGTCGGCGGAGGTCCTGTCGGGTGCCTCGCCCTATCAGCGTCTCTTCGGTCTTGTGCTGTCAGGCTGCTATCTCGCCAAGGGCGGGCTTGCCCGCACCCCGGATGGAGCAGGCGAGGGCCGCGTTGCGCTTTGCCGCTTTGCCGCCGAAAACCTTCTGTCCGAAACGGCAGCGCTGAAGGACCGTGTCGTCAACGGCGCCGATAGCCTTTCTGCCGCCCGCGCCATCCTTGCCTGAGGAGATTGATATGAGCGATCCCATCATCATCGAACGGTCTGCGGATCATCCGGCCGTCCAGCTCATCCGTTTCAACAGGCCGGAAAAGAAGAATGCCTTCACCCGTGCCATGTACCGCACCATGGCCGATGCGCTCGATGGCGCCAATGTCGATCCCGATATCCGCGCCACGGTTTTCCTCGGTACCGAGGGCTGTTTTTCGGCCGGCAATGATATCGGTGATTTCCTCGCCGCAGCCATGGGCGGCAGCATGGGGCAGGAGCTGATCGACTTCCTTTATGCCCTCGTCAACGCCGAAAAGCCGCTCGTTTCGGGCGTCGATGGCCTGGCGATCGGTATCGGCACCACGCTCAACCTGCATTGCGATCTGACGATAGCCTCCGATCGCAGCCAGTTCCGTACCCCCTTTGTCGATCTGGCGCTGGTGCCGGAAGCGGCCTCCAGCCTGATCGCCCCGCGCATCATGGGCCATCAGAGCGCCTTCGCCATGCTCGCCGCCGGCGAAGCGTTCAGCGCCGAGGATGCCCGGCAGGCAGGACTGATCTGGAAAGTGACAGCGCCTGGCGAGGTCGAAAGTCAGGCGCTCGCCGCCGCCGCAAAGCTTGCCGCAAAGCCGCCGGAGGCGCTGAAGATCGCCCGCGATCTCGTTCGCGGCCCGCGTGAGGAGATCATCGCCCGCATCGACGAGGAAGCCCGCCATTTCGCCGCCCGTCTGCGCAGCGATGAGGCCCGCGCCGCCTTCGAGGCTTTCATGCGCCGCTGAAGCCCTAAAAATCAGTGGTTATTATCGGTTCCGCATTTAAAGTATTTCTTGAGTGCGATCTATCTATTGAAAGCACGACGGCAACCCCCAACCGTCCGGACGATTGACGTATTTCGTACGACCCCTCTGTGTCCGAATTTACCCTCGACAATCGGCCGTTCGCAGCGCGCTTAACCCCCGCGCTGCGAAGCCGTTCGCGGCCTTTCCCGGCCTTTCCCGGCAAGTCACCATTGATCCATAATAGTTAGGCATTTGCCAAACTATCGATTGACTCGGTTCGTTACATCTCTATAGTTAGGTACATGCCTAACCAATCACATGCGCTCGATTTGATGTTTCAGGCGCTGGCGGATCCCGCCCGGCGCAGCATGGTAGATCGGCTCTGCAAAGGCCCCGCCTCGGTGAAGGAGCTTGCCGAGCCACTGTCCATGGCCCTGCCTTCCGTTCTCCAGCATCTGCAGATGCTGGAGGCGAGCGGTCTCGTGCGATCGGAAAAGACCGGGCGCGTGCGCACCTGCCGGATCGAACCGCAGGCGCTACGCTCGGCCGAAACCTGGATCAACGAGCGCCGCACACACTGGGAGCATCGTCTCGACAAGCTCGGAGCCTATCTCGAAGCCAATCCGGACATGCCGGAGAATGCCGTAAAACAGGACGAAAAGGAGTAAGACCATGCAGGAAGAGTACAGTACCCTTCATTCCACCTTCTCCATCGAACGCACATATGATGTGCCGGCCCCGCGCGTCTTCGCCGCCTGGTCCGATCCGAAGGCTCGCCTGCAATGGGAGGCAATCGGCGAGGATTTCACCACCACCTATACCGAGAATGATTTCCGTGTCGGTGGCCGCGATATCAGCCGGTTCAATTTCGGCAAGAACGACGAATATGTCGCCGATGCCCGCTACGAGGATATCGTCAGGGATCGCCGCATCGTCTACGCCTATACGATGTCGCACAACGAGCGCCGTATCTCGTCGTCGCTGACGACGATCAGCCTCGCGCCGGTCGCCGAAGGCACGCATGTCGTGGTAACCGAACAGATCACCATCCTCGATGGCGGCGACAAGGTGGAATACCGTCAGGCCGGTATTGCCGGACAACTCGATGAACTCGGCCGCTATCTCGCCGCCGAGAAGGTCGGCTAAGGCTCGTTTACTTCTCCAGCGTCGCCACGACCTCGACATGCGAGGTCCACAGGAATTGGTCGATGGGCGTAACCGATGTAATGCGGTAGCCGCCTTCGACGAGGATTGCGAGATCGCGCGCAAGCGTCAGCGGATTGCAGCTGACGGCCACGACCTTCTTGACGATAGAACGCGCCAACTCCTTGCATTGGAATTCGGCGCCTGCACGCGGCGGATCGAAGACGACGGCGTCGAAAACCTTGAGCTCCGAGGTCATCAGCGGACGGCGGAAAAGGTCACGCTTTTCGACCGTCACCGGCTTCAGTCCCTGCGTGTTTCGCGCCGCATGGTCGAGCGCGGCCATCGCCTTCGCGTCGCCTTCGACGGCATGAACGCGGCCGATACGGGCAAGCTGCAGCGAGAAGGTCCCGGCGCCGGCAAAGAGATCGGCGATCCGCTTGGCCTTGCCGACATGGGCAAGCACGAGCTTCGCCATCGCCTCTTCGGCGGGCTTCGTCGCCTGCGTGAAGCCGCCGGCGGGCGGGGAGACCTGCACGCCGCCGAACTCGACGATCGGCTTCGTGGGCTCGACGAGAATTTCACCATCGAGAGAGACGCGCGCAATGCCGCGAAGGCTGAGCACGATCTCGATCGCCTTGCGGCGCTGCTGGTCGGAAAGCTTCTTCACACCCTCGATCGCAAGGTCGAGGCCGGAGAGCGTTTCGAGCACCGAGATACGGAAGGCATCGGCATTGGTCGCCACAGCTGCGCCCACGGCCTTGATCGCCGGCAGCCGGGACATGATCCCCGCCGACGAGATGGGACATTCCTCGATGGCGACGATGTGGTGGCTTTCGGCCTGATTGAAACCGATCAGCATGTCCTTCTCGGTCTTACGTGCAGCAAAGACCACGCGCCGCCGCTCGCCGGGATGGGCAGCGACGATCTCGCCGACCTCAGGCGTCAGCCCCTTGGATCTCAGCGCATCGATGACGAGCTGCCGTTTGAAGGCACGGTAGGGGATGTCAGCCGTGTGTTGCAGCGTGCAGCCACCGCAGGTGCCGTTGACACCGTCAGGCCCAAAATGCCGGCAGGGAGGCTCCTGCCTGTCGGCGGAAGCCGAGGCAATCGACATGACCGTGCCCTGGCTCTTGACGCGGGCGATCGCGACCGTCTCTCCGGGCAGGGTGAAGGGCACGTAAACAGGCCCGTCCTTGCCGTTGGCAATGCCGTCGCCCTGTGCGCCGAGCCTATCGATAGTGATGGTTTCCGTGCTCACGCTTTTGTCCCTGCCAGTAGAAATTCCTGATTGCCGTCGCCGCCCGCAATGGGCGAGGGGATGAGCCCGAAACTCTTCCAGCCCATATCCTGCGTAAACCAGCGCTCCAGCTCCGCCGCCACATCAGGCCCGGAATCCGGATCCTTCAGCAGGCCGCCTTTGCCGATCGCCTCGCGCCCCGCCTCGAATTGCGGCTTGACGAGGATCGCGGCAAGCGAGCCTGCTTCAGCAAGATCAAGGGCAGGAGCAAGCGCCAGCTTCAGCGAGATGAAGGAAACGTCCGACACGATGAAATCGACGGGCTCGTCGATATCCTCGGCCGTCATGTTGCGGGCGTTCAGCCCTTCGATATTGGTCACGCGCGGGTCAGCCGAGATCCGCGGATGCATCTGCCCATGGCCGACATCGACAGCCGTCACATGCGCGGCACCCCGTTGCAGCAGCACTTCCGTGAAGCCGCCGGTCGAGGCACCCACATCGAGACAGTGCCGCCCCGCTGGGTCGAGCCCGAAATGGTCGAGTGCCGCAACCAGCTTAAGGGCTGCGCGCGAAACATAATCCTGCGCCGGATCGTCGATTTCGATGACCACATCGGGGCCGAAGACGGTGCCCGCCTTCGTTACCACCTTGCCGGAGACCTTCACCGTGCCGCGCGCGACGGCGTCGCGCGCCCTTGAACGGCTCGCGAAAAGGCCGAGGGTGACGAGAAGCTGGTCGAGACGTTGGCTGTTTTGATCTGACATCGGCTGTGAATGACCGGCAAAGCCGCCGGTTGCAAGCATTTTTGTTGATGGGGCAGGTTTCCGGGCTGCTTCCATTCGAAACCGGTAAAGTGGAGGCCGATACGCAATTATTTAAATCGATATGTGTTGCGCCGCACAAATTTAAACAATTTTAAATCCCTGCCCGCATAGGTTCAGCCCGATTGCAGCGGTTCGCTTTGAATCGCTTCGTGCCATGAAGGCATCCGCGTCCTCCCCGCCGATCATGTTCCTTATCCAGAAGTCTTGTGGCTGCGCGCCTCCCGTGGCTGCCCCTCGTTGCGCCCAATGTCGCCAGGAGAAATTGACCGATGTTCGCTCGAAACATATCCTTGAATGGTAAGCTTGCGGCCACGTTCGCAGCACTCATCCTTATTTTCGTATCCGTTTCCGCCTTCGTCTATTCCAAGGCGACGATCTCGGCGAGTGCTTCCGCCGAGCAGGAAAAGTCTGAGCTTCTGGTCAACCAGATTGACGACGCTCTGCAGGCGATGCTTGAGCAGGCCGTCAACCTGCGCGGCTTCATCCTCTTCCGCAGCGACAGCACCTATGGCGATATTTTCGCCAACCGCGAGCGCATGCTGAAGGCGATTGCCGCCGCCAAGCAGACCGCCGCTTCGCAGCCCGAGCTGGTGTCGATGATCGACGACATGCAGAAGGCCGCAGACCTCTATTTCTACGAGCTCGCCGAGCCGCAGGCCAAGGCCCGCAAGGAAACCGAGACCCCGATCGAAGATGTCGTTAAGATCGGCGTCAACGCCACCAAGGGCCAGCTCGACGGCTTCCGCGCCGCTTCCGCAAAGATCAAGTCGCTGGCACGCGATAAGTCCAACGCACTTGCCGCCGCTCAGTCGGAAGCCAATAGCGATCTCAAGACCACGCTTCTGGCCGGCGGCATTGCCGCAGCCCTTGCCGCAGCCGCTCTTGCCTGGGCTCTGTCGCGCACCATCGTTCGCCCGATCGTCGGCATGACCGCCGCCATGGACCGTCTGGCTGGTGGCGACCACAATATCGAAGTACCGGCAACCGGTCGCCAGGACGAAGTCGGCCGCATGGCCCAGTCCGTTCTGGTCTTCAAGGATGCGGCAATCGAAAAGCAGCAGCTTGCCGGCGAAACCGACCGTATGCGCGGCGAAGCCGAGCGCCAGCGTCAGGCAGGCGACGAGCAGAAGGCCCGCGAAGAGGGCGAGATCCGTTTCGCTGTCGAAGCCCTGGCCGATGGCCTTGCCGATCTTGCCAATGGCGATGTCGCAGCCCGTATCCAGAAGCCCTTCGCACCGCAATATGACAGCCTGCGCAGCGACTTCAACAATGCCGTCGAAAAGCTGCAGGCTGCCCTGCAGTCGGTTGGCCGCAATGCTTCGGCCATCAATGCCGGCGCCGGCGAGATCCGCTCCGCCGCGGACGACCTTGCCAAGCGCACCGAACAGCAGGCCGCTGCCGTCGAAGAGACCGCAGCCGCGCTCGAAGAAGTCACGACCACGGTCCGCGACTCTGCCAAGCGCGCCGAAGATGTCGGCAACCTCGTCGAGCGCACTCGTCTCGGCGCCGAAAAGTCTGGCGAAGTCGTCCGCAAGGCGGTTTCGGCCATGCAGCAGATCGAAAAGTCCTCTGGCGAAATCTCCAACATCATCGGCGTTATCGATGACATCGCCTTCCAGACGAACCTTCTCGCTCTGAACGCCGGTGTCGAAGCAGCGCGCGCCGGTGAAGCCGGCAAGGGCTTCGCGGTCGTTGCACAGGAAGTGCGCGAACTGGCCCAGCGTTCCGCAAACGCTGCCAAGGAAATCAAGGCGCTGATCAATACGTCGGGCGAACAGGTCATTGCCGGCGTCAGCCTCGTCGGCGAGACCGGCAAGGCGCTGGAAGCGATCGTTGCCGAGGTTCAGGAAATCAACCGCAATGTCGGCGCCATCGTCACGGCGACCCGCGAACAGTCGGTTGGCCTGCAGGAGATCAATACCGCCGTCAACAACATGGACCAGGGCACCCAGCAGAATGCCGCCATGGTCGAAGAACAGACCGCCGCCAGCCACGCACTCGCCCAGGAAGCCTCGGCCCTCGACGATCTGCTGCGCCAGTTCAAGCTCGGCGCACAGGCTGCTGCTCCGCTCCAGCGCGCTGCTGCCGCAACCCCGGCTTCCCGTCCGGTCGCCTCTCCGGCCCGCGCGCTCGCCGGCAAGGTCGGCAGGGCCTTCGGCGGCAAGCAGGCAACCGCTGCTGCCGTCGTCCAGGAAGACTGGACCGAGTTCTGAGGGCGATCTACGGATCAATGAAAAACGAAGGGCGGCACTCGATGCCGCCCTTTCTCTTTGGTGCTAGAGCAATTCCAGCAAAAGTGGGAACCGGTTTTGCGTCCGGAATTGCGGACAAAACAATAAGCTAGAGCATTGAAGGCAACTCCGTTTTCGCCGGAATGCTCTAGCCGGCTGATGCTCGCAGCCGCTCGATATCCCGCCGCGGCGGGATGCTATGCACCCGGACATAATCACGGCTGAACTGCGAAGGGCTGTCGTAACCGACACGAAAACCAGCTTCGGCAGCACTCAACCCTTCCGTCACCATCAGCCGCCGCGCCTCCTGCAGGCGAAGCTGGGTGCGAAATTGCAGCGGGCTCATCGCCATCACGGTCTTGAAATGCTCATAGAAGGATGAGGCGCTCATGCCCGCAACGGAAGCCAGATATTCGATGGCGAAAGGCTCGCTGAAATTCTTCCGCACGAAATCGATTGCCCGGCCGATCTGGTTGAGCCTGCTTTCGCCGTTGGCGATCTGCCGCAAGAGGGCGCCCTGCGGCCCGCGGATCAGCCTGTAGAGGATTTCCCGCTCGATCAGCGGCGCCAGAACCTCCGCATCCCCAAGTGTATCGAGCAGACGCAACAGGCGTATGGCCGCGTCGATGAGCTCAGGTGTCGTGGCGCTGACGCCGGCAGCAGGGCCTTCCGGTAGGCGCCCCTCTATGGCAGGCAGCATTTCGGCGAGCGTGCTGCGATCGAGCTGCAGCCGAAGGCACAGGTATGGCCGGTTGGCGCTGGCCTCAACGACGGCGCCGATGACCGGCAGATCGACACCGACGACGAGATAATGCGCGGCATCATAGACATGCGCGATCTCGCCGATCACGGCACGCTTGCGCCCCTGTGCCACGATGCATAGCGACGGTTCGTATAGCGTATGGATCGGCTCGGTGCGGGCGGAGGATCGTATGATGCCGACCCTCGGCAAAGCCGTGTCAAAATTTCCGTCCGTTTCGGTATGGCGATCGATCAGATCGGCAAGTTCGGTAATCTTTTCCATGAAAGCAGCATGAACCCCGCCGACGCAAATGCCAAGCGGCTGAAGTGGCTTTCGGAAGATCGTGCAAGAAATCCGGAAAAGCTTGCTATCGGTCGGCGCCCCTCAAGCCCAACCTTAGGCACATGGATCGGCAGCATCCGGCTGCGGTCTTGATTTGAAGCATGAGGAAAAGAACATGACTGGTATCAAAGGCAAGACAGTTCTCATCACCGGCGCCAGCAGCGGCATCGGGGCGGGCGTGGCCCGCGAACTGGGTGCTGCCGGCGCCAGACTGATGATTGGCGCACGCCGCACAGACAGGCTGGAAGAACTGGCAAGGGAAATCCGTGACGGTGGCGGTACGGCGGAATTTCGCGCGCTCGACGTCACCGACCGGGCCGATGTCGAGGCTTTCGCGAAGGCTGCAGTAGCGGCTTTCGGTGGCGTCGATGTCCTCATCAACAATGCTGGCATCATGCCGCTCTCGCTGATGTCGTCGCTCAAGGTCGAGGAATGGGACCAGATGATCGACGTCAACATCAGAGGCGTACTCCACGGGATCGCCGCCGTGCTGCCGATCATGAATGCGCAGGATCGCGGCCAGATCATCAACGTCTCCTCGGTCGGCGGCCTGGCGGTGGTGCCGACGGCTGCCGTCTACTGCGCAACGAAATATGCAGTCCGCGCGATCTCGGACGGTCTTCGCCAGGAAAACAAGAAGCTGCGCGTCACTTGCATCTATCCCGGGGTGGTCGAATCCGAACTCGCATCGACAATCACCGAGCCCTTCTCGGCCGAGGCGATGCTTTCCTTCCGTGAGATTGCCCTGAAGCCTGACGCCATTGCGCGGGCGATCCGCTTCGCCATCGAGCAACCCGACGATGTCGATGTCAACGATATCTCCGTCCGCCCAACCGCTAGTGTGGGGCTCTAACCATGGCGCTCCGCTCGGCCCTTGCAGGCGCAGCCATCTCGCTCGTCGCCTCAACTTCCACCCTGTCAGAGGAACAGAAAATGCAGACGCATCCCTATATCGGCATGTGGATAACCGCCGACGGCCATATCCGCCAGGAGTTGCTGCCGAACGGACGCTATGACGAGGCGCGCGGTACGCGAAAGAGCGCCTATCAGGGACGCTACGAAGTGACCGGCGACCATATCGAATATTGGGACGATACCGGTTTCACCGCCGATGGCGATTTCATCGGCGATATCCTGCATCACGGCGGAATGATCTTCTACCGTGACGGCAAAAAGCCCGAATAGGAAAAAGTCTGTCGGCGTGATGCTTTAACCGGCCACGCCGACGGCTGCACTGCGGCCAAGCGCATTGAAGACGGTTGCAACAATACCGGCGCGGTCGAGGCCGGCATGGGCGAGCATCGCTTCCGGCTTCGCCTGCTCCATCCAGATATCAGGCATCACAAGCGTGCGAACCTTCAGGCCGCGATCGAGCAGCCCGTCCATCGCCATGAACTGCATGACCTGGCTGCCGAAGCCACCGACAGAACCCTCTTCCACGGTGATGAGGATTTCGTGGTGGCGGGCAAGCTGGCGGATCAGCGCGTGGTCGAGCGGCTTTGCAAAGCGCGCATCGGCAACCGTGGTCGAAAGACCTGCGGCATCGAGGTCTTCGGCTGCCAGCAGACAGTCTGCCAGCCGTGTGCCGAAGGAGAGAAGCGCAACCTTGGTGCCTTCCTTGACGATACGTCCCTTGCCAATCTCAAGGATCTGGCCGCGCTCCGGCATGTCGACGCCGACACCTTCGCCGCGCGGATAGCGGAACGAGATCGGGCCGGCATCATAGGCAACGGCGGTGCGCACCATATGTTTCAGCTCCGCCTCGTCTGCCGCCGCCATCACGACGAAGCCGGGCAGGGTGGCGAGGAAAGCCGTGTCGAACGAGCCGGCATGCGTCGGGCCATCGGCGCCGACGAAACCGGCACGGTCGATCGGGAAGCGGACCGGCAGGCCCTGGATCGCCACGTCATGCACCACCTGATCATAGGCGCGTTGCAGGAAGGTGGAGTAGAGGGCGGCGAAAGGCTTGAAACCTTCGGCGGCAAGGCCTGCGGCGAAGGTCACGGCATGCTGCTCGGCAATGCCGACATCGAAAATGCGGGATGGAAAGATCTCGGCGAACTTGTCGAGCCCGGTACCGCTCGGCATGGCCGCGGTGATGCCGACGACGCGATTGTCGAGCGTCGCCTCCTGGATCAGCGATTCCGCAAAGACATTGGTGTAGCTCGGCGCATTCGGCTTCACCTTTGCCTGCGCGCCGGTGATCACATCGAACTTGTTGACGCCATGATACTTGTCGGCCGCAGCTTCGGCCGGCGGATAGCCCTTGCCCTTCTGCGTCACGACATGGATCAGGACAGGGCCGTTGGCATTGTCGCGCACGTTGCGCAGCACCGGCAGAAGGTGATCGAAGGAGTGACCGTCGATCGGGCCGATATGGTAGAAGCCCATTTCCTCGAACATCGTGCCACCGGTCACGTAGCCGCGGGCGTGCTCGACGGCGCGGGTGATGGCGCGGTCGACATTCTTGCCGAGATAGGCCGTCAGTTTCTTGCCGAAATCGCGGAAGCCCATATAGGTGCGGCCGGAGGCGAGGCGCGCGAGATAGGCGCTCATCGCGCCAGTCGGCGGGGCGATCGACATGTCGTTGTCGTTGAGGATGACGATCAGGCGGGCATCGAGCGCGCCGGCATTGTTCAGCGCCTCATAGGCCATGCCGGCCGACAGCGCGCCGTCGCCGATGACGGCAATGACGCGGCGATCCGTCTTGTCGATATCGGCAGCGACTGCCATGCCGAGACCGGCGGAAATCGAGGTTGAGGAATGCGCCGCACCAAAGGGATCGTATTCGCTCTCGGCCCGGCGGGTGAAACCGGAAAGTCCGTTTTCCTGGCGCAGCGTGCGGATACGGTCGCGGCGGCCGGTCAGGATCTTGTGCGGATAGCACTGATGGCCGACGTCGAAGATCAGCCGGTCCTCAGGCGTGTTGAAGACATTGTGGATGGCGATCGTCAGTTCGACCACGCCGAGACCTGCGCCGAGATGCCCGCCGGTGCGGGACACGGCATCGATCATCTCGTCCCTCACTTCGCGTGCAAGCTGCGGCAGCTCACGATCCTCGAGCTTGCGCAGGTCGGCAGGATAGGTGACCTGATCGAGCAGCGGGGTTTTCGGGGGGTGTGTCACGGGCGGGCGCTCTTCTTTGACTGATCTTCTATGCTTTATTCGATTGAATTGCGGCAAAACAACTAGATTTGAATATCCGCAAGTTTTTCACCTTAAAGCACTTCATCCCTCCGGCAAAGGCACGAATTCCTCTTCGTCGCCGGGAACGATATCGAAGCGGCCGGTGCGCCACTCCTCCTTGGCCTTCTCGATCCGCTCCTTCGAGGAGGAAACGAAATTCCACCATATGTAGCGCTTGGAATTAAGCGCCGCACCGCCGAACAGCATCAGATGACACCCCTGCACACCAGCTTCGAGCGTAATCGCATCACCGGGCCGGAAGACGAGGAGCTGGTCCGCCGCAAACCGATCGCCGGCAATCACGACCTCACCCGAGAGCACGTAGACGGCGCGTTCTTCATGCGCCGCGCCAAACGGAAATTTCGCGCCTGGCTGTAGGTCGAGATCCACATAAAGCGTGTCGGTAAAGGCCTTCACCGGCGAGACGAGACCTTCGAACGCACCGATAACGACGCGTCCACGCACGCCGCTGGTTTCGATCAGCGGCATCTCTCCCTTTTCGGTGTGGGAGAAGGAGGGATCGATCTCCTCCTTGTCGTCCGGCAGAGCCAGCCAGGTTTGCAGTCCGGACATCAGAAGCGGATGGCCGCGCAGATTATCCGGCGTGCGTTCCGAATGAACGATGCCGCGCCCCGCCGTCATCAGATTGATATCGCCGGGGCGGATGACCTTTTCTGTGCCGAGACTGTCGAGATGGCGGATTTCGCCGTCGAACAGATAGGTAACCGTGGAAAGCCCGATATGTGGATGCGGCTTCACATCCAGAGCCTCGTCCGGCTTCAGGATCGCCGGTCCCATGCGGTCGAAGAAAATGAACGGCCCGACGAGCCGGCGCTGGCGCGTCGGTAGGGCCCGTCGCACCTGGAAGCCGCCGATATCGCTGGTGCGCGGAATGATGAGATTCTCGATCGCATCACAGGCGAAGGCATCGCCGGGCAGGGGATCTTTACCGGGGAAGAAGGACATGGCGGGTCTCCGTTTGGATGCGCACCTTAGCCGGAACGGTGACGGAGGCAAGCACCGCCGCAGGACCCGGTAGCCGATCCATTCAATCTGTTCTTTCGCAGCAATCACTCTTTCACCAAGGCACACGCTTGCGATGCAGTGAAATGGAAAACGCTTGTTTTGAGTTGAAAAAATTGCAACCAAAGGAGGCATTTAATGGTCGGATATATGAGATAAGTATTGGATACCACGGATTTAAAATGAGAAATAAGCGACCGCTGGCTGCCGGTTTGATTGCGGCCATGACTCTTCTCTCATCCTGCGTGACAAATCCCAATTCACCGAAAATGGATGAAAGCGCCAAGGCTGCCGGCCGACGAGCGGCGACCATGGTTCAGGATAAGGGCGCAGCCGCCGTGGTACGCGTCATGTTTAACGGCACCTATTGCCGGAGGGGCAGTGTTCGCCTCCAGAAGATCGTTGATGGCAAGATAGATGAAGGCCCTTTCGTCGAGATAGGACAACCTCTCGGCCCCGATGACATGTTGGGGTTGAAGGATGTGGCCAAGCTTTCGTTTCAGATGCTGACATTGAACCTGGCGGCAGTCGCCAAGGCGAGCGCCGTCGAGGACATCCGCACCTCGTTCCGGGCAATCGAGCCAGGCCGCTACGTCATCACCGTGGCCGAGTGCGACAACGGCGACAGCCACGCGGCTATGGGATACGCCAATCTCGGGTCTATCGGCGATAAGGAGAAGAAGCCGCAGATCCCACTGCTCGGCGATAATTCCATCGTGATCGGCAAGGGCGAGATCGTCGATGCCGGCATCGTCGATATCGTTTCCACGGGATCGACCGGATTCCTTTTTGGGCACCAGACGGCCCGCCTTGCCGGATCGGAAGCGCCGCAGCCGTTACGCGAGGCGATGAAGCTCAATCTGCCCGATGTCTATGCCGGCATCACGTACACGAAGTTCTCGGCTTACGAGGGCATCCTGTTTCCATTGAATCTGCAACCAAAGGAAAAATAAGATCATGACATCGATCGAGCCCCACACCGCCAGCCGGATGAACGGCCGGGCGGCCCGAGCTCTGCTGGCATCGGTATTGGCGGCATATCTCGCGACCCCGCAAATCGCCACCGCCGCGCCCGTCGCGGCCGGTAAGGGCATCGATGTCGCCATTACCGCCTTCAAGGAGCTCTGCCTGCGTTCCGCGCCGTCTTTTGCCGGCGCTTCCGCCAAAGCCAAACGCTATGGGATCACGGAATTCATGCCACTCGGCGATGCCACGATGGGCATGTCGGCTGATCATTCCATATCCATTCAAATCGAACCCAATCGCGAATGCTCGGTAACGAGCCCAAACCGGCCGAACCCGACCCTGCACGAGCAGTTCCTGCGCGCTGTCGGCGAATTTGCCGATAAGACACCACAGACCAATAAGGCAGGGACGCCATTCCCCGGCAAGATCAAGGGACATCCCTTTGTTTTCCAGCACGACCGGAAGGGTGGCGAGGCCTACGTTATCCTCAGCCTCGAGAAATAGTCATGCGCAGCAGTGGAGCCTGATCTCGCCGACGCTGCTTTCAGGGGCCGAAAGCAGCGTCTCGCGCGCTTGCCGCGACGCTCGCTCAGATCGCGGTAAAACCATTGTCGACGAAGAGATGAGCGCCATTGACGAAGATCGATTCATCGCTGGCAAGATAAAGCGCGGCACGAGCGACATCCTCGGGCTCCCCGATCCGTCCCTGCTGCGCGGCAATTGCCGCATCCGAGACATCGACGCCATGCGCCTGCAATTCCTTCACCTCGCGCAAGCCGTGCGGCGTGCGAATGAAGCCGGGGCAGACGGCGTTGCAGCGGATGTTGCGGTCGCGGAATTCCACCCCGATGGCGCGCGCAAACATATGCACCGCGCCCTTGGTCGTATCGTAGAGCACTTCCATCGGCGTGGCCGCAACCGCCGAGATCGACGAGGTGCAGACGATCGATCCGCCGCCGGCCTCGATCATCTTGGGCAAGACTGCCTTGGTCATCAGAAACATGGAGCGTACGTTGACGGCGTGCAGCCAGTCCCATTCCTGCAGCGTGGTTTCCAGAAACGGCTTGATGACGATCGTGCCCGCATGGTTGAAAAGCACGGTGACCGGGCCATAGCGCTCCTCGACGCCTGCCACAGCCGCATTGACGGCCGCCTCTTCGGAGACATCGGCTGTCCAGTAGTCCGCCTCGCCGCCGGCGGCGCGGATTTCATTGACGGTTTGCGCCGCCGCCTCGCCATTGCGATCGATGATGGCGACGCGCGCACCCTCGGCAGCAAAGAGCTTCGATGCGGCGCCACCCATACCGGTCGCGCCACCCGAAATAATGGCAACCTTGCCCTTCAATCTGTCGGTCATTTCATGTCCCCTTCTTGTCTTGAAAGGGGATCATAGATCGGTCGGAAGCTGGTCGCCAAGCGTCTTGGAAAGGGCAGGCTTAAGCGCTGTCGAGTGGTTCCACGCCCTGCGGCTTGCCGGCACGGTCGAGCCGGATCTTCTCGATACGGTTTTCGGCGGCCGAAAGCAGCGTTTCGCAATGCTTCTTCAGCGCTTCGCCGCGCTCGTAGATCTCAATGGATTCATCCAGCGCCACGTCGCCGCGTTCCAGGCGCGCGACGATGCTTTCGAGTTCGGCAACCGCCTTTTCGAAGGAAAGGCCGGACACGTCCGGCTTGGCGCTTTCAGTCATACTCAACCCTTCATCATTCTAAGGATATGCATGCCCGCCGACTCAGCGAGACCTTCCAAATCATACCCACCTTCGAGCAGGCTGACGACCCGGTTATTGGCGCTGCGGTCGGCAACCTCAAGGAGACGCCCTGTCGCCCAGTCGAAATCCTCGCCGGTCAGGTTGATCTGCGCCAGCGGATCGCGGTGATGTGCGTCGAAACCGGCCGAGATGATGATGAGGTCGGGCCGGAAATCGTTGAGCGCCGGCAGTACACGCGATTTAAAGGCTTCTCGGAAATGGTCGCTGCCGACATTGGGTGATAGCGGCGCATTGACGATCGTGCCGTGCGCCCCGTTTTCGTCCTTCGCCCCTGTGCCGGGATAGAGCGGCATCTGGTGGGTGGAACAGAAGAGCACGGAAGGATCGTCCCAGAAAATATCCTGCGTGCCGTTGCCGTGATGCACGTCCCAGTCGACGATGGCGACACGCTCGGCCCCATGCGCCTTCTGCGCGTGGCGGGCGGCGATCGCCGCATTGTTGAAGAAGCAGAAGCCCATCGCAGTCATCTTCTCGGCATGGTGCCCCGGCGGGCGGGAGGCGACGAAGACATTGTCGGCCTTGCCGCGAAACACATCGTCGATCGCCGCCATCGCTCCGCCTATGCCGGTGAGCGCCGCCTGCAGGCTCTTCTGGCTGGCATAGGTATCCGCCTCGAGCTGGTTGATCTTGTCTTCTTCTTCCGGGATCTGCCGCATGACGGCGATCAGATGCTCTTCCGGATGGGCAAGCAGCACGGCATCTTCATTGGCCTGCGGCGCTTGCCTGCGATCCAGCCGTTCGAAGTTCGGATGCTCCAGCGCCACATTTAGCGCACGGATACGATCGGAGCGCTCGGGATGGCCTGACGGCGTCACGTGCTCGAGAAAGATGGGATGTTCGTAAAGACGGGTGCTCATGCCGGCACTCTATCGGTCGCAAATGTCATGATCCACAGCAGATGGGGCGCTATGCGTCGATTTCAACAAGCGGCATCATTGCGGGTTAACGCTCCGGATCTGCGCGTTTACGCTATTTTAATTGTTTCGTTTACATCGCCGGACCCCGTGCTAGGGTCGCAGCGATAACCTGCAAGGCAGACCTGTAAATGAGTAAGACGAACCGCCCAGATATGGTGGAGATACGCGTACCGTTTCGCGATGTGGATATGAACGGCCAGATGTTTCTGGCCTCCTATATTTCCTATGCCGAATCCGTACTTGCACGCTTCTGGTCATTGCGCCCAGATCTCGGCGACGAACCCGTCTATACTGCCAGCAAGGTTTCGTGCAGCCTCCAGCGCCCGCTGCACTATGACGAGGCGGTGACCTTCACCGCCGGCGTCGACAAGATCGGCGTGCGCTCCATCGGCTTCCTCATCGCCGTCGAGATTGAAGACGAGCGCGCCGCCGAAGTGGAGATCACCTGGCAGGCCCGCACCCGTGAGGATGGCACGCCAGCCTCGCTCCCCGAAGAGACGCGCGACTGGCTCTATAGTTTTCTGGATTAGACCCGAACCGGCAGCAGCGGATAGCCGGCCATGACGGCGCGGCCGACAAGCGCCGCGACCATGGCCTTGATAACGTCGCCCGGAATGAAAGCCATGCTGCCGACGAAAGCTTCCTTCAGGCCGATATTGGCAGCATAGGCCAGATAGACGATCCCGAAGGCATAGAGCACGACAATGCCGCCGATCATCGCGGCAAGGAAGAAGCTTACCGTCTGGACGAGACCGGACTGATCGCCATTGATCAGCCGTTCGCTGAGGAAGCCGGTGACGAAAGCGGCAAATGCCCAGCCTATCAGGAAGCCCGAGGTCGGTGCCACGAAGGCGGCAACGCCGCCGCGGCCGCCCGAAAGAACCGGTGCGCCGACTGCGACGAGCACCAGCACGATCAGCACCGCCAAGGTGCTGTTACGGGAGCCGAGCACGACGCCTGCCATCATGACGCCGAGCGATTGGGCCGTGATCGGCACCGGAATGAAGCCCAGATAGATGGGCGGCAACAGGCCGAGTGCCACGATAACAGCGGCGAAAAGAGCGGCAAGAACGAGGTCGCGCGTGCTCATCGTCATCTCCAATTCATAAATCGTTAACTGACATGCCGCCGAATGCCGCGCGCGTCAATCGCCGCTGCAATGTTATCCGCATCCCTGAGCGTCAAAATAATGAGCGGGATCAGCATTGTCGTGGGCCGCACCTTCAGTCCGCGGGCGGCATGCGCCTCGCCGATCGCATGATAGCGGGTGACGATCTCGGGTACGAAACGCAACACGAGGCCAACGGCGAGCCCGATATCATCGGCCTTCACCCAGCCGGTTCGCTCCAGTGGCCGGGCAACAGCCGTTATCACATCCATGAACTGGGTAATGGTCGTCGTCGCCGTGACAGCGGCGGCAAACAGCATCAGCGACGTCAACCGCAGCAATGTGACGAGCGCATCATGCCAGGGGTTGAAGATGAGGGTAAAAAGCGCCACGAACGCGATTGTCAGGAAGATCGGTTTCAGCCGGGCGGTTGATTCCCTGATCGGCATGCCGACGCTGCGATAGGCAAACACGGTCACCAGCAAGGCGACGGCGAGCAGCGCAAGATTGTCGCTCAGGAACAGCGCGAAGCCCAGCACGAAAAGAGCAAAGATCTTCGGCCGCGGCGAAAGCCGATGCAGGGCGCTGTTGCCTTCGACATAGAGCGACTGCATCAGGCGGCGAGCTCCCTGTATCGGGCGATCGCCTCGGCCGCCGGCGCATCGGCGGCAAGCCGTCCCTCGTGGAAGAGCAATACCCGCTCGAAACCGGAAATCAGCTCCAGATCATGGGTGATGACAACGACATTCTCCTCAAGCCCGTCGATGGTCTTCTGCACCAGCGCGCGGTTTCTGAGATCGAGCTGGTTGGTCGGCTCGTCGAGGATCAGGATGTCAGGTCCGGTCGCCAGCACCGAGCAGAGGGCAGCGATCTGTAGTTCGCCCCCGGAAAGCTCGTGCGCTCGGCGGCTCGCCAATGCCTCGGCGTTGAAGCGGGCGAGCACCAGCTCGACCCTCTTCTCGATCTCCGCCTTGGCGAGACCGCGGCTTTTCAGTCCAAAGGCGATGTCGTCTTTCACGATCGGCAGGATGATCTGGTTCTGCGGCGACTGGAAGATGAAGCCGACATCGGGAAGGGCGGTCTTTTCGTCGCGCGTATCGCGCCCATTGACGATGACCTTGCCGGTGGTGGGCTTCATCAATCCGTTGATCATCCGCGCGAAGGTGGTCTTGCCCGAACCGTTGAGCCCGATGACGCCGAGGCGGTTTTCGGTGAGGGTCAATGTCAGCGGCTCCACCGCGACCCTCGAACCGAAACTGGCGCCTGCGCTCTCGAAACGAATATTCAACTATGCTTCCCCTGTTGGAATTCCTGCTTCTATAAGCCCGTGGCGACGCGATAAAGGATCAAAATCAAATCGTCGCGAATATCCTATCGGGTGGCTAGGAAGATTTTCCGCGCTATGATCGCCGCATGACGAATCTGCTCTCCAATTCCGATGCCCGCCGGATCTTCCTCGCCAAACAGGGGCTGAGCGCGCCGCCGAACCGCGCGCTGACCAAGGCCGGCCTGCTGGACCTTATCCACGATCTCGGTTTCGTGCAGGTGGACAGCATCCAGACGGTGGAGCGCGCCCATCATCAGATCCTCTTCTCCCGCAACCAGACCTATCGGCGGGAGCATCTGACAGCGCTTCTGGAAAAGGATGGCGCGCTCTTCGAGCATTGGACGCATGATGCTTCCATTCTGCCGAGCGCCTTCTTCAAATACTGGAAGCACAAGTTCCGCGACGAGGAACTGGCGATCGTCGAGCGCTGGCGCAAATGGCGCGGCGAAGGTTTCGAAGCCTCCTTCGACGAGACTTATGATCGCGTCGTCAAGGACGGCGCGATCCTGGCGCGTGAGCTGAAGGCGGACGGGCATGTTTCAGGTGGCTGGTGGAACTGGCATCCGAACAAGACGGCGCTCGAATATTTCTGGCGCACCGGCAAATTCGCCATCGCCGGCCGCTCCAATTTCCAGAAGATTTATGATCTGGTCGAACGCGTCATTCCCGCCGAATTCCACGAGCAGGAAGTGAGCCGCGAGGAATTTATCGATTGGGCCTGCCGCAGTGCGCTCACCCGTCTTGGCTTTGCCACCCATGGTGAAATCGCCGCCTTCTGGGATCTGCTCTCTCCTGATGAAGCCAAGGCCTGGGTGGCGCAACACCGGCATGAGCTGATCGAAGTGATGATCGAGCCGGCGCTCGGTGGCAAGCCGCGCTCATCATGGGCTTTTGCCGATTTCCTCGCCAGCACGGATACTTATCCGGAGGCCCCGGCACGAATCCGGGTGCTTAGTCCGTTTGATCCAATGATCAGGGACAGAAACCGGACCGAAAGACTGTTCGGCTTCTTCTATCGTATCGAAATTTTCGTGCCGGAGCCGAAGCGCGAATATGGCTATTACGTTTTCCCGCTGCTGGAAGGCGACAGGCTCATCGGTCGCATCGATATGAAGGCCGACCGGAAGAAAGGCACGTTGGATGTGAAGCGGCTCTGGCTGGAGCCGCGCGTCAAGCCGTCCGCCGGGCGGTTGGAAAAGCTGGATGCGGAATTGGAACGCCTGGCGCGTTTCGCAGGCGTCGAGAAAATCGTCTATCTGGATGGCTGGAGAGGCTAGCCCCTCTCCCTATAGGAGAAGGGCAAGGTTGCCTCAGCAGATTTCCGTCCTGGAAATCTTGATGCCGAAGCCTTCCAGGCCGACATAGTGCCGTTCGCGGCTGGTGAGGAGCTTGATGGAGCTGACGCCGAGATCCTTGAGGATCTGTGCGCCGAGCCCGATTTCCAGCCACTCGCTGTCGCGCGTCTGCGCTTCTGTATGGGCCTCACGGCCCTGGTTGCGCGCCTTGCGGCCATTGTCGTAATGGCCGACGCCGACGGAACCTTCGCGCAGGTAGACGATGATGCCGCGGCCCTGTTCGGCGATCTTCTGCATGTAGAAATCGACGGGCTTGCGCTTGCCGAACAGGTCGTCGGCGACATTTTCCGGATGCAGGCGCACCGGAATGTCGACGCCATCCCTGATGTCGCCGAAGACCACGGCGAGATGCTGCATCGGATCCCAGGGCAGGGAATAGGTATGTGCCTTGGCCTTGCCAAAGGGTGTCTCGATATCGAAGCTCGAGCCGAGCTCGATCAGCGTTTCCTTGCGCTGGCGATAGGCGATGAGATCGGCGACGGATACGAGCTTCAGCCCGTGCTGTTCGGCAAAATCCACCACCTGCGGGCCGCGGGTCACCGTGCCGTCGTCATTGACGAGTTCGCAGATCACGCCGATCGGCGGCAGGCCGGCAAGCTTGCAGAGATCGACGGCCGCTTCGGTATGGCCGGAGCGCATCAGCACGCCGCCTTCGCGGGACACCAGCGGGAAGATGTGGCCGGGACGGACGAAATCGGCCGGACCGACATTCGGATTGGCAAGATTACGCACTGTCAGCGTACGGTCATCGGCCGAAATGCCCGTCGTCGTGCCGTGCTTGAAATCGACGGAAACGGTAAAGGCAGTCGTGTGGGCGGAGTCGTTTTCGGCCACCATGGCGTTGAGGTTCAGCCGCTTGGCTTCTTCCTTCGGCATCGGCGCGCAGACGATGCCGGATGTGTGGCGCACGATGAAGGCCATTTTTTCCGGCGTCGCATGAACGGCGGCGACGATCAGGTCGCCTTCGTTTTCACGGTCGTTATCGTCCATGACGAGAACGATTTCGCCGGCTTCGAAGGCCCTGATGGCGTCGACGACGCGCTTCTGGTCATAAGGCATGGGGCAAGTCCTATTTCAGCCGGCCGGTCTGGCCGCGGTCGCGTAGATAATGGTCGGCAATGGCGCAGGCGATCATCGCCTCGCCGATCGGCACGGCACGAATGCCGACGCAGGGGTCGTGACGACCCTTGGTACGGATATCGACATTGTTGCCGTCGGCATCGATCGATTGCCGCTCGGTGAGAATGGAAGAGGTGGGTTTGACGGCAAAGCGGGCGACAACCGGCTGGCCAGTCGAGATACCGCCGAGAATGCCGCCGGCATTGTTGGAGAGGAAAATAGGATTGCCGTCATTGCCCATGCGCATCTCGTCGGCATTGTCCTCGCCGCTCGTTTCTGCAGCGGCAAAGCCGTTGCCGATCTCGACCCCCTTGACGGCGTTGATCGACATCAGCAGCGAGGCGATATCCTGGTCGAGCTTGCCATAGATCGGCGCACCGAGACCGGCAGGAACGCCTTCGGCAATCACTTCGATGACAGCGCCGATGGAGGAGCCCGCCTTGCGGATGCCGTCGAGATATTCTTCCCAGACGGGCACGATCGCGGCATCTGGCGAGAAGAACGGGTTCTGCCCGACCTGATCCCAATCCCAGTTGGCGCGGTTGATCTTGTGTTTGCCGATCTGCACCAGCGCGCCACGGATCGTCACGCCGGGCACGACGAGCCGGGCAATACCGCCGGCCGCCACACGGGCCGCCGTCTCGCGCGCCGAGGACCGTCCGCCGCCACGATAGTCGCGGATGCCGTATTTCGTGTCATAGGTAAAGTCGGCATGGCCGGGGCGGTACTGACGGGCGATCTCGCCATAATCCTTGGAGCGCTGGTCGGTATTTTCGATCAGCATGGAAATCGGCGTACCGGTGGAAATCATCGTCTCGCCGTCGGCATCCATCATCACGCCGGAGAGCACCTTCACCAGGTCGTCCTCGCGCCGCTGGGTGACGAAGCGGCTCTGGCCGGGCTTGCGCTTGTCGAGCCAGACCTGCAGGTCTTCGAGCTTGAAGCGCAGGCCGGGAGGGCAGCCGTCGACAACGGCGCCCAGCGCCGGTCCATGGCTTTCGCCCCAGGTGGTTACACGGAAAAGGTGACCGAATGTATTGTGCGACATATGTTCCCGCCGGATGCGCGATACCGGTCGTCACCGGCCGCGCCATTACTCGAAAAGGCGCGACACTCATAGGCCAAAAAAACGTTCAGGCAAAAGCCTTTCTTTGCGCCGAAGGGTGCTCTCAGGGAAATGGTGTTTCCTTGAATTGCGAACGATGTGGTCGCGCTTAAGCTCAGGAAGCTTTCAGCCAGGCCATGCCGCGCGCCTCAAGCGCGAAATCGTCGAAGGAGAGGGGACGTGCGAAGGCATAGCCCTGCAGAAGGTCGCAGCCGAGATCCCGCAGGAGTTCGGCATGTGCCGGTGTCTCCACGCCCTCGGCCACCGTTTCGACGCCGAGCGAGCGAGCGATTTCGATGATCGAGCTGACCAGCGCACGCTCCTGCGAGGAAGCGACGATCGGCTGCACGAGCTGCCGGTCGATCTTCAGCCGCTTCGGTTTCAGCTTCAAGAGCGAGACGATCGACGTGTGGCCGGTGCCGAAATCGTCGATCTCGATATCGATGCCGAGAGCCTTGATGCGTTCGATATTCTGCGAAACCACGTCCTCGCTCTCGTCGAGGAAGATGGATTCCACCAGTTCGAAGGAGATTTCGCCGGGGTGGATCTGCAGATCGCCAAGCGAGTCCAGCAGGCTGCCGTCATGCAGGCGCCGAGCCGAAACGTTGACGGAGATTTTCGGAACGTAGATGCCCTGGGCTGCCCAGCGCATCTTGTCGCGCAGCGCCGTCTCCAGCACGATGCGGTCGAGCGTCTGCACGACGTTGATTTCGTCGGCGATGCGCAAGAATTTGTCCGGTGTCAGCAGGCCCCGCGAAGGGTGGCGCCAGCGCACCAGCGCCTCCACCCCGGTCAGCTCCATCGACCGGGCGCAGAACTGCGGCTGATACCACGCCGTGAACTCGGCATTGTCGATGCCGGCAAGGATCTCGTCGGCCATGCGCTTGTTGTTGATGATATCGGCCTGAAGATTGTGATTGAAGAATTCGAACCGGTTGCGGCCGAGGCTTTTGGCCCGGTAGAGCGCGATATCGGCATTGATCAGCACCTTGCGCGCATCGACGTGAATTCCGTTAGCCAGCGCAATGCCGATCGATACCCCGCAGCGGCAGGAAAAGCCCTGGAAGTCGATCGGCTGGCGCATTTCCTCGATGACGCGGCCGGCAAGCTCAGCCATCTCGTTGTCGCCGGTATCAAAGGAAAGGATGACGAATTCGTCGCCGCCGATACGCGCGACGACATCGCTGTCGCGCACGCTTCTGGACAGCACGCGTGAGGCATGTACCAGCATCGCGTCGCCGGCCGCATGGCCGAGCGTGTCGTTGATTTCCTTGAAGCGGTCGAGGTCGATATGCAGGATCGCAAATTTCTGCCGCTCGCGGCGGCCGGCATCCGTCAGGTTCTCCAACGCGATATCGAGCTTGCGACGATTGGCGAGCGAGGTCAGCGGGTCGTGTAGCGAATTGTGCTCGATCCGGTTCTTGGCAAGCTCCAGCTCGATATTCTTGGCGATCGCCTCATCCTTGGCAGCCTTCAAGCGCAGCGTCATCAACGCGTCTTCGGTGGAATCGAAGGCAATGCCGATGATCTTCATCTCACCGGTCGGGGTGCGATGCACCTTGCCGACAGAGCGGACATAACGGAAGCCGCCGTTGTCGTCAGGCACACGACAGACCAGAGTATGCGTATCGCCGATCTGCTTGAAATGCCGCGCGCTTTCCACCGCGAGCCCACGGTCTTCGGGATGGATGCAGGAAAGCCAGGCCTCTTCGGAAACGAAGGCGTTGCTTTGCTTGAGCCCGTAGAGCTCTTTCATGCGTTCGTCCCAGATCGAGCCGTGCTTGCCGAGATGCGCTTCCCAGATACCGCACTGGTAGGAATCGAGAGCCAGATCGAGTTTGCCGGAAAGTTCCGACAGCTCCGCTTCACGGCTCGAAAGCTCTTCCAGCGCGAGTTCCAGCTCGGCATTCTTGAGATCGCTCGTCTCCTTGGAGAGACGAAGCGTATTGGTCACTTCGGCATCGGCCGTTACGTCCCAGACGATGCCGATCGTCTTTCCGGTCCCGCCGGCATCGGTGTAGAAAGCGCCGATGGAGCGCAGGTGGCGGATGCTGCCGTCTTGCCGCATCACCCTGTATTGCGCACTGCACGCCTCGCCGGCGATGCTGCAGCCGAAGAAATGCACCTCGGCGATTTCGCGGTCCTCGGGCACAATCGTCGAAAGCCACACTTCCTGCGACCGGCTGCCTTCGATCGCCTTCAGGCCGTGCAGCACGGATGCGCGCGTATCCCAGGACAGGCTGGTGGCGTTCTCCGGCAGCTCCCAGATGCCGATACGGGAGGATTCGAGCGCCAGGTTCAGGCGCTGCGACAGTTCAAGAAGCTTGCCCTCGCGGGCCTCGAGCTGGGCAATGTTGCGATTGCGCTCGCCGAGCAGCAGCGTGGCGAAGAAGATCGGAATGATGATGATGCAACCGGCGGCGGCGATGATCAGCCGCAGTTCGGACTGGTTTTCAGGAATGGCGTGCCAGCCGGTATTCGGCACCGCTGCCAGCTCCCATCGCCCGCCTGCGAAGTTGATCTTCCGGCGCAGCGGATCCATGTCGTAGATGTCGGCAGGGCCGAAGAAGGGGGCGGCCGTCTCATCCGGAATGCCGATATCGCGGACGGCGATCGACAGGTGGTCGAGATGCGGATAGCGCTCCTGGTTCTCGCTGTTGCGCGCCGGCTTCAGGCCGGTCGCCTCGTAGAACATATCCTGGTCGATAACCACCTCGACCGCGCCCCAGATGCGGCGCTTGCCGTCCTGCTTAACGAAGACGGGAAAAAAGATCGCAAAGGCGTTTTCCGCATCCGTCGTCTTGAAGGGACCGTAGAAGCGGGCCGATTGATCGCCGGTATTACGGCTGATGGACATGCGCTCCAGCAGGCGTTCACGCACATCTCTGCCGATCCTGTCCTTGCCCGATTGCGGCGGGAAGACTGACTTGACGATGAAATCGGGTGCGACCGCGATGTGGATGAAATGTGGGTTCTGGATCAGCAGCCAGTTGATCTGCCGTTCCATCTCTACTTCGTTCGTCTGGGTGCTGAGCGCGATCAGGTTGGAAAGGTCTCGGACCGCGGTGATGTCCATATTGATCTGCGCCGTCATGCGGGCACGGATCAGATTGGTCTCGTTTTCCGTCCGAATCTGTAATTCTCTGATATGAGCGGCAGTATTCGCATTGTCGAGCACAAAACCGACTACAATGACGACGACCGCCACGAGGGTGGAAACCAGCAGAGACACGCGCGTATTCTTCAAGACGCGCCGCAATTGGTTGCTGTTGCTCAGCCGGAATTGCAAATCACACACCCTCGCATTCTCGCTGACTTTAGGGGGCAGGAGTTAATTTACGATTGCGCGCATTCACTGCTGCTAAATCACCTAATTGGAGAGAAAAAGACTGTTAACACAGCCTCTTGATTATCCTTAAAATCCTATTCATCAATTGGGCGCCGAAAACCATTCTTCCGGGCAATTTTCGCCATATTCAGGAGTTTATCTGTGGCCACTCGATATTTACGGCAGCGTTTGAGAAGGATTGCCGATATGCGTTTCGTCATTGCTACGCTTCTGGCCACGGCAAATTTTCTTTCGCCCATGAGCAGCTTTGCCGAAAGCGCTGATGTCGAGGCGACGATCAAGAAGGTCGATACCACCAATCTCGTGCTCACGCTGGATGACGGCAAGACTTATCAGGCGCCTGAGGAATTCGATTTCGAGGGTCTGAAAGCCGGCGTGAAAGTGGTGATTTTCTATACGGAAGTCGACGGAAAGCGCGTCATCAACGATCTCGACATCGTCAAGTAAGCAGGATCGTCAGGGAAGGGGATGTAAGGTCAGATCCAGCCGATCTGGCTGTGCGACGTCTCAATCTTCAGGATACGGTCCTGCGGGATTTCACCTTCGGAGGCGACGTCCTTCGGCAGGTTGGAAATCATCTTGAACAGACTTCTGATGACACCGCCATGGGTGACGCAGACCGTCGGACGGTCAACGGAATTCAGCCAGGCGCCTGTTCGCCACGACATGATCTCGTAGCTTTCCGCATCCTCGCCGGGCGGAATGAAATCCCATTTGTTGGTGTTCCGTTCCGCGACACGCTCGGCCTGCGATGCCTTGAGCTGCTTCAGCGTATAGCCTTCCCAATCACCGAACGAAACTTCGACCAGGCGTTGGTCGGTGCGGTAATCTTCAGGCGGAAGCCCCATTGCGGCACGCATGATTTCCATGGTCTCGCGCGTGCGCCCGAGCGGACTTGCGACGAAGTCGAAATTCGCCTCTTCAGTCGCCAGGATCGCCGCAAGGGCGATCCCGTTATTTTTTGCCTGCCCGCGGCCGATCGCATTGATCGGAATATCCTTTTGCCCTTGCAGTCGGCGTTCGGCATTCCAGTCGGTCTGGCCGTGTCTGATCACATAGATAAGCACGGGGATCGGCTCCGCTTAGGGGTTAAGGACGAGATCAGTCCTTGATAACGGAAATATCCGGCGCGTCCACGGCCTTCATGCCGATGACGTGATAGCCGCTGTCGGCGTGATGCACTTCGCCGGTCACCGAGCGCGACAGGTCCGAGAGAAGATAGAGGCCGACATCGCCCACTTCCTCGATCGTCACGGTACGGCGCAGCGGCGCATTGTATTCGTTCCACTTGAGGATGTAGCGGAAGTCGCCGATGCCGGAGGCGGCAAGCGTCTTGATCGGGCCTGCCGAAACGGCGTTGACGCGAATGTTCTTCGGTCCGAGGTCGACGGCGAGATACTTGACGCTGGCTTCGAGAGCAGCCTTGGCAACGCCCATGACGTTGTAGTTCGGCATCACCTTCTCCGCACCATAATAGGTGAGGGTGAGCATAGCGCCGCCTTCCGTCATCAGCTTCTCGGCGCGACGGGCGACCGAGGTGAAGGAGTAGACGGAGATCTGCATCGTCTTGGCAAAATTATCAGCCGACGTATCGACGTAACGGCCCGTCAGTTCGTCCTTGTCGGAGAAACCGATAGCATGCACGATGAAATCGATCTTGCCCCAGAGCTTCTCGACATTCTCGAAAACGGCATCGATCGTGGATTCATCGCTGACGTCGCAATGGCCGATCATGACAGCGCCGATTTCGGCAGCCAGCGGTTCCACACGCTTCTTCAGGGCGTCGCCCTGGTAGGTGAATGCAACTTCTCCACCCTGCGCATGAATGGCCTTGGCAATACCCCACGCAATCGAACGATTGTTGGCGACACCCATGATGACGCCGCGTTTGCCTGCCATGAGGCCGGATGCTTGAGCCATATTTCGCTTCCCTAGGAATTCTGATGATCCTGCCTATGGCATAGGCCGTTAATCGGTTCAAGCAGGCCCAAGATCATCAACTGTTAGGGATCGTAACAAAGGGTGCGATTGTCACCGAAATTTCATAAAAACAGCCCTTCACGCATGCTGCGCATGAGATCCGTGACCTTATCGTCGGGTTTTTCCCACAACATAATGCGCAATTCCACGACGAGATCGCCGCGTCCGCCGCTGTCGTTCGGCAGGCCTTTGCCGGGAACACGGATGGTCTTGTCGGAGCCGGACCAGGCCGGTACCGTCACGTTGACAGGTCCCTGCGGACCATCGACGCGCGCCTCGGTGCCAAGCACCGCGTTTTCGATATTCAGCGGCAGCACCGCATGGACGTCGAAACCATCGACCCTGAAACGGGTGTCCGGCGCAATGTGGATATTGATGACGGCATCGCCGCGCAACATGCCCGGCAGCTTGAAACCCTGGCCCTTGAGGCGGACCTGATGGCCTTCGGTTGTGCCGGCCGGCAGGGCAAATCCCACTTCGCGGCCTTCCGGAAGGGCAACCGTCGTCCAGCTTCCCTTGATGATGTCTTCGACCGTTACCGTCGCGGTTGCGACCTCGTCAGGCGCCTTCTCGACGCCAGCCTGGCCCGCGCCGGTAAAGCGGCGCACCAGCGAAGTCAGCAGGCTGAGCGGCAGAGACATGTTGGCGCCGCCGGCAGCCTCCATGGTCTCTTCTTCCGATCTGCCGGTTTCGGCTTCCGTGGCTTCCTGGTCAGACTGCTTTGCAGCCTCGGCCGCGTTTGGTTTGGCCTGTCCCTGCTGTGCCTGTCCTTGTTGGGATTGCGCTTGCTGAGCTTGTGCACCGGCGGCGCGGCCTGTCTGAGCGCCGAAAATGCGTTCGACCATTTCTTCGGCGGCTTCGGATGTACCGGCCTGCTGCTGTTTGGCGCCTGCTGCGGCAGCTGCCTTCTGCGCATTGGCATTGGCACGGGCCAGTTCTTCCATGACGCGCTCGGCATTGGCCTGCGCGGCCTTGGCGCGGGCGGCGGCCTCACGGGCTGCATGCCGCTGCTGCATGATCGTCTGTTCCTGCTTCTTGGCTTCCGCCATCCGCACGGCATTATCGAAGAGATTGCGCTTTCTCGGGTCTTTCAATGTTTCATAGGCGCGGCCGATCTCGGCGAAACGCGCGGTCGCCGTGGGGTCGTCTCGATTATGATCAGGGTGCACCGCCTTGGCCATGTTGCGCCAGGCTGCCTTGATTTCGTCTGCTCCCGCGTCACGCTTGACGCCCAGAACCTTGTATGGATCGCGCATTGTTTGCACCGTCGCTGTCTCCATCCGGGAGGCGTGTTCCTCGTGGCCGTGCCCGGAAATCGAATATCAACTCTTGACGCGCCGTTCGGTTCGCTCCTGCGATAGTGAAGGCCCGCTCATCGGCTGATCGTGCCGGGAGAGTTACTAATCACTTCTTATTTCTTGCAGCGGATATGGGGTGTTTTGCCGCGAATGGTTAGTCTTTCGCTAAACATTGATGCGAATCGCCTGTCGGCGTTAACCGTGCCGATCAGGGCGCGCGAGGCAGGGAAGCGGTGAACAGGCGGTATCAGCTTTCCGGCTGGAAGCTCAGGAGTTGCCAGTTGCCGCCGCCGACGAGGCAGGTCTTGCCGTAGAATTTCGCGATGCCGACATAGGAGTGCCGCGTCGTGCGGAACTGCCGGCAGACCTGGCCGGCGTCATTATTCTCGACAATCGTATCGATAACGCCGGCGCTGCCGGTCGAGGCATTGGCCCAGGGCAGCGGTTGCCCCTCGAGCTTCTGGATATCGGCTGACGTCACGGCATTGCGCACCGTCATCTCGTCGGAAAGCGTATCTGTGCTGGGGGCCGGCTGCGGCACGGTGCCGGTCGCCACCGCACGGTCGACCTTGGCCGAACTCAGGAAATCGAACCCTCCGGCCACACAACCGGATAGTGACAGCATTGCAATACCGATGACGGAGAGTCTGAAGCTGCGGCGCAGCGAACCCTTTGTATAGCGATACGTCTTTGCTATGACTTCCACCCTGTATCCTTCCCCAGTCTCGCAGGCTGGGTCAGTTTTAAAAAACCTCGGGATTTGAATTAATATGTCGGCAAACGGGTTAACAGGTGGTGACTTTACTGAAAGTGGGGAGCCCTTCAAGCTCTTTAGAGAATGGCTGAAGGAAGCGGAGGCATCCGAAGTCAATGATCCCAACGCAGTCGCGCTCGCGACGGTCGATGAAGATGGACTGCCCAATGTCCGCATGGTTCTCCTGAAGGGTTTCGATACCGACGGATTCGTCTTCTACACGAATTTCGAAAGTCAGAAAGGTCGCGAAATCTTGGGGCAGAAGAAAGCCGCCCTGTGTTTCCACTGGAAAACACTGCGACGGCAGGTGCGCGTGCGCGGTCCTGTCGAAATTGTGACCGATGCCGAGGCTGACGCCTATTTCGCCACGCGCGCCCGCGGCAGCCGCATCGGCGCTTGGGCATCGAAGCAATCGCGGCCGCTCGAAAGCCGCTTCGCACTGGAAAAGTCAGTTGCCGAATATACGGCACGCTACGCAATCGGCGAGATTCCGCGCCCGTCCTACTGGTCCGGTTTCCGGATTCGGCCGACCTCCATCGAGTTCTGGAAGGACCAGAAATTCCGGCTCCACGACCGCATCGAATTCCGCCGCCCGAGCCCGGAAGGCACCTGGGACAAGGTGCGGATGTACCCTTAAGACGCTATTTCCGGAGTAGTTTCAAGGGAATGCCTGACGCCAGCGCCGCGACGTAGCGCGGCTTCTGATAGAAGCCGTTGAGCGAGAGCCGCGGCATGTAGGTGGCGTGGCCCGCGGCCGGAAAACCCGGCTGCGTCGTCACCGCGACGGCAAAGCCGAGATCTGCAGCGACATCAGCCTCTCGCCCTGTGGCTGCCTCCGGCGAGCCGTAGGGATAGGCGATTGCGCGGGGACGCACACCCGCGACCCACGCGACATAATCGGCCGAGATTTCCATCTCGATCCGCGCCTCGGCTTGCGGCAGCCGGCCAAGCGATCGGTGGCTGATCGTATGGGCGCCGAGACTGGCAAGCGGATTGGCTGAAAGCTGTCTGAGTTCCTGCGGCCCCATCACCAGATCGCGGGTAATCTCGGTCGGCTCAATCCCGTAGCGCCGCGCCATCGCATCCACCTCCGAGGTGGCTCGGGCCTCGTCCTGACTGTGGATAAATTTGGCAAAGCGCTCGAAGGCGTCCCATTTCCGCACGGGCGTGTCGAGGGCCAGTCTTTCCCGGCCGTTGCCGAAATTGAACTCGATGCTGTTTTCCCGGCCCAGCAGCAGGGCCAGTGTCTCCCACCAGATGCTGTGCGAGCCCTCCGCAAAGCCCTGCGTGACGAAAACGGTAAAGGGCGCGCCATGCCGCTCGAAGACGGGCAGGGCGTGGACGAGATTGTTGCGATATCCGTCATCCAGCGTGAAGGCCGCGAAGGGTCGGTCATCGAGCGGATTGGATAGAAGCGACGGCACGGCGTCGAGGGCGACGAAACGATAGCCGAGGCGCTTCAGCCGCCGAAGAGCCGCATCCAAAAATTCCGGCGTAATTTCAAGATGTTCGTTGGGTTCGAACGGCTGCGCAAGATGCGGGCGCACATGATGGAGCGTAAAGATGACGCCGCGCCCGCGGGCCTCCTTCATCAGGCCTGCGGCACTTGCCAGCCACGCCGCTTCCAGCCCGCCGCCGATCGCGATGCGCTTCAGACGCCGCTTCCATTGCCCCATTTTATCCCTTGCCCCGCCGGATCACTACTGTCACATAGGCTATCAACAGCGGCGTTAAACCTTGCTGAATGACCGCAGTGAAATGGTTCTTTTACAGACCATTAACCAAGCGGAACAAAAGCTTGGAAAAAACTTGGCCGTTGCCTCAAAGTCGCGCCAGATTGTGGGCATGTGTCACAATACGGGACAGAATTCTGGTTGCATTGAGTCGCCGGATACATTCGAGGGGAAGTGCATGAAGACGTTTATGGCCGCCATCATGACCGCGGCGCTGGCACTTTCTGCCCCCGTTGCAGCCTTCGCCGGCAGCGCCTCTCTCGTCCTCGATGCCCGCACCGGCAGGGTTCTCGCCTCCGAAAATGGTGATACCCTGAACCATCCCGCCTCGCTGACGAAGATGATGACGCTTTATCTCGCCTTCGAGGCGCTGAACCGCGGCAAGATCACCTGGGATACGCCGATCACCATGTCGAAATATGCGGCTTCTCGCCCGCCGACAAAGCTCGGCGTGAGGGCAGGCAGCACGATCACTGTGCGCGAGGCGGTCTATGGCATGATCGTCAAGTCGGCCAATGATGCCGCCGCTGCCATGGGTGAAAAGCTCGGTGGTTCGGAAAGCAACTTCGCCCGGCTGATGACCCAGAAAGCCCGCCAGCTCGGCATGAGCCGCACGAGTTTCTTCAACGCGTCCGGCCTGCCTGACAAGCGCCAGGTGACGACGGCACGCGACATGTCCACGCTCGCCGTGGCGCTGATGAAGAACTATCCGAACGAATATCGCCTCTTCTCGATCGCGAGCTTCAATTTCCGCGGCCAGACCATCCGTGGTCACAATAATCTCATGTACCGCTACCAGGGCATGGACGGCATCAAGACCGGCTATACCAACGCATCCGGTTTCAACATCGTGAGCGCTGTCAAGGATGGCAACCGCCGCGTCGTCGGCGTGGTGATGGGTGGCCGCACGGCCCGCAGCCGCGATGACAAGATGGCAGCACTCTTCGACCGCTATATGGGCCGCGCCACATCGGGCGGTGCCAAGCTGACAGCCAGCATCAATGCCAAGAATGAGGTCGAGGTCGCCTCGGCTGCGGAGGATACCGATGTGCCGGTACCCGCGACCGCGCCGCGCATCGCCGACGATGCTGCCGCTGCCGCCCCGAAGGCGCTTGGTTATGCCGATGATGGCGTTATCCCGCTGGAACGCCCGGCGGCGATGGACGAGATCATGAATGCCGGCAAGACATCGAAGGCGCCCGCCGGCAAGGCACTCGGCTGGCAGATCCAGATTTCCGCAGCCCCGAGCGCCGATGCCGCCCGCGCACTGCTGGCACAGGCCCAGTCCGAGGCTGGTGCACCGCTCGTTTCCGCTTCCCCCTACACGGAAGCCGTCGGCAAGGGTGCCAATGCTGTCTACCGCGCCCGCTTCGTCGGCTTCCAGAGCAAGGAAGACGCGACGTCTGCCTGCGACGCGTTGAAGAAGCGTTCCTACGACTGCATGCTTCTACCCGACCACGGCTGACTTACAGCTCTGGACAATAATAGGGAATCAGCGTTCTCCTTATAAACAAAAGGAGAACATCCATGTTGCAACGGCTCGCCGACCAGTTCGAGACCTCGTCCTCAACCTATGCCGCCGCCAACGACATCGAGCGCGATGCCGACTGGTTTCTGCTGAAACTGCAGGAGGAGATGGGTGAATTGACACAGGCCTGGAACCGCCTCACCGGTCGAGGCCGGGCGAAGGGCCGCTCGCCCGAAGATATGGAACGCGACCTTGCCGACGAGACTGCCGATATCCTCGGCCATATCCTGCTCTTTGCCCGCCGCAACGACATCGATCTCGCCGCCGCGATCGAGCGGAAGTGGAAATTCAGGCCGGCGGCACAATAGCCTCGCGCCTCTGCGCCATCCACCATCGGCATTGGTCCTCGGTATAACCGAGCAGGCGCCCCAGACGATATTCGCTTTCGTCGGTCCAGCGCGCTTCGCGCGTCAGCGCGATGTAAGCGTCAAACCGCCACTCTTCGCTCGGCAATGCGTAGAAAACGTGCAGCAGGCGAAACGGTTCTTCCGCGAAAATCTCGACGCGCTCGACGATGACGCCAGCAACGATGTGGGGCCGAAAACGGGCACGGATCTCTTTAAGGATCTCGGACCCATCCTCGTCCAAAAACACGGCGAACGGCTTGCGGCCGTCCAGCATCAGGGCGAGTTCGAAGTTCGTATGGACGAGATAGGGCGTGTTATCGATCCAATGCGGCTGCGTAAGCACGACCTCGCCATCCGGTTCGGGGAAGGCAAGGGCCAGCATCAAGGACAATGCGTCCAGTTCGCTTTTTCCCAGATACAACAGATGTTCGACGATTTCCGACGTTTCTATCTCGAGAGTGGCCGCAACGGCTTCAATCGGCGCTTCGAAGCGCATCTCATGCGCTGAACACCCAGTCTCGGGCGACAGAAATTTCAGCAGAAATGTCTCCGCCACCAGATAGTACCCTATCAGCTCGATGTTCTGTCGCTGGAGCCTAGCCTAAATCGTCCGGCGATAGAACTTGCTGTCGACGGCCATCAGGGGGAAAGCCCGCGGCAGATCTTTGCCGGCGATCTCGGAAAAACCGTTCTTCTCGTAAAACCGGTGCGCGGCGATGAACTTGTCGGTCGTGCCAAGGAAGATATCAGTCACGCCCACATCGCCAGCATGGGCAAAGAGGGCTTCGAGCAACCGGGCGGCCACGCCATGTTCGCTCCCGCGCACTTCGGAAGCCACGAACATCTTGCGCAATGCCGCCTGGTTGTTGCCGATATCCTTGAGGCCGAGCGTACCGACGATGGCGCCGCCCTTTACCGCGACCCAGAATTGCCCCTTGCCGGACTGATAGAAGTCCGGAATGACGCGCAGGTCCGGCTGCGCGTCTGCCGTGATGTCGATATCGAACTCCTCGCGCTGGATCGGCAGGATGACGGAGATCACGCCATCGGCATCGTCAGGATCGAAGGTTCTGATTTCGATTTCGATCATCACCGCACCGCCTCAGGCCTGCGTGCCGCCGACGGTGACCTGATCCATGCGCAGATGCGGCTGGCCGACGCCAACAGGCACCCACTGGCCTGCCTTGCCGCAGTTACCGATACCGGTGTCGAGCTTCATGTCGTTGCCGATCATCGACACGCGCTTCATGGCGTCGGGACCGTTGCCGATCAGCATGGCACCCTTGATCGGCGCGCCGATCTTGCCGTTTTCGATGAGATAGGCCTCGGTGCAGCCGAACACGAACTTGCCGGAGGTGATATCCACCTGACCGCCGCCGAAGGAGACGGCATAGATGCCCTTCTTGACCGAAGCGATGATCTCTTCCGGCGTCTTGTCACCGCCGAGCATGTAGGTATTGGTCATGCGCGGCATCGGCACGTGGGCATAGCCCTGGCGGCGGCCGTTGCCGGTCGGCGCCATGCCCATCAGCCGGGCGTTCTGCCTGTCCTGCATGTAGCCGACGAGTTTGCCGTTTTCGATCAGCACGTTATAGGCCGAAGGCGTGCCTTCGTCGTCGATCGTGATCGAGCCGCGGCGACTGTCGATCGTGCCGTCGTCGACGACGGTCACGCCGGGTGCTGCCACCATCTGGCCGAGGAGGCCAGCAAAGGCCGATGTCTTCTTGCGGTTGAAATCGCCTTCGAGCCCATGGCCGACGGCTTCGTGCAGCATGACGCCCGGCCAGCCGGAGCCGAGCACGACGTCCATCGTGCCTGCCGGCGCGTCGATCGCCTCGAGATTGACGAGCGCCTGGCGCAACGCCTCGTCGGCTCCATGCTGCCAGCTGCCGGTCGCGATGAAATCGCCGAAGCCGATGCGGCCGCCCTGGCCGTAAGAACCGCTCTCCTGCCGGTCGCCTTCGCCGACCATGACGGAGATGTTGATGCGCGTCATCGGACGGATATCATGCACGCGATGGCCGTCGGCGCGCAGGATATCGACCACCTGCCAGCTTGCCGCGACCGAAGCCGTGACCTGCCGCACCTTGTCGTTCTTTCCTCGCAGATAGGCGTCGATGTCGGTCAGTACCTTCACCTTTTCCTCGAAGGTCGGCGAGCCGATCGGGTTCTCGTCTGTATAGAGCTTGCGGTTGGTGCCCTGGGGCGCTCCCGCGTAGGAGCCGGAATACCCGCGTGTGACGGCACCGACCGCATCGGCCGCCCGCTTCAACGCCGAAACGGAAAGGTCGCCCGCATGTGCATAGCCGACGGCTTCACCGGCGACAGCGCGCAGTCCAAAACCCTGCTCGGTGTTGAAACTGCCGCCCTTGAGGCGGCCATTGTCGAAGGTCAGCGACTCCGCCTGCGCGTGCTCGATGAAAAGTTCGCCATCATCGGCGCCGGAAAGCGCCTCGGCGACATGCTTGCGCATGGTGGCTTCATCGGCATCGAAAAGCGTCAGGAGATCGGTGGTCATGGATATATGCTCCGCATGGAGAGCGGTAATGCTCAATAGCCGATGTAGGTCTGTTGCGCTGCGCGAGCAAGCCCTGCCGTATCAGGGCAGGGCGTCATAGCCTTCCGCGAAGCCCTTGAGGTCGACAGGAATGCCGATGCCTTCTTCCGGCGTCTGGAAGACGATGAAGGTCGCCTGCGCGCCGCTGCGGAAGGTTTTCAGGAGTTCGTCCTCGAGAACGACTTCGGCATAGCAGCCATCGGCAAAGCAGCGAACGAAATAGGCGCGCCCGATATCCTTGCCGTCGACATTGAGGCCGAGGCCGTTCGGCAGCAGCACGCCGAGAGGCGCTAGCACGCGCAGAATCTTCGACTTGCGGTCGGCCGTCTTCAGCACGACGACAGACAGGCCGACTTCAGGGCGGTCTTCGGCAATCACGTTCTGCATCAGCGCACATTGTTCGGCCGAAGCGCCCGGCGGCTTGTCGCAGACGACGGACCATGCGCCGTGATTGGAGCGGACCGTACCGGGGGCAGGCGGCTGCGTCTGTCCGGGCGTCACCTGCTCGACATTCGGCGTAGGCGTTGCTGGCTGCTGTGCTGGAGCCGGCTTCGGGGCAGGGGTGGCGGGACGCGACTGTGCGGGCGTCGGCGTCTGCTGCGCGAAAACGGGGCTCGTCGCGGCGGCCGCGATGCCTGCAGTCAGAACAAACGACCGCGCGAGGGAACGGAAACCCATGAAAACCTCTGGATATCGAATCATTGCCGCTATTTGTGAAGCTGCCCACAAAAAATGAAAAGCCCCGCCCCGTGAAAACCGGGGGACTGCGGCAGAAATAGGACCTCGCCAAAAGAATGTGCAGCGGGCAGATTGGCCACAAAGCGGGATTTTCGTATGCTGATGAAAAGCTTGCGATGTTTTGCCATGCCCGGAGGTGTGGACTTTGAGCAAAAATGCCGCATAGACAATTGCTTCTGCCTGTTGCGGCGGATGCCAAACTGTGGTTTGAAGCGCACAGGATGGCAAGGATTCTGCGCTCGATTTATCGCAGATCAGCGCTCGAGGGAGATTACAAGGTGATTAAGAAGGCTTATGCAGCTCTGACCGCGCTGGTCTGTCTGCTTTTTGCTTCCGGCACATATGCCGATCAGCCGATGCCGTGGCAGGCGACCCTGCAGCCGGCAGCAACGCCGATCATGCGGGAGATCCACTGGTTCGAACAATATACGCTGTGGTTCATCGTACCGATCACGCTTTTCGTTCTCGTTCTGCTGCTGGTCGTCTGTTTCAAGTTCCGGGCTTCTGCAAACCCGGTTCCCTCCAAGACGAGCCACAACACGATTATCGAAGTCATCTGGACCGTGGGGCCGGTCCTCGTGCTTCTCTTCCTCGCTATTCCGTCTTTCACGCTGCTGACCGCGCAGCTCACCCTGCCGGAAAATCCTGATGTGACCATCAAGGCGACCGCGACCCAGTGGCAGTGGAACTACGAATATGAAGGTTCGGGCGAAAACCCCGTCGCCTTCGACTCCTATCTGCTGAAGGAGCCGGATCGTGCTGCTGCCGGCAAGACCGATCTCGCCGTTTATCCGCGCCTGCTTGCTGTCGACAACGAACTCGTGCTGCCGGTCAACAAGACTGTGCGCGTTCTCGTCACCGCCGCACCGACCGACGTTATCCACGCTTTCGCCATGCCGTCCTTCGGCGTCAAGATCGACGCCGTTCCGGGTCGCTTGAACGAGACCTGGTTCCGCGCCGAGCGCGAGGGCCTGTTCTACGGCCAGTGTTCCGAGCTTTGCGGCAAGGACCACGCGTTCATGCCGATCGCCATCCGCGTCGTCTCCGAGGATAAGTACAAGCAGTGGCTGACTACGGCCGCCAGCGACTTGCCCGGCGCCTACAAGACACTGATCGCCGCTGCCGATGGTTCTGCAAAGACCGTCGATGTCGCTGAAAACGTCGCAAAGTAAGATAGGGGATCGGGACAATGGCTGGACCTTCCGCTCACGACGATCATTCTCATGATCACCACGCTCATGACGCCCATGCGCATGACGACCATCACGATCACTCGCATACCCCGAGCTTTGCCGACCGCTGGTTCTTCTCGACGAACCACAAGGATATCGGCACGCTCTACCTGATCTTTGCGATCTTCGCCGGCATCATCGGCGGCCTTCTCTCTGTTGCCATGCGCATGGAGCTGCAGGAGCCTGGCATCCAGATCTTCCACGGCCTGGCCTCGATGGTCTATGGCTTCGAGGGCGATGCCGCCATCGACGGCGCCAAGCATATGTTCAACGTCTTCACCACCGCTCACGCGCTGATCATGATCTTCTTCATGGTCATGCCGGCGATGATCGGCGGTTTCGCCAACTGGATGGTGCCGATCATGATCGGCGCGCCTGACATGGCTTTCCCGCGTCTGAACAACATCTCCTTCTGGCTGATCGTTCCGGCCTTCCTGCTGCTGTGCATCTCGATGTTCGTCGAAGGCCCGGCAGGTGCTTACGGTGCTGGTGGCGGCTGGACCATGTATCCGCCGCTCGCAGTCGGTGGTCAGCCGGGTCCGGCAGTCGACCTCGCGATTTTCGCGCTGCACATTGCCGGCGCATCTTCGATCCTCGGTGCGATCAACTTCATCACCACGATCCTCAACATGCGTGCTCCGGGCATGACGCTGCACAAGATGCCGCTCTTCGCCTGGGCCGTTCTGATCACTGCCTTCCTGCTGCTGCTGTCGCTGCCGGTTCTGGCTGGCGCCATCACCATGCTGCTGACCGACCGTAACTTCGGTACGGCCTTCTTCTCGCCGGAAGGCGGCGGTGACCCGATCCTGTACCAGCACCTGTTCTGGTTCTTCGGTCACCCGGAAGTCTACATCCTGATCCTGCCGGGCTTCGGCATCATCAGCCACATCGTCTCGACCTTCTCGAAGAAGCCGGTCTTCGGTTACCTCGGCATGGCCTACGCCATGGTCGCCATCGGCGCCGTCGGCTTCGTCGTCTGGGCACACCACATGTACACGGTCGGCCTGTCCCTCGACGCACAGCGCTACTTCGTCTTCGCAACGATGGTCATTGCCGTCCCGACGGGCGTGAAGATCTTCTCCTGGATCGCAACGATGTGGGGTGGTTCCATCACCTTCCGCACGCCGATGATCTGGGCGATCGGCTTCATCTTCCTCTTCACCGTCGGTGGTGTCACGGGCGTTCAGCTCGCAAATGCCGGCCTCGACCGTTCGCTGCATGACACCTATTACGTTGTGGCTCACTTCCACTACGTTCTGTCGCTCGGAGCCGTCTTCGCCATCTTCGCTGCCTGGTACTACTGGTTCCCGAAGATGACCGGCTACATGTACAACGAGTTCCTCGGCAAGCTGCACTTCTGGGTCATGTTCGTCGGCGTGAACCTCGTGTTCTTCCCGCAGCACTTCCTCGGCCTCGCCGGCATGCCGCGCCGCTACATTGACTATCCGGATGCATTCGCCGGCTGGAACTATGTCTCGTCGATCGGCTCCTACATCTCCTTCGTCGGCGTGATCATCTTCCTCGTCGGTGTCTGGGAAGCCTTCGCCAAGAAGCGCGTCGCCGGTGATAATCCCTGGGGTGAGGGCGCAACGACCCTCGAATGGCAGCTGCCTTCGCCGCCGCCGTACCACCAGTGGGAACAGCTCCCGCGCATCAAGTAAGATGCTGGAATTCCAGACGCCGCAGGCAGCTGCGGCGTCTGGCAGTTAAGTTATTCAGGACGGAATGATGACGGTAATCGACAATCACGAGGCTCTTGCGAACGACGGCGACTTTCGCCTGTCGGAAGCTGGTGCGCGCGATTATTTCGAGCTTCTGAAGCCGCGGGTCATGTCGCTCGTGGTCTTCACGGCCCTTGCCGGCCTGGTGCTGGCGCCGGGACATATCAACCCCGTTCTCGGCCTGATCGCCATTCTTTGCATTGCCGTCGGCGCTGGAGCGTCTGGTGCGCTGAACATGTGGTATGACGCCGATATCGACGCGATCATGACCCGCACCGCCAAGCGCCCGATCCCGGCCGGCCGTATCATGCCCAAGGAAGCGCTGGCCTTCGGCCTCGTGCTCTCCTGCTTCTCGGTGACGATCCTGGGTCTTGCAGTCAACTGGCTGTCGGCCTCGCTCCTCGCCTTCACCATCTTCTTCTATGCCGTGATCTACACGATGTGGCTGAAGCGCTCGACGCCGCAGAACATCGTTATCGGTGGCGCGGCCGGCGCCTTCCCGCCGATGATCGGCTGGGCCTGCGTGACCAATTCGATCACGATCGAAAGCACCGTACTCTTCCTCGTCATCTTCTTGTGGACGCCGGCCCATTTCTGGGCGCTCGCGCTCTTCAAGATGCGTGATTACGAGGCCGTCGGCGTGCCGATGTTGCCGAACGTGTCGGGCGAACGGACCACCAAGCATCAGATCGTTGCTTATGCCGTGCTGACCGGCATCTGCGCCGTATTGCCGGCCGTACTCGGCTTCGCGAGCCTGGGTTACGGGATAATCGCCGCGCTGCTGAGCGCCGTCTTCATATACTGTTCCATCGCCGTCTGGCGCATGCCCGATGGCGATCTCAAGATGATCCCGGCGAAGAAGCTCTTTGGCTTCTCGATCTTCTATCTCTTCGCGATTTTCTCCGCGTTGATGCTCGACCGGCTGCTTGTCGTGTTGGTCTCGTATGCAGGAGGCTCGTTCTGATGGAACTGGTCAAGCTCACGGAAGCGCAGCGCAAATCGCGCCGCAACCGCAACATCGCACTCGGCCTCGTGCTCGCCGGTCTGGTGGTCCTTTTCTACGCCATCACCATCGTCAAGTTCCTTGGGCACGGAGGCTGACCGAGATGAACGACGCCGTCAACGCACCGAAGAAGCCGCGCAACAATGCAGCCGTCGTCTTCATGTGCCTGAGCTTCGTTGTCGGCATGGGTGCCGCGAGTTACGCGGCCGTTCCGCTCTATCGTATCTTTTGCCAGGTGACCGGCTATAACGGCACGACGCAGCGCGTCGATCAGGTATCGAACGTCATTCTCGACCGCACCATGCGCGTCACCTTCGATGCCAATGTCGCTCCCGGTCTGCAGTGGGAGTTCAAGCCGGTCGAGCGCGAGGTCAATCCGAAGATCGGCGAGACCATTCAGGTCAATTTCATTGCCGAAAACAGGTCCAACGAAACCCAGCGCGGCCAGGCGATCTTCAACGTGACGCCGGGCGAGGCGGGCGCCTATTTCAACAAGGTGCATTGTTTCTGCTTTAATGAAACGGATCTGAAGCCGGGCGAAAAGCTTGAAATGCCGGTCGTGTTCTACATCGATCCGGATATTACCAAGGCCGCTGAATCGAAAAGCATTCACACGGTCACGCTGTCATACACGTTCTATCCCAAAGAGGGTCCGAAGCCGGTGGCTTCGAATGAGGGTAGTGCGGGACAGGCTGAAAAGAAACTTTGATTGAGGAGTGTTTCCGGCGGGGCCGGAAGCGGAGAAGGAAGACACCGGGGATCTGACATGGCCGATGCTCATCAGAAGAATCACGACTATCACATCATAGCTCCTAGCCCGTGGCCGATCCTGGCTTCGCTTGGAGCATTCCTGATGGCCTTCGGCGGCGTCGGCTACATGCGCTACCTGAACGGCGGCTCGCTGCACGTTTTCGGCATCGAATGGGCCCATCCGTGGCTGTTTTTCATCGGCCTCGCGGTCGTGCTCTATGTCATGTACGGCTGGTGGGCAGACACCGTGAAGGAAGCCCATGAGGGCGCCCACACGCGTGTGGTGTCTCTGCACCTGCGCTACGGCATGATCATGTTCATCGCTTCCGAAGTGATGTTCTTCGTCGCCTGGTTCTGGGCCTATTTCGACGCCAGCCTCTATCCGCACGAGGCCATCCAGGCTTCACGCCTTGCCTATACCGGTGGCGTCTGGCCGCCAAAGGGCATCGAAGTTCTCGATCCCTGGCACCTGCCGATCTACAACACCGTCATCCTGCTGCTGTCGGGCACGACGGTCACCTGGGCTCACCACGCTCTGCTGCACAACGACCGCAAGGGCATGATCCAGGGCCTGACCCTGACCGTTCTGCTCGGCGTGCTTTTCTCCTGCGTCCAGGCTTACGAATATGCCCACGCACCGTTTGCCTTCAAGGCATCGATCTACGGCGCGACCTTCTTCATGGCCACGGGCTTCCACGGCTTCCACGTTCTCGTTGGTACCATCTTCCTGCTGGTCTGCCTGATCCGTGCTCTGCGCGGCGACTTCACCCCGAAGCAGCATTTCGGCTTCGAGGCTGCTGCCTGGTACTGGCACTTCGTCGACGTCGTCTGGCTGTTCCTGTTCTTCTGCATCTATGTCTGGGGCGGCTGGGGCGCTCCGGTGGCTGCAGGCTGATACAGGCCTTATCGATATAAAAAGGCGGGTGCCATCGGCCCCGCCTTTTTCTTTTACCGCTGTTCGGCCAGCCTCTCGAAAGCCGAGGGCTCGGGAATGCCGAGATCCAGCTGATGACGGATCGCCTCGGCGCATTCGAGCGCCGTCAGCACCGATGTATCGACCTCCATGTCGTAAAGACCGGGGCGATGCACCTGATCCTGCCAGCGCTGTACCGGTTCCGGCACGGGAGCGTCGGCCGTCGCACGCAGGTAGAGCGTCTCGCGCCCTTCTTCGACGATTTCCCTACGGCGCATGATCGTCTCGATCGGACAGTGAACGCCGACGAAGAGAACGGAGAAGCCGTCCAGTCTCCGGGCACAGTCACCGAGAATGCCGAGCGGCTGGGAATAGCTGTCGTGATGGCCGAGATCGGCCACGACATTCAGCCCCAGGCCGGCGTGAATGGCGATTGATTCGTAAAGCGCGGCGTAGAGGAAGGGGATGAGTTCTTCGAGATCCGGCCGCTCGCCGCCGGGCCTCAGCCCGATGCCGGGCAGGTAGCGCTTCGGCGTCATGGCATTATAGGTGTCGACGCCGAGGTTGATCCACGGCCCGTCGAATTCGTCCTGAATTGCGCGCGCAATGCTGGATTTGCCGCTTCGCGGTGTGCCGTTCAGAATAATGATCTGTCCGGCGTGGCTGTCATTGGTCATGAGTCTTCTTCTTCTGTTTGGCGCGAATCGCTGAGGCGAAAACGCGCAGGCATTTCCATTCGGGATGCGAATACATTATGGGAGAGTTAAGGCAGACGACCAAGGGCCGTCGGCGGGAGATGGACATGAGTGAAGACAGCGCGCAATTTCCACCAGTCGATCCGGTCAAGACCGGCATCAAGGGATGTTGCCCGCGCTGCGGCAACGGCCAGCTTTTTGACGGTGTACTGGGCCTGAAGCCGCGCTGCGCCGCCTGCGGGCTCGACTATTCCTTTGCCGATGCCGGCGATGGCCCTGCCGTCTTCGTCATTCTCATTGTCGGCTTCATCATTATCGGTTCGGTGCTCTGGCTGCAGGTCAACTACGCGCCGCCGATCTGGGTTCATATCCTGCTCTTCGCCCCGCTGACGATCATCCTGTCGCTGCTGGCGCTGCGCTGGGCCAAAGGTATCCTCATCGCCATGCAATATCGCCACAATGCCCGTGAGGGACGCCTGAGTGACTGACATCGAAAGTCCGGCCCCGCGCCGCAAGCTGCCGGTTTTCACCGGCATCATCGTTCTGATCGCGCTCGCCATCCTGATTTCGCTTGGCACCTGGCAAGTAGAGCGCCTTCACTGGAAGGAAGGGCTGCTCGCCGATATCGCCGAGCGCCGAGCCGCGGCCCCGGTTCCACTTGCCGATATCGAGGCCATGGCCGCTCAGGGTGGCGATATCGAATACCGCATGGTCACGGCGACCGGCCGCTACATCAATAACAAGGAGCGCCACTTCTTCGCCACCTGGCGCGGCCAGACCGGCTATTACATCTACACGCCGTTGCAGCTCGCAGACGAGCGCTATCTCTTCGTCAACCGAGGCTTCGTTCCCTATGAGAACAAGGAGCCGGAAATGCGCATGCAGGGCCAGTTGACAGGCCAGCAGACCGTGACCGGCCTTGCGCGTGCAAAATTGCCAGGCAAACCTTCCTGGGTCGTGCCGGATAATGACGTGGCGAAGAATATCTTCTACTGGAAAGATCTCGATCTCATGGCATCGAGCGTTGATCTCGACAAGGCCAGCGTCCTGCCCTTCTTCGTCGATGCCGACTCTACGCTGAACCCGAAGGGCTTGCCGATCGGCGGCGTCACACAGGTGGACCTTCCGAACGACCATCTGCAATATGCCTTCACTTGGTACGGGCTGGCGGTCGTGCTGATCGTTGTCGTCGCGATCTCCTGGTTTCGCCCCCGCAAGGGTGCTGCGCAATAGTATCGCTTCAATTCCGCCCCATATTGGGTTAGACGTCCCTGAAGCTAACCTGGATATGTTATGAATATTGCGGCAAAACCTCCTCTGACGATCAGGCTCTGCGGTCCGCGCGGCTTCTGTGCCGGCGTTGACAGGGCGATCCAGATCGTCGTGCTGGCGCTGAAAGCTTATGGCGCGCCCGTCTATGTCCGCCACGAGATCGTCCATAACCGCTATGTCGTGGAAGGTCTGGAGGCCAAGGGCGCCGTTTTCGTCGAGGAGCTTGACGAGATCCCGGCAGAACATCGCGCCCAGCCGGTCGTCTTTTCGGCCCATGGCGTGCCGAAATCGGTGCCCGAGGATGCCAATGCCCGCAACCTCTTTTATCTCGACGCCACCTGTCCGCTGGTTTCCAAGGTCCACAAGCAGGCGATGCGCCACAATCGCCTCGGCCGCCATGTCGTGCTGATCGGCCATGCCGGCCATCCGGAGGTGATCGGCACCATGGGCCAGCTTCCCGAGGGTGCCGTATCGCTTATCGAAACGGTCGAGGATGTCGATGCCTATCAGCCTGCCGATTCCGACAACCTCGGCTACGTGACGCAGACGACACTCTCTGTCGATGATACCGCTGGCGTCATCAAGCGGCTGGAAGAGCGCTTCCCAAACCTGAATGCACCGGCCGCCGATTCCATCTGCTATGCCACGACCAACCGCCAGGAAGTGTTGAAGGAAGCCGCCCCGGGCTGTGATCTCTTCATCATCGTCGGCGCCCCGAATTCCTCTAATTCCAAGCGTCTCGTTGAAGTGGCGCTCAGGGCAGGGGCGAAGAAATCGATCCTCGTGCAGCGCGCTTCCGAACTCGACTGGGATGAGATCGGCCCGATCGGCACGCTCGGCCTTTCGGCCGGCGCTTCCGCGCCGGAAGTGATCGTCAACGAAATCATCGAAGCCTTCCGTACCCGGTTCGATGCCCGAGTCGAGCTTGCCGAAACGGTTCAGGAAAACGAACATTTCCTTGTCAATCGCGAGCTGCGCAGCCTTGAGCTGACGACCGCGGATATGGCATTCGTGAACGGAGAATGAGGCGAGGGGATTTCCCCTCCGTCCTGCCCATCTGACAACATCGCCTCGACAGTGAGACACCCACCTTGGCAGTTTACACCGATATCGCCGAAGACGAGCTGAAATGGTTTCTCACCGAATATGATGCCGGCCAGCTGCTCTCCTATAAGGGTATTGCCGAAGGTGTGGAGAATTCCAACTTTCTGCTGCACACGTCGAAGGCGCCGCTCATCCTGACGCTTTATGAGAAGCGGGTGGAAAAGAACGATCTGCCTTTTTTCCTTGGCCTGATGCAGCATCTGGCGGCACGCGGCCTGTCCTGCCCGTTGCCGCTGCCGCGCAAGGATGGTGCGCTGCTCGGCACGTTGTCGGGCCGCCCTGCAGCCCTCATCTCCTTCCTTGAGGGCATGTGGCTAAGAAAGCCGGAAGCCAAGCACTGCCGCGAAGTCGGTAAGGCGTTGGCGCAGATGCATGTCGCCGGGGAAGGTTTTGCGCTGACACGCACGAACGCGCTTTCGCTCGATGGCTGGCAGGCACTCTGGGACAAATCCGAGGAACGCGCCGACGAAGTGGAATTCGGCCTGCAGAACGAAATTCGCAGCGATCTCAATTTCCTGCGCGCCTATTGGCCGAAGGATCTGCCGGCCGGCGTCATCCATGCCGACCTTTTTCCCGACAACGTCTTCTTCCTCGGTGATGAACTGTCGGGCCTGATCGATTTCTATTTTGCCTGCAATGATCTTCTCGCCTACGACGTCTCGATCTGCCTCAATGCCTGGTGCTTCGAGAAGGACGGAGCCTATAACATCACCAAGGGAAAGCAGATGCTGGAAGGTTACCAGAGCGTGCGGCCGCTGAACGAGGCTGAGATCAAAGCTCTGCCGGTTCTCTCCCGCGGCTCGGCACTGCGCTTCTTCCTGACCCGCCTCTATGATTGGCTGACGACGCCGGAGGGCGCGATGGTCACCAAGAAGGATCCGCTGGAATATCTGCGCAAGCTGCGCTTCCACCGCCAGATTTCCTCGCCGGCCGAATACGGACTGAGCCTATGAAGCACATCGATATTTTCACGGACGGAGCCTGTTCCGGCAATCCCGGCCCCGGTGGGTGGGGTGCGGTGCTGCGTTACGGTGATGTGGAAAGAGAACTCTCCGGCGGCGAAGCGGAGACCACCAACAACCGCATGGAACTGCTGGCCGCCATCTCGGCGCTGACCGCCTTGAAGGAGCCGTGCGAGGTCGATCTCTATACCGACAGTGCCTATGTGAAAGACGGCATTTCCAAATGGATTTTCGGCTGGAAGAAAAACGGCTGGAAAACAGCTGACAAGAAGCCGGTGAAGAATGCCGAGCTCTGGCAGGCTCTCGAAGAGGCCCGCAACCGCCACAAGGTCACGCTCCACTGGGTCAAGGGCCATGCCGGCCACCCCGAAAACGAGCGTGCTGACGAGCTTGCCCGCCAAGGCATGGAACCGTTCAAGAAGAGCAAGAAGGCGGGCTGACCGAGCCCGCCATAATCAGGCCGCTTGCCGCTGTTCGGTGGCTGCATCCTGTATCAGCCGGTGCAGATATTCGAGTTTTGTCACGACTGGCTGCGAGAGCACGAAGGGATAGGAATCGGGCTGTCCCATGCTGCGCTGGATGGCGTTGATCGCAAGGCTCAGCGGCACCCAGGCGCTGACGAGCTGTTCGGCGCTCCGTGCCCTGTATGGCTGGAAATCCACTTCCGTCGCAATTTCCTCATGTCCGCGCGGATCGATCGCCATGCCAAAGCCGCGCGCCGTCTCCAGCGTATCGACGATATGCAGGTAATGCGCGAAGCACTCGGCGAAATCCTCCCAGGGGTGGACGGAGGCATAGGCGCTGATGAAGCTTTCCTGCCAGCCCGGCGCCGGGCCGTTGGCATAACGATGCTGCAGCGCTGACCCATAATCCTGTCGTTCGTCGCCGAAGACAGCGCGGAACGCGTCGAAACCATTGCGGTCGCGCACCAGCTTGTTCCAGACGAAATGTCCTGTCTCGTGGCGAAAATGCCCAAGCAGAGTGCGGTAGGGCTCGTCCATCGCCGTGCGCGCCAGTTCGCGGGTCACATCGTCGGCCTCGGCAGCACGAATGGCGATCAGTCCCTCCTCATGACCGGTCATGGCAGGCACGACATTGCCGTCATTCTGCACGGCGTCCTCGAGAAAATCGAAGACGAGGCCGCCTTGCGGGTCCTGCTGCCGGTCGGGATGCGGGAGGTTCCAGCGCAGCAGTGAATAGAAGAGATGACGCTGCGCTTGGCTGATGCGCCGCCACCGATCGACGCCGTCAGGCGTATCGGTATTGGGCACAAGCCGGTTATGACGGCAAGCGATGCAGAAATCATTGCCGTCATCGACAAGCCAGTTACAGATGTCGAGGCCGGCATTGGCGCAGAAGCGCACCAGCCGGTTCGGCTCGGAGACGAGCTGCCAGTTGGCCTCATCACCGGATTCCAGTGCGTGCATGGAGAGGTCGCCAGCAAAGAAGCCGAGACGGTGATTGCAGCGTACGCACTGCCTGTTGTCGAAGTGGATGACCTGGTCGCAATTATCGCAGGTAAACAACCGCATGGCAGCCCCCTACAGCTGGGATATGACGGAAAATGCCTGCCGCACTCAGGCGCGACAGGCATTGCATATATGCATGGAACGAGGCGTTAAAGCCGATCGACAGCGCCCTTCAGCTTGTCCTTGACCTTGCCCGTTGCGACCTGGGTCTTGCCCTTGGCTTCCTGTACGGCGCCCTTGGCCTGCATTTCACGATCGCCGGTTGCCTTGCCGGCAGCCTGCTTTGCCTTACCGGCCATTTCGTTGACCTTGCCGGAAATCTTGTCGCCGGTGCTACCCATATCATTGTCTCCTTTCGGACGGCGGACGGGGTGTCCACGCTTGCCGACAGGAAACGTCAAAGAGCGGATTTCGTTCCGAAACGATGCATTCTCAGGCGTGGCCAGCTTCAGCCGAAAGCATGGCGGGCGTGATCCCCATGCTGGCAAGCGCGCGCTCATATTTGTCATCGAGGAAGCGATCGAAGATCAGCTCCTCATTGGCGGGGCAATTGAGCCAGCCATTGGCACCCACCTCGTTTTCGAGCTGACCAGCGCCCCAGGAAGAGTAGCCGAGCAGCATGGTGGCCCGCTTCGGGCCGCCTCCCTTGGAAATCGCGCGCACGATGTCGAGCGTTGCCGTCAGGCAGATATCGTCGCTGACAGGGATCGAAGAGTCGCTGCTATAGTCGTCTGAATGCAGCACGAAACCACGACCGCTTTCGACAGGACCGCCTGTCTGGATCGGAAATTCCCGGGCATCCTTCGGTAGCACGATGGAGTCTTCCTGCTTGATCATGTCGAGATGCAGGAGAACATCGGTGAAGGTAAGGCTCTGCGGACGGTTGATGACGAAGCCCATGGCGCCAGCATCCGAATGGGCGCAGATATAGATCACCGTGCGGGAAAAATTGCGGTCTTCCATGCCTGGCATGGCAATCAGGAACTGACCGTCGAAAAATCCGCGTTCCCGTCTGTTCTTCAGCGTTGCTAGGGACATGGTTCCTCCTGCCGCCAGACCGTACCAAGGCTCCGACAAGAGAAACATGGGCCAATGTCACAAATCAATCAACTGAAAATGAATATTTTAATGGAAGGGACTTCTGGCGGCGATGGCCGACTTTCGGTAAACCATTGTTCCATGAGAGTTATTTCGCTGCTCACGAGCCCTCTATTAATTGCTGTCCTTTGGGCTGCGCCTTTGCCCGGACTGTTTTATTCCGCTCATGCGGAAATGAGCGATTGGGCCGAGAACGAGGGCGGCCGCATGCGTCTGGTCGCGCTGCCGCCGGATACTGGCGGCCACATAAGGGCCGGCCTGCAGATCGAACCGAAGCCCGGCTGGATCACCTATTGGCGTGAACCCGGCAATAGTGGCATCCCGCCGCAAATCACCATTGCGCCCGAAGGCGGCGTGACGCTCGATACGATATCCTATCCCGTTCCAGAGGAGATTTCCGATGGCAAGGTGGAGGATATCGGCTATCGCGCGCCGGTAACCCTGCCGCTGTCGCTGACGGCGTCCAGCGCAGGAGCGGTCGTCCTTGACGCGACTGCGTTCATCGGTATCTGCAAGGATATCTGCATTCCGTTCCAGGCGCAGTTTTCGGTGAAACTCGGCACTGCCGCCCAGTCTCGCCCGCAGGAGGAAATGATCCTTCAGAGCGCAGCAGCCCGCCTTCCCGAGGCGCCATCCGCCGATTTCGATGTTATCGCTCACGTCATGTCACCCGACTTGAAGCAGCTTTCCCTGAAGGTCTCTCTGCCGGAGGAGAGCGGCAGCGCGCCCGATATCATCGTCACCGGCCCGAGTGGTTACGCGTTCAAGAAACAGATGAATGTCGGACGCAACGGCAAGGCCTACTCCGCCGATATCGCTATCGGCAAGCTGCCGAAAAACTACGACATCAAGGGCAAAGAATGGGGTGTGCTCGTCATCGACGGAACGCGCGCAATGGAAACCAAGCTTGCCTTTGATTGACCGCATCTTATAGTCCCTATCGATCCCTGAGCGGCCTTGCCGCAGCCAGCCGGAACCCCAAACAGTCAGAACCTCAAGGAGAAAATCCATGGCCATCGCAATCGGCGACAAGCTTCCTGCCGCCACCTTCAAGGAAAAGACGGCCGACGGTCCGGTCGAAACCACTACTGAACAGCTCTTTGCCGGCAAGCGCGTCGTGCTCTTCGCGGTACCGGGGGCGTTTACGCCCACCTGTTCGCTAAACCACCTGCCAGGCTATCTGGAAAACCGCGATGCCATCCTCGCCAAGGGCGTTGACGATATTGCCGTGCTCGCCGTCAACGACTGGCATGTCATGGGCGCCTGGGCGCAGTCCTCGGGCGGCCTCGGCAAGATTCACTTCCTTGCCGACTGGGATGCCGGCTTCACCAAGGCCGTTGGCCTTGAGGCTGATCTCTCTGCGGGTGGCCTCGGCGTACGCTCCAAGCGCTACTCGATGCTGGTAGAAGATGGCGTCGTGAAGTCGCTCAACGTCGAGGAATCGCCTGGCCAGGCAACGGTTTCGGGTGCTGCTGCGATGCTCGAACAGCTCTGAGCCGTAACCGTATCATCGCTGACATTAAAGGCGCCTTCGGGCGCCTTTTTCAATGCTGGATGTTGAAATGCGCATCGATATCGCGATGGCCTTCAAAAATTTTGACAACTTCGAAGTCATCACCCGTATAGCGAAATACGAAGACGTAATTATTGAAGGCAAAGCTGCGGATGCCTTCGCCAAGTTCCGGGCGCGGGCGCCCGATCTGCCCCGGAAGCGATGCGAGCTCCGAGCATTTCTGGATGAGCTTGTTTGTGAAATTGCGCGCGACCACCCGGTCACCGCTTTCTCTGGTAATAAATCTGAAGATCTGGCCGATGTCCGCCTTCGCACTCTGTAGAAAGCGAAGCTGCGGCATATCAATATCCTTCCTTTGCCAGTTCCGCCTCGACCTCGTCCAACGACGCTTGCAACTCTTCTTCGGTCACCTCGCCGCCGGCGGCGATCGCTTCGGCAATTTCACGGCGAAGCGCATTGAGCTTCGCCTCTCGCTCCTCCACCAGCCGCAATCCTTCGCGCACCACTTCGCTCGCCGAGCCGTAGCGGCCATCTTTGACCGCCTGCTCGACGAACTTTTCCCAGCGTTCTCCAATGGACACGTTCATAGCCATCGTCTCCGTCCAATCTCGATAACAAAAGATGCGCATTTAATAGCATTAGGTCAAGAATGTCTTTCGCCTCATTCTTGCCATAATCGTTATAACATAACAGTAACGTTATTACATAAAGGAAATTCCCATGTCGCCGACGCCCGAACGTCTTTCCATCAGTCTCCTCGGGCAATCGGCGCTCCTGCGTGCCGGCGGTGCAATCGTCGTCATTGCGCTGCTCTGGCTTGCCATCCGCTGGGCGATCCTCCTGCCATGAGCGCGCCGGCCATTCGCCTCGACAATCTCACAGTTTCCTATGACCGCCATCCCGCGGTCCATCATCTCTCCGGCACGTTCCAGCCCGGCAGCCTGACAGCAATCGCCGGTCCCAACGGTGCCGGTAAATCGACGCTGTTAAAGGCGATCATGGGCGAACTGCGTCCCGCAGAGGGGCGAGTAGAGCACCGGCTGCAGCGCACGGATTTCGGCTATCTGCCGCAGGCAGCTGATATCAACAGGCGCTTTCCAATCTCTGTTCTCGATACAGTTCTGCTCGGAAGCTGGCGCTCGACCGGAGCTTTCGGCCGCGTTGCGAAACAGGACGGCATGCGTGCCCGCGCCGCACTCGTCACCGTTGGGTTGGAAGGTTTCGAGACGCGCCATATCGGCTCGCTTTCGGCCGGTCAGTTCCAGCGCGTGCTCTTTGCGCGGCTGCTTCTGCAGGATGCCCGTATCATCCTGCTCGACGAACCTTTCACCGCCATCGATGCCCGCACCACCAGGGATCTGCTCGACATTGTTGCTCGCTGGCATGGCGATGGTCGCACGGTGATTGCCGTCCTCCATGACTTCGAACAGGTGAGGGCGCATTTCCCGGAGACCCTGCTGCTCGCCCGCCGGCTGATCGGCTGGGGACCGACGCAGGAGGTCATGTCGTCGGCCAATCTGCTTCAGGCGCGCGCCATGGCCGAACGTTGGGACGAGAATGCCGAAGCCTGCGAGCCGGCGGCATGACGGTCTACGATATTTTCTTTGCTCCATTTGCCGATTACGGTTTCATGCGCCGCGCGCTTGTCGCCTGCCTGTGCCTTGGTTTGGGTTCCGGCCCGATCGGTGTCTTCCTGATGTTGCGCCGCATGAGCCTGATGGGTGACGCCATGAGCCATGCCGTGCTGCCAGGTGCTGCCGTCGGCTATCTCGTTGCCGGTTCGTTGTCGCTGACAGCCATGGGTATTGGCGGCCTAATCGCCGGCCTTTCCGTCGCGCTCTTGTCAGGCGTCGTGAGCCGCATGACCGTGCTGCAGGAGGATGCGAGCTTTGCAAGCTTCTATCTCGCCTCGCTGGCCCTGGGGGTCCTCATCGTCTCCCTGCGTGGCTCCAATATCGATCTGCTGCATGTGCTGTTCGGCACCATTCTTGCCATCGACGCGCCTGCGCTGACGCAGATCGGCGCAATCACCTCCGTTACCCTGCTGGCGCTTGCGGTCATTTACAGGCCATTGGTCGCCGAATGTTTCGATCCCGGGTTCCTGCGCGCAGTCGGCGGGCGTGGGCCGGTCTATCATTTCCTCTTCCTGCTTCTGGTGGTGCTGAACCTTGTCGCGAGCTTCCAGGCGCTCGGCACGCTGATGGCGGTCGGCCTGATGATGCTGCCGGCGGCAATTGCCCAGCTCTGGTCGCGTAGCCTGCAGGCCATGATGGTGATCGCGGCAGTCAGCGCTGCTGCCTCTGGCTATCTCGGCCTTATCGCCTCCTACCACCTCGAACTCGCCTCCGGCCCGACGATCATCATGACGGCGGCGCTATTTTACGGGTTCTCCATCTTCTTCGCGCCGTCGGGTCTTGCCCGGCGTTTCTTCCCCCGCCCGCATCTGAAGGGCTGATACCAGGAGACATCGATGTTACCTCGCAGACTGCTTCTTTCCGCCGCTTTGCCAATGCTGATGACGCTTTCGGCTGTGCCGGCTTCCGCCGAAACACTGAAGGTCGTCGCTTCCTTCACGGTGCTTGCCGATGTCGTGCGCCAGGTTGGCGGCGATCACGTCAAGGTCACGAGCCTCGTCGGCCCGAACGGAGATCCCCACGAATTCGAACCGTCGCCGGCCGATGCCAAGGCGCTGAATGCTGCCAAGGTCACATTTGTGAGCGGCGAAGGGCTGGAAGGCTGGATGGACCGCCTGATCACCGCTTCCGGCTACAAGGGCAAGCCGGTTACGGCGTCCGAGGGCATCAATACCCGCACGATGGAGGAGGACGGCAAGACCGTTACCGATCCGCATGTCTGGAACAGCCCGGTCAACGTGAAGATCTGGGTCGCCAATATCGAGAAGGCATTGTCGGAAGCGGATCCGGCCGATGCAGCGGCCTTCAAGGCCAATGCCGAGAAATATACGAAGACGCTCGATGAGCTGGATGCCTATGCGCATTCCAAGTTCGACAAGATTGCCGACGACCGTCGTAAGGTACTGACCAGCCACGATGCCTTCGGCTATTTCGGTCGCGAATATAATGTCAGCTTCCTGGCACCCCTCGGCCTCTCGACCGAAAGCGAAGCATCGGCCGCCGACGTCTCCAAGCTGATCGAGCAGATCAAGCAGGAAAACGTGAAGACCTATTTCTTCGAGAATTCCAACGATCCACGCCTCGTCAAGCAGGTTGCCTCGGCAACCGGGGCCAAGCCGGGCGGTGAACTCTATGTGGAATCGCTGTCGGACGCCAAAGGCCCGGCGCCGACCTATGAGAAGATGTTCCGCTACAACGTCAATCAGCTCTCTGCCGCCATGGCGAAATCGAGCTGATCCGTCACTCTTAAATAACCAGATCGAAGACGAGGAGGCCGGCAAGGCCTCCATCCGTCGACGAGACGATACGTTCGCCGACGACTACATGCTCGGGATGCACCAGATAGGTATCCCGGGCCTCGGGGCTTTCGAAGGTCACGGCAAAGCCGTCGACGAAACCACCATGCAGTCCCTCGGGCGAAACATTCGGCCCGTATTTGATGTCGAGAATACCCGGTATCACCTGCTTCAGCGCCACGATGGCCTCGAACAGCGCCTGCTTGTCATCAGCTGTCATGGCGCTCTTCAGCCGCATGAATACGCAGTGCAGGATCATAAGCTACCTCCCGTTATGTTTTCGGGCAGAATAACGACGAAAACGACAAGGGCAACCACGATATTTCGTGCCGGTAGTCGCCAGATCTGTCGAAGGCCAGCCAGCTTACATCTGGTCCGCAGCGGTCACCGGACGGTTGTAGATCTTGCGGACAAGATCATGGGACAAGGCGCGTGCGGCCGTCTTCTGCTCTTCCGTCATCGGCCGGCACGTATCCTTGAGGTTGGAGCCGTCGATCACGGTCGCCGCCCCCGAATTGGCGATAACGATATGCCAGCTGCAAGAGGCAACCGTGTCGACGATCACAGCACCCCGGCAACCAGTAGAGAGACAGAAGGCGACAGTCGCCTGCGCGCCGTGATTACCCGTGTGGGCGAGCGCATAGGCAGCCGTGAAATCCTTCTTCAATTTTTCACAGCGCCCCGGCTCTGCCGCCACCTGGCAACTCAGTGCGGCCGGATGAATTTCGGCGGCGTTGAGGGGAGAGACGCAACAGGCGCCCATTGAGAGGGCGAGCAGAAGCTTGAACATCGAATTTTCCTTGTTGCGCTGAGGCACAGGCTCATATCGGCGGCCAATGGTCAATGGCCGCCGCGGCTGAAGCATGTCACGCAAAACTGTGTGGCGGTTTGCGGTAACGACATGAGAGAGCAAGAGCTTAAAGCGTGGCAAGCGAATCCGAAGGACAACGACACGCTTTAAGAAAAACGTATCGATCGGAGAAGCGCGATTGCCCTGAAAAAGCCCGCGAGCGGGCGTTGGGATCAGGCCCGCTTGGTCAGCGGAAAGCGCTCGCGCAGCAACCGCATCACCGATTCCGATGGCATCGGCGGGCCGAAGAGATAGCTCTGGCCGTAGCTGCAGCCCATCTTGGCAAGCTCGATCGCATCCTCGTTGGACTCGATGCCTTCGGCCACGACCTTCATCTCCAGTTCGCGCGCCATCGAGATGACAGATCTCAAGACGGTCGCCTTCTTGTCGCTGTTGTCGCGCACCAGCGCCTTGTCGAGCTTGATCGTGTCGAATGGGAAGCGGGTGAGATAGGCAAGTGACGAATAGCCGGTGCCGAAATCGTCGAGAGCCAGGCCAAGCCCGGCTTCCTTCAGCTTCTGCAGCACGAGACGAGCTTGTTCCGGATTTTCCATGACCATGGATTCGGTCAGTTCCAGCTTCAGCCGCGATGGGTCGCAATGGGTCTTCGCCAGCACCGAGCGGACGTCGTCGTAAAGATCATTGTTGAGAAGCTGCACGCTGGAAAGATTGATTGAGACGAAGATCGGCAGTTCGCCGGTCTGGTGCTGCCATGTCATCAGGTCGTTGGTTGCCTGCTCTAGCGCAAAGATACCGAGCGCGCTGATAATATCAGAGGCTTCGGCGATCGGGATGAATTCCGACGGCGGGATATTGCCGCGTTTCGGATGCTCCCAGCGCATCAGCGCTTCGAAACCGGCGATCTCGACATCCTCCAACCGTGCGATCGGCTGGTAGACCATCGACAACTCCTTGCGCTCGATGGCGCGGCGCAGATCGGATTCGAGCTGCAGCCGGTCGGTGCCGAAATCGCGGAAGGCCGGCTGGAAGGGCTCGACGCGATTACCGCCGGCGCGCTTCGCCCTGTACATGGCAAGCTCCGCGTCGCTGAGCAGTCCCGATGCGCTCTCCTGCTGATCGACCCATGAGGTGAGACCAATGGAGGCGGTCAGGATGATCTCGCGATTGGAGAAGTTGATCGGCACCATGATCGCCTTGCTCATCGCATCGGCAAAATCGGCAACCTTGGCCGGATCGTGCTCGGAGACGAGGATGAGGCCGAACTGGTCGCCGGAAAGCCGGGCCAGCGTATCCTGCGGTTTCAGCAGACGGCGCAGGCGGCGGGTGAGTGCGATCAGGATATTGTCGCCGGCGGCGACCCCGAGTGAATCGTTGACCAGCTTGTAACGGTCGATATCGATCACCATCACGGTCGGGCGCAGCGCATCGCCGCCCGGCGCCAGCGTCAGCACCGATTGCAGGCGATCGATGAAGACCTGCCGGTTCGGCAGGCCGGTGAGGTTGTCGTGCAGCGCATCGTGCAGCAGCCGCTCGACCGAATTCTTCTGCTCGGTCACATCGACGATCGTGCCGACGCAGCGGATGATCTCGCCATTGGAGCCGAGAACGGGCCGCGCACGGATCAGCAGCCAGTGGAAATGCCCGTCTTCGGCCCTGATACGGAACTCGTGGTTCAGCCGCCCGCGACGGTGCTCCAGGAGCACGTCGAGCGTAGCGCGGAAACGGTCACGGTCGTCGGGATGCAGCCGGGGCAGCCAGTTGCGCGCTGCTCCGTGCATAGTACCCGGAGATAGTCCAAGTTTTACCGACACATCGGGAATGGTGACCACGCGGTCACGCGCCACGTCCCAGTCCCAGACCATATCGCCAGAACCCGTAAGCGCCAGCGACTGGCGCTCGAGATCGGAGAACAGGCCCTGCTGGAAGGCACCGCCCGCAAAGGCGTGCTGCATCACGGTAAAGCCGATCAGGAGTACGATAAGCACGAGGCCGCCGCCAAGCGCCGGCTGGATGATGTCATTGTCGAGCCGCCCGGTAATCGTCATCCACGCGCCGAATAGCCAGACCAGTGTCAGCGCCCAGGCGGGCACAAGCAAGATCGCGCGGTCATAGCGGTTGAAGCCGAGATAGATGATGAGCAGCAGGCCGGTCGCAGCCGTCAGCGCGAAGGAAAGCCGCGCGATACCGGCGGCAATCGACGGATCGTAGATCGCAACGCCGAAGAGCAGCGCGAGACCGAGCACCCAGGCAAGCGTCGCATAGCCAAGATGCACATGCCATCGGTTGAGATTGAGGTAGGTGAACAGGAAGATGACGAAACTGGAAGCGAGCGCCACCTCCGCACAGGCGCGCCATATTCGTTGATCCGCTGACGCGACACTGATCAGCTTTCCGAGGAAGCCGAAGTCGACGCAGATATAGCCGAGAACCGCCCAGGCGAGCGCTGCCGTCGCCGGCAGCATCGACGTGCCCTTGACGACGAACAGGATCGTCAGGAAGACGGCCAGAAGGCCGGCAATGCCGAGAACGATGCCGCGATAGAGCGTGAAGGCGTTGATCGTATCCTTATAGGCATCCGGTTCCCACAGGTAGATCTGCGGCAGGTCGGGCGTCGCAAGCTCGGCAACGAAGGTGATGACGGCGCCGGGGTTCAGCGTGATGCGGAAGACGTCAGCTTCGTCGCTCGGCTGGCGGTCGAGCGCAAAACCTTCGCTCGGCGTGATCGCGATGATGCGTTGCGAGCCGAGGTCGGGCCAGAAGAGCTTGGAATTGACGAGACGGAAGTGCGGCGCGACGATCACGCGTTCCAACTGCTCTTCAGAGACATTGGCGAGCGCAAAGACGGCCCAGTCGCCCTGATGGTTTTCCGAACTCGACCGTACCTCGATGCGCCGGCGGATTCCGTCTGCGCCGGCTGCGGTCGAAACCTGGAAGGCTTCGCCCTGGTTGGCGTAGATTTCGGTCGTGGCAGTCAGGTCCAGCGCAGTATCGTCGCGGGAAATCTTCACCGGCTCGGCCGCCTGAGCGGCTCCCGCGACAAGCGCGAATACCGACAGGAGAAGGGCTGCGATCACCGCGATCACTCGTCCGGACGGTGACGTCAGCAGCATGCGGTCTCTGGTCATCGGCTGTTGGGTTTCCTGCCTGTATCCGCGTCGGTGACGAGCCGTGAAAACATCACGTGATCGTGCCACTGACCGTTGATCTTCAAATATCCGCGCAGGTAGCCTTCCCGCTGAAACCCGGCTTTCTCAAGCAGGCGAATGCTCCGTGCATTATCTGGAATACAGGCTGCTTCGATGCGGTGCAACTCAAGCCCGGCGAAGATGTAAGGAATAACCAGTTCAAGTGCGGCAAACATATGACCCTGGCCGGCATGACGCTCGCCCATCCAGTAGCCGACCATGCAGCTTTGCGCCGCACCGCGGCGAATATAGCCGATCGTGATGCCGCCGACGAGCGTCATGTCCTTTTTCAGGAAGATGAAGAGCGGGATCGCTTGTCCTGAGGCATATTCCTGCTTGCCGCGGATCACGCGCGCACGAAAGGAGCCTTCCGTCAGTTCGTCGCGCCGCCATGTCGGCTCCCAGGGTTCCAGAAACCGGCGGCTGTCGGCGCGAAGCCGGTGCCACTGGCTGAAATCCTGGTAGCGCGGCAGGCGCAGGACATATTTATCGTTCTCGAGTTCGACCGCTTCAGGCTGTCGCGACAGGAACCGAAAAACCGATTTTGGCATCGATACCCTCCGGCGCAACGGATGCGGTCAGCGGGTTGCCTGCTTCGTCTTCGGTGCCGGAACCGAAAGCGAGGCGGTGATGTCTTCCATCGGGGCAAGCTGCTCGAGAGGGCCGATCGCCGAAAGTGTCGGAACGGTATCATAGAAGAGCCGGCCGGCGAGATCGGTCAGGCGCTCGATTGTGATACCTTCCAGCCGTTCCATCATCTCCGGATTGGAGATCGGACGGCCGTAGAGCATCATTTGGCGTGCGACCTGGCCAGCGCGTGCGGCCGGGCTTTCCTGACCCATGAGAAGCTGGGCGCGGATCTGGGCGCGAGCGCGCTCGATTTCCTTCTGGTGGATGGTTTCTGCCGACTTGTGCAGCTCATCGATGATGACAGGCACCAGTTCCGGCAGGTTTTCGCCGCCGGTCGCGGCATGGATGCCGAAGATGCCGGTATCGGAAAAGCCCCAGTGGAAGGCGTAGACGGAGTAACAGAGGCCGCGGAACTCGCGCACTTCCTGGAAGAGCCGCGAGGACATGCCGCCGCCGAGAATATTGGCGAGGATCTGCGAGCAGTAGAAATCGCGCGCATGGTAGGCCTTGCCTTCGAAACCAAGCAGGATCTGCGCGTCCATCAGATCGCGGGATTCGCGCACATTGCCGCCGATATAGCGTGCCGGCTCCATGACGGGCGGTGCATTGGGCGCTGTCGGCAGACTGGCGAAGCGGTCTTCGACCAGTCGGACGAATGCCTCATGCTCGACAGCTCCGGTCGCGACGACAAACATGCGATCAGTCGTATAGTTGCGGCCGAGATAGGTGCGGATCTGTTGCGGTGTGAAGGAAACGACGGTTTCCGGCGTGCCGAGGATCGGCCGACCCAGCGTCTGGTCGCGATAGGCTACCTCAGAGAACCGGTCGAAAACGACATCGTCGGGCGTGTCGTTGGCAGCGTTGATCTCCTGCAGAATGACCTGCTTTTCACGCTCCAGTTCGTCTTCCTCGAAGGCGGATTCCGTCAGGATATCGGCCAGGATATCGACGGCGAGCGGCACGTGGTCCTTCAGGACACGGGCGTAGTATGAAGTCGTCTCGGTCGAGGTCGCGGCGTTGACTTCGCCGCCGACATCCTCGATTTCCTCGGCAATCTCACGGGCGGACCGGCGCGCCGTTCCCTTGAAAGCCATGTGCTCGAGCAGGTGGGCAATACCGTGCTCGTCTTGCGTCTCGTTGCGCGATCCTGATTTGATCCAGACTCCGAGCGCAGCGCTTTCAAGGTGCGGCATGGTCTGTGTGACTACTGTCAGCCCGGATTTGAGCCGGGTGCACTCAACTGTCATGTGCTATCTTTCTGCGCCTGCCGTCATCTAGCTGCGGGCATGCTTGCCGATAAAGGTTTCAACGGCTTTAAGCTCGGGCTCGATGATCTGGAAGCGCTCCTCCCTGTGCATCAGATCAGCAAGCCACGTCGGAAGCGCCGGGTCAATACCGGAGGCGGATTTTACGGCCGCCGGGAATTTAGCCGGATGGGCGGTGGCAAGCGTGACCATCGGCGTATTCGGCTTTTCCCGCTTGGCAGCCACGAAGACGCCGATCGCCGAATGCGGATCGAGCAGATAGCCGGTTTCGGCATGGGTCTTGCGGATCGTTTCTGCCACCTGGCGCTCGCTGGCGCGGCCGGCGCGAAAATCCTTCCTGATGAATTTCAACGCTTCCGGCGCAATCTCGAAACCGTTCGATTGCTTGAGGCTTTCCATGGCGGCGCGCACCTTCGAGGCGTCGCGGTCATAGGCTTCGAAGAGCAGCCGTTCGAAGTTGGAGGAGATCTGGATATCCATCGATGGCGAGGTCGTGGCCTTGACCGACTTCATGTCGTATCGGCCGGTCTTCAGCATGCGCGTCAGGATATCGTTCTCGTTGGTGGCGATGACGAGCTTGTCGATCGGAAGGCCCATGCGCTTGGCGCAGTAGCCCGCGAATATGTCGCCGAAATTGCCCGTCGGCACCGTGAACGAGATCTTCCTGTCAGGTCCGCCGAGTGCGATCGCCGTCGTAAAATAATAGACGATCTGCGCCATGATGCGCGCCCAGTTGATCGAGTTGACGCCCGAGAGCTTCACTCTGTCGCGGAAGGCGACGTCGTTGAACATGGCTTTGACGAGGTTTTGGCAATCGTCGAAATTGCCCTCGACGGCGAGCGCATGCACGTTGCCGGCGGTTGATGTCGTCATCTGCCGCTGCTGTACCGGCGAGACCTTGCCATGCGGGAAAAGGATGAAGATATCTGTCCGCTCGCGTCCGGCAAAGGCGTCGATTGCCGCCCCACCGGTATCGCCCGATGTCGCGCCGACGATGGTCGCCCGCTCGCCGCGCTTTTCCAGCGCATAGTCCATCAGGCGTGCAAGAAGCTGCATCGCCACATCCTTGAAGGCAAGCGTCGTGCCGTGGAAAAGCTCCATGACGAAGCTGTTCGGGCCGGTCTGCACCAGCGGTGCGATCGCCGGATGGCGGAAGGTGCCATAGGCCTCGTCGATCATCGACCGGAAAGTGTCATCGGGGATTTCGCCATTGATGAAGGGCGAAAGGATTGTGAACGCGACCTCCTGATAGGTCTTGCCGCGCAGAGCCCGGATTTCTTTCTTGGAAAAGCTCGGCCATTTGCGGGGAACGTAGAGCCCGCCATCGCGCGCCAGCCCCGCCAGAAGGGCGTCGCAAAAGCCGAGGGAAGGGGCCTCGCCGCGGGTCGAGATATAGTCCACGTTCGTCATCCTTGATCTATAGCTGGAGAAATTGCGTGCGCAAAACTGGCCGCTTGCCGGGCCGCCGGGCCACCACCGCAGGTATCGTATTGAAGTTGCCCGCATACGGCGCCGAAAAGTGCATCAAAACGGTGCTTACCCAATCGATTTTTCTTTGCGCCGCTGATATAGACCATCGCCAACTGTCATGAAAGGCCCTGCGTGAAAGTCGCAGGAACCTGGAAGAAACCTAGAAAAAAAGCGTTTGCAAGGGGTGGAATAGTGCTCGGCAAGGTCTCGCGTCTCATCGTTTCCGCATCGCTTCTGGCTGCCCTTGCCGGCTGCAATTCACTCGGCATCGGCGGCGACAGCAAGCCTGAGGCAACGGCGGCGGCAAGCGGTCCGGCGCCGCTTCAACCGAACGGCAACGCCCAGATCATGCCGGTCGCTCCATCAAATCCCTCGTCCAACCAGACGCCGATCGGCACGGGCGTAACCGCTCAAGGCAATGTCGCTCCGGTCGTGCAGGGCGCCTGCCCGCAGATCTTCATGCGCGATCAGGATGCGATCTACCGCACCTATGCGAAGGGCGCCAAAACCGGCGATCCGCAGCAGGTGGTCTTCCAGGCTTCTTTCGGTGACTACACGCGCCAGTGCACGCTGAACGACACGGCTCTTTCGATGACCGTCGTGGCCCAGCTTCGCCTCGTTGCCGGTCCGGGCGGTGCGCCGGGTCCGGTCACCCTGCCGATCCGTATCTCGGTGCTAGACGGTCAGGACGTTCTCTCGTCTGAAGTCGTCAACTTCCCGACGCAAATCCCGGCAGGTTCGCCCGCCACGCAGGTCATCTTCCGCCACGAAGGCGTCAAGATGCCGGTCGGCTCCGGCGCATTGGTGCGCGTCAATGTCGGCTTCGACAATCAGCCGGTCAAGAACAGCAAGAATAACAAGAAGAAGAGCAGCTAAGGCATTCTGCTGCTGGCTTCGCGAAGGCGCTGGGCGCGCCTCCGTAAAGCAAAACTCCTATATGAAAAGAGTGAAGGCCGCTCTTAGAACGCGCCTTCCCATTCCCCCAAGGCGGCGACTACGCCTGGCAGATCGTTCATGCGCGAGATAACCGTTTCTGCGCCCGCATCCGTCAGCTTGTCGGCATGTGATGGGTAGGTATGCGAGCCGCCGGTAAAGCCGATCACCCGCATGCCGGCCGCGCGCGCTGCGTGGACGCCATGCGTGGAATCCTCGACCACGACGGTCTTGGCAGGCGAAACGCCCATCTGCGCGGCACCATGCAGGAAAATATCCGGCTTCGGCTTGGTGCGATCAGGTCCGAGATCCTTGGCCGAATAGATATTCGGTTTGAAAAGCTTCTTCAGCCCGACCTTGCCCAGCATCATGTCGAGCCGTTCGCTCGAGGAATTGGAGCAGATGCAACGCTTCATCGTCAGGCGGCTGATGGCGAATTCCACGCCGGGAATGGCCTGCACTTCCTGCTCCAGCCTGATATCGAGAAGCTTCTGCGACTTGTCGAGCAGTGAGGCCGATATCGGAACACTGGCGTCACGCTCGACCTGGAGAAGAATATCCTTCCAGGTGAGACCAGCGAAGCGCTCGTTCATTTCCTCGACGCTGATCGGATAACCCGCTTCGGTCAGAAGCGCCGATTCGACCTGTGCCGCGATGATTTCGGAATCGACCAGAACGCCGTCGCAGTCGAAAATGATGAGGTCGAAGCCGTCCATATGCTCATGCCTTGTTCGGGGATGATGCGGCTTTACACGATGACGCCCGAAAGCTCAACCGATGACGAGGCATGGCTGGAATGCGCGGCGCGGGGAGCTTTGATGGCTGGTCCCGGCCTGCTAGCTTTCCACCGGAAACAGCTTCAGAAACTGCCGCTCGCCTTCAGGTGAAAACACCACCGAGCGGCTTTCCGGCATTCGGCGCGCCCAGCCTTTCTCCATGAAATTCGAAAGCAGCGCCTTGCCGAGGGTGCCGGCGAGGTGGGTGCGGCGTTCGCTCCAGTCGAGACAGGCACGGCAGAGCGGTCGGCGCGAGGATTTGAGGCTGCCGACATCGATGCCGATAGATTGCAGATCGCTTTCGCCCTTGGGCGTTACCGCAAGCCCGTCGCCGATGGCATCGATCGATCCCGAAGCGACGAGGCTGTCCAGCATGCGCACGCCGTAATCGCCAGCAAGATGGTCGTAGCAGATGCGTGCCTTGCGCAGCGCCGGGTCTTTCGGGCCGGGCTGGTGGCGCAGATGCCCGCGGCTTGCGGCAAGGCCCATCATGCTTTCGATCAGCCGGGCCACCGCCTCGTCGGCCAGCGTGAAATAGCGGTGCCGTCCCTGTTTGCGCTGCGCCAGCAGGCCGCCGGTTTCGAGTTTCGAGAGGTGGGTGCTTGCCGTCTGCAGCGTAATGCCGCCGGCTGCGGCAAGCTCGGTTGCCGTCAGCGCCCGGCCTCCCGTCAGGGCTGCCAGCATGTTGGCGCGCGCCGGATCACCAATAAGCGCGCCGATCTGTGCGATGTCAGGACCTTCTTTCATACTTCGATCGTAACCGAAGCATTCTCGTATCGCAATGTGCGAAAAAATATTCGACACGAAAGGAGAAATCAGATGATCACTTGCTTCATCCGTTACGAAATCGACCCCTTCCGCAAGGATGCCTTCGCCGAATATGCCCGAAACTGGGGGCAGGTCATCCCAAGGAATGGCGCCGACCTGATCGGTTATTTCGGTCCGCATGAGGGCTCGGCAACGACCGGCTACGGGGTCTACAATATCGAAAGCCTTGCTGCTTACGAAGCCTATCGCGCACGGCTGGCCGCCGATCCGCTTGGCCGGGAAAACTACGAGTTTGCCCGCCGCGAACGCTTCATCCTGAAGGAGGATCGTATTTTCCTGAAGAATGTCTCGGCCCCGCACGCCGCTCCGGTGCTGCCATGATCGCCGTCATCTTCGAAGTCATCCCCTATCTCGGCGAGCGGCATCGTTATCTTGATCTCGCCGGCGAACTCAGATCCGAACTCGAAAAGATCGATGGTTTCATTTCCATCGAGCGTTTCGAGAGCCTGACGATGCGCGGCAAGATCCTCTCGTTGTCCTTCTTCCGAGACGAAGAGGCGGTGCGCGCATGGCGCAATCTCGAAGCCCATCGCGAGGCACAGAAGGCCGGCCGAAACGGCATTTTTGCCGATTATCGCCTCCGCATCGGCCAGGTTATCAGGGACTACGGTATGGCCGAACGCACCGAGGCGCCGGAGGATAGCAGGCAGGTTCACGCGCCTCACGCGGTGCAATGAAATGCGGGCAGGCACAGGCCTGTGCCTGCCGCTTACTTATCGGCGTAGCGGAATATTTTCCCGAAACGGGCCGGGGCTTCAGGCTTTGGTAACCAACTTGCGTAACCATAACGGAGAGTTAAGCGTAAAGCGTATGGGTGAGTATCTAAATGGCGTCTGTTTTTCCGCTTGCCGACCTCAAGGCCTCCGTCAAGCCGGGTTCCTGGGTCGACACGATCATCAAGGGCGATTGCGTTGCAGCCCTTGAGGCTCTTCCGAACCAGTCGGTTGACGTCATCTTCGCCGATCCGCCGTACAATCTCCAGCTTGGCGGTACGCTGCACCGGCCGGACCAGTCGCTGGTCGATGCCGTCGACGACGAATGGGATCAGTTCGCTTCGTTCGAGGCTTATGATGCTTTCACCCGCGCCTGGCTGCTTGCCTGCCGCCGCGTCCTGAAGCCGACAGGCACGATCTGGGTCATCGGCTCCTACCACAATATCTTCCGCGTCGGCGCCACGCTGCAGGATCTGAATTTCTGGATCCTCAACGATATCGTCTGGCGCAAGACCAACCCGATGCCGAATTTCAAGGGCCGCCGCTTCCAGAACGCCCATGAGACGATGATTTGGGCAAGCCCGAACGCCAAGGCCAAGGGCTACACCTTCAACTACGATGCCATGAAGGCCGCCAATGACGACGTGCAGATGCGTTCCGACTGGCTCTTCCCGATCTGCAGCGGCAATGAGCGCCTGAAGGGCGACGACGGCAAGAAGGTGCATCCGACGCAGAAGCCGGAAGCACTGCTCGCCCGTGTCATCATGGCCTCGTCGAAGCCCGGCGATATCATCCTCGATCCCTTCTTCGGTTCGGGAACAACCGGCGCCGTCGCCAAGCGCCTTGGCCGCCATTTCGTCGGCATCGAGCGCGAACAGGATTATATCGATGCGGCTTCCGCCCGCATCGCTGCCGTCGAGCCGCTCGGCAAGGCGGAGCTGACTGTCATGACCGGCAAGAAGGCCGAAGCGCGTGTCGCCTTCAACGTTCTGGTCGAAAGTGGCCTCATCAAGCCCGGCCAGGTGCTGACGGATGCCAAGCGTCGTCACAGCGCCGTAGTACGCGCCGACGGCACGGTCGCCTCAGGCGGCGAAGCCGGCTCCATTCATCGTCTCGGCGCGAAGGTGCAGGGCCTTGATGCATGCAACGGATGGACCTTCTGGCACTTCGACGACGGGCAATCTCTGCGCCCGATCGACGACTTGCGATCTATCATCCGCAGTGACCTTGCAAAGGTGGAATAGGCTGAACCGTTGCAAGGATGGAAATACCCTTCTTCCGGTTTGACCTCCAGTTACGGAAGAAGCAATGAGAAGCCCGGGGCCGCGAGACCCTGGGTCTCTTTTTCGGTGCTTCGATATAGACTTAGAAGTCCTGATAGTCGGTCACATCGACGCGCGTGACCTTGCCGTCTTCGTTGAAGGTAATCGTTTCCTCGCCTTCTCGGATCAGCGGTTTGCCGGTCTTGCTGTGCGTTGCCCGAACGGACCAGACGGCTCGGCCGGATAGCGGCGTCAGGATTTCGACCAGCGAATTTTCACCGATCTGATCCGGATAGTCGTCGAAATAGCGGTGAAAGGCGGCCATGATCGCGGACCGGCCGGCCAAGCTGCCGACACCGTTGGAGACGTAGGTCGCATCTTCCGCGAACCAGTTCTCGATCTCCGGAAAATCGAGCGCGTTTATCGCGGCGTGAAAACGGTCGATGGCATCTGCGGGATCGAATGCCATGGTTCAGACCTTCAATCCGTAGGTGGCGAGATCGGCGCGCAGCTTGTCGGCACCGGTAAAGAGCACCGCGTTCCAGCCGGCAGCCTTGGCGCCTTCAACATTGGCCGGTGCATCGTCGATGAAGATCGTCGCGGCTGGGTCGAGGCCGAAGCTCTTCACATGCGCCTCGTAGATTGCGACGTCAGGCTTGATAAGGCCAACATCGCCGGAAACGGTCACGCCGCGCGGCTTCTTCAGGAAGGGGAAGCGCTCCTGCGCCTCGCGGAACGTGTCGGAGGCGAAGTTCGTCAGCATCGTCACATCCCGGCCTTCATCGATGAAGCCTTCCATGATCGCGACGCTGTCTTCATAGGCATGCGGCACCATCTCATGCCAATACTTGCGGAAGCCGCGGATATGCTCTTCGCGGGTCGGGTGCTGCTCGATCAGCAAAGCCTCGGCATCCGCCCAGGTGCGGCCGCGGTCCTGCTCGATGTTCCAGTCATGGGTGCAGATATTGGCCAAGAACCAGTTGCGCTCGGATTCATCGGGAATGAGGCGGCTGAAGGGAATATGCGGATCGTAATGAATAAGAACTTTGCCGATATCGAAAACGATATGCTTGATGTCGTTTGCCATAATCATCCCTTGGCTGTTTTGAACGCGAGAGGAATAGCCGCTGTGATCGCTTTTTTCATGATAGTGGGCAGCGCCTGAGCTTCAAGATTTGTAACCGGTTCCCACCATCCGTCATCGATCTGAATGGGTTTAGGGATCGCCGCGCGGAAGATCGAAAGCCTGAGCTCGAAATGGGTGAAGACGTGAGTGACGGTGCCGGCGCTTTCCCACTTCGCCTCGAAGGGCGCAGCCTCGGTTGTTGTCTCGCCATCCTGACGCGCTGTCCATGCTGTCGTCGGAACCTCCGTCATGCCACCCAACAGGCCGCTTTCGATGCGCCGTCGCAATAGTATCTCGCCATCTGCCGTGACCGCGACGTAGGCCGCACCCCGCCGGACAGGCTTTTCCTTCTTTGCGGCCTTGACCGGGAATTGCTCGGGATCATGCAGCGCCAGCGCTTCGCATGATCCGTTGAAAGGACAGAGCGAACAGGCGGGACGTTTCGGTGTGCAGATCGTAGCCCCGAGATCCATCATCGCCTGCGCGAAATCGCCGGGCCGGGCCGCTGGCGTCAGCAGCGCCACCTTCTGGCGCATCAGCGGCTTGGCGGCCGGAAGCGGCGTGGCGATGGCATAGAGCCTGGAAATGACCCGCTCGACATTGCCGTCCATCACCGCCGCCTGCCGGTTGAAGGCAATCGCCGCCACCGCCGCTGCCGTATAATCGCCGATACCAGGCAGGGCCTTCAGTCCGTCTTCGGTATCGGGAAAGATGCCGCCATGCGCGCTCGCAACTGCTTCGGCGCATTTCTTCAGATTGCGTGCCCGTGCGTAATAGCCAAGCCCCGCCCATGCAGCCATCACCTCTTCGACAGGGGCGTTTGCGAGGTCGCTTACCGAAGGCCATTTCGCCAGAAAATTGGCGAAATAGGGTTTGACCGCCTGCACCGTCGTCTGCTGCAGCATCACCTCCGACAGCCAGATGTGATAGGGATCTGCCTTGATGCCGCGTTTGGCCATTGGAGGCGAAACCCGCCAGGGCAGGTCGCGATGGTGGCGGTCATACCATTCGAGAAGAGGGGAGGCGGTCAGCGCGTCCGGTGTGCGTATCGTCATCATTTGCCGCGATCGGGGGAAGTGCTCTATACTTGACGAAGCAGTGCGGCGCGATCAAGCCGGTAGTCTCGATTGGCCGCCCTTTAACAAGGTTTCGATGAGTTATCCACGCAAAGGTGAGAAGCAGATTTCCGAGCTGACGAACGGCATCATTGATCCCGTTCTCGCTCGCCGTGCCGGCATCAATTCGGCACTTCTCGGCTCCTGGGACGAAATCGCCGGTGAGGATTTCGCCGATTGTACGCGGCCGGAAAAGATCGCCTGGGCACGCGGCGGCGATGATGGCAGCTTCCGCCCGGGCGTGCTGACGATTGCCTGCGAAGGTGCGCGTGCGCTTTTCCTTACCCACGCGCAGGGCGAACTCATCCAGCGCATCAACAGCTTCTTCGGCTTTGCGGCCGTTCACCAGATCCGCATCGTCCAGAAGCCTGTCTCCCAGCCGGCCAGACGCTCCCGCACGCCGCCGCCACTGAAAGGCGAAGCTGCCCGCAAGCTGGAAGGCATGATGCAGGGCATAGAGGACGACAAGCTGCGCCAGGCGATTGCGAGGCTCGGTACGGCGGTTCTGGGGAAGCGTGGACGGTAGCATTCACGCCTTGAGCGGCTAATTTGTTCGCTGATCTGCGGTTTCGTCTTTCGCAGGTCACAATTCTTTGAAGAAAGTTGGCGAAGCGTGCCTTGTTAGCGGCTTCACGCCGTTATATCGCACAATCAGCTGCCACACTTGTTTATGGGGAACCCATGCGCATCTCTGAAATGCAACTGACGAAACGCCAGCTTCTGGGCGGTGTCGCCGCCGCAACCGCATCCATGGCGGTCTATGGTACGGCGCAGGCGCAGGCAGCCGTTGAAATTCCGAAGCCGGATGGCGACGTGGACATGGCCAAGGTGCTGACCCCCGGCGCTCTGCCGGAAATGGCGCTCGGCAAGGCCGATGCTCCGGTCAAGGTCGTCGAGTATATGTCGATGACCTGCCCGCATTGCGCCCATTTCCACAACACGACCTTCGATGCCATCAAGCAGAAATACGTCGATACCGGCAAGGTCGAGTTCATCCTGCGCGAATTCCCCTTCGATCCGCGTGCCGCTGCCGCCTTCATGCTCGCCCGCTGCAATCCGCAGAAGCCGGAAGAGCTCGCCACGCCCGAACAGTATTTCCCGATGGTCGCCATGCTCTTCAAGCAGCAGCAGGTCTGGGCCGCCGCCGATGACGGCCGTGGCGCACTGCTGCAAATGTCGAAGCTTGCCGGATTTACTGAGGATAGCTTCACGAAGTGCTTGACGAACCAGAAGCTGCTGGATGAAGTGAACGCCACGCGGGAACGGGGTACCAAGGATTTTGGCGTCAACGCCACGCCGACGTTCCTCATCAATGGCAAGCGCTATTCTGGAGACATGCCGGTTGACACCATGTCGGCCCTCATCGACAGCCTCCTCTGATCCGTACCGTTTTCTGAAAGCGGGCGACGGCGAAAGCTGTGCGCCCGCTTTTCCATATCTGCAGCTTGAGGCTGCCACATGAAGTTCAACAAGCTCCGTCTTGTCGGCTTCAAATCCTTCGTCGAGCCGACGGAATTCATCATCGAGCGCGGCCTGACAGGTGTCGTCGGTCCGAACGGCTGCGGCAAGTCCAATCTCGTCGAGGCCCTGCGCTGGGTCATGGGCGAGAATTCCTATAAGAACATGCGCGCCTCCGGTATGGATGACGTGATCTTCTCCGGCTCGGGACACCGTCCGGCGAGAAACACCGCCGAAGTCGCGCTCTATCTCGACAATGGCGAGCGGACTGCACCTGCCGCCTTCAACGACAGCGACGAGATCCAGGTTACCCGCCGCATCGAGCGCGAGCAGGGCTCGATCTACCGCATCAACGGCAAGGAAAGCCGTGCCAAGGATGTGCAGCTTCTGTTTGCCGATGCCTCCACCGGTGCGCGCTCTCCCTCGATGGTGGGGCAGGGGCGCATCGGCGAACTGATTTCCGCAAAGCCGCAGGCCCGGCGTCAGCTTCTGGAAGAAGCGGCCGGCATTTCCGGCCTGCATTCACGCCGCCACGAGGCCGAGCTCCGCCTGCGCGCCGCCGAAAGCAATCTGGAACGGCTCGACGATGTTACCTCGCAGCTCGAAAGCCAGATCGAGAGCCTGAAGCGTCAGGCCCGTCAGGCCAACCGCTTCAAGACGCTCTCCGCCGATATTCGCGCCCGCGAGGCCATGCTTCTGCATATCCGCTGGGTGCAGGCAAAAGATACCGAGGCGGAAGCCGACAGCGCGCTCAACCAGGCGACCGTCGTCGTCGCCGAAAAGGCGCAGAGCCAGATGGAAGCGGCTAAGAACCAGGGCATTGCCAGCCTGAAGCTGCCGGAACTGCGCGACGGCGAGGCGCGCGCGGCGGCAGCCCTCCAGCGCCTGCAGATCGCCCGCAGCCAGCTAGAAGAGGATGCCAGCCGCATCCTGCGCCGCCGCGACGAACTGACCCGACGTCTCGCCCAGCTTGCCGAGGATATCGGGCGCGAGGAACGACTAGTTGCCGATAACGCCACGATCCTCGCACGGCTCGATGCCGAAGAGGCCGATATCGCCGAAATCCTTGCCGATTCTGGCCGTTATGCTGAGGAAACGCGGCAGGCCTTCGAGGAAGCGGCCGCCAAACTCGCAGACAGCGAACGCGTTTTCACGGCCCTGACGGCAGAGCGCGCCGAGGCGGCTGCCGGCCGCAATCAGCTGGAACGGGCCATCCGGGATCTCGCCGACCGCAAGCTCAGGCTTGAACGCCAGATGGACGACGCTAACCGGGAGCTTGCCGGCATCGACCAGAAGATCGCGACCCTGCCGGACCCGGATGAAAAGCGGGCGATGGTGGAGGCGGGCGAGATCGCTGTTGCCGAGGCCGAGACGACGATCCAGGCTGTCGAACAGGCGTTGGCAAGAGCGCGCGAGACGGAAGCGCTTTGCCGTGCTCCGCTCGAGCAGGCACGCGGCAAACTCAACGCGCTGGAGACGGAAGCGCGCACCATCCAGCGCATGCTGGCGGGCGCCGCGGCTGGCGAATTCTCACCGGTTGCCGAGGAGTTGAAGGTCGACCGCGGTTTCGAGACGGCGCTCGGCGCCGCTCTTGGAGACGATCTTGAATCTCCGCTCGATCCGAATGCGCCGGCCCACTGGTCCGAAAATGGCGCCGGCGCTGGCGATCCGGCATTGCCCACCGGTGCCGAGCCGCTGCTGAACCACGTCCGCGCACCCTCGGCACTGACGCGCCGTCTGCGCCAGATCGGTCTAATTGCTGCTGCCGATGCGTCGCGTCTTGTCAAAGAATTGAAGGCCGGCCAGCGGCTGGTCACCAAGGAAGGCGCCGTCTATCGCTGGGATGGCCACGTGACCGGTGCGGACGCGCCGAGTGCGGCCGCCCAGCGTCTTGCCCAGAAGAACCGCCTCGCGGAGCTGCAGGGCGAGGCCGAGCTTGCCCGCGATATTCTGGCTGAGGCCGAAGAGCGCCTTGCCGCCGCCGCAGAGACCATCCGTGAGGAGGAGCGCAGGCTCGCGGACGCCCGCGACATGAGCCGCCTGTCTGCTCGCCATCTCGCCGAAGCGCGCGAAGCGCTCGCCGCCGCCGAACGTGCCTCGGGTGATCTCATTCGCCGTCGCGATGTCATCGCCGAAGCCGTCAGCCAGCTGCAGGCCCAGCTGGAAGATATTGCGGTCCAGGAAGAAAATGCCCGGATCGAGCTTGAGGACGCGCCGGACCTGACCACGCTCGACGACAGGCTGCGCTTCCAGCAGGCCGAAGTCTCCACGGATCGAGGCGCATTGGCTGAGGCCCGCGCCCGCCACGAGAGCCTGAACCGCGAGAATGATGCCCGTCAGCGCCGCATCGTTGCGATCGGCCAGGAACGGGAGACATGGCGTCAGCGCGCCTCAAGTGCCGAAGACCATATCGCAACGCTGCGCGATCGCGAGGAAGAGGCTCGCGAAGAGGCCGCCGAACTGGAAATGGCGCCGGACGAATTCGACGACAAGCGCCGCGCCTTGCTGACCGAGCTGCAGAAGGCCGAGGAAGCCCGCCGTCACGCCGCCGATCTCCTCGCGCAGGCCGAGCTGCTGCAGCGCGACGCTGACCACAAGGCGGCGACCGCCCTGTCCGAGCTCGCCGAAAGCCGCGAACGCCGGGGCCGTGCCGAAGAACGCCTTGTCTCCGCCCGCGAGAAGCGGCAGGAGAGCGAACAGCGCATCCGTGAGACACTGAATGTGGCCCCGCATGAAGCGCTGCGCCTCGCCGGTCGGCCGGGACTACAGACGCTGCCCGATCCCCGTGAGGTCGAGCGCGAAGTGGAGCGACTGCGGATCGAGCGCGAGCGGTTGGGCGCCGTCAACCTGCGGGCAGATGAGGAACAGAAAGAACTCAGCGAGAAGCTGGAGACGCTGATCAAGGAGCGCGATGACGTCATCGATGCCATCCGCAAGCTGCGCGGCGCGATCCAGAGCCTGAACCGTGAGGGCCGTGAACGTCTCATTGCCGCATTCGATGTCGTCAACGCGCAGTTTCAGCGACTCTTTACTCATCTTTTCGGCGGCGGCACGGCTGAGTTGCAGTTGATCGAATCGGATGATCCGCTGGAAGCCGGTCTCGAAATCCTCGCCCGCCCGCCTGGCAAGAAGCCGCAGACCATGACGCTGCTCTCTGGCGGCGAACAGGCGCTGACCGCGATGGCGCTGATCTTTGCCGTTTTCCTGACCAATCCGGCGCCGATCTGCGTGCTGGACGAAGTGGACGCGCCTCTCGACGACCATAACGTCGAGCGTTATTGCAACCTTATGGACGAAATGGCGGCCTCCACCGAGACGCGATTCGTCATCATTACCCACAATCCCATCACCATGGCCCGCATGAATCGCCTTTTTGGCGTCACAATGGCCGAGCAGGGTGTTTCTCAGCTCGTTTCGGTCGATTTGCAGACCGCGGAGCGTCTCCGCGAGACGGCTTGAGACGGCATTTTAATTAAAGACCAAAAAAGGTCACTTCCACATCGGGTACGTACCCCATTTGGGTGATGCTCTTTTACGCGTCTTGCATTAGAAGTTGTTTTATCGCAACCGTGTCATTGCACAGAAGTAGCAATTGGTCGTGGCGGTCAGTGGAATTTGCAATGCCATCTTCTGGTTTAGGGTGAGGGACCGAAGGTTACGAGGCATGATGGACCCCCCGTCCGGTTTTCCTGGCCGGACGGAAACAAGGCTTTGCGGGACCGTTGTTGCAGTCCCGCAAAGCTTTTTTTATGCGTCCAAAGCACGTCGCGCAGAAGTCTGCTGCGGTTTTACGGAAACAATGTCCGAAAGCAAGAACCTGAGACGTGGCAGGCGAATCTGAAGATCGCGACACGCCCTACGCGTTTTCAATCGGTTGTTTCGGCATCCCGTTAGGGAATTATTGTGCAGCGCAACATTTCGCCGCATTTGTCGATTTTCATTTCAACACCAAGGGATTAAGCTGATCCCGAAATGGTGTTGGGGGGAAGATGACCAAGTGGGTCTATACGTTCGGCAACGGGCAGGCTGAAGGCCGGGCGCGGGACAAGGAGATTCTGGGCGGCAAGGGCGCCAATCTCGCCGAAATGTGCAGCCTCGGCCTTCCCGTTCCGCCCGGCCTCACCATCGTCTCTGAAGCCTGCAACACCTATTACAAGAACGGCCGGAAGATCGATCCTGAACTGAAACAGCAGGTGCTCGCCGGCATCGCCGGTATCGAGGCGATCACCGGTCGTCGTTTCGGCGCAGGCAATCAGCCTCTGCTGCTCTCCGTTCGCTCCGGCGCGCGCGTTTCCATGCCCGGCATGATGGACACGGTGCTCAATCTCGGCCTGAACGACGAGACCGTGCAGGCGCTCGGCCATGACGCGGGGGACGCGCGTTTTGCCTGGGACAGCTATCGCCGCTTCATCCAGATGTATGCCGATGTCGTTATGGGTCTCGGCAATGACGCCTTCGAGGAAATCCTCGAGGATGAAAAGGGTCGCCTCGGCCACGAATTCGATACCGAACTCAGCGCGACCGAATGGCAGCATGTCGTCTCGCTCTACAAGGCGCTGATCGAGGAGGAGCTGGACGAGGCTTTCCCGCAGGATCCGGCAATTCAGCTCTGGGGTGCCGTCGGTGCGGTATTTTCGAGCTGGATGAGTGCCCGCGCCGTCACCTACCGTCATCTCCACAATATTCCGGAAGCCTGGGGCACAGCGGTCAATATCCAGGCCATGGTCTTCGGCAATCTCGGCAATGCGTCCGCGACAGGTGTCGCCTTCACCCGCAATCCCTCGACCGGTGCGAAGGTTCTCTACGGCGAATTCCTGGTGAATGCGCAGGGCGAGGATGTCGTGGCAGGCATCCGCACGCCGCAGAGCATCACCGAGGAGGGGCGCATCGCCTCCGGCACTGACAAGCCCTCGATGGAAAAGCTGATGCCGGAGGCTTTCACTGAATTCGGCCGCATCTGCGCCGAACTTGAAACCCACTACCGCGATATGCAGGACATCGAATTCACCATCGAGCGCGGCAAGCTCTGGATGCTGCAGACGCGCTCTGGCAAGCGCTCGACTCGCGCGGCGATGAAGATCGCCGTCGACATGGTGGATGAGGGCATCATCACCGAGGAAGAGGCGGTTTTGCGCATCGAGCCCTCGACGCTTGACCAGCTCCTGCACCCGACCATCGACCCGCGCGTCACCCGCCAGGTGATCGGCACCGGCCTGCCGGCCTCGCCGGGCGCTGCGACCGGTGAAATCGTCTTCACCTCGGAAGAGGCCGTCGAGGCGGAATCGGAAGGCCGCAAGGTCATCCTGCTGCGTGTCGAGACGAGCCCTGAAGACATTCATGGCATGCATGCCGCCGAAGGTATTCTGACGACGCGCGGCGGCATGACCAGCCACGCGGCCGTTGTTGCCCGTGGCATGGGCATTCCCTGCGTCGTCGGTGCCGGCACCATGCGCATTGATGCTCGCAACGAACGGCTGATCGGCGTCGGCGTCACGCTGAACAAGGGCGATATCATCACCATTGATGGTTCCGCCGGGCAGGTGCTGAAGGGCGAAGTCCCGATGATCCAGCCGGAACTATCGGGCGATTTCGGTCGCATCATGGGCTGGGCGGACCGCGCGCGGCGCATGACCGTGCGCACCAATGCCGACACGCCGGCCGATGCCCGTGCGGCTCGCGCCTTTGGTGCCGAAGGCATTGGTCTTTGCCGCACCGAGCATATGTTCTTCGAAGGCGAGCGCATCCACGTCATGCGCGAGATGATCCTCGCCGAGGACGAAAAGGGTAGGCGCGGCGCGCTCGACAAGCTCCTGCCGATGCAGCGTAGCGATTTCACCGGCCTCTTCACCGTGATGCACGGCATGCCCGTCACGATCCGCCTGCTAGATCCGCCGCTGCACGAATTCCTGCCGAAGACGGACGAGGAAATCGCCGAAGTCGCCTATGCGATGGGCATGGAGCCGACGACATTGCGCCAGCGCGTCGATGCGCTGCATGAGTTCAATCCCATGCTCGGCCACCGTGGTTGCCGTCTTGCGATTTCCTATCCCGAGATCGTCGAAATGCAGGCTCGCGCCATCTTCGAGGCTGCCGTTGCCGCTGCCCATGAAACGGGTGCCGCGGTCGTTCCCGAGATCATGGTGCCGCTCGTCGGCCTGCGTTCCGAGCTGGATTATGTGAAGGCGAAGATCGATGCCGTGGCGCAGGATGTCATGTCGGAGGCGGCAATGCGCATCGACTATCTGGTCGGCACGATGATCGAGCTGCCGCGTGCGGCGCTACGCGCCCATGTGATCGCCGAGGCGGCCGAATTCTTCTCATTCGGCACCAACGACCTGACCCAGACCACTTTCGGCATTTCCCGCGACGATGCCTCGGCCTTCATCCCCACCTACCAGCGCAAGGGCATCATCGAGCATGATCCCTTCATATCCCTGGATTTCGATGGGGTTGGCGAGTTGATCCGCATTGCGGCCGAGCGCGGCCGGCGCACGCGCAATGACATGAAGCTCGGCATTTGCGGCGAACACGGCGGCGATCCAGCCTCGATCCATTTCTGCGAGACGATCGGGCTCGACTATGTTTCCTGTTCGCCGTTCCGCGTGCCGATCGCGCGGCTCGCTGCGGCTCAGGCGGTCATCTCCGCTGCTCAGTGACGATAGCGGTAACGCGGATAGTAGTAGGGACCATTCAGATTGTAGGCCATATCGGCCATCACCCAATCGCTGTCGTAACGGGCCTGCGCGCGACGATCGAGATCGATACGCTGCAGACAGGTCGCAAAGCCATCCGTTCCGCGTTTGAAGCCGTAGCCCATGCAGGTCTGCTCGTCCCGCGCGCGCCTTTCCTCCGGCGTCAGCGTCTGGCAGGCGGCAAGCCCGGCAGCCAGAATGGCGAGAAGCGGCAGAACATGTGGGCGCATCGATTTCTTCCTTGAGCATGGACGTCCAGCCAGGAAAATGCATCTGCCCGACGTCGTCAACCCGACTATATCAGGCCGCGCCCGCCGGGTCTCCTATCGGCAGCAGCGCCGGATCGAGCGGCGGGTCCTCCGGGTTCTTGTTATCGCTCGGATCTTGGGCCGGCGTTCGCGGCGGCTTCTCCTGAACCCTGTCGGGAATGCCTGGGGTCTGTTGCGGGCCGAGCGGCGACTCGCCTCCGGGTGTGGGGATAGGATCTCTGTTCGGCATGATTTGCCTCCTTCACTCTGGAAGGAACGGCAGGATGAATTGTTGGTTCCACTTTCCCCCTGGAACGTTCCTATGTAAGAGCAAAGGCAACAGCACTGGAAAAGTACCATGGCGATCCGCGATCGATTCTCGAAAAAACTCACCTGCCCGCAATGCGGAAATAGCGGCTTTGCCGAAGCCTCCGAGATCGACGACGCCAAGCGCAAGACGCCCGACTTCAAGGTGGACCAGCTGCCGCGCGGCTTCTTCGTGCAGCGACCCTCGGTGCATCAGGAAAGCTTCATGCTCAAATGCGAATGCGGCCGCAAGTTTCCTTTCCGCTCGCTGGCGGAAGCCGCAGCCGGTCGCGACTAACGCTCAAATTCTTTCCAGCAACTCGATGAAGGCATCGGCGAAGCGCACCAGATGCTCGGTATCCTCGTCAGGTGCTTGTACGCGGATTTCCGTGCTATGCTGGTCGAGCAGCGCCAGAACCACACGCATCTGCCCGTCCGAAGTCGGAACGCGCAGCACCGCGATTCGCCGGCAATCCTCTACGAGGCCCGCCGCAGGCAGATCGAAGAGAAATTCGCCGCGCGCTTCGACGGCGGCCCTGCGCACCGTTTCGCAGAAACCGCTCTCGCCGTCGGCATAGCCTTCCAACGAAAGTTCGAGTTCGAGAAGTTCCAGTGGTAGGAGCGGTTCAGCACGCTCGATGCCGCCAAGGGTCGATACCGGCGGCCTTTCCCTCATTCCGGACGAGATCATCTGTCTCTCCTGTTTCGTGGGATGGATATGAGACCCCGGCAGAATGGCCTTTTTACGGCATATCAGCAATACCTTAAGAATGGCCGGTGCTCATCGATATCGAGCTTTGACGTGGATTGCTTCGGCAATGCTCAGACAAGAGTTTCAATTTAGACCAATCTTGCACTAGAAAAGTCGATGGCGGCAGGCGCATTCGATGCGTCGCCGCCGACCAACCGGTAGATTTGATGGCCATCCGTTTCGATCGTCCCGTTTCCAGCGCTGCCCGCTTCTCGCGGCACTTCGGGGCGTTTGCGCTTGTGCTTTCGGTTGCGGTGCTGATCGCCCATCGTTTCGGCGGACTGGCGACACCGTATCTCGTGCTGGTGCTGCTCGTTTCCGTCGGCTGCGCGGTTCTCGCCTTGCTGCTGGCCATGATCGGCCTGCGCAGTCTCTGGATGACGGGCGCGGAAGGCGGGCTGAACGCACTGGCGGCGCTGATCTATGTGGCTTTTCCGCTCGGCATCGGTGTCTTTGCGGCGGAGCGCTACTTCACTTTGCCGGCGATCTACGACGTCACCACCGATACGGCCACAGCGCCTGACTGGCTCTCGCCGCCCGAGGCCGACCAGATCTGGCTGCCGCGCGATCCGGTGATCACGCCGGGCGATCGCGAACGGCAGCTTGCCGCCTATCCGGAACTGACGGGCCGCCGCTATGACGGCGCGCTCGACCGTGTTCTGGAAGCGGTCAAGAAGGTCGCCAAGCAGAACGGCATCACCATTACCAAGAGCGAAGGCGATACGACGCCCGGACGCGAACTGGAGAACAAGCCGGTTCCTGCCCAGCCTGAAAGCGGTGTCGCCGATTCACTCGACGTCATCCCGGTGCCGACCCCGCGCCCTTTCGAGGATGACGTCGCCAAGCTGATCCGTGGCGCTAATGGCGTGACCCTGCAGGGCACGACCCGCACCTTCATCCTCGGCCTGCGCTTCGATTTCATCATCCGCCTGCGCGAAGAGGCCGAAACCACCTTCGTCGACGTGCGCGTCGCTTCCCGCTACGGCCAGCACGACCTCGGCTTCAGCGCCGAGGTGGCCGAGCAATATCTTGGTGCCCTCGACGCCGAACTACTGGGGATTGCGGGTGGGTAAGCTCCGGTGCCGCAAAGCGGCAGCAATCGATCCAGTGGATCGATTACAGGGGCGAACGTCCTTAGCCATGCGAAGGGCCGGGATACGGTGAGGCGTATTAAAACACCCTTGCCACAAACATATCCCGTCAACGCAACGAGCCGTCGAACCTATCCCAAAAACCGCTCCCGCACCTCAGCCGTAGGCACCATGCAACTCTCCCGCCGCCCGGCAATTTTCAACCTGTTGCGCGCCACCAACCCATAGACCGCATCCGCAATCCGCCGCGGCACAACTCGCGCCAAACCAGCCAGAGCCCACGGCATGCCGAGCCCCTCGAGCACCCGGATGGTCGCATCGGACTTGTTATAAGCGCGCCCTTCGTCAATCAGCAAATTGGTCTCGTAATCTCGCGTCTTCAGCCCATAATGACGATAGAGCGCTTCGCCGAGCGGTGTCTGTGCAACGATGAACCGATAACGTTTCTCCAGATCCCGCTTCAGCAGGAACTGCACCCAGCCGGAACAAAACACGCATTCGCCATCGAACAGGAGCACCGGCTTGTCATCCGCAAAGGCGGGCACGGAAGGATCGTCGCGATAGCTGTAAGCGGCATGCCCCGACATCTTCAGCCTCCCGCCAGCCGATAATGCGCGCCGAGCGAAGGCGGCCCATCGGTCACTACCTCGCCGCGCTCCATCAGATCTTCGATATGCGCCAGCACGGAAAGGGCCGCCGCACCATGCAGTCGCTTGTCTGTATCGCGATAGATCATCTTCACGATTTCGGGGATCGTATCCTCTCCTGTGCGGATGCGTTCGAGGATGGATCGCTCCCGCAGTCGCCTATGTGTTTTCAGCCCGCGCAGGAAGGGTCCGGGCGAGGTGACCGGCCCTCCATGCCCTGGCAGCATCAGGCGGTCGTCGCGTGCAATCAACTTGTCGAGCGAAGCCATATAATCGGCCATGGAACCGTCAGGCGGCGCCACGATCGTCGTCGCCCAGGCCATCACATGGTCGCCCGAAAACAGGATGTCGCTGCCTTCGAGCGCGAAGGCAGCATGATTGGCTGTGTGACCTGGCGTCAGGGCTCCCGTCAGCGCCCAGCCATCGCCGGAGATCGTCTGCCCGTCGCCGATGGCGATATCGGGCACGAAATCCATATCCGAGCTTTCCGCAAAGGGATTGGTTTCGCCGTCGCGCAGCGGCCGAGATGGACGGTGTGGCCCTTCGCCGACCGTCAGTGCTCCGGTTTCTTGCTTTAGCCGTGCTGCCAGCGGCGAGTGGTCGCGATGAGTGTGGCTGACGAAAATATGCGTCACCTGCCGACCGGCGAGCGCTGCCATCAGCGCCTCGAAATGCGCCTCATTGTCAGGTCCCGGATCGATGACGGCGACCGACGCACTGCCGACGATATAGCTGTTGGTGCCATGAAAGGTGAAAGGGCTCGGATTTTTCGCCGTCAGCCGTTGAACGCCGTCGCCGACTGTAATTGCCTGGCCGTAGGCCGGATCGAAGAAAAGATCGAAGTTAGCGCCGGACATCTTATTTATATTCGATCTCGATGAAGGACATCGGCTGGTCGCCGGCATTGACGACATTATGCTCGGTTCCCGCCTCACGCCGATAGGCAGCCCCCTTGGCAACATCCACCCGCCGGCTGCCCTCAGCATCCTCGATCAGGAACTGGCAATCGGTCATCGGTACGACGACGTAACCGAGCCCATGCGTATGAACGCCGGTATCGGCACCCGGCTCGAAATCCCATTGGGTAATCCGCACGACGGCATCGTCGAGCAAGAGCGTCGCGAGCGCTGGCGGACGGGCGCGATATTGGCTCAACACTATCTCCATTGGCTGTGTCGATCGCCAAAGTCCTACCATGCCGGGCATGGCCGCGCATACAAATATGACGTCGCAGTGAACTTAGTGATTGTGGGGCAGACAGTCCTTTGCTAATCAGGCCACGTTTTGGCGAAGCGGCATTTCGTTTCAGCTCTGGTGGGGCGTAGCCAAGCGGTAAGGCAGCGGTTTTTGGTACCGCCATCCCCTGGTTCGAATCCAGGCGCCCCAGCCACAATCTCCAGATAGCTATGATCGCCGCGCCGCCGCGCCCGCGGCAATCGTCACCACAAGCTCATCCACCTCGCGCGCAAGGCGCTCTGCCGGCAGTCCAACGAAGCGGCCTTCGAGACTGATGCTGACGACGCCATGGACGGCTCCGAACAGGGTGCGGGCGCGGATTGCCCTGTCTTCCGCCGTCATATCAGGCTGCAATTCGGCAAGCGGCTCGGCGATCACGTCCATCAGGAAGAGATGTTCGTCGAGATGCCATTGCGGTGTCGGGCTGGTTTCGGGCGGGTAATGCTCGAAGAGCGCTTTCCAGAGATTCCGGTTTTCGACTGCGAAACTTAAATATCCCTGCGCCAGGTTGCGCAGCCGGTCCGTCGGCGTCCTGTCTCTCGTCTCGGGCAGCGTCAGCTTTGCCTCCAGCACCTTCAGCGTCGTGGAGTTCACGTGGATGACGAGTTCAGCGAGATCGGCAAAGACCGTATAGAGCCCACCCAGCGCACAGCCGGCATCCTGTGTGATCTCACGCGCCCTGAGGTTTGCCAGCCCTTCCCGGACAATGCGGTTTCGCGCTGCATCGATCAGCCGTGCCCTTAGATCTTCGCGTTTTTCTTCTCTTTTCCCAGCCATTAACCATCCCAATTCGATTCATGAACGGTGTTCAAAATTATTCTTGAACACCGTTCAGGATTCTGCCATAACTCAACTCGTGAACAGCGTTCATAAACCGGAGGAAGGAAATGTTCAAACTGATTTCGACTTTGCTGCGGGGCAGGGCATACGATGCCGAACAGGCCTTTGCCGACCGCAATGCCGTACCGCTGCTCGCCCAGCAGATCCGCGATGCCGCGCAATCGATCCAGTCGGCCCGCCGCAGCGTGGCGATCGCCATCGCCCAGAACGAGCAGGAGCGGGTCCAGCACGCAACGATCGTCTCCCGGATCGACGATCTCGAAACGCGCGCCGCTGCGGCGCTCTCGAAGGGTAATGAAGCACTGGCTCGCGAGGCTGCCGAAGCAATCGCCTATCTCGAGGCCGAGCGCGATCAATCCGAAAAGGCCCAGGCGCAGTTTACCACGGCGATCGACAAGCTGAAGGGGATTGTCCGCGTCTCCGAAACCCGGCTGCAGGACCTGCAGCGTGGCGAACGCCTGGCACGCGCCACCGAAGAGGCACAAAAGCTCGATGTCGTCGTCGCCAGCACCGGTCTTGCGACGCTCGACGATGCCGAGGAGACCCTTGCGCGCCTTCGCATCCGCCAGAACCAGAATGAGATGACGGCCTCGGCCCTGAAGGCGATGGAGACCTCGACCGCTCCCGCCGGCATCATCGAGAAGCTTGCCAATGCCGGATGCGGCGCACCGCTGCGCTCTTCCGCCGATGACGTGCTCGCCCGCCTGCGCAGCCGCATCAACCCCGCCGCTTAAAATTCACATCATCACACTCAAGGGAATCACGACAATGAACGACAGTTTCCAGAAACATTCCGCCAGCTGGGTCAGCTTCTCCTACATCTCCTTCGGCGCCTCCGCCTTCATGCTGGCGCTCGGCCTCTATATGATGCCGCTCGATCTCTGGGGCAAAGGCTACCTGGCAATGGGCATCCTGATGCTGGTGCAGACGACGGTGAATATAACCAAGACGCTGCGTGACAATGCCGAATCCGAAAAGCTGATCCGCAAGGTTGAAGACGCCCGCACCGAGAAGCTGCTCGTCAAGTTCAATCGTAACGGTGAAGACTAAGCTTCGTTAACTACACCACAGAGTTGTCGCTATACGCAACTTTTGCGTAACAACTCTGTGGCCTTCTCTGCGAGCCAATGGAGGATCTGCCGTGCAAACCAACCTGATGACATCAAGGAAATTCGCGCCGCTGTTCTGGACGCAGTTCCTCACCGCGTTCAACGACAATTTCCTGAAGAATACCCTTGTCTTCCTGATCCTCTTCCAGATGTCCGCCACCGAGGGCGCGGCACTGGTGACCCTTGCCGGCGTGGTCCTGATCGTTCCGTTCCTGCTGCTCTCTGCGATCGGTGGCGAGCTTGCCGACAAGCATGACAAGGCCAAGATCGCCGAGTTGCTGAAGCGATGCGAAATCGCGGTCGCAGCCCTTGCCGTCGTCGGTCTTGCCTTCTCTTCCATCTGGATCCTGATGGTGGCGCTGTTCGGCTTTGGCATCATCTCCGCGCTCTTCGGCCCGATCAAATACGGCATACTGCCTGATCATCTGGAACGCCGCGATCTGCCGAAGGCCAATGCCTGGATCGAAGGCGGCACCTTCATCGCCATCCTCGGCGGCACGATCGTCGCCGCATTCGCCTTTTCCGGCGGCGACAATGTCCTCGTCTTCGGCACGATGATGATCGGCCTTTCGATACTTTGCTGGTTTGCCAGCCGCATGATCCCGCCAACCGGCTCCAAGGCGCCCGATCTCAAGATCGATACCAACGTCATCCGCTCCAGCTACACCCTCGTCATGGAAATTCGCAGCGACAAGCGCCTTTGGCGTTCGGCGCTGATGAACTGCTGGTTCTGGCTGGTCGGCGCCTTCGTCCTGTCCATCCTGCCGACCATGGTCACCGAATTGCTCGGCGGCTCGGAAATCGTCGTACCAGCCTATCTGACGGTCTTTGCCGTCGCGGTTGCGGTGGGCTCGGCCATCGCAGCCTGGATGGCCTCCGGTCGCATCGTGCTCCTGCCTGCGCCGATCGGCACGGCCCTGCTTGCCATTTTCAGCCTCGATCTCGCCTGGAACCTCTGGGGCCTGCAATCGACCAGCCATGCGACGACGATTCTCGGCTTCTTCGCCGGCCAGAATACCATCCGTGTCGCGATCGATCTCGCCGGCATGGCAATCTCGGGCGCCTTCATTGCCGTCCCCACCTTCGCCGCGCTGCAGACCTGGGCGCATGAGGATCGCCGCGCCCGTGTCATCGGCGCAGCCAATGTCCTCTCGGCTCTTTTCATCACTGTTGGCCTCGGTGCTGTCGCCGTCGTCCAGGCCTTGGGCGCCTCCATTCCGCAGATCTTGATTGGCCTCGGCATCATCAATTTCGCCGTCGCCTGGCTGATGCTGAAGACGCTGCCGACCAACGCTTTCCGCGATTTCGTCTCGATCCTGTTCCGCGCCTTCATGCGGCTGGAAGTCGAAGGTCTCGAAAACATCAAGAAGGCGGGGCCGGCCCCGATCATCGCTCTCAATCACGTCAGCCTGCTCGATGGCGCGCTGGCGCTCGCGATCACCGAGGAAGAGCCGGTCTTTGCGGTCGATTACAAGATCGCCCAGGCCTGGTGGGTCAAACCCTTCCTGAAAATGTGCAAATTCCTGCCGCTCGACCCTACCAAGCCGATGGCGACGCGCTCGCTGATCAAGGTGGTGCAGGACGGCAGCCCGATCGGCATCTTTCCCGAGGGACGGCTGACGGTAACAGGCACGCTGATGAAGGTCTATGACGGTGCCGCCATGGTTGCCGACAAGACCGGAGCGATGGTCGTGCCGGTGCGCATCGATGGCCTGGAGAAGAGCTATCTCTCTTACCTGAACGACGGCAAGATCCGCCGCCGGCTGTTCCCGAAGGTCAAGGTCACCATTCTCGAGCCGGTGAAGCTCGAAGTTCCGGCCGAACTCAAGGGCCGCAAGCGCCGCGCGGCAGCGGGCGCCGCCCTCTATCAGGTCATGTCCAACCTGATGTTCAGGACTGCCGATACGTCCTCGACCGTTATCGATCGCATCATCGAGGCGAGCCATGAGTTCGGCATGAGCAAGCTCGCCGTCGAAGATCCGGTCACCGGCAAGCTCACCTATGGCAAACTGCTGACGGGCGCTGCCGTGCTCGGCGCGAAGTTCCGCATCATGTTCCCGGAACGCAATATCGGCGTCATGCTGCCGAATGCCAATGGCGCCGCCGCCACCCTTCTCGGCGTGATGACGGCGGGCAAGGTGCCGGCCATGCTGAATTTCACGGCCGGTGCGGCCAATATCCTGTCCGCCTGCAAGGCGGCGGAAGTGAAGCATGTCCTCACATCGCGCGCTTTCGTCACCCAGGCCAAGCTCGGTCCCGTCATCGAGGAGATGGAAAAGCAGGTGAAGATCGTCTGGCTGGACGATCTGCGCGCAGAAATCGGCCTCATGAGCAAGATCAGGGGCTATCTGCACAAGGCAAGGCCGCTGGTGAAGCGCCAGCCCGACGATCCGGCCGTCATCCTCTTCACCTCGGGTTCCGAAGGCACACCCAAGGGCGTGGTGCTGACCCATCGCAACATCCTGTCGAACGCGGCCCAGGCCGCCGCCCGCATCGACTTCCACAGCGGCGACAAGGTGTTCAACATCCTGCCGGTCTTCCACTCTTTCGGACTGACGGCAGGGACCGTGCTGCCGCTGATCTCGGGCGTTCCGGTCTATTTCTATCCGTCGCCGCTGCATTACCGCATCGTGCCGGAACTGATCTATGTCTCGAACGCTACGATCATCTTCGGTACAGATACGTTCCTCAACGGCTACAGCCGGACGGCGCATCCTTACGACTTCCGCTCCATCCGCTATATTTTCTCCGGTGCGGAGCCGGTCAAGGCTTCGACCCGCGCCACCTATATGGAGAAATTCGGCCTGCGCATTCTGGAAGGTTATGGCGTCACCGAAACCGCGCCTGTCATCTCCATCAACACGCCGATGTACAACAAGTCCGGCACGGTCGGCAAAATCCTGCCAGGCATGGAATGGAAGCTTGAACCGGTCCCCGGCATCGATGAGGGCGGCCGGCTTGTGGTTCGCGGCGCAAACGTCATGGCGGGTTATCTGCGCGCCGAAAATCCCGGTGTTCTCGAACCGCTTGTCGATGGCTGGCACGATACCGGCGACATCGTCACCATCGATGAGGACGGTTTCGTCAAGATCCGTGGCCGCGCCAAGCGCTTCGCCAAGATCGGCGGCGAGATGATATCGCTTGCAGCCGTCGAGACCCTTGCCGCCGAGCTCTGGCCAGGCGCACTCTCCGTCGTTTCCTCGATCCCGGACGCGAAGAAGGGCGAACGGCTGGTTCTCCTGACCGATGCGCCGACCGCCACCCGCGCCGAATTTCTCGCCTTCGCTAAATCGAAGGGGGCGATGGACATGATGGTGCCGGCGGAAGTCAATATCGGCACGGTGCCGGTACTTGGCTCGGGCAAGGTGGATTTTGTGACGGCGCGCAAAATTGCGGAAAGCGCTGCACAGCCGGAACAGGCGGCGTAAGGCAACTCTTCGTCGCTCGAACGGCAGTCGTGGCGACCTCAGGAAATGAAACAGGCGGCCCAAAGGCCGCCTGTCTTTGTGTCTTTGACGGACTATGCGTTACTTCTGGGCCGGAGCCAGGAATTCTGCGCAATAGGAAGGACCGTCCACGCCCGGAATGTCGTTGACGGTACGCACGTCACGGATCGTGTAGTCGGAATTGGTGGTGATTTCGGCCTGGCAGCGCAGGTAGAGCGAGCGTGCCGGCGCGATCTGCTTGCCGCGCTTGCCATCGGCGCCTTCGGCATATTTCGCGGGAACGCGTACCGTCTTATAGCCACCCTTCCAGCTGTAGATCGTCGAGGATCCCTCGTCGCGGTCGCTGAGCGGCGGGCCGTAGGCAGCAAAGAATTTGCCGGCCGACTGGCCGACCCAACGTGCTTCGACGGGATCGCCGGGAGTGGGTATGGAGGTGCATCCGGCAAGCGCAATGGCAAGCGCGGCGGCCGCGGTAATGGTGCGGAGTTTCATCGAGTCGTCCCTGATATTTAGCCAGTGAATGCGACGCCGCCCTCGCGACGGTTTCGCCTGTCCCGTCAAGCGCTTTAGCGCGTAACCCGGCAAAAGAAAATTGCCTCTTGGGCGCTTGCGAAGAATTTGCCGGGGGTGTGGCTTTTTGCTGCACGGCCCGCTGGAAGGCCCTGTCACGAGCCTGTCAAAAATTCCGGCAACTTTTTGAATTTAGGTGCTTGCGCAACATTATAGGCCGGTCTATAGAGGCGCCGCTGGTCACGGAGTGTAGCGCAGTCTGGTAGCGCACCACGTTCGGGACGTGGGGGTCGAGTGTTCGAATCACTCCACTCCGACCAGCCGAAAACCCCGCTTCGGCGGGGTTTTTTCTTTTGTGGTCCTCTCTCCGTGCTGCGTGTCTTTCCATTCTCTCGCAGCAAACCGCTCGCGACTGCTTGGCAGGCCCGGCAGCTTGGTCAACCGCCCAACTTCAAAACACCCGGAACATTAATTTTAGATTTTGCTAACGAACAAATCGGCGCTAATCTCATTTCCTTCGGAGGAGGAAACGTCGATGAAGAAGATGGATAACCGGCAAGTCCGGATTCCCGGCCCGAACGATCAGGATATCACCGAGCATTGCCGAAAATTCGGCATAGGCCCGGCCGAGGAGAAGCGGCTGAAGAAGCTTCTGGGCCAGAAGGCGCCGCTCCATGAGATCCAGGCAAATGCTCCCACACCTCAACCGAAGTGGCGTTAGCGCAGGACCGTCTTTATCCCAAGCCATGCATCGGATTTCCGGCGTCGGATTTCTCCGGCGCGGCTGATGTTTGCCATTGTCCTGATGCTTAAAACAAAAAGCCCCGCCGGTGGCTTTCGGCGGGGTAGATAGGGAAAGCTCTCCGAAAGGTGGCAGGAGAGCTTGAGCATTTCAACAGGCCTTAGCGGATCGGGCGAGGGCACTTTTGCTGGATTCGGTACAGTTCGCTTAAAAACCCGTAATTTTTAGTGGGAAATTTTGCGAAGCTGCCCTCGCGCCGCTTTTTTGCAAGAGCGGGCACGCCGATAAGGCACGCCCGCGTCCCGGATACAGTTAGCCGGCTGCCTGCAGCTTGTCCTGCGTCTTCGTGTCGAAGTCGCTGGCATCATGGCGTTCATGGAGCTGGCTGGAGAGTTCGCCGCTCAGCCGGTTGACCATGCGGCCGCGCTTGACGGCGGGGCGCTCGCCGATCAGGTCGGCCCAGCGCTGCATGTTCTTGTATTCCTGCACCTGTAGGAATTCGGCCGACTCGCCATACATCCAGCCCTTCACGAGGCCGCCATACCATGGCCAGATCGCCATGTCGGCGATGGTGAATTCGTCGCCGGCGATATATTCGCATTCGGCCAGTTGCCGGTCGAGCACGTCGAGCTGGCGCTTGGTTTCCATCGCGAAGCGATTGATCGCATATTCGATCTTCGTCGGCGCATAGGCATAGAAATGGCCGAAGCCGCCGCCGAGATAGGGCGCGCTGCCCACCTGCCAGAAGAGCCAGGAGAAGCATTCGGCGCGCTTGGCCGGATCAGTCGGCAGGAAGGCGCCGAATTTTTCCGCGAGATAGGTGAGGATCGCGCCGGATTCGAATATACGCACCGGCTTTTCACCGCTGCGGTCCATCAGCGCCGGGATCTTGGAGTTCGGATTGACCTCGACGAAGCCGCTGCCGAATTGGTCGCCAGTACCGATCTTGATCAGCCAGGCATCATATTCCGCGCCGCTATGGCCGAGCGCCAGCAACTCTTCGAGCAGGATGGTGACTTTCACGCCATTCGGCGTACCCAGCGAATAAAGCTGGAGCGGATGCTTGCCGATCGGCAGTTCTTTCTCCTGCGTCGGCCCGGCAATCGGACGGTTGATATTGGCGAACTGGCCGCCGCTTTCCTTGTCCCAGGTCCAGATCTTAGGGGGCGTGTACTCGGACGAACTGGTCATATGAGCTCCTGACAGAATAACTTCGTGCTTTACGTGAGGGGCCCAATCCTTAACCGCAATCGGGACCCATGAACATATTGGTAGCAATGAAGTTATTGTCATCGGGGCGGCGGCTTTTTAATTGCCGCCGCCAGAGCGATTTTAAAAGCTGAGCTTGCTCTTCTGCTGTCCCTCGGCATCGAAATTTTCTGGCGCCAGCCAAGCCTCGTACCCGGCCTTCAGCTTCGGCCAGTCGCCGTCCGTCATCGCAAACCAGGCCGTGTCGCGGTTGCGGCCCTTCTGCACCATATGCTGGCGGAAGACGCCCTCGAAGGCGAAGCCGAAACGCTGCGCCGCGCGCTTCGACGGTTCGTTGAGATTGTTGCACTTCCATTCGAAGCGCCGGTAGCCGAGCGTGTCGAAGACATAGGCCGCGCAGAGATAGAGCGCTTCGGTCGCAACCCGCTTGCGGGCAATCGCCGGTCCCCAGAGAATGTTGCCGATCTCGATCACGCCATTGGCGGTATCGATGCGCATCAGCCCCTGCCGTCCCTCCGCGCGTCCGGTCGCCTTGTCGATGACGGCGAAGAACAGCGGGTCTTCACTTGCGACGGAGCGTTCCAGCCAAGGCGTGAGGGCTGCCATATCGACTGGCGCGGCTTCGAAGAGATAGCGGAAGCGGTCTTCGGCGCCTGGCGCCTGCGCCGATCGCAATAGGTCGGAGCCGTGTTTTGCCGCATCCAGCGGCTCCAGGCGGGTGTAGCGGCCCTCGATCGGGGCACGGGCAGGGCGGGCGACACCCGTCCAGTCGGCAAGATCCTTTGTCATATCCGTCATTCCATTGAACATAGGCATTGAACTCGGACTGGTATTGCCTTGCAAATGGACTGGAGTAAAAGTCCAGTTTTAAACTTTATGGCAGACCAGTTGACGCATGACATCGGCACCTGCATGGCTGAGCCTCGATCACATCCGTGGCGATCTCACCGGCCAGATCTATAGAAACCTGCGCGAACGCATCTTGCTCGGCCAGCTTCCGGCCGGCCACAAGCTGCCATCGACGCGCGCCTTTGCCGTCTCGCTCGGCATCGCGCGTTCGACGGTGGTGGAAGCCTATGACCGGCTGAAAGCCGAAGGCTACATCGAAACCTCGGCGGGTGCGGCCACACGGGTCGCCGCACTCGAGCGCATGCGGTCCGAACGGCAGCGCGACGACCGCGCGCCCGCCGCAGAGGCCAGATCCGACCAGCCGTCCTATCGGGGCCTGTTCCGGCCGGGCGTGACCGATGTTTCGGATTTCCCCTATGCCGCCTGGAGCCGCCATCTCGCCTCACGCAGCCGCTCGCTGCGCAGCCATCATCTGGGTTATGAAAACCCGACCGGCATCCGCGAATTGCGGCAGGCCATTCTCGATCATATTTCGGCAACGCGAGGCGTTGTTGCCGGGCCGGAACAGGTGATGATCGTGCCCTCCACGCGGGCGGCGATCGACATGCTGGCGAGAACGATGCTGAGGCGCAGCGGTCGCAAAGCCGCATGGATGGAAGACCCTGGCTACAGTGCAGCCCGCCTGCTGCTTGCCGATGCCGGCGCCGATATCGTGCCGGTTCCCTGCGATGAGCAGGGCATCGACGTTTCCCGAGCGCAGGGTCTGCCGCCGGCGCTGATTTACGTGACGCCGTCGCATCAATACCCGACCGGCGTCACGCTCAGCCTGCCACGTCGGTTGGCGCTGCTGGAGGCCGCGCGCCGCCACGAAAGCCTCGTCGTCGAGGATGATTACGACAGCGATTTCCAATACGGCTCGCGGCCGATCGCCGCCTTGCAGGGCATCGACAGGGCGGAGGTCGTCGCTTACGTCGGCACCTTCTCGAAGGTGCTGGCGCCCGGCCTGCGGGTCGCCTATGCCGTCGTGCCGCGATGGCTGGTCGCTGATGCTTCGGAGGCGCTGCATCGTCGGGGTGTTGCCGTTTCCACCCATATTCAGGCGGCGCTTGCCGATTTCATCAATGAGGGTCGGCTGCGCGCCTATCTCAGACGCATGAACCAGCAATATGCTGAACGCATGACGATGATGACGGACATGCTGGAAAGCCGTTTCGCCGGGACGCTAGCGGTTTCAGGCGGCAACGGCGGACTGCAGCTTGCGGCGTGGTTTCGGGATGACAGCATGGACGACCGGGCATTCGTCGCCAAACTCAATGCCTCTGGTTACGGGATGATGCCGATGTCGGGCTTCTTCATCGGCAGGCCCGCACCCGGCATCCTCTTCGGTATCTCGCAAGCACAAGCGGCCGCCGTTGAAAAACTGGCAGCCGATCTCAAAGCGGTACTGGATTAAACACACATGCGCCCGGAACAGGTCCGGGCGCAGTGCTTGCGTGCGTGCCCTCAAGCGGCGGCGAAAGGCACAGCTACGAAGGTCTTGTTGCCGCCACGCTCGATCAGGAGCAGCACCGACTTGCGGCCGGACTTGCCGGCATCGGCAACTGCAGTCTTGACGTCACGGGCATCATGCACCGGCTTGTCGTTGACTGAAACGATCACATCGCCAGGCTGGATGCCGGCGGCAGCGGCCGACTTGTCCGGGTTGACATTGGCAACGACGGCACCAGCGACGCTGCGAGGCAGGTTCAGCTGCTGGCGCACGTCGGGTGTCAGGTCAGCAAGACCGATGCCGAGGCTCGGCTGGCCGGCAGCCAGACCCTGATCGTCGCTGTTGTCGGCGGCAGCCTGCTTCTGCGTATCCTCATTGCCGCCGACGGTGACATTGAGATCAACAGTCTTGCCATCACGCCAGACGGTCAGCGTTTCCTTGGCGCCCGGAGACAGATCGGCAACAAGGCGCGACAGATCCTTCGGCGTCTTGACCGCTTCGCTGCCGACCGAGGTTACGATGTCGCCGGTCTTCACGCCGGCACGGGCGGCAGGCGTATCGCCGGTGACGGCTGCGACCAGCGCGCCTTCGGCCTTGGTCAGGCCAACGGCATCGGCGACATCCTGGGTCACCGGCTGGATCTGCACGCCGAGGAAGCCGTGATCGATCGAACCGTCCTTCTGCAGCTTGGCGACGATCGCCTTGGCTTCAGAGGAGGGGATGGCGAAGCCGACGCCGACGCTGCCGCCGTTCGGGGAATAGATGGCGGTATTGATGCCGACGACATTGCCGTCACGATCGACCAGCGGGCCGCCGGAATTGCCATGGTTGATCGGCGCGTCGATCTGGATGAAATCGTCGTACGGACCGCTGTGCAGGTCGCGGCCACGGGCCGAGACGATACCCGCGGTGACCGTCGTGCCGATGCCGAACGGATTGCCGATGGCAAGGATCTGGTCGCCGAGCTTCAGCTTGTCGGAATCGCCCCAGGCGATCGTGGCAAGCGGATGCGGAGCCTGGATCTTCAGGACTGCGAGGTCGGACTTGGCATCGGCGCCGAGCAGCTTGGCCGGCAGTTCGGTGCCGTCGTCAAGCGTGACCTTGATGTCGATCGCATTGTCGATGACGTGGTTGTTGGTGACGATCACGCCGTCAGGACTGATGACGAAACCGGAACCGAGCGCCATGGCATGCTGCTGCGGCTGTTGCTGCTGCGGTGCCTGATGGGGCAGGGGAATGCCCTGTTGCTCGAAGAAGTGGCGGAACTGCTCGTCCATCGGCGAGCTGTCGTCGCTGGCATTGGTGGCCTTCATTGTGGTGGTGATGGTAACCACAGCCGGCTTGTCGGCATCGACGACAGAAGCGAACGAGCCGTTGGAGGCGAGAACGCCACCGATTTCAGCTGGTGCAGCAAGTGCTGCGGTGGTCGAAGTGATGGCGAAGGGCAGCGAGGCTGCGCCCAGAACGATGGCCGCTCCAACAAGTGCTGCGGCCCTGTGCTTGCGAAGAATGTTTGACATGGTGGAAGTCCCTTGCGAGAGCGTTGGCATTGAATGGCGTCTAGGTTCCATGTCTTGGACCCTGGCGTCGTCGAGTATCGCCGCCTGTTCTTGCCGGTAATTACTAATGTTTCGCCTGTATGTTCAGGTGAATACTGTAGTCGGTAAGAATTGGCGCTTGATACTTATATGATCCGTTCTGCGGGATTTACAAATTAAACATTGATCATGTTTGTATTGCGGTTTTGTAAGACATTACTGTAATTTAATCTTGGTTGCCCCGCGTCGCCGCAGTTCCCGTGGTCTCCGGCTCACGCCCGCGCGGCGGACTGTCAGAATAGTAAAATCTATTCCGCTCGCCTGTGATCCGCCGGCTGCATGGCTGCGTATTAAATCCAACCGCCCGCATGGCTTGCGAGAGGCTTTTCGCGTTTTGGTTGAGGTAAAAAGCTAAAATGTTAGTAGACTCTAAATTATTTATTCTTCAGAAAGACAAGGCTGCGAATCGACGGGGGGCGAGGCTCGCGGCATGCAGGAAGCAATGAGGAATTCAGTGAAGTCGGGGCGGGAAAACAAGCGCGGTTCCCATGTGAAGTTGAGTGATGTTGCAAAGAGAGTGGGGGTCAGCCCGATCACCATTTCGCGTGCGCTTCGCAATCCGGATATCGTCTCCGAAGACCTGCGGGAGGTCATCCTGCGCACGGTCGAAGAGATGGGCTACATACCAAATCTTGCGGCCCGCGCTCTTGCCGGCCGCCACAGCGGCATTGTCGGCGTCATCACGCCGTCCCTTCATCATCCGTGCTTTACCGGTGTCATGATGGGAATCGAGGATCGATTGCGCGCCACCGATCTCAGGGTGCAATATGCCAATACGCTTCACGATGCCGGCCAGGAGATCGACCAGTTCAAGTCCTTCCTGGCGCAGAAGCCGGCCGGCATCATTCTCGTCAATGCGGAATACCATGATGGGCTCGCGCCGCTGATGGAGACGGCCGCATTTCCCGTCGCTCATGTTGCCGACCTCAGCCAGCCGCCGGAAACGCTGCTCGTCGGCATGTCGCATCATGTCGCCGCGGCTGCGGCCACCCGTTTCCTTCTATCGAAGGGCTACAAGCGGATCGGTTTCATCGGTGGGGTTACGGATATCCGTTCGCGCCGCAGCCAGGCCGGTTATCAGGAGGCCATGCAGCAGGCCGGGCTCTACGACGCCTCCATGACGCATGGGCAGGATGGTTCCACCAGCATCGGCCTCGGACGGCGTCTCTTCGGCGAACTTCTGGAGCGGGCGCCGGATCTCGATGCCGTCCTGGCCCAGAACGACGATCTGGCCCTCGGCGCTCTGATCGAATGCAACGAGCGCGGCATCAGCGTGCCGGATGATTTCGGCATTTGCGGTTTCAACGATCTGGAATTTGCCCAGTTCACCTCGCCGTCCCTGACGACGGTGCATGTTCCCCGTCATGACATCGGCCACCGCGCCGCGGACATGCTGTTGCGCGCCATCCGTGACGAGGTGCCGACAGAGCACAGGGTCGATATCGGCTTCTCGATCATCGAGCGCGGCTCGACGCGCCCTTGAGGCAGCAATGAAAAGAACATGAAAAAGGGGCCGATTGGCCCCTTTTTCTTAGATATCGCTGGCCGCGCTCGACCAGAGCTCAGCCGCTTCCGAAGCTGTCATGCGGCGCACCTCCGCTTCGTGGCTGCGGTTGGCGAAAAGTTCGCTTGCCATGATCTGCTCGGCAAGATCGGCCGGCAGGGACAGGATCACACGGGCATCGCTGCCATGCAGGCCGCTGACGTCGGCGCGCTTGCCAGTGACCATGCCGCCGGCGATCGTGTTATTCGTCTCCGGGTCGATCAGGATGAAGGAGCCGGTGGCGCGGTTCTGCTCATAGGGATCGAAAATTGCCGCTTCGTCGAACACGAGGCGCACTTTGCCGATCGCGTTCATGTAGAGCCGCTGGGCGGAATTCCACATGCCGCTCTTCAGCTCCAGCTGACTGATCGGTTCCACCTGCACGCGCTGGCGGCGCGAACCGCTCTTCAGCCAGTAGCGCTTGCCGGCTTCAATGCCCTCTGGCTGCAGGGCAACGACCTGCGCGTCGAAGGAGAGGCCGGTCTGCGGCTGGCTGTCGATCGAGACGATCATGTCGCCGCGCGCTACGTCCACCTGACGATCGAGAACCAGCGTGATCGCATCACCGGCAACGGCCGCATTGCGTACGAGGTCAAAGGTCACGATCTTGGTGACATTGGCAACCATGCCCGACGGCAGGATCATGACGCTGTCGCCAGGCTTCACCGAGCCGCCGGCAACCGTACCCTGATAGCCGCGGAAGCTTTCGCCGGGGCGCGAGACACGCTGAACGGAGAGGCGGAAGCCCGTTGTCTGGCCGGAACGCACGGTCGCATGTTCCAGCGTCTCGACCAGCGTCGGGCCGTTGTACCACGGCATGGCGGCCTGGCCGGAATAGACGACGTTCTCACCCTTGAGCGCCGACATCGGGATCGCGGTGATCTGCTTGACGCCGAGCGAGAGCGCGAATTCCTTGAAGTCATGGGTGATCTTGTCGAAACCGGCGCGGTCGTAATTCGTCAGGTCGATCTTGTTGACCGCGAGCACGAACTGCTTGATGCCGAGCAGCGAGGCAATCGTCGCGTGACGGCGAGTCTGCTCTAGGATGCCGGCGCGGGCATCGACCAGCAGCACGGCGAGATCGGCGGTGGAGGCGCCGGTCGCCATGTTGCGGGTATACTGCTCGTGACCGGGCGTATCGGCGACGATGAAGGAGCGCTTGTCCGTCGAGAAATAACGATAGGCAACATCGATGGTGATGCCCTGTTCGCGCTCGGCCTGAAGGCCGTCGAGCAACAACGCGAAATCGGGCAGGCCGAGATCGTTCTGCTTGCCGGTGGAGTCGCGGCGAAGCGTTGCCGCCTGGTCTTCCTTCACTGCCTTGGTGTCCCAGAGCAGGCGGCCGATCAGGGTGGACTTGCCGTCATCGACACTGCCGCAGGTGATGAGGCGCAACGGGCGCGAGTCGCGCACGGCCTTCAGGGGCTCGGCGGCGGGCACGGCGACGACGTTTGCGGGTACAGCTGCAGTCATCTCAGAAATATCCTTCACGCTTCTTCTTTTCCATTGAGCCGGACTGATCCCGGTCGATGGCGCGGCCCTGGCGCTCGGAAACCGTGGCGATTTCCAGCTCCGCGATGATCTCTTCAAGGGTGGTGGCTGTCGAGCGGATCGCGCCGGTCAGCGGGAAGCAGCCGAGCGTACGGAAGCGGATGGAATCTTCCTGCTTCACTTCACCGGGCAACAATTCCAGACGTGGGTCCGAAGCTGCGATCATCATGCCGTCCCGCTCGACATAGGGGCGCTTGGCAGCGAAATAGAGCGGCACGATCGGAATTTCTTCGGCCTGGATGTAGCGCCAGATATCGACTTCGGTCCAGTTCGACAGCGGGAAGACGCGAACGCTCTCGCCCTTGCGGATCTGCCCGTTATAAACGTTCCAGAGTTCCGGACGCTGGTTGCGCGGATCCCAGCGATGGTCCGGCGTGCGGAACGAATAGATGCGTTCCTTGGCGCGGGAAGCTTCCTCATCGCGCCGCGCGCCGCCGAAGGCAGCATCGAACTGGCCGGCGTCGAGCGCATTGCGCAGCGCTTCCGTCTTCATGATGTCGGTGTAGCGGGCAGAGCCATAGGTGAAAGGCGTGATGTTTTCAGCCGCGCCGCGCGGATTGATGTGCTCGATCAGGTCGAGATCATATTCCTTCACGATCTGGTCGCGGAAGGTGATCATCTCCGCAAACTTCCAGCCGGTATTCACATGCAGCAACGGAAAGGGCACGCGGCCGGGATAGAAGGCCTTGCGGGCAAGGTGCAGCAGCACGGAAGAATCCTTGCCGATCGAATAGAGCATCACAGGACGCTCGAATTCGGCGGCAACTTCGCGGAAGATGTGGATCGCTTCGTTTTCCAGCGCCTTCAGATGCGGATCGAGCGGCGGCTTGGCGCTCTGCGGATTATTGAGTTCCGTATCCTGACGGGTATCGGCCATTTCGTACTCCAGACTTCTTATTGCTGCACGGCGATCGACGCCGCCTCTTCGGCGACATGCAGACCGCATTCGCGCTTCTCATCCTGTTCCCACCACCAGCGGCCGGCACGTTCCGGCTCACCGGGCTTGATGGCGCGGGTGCAGGGCTCGCAGCCGATCGAGGGATAGCCGCGTTCATGCATAGGATTAACCGGCACGCTGTTGTCGGCGACGAAGGCCTTGATCTTGTCGATGTCCCAATCGGCGAGAGGGTTGACCTTCAAGAGGTGCCGCTCGGCGTCATATTCGGCAAAGGGCGTCTCGGCGCGATTGGCCGACTGGCCGCGGCGCAGGCCGGTGATCCAGATGGTGGCGCCTGCCAGCGCCCGCGCAAGCGGCTTCAGCTTGCGCACGCCACAACAGGCATGCCTGGCTTCGACGCTCTCGTAGAAACCGTTCATGCCGTATTTCGCCGCATAGGCGTCGATATCGGCCTGTTCCGGCTCGTAGCGGGAAATATGGATGTCGTACTGGCGTTCAGTCTCGTCGATCAGCGCGAGCGTTTCGGCAAAGAGCCGGCCGGTCTGCAGCGTCACCACGTCGATCGGCAGACGATGCGTGCCGATCTCGGCGGTGATCACCTGGTCTTCGATGCCGAGCGAGGTGGTGAAGACCACGCGCCCGCCAAGGCCGGCGACGAACGAAAGCCGGCCTGCGAGGTCGAGGCTCGCAAGCTTTTCGGCCAAAGCCTCGGCTTCTTCGATCGGATTGACAACAGTCATGGGGGATCCTGTCCTTGATGTTGCCGGGAGTATCGCAGCTGAAGGATGGATCGGACAGAAAAAGGGATTTCGAAAGGACTGCCTGGAGGAGCAAATATCTCTCCCATCCTGCCGCAATGCAGAAAAGCAGCCGCCGGCGCAGCAATCGCGCCCCGAGCCCAATGTCTATAGAAATAGTAGTGTTACACGGCGCCTGTCAATTGGAAATCGGAAGTGATGGCGGCAATAGTGAAAATTGCCGTTTTTTGAGGTAAATTATCAAGCCTTGGCCGAGGGTTAAAAACAGGGCCAAAATACTTGTCTCTCAAGGCTTTTCCCAGCGTGTTCAAATTCCGTTCATGCTGGCTGTGCCATAGAGGCAATCAGCTTTTTTGGCGATGTCGGGATTCGGCACCGCGTTGTGTGTGTCGACGGTCCAAAATGATTACGCAAAAGGCGAAATATGCGCTGCGAGCGCTCACGGTTCTGGCGGAAGCTGCGGCCGACGAGCCTGTCATGATTTCCGATATCGCTGTGCAGCAGAAGATTCCGAAGAAATTTCTTGAACAGATCCTGCTCGACCTGAAGCATCACGGCGTTGTCGCCAGCCGACGTGGCAAGCAGGGTGGCTATCTGCTGCTGAAACCCGCTCATATGATCACCTTCGGCGAGATCCTGCGCATCATCGATGGCCCGATTGCGCCGCTTCCCTGCCTGTCGATCACCGCTTACCGCAAGTGCGATGATTGCGACGGTGAGCAGACCTGCGAAATCCGCCATGTCTTCTCCAGGGTCGCCGACGCCACGCGCAAGGTCCTGTTCTCCACGACCATCGCCGATGCCGTCAGCAGCAAGCAGGGCGCCGAAGTTACCCGGCTGCTAGCCTAATCAACCCTCTGACAGTTCTTTTGCGCACCGCGCCCCGATGGCCGCTGCGATGAAGACACGCGACAGACCGTGATAGAGCGGCTCGCGTGAGAGAATACGCGACGTTATATAGCCAATCATCGATACAGCCATGATGGGGATGACGGCCTGATGATCGCCTGTCATTTCAAGGATGATGACGAAGGCCGTCATCGGCGCCTGCACGACGCCTGAGAAATAGCCTGCCATGCCGAGAATGGCGGCAAGCGCGATACCACTTCCCATCAGAGTGCCAACTGTACTGCCGAAGCCGGCGCCGACGGCAAGCGATGGTGCGAAGATGCCACCGGGAATGCCTGATATCATCGACAGAAAACTCGCCAGCAGCTTTTCGGCGAAAAAGAGCAGCGGAAGTTCCTGGCCTTCGACAGCGCCCTTCGCCTGCTCGTAGCCGGTGCCGAAAGTGCTGCCGTCGGACATGATGCCAATGATGGCGATCGCAAGACCGCAAGCCGTTGCCAGCATCATCATGCGCCTGAGCGGCTGCGGATGTGCCCAGCGGCGGACATGCTGCCCCATGTGCAGCGCAAGTCCGCTGAAGACAGCTCCCAGCGCACCGCCGCCGATACCGCAGACAAGCACAAGCTCCCAGTCACGGATCGTCGTGGGTGCAACGGAGGTTGTGCCGAAATAATTGTAGCTGCCGGCAAGTCCGAGGGCTGCGAGACCCGAAAGGATGACTGCTGTCAGCACCAGCCCGTTGGCACGGGATTCATAGGTACGGCTCATCTCTTCGATCGCAAAGACGATGCCGGCAAGCGGTGTGTTGAAGGCAGCGGCGATGCCTGCGGCCGAACCGGCAAGAATGAGCCCGCGCGCCTGTGCCATGCCGCCGAAGCGGGCAACTGCCAGCATGATGGAGGCACCGACCTGCACTGTCGGTCCCTCGCGACCGATCGATGCGCCGCTGAAGAGACCCAGAACTGTCAGCAGGATTTTGCCGAAGGCGAGCCTCAGGGACAGAAGGCGCGTCCGGTCTTCCTCCTCGCGCAGGTGCCGCGCCGCGATCGCCTGCGGAATGCCACTCCCCTGCGAGTTCGGAAACAGTGTTATGGCAAGATAGGCTGATAGCGTGAAGCCAAGTGGCGTGATGACGAGCGGCAGCAAGTAGCTCCATTGGCCCGATGCGGTCGTTGCCGCAAACGCCTTCTGCGCGAGATCGGCCAACTTGGCAAATCCGACGCTGATAATGCCGATCGCCAGCGCCCCGCACCAGAATATCAGCCTCGGTCGCCAGAGAGTTAAGGATCCCCAGAGAACGCGGGATCGGCGGAGGAGTCTGGACTTGCGATACAACACTGGCATGCCGGGGGATTTTGTTGAATATGATCTGTTCCTAAACCTGTTTGCAGGTGCGGGACCACCCCTTTCTTCAAGATTTGGTGAAATGCCTTTTCTTCCAGTGCTGATGCTCCACCTGCCCGTGCATTCGGGTAGGGAGAAGAGTCATGTTTTCATTTTCCGGAAGGCAAGCGCTGGCCGCTGTCCTGCTGTCGGCGATGGTCGCAACGGGGGCCGCGGCCCATCACGGCTGGTCATGGGCGGAAGCCGACCAGATCGAGCTTCGCGGCACCATCCAGCAGATATCCATGGGCGGGCCGCATCCGGCGCTCAACGTCGCGACCGTCGATGATGGTGTCTGGCGCGTCGAGCTCGGCAATCCCCGCCAGACGGAGCGCTCCGGCTTTGTCGAAGGCGTCGCGAAGCCTGGCGATCAGGTCACGGCACTTGGAAATCGGTCGCAGGACCGTAGCGAAAAGCGGCTCAAGGCCGTACGCATCACCATCGGTGAAAAGCGCTACGACATTTACCCGGAACGCATCCAGACGAATTGACGCCTCGTCATGGAGTTTTTCGAATGGTTGGCTGCCAGCACGCTCGCGGTCGAGCTCAGGCGCTCCGCGACGCTCTACATGTTCGTCAATGCGGCGCATATCCTGGCGATCGGCCTTCTCGTCGGCGCCATCCTGCCCCTTGATCTCAGGCTTGCAGGCCTCTTCGCCAAGGTGCCGGTCGAGATTATCGCGCCGTTCCTGTCCCGCTCGGCCGGCGCCGGCCTGGCATTAGCCTTGCTCACCGGCTTCTGCCTCTTCAGCGTGCGCCCGGCAGACTATGCCGCAAATCCCGCCTTCCTTGCCAAACTCGGCCTGATCGCCTTTGGTGTTGTCAACGTGTTGGCCGTGCATACGGGGCAGGGCTGGCGGACAGCAACTATCATTGGCGTAATCCGTCCGGCTGTCCGGTTTTCCGCCGCTCTTTCGGCCATGACCTGGATAGCGGCGGTCGTGGCAGGCAGGTGGATCGGTTTTCTCTGACAAGAATGGCGAAAATGTTGAACTGGAGGCGACAACTGACTACCGATCGCTCACAGCAGCGCGCGGGTTGACCCACGGCTCCTGATTGGAGCGGGCCAGCCTTTGCTTGCCGAGAATATGGTCGGCGGCCTTCTCACCGGTCATGATCGATGGGCCGTTGAGGTTGCCATAGGTGACATGCGGGAAGATCGAGCTGTCGGCGACACGCAAGCCGTCGAGACCGATCACCCGCGTATCGGGATCGACCACCGCCATCGGATCGTCCTTCGCGCCCATGCGGCAGGTTCCGCAGGGGTGATAGGCGCTTTCGAGATGTTCGCGCAGGAAGGCGTCGATTTGCTCGTCCGTCCGGACCTTTTCGCCCGGCTGGATTTCCGGACCGCGATAATGATCGAAAGCCTTCTGGCCGAAGATCTCGCGCGTCAGGCGCACGCAATGACGGAATTTCTCCCAGTCTTCGGCGTGGCTCATATAGTTGAAGCGCAAGACCGGATCGGCCTTCGGATCGGCCGAGCGCAGCGTCACGCTGCCCCGCGACTTCGAGAGATTATAGCCGACATGCACCTGGAAGCCGTGGCTCTTGGCCGCCGCCTTGCCGTCATAGCTGATCGCGACCGGCAGGAAATGGTACTGGATATCGGGCTGCTTCAAGCCGGGGCTTGAGCGCAGGAAGGCGCAGGCCTCGAACTGATTGGAAGCGCCAAGCCCCCCCTTGGAGAGCAACCATTGCGCGCCGGCGACACCTTGCCAGAACCAGGGCAGCCACGAATAGAGCGAGACCGGCTTGGTCGAGACCTGCTGGAAATAGAACTCCATATGGTCCTGCAGATTGGCACCGACGCCCGGCCGGTCGGCCTTCACCTCGATGCCAATGTCTCGTAGGTGTTCGCCGGGGCCGATGCCTGAGAGCATCAAGAGCTTCGGCGAGTTGAAGGCAGAGGCCGAGACGATCACCTCGCGATTGGCCTTGATGGTCTCGACGGTGCCGCCGCGTTCGATCTCGACGCCCGTCGCCCGGCCATTTTCGATGACGATCCTGCGGGCGAAACCTTGAACGAGTTCGACATTCGGCCGCTTAAGCGCCGGCTTCAGATAGGCGCTCGCCGCCGACCAGCGCCGGCCGTGATGGATCGTCTGCTCCATCAGTCCGAAGCCTTCCTGCTTCGAGCCGTTATAATCCTCTGTCGTCTCGAAGCCGGCTTCCTTGCCGGCCTCGATGAAAGCATGAAACAGCGGGTTCTTCACCACGCCACGCTGCACATGCAGAGGCCCGTCGGTACCGCGCCAGCCGTCCTCGCCGCCCTTGGAATGTTCCATGCGTTTGAAATAGGGAAGCACATCCGCATAGGCCCAGCCATTGGCGCCAAGCTCTTCCCAGCGGTTATAGTCTTCCGCGTGGCCACGCACATAGACCATGCCGTTGATCGAGGAAGAGCCGCCGATCACCTTGCCGCGCGGCGCGGTGATGCGCCGGTTGTTGAGGTTCGGCTCAGGCTCCGAAAGATAGCCCCAATTATAGCGCTTCATGCTCATCGGCCAGGCAAGAGCCGCCGGCATCTGGATGAACGGCCCGAAATCCGATCCGCCGGCCTCGATGACGATCACCGTGTTCTTGCCGTCTTCCGAGAGACGGTAGGCCAGCGCCGAACCGGCGGAGCCGGAGCCGACGATGACGAAATCTGCCTGTTGCATGCTGTTCCCTTTGGATTGTCGTGTGCAACGGATGCGTCGAAGTTGTCAGGGCTCAGTAAGGCGAGGCGACCGGCCCCATGCCGACATAGACGGTCTTCAGCTCGCTATAGTGCTCAAGCGCCGCCAGAGAATTCTCGCGCCCGAAGCCGGATTGCTTCGAGCCGCCGAACGGAATTTCCACCGGGCAGAGATTGTATGTGTTGATCCAGAGCGTGCCGGCTTCGAGCTGGTCGACCACGCGATGGGCGCGGGTCAGATCGGCCGTGAACACGCCGCCGGAAAGGCCGAACTCCGTCGTATTGGCGCGCTTGATGACCTCGGCTTCGTCATCGAAATCGAGCACGCACATCACCGGCCCGAAGATTTCCTCTCGCGCGATCGTCATGCCGTCGGTCACGTCGGCAAAGACCGTCGGCTGCACATAATAGCCTTCGCCCGTCACATGGTTCGGGATGCCGCCGCCGGTCACCAGCGTGGCGCCTCCGGCTTTGCCTTTCTCGATATAGGCGAGCACCTTTTCGCGCTGCGCCCAGGAGACCATCGGGCCAAGCTGGCTGGCCTCATCCATGGGATCGCCGATCAGGATTGCTTCCGTGCGCGCCTTCAGCCGCTTCAGGAATTCGCCCTTGATCGTCTTCTGGACGAAGACGCGCGTACCGTTCGAGCAGACCTGGCCGGTAGAATAGAAATTGCCGAGCATCGCGCCGCCGACGGCGCTGTCGAGATCGGCATCGTCGAAGACGATCAGCGGTGACTTGCCGCCAAGCTCCATCGTGACATGCTTGAGCTGGCCGGCGGCGGCGGCCGCCACCTTGCGGCCGGTTGGCACCGATCCTGTGAGCGAGACCTTGGCGACATCGGGATGATTGACGAGCAGCGGCCCGGTCTCCCTGTCGCCTTGAATGACGTTGTAGAGCCCCTTCGGTAGACCGGCCTCGTGCAGGATTTCGGCAATCTTCAAGGCGCCGAGCGGCGTGGTTTCCGAGGGCTTGAAGACCATTGCATTGCCGGCGACCAGTGCCGGTGCACCCTTCCAGCAGGCGATCTGCTGCGGATAGTTCCAGGCGCCGATGCCGACGCAGACGCCGAGCGGCACGCGCTTCGTATAGGCAAAGTCCTGGCCGAGCGGGATATGGGAGCCGTTCAGCCCCGCCGGTGCGATGCCGCCGAAGAATTCGAAAGCGTCTGCGCCCGAGGTCGGGTCGGCGACGATCGTTTCCTGGATCGGCTTGCCGGTATCGAGCGTTTCCAGCTCCGAAAGCTCGCGGTTGCGCTCGCGCATGATCTCGGCCGCACGCTTCAGAATACGCCCGCGCGCCATCGGGCTCAGTGCCGCCCATTCCGGCTGCGCGCGCTTGGCGGCCGCGATCGCCTTTTCCACTATTGCCGGTGTCGCGGCATAAAGCCTGGCAATAACTTCGCCGGTTGCCGGATAAATGCTTTCGATCAGCGTGCCGCTGTCATCCTCGACATATTCCCCGTCGATGAAGTGTGAAGCTTTCGGCTGGGCTTTCATGTCGTTGGTCCCTGGCTGGTTGGTCTTGTCATGTTCATTTCGCGATGCCGGCGAGCTGCATCGTGACATAGTCTTCCGTCAGCGCGATCGAGGCTGAGATGCCGATCGGCGCAGATTTCAGACTTTGGCGGATATAGAGCCCGTCGATCATCGCGGCCGCGCCCTCGGCAATGCGTTCTGCGGCATCGGCCGCGCAAAGCATCTTCAGCGGCGCGAGCAGGTTGGAACGGAGACGCCGGGCATAGATCACGAGAAAACGCCGCGTCTCCTCGGAACGCTGCGCCTCGGCATAAAAGGCGAGCCAGGCGGCGATCGTCTGCGGCGCGAACTGGTCGGCATGGAAGCTGACGCGGATGATCGCCGAGATCCGCTCGCGCGGCGTCGAAGCCTGCCCGAGAGCCGTCACCGCATCGTTGCGCAGCTGTCGTAGAAGGAAACGGATGGTCTCGATCAGGAGCTGTTCCTTGCTGCCGAAATAGTGGTGCGCGAGCGCAGGCGACACGCCGGCTCGCCGGGCGATGTCGGACATGGTGACGGTCAGCGAACCGTGATCGCCGATCACCCGCAATGCCGCGTCCACAAGCGCCTTGCGGCGCACCGGTTCCATTCCAACCTTCGGCAAGCCAGTTTCTCCCGAGAATATCGGAAGCGTATTTTTGATTGACTGATCAATCAATAAAAATCTTTCGCGGATTTGATTTCGCGCATCTCTTTTCGAGCCCGATTGCTGCAGCATATGTTCAACAATCAGGAGGTGCGCTCATGGCCAATATCTACGATGGAATGCCGGCATCGCCGCTACGGTCGAAATGGGTATGGTTTGTCGGTCTCGGCGTGTTGCTTCTCATTTGCGGTCTTATCGCACTCAGCAACCTGCTGATGGCGACGGTTGCTTCGGTCTTTTACGTCGGCATGCTGATGCTTGCGGGAGGTGTTATCTACCTTATCCATGCCTTCCAGGTGCGCGGATGGGATCATGTGCTCTTCTGGGCCTTGAGCGGTGTGCTCTACGTGCTGGCCGGTATCTGCGCTTTCATCAATCCCATCCTCACCTCTGCCGCCCTGACTATGCTTCTCGCGATTGCGCTCGTCATTGCCGGCATCTTTCGCCTCTTCGTCGGCAGGCGTATGCGGCCGCTCAAAGGCTGGGGCTGGATCGTGGCAAGCGGCGTCATCACGGCTCTCGCCGGCTTCGCCATTGCGCTCGGTTGGCCCGCCAATAGCCTCTGGATCCTCGGCCTCTTCCTGGCGGTGGATCTTGTGGTGCAGGGGTGGACAATGATTGCTTTCGGCCTAGGTATACGGTCTTGAAACTGTGGACAGAGACGGCCGTCTGGGCCGGTTTGTCAGTTTCTTTTTTGACAAGAACATGAGTGGGGCCTAAAATTAAAGGCTTGAAGGACGGTTCCAAAGAAGAGCCGCCTCCTGTTGAGGCACTTCGGCTATGGCGCTTGTCGCTTGTAGAAGCCGAAAATGGACCCCCGAGGCAGTTTCTGCCGAAAGAGTAATGGGAGGAGAATTCCATGCCGATGGTTACCGTTTCCATCTCTCCACTGCAGGCAGCCGGTATCCGCGATGCCGTCGATCAAGGCGGCTACGCATCAAGCAGCGAAGTCGTGCGTGAAGCACTGCGCCTGTGGGATGCCGCCCGCAAATTGAACGAATATCGCGCCGAAGTTCTGGCCGATGAAAGCGCTCACAAAGGCGGCAGATGTGTCGCCGACATGTTCGCAGATCATGAAGCGGAGCATCGCCGCTCCGCCTGATTAAGTCTCTGATTGTAAATTGAAATCCTAATAAACTTTGAGCGCGCACGAAAACGTGCGCGTTTCACAAAACTTTCACATTGGTTAAAGGGTTCGTTGACCCTTGTGCTCCATTGTCCGGCCGAAAAAGAAAAGGTCACAGTGGAGATTGGCATGTCTTTGGCTGCCAGCGTCGAACCGGGTGTCGTGCGTCGTTACGCCAGCGATCAGATCGTCACCCTTGCCAAACTCGTTATCGAAAATGCGTTTCAGCCGATCGTCGAAGCCGGCACCGGTACGGTATTCGGCTATGAATCCCTCATGCGCGGACAGGAGCGCATCGGGTTCGAGACGCCGATCGAAATCCTCGACGAAGCCCATGAAACCGGCCAGCTCCTGCATCTTGAGCAGATGGTTGCCAGCCGCGCGCTGGCGAAATTCGCCACGCTCTCGAACTTCGCAACGGCCACGCTGTTTCTTAATCTCGACGTTCGCCTGATCCCGCATGGTCAGCGCCTCGTCGAAAGCCTGTTGCAGCAGTTGAAGACGGCGAACATTCCGGCGTCCTCCGTCTGCTTCGAATTCTCCGAGCGTTTCGACAATACCAGCGTACCGGAATTTGCCGATCTCGTTCTGCGGCTGCGCAAGGCCGGCTTCAAGCTGGCGATCGACGATTTCGGCGTCGGCCACGGTGAGATGAAGCTGCTCTGCGACTATTCCGTCGATTATCTGAAGATCGATCGCCATTTCGTCGCCGATATCGACCGCAGCCCGCGCAAGCGTCACCTGCTGAAGAGCATCGTCAACATGGCTCACGTGCTCGGCACTCGCGTGATCGCTGAGGGCATCGAGACGGAAGCACAATTCATCGTCTGCCGCGATTATGGTGTCGATCTCGTGCAGGGCTGGTTCATCTCCCGCCCTTCCACGCATCTCTCCGAACTCGTGCCGTCCTTCCCACATCTGCAGGAACTCGGCAAGAACAAGGGCACCAATCAGTCGCTGGATGAAATCCTCATCCGCAAGCAGATTGAAATGCTGCCGACCGTTTACGAAAGCGATGCGATCGATACGGTCTTCGAACTCTTCCGCCGCAATCCGCGCCAGGCTTATTTCCCGGTCCTGAATGCCAATGGCGAGCCGCGCGGCATCATCCACGAGCACCATCTCAAGGAATATATCTACCAGCCCTTCGGCCGCGATCTTCTGAAGAACAAGGTCTATGAGCGCACCATCTCGCATTTCGTCGAGCGGGCGCCGATCGTCGGCCTCGACAGCGATGCCGATCAGCTGATGGCGATCTTCGCCAATATGGAAGGCAGCAACTGCCTGATCCTGACCGACAACATGCGCTATGCCGGTGTCGTCTCCGCTGCCTCGCTCATCAAGGTCATCAACGAGAAGCAGCTGAAGACGGCGCAGGACCAGAACCCGCTGACCGGCCTGCCGGGCAACCGCGCTATCAGAGATTTCATGCGCCATTCCGGCCGCGACGGCGATGAAGCGCGCCATTTCTGCTATTGCGACTTCGACAATTTCAAGCCCTTCAACGATGCCTATGGCTTCCATCTCGGCGATCATGCGATCTCGCTTTTCGCCGCGTTGATGCGCCGTTACTTCTTTGCCGAGCGCCATTTCCTCGGCCATGTCGGCGGTGACGATTTCTTCATCGGCGTCGTCGGCTGGGCGAAGGAGGAACTGACGGAAATCCTCGATCGCCTGATCAGCGATTTCCACGATGACGTTGTCGATCTCTACACCGATCAGGACCGCGCCGCCGGCCGTATCCGCGGTCACGACCGCGCTGGCGTCGAAGCCTTCTTCCCGCTCATGCGCTGCTCTATCGGCGTTCTGGAACTGCCGCAGGGTCTCGTCATCGACGATATCAACCGCGTCAGTGCCGAAATCGCTCATGTCAAATCCGGTGCCAAGGAAAGCGATGAAGGCTTGGTCTTCCATTCGCTGGGCGAGGCGAATTGACGCCTTTGACACTTCCGGCCTTCCCAAGCCTCAGACCCTGATTTATCTCCAATACTTCGGAATAGGGAGAGCCGGGTCATGTCATTGCCGTCGCATATGCGTTTTGTCGATCTGCCGTCTTTCGGCGGGCCGGAAGCGATGGTTATTGCCAGCCGACCGGTGCCGGCACCCGGCGAAGGCCAGATTCTGGTTCGTACCGAAGCCGTCGGCGTCAATCGGCCGGATATTTCACAGCGCCAGGGCAGCTATCCGCCGCCTAGGGATGCGAGCCCCATTCTGGGTCTTGAACTTGCCGGCGAGGTGGTCGCCATCGGCCCCGGCGTGACCGGTTATTCCCTGGGAGACAAGGTCTGCGGCCTCGCCAATGGCGGCGCCTATGCCGAATATTGCGTTTTGCCCGCCGGCCAGGCGCTGCCCTTTCCGAAGGGCTACGATGCAGTCAAGGCGGCAGCCCTTCCGGAAACCTTCTTCACGGTCTGGGCGAACCTCTTCCAGATGGCCGGCCTGACCGACGGCGAAAAAGTCCTGATCCATGGCGGCTCCAGTGGCATCGGCACCACTGCCATCCAGCTCGCCAAGGCTTTTGGTGCCGAAGTTTATGCGACCGCAGGCTCGAAGGAGAAGTGCGAAGCCTGCGTGACGCTCGGCGCTAAGCGGGCGATCAACTATAAGGAAGAGGATTTCGCTGCGGTTATCAGTCGGGAGACCGGTCAGGGCGTCGATATCGTCCTCGACATGGTGGGCGCTGCATATTTCGAAAAGAATATCGCCTCGCTCGCCAAGGACGGCTGCCTGTCGATCATCGCCTTCCTGAAGGGCGCCGTGGCCGAGAATGTCAATCTCGCACCGATCATGGTCAAGCGCCTGACAGTGACAGGCTCCACCATGCGCCCGCGCACGGCCGAGGAAAAGAGGGCCATCCGCGACGATCTCCTCTCCGAAGTCTGGCCGTTGCTCGAAGCCGGCACGGTCGCGCCCGTCATCTACAAGACCTTCGCATTCGAAGACGTGGCCGCTGCCCACCGGCTGATGGAAAGCAGCAGCCACATCGGCAAGATCATGCTGAAGCTCGCTTGAGCGAAAGCGCCGCGCCGATCGCGATCAGGCCCGGCAATGCCATGATGAGATAGAGCCAGAATGCCGCTGACAGTGCACCGGCAACGCCGCCGGGCTCGACCAGTCCGGCACCGTTGACGATGACGCCGGCAAAGGCGGCGCCGAAGGCGCTCCCGAGCGAACTCATGGTCGGGATGGCGGCGGAAGCCTTGTCCTGCTCGCTGTCTGGGACGAGTTTGAGAACTTTGGCGACCAGATGCGCCCAGCCGAGACCCACCCCTACACCCATCATGAACATGGCGATCGCCGCCGGCACGAGAATTGCCAGATGCGCCTCCGGGTTCTCGCGTGCAACAAAGACAGCAAGGATAGCTGTCGCGACAGCCTCGACCACACAGCCGATGACGATTGCGGCACTCGCCTTGGCACCGGTGAACGTGCCGCTAAAGAACGCGGCCACTGTCCATCCGAGCGCGACCAGCGCCACCAGATAGCCCGAGACCAGCGGCGTGACGTTGTGCAGGATCTGCAGGAAATAAGGAATGAAGATGTCGCTGACCAGAACGAAGGTCAGGCCGAGCATCGTCAGATAGACGCGCGAGATCGGGTGGCTGAACGTGACCGCGCCCAACGGCAATAGGCGGTTGTTGCCGCGTCTCTCCAGCCAGAGCGTGAGGAGGACGGCGGCGATGGAGGTGGCAATCAGCACGATTTTTGCCGCCATCGACTCGATGGTCCCGGCGGTGCTGACCAGCAGGACCGCCGCAATCAGCAACCCGATCTGGAAGACCGGCGTCTTCATCTCCTCGCGGTCGTCCGCGGCTTGTGGCAACAGCCGTGGCGCCAGAACGGCCATCAGTATGCCGAGCGGGACGAGAACCGCGAAGGCGTAGCGCCAGGCGCTATCATGGGCAAAGAAACCGCCGAGTGTCGGGCCGACCACTGTCGCAACGCCCCAGATCGCGGCATAAAGCGTCGATGCCTTGGACCAGAGCGGTTCGGGATAGACGAAGCGGATGAAGGCGTAACAGAGGGCGGCCAGCGCTCCGGTGCCGAAACCCTGCACCGTTCTGCCGATCAGCACCACAGGCATGGATGGCGCGATCGCACAGAGCAAGCTGCCGACTGCGAAGATCACGGCCGCGATGATATATACACCTCGCAGGCCGATCGTCCGCGGCCGCATCGCCATGAAGATCGCGCCCAACACGGTGGCGGCGACAAAAAGCGTCGTGACCAGCGAAAACAGTTCCAACCCGCCGATATCGCGCACGATGCTCGGCGCGATCGTCGCGGTGATATAACTTTCGACAGCGGAAATCGTCATGCCACCGCCGAGCATCAGCGTTGCCGGCAGCAGTGAGGGAGAGAACATCTGGAAGACGGAGCTTGAAGAGCCGGATTGCCCCACGGCGGTTTCAGACATGATCGATCCTTGCGTTTTTCCTGACCCAAGATTATTTTCCAAGTTATAGGTTGGAAAATTGCATGAGCCTCGGATTAAAACAAGAGATAACTTGGAAAATATGCGCCAGTCTCCCGTCAACCGTATCCTGATCCTGCTGAAGAGCGAAGGACCCCAGCTTGCTGCTGCCATTGGCGATGCACTCGGCATATCTGGCGAGGCCGCCCGCCAGCAGCTTGCCAAGATGACGGAAGAGGGCCTGGTGGAGCCGGTGACCGTTGCGCCCAAGGGCAGGGGGCGTCCGCGACAGCTCTGGCATCTGACAGCCGAGGGCAATCGCCATTTCCCGGATGGTCATGCCGAGTTGACGGCGACGCTGCTGACGACACTTGTCGCGCAACTCGGCCCCGCAGCGCTCGATGCCGTTATCGCCGCCCGCGAAAATGAGACGTTGCAGCGTTATCGCGACGAACTTGCCGGAGCGCCCGATCTTGCTGCCCGCGTCGAAGGACTGTCCGCAATCCGCAGCCGCGAAGGCTATATGGCCGATAGCTGGCAGGAGGAGGATGGTTCATTGATATTGGTGGAAAACCATTGCCCGATCTGTGCAGCCGCAACCGTCTGTGCGGGTTTCTGCCGTTCCGAACTCGATACCTTCCGCAGTGTCCTCTCGGCCAAGGTCGAGCGTAGCGAGCATATCCTGCACGGCGCGCGCCGCTGCGCCTATCGCATCACACGGCTGTAATTCACGCCACTTGCCGCACGCGGCCGCTGCTTTCCATGTAAAGCAGGATTGCGATGGTGATGACGCCGGTTGCCGCACCGACGAAGGCGGTACCGGAATAATCCGTAATCGCCGTTCCGAGCGCGAAGAGGCCGGCGGCGACACCGATGCCGATAAAGGTGTTGAGCGAGATCAGCGAGCTGCCAAGCCCCGGCCGGTCGGCAATCAGATCCTGCAGATAGGTGATCGGCAGGCTGAGGATGGCAGCCGCCCCGCAGGCATTGAGGCCGAGCAGCGCATAGAGCTGCCAGGGCGCGGTGGCAAAGCCGAGGAGCACCAGATAGAGGCAATAAAGGGCGCTACCGAAGGCCAGCACATGCACGGTCTGGAAGCGCCGCTGCACAAGCCCCCACATCATCATGAACGGCATTTCGAGAAAGGCCGTGAGGCCCGAGAGAAAACCGACATCGACAACGGAACCGCCGATCGAATGCACGATGATGAGCGGCGCAACCATACCGCTCAGCCGCTGCAGGCCGAGCAGCAGCGACATGACGAAGACGCGCAGGAAAACATCGGGTGCGAAGACCCGCTTCAACGAGACGAAGAAACCCGGCTGGTCCGGTACCCGCTCGCGCACCGGGCCGTTGCCGGGTGCAAAGAAGAAATAGAGGCAGAAGCAGATGAGGCTTGCGATGGCCGCGACGCCATAGGCCGGGGTCATCGATGGCGAAGTCACGAGCGCAAGCCCGACCAGCCCCGGCGCCACGGCCCAGGAGCCGGAGTAAAGTGCGCGCACCGTCGAGGTGATGGCAACCGCTTCGCTGCGGGCGAGCTGGTTGGTGCGGGCCCTGACACTCGCAAACAGCAGCGAGTAGGTGGAGTTGCTCATCGGCACGAGAAACAGAACCGAGAAGATGAAGACCGAGGGATTGTGGATGAGCGCGATCGATCCGAAGCCGATCATGCCGGCAACCGAAAGGGCCAGCACCAGTGGCCGTCGCTCCGTCAGCCTGTCCGACCAGATGCCGAGAGTCAGGCTGACCGAGACGTTGACGATCGCTGCAAAGAATACGAGCGCCGAATAGGCGCCGTCGCTCATGCCAAGCTCGGTAATGCCGATGATCGACTGATAGGGAACCGTCGAGGCATAGGTGAAGGCGAGCGCCACCAGCGTGACGGTCGGGATGCGGATGCGGCTGTCGCGGATGATCGAAGAAAATGAGGATGGCATGGCATGAGTCCTGATGCCCCACCATTAGCCTCATCGCGCCCACACGGAAAACGATAGTTTGCCGCACCTGCAGTCACTTCGTGTGATGGTTGTTCAGATGCTGTGATCGGCCGGCTTGCGACGTAAATTCCATTGGCTTTCCGCGAATGAGGGTCTATGCCTGCAGTCTTCCTACCCACGATCCGGATTCTCGCCCATGTCCAATCCCGTCCTCGTTGAAGTCACCAGAGGTTCGCTCGTCGAAAGCCGCCATCGCGGATCGGTCGCGGTTGTGGATGGTGATGGCCGGGTGGTCCTTTCTCTGGGTGATATCGAGCAGGGTGTCTTCCCGCGTTCGGCCTGCAAGGCCATGCAGGCGCTGCCGTTGATCGAAAGCGGCGCGGCGGATGCCTATGGCTTCGGCAACAAGGAACTGGCGCTTGCCTGCTCTTCTCATAGCGGCGAGGACGAACACGTGGCGCTCGCAGCCTCCATGCTGGCGCGTGCCGGTCGTGACGTTGAGGCGCTGGAATGCGGTGCGCACTGGTCTTCCGACCAGAAGACGCTGATCCACCAGGCCCGCACGCTGGAAAAGCCGACGGCACTCCACAACAATTGCTCCGGCAAACATTCCGGCTTCGTCTGCGCCTGCTGCCATCAGGGCATCGATAGCAAGGGCTATGTCGGTTACGATCACCCGCTGCAGCAGCAGATCCGCGATGCCATGGAAGGCCTGACCGGTGCCGCTCTCGGCCATGACAATTGCGGCACTGACGGCTGCTCCATCCCCAGCTATGCCGTGCCGCTGAAGGGGCTTGCCCACGGCTTCGCGAAGATGGCAACCGGCAACGGCCTTGGCGCCGAGCGCGCGAAAGCTTCCCGCCGCCTGTTCGAAGCCTGCATGGCCGAGCCTTTCTATGTTGCCGGAACCGGCCGCGCCTGCACGATCCTGATGCAGATCGCCCCCGGCCGCATCTTCTGCAAGACAGGTGCGGAAGGCGTTTTCTGCGCCGCCATTCCGGAGCAAGGCATCGCAATCGCGCTGAAGGTTGACGATGGCGCCGGTCGCGCCGCCGAGGCCACGATTGCCGCGACGCTTGCCCGTTTCTTCGAGAAAGGCGGCAAGGAGCATGAGGCACTGATGGCAATTGCCAGCAAGCCGCTGCATAACTGGAACGGCATCCATGTCGGCGATATCAGGGCGACCGGGGCACTGGTCTGATTGCTGCCCAATCGCTGCATTGTTACGAATATAAGTTATAGAAAAATAAGAATTGTCTAATATATTTTGAGGCACGTCCGGCGGTCGGACATGTCTTTCGCCGTGACGGAGCGCGTGAATGCGTCTCCTCCGAAACGGTGAGGGCGGGATATGTTGGCAGGCCGCTATTTGTGGTGGATGCTGACCGGCGTCACCCTGCTGATGTTCGTGACATTCTGCTTCGATTATTTCACCTGGCTCGCGTTGCAACTCTCCAATTGTATCGGTACGGCAGGCTCCTGCATGCCGATGGTGCAGTTCATGTCGGATACGCTGAAACCTGCCGGCGTCTGGCTCGCAATCGCCATCCTCTTCGGCGCGGCCATGCTGCGGCTGAGCTATTTCTCGCTTTTGCTGCTCTGGGGGCCGGTCGTCGCTCTATGGTTTGTCGGCACCATGCCCTTTCTGCTGTTCATTGCGACAGCCGGGCGCCTGCAGTGGACAGCAATTTCACAGGCGCTTCCACTGGCCTTCCTGTTTCTTGCCGCCCTGCTTGTCTATCTTGCCATTCCCTTCGAGGAAGATGACAGCATACCCTTTGGCGTTTCTGCCTTATTGTACGGGATGATCTATGCGGCGGCCCTTTACGGCGCGCTTGCTGCTGTCGCGGATATGGGCTGGCTCTCCTGGGGGGTGGCGAAGGTCGCGGGCATGCCGATGCTCGCCGCCGTCATCGCAACAGTCCAGCCGCGCCTGCAGGAAGCGCTGACGCTCGGGTTCGGCAATGACCTGCCCGGAATCGTCGTCCTCGCCGTCTTCATCACCATGCTCTTCCTGAGTCTGCTGCCGCCTGGCCTGATACCGCCGCTGCGCCGCAAGCGGGTCAGGCTGCGGCAATTGCGACATTGAGATCGGCATAGGGCTGCAGCCGTTCTGCCGGCATCTCCGCCGGCACGATCAGCCCCGCCACCTCATTGATCGCAAGCACCGGGCAGGGCGAGACGAGATCGAATTTCTCTGCGGTCAGCAGTACATGTGTTTCCGCCGAGCAGCGGGAGATATGCCGCTTGATCGCGGCTTCCTCGAAGTCGCCGGTTGAAAATCCATGCACGGGATGAGCAGCCGTCACCCCGAGAAAGAAGGTATCCGGCCGCAGCGCCGAGATGGATGCCATCGCTACCGCGCCCGTCGCTACCATCGAATGCTTGTAGAGCTTACCGCCGCACAGGATCACCTCGGCACTCGGGTGATGCTCCAATTCTGCGGCGATGGTCGGGCTGTGGGTGGCGACCGTGAAGGCAATATCGCGCGGCAGGTGGCGCGCCACTTCCGCTGTCGTCGTTCCCCCGTCGAGAAACACCATCTGCCCGGCCTTCACCATCTGCGCCGCCTTCGCGCCGAGCCGTGCCTTGACACCGGAGGCGACATCGCGCCGGGCGGTGAAATCCGGCAGGTCGGGGGCGATGGGCAATGCGCCGCCATGTACGCGCTTCAGGAGCCCTTCGCCAGCCATCTCCCTTAGATCGCGGCGGATCGTGTCTTCCGACAGTTCGAAATCCTCCGCCACGCGCTTGGCGATCACCTGTCCGTCGCGGCGCAGGATGTCGAGGATAAGAGCCTTGCGTTGGCTGGTCAGCATGAATGGTCCTGCATGAAAATCTACGAAATATCGTGATTTTGCACGAATAGACTCGACAATCAAGAAATATCATGCATTTTCAGGAAATCCCGTGCATGAAGCCGGGAGTTGATGGAGACGACAATGTTGATCTTGATTGCCGGGCCGTATCGGTCCGGAACGGGTGACGACCCGGCAAAGATGGCCGCCAACCTCAAGCGCCTGGAAGCGCCGTCGCACGCCCTGTTCAAGGCGGGCCATGTGCCGATGATCGGCGAATGGGTGGCCCTGCCGGTCTGGAATGCCGCGGGCGGAAAATCGGTGGGTGACGATCTCTACGAGGAAATCTTCCATCCTGTCGCTGGCCGCCTGCTTCAGCTTTGCGAGGGCGTGCTGCGACTGCCGGGTGACTCCAAGGGTGCCGATAATGACGTGCGCATCGCGACCGAGCGGGGCATTCCGGTCTGGCACCGGCTGGAAGACGTGCCGGGCTGCGCATAAAGAAAAGGGACACCTTTCGCAGGCCCCGAAGCTCACGCTATAAGGCTCCCCGAAAAGGGGAGTCTCATCATGCTCACGCTCTATTTCGCGCCAGGAAGCTGCGCACTCGCAAGTCTGATCACCCTGGAGGAATCGGGGCTCTCTTTCGAGGCGAAGAAGGTCAATACGAAGGAAAACGAGCAGCGCTCGGAAGCCTATCTGAAGATCAATCCGAAGGGTCGCGTGCCGGCACTGGGAACCGATCGCGGTGTGCTGACCGAGAACACGGCAATCCTTGCCTATATCGCCCAGATCGCTCCGGCCGCGAAACTTGCTCCGCTCGACGATCCCTACGAGTTTGCGCGGCTGCAGGCGTTCAACAGCTACATCTCATCGACAGTGCATGTGAACCATGCCCATCGGCCGCGCGGATATCGCTGGGCCGATGATGCCGCAGCGCTTGAAGCGATGAAGGCCAAAGTGCCGCAGACAATGACCGAAAGTTTCGAACTGATCGAAACGAGCCTGTTCGAGGGGCCGTGGGTGATGGGGCAGACCTACACGATTGCCGATCCCTATCTTTTCGTCATGACGGGTTGGTTGCCGTCCGACGGCGTCGATCCCGCCTTGTTTCCGAGGGTCAGCGACCATTATGCCCGGATGCTGCAGCGTCCCGCCGTGCAGCGCGCGCTCGCCCGCGAAAAAGCCTAGGCTCGATAGGCGGAAATCAGCTTCTTCGGCGCCCGGTAGGTCCAGGCGTCGATCAGCCGCTGCTTGAGTTCGTCATCGCCGATCACCGCGATCCGAACTGGCAGGTGCGGCCAGCCGACATAATGGTTGGTCTGATAGTAGATGTCGGGTGCCATTGTCAGCAGATGTTCCTTGTGGTCGATCGGGACCGAGATCACCACCGTCTCGTCATTCTTGACCGCGACGAAACTCTTGCCGCCCACCTTCAGCGCCAGATTGCCATAAGAGGTGCTTTCCTCGATCCCCGGTAGCCCGGCCTCCTTTGCCAGTCGCGTCAACCTTGCCAGAATGCCTTCCACGCTTTCCGTCATGCGCCCCGCCCCGAATATTCGATAGCGGGAATATATCACTGATTCAGGCGCATTTCTCTAGCTGCCGTTGTGGTATCTCTGTGGATACCGGGATCGGCAGAGGCAGATCCGCAAGCTCCCGCTGCGACATGGATGCGATATCGGGGTGATCAAGCAGATCGTCTTCCCGGCGGGACTGGGCCGGGGCGCTCTCGGTGTCGGCGGTCGATGGGCTCAAGAAAAACTTCAGCATTGACATCATGGTCTCGCTTTCTGAAGGCAAGCCGCAGCCCTTCGCGCAAGAGCAGGAAAATCTGCTGCATCACACCTGCAACGGCTCAAAGACAAATGCCTTATGATGACAATATCAATGTTAAGCGGCGGCTTTTCAATTGAGATTACCAACTCGATGCTATAGGAAAACTATATGAGAAATCTGAATTCCGTGCATCTGAATGGCCTCCGCGCCCTGGAAGCTGTCGGCCGCTTTGGTTCATTGCAGGCCGCAGCCGATGAGCTTGGCGTTTCCGTCGGTGCCGTCAGCCAGCAGGTCATCAAGGCCGAAGCCCAGCTCGGCCGGCTGCTTTTCGAGCGTTCACCGAAGGGTATGCTTGTGACGGAAGCCGGTGTTCCCGTTCTTGCCGCGCTGAACGAGGGCTTTCTCCGGCTTTCGGAAGGCGTTGCCATGGCGCAGCGCAAGGATGAGTGCATTCTGACCATCTCGGTGGCACCGGTCCTCGCCGCCCGCTGGCTCGTCTGCCGGCTGGACCGGTTCATGGAACGCCATCCTGAGATCAACCTGCGCCTCGATGCAACGACGAAGCTCGTCAATCCGGCTGCCTCCGATATCGACGTCGCCATCCGCGTCGGCAAGGGCCAATGGCCGGGCGTGAGGGTCGAACATCTCCTGGATCAGCTGGTATTTCCGGTCTGCTCTCCGCAGATGGCCGAACAATTAAAGGAGCCGGCCGATATTCTCAAGCTGCCGGCCGTCATCGATGCTCATGCCATGTTCACATGGGATATCTGGATACGGGCAGCTGGCCTCTCCGGTGCGCCGCCCGCCGTGCGCCACAGCTTCAACGATGCCTCACTCTGTCTGGATGCCGCGATTGCAGGGCAGGGCGTGATGCTCGCCTGGCAGACGCTTGCGCGGTTTTCGCTGGAGGAAGGGCGGCTGGTGGCGCCCTTCGGCATCCGCGCCAATACCGGCGACGGCTATTATTTCGTCACCGCCGAAGGCGGTCGCGAACCGAAGAAGGTGCGCGACTTCAAGGCCTGGATTCGCGAAGAAATGGCCGAAACGGCTGCGATCTTCGGTTAGCTATCAGACCTCAACAGGCTCCAGCGAGCGCTTGCGCTGCATTTCCAGATAGGCTGGGCGCGACTGGCAGCGCTTGATCCACGCATCGATATTCGGATGCGCCGCAAATATCGAGGTCTCACTCTGGGCGTAGCGCAGCACTTCCGCGATATTGAGGTCGGCGACCGTAAAGCGTCCGCCGACGATCCAGTCCTTGCCCTCAAGATGCTTTTCAAGCACGCCAAGCGGCCGCTTCATGGTGCGGCTGGCGACATCGATCACCGCGCGTCCGGCCTCGGTATTTTCCTTGCCGTCATCATAGGTCGAAACGATCTTGCCGGTATTGCCGTCGAGCTCGGAAATGGCCCAGATCGTCCACATCGACAACAAACCGTCTTCTTCGACGGTTTTTCCGCCAAGTTCGCCGCCATATTTGCGGCCAAGATAGAGATTGATCGCCAATGACTCGTTCATGACGAGATCGCCGTCCTCTATAGCCGGGATCATCGCCATCGGGTTGATGGCCAGAAACTCCGGCGAGAGCGTATTGATCGGCGCATCCGGCGCGAGCGGATTGTCGAGCCGTCTCGCCTGCAGCACCGGCACGGACCGGAATTCGATCCCCAGTTCCTCGGCCATCCAGTAAACGCGCGCGGTCCGCGAGCGATAAACGCCATAAATCGTCAGCATGAGAGCCCCTCTTCCTTTGTGCGCCGACCCTAAAGCCGACGCTCTACTGAAGGAAGCGCCTGAGGATGATATCTTGATGAAAGCTTTTGATGGCGCTTAGGAAATCCGGTTCCGCTCGACCGTCAGTTGTGCGTAGCGCGTGCCGCCGTCACCAAGTTCGTCGGAAACCTGTTTCTCCCATTCGAAGCCGAATACCGCACCCTTGCCCATCTCCTGGAAGATGTTGTCGGTGATGACGGCAGTACCGGCGCCCTCGGCAACCGAGATCGCGCAGCCGACCGGCGATTTGCGCACCACATTGGCGTTGACGATGACATTGCGCAGATAAGGCCCCCAGCCGATCTGGAGCCCCCATCGCGGCGCATCCTCGATGACATTGCCCGTAACAAGCGTATCGGCCTCGGCCGCAATGCCGATGCCGAACCCGACTTCGTGCTTGTAAGGCCCATCGAGCGTCAGATTACGGATGACATTGCCCGTCACACTCGCCAGCCGGCCGCCTTGGTCGAAATTGGCAATCGAAATGCCGTTCGCCGCCCCGTCGATCACATTGCCTGTTACAACGGCGCCAACAAATTCGAATTCCACATAGATCGCCGTCTCGCCCGAGCGGCGGCACTGATTGTTGCTGATCAGGACGTTGGAGCCGGAATTGGCGCGGATGGCGGTAAAGGCGCAGTCGGAAATCTGGTTGTTGCTGATCGTCACGCCGTCCGCACGGAAGATGTTGATGCCGTTCCCGTTTTCGCCGGTGCCGCCGTCATTGGCGCGGATATTGGAGACGCGATTGCCGGAAACGATCGTGCCGTCCTCGGCCTTCTTCCAGCGATGCACCAGAATGCCACCATTGCCGCAGTCGGACACAACATTATCCGTGATCGAGAGCCCTGATGATTCCACCACGTAAATGCCGGATTGCGCCGCGCCCGAAATGCTGCTGCGCCCGATCCTCCCGCCGCAGCGCTCGAGCTGTAGTCCATATTTACTGCTACCGACGATCTCGCAATTGTCGATCAGCACTTCGCCAACGCTGGTGAACTGGACGAGCGCGCCGGCATAGTCGGCAAGCCAGCGGTTCGCTCCGTCGATGACGAGATTGGAAAGCTCGATGCGGCCGACATTTTCGGCGGCGAACAGATGGCCTTCGCCGGTGTAGACGATCCGTGTTGCGCCCGGCACGCCGATGATGCGCGTATTGTCGGGCAGTGTGAGGTTGGAAATACGATAGGCGCCTGGCGGCAGGAAGACCGGCGCATTCTCGCGCGCCGCCTTCTCGATCATCTGCTGCAGATTGCGGTTCTTCTTGTCGCCGCTTTCGGGAATGGCGCGATATTGCACGGCATCGATCGAGCCGCGCAGGTCCGGGCTGCCGGCCGGCGCTGCAAAGACGCGTGGCGCCGCCATGGCCGCGGCGGAGGCGGCTGCCATGCCGAGCAAGTGCCGGCGGGAAATCGTGCTGAATTCTTTCTTCATGCCCGTAGTGACGCAGGAATCGTGCCAGCGGCAATGTTCCTTTTTGCTACATGTCCGCAACAGAAGAATAACTTCCGGTCGAGTAACGCCGGTAATATTTCTAATATTGTCGTCTTGTTCACCTTTCCATTTAAGCAACTCGAAGGAAATGACGGTTAGTTTGGAAAGCGGTTTCAATTATGATTATTGTAGATAAGGCCTGCCTTTCACCAGGAGATCAGCGTCATGAACGAAATGGGTGCTCGACGTTGGGAATCTGGTGAAACCTTCAGTGCCGAGAGCCGCCGTATCGTCGCCGCAACCGAAGCGATGATGGCAGCCACCGCTCGTCATCTCCCCGAAGGCATAGAAAACCTTCGCCTCAAGGCGATCGTCCACGAGCTCCCCGATTTTCTCTACGTGAAGGACCGTGACGGCCGCTTCGTCTTCGCCAATGCTGTCATGGCCCGCAGCCATGGCTTTGAAAACGCCGCGGAGATTGCCGGCAAGCGCGATTTCGACCTGTTCGATTTTGACACGGCCCGCCGTTACTTCGATGTCGAGCAGGATATCATGTTAGGTGGTGAGCCGCGCGTCGACATGGAAGAGCTGGTGCCGCTGCCGGACGGCGGCACGATGTGCCGGTTGACCTCCAAGATCCCGTTGCGCAACGATCGCGGAGAGGTCGTCGGCCTCATCGGCATTTCGCGCGATATTACCGAGCGCAAGCGGCAGGAAGAGCTTTATCGCGGCCAGGCGAACCTCCTGGAGATGATCGCCCGCAACGAGCCGCTGCCGATGATCCTTGAGGCGCTGGTGCTGATGATCGAGCGTCAGGTGCCCGGCATTTCCGGCTCCGTGCTGCTTCTCGACAGCGAAGGTACGCGGCTCTATCACGGGGCTGCCCCCAATCTGCCCGGCTCCTACAGCCGCATGATCGATGGCATCGTCATCGGCCCCAAAGTCGGCTCCTGCGGTACGGCGGCATGGCGGGGCGAAACCGTCATCGTCGAGGATGTCATGGCCGATCCGCTCTGGGAAGACTTCCGAGCGATCATCAGCCAGTATGGTCTGCGCTCGTGCTGGTCCACTCCGATCTGCACCTCGCAGAAGAATGTGCTCGGCACCTTCGCACTCTATTCGAAGGAGAGGCGCCGCCCGACCGAGCGTGAGATGAAGCTCGTGGGGCTCGCTACCCACATTGCCGGCATTGCCATCGAGCGCAAGCGCGTTGACGACCGCATCCATTTCATGGCCCATCATGACGATCTGACCGGCCTGCCGAACCGCGCCTTCCTGAAGGAGCGGATGGCGAAGATCCTCGACCAGGCCCGCCGCAACAATCGCAAGGTCACGGTCGCCTACATCGATCTCGATAATTTCAAGGAAATCAACGATACCAACGGCCATGCCGCTGGCGATGAAGTGCTGAAGGAAACGGCAGCCCGCATGGCCAATTGCGTGCGCGCGTCCGACATGGTCGTGCGCCTCGGCGGTGACGAATTCCTCGTCGTGCTCGTCCATCAGTCGAGCCATGACGCCGGCATCATGCGGCGCCTGCGGGAACTGCAGAAGGCGATTTCCAAGCCGATACGCTCTGAGGTCGGCGAGATCGCCGTCACTTCCAGCATCGGTATCGCCGCTTTCCCGTGGGACGGCGCCACTCCGGACGAACTGCTTTCCAATGCCGACAAGGCGATGTACCGCGCCAAGCAACTTGGCCGCAACACGCTGCAATATCACGATGGCGTCGTCAGCAATGCTGTCGATCTGCCGCTCAGCGAACAGGAAGAATTGCGCCAGGCGATCGTCGCCAACCAGCTTTTCCTGCTCTACCAGCCGCAGGTCGATGTCGCGACGGGCCGCATCACCGGTCTTGAAGCGCTAGTGCGCTGGAACCATCCAGTCAAAGGCGTCATTCCGCCCCTGAATTTCATCCCGCTTGCGGAGGAAACTGGCCTCATCGTGCCGCTTGGCCTTTGGGTTCTGAGCGAGGCCTGCCGTCAGGCCCGCGCCTGGCAGGATATGGGCCTCGCGCCGCTGACGATCGCCGTCAACGTTTCGCCCAAGCAGTTCGCCGATCCGGATTTTGCCTCCCACGTTGCGGAGGCGATCGAAAAACACCGCCTGGACGCACGCTGGCTGGAGCTGGAAGTGACCGAAAGCGTCATCATGCATGATGCCGCCCGCGCACTCGCCATCATGCTGTCGTTGCGCGGGCTCGGCGTGCGCCTGTCGATCGACGATTTCGGCTCCGGCTATTCCTCGCTTGCGGCATTGAAGACCTTCCCCTTCGATCGGCTGAAGATGGACCGCTCGCTGGTCGAGGCCCTGCCGGCCGACAAGACCGCGGTCGCCATTGCCTCGGCGGTCATTTCGCTGGCGCAGACCCTGAAGCTTTCGGTGCTCGCCGAAGGTGTGGAAACCGATGCCCAGCTGGAATTCCTGCGGTGGGCCAAGTGCGAAGAAGCGCAGGGCTATCGCTTCTCCAAGCCCGTTGCGCCTGAGGAAATCGTCACCATGTTGACGCGAAGCGCCTGATCACTTCACCAGATCGGCGATCGTCTCGATCTCGTTCGTCCATATGCCGCCGGAATAATCAGGCGGCAGTTGCGCCAGCCGTTCGGCATCGTCGATGCCGGTCGAAAAGCCGCCGCCGTGATAGGGGCCGATCACGAAGACCTGCGTATTGGCATCGCGCATCCGGTCGAGAAACCTGTCCGGCCAGCCCCAGAGCCAAGGGGCATAGTTGATCGGCACCAGCATCATCGCATTCTTGCAGGCGCCGGGTAGAATGCCCGTCCAGCCGTAGCCGATATAGCCGGTAAGGCAGCCCATCAGGCTGGCGCGCGACGCCGTTCGGATATCGGGCGCCAGTTGCCGGATGCGTTCGATCGGTTCATCGCCGCCATAGACGATGATATTGGCGCGCCGCTCGGCGGAGAGGCCGTTCAGCACCGCAGCAAGCTTCTCGCCCTCGGAAGGGTCGCGGCTTTTGACATTGATGAGCAGATGTTTGTCCGGGAAGGTCGAAACGACTTCATCCAGCGTCGGCATCTGGCCGATGCCCTTGCTGCGAAACGGGAAGGTCTTGCCACCATCGGCGGTATAGCCGTAGCCGATATCGAGCAATTTCATCTCGGCCATCGAATGTTCGCGCGTGACACCGTGACCATCCGTGCGGCAATCGAGCGTCCAGTCGTGGAAGATCGCGAATTGCCCGTCTGTCGTCGGATGCACATCCACCTCCACCACGTCGGCACCGGCATTGAAACCGGCCTGCATGGAGCGGATCGTATTTTCGAGATAATCATGTTTCGGCGGCAGCATCCGCGCAGCCGTGCAAGTATCGTTCTTGAGGTCTGTCTCATCGAACCGCTGGGCGATGCCGCGATGCGCCAGAAGCAGCGGTTTGCCCTGCTGATGCTCCGCTAAAAGACTGGTATTGTTGAGATAAACCACTGCGGCAAAGGCGAGAACCCCCAGGCCTATATATTTGAGCTTCCGTCCCATTATTTCCTCCGGCCATGCCCGCCAAATGGCTAGAAAGTGATTCCGGTGGTTCTTGGGCTCATTTGCGGCTTTTGTCGGTTAAACCTCGCCTTCACGTTGCAGGAACCCTATCTTGACTCTGTAAAACAGGGAGGCAGCAATGGCAGCGATTGCACTTTTTCATTCGGTCTATGGATTTCGCTCCATCGAGCGGGATGCGGCGACACGCCTTCGCGCGGCCGGGCATCAGGTCGTAACGCCCGATCTCTACGAAGGGCGGGTAGGGGCCACGATCGAGGAAGGTTTCGCCATCCGTGAGGAGATCGGCTGGATGCGGCTCTGCAAACGCGCCGAACAAGCGATCGCCGAATTGCCGGCATCGGCCGTGCTCGGCGGCTTTTCCATGGGCGCGGGCATCGCCGCCAGCCTCTGGCCTACCAGGCCGATGGCATCGGGCATGCTCCTGCTGCACAGTATCGCGGAAATTCCCGCCAATGCACGCGAGGGCATTCCCGTGCAGGTGCATCTCGCCGATCCTGACGATTTCGAGCCTGCCGATGAAGTGGCGGCATGGCGCGCTCATGCCGCGAGAGCCAATATCGCCCTGGAGGTTTTCTTCTATTCCGGCGCCGGCCATCTCTACACGGATCCGGCGCTTCCGGATTACGATGCCGGAGCAGCCGAGGCCACCTGGACCCGTGTCGATGCATTCCTCGCTGCACTTTGAGTGATCAGGGGCCGTTCACCAGCTTCAGGATGAGCTGCTGGATATTGCCGCCTTCGCTCATTTCCACACGGTCGAAATCCCGGCCTTGCTGGCGCTGTTTGTTGGAGAGTTCGCCGAGCCGCACCGTCAGTTCCGGCCGGATCTTCTTGCAGCCGGGATCATTTGCGACCGAGAAGCCGTTGCTCAGCGCCTCGATCTCCTTGACCATCTCGATGATCGTCTCGCCATGCCAGCGCTCATGCGTACGCACGCCGGCAAGGAAACTGTCCCAGCTTGCTTTTGTCGCCGCAGGCAGGTCACCAGGCGCTTTCGGCAGCGTGTAGATGATGATGAGCTTCGGCTTTGCAAAGGTCAGCGTGCAGGCGCTGCCCTGTTGCTCGTATTTGCGCGTCCAGGTCAGCTTGAAGGTCGTATGGGCGATCACTCGGCCTGGCCCGACCTGCGGGCCGCGTTCGCCGATCGACTGGTATAGCTCCATGCCGGTGCGGCCGGTGATTGCGTATGGCTTCACTTCTTCGCTCGGCTGCCAGTCTGTCGCCGAGGCGGCGGCAGGCAGCGTCAGCACCAGCACCATCAATGCATATAGGAAAACAGTCTTCATGCGCCTCTCGTCCGCCGCTCGTTGCAGCGCGGGCGAAGCTAGCGAGGCTTCTCCCCGGATGCAATGGCACGCCCGGCACCGATAAATTTGCCGTCTGCCATCCCTCTGGCGCAAAACGCAATTCCCACTATCTTTGCTGTCATGAGACCCGACGCGCTGCTCTATCCCGCCCCCGAAGGGCTCTATTGCCCTGAAGGCGGCTTCTATGTCGATCCGGTGCGGCCGGTGGAACGCGCGCTGATAACCCACGGCCATTCCGATCATGCCCGTCCGGGCCACGTCAACGTGCTCGCCACCCGCCAGACGCTCGACATCATGCGCATCCGCTACGGCGACGGCTTCTGTGTCACCGAACAGCCGGCCGCTTTCGGCGAAGAACTGGTCGTCAATGGCGTGAAGGTGAGCTTCCATCCGGCCGGTCATGTGCTCGGCTCGGCCCAGATCGCTATCGAGAAGAACGGCACACGCATCGTCGTCTCAGGTGACTACAAGCGCCGCCCGGACCCGACCTGCGAAGCCTATGTGCCGGTACCCTGCGACGTCTTCATCACCGAGGCGACTTTCGGATTGCCGGTCTTCCATCATCCCGATCCGATCGACGAGACCGGCAAGCTGCTCGCTTCGCTGCGCCAGTTTCCCGAACGCACGCATCTCGTCGGCGCCTATGCGCTCGGCAAGGCGCAGCGGGTCATCCGCCTGCTGCGAGACGCCGGCTACCGCGAGCCGATCTATATTCACGGCGCCATGGAAAGGCTCTGCGATTATTACGTCAGCCAGGGCATCGATCTCGGCGAACTGCTGCCCGCCACCATCGAAAGCCGCGACAAATCTGCCTTCAAGGGCGCCGTTGTCATCGGCCCATCCTCCGCTTTTGCCGACCGCTGGGCGAGGCGCTTTAACGATCCGCTGCCATCCTTCGCGTCGGGCTGGATGATGGTGCGCCAGCGCGCCAAGCAACTCGGCGTCGAACTGCCACTCGTCATATCGGACCATTGCGACTGGCCGGAATTGACCGAGACGATCACCGAGCTCGCTCCGCAGGAAGTCTGGGTCACGCATGGCCGCGAGGAAGCACTGGTGCGCTGGTGCGAGCTGCAGGGCATCAAGGCCAAGCCGCTGCATCTGGTGGGTTATGAGGACGAGGGGGATTGAAGCATGAAAGCCTTCGCCGATCTCCTCGACCGCCTGGTCCTGACCCCAAGCCGTAATGGCAAGCTCAAGCTCCTGACGGATTATTTCCGCGACACGCCGGACCCTGATCGCGGTTATGGCCTTGCCGCCATCGCCGGCACGTTGGAGGTGCGCAACGTCAAGCCCGCCATGCTGCGCGAACTGGTTCTGGAGCGCATGGACGAAGTGCTCTTCCGCTATTCCTACGACTATGTCGGCGATCTCGCCGAAACCATCTCTCTCGTCTGGGACAATGAGCGCGATATAGACCGCTCGGCGCTCGCCCAACCACGCCTTGGCGACGTTGTCGTCAGGATGAATTCCCTTGGCCGCACCGAAGTCCGCAGCTTCGTGCGCGACCTGCTCGATCGTCTCGATCCTTCCGGCCGCTTCGCCTTCATCAAGCTCGCGACCGGAGCGCTGCGCATCGGCGTGTCGGCGCGCCTTGCCAAGCAGGCGCTCGCCGATCTCGGCGGCAAGGATGTTACCGAGATAGAAACTCTGTGGCACGGCCTGCAGCCGCCCTATGAGAGCCTGTTCAAATGGCTGGAAGGCGGTGAGGAAAAGCCGGTTCTGGCGACGCCCGCAATCTTCCATTCCGTCATGCTCGCCAATCCCGTGGAGGAGGGCGATCTCGACAGTCTCGCCCCTGCCGATTACGCCGCCGAGTGGAAGTGGGACGGCATCCGGGTACAGCTTTCCCGTTCCGGTGAGACGCGCAGGATCTATTCGCGCTCCGGCGACGATATTTCAGGCGCTTTTCCGGATATTCTTGAAGCGATCAGTTTTTCCGGCGTTATCGACGGCGAGCTGCTGGTCGGCGGTACGGCGCGATCCAACAACCCGACCCGCACGTTTTCCGATCTGCAGCAGCGCCTGAACCGCAAGACGGTGACGCCGAAGATGCTGGAGGAATACCCGGCCTTCATCCGCGCCTATGATATGCTTTTCGACGGCGAGCAGGATGTGCGCGGCACGGGCTATGTGGAACGTCGCGACCGCCTCGCGCAAATCATCGACCGCGCGCCCCATGATCGGTTCGATCTCTCGCCTCTGGTACCCTTCTCGACATGGCAAGAGCTGGACGACCTGCGTGCTGCCCCGCCAGATCCCGTCATCGAAGGCGTGATGATCAAGCGACGCGACAGCATCTATCAGGCCGGCCGCATGAAGGGGCCCTGGTTCAAATGGAAACGCAATCCTTTCAATGTCGATGCCGTGCTGATGTATGCCCAGCGCGGCCACGGCAAGCGTTCCAGTTATTATTCGGATTTCACCTTCGGTGTCTGGGCCGACAGCGAGGATGGCGAACAACTCGTTCCCGTCGGAAAGGCCTATTTTGGCTTTACCGATGCCGAGCTTGAAGTGCTGGACAAGTTCGTGCGCAACAATACGACAGAGCGCTTCGGTCCGGTCCGGGCTGTACGGGCCGACAAGGACTTCGGTTTCGTGGTGGAAGTCGCCTTCGAGGGAATCAACCGTTCCACCCGCCATAAGTCGGGCGTTGCCATGCGTTTTCCCCGCATCGCCAGATTGCGCCCCGAAAAGCCCTCCTATGAGGCCGATCGCCTGCGCACGCTGATCGCTATGATCGACGCCAAGGCAGAATGATGACATCTACCTGCGCAACAATGACGCAGTCCCCCCTTTTCAACAGCATGTGTATTGGCGGCAAGCCTCTTCCGGTGCAGATTTTTTGGGCCGGGGAATTGATAATGGGTGCTGCGTATGAGCTCGCAAGATCGAAATGCCTTTTTCCGTCAACGCCGCGGCCTGCTTGCGGGTATTGCCGGTTCGCTGTTGCTTCCGGGGTTTGCGAACGCTTTTGATGTTCCCGATGTCCCGAGGATCGCCAGGCATGATTATGCCAGCGCGCGCCACCACTTCCGTACAAAGCTGGTGCAGAAAGGGCCGGCGCCGGACAAATACGAGCCGCTCGATGCGCCCGCTGATGCAGACAGGATCTTCTATCGCTCCGGCTATGGCGGTGAACTGGAGCTGACCGCCTGGGTCTCCAAATACAAGCGTGAGCGCAGGTCCAAGCCCGGCATTCTCTTCCTGCACGGCGGCAATGCCATGGGCATTGGTCACTGGCAGTTGATGAAACCCTATATGGATGCCGGCTATGTCGTGATGATGCCTTCGGTGCGCGGTGAAAACGGCCAGATGGGCAATTTCTCCGGCTTTTATGACGAGGTGGATGACGTGCTTGCCGCCACAGAGCGCCTGCGCCATCTCCCGGGCGTCGACCCCGAGCGGTTGTTCATTGCCGGCCACAGCATTGGCGGCACGCTGACCATGCTGACGGCCATGAGCATCCGTCATTTCCGCGCCGCCGTACCGATATCAGGCAGTGCGGATGCTTTCCGCTTCTTCAACCGTTATCCCGAAGATATCCGCTTCGACGATACGAACGCGCATGAGTTCGAAGTGCGCACTGCGCTCTGCTACGCGCACAGCTTCAAATGCCCGGTGCGCGTTCTCCATGGCACGGAAGAATCGCATTTGAACGATCGGTCGGATCTGCTCGTCTCGCGCGCCCGTGCTGCCGGGACGCATATCGAAGCCGATACTGTGGCCGGCAACCATACTTCAGCGCTCCCGGACGAGATCGCGCAAAGCATCCAGTTCTTCCACAGTATTGCGGCATGACAGCCGCGTGATGCAGACCCGGCATGGGGCCCGCATCATCAGCCTTTCTGACGACCTCAGCCTTGGCTACACCAGCCTCGCGCCAGCCGCGAATGCCATCGTGCGAGCAGATAATGCTATCTCTGTTATCGCTGATGAGGATGGGTTCATGAATTTTCTGCGCCGGGCTTTTCCCTTTGCCGGGCTCGCGGCCGCTGCAACGATGCTGAGCGGCTGTAACATTCTCGTTCCCGATGTCGCGGCCGATTCTCCGGCGCGCTTCGTGCAGGAAATCTCGCCGGTCTTTTATGAGCCGCCAGGCGTCGATCCGCGTCGCGTCAAGCCGATCCCCGATCAGCCGGTGCCGCAGACGCGCCAGCTTTACCAGACGCAATTCCACCAGACGTACGGCCTGCCGGTCAGCAATCCGCTGAAACTCGACATGGGCATGTATGCCCAGTTGAAGGACGGCGATTTCACCCTGCCGGCGATCCCTGCAAGCCGTATCCAGCCGGAATATCTGCGCCAGGAAGTCAATTACCAGACCAATGAGCGCCCCGGAACCATCGTTGTCGATACCAAGGATCGCTTCCTCTATCTTGTCGAGCCCAACGGCAAGGCCATGCGCTACGGCGTCGGCCTTGGCCGCGAAGGCTTCGCTTGGAAGGGCCGCGGCGTGATCCAGTGGAAACAGAAGTGGCCGCGCTGGACGCCGCCCGTCGAAATGGTCTCGCGCCAGCCGGAAGTCCGGCCCTTCTCCGCCGAAAATGGTGGCATGAATCCGGGCCTTTCGAATCCGCTCGGCGCCCGCGCCATGTATATTTTCAAGAACGGTCAGGACACGCTCTATCGCATCCACGGCACGCCGGACTGGCAGTCTATCGGCAAGGCCGTTTCGTCCGGATGCGTGCGCATGCTCAATCAGGATGTCGTCGACCTCTATGACCGTGTATCGGCCAAGTCCGAGATCGTTGTGATGTAGGGCTGCAACAGGGCAGGCGAGATCGTCTGCCCTCGGCCGGACACGTCTGCGTGAAGCTATGGTTTATTTAGCATAAGCCGATAGATTTTTCCCTTGTCGATATCGGCATTGGACGAATCAGGGGTCTGCTGCGTTTATGGCAAGCCCCGCATCACGAAGGAAACCAGTCCCGCGTCATGAGCCTCGATAAACCCCTCTCCCGTCGTAGCTTTCTTTCCTTTTCGGCTTTGACAGCAGCGTCCGCGCTGGCAGGCTGCGCCTCGACCGACAACACGGTCCAGAACGGCGGCATGTCGATCAGCTACCGTTCGCCCTTCCGCGCGTTCCAGACGACGACCGTGCCGAGTGAAGCAGAACTGGCCGTTATGTACGGCCCGATCGAAGATGGCGGGTTCCTCATTCCCGCCGTTCCCTATCAGCAGATCGACCCGCGCTACTATCGCCAGCAGGTCGTGGACCCGACGGGCCAGCCTCCCGGCACCATCGTCGTCGATACGCCCTCGCGTTTCCTCTATCTCGTGCAGCCAGGCGGCATGGCCATGCGCTACGGCGTCGGCATCGGCCGCGAAGGTTTCGCATGGTCCGGTAGCGGCGTGATCCAGTGGAAGCAGAAATGGCCGCGCTGGAAGCCGCCGAATGAGATGGTCGCCCGCCAGCCGGAACTCGCCAAATACTCGATCGAACGCGGCGGCATGGAGCCCGGCCTTTTGAACCCGCTCGGTGCGCGTGCGCTCTACATCTTCTCGAACAACGAGGACACGCTCTACCGTCTGCACGGCAACCCGGAATGGCGCTCCATCGGTAAGGCCGTCTCGTCGGGCTGCGTGCGCCTGCTCAACCAGGATATCATCGACCTCTACGATCGCGTTCCCAACAAAACCCCGATCGTTGTTTGGCAGTGAGGAATGGTCGGGCGAAGCCCGAGCAATCGATCCAGTGAATCGATTGCAATGACGAACGCCCTGAGCCGTAGCGAAGGGCTGGAGTGGTGCCGCGAAGCGGCAACAATCGATCCAGTGAATCGATTGTAACGACGAACGCCCGAAGCGTAAGCGCAGGGCCGGAACGGTCGAGTAGAACTTCAGAATCTAAAAAGGCCGGGCAAACGCCCGGCCTTTTCTATTCGCTCAGATCGGTCCGCCGATCAGAACTCCGTCCACTCGTTCTCGGCAGCGGCAGGCTGGGCGCCGCCGAAGGCGCCTGCGAGCTTCTGGCCAAGTGCACGTGCGGGCGAGGCGGCAGGCCTCGTATTCGACGTGACGGGCCGCACGGTGGAGCGAACTGCCATGTCGCGTTTGGTCACGGTCGAATAAGCCATGTTCTCGGCACCTGCAGCCAACTTGAACTGAGAGAGAAGGCCGATCAGCGTGTTCGCTTCAGACACGAGGCCGTGGCTTGCAGCCGTCGTCTGTTCGACCATGGCAGCGTTCTGCTGAGTGCCCTGGTCCATGGTGTTGACCGCGGTGTTGATCTCCTGCAGGCCGATCGACTGTTCGCGGGCGGCTTCGGCGATGGCGTGGACGTGGCGGTTGATTTCCTGGACCTGGCCGACGATCGCTTCGAGAGCGGTGCCGGTTTCACCGACCAGATTGACGCCGGTCTGCACCTGGGCTCCGGAGGTCTGGATCAGGGCCTTGATCTCCTTGGCGGCGTTTGCGGAACGCTGGGCCAGTTCGCGTACTTCCTGTGCGACGACCGCAAAGCCCTTGCCGGCTTCACCGGCGCGTGCCGCTTCGACGCCTGCATTCAGGGCGAGAAGGTTGGTCTGGAAGGCGATATCGTCGATGACGCCGATGATATTGCCGATCTCGCCGGATGACTTTTCGATCTCCTGCATGGCGGCGACCGCCTTGCGGACAACCTCGCCGGAATGTTCCGCGCCCTGGCGGGTGCTTGCCACCAGCGTGCTGGCTTCCTCGGCACGTTTTGCGGCGTCGCGGACCGTCGTGGTGATCTCTTCGAGTGCCGCCGCCGTCTCCTCGATGGAGGCAGCCTGCTGTTCGGTCCGGCGCGAAAGATCGTCAGCCGACGAACGGATTTCGTTGGACCCCGCGTTGATTGCCCGGGCATTGACGCCGACGGCGCTCATCACTTCGTTCAGCTTGTTGACCGAATTGTTGAAATCGTTGCGCAAACCGTCGAGATCGCCGCCGAAGGAAACGTTGATGCTGGTGGCAAGATCACCAGAGGCAAGCCGGCCAAGACCGGCGGCCAGTTCTTCGACAGCCTTGTTGAGAATTGCAGCTTCGGCAGCCTTGCTGCGTTCGCGGTCGGCCCGTTCCGACTCGGTCAACTGACGGTCGTCGGCCGCTCTTGTCTCAAGGCGTGCGCGCTCTACTGCATTCTGGCGGAAAACGGCGACAGCTGCGGCCATCTTGCCGATTTCGTCGCCGCGATCCAGCCCGTCTATCTCGCTATCCGTATCGCCGGCAGCAAGCGTATCCATGCGTCCGCGCAGACGCGCCATCGGCAGGGTAATGCCGGCATGCGCCATGAATACCGCAAATCCGAGCGCAAGCGCGATGCCGACAGCGATCGAGATGGCGCTGACGAGAATGATGCTGTCGACAGAGGCCGCGAGGGTCTTGTTGCCCTGGACGATCAGATCGGTCATTGCGTTGTTGTTGGCGCCCGTCTTCGGGGAAAGCTGCGCCAGCGCATCGTCCATCTTGAGCAGGAGTTCGCCCGCCCCCTTCCGATCGCCGGCCTTCAGCGCCTTGATGACGGCATTCTGCGATGCCCTCAGATTTTCCAGCGTCGCGGTAATGTCATTCAGAGCGTCGACGCGGCTCGGAACCAGGGCCGCGACCTGCTGGATCTTCGTTTTTGCGCCGTCGTAATTGCTGTTGACGACCTTCTCGGCATTTTCGAACTCAGGCGTACCGGGTTCGAGTTCAAACATGCGCAAACCCCAGGCGACGGCCGTCCAGGCGCTGGAAGACGAGCGCGCGCCGAGGATGCCGCCCTGGCCCTCATTTTCGAGGAACTTGCTATAGGTCGTTGCCGTCTCACGGAACTGCACGATGACATAACCGATGCCGGCAAAGGCAATCAGGCCGAGCAGGAAAAAGGCGGATAGGATTTTCGTTTTGATGCTCAAATGCTTCAGCATGAATGACGCTTCCATAATTCGGCCGTGGGGCAACGGCGGCGGGGCCAAGCGGGCTCCGCGGTGACGGTCAAAGATTTGTGTGAAAAGGCGCGTCATGCGCCGAGGAGTCGAGCGAAACTCGCTTCGGTTGCGAAAGATGAATCAAATTGATTAAACTTTTCCTAGCTGTCACTCCCCGCTAATCACCTGTTTTAATCTGTCGGGAGCGTGCCGGTCTGCGATCGGCAGAATCCAAAGCCAAAGGAGTGTCGCGGCGAAGGTTGCGGCGGGCCTTTTCTCGTAGGCCGACAGCAATCAAGCCGCTTCGGCGCAAATCCCCGCCTGGCACCCCGAAGCGATCAAAACCTTGTCCGCCACTTCCACGAACAAGCGCCGGAACCATGCTGCACGCTCATCGGCCCTGTCCACGCGCCGGTAGAGCATGGACACTGAATCGGCCGGCAACTCGATCGGCGGCATCGATGCTTCGAGGTCGTGAAGCTGTGCCATGCAGCGGCCAAGCGATTCCGGCACGATGGCGATCGCCGGCATGGCCCTGAGTGCGGGTGGTATTGCCGAATATCGGGGAACGGTCGCCACTACGTTGCGGGTGAGGCCGGCTCTGTCGAGTGCGATATCGACGGCCGTGGTCGCGCTGCCAACGAGGGAGGTCGTGATATGCGGCGCCCTGACAAAATCGTCCAGGCTGAGCGGTGGCTTCAATGGCAGTTGCTGCGGATCGTAAATGGCAATCGAGCATTGCTCGAAGAGCGGCATCCGCACATGCCACGAGGCCGGTTCCTCATGCACGGAGACGCTGAATTCGAAGGCGCCATCATCCAGCATCTGCGCTATGTCACGCTTGTCGGCGGCAATACCGACCAGACGTGCTCCCGGTGCAAACTGGCGCAATTTCGCTACCAGTGGGCCGAAGAAGGCGGTCTCCAGATTGTCGCACATGCCGATGCGAAACTCACCCTGCCAGGTTGAGGGATCGAAGCTTGCGGGCGGGCGGATCGCCCGTTCGAGGCCAGAAAGTGCATCTTCGATCGCCGGTGCGATGGCAAGCGCCCGTGCAGTCGGCTGCAAACCGCGGCCGACACGCACGAAGAGTTCGTCATCCAGCGCCTCACGTAGACGCTTCAGCGCAGCCGAAAGCCCGGGCTGGCCAAGCAGCAGCCTTTCGGCCGCACGGCTGACATTGCGCTCCTGCATCAGCACCGAAAAGGCGAGCAGCAGGTTCAGGTCGATTTTGCGAAGGATAGCATCATTCATCATTATCAGTAATACCTGACATCGTTACTATCAATTTGCAATGGGGTTGGAAGCTGTACATTTTCTCGTTCCCTGCCGCCGGCCAGCCTCCCGGCAAAGGCGGCAGCAAAGAAGGAACTGAGATAGATGACCAATTCCCCATCTCCGCGCGGAGCCGGCCTGGCGTTGCTGCTGCTCTGCGCTGCGAACTTCCTTGACGCCATGGATGTTTCCACCATCGGGGTCGCCCTGCCTGCCATTCAGACCGAACTTGGTATGCCGGCAACTTCGCTTCAATGGGCCGTCAGCGCCTATGTGCTGGGCTATGGCGGATTCCTGCTGCTCGGCGGTCGTGTCGCTGACCTCTTCGGCCACCGCCGCGTCTTCCTCTGGTCGCTCGGCATATTCGCTGCTGCCAGCATCGCTGGCGGTTTCGTCGATAGCGGTCCGACGCTGATCGCCGCTCGTCTGGTCAAGGGCATCGCCGCCGCCTTCACCGCGCCCGCGGCTCTCGCTTTGCTGCTCTCCGTCTTCGGCGAGGGCGAAAAGCGGGCAAAGGCGCTCGGCGTCTTCGCCTCGACGGGCGCCACCGGCTTCGTGCTCGGCATGGTGCTTGGCGGCGCAGCCACCATCGTCAGCTGGCGCGCAACGCTCGTCATGGGCGCTCCGGTCGCGATCCTCGCGCTTGCGATCGCTCCCTTCGTTCTGCCGGCGGATCAGAGCCGCGGCGAGGTGCGCAAGCATTTCGACTGGGCTGGTGCGCTGACGATTACTCCCGGTCTGCTGCTCTTTGTCTTCGGCATCACCAATGCCGCAGCCGCTGGCTGGAATGACTTCTTCACCTGGGGCTCGCTCGTTGCCTCCGTGGTGCTGATCGCGCTCTTCCTGATCGTGGAATCACGCCATGCCGATCCGATGGTGCCGCTGCACATCTTCCGCAAGGCCAAGCTCAGCCATGCCAATGCCATCGCCGCCTTGTTCCAAGGAGCCTATGTCGGCTTCCAGTTCATCGCGACACTTTACTATCAGGATGTTATCGGCTGGTCGGCCTTCGCCACTGGCTTCTGCTTCGCCTTCGGCGGCGTCTGCGTCATGTTCCTGGCACCGCGTTTTGCGACCGTTGCGCAGAACCGTGGCACGACGGGTCTGATGGCCGTCGGCGTCGGTCTGCAAGCCACGAGCTATATCCTTTGGGTGGCTTTGGTCGGTCATATCGATCCGATCATTCTGGTCGCCTTGAACCAGATCCCGCTCGGCGTCGGTTATGCCATGACCTATCCGGCGATCCAGGTGGCTGCACTTTCGGATGTCGAAGAAGACAAGTCCGGTCTTGCCTCCGGTCTGCTCTTCGCCTCCTTCCAGATCGGCGGCGGTATCGTGTTGGCAGCTGCTTCGGCGATTTTCGCCGCGGCTCCGCATTTCGGTTGGGACCCCTACGTTGGCGGCATCGTCTTCGTGGCGATCCTGACGGTGCTGATCACCCTGCTTGCCGCTGTCGGCCCGAAGACTGCAACCCTGCGCCAGCAAGCTTATCAGGCCGCCGAATGACGCAAATTGCCCGCGCTGGTCCGGCGCGGGCATCCTTCTTCAAGCGGTGATCGCAGCTTCGAACTATAGGCTCGCGTTGAGATTTCCCCTGAGGCGGGTGAGCATTTCACGCATGGCGCCCATCTCTTCCAGCGTGCAGCCGATCGCTTCGCCGATCGACGACATGATCGTGTTGATCTCGGCCCGCATCGCCTGGCCCTTCGGCGTCAGCGATACGATGACCTGCCGCTCGTCCCGGGAATCGCGGGTACGCTTGATGAGGCCGTTCTGTTCCAGCCGCTTCAGGAGAGGGGACAGCGTGCCGGAATCAAGATCCAGCTGTTCGCCAATCGTCTTGACCGGCAGTTCCGCCTTTTCCCAGAGTACCAGCATGACGAGATATTGCGGATAGGTCAGTCCCACCTTGTCGAGGATGGGTTTGTAGGCGCGTGTAAAGGCATGCGCCGTCGCATAGACTGCGAAACAGAGCTGCTTGTCGAGCCGCTTTTCCTCTTCCGGTATCTCCATCACCTTCGCCGTCTTCGCCTTCATCTCTGCCATCCCTGAGGTCTTCATTGTCCTCTTTTCGAATTCCGAATGCAATTTGCAAAATTCACTTGCGTACAATTTAATTGCGCGTTATTAAAAACTCAACCCGAACGAACGGGGCCAACCAAAGGAGATTGTCATGCCTATTCTCTATACGACCAAAGCTTCCGCCACCGGTGGACGCGCAGGCCGCGCCGTTTCCGAAAACGGTGTTCTCGACGTCACGCTCACCGTGCCGAAGGAACTCGGCGGCGACGGCGCAACCGGCACCAATCCCGAACAGCTCTTTGCAGCCGGCTACTCGGCTTGCTTCCTCGGTGCCTTGAAATTTGTGGCCGGTAAGGAAAAGGTCAAGATTCCGGAAGAGACGACGGTTTCCGCAACGGTTGGCATCGGCCCGCGCGAAGATGGTACCGGCTTTGGCATCGAAGTGGCTCTGACGGTCAACATCCCGGGTGTCGATCGCGAAACTGCTGAAAAGCTCGCCGCAGCGGCCCACATCGTTTGCCCCTACAGCCACGCCATGCGCACCTCGACCGAAGTTCCGGTCACGGTTGCCTGATCAATTTGCAGCGTCTGCGTGCAGTTCCAGCAAAAGTGTGTTGCGGTTCTGCGTTCGGAACTGCGTAAAGCAAAAAACAAAGGCCGGGGCATTGCTCCGGCCTTTTTCGTTAGTGCGCTGCTTCTTGTGTCGGACCGGGGAGTTGGTCGGCATCCGTTAAAGTGCCAAGGAAGGCGACGATGTCGTCGATTTCCGATTCCGTCAGCGCCGGTGGGTCGCCCGGCTTGCGGCCGAAGGGCGGATCCTGATTGAGATTGCCCCAGTAAGCCTGCGGGACGTCGTCATATTTGCGGATCGTGCCGTCCGCATTCTTCGGATACCAGCGGCCGGGATCGCTGTCGCGCGTGGCGTAGAAGGACACGACATCACGCAGCGAATGGAAATAGCCATTGTGGAAGAAGCTCTTCTTCAGGGCGACATTGCGCAGTGTTGGCGTGCGAAACAGACCGCAATATTCGGAACGGTTCTTGAAGTCGGTGCGCTCGGGGCCGCAAAGGCCGAGATCGTGATAGTTCGGATCGCTATTTGCCGGGATCGCCATATTGCGCGGTACCGCCAGCCCGAGGAAGCCGAAATCGGAAAATTGCGGCGGCTCGCCGTCATTGGCGGGTTCGCTGAGGTGACAGCTCGAACAGTTGCCCTTGGCCGGATCTTCGAAGAGTTCGCGACCATGCAGTTCCTGCGCCGTCAGCATACCCTTGCCGGCAAGAAAGGCATCATATCGGCTGGAATAGGGATAGAAATCCGCACGGCTCTGCTCGAACGTGCTGAGCGCCTCGACCGCACCCTGAAAAGCGTCCTTGGTATTGCCGAAGACATCCTGCCCGAAAATCTCGCGGAAATCCGCCGCATAGGGTGCCTTGCTGAGCGAAGCGACGACCTGGGCTTCGTCCTTGTTGCCCATTTCAAAGGGCGACAGCAGCGGGATTTTCGCCTGGTCGTAGCCGTGGTCCACGCGCCCATCCCAGGTCAGGCCACCTGTCGGCCCGTTATCGACGCTCTCGTCGCCCTCATCCTCGGAATCGTAGAAATGCTCGGTGAAGGCGGGCACTGCCTGCAGATAGCGCAGCGTCGGCACGGCGCGCATGCCCGGCTGGTCCATATGCGGCCCGCCAATTTCAACGGGCGTGGCGGCATCAGGCGCAAAACCACGGTGTGGATCGTGGCAGGAGGCGCAGGCCTGCACGCCCGAGGCCGACAGTGAGGCATCGAAGAACATCTTGCGGCCGAGCTCCGTCAGCGCCTCGGCCCGCGCATAGGCCTCAGTGCGTGACATCGGGCCGGGATGCACGCCGCCCGTGACGGCCGCGCTGCTTTGCCGCAGGGGAAGAAGGCTGAATCCGAGCGCTGTCGCCATCAAACCAAGCGCCAGACCAGACCGCAGCAGCCAGATATTCCATGTCGCCATTTCAGGGATTCCAATGAGTTAACATTGTCCAGCACCATGATCGAACCTGACTGCAACAGATTGATGACGCGCGCCTTCCGGCCGCAGGCGCGCGTCACACAATGTCACAAAGTTGATAGACGTCGGGAATAGCGTCGTGGTTGCGCTTGGCCCATCCACATCCGCCCGGCGCTCCTCTAGCCACGCCCCCTTAGCCATGAGGTATCCCGCCATGACCAGACTGAATCTCCTTCGCAATCTTTTGCTGGCCGGCTCGGCCATGCTGCCGCTGATATCAGCCACGGCTGCGCAAGCCGCGCCTGCCGGCCTGGACAAGATCCAGAATATCGTCGTCATCTACGCCGAAAACCGCAGTTTCGATAACCTCTATGGCAGCTTTCCGGGCGCCAACGGCCTCGCCAATGTAAGCGAAAGCCAGGCACGGCAGCTCGATCGCGACGGCACGCCGCTTTCCGAACTGCCGCCGTCCTGGGGCGGCCTGACCGCCAAGGGTGTGACGCCCGCCATCACCGAGGCGCAGTCCGCTCACCTTGCCAATGGCGTTTTCTCGATCGACGATCCCAAGGGCTTTGCACAGTCGACGAACGTTATCACGCGCGACCTCTGGCACCGCTTCTATCAGGAGCAGATGCAGATCGATGGCGGCAAGAACGACAAATTCGTCGCCTGGGCCGACTCCGGCAATCTCGTCATGGGCCATTATGACGGCTCGATCCTGCCCATGTGGCAGGTCGCCAAGAAATACGTCATCGCCGACAACTTCTTCCAGGGCGGCTTCGGCGGCTCCTTCTTCAACCACTTCCAGCTGATCTGCGCCTGCGCGCCCTACTATGCCGATGCCGACAAGAGCCCGGCCAAGCCGACGATTGCCAAGGTCGATTCCGATGGTATCTCGCTCACCCCTGCCGATAACGACCCGAAATCGGCTCTCGACGGCGCTCCAAAATTCGTCTCCGACGGCAACCTCACGCCCGACTTTTACGCCGTCAACACCATGCAGCCGCCCTACCAGCCGAGCGCCAACGCACCGGCCAAGGATGGTGATGCCGCCTACGCCGATCCGTCGCAGCCGACGACATTGCCGCCACAGCATGAGATCACCATCGGCGACCTCCTGTCGCTGAAGGGCATCACCTGGGCCTGGTATGGCGGTGCGTGGCAGGCAGCCCTCGACGGCAAGAACGCTACGCCGGTGCCGAACTTCCAGTTCCACCACCAGCCCTTCAACTATTTCGCCAACTTTGCGCCGGGCACGCCCGCCCGCGCCGAGCACCTGAAGGATGGCGGCCTCGGCGGCGAAGCCTTCATGAAGGATATCGACGACGGAAAGCTGCCGGCTGTCTCCTTCTACAAGCCGCAGGGCAACCTCAACGAACATGGCGGCTATGCCGATGTTTCGAGTGGCGACCAGCACCTTGCCGATCTGATCTCGCATTTGGAGAACAGCCCGCAATGGAGCCACATGCTCGTCGTCGTCACCTATGACGAAAACGGCGGCTTCTGGGATCACGTCGCACCGCCGAAGGCCGACCGCTGGGGTCCGGGCAACCGTATCCCCGCCTTCATCGTCTCGCCTTATGCCAGGGGCGGCATGGTCGATCATACCCAGTATGACACGACTTCGATCCTGCGCCTGATCACCACCCGCTACGATCTGCCGGTTCTGCCGGGCCTGCTCGCCCGCGACAAGGCGCTGGCGCTGAACAACGAGCCGCCGATGGGCAACCTGACGGCCTCGCTCGACCTGACGCGCTGATCGGTACTTTGCCCTCTCTCCATATGCGCGGGGAGGGGGCAAGCCATCAGGCGAGATATTGCAGATCCCGCCTCAAGCCCTCGGCATTGCCGCCGGGCAATTTCTCCTCCAGCGCCGCATGCGTGCCTTCCCAGATCGGGAGCGCCTTCTGCAGCACTGACCGTCCCTCATCCGTCAGGCGAAGAAGACGGCCGCGCCGGTCTCGAGGGTTCGGCACCACATCCACATATCCCTTGCGCTGCAGCGGCTTCAGCGCTGCCGTCAGCGTCGTCTGGTCCATGGCAAGCAGGCTTGCGACAGGCCCCATTGGTGGCGGTTCCGGCCGATTCAGCGACATCAAGAGCGAAAACTGGCCGTTGGTCAGGCCGACGGGCCGTAGGGCATCGTCGAACAGTCTTGCGAGCGCCCGCGCCGCACGCTGCACATGCAGGCACAAGCATGTATCCCGCACCAGAAGCGTCGTGGAATAAGGAATCGTCACCGAGTTTGACATGATCTACTTCTATTGATATCAATATATTTAGTCAAGATGAGGAGAATGTCTGCCGTAAATGCTGGCCGCGCCGGAGGAGGGCGCCGATCATGCTGAACAAGGTAACCGAAAATCCCGTCGTTTCCCGTGAAGAATGGCTCGAAGCCCGCCGCACCCTGCTCCAGAAGGAGAAAGAGGCAACTCGCCTCAGAGACAGGCTGAATGCCGAGCGCATGGCCTTGCCCTGGGTGAAGGTGGACAAGGACTACACATTTCAGACGCCAACAGGTCCGAAATCGCTCGCCGACCTCTTCGATGGCCGCAGCCAGCTCATGGTCTACCATTTCATGTTTGGCCCCGAATGGGAGGCCGGCTGCACCGGCTGCTCCTTCCAGGCCGATCATTTCGACGGCATGCTACCGCATCTCAACAATCACGACGTCACACTCGTCGCTGTCGCCCGTGCGCCACTTGCCAAGCTGGAAGCCTATAAGCAGCGCATGGGCTGGAAATTCCCCTGGGTCTCGTCCTTCGGCAGCGATTTCAACTTCGATTATCACGTATCTTTCACACAAGAAGACCTTGCCAAGGATAAGGTCGTTTACAATTTCTCCGAAGTTGCGCCCTCGGACGCCAATGACGAACTGCCGGGACTTTCGGCCTTCTATAAAAATGACAAGGGCGAAGTGTTCCATACCTACTCGAGCTATGCCCGAGGTGCGGAAGAAACGCTGGGAACGATGATGATCCTGGATCACGCACCCAAAGGCCGCAATGAAGACGCGACCATGGATTTCGTGAAGCGTCACGACGAATATGAGGAAAGCCCCCAAGCCTCATCCTGCTGCCACTAACATCTTCAGGAGGAGAAGAAGATGAAGACTGCAGAAGTGCTGAAGGAGCATGTTTTCCTGGAGAGGATGGTCGGGCGCTGGGCCGTCACCTCTTCAGACATGACAACGGAAAATCCTTGGGAGGAGACAGTGCGCTCCCTGCAGGGCATCTGGTTCGTTGCCGAAGGCAGCGGCGAGATGAGCGACGGCAAAGTGGCGACGACGATCCTCACTCTCGGCTACGATCCGGCCAAGGGCAAATATGTCGGCAGCTGGATCGGCTCGATGATGGATTACATGTGGACCTATGAGGGCGAGGTCGAGCCCTCGGGCAATGTGCTTACGCTCTATACCAAAGGCCCGGCATTCGAAGGCGATGGCCTGACCGATTACCGTGAGCAGATCGCCTTCCTCGACGACAATATCAGAACCTTCACGTCGAGTGCCAAGGAGCCTGATGGCAGCTGGAAGCAGTTCATGGAAGCCAGATATACCCGCAAGAACTGAAATCGCCGGGGTACATGCCGAGAGCAATTCCAGCAAAATCGCTAAGCGGTTTTGTGTCGGGAATTGCGTGGAAACAAAGAGACAGAACTCAAGCGTGCACCTGGGAGGTCACGATGTCCAATACGCATGGCAAGTTCATATGGTGCGAACTGATGACTTCAGATCTGGATGCGGCGGCGAAATTCTACGGCTCGGTCGTCGGCTGGACGTCCAGCAAGATGCCGGCGGTCGATCAACCGGAATATGTTATCTTCGAAGCAAACGGCGTCAGGGTCGCCGGCATGATGCCCTTTCCGGCAGAACTGAAAGGGCAGGGCATTCCGCCGAACTGGACCGGTTATGTCGCGGTCGATAATGTCGATCAATCGGCGCGCGATTTTGCGGAAAACGGTGGCGTGGTTCGCCGTCAGCCGGCCGATATTCCAGGTATCGGCCGCTTCGCGGTCGTGGCCGATCCCGATGGAGCGGTGCTCTGCATCATGACGCCGCTGCCGATGGAAAACCCGCCGCCGGAGCTGCCCTTCGACACGCCCGGCCATGTCGGCTGGCGCGAACTCTACGCCAATGACGGTGCAAAAGCCTTCGATTTCTACGCCAAGCGCTTCGGCTGGACGAAGGATCAGGACTTCGACATGGGTCCGATGGGCATCTACCATATCTTCGCCCAGAACGGAAAACAGACCGGAGGCATGATGACCCGCCCGCCCGAGGTCAATATGTCTTTCTGGTCTTACTATTTCACCGTGCCGGCGCTTGACGCCGCCATCGACCGCATCAACGCCGGCGGTGGCAAGGTCGTCAACGGCCCGATGGAAGTCCCCGGCGGCTGGGTTTGCCAGGCGATGGACCCACAGGGGGCATTTTTCTGCCTCTCGGCGGCTGTGCGCTAGCGGCAATGATAGGGTCGTAACGGGATCGTTGCGACCCTTTCTCTCTATCCCACGCTCGCAAAGAAGCCTTCAGGGCTCTCCACCTCCACCAGTTTCTTCCGCTCGATCAGCCAGAAGCGATTGCCGACGGCGCGTACGAAGCTGCGGTCGTGGGAGACGAGCAGGCAGCTCGCCTCATGCGCCATCAGCTCGCTTTCCAGCGCCTCCTGTCCCTCGATGTCGAGGTGGTTGGTCGGCTCGTCGAGCAGGTAGAAATTCGGCTGCGTCAGCCTGAGCACCAGCATGCCAAGCCGCGCCTTCTGGCCGCCCGAAAGCAGCTTCACGGGCTTGCCCTGCATCTCGATCGTCATGCCGGCGCCGGCGAGCAGCGAACGCGCCCGCTGGTCGCCGACATCGAAGCGGCGGATGATCGTCTGCAGCGGCGTCTCGGCATCGCTGAGATCGGCAAGTAGCTGGTCGCCATAGCCGAGCACCAGCGAAGGGGTGGCCTTGATGCCAGCCTTTGCCGTTTCCGGTTCGGCGATCGCAGCTCTCAGCATGGAGACGAGCCGCGATTTGCCCGCACCATTGAGACCGAGCAGCACGATGCGGTCGCCCTGGCAGATGAACTGCTTGCCGGTGCGGAAGAGCAGCGTGCCGTCAGGTGTCTTGACGTCCGCATCCTCGAGCGTGACCAGAACCTTGGCATGCGTGCCGCGATTGGCGAGGCGGATCGCGCCCGCCGAGCGTTCCAGATGAGCGGGTTTGGCGGTCTCTTCCAGCTTTTCTGCGCGTTGCTTCAATTGCTTCGTCTTGACGACCAGCAGGTCGCTGCCGGAATTGATGCCGATATTGTTGAGCTTCGCCGCCTGTTTGCGCAGCTGCTCCACCGTCTTGATGTCCTTCTCGTAGCGCCGCGCATCGGAGGCGTCCGCTTCGTCCAGTGCCACCCTCGCTCGGCTGTAAGGCAGGGAAAAGACCGGCGATTGTTCCGGCCGCAGGAAGAGCGTCCGGTTGGTGGTCGCGTCGAGGAAGGCGCGGTCATGGCTGCAGATGATGACGGGCGTGTCGCGCGGCAGGGCATTCAGCCAGCTTTCCAGCTGCGCGATCTTTTCGAGATCGAGATGGTTGGTCGGCTCGTCGAGGAGCAGCACATCAGGCTCGTTCACCCAGGTGCGGGCAATCAGCGCCAGCCGCTGCCATCCGCCGCTGAGTTGCCGCAGCGACCGCTCGCGCAATTCTTCAGGCACTTCGAGCGATTCCAGCACAACATCCGCGCGCCAGCTCTCGCTTTCTGCCTGGTCAGGCGGCAGCGCATGCAGAACGGCATCGCGGAAGCTGGCATCGAGCAGAGCCGGTGGCACATTCTGTTCCACGTAGCCGAGGGTCAGCCCCCGCGCGCGGGTGATCTCGCCTTCAGTCGGCTCCAGCTTGCCTGTCATGATATTGAGCAGGGTGGATTTGCCGCGCCCGTTTGCCGCCACAAGGCCGATCCGGTCGCCGGCATTGACGACGAGGTTGAGCTTCGAAAACAGGGGGGCGGAGAGCACGATGCCGAGATTGCGGATATTGATGAGGGTCATGATCGGATCCTGGTCTTGCCATGCGATCGCACCTATCCGGGGCCTTCAGCCATCGACGGAAAAGTGCGCGTTGTGCTTGGCGGATTATGAAATGCTACAGCTTGAACGACGGGCGTTAAGACGCAGCAGTGCCACAAGGGGCGGACCAGGAAGAGATTTGCGAGAAACGGTCTCTGGTCAGCCCTGCAAACGCATCTGCAGGGCGTTGACTGGGCCACGCTGGCGATTGTGCCGGAAATAGGTAATCACGCAGCCCTCCTTTCGAGTTCTCGGTTGCAAGAGCCAAATACCATTACCCGTTGCCGGAAACAAGGCATGCGATGGCGGCAAACACTCTCAGATGGTATGAAAAGCCTTCGTCATTCGGGATCGAGGGCGCGGGATGATTTCCATTTCAAGGGCAGGCAGCAAAGAGGATTTCGTCATCGCCGCCGGCTTCTGCGAGGCGCTCGGCGCGCTGGATGTGGAGCTCGGTCGTGATCATGGCATCCCTGCCGAGATCGTCATGGCGCTTTTCCATGGCGAGGATCATGAAAGCCTTGCCCGCAAATATGGCTCTGACGAAGCCATGATGTTCCTCGCGCGATGGCAGGGGAAGCCTGCAGGCTGCATCGGGCTTGCTCCTTTCGGCACGGATGCCATGGAAATCCACAAGGTCTACGTGGACCCAAGTTTTCGCGGCCTGGGCATCGGCAATGTGCTGATGCAAAGAGTGTTCGATGAGGCGAAAAAGAGCGGGCGCTCCACCATGCTTGTCAACACTGCCGCCTATCTGAAGAACGCGGTATCGCTCTACGAAGCCTTCGGTTTCGCCCATTGCCCGCCGTTTCACGCTGTACCCGCGGAAATCAGCCACACCGAAGTCTTCATGTCGCGACCGCTTTGATCCCGACACAATTGCTTCCTAGCGATCTCAGGGGAGAAAAGGGAGGCAAGGCATGCTCATCGCGCATCTGCCGGCAGGCTATATCATCGCAACGGCTGCCAGCCGCCGCGCTACCTCTCCCGCTATCATGGCTGCAGCGCTGATCGGCAGTGTCGCGCCGGATTTCGACATGATCTATTTCTACGCCTCCGGTGGCCGTGTCCATCATCATGCCTATGTCACGCATTGGCCGCTCTTCTGGCTGGTCTCAGCGCTGTTGATACTGCCGCTTCTCAAATGGCTACGCCCGGCCTGGCTTGCTGCCGGTTTCGTATTCTTCGCGGCCGCCATGCTGCATATGGTCATGGATACGATTGCGGCACCGCTACTTTGGCTGGCGCCTTTCTCCGTCCGTGAGTTCGAGATGGTTCGTGTACCCGCGACCCACGGCAACTGGATCTTGAGCTTCATGCTCCATTGGACTTTCCTGCTGGAAATCGCGATCTGCGTTTCGGCACTGGGGCTGTTCCTGATACGCAGTAGACGTGCCGGGACCGATCAATCCACCGCCTGAGCACGGGCGGTAACGTCTTGTTGTTCTTGCCGGCGCGGCCTTTTGTTGCATGGCCGTCATATCCCTGATGCTATAGCACCACCGCGACGGTCACATGCTGCCGCCGCTTCGCCGCTATCTGCCCACCGGCCCCATTTCATGACTGCAACGGATACCCCCACCGTCTTCGCGACCGAGCGCGACCCCAAGCTGCGTTACATCATTCCGGGTGTCGTCGCCGTCGCCTTCCTGATGGAACAGCTCGACTCGACGATCATCGTCACCGCCATCCCCGATATCGCCAGCACGCTCGACACGACGCCGCTGCGCATGAACCTGGCGATCACCACCTATATCCTGACGCTTGCCATGTTCATCCCGGTCAGCGGCTGGTTTGCCGATCGTTTCGGCGCGCGACGCATTTTCGCGCTGTCGCTTTTCGTTTTCACCATCGGCTCTGTTCTCTGCGGCATGGCGACCAGTTTGCCGATGCTGATCGCCACGCGCGCGTTGCAGGGCTTCGGCGGGGCAATGATGACGCCGGTCGGCCGCCTGATCCTGATCCGCAGCTTCCCGCGCAGCCAGTTGATCACGGCCATGACCTACATGACGCTGCCGGCGATCGTCGGTCCTGTCATCGGCCCGCTGCTCGGCGGGTTCCTGACGACCTATTTCACCTGGCGCTGGATTTTCTGGGTGAACCTGCCCTTCGGCATTATCGGCATGCTGATCGCGCTGCGCTTCATCGAGGATACTAAGCGCGACGAGGCGATGAAGTTCGATTTTCCGGGCTTCCTCATGGTAGGTCTCGGTTGCGTGCTGCTGCAATACGGCATCGAGAATATCGGTCGCCCGACCATCCCTGCGATTGCCATTGCGCTGACGCTGGTCGCGGCCTGCCTCCTGCTCTTCGGTTTCGTCCGCTATGCCCGCTCTGTGGAATCGCCCGCGGTCGACCTGACGCTTTTCGCGCATCGCACCTTCCGTATCGGCACGCTCGCAGGCGGTATCTGCCGTGTCGGGTTGAACGGTGTGCCTTTCCTGCTGCCGCTGATGCTGCAGATCGGTTTCGGCATGAGCCCGTTGACCTCGGGCTACCTTACCTTCGTCAGCTCGATCAGCGCGCTCGCGATCCGCCCCATACTGTCGAAAGTGCTGCGGCTCTATGGCTTCCGGCATGTTCTGGTGTGGAGTGCGGTGGCCGGTTCGATCGCCGTTGCCGGCTTTGCGCTGCTGGAGCCCGATACGCCGCACTGGATCATCATGGCCTATGTCTTCCTCTTTGGGCTGACGCGCTCCTGCCAGTTCATGACGTCCAACACGCTTTCCTATTCGGATACGCCGGAGGCCCAGCTCAGCCGCGCTACCAGCCTCGGTGGTGTGCTGCAGCAGCTCTCAGTTTCCTTCGGCGTCTCGATCGGGGCCATGCTGCTCGGCCTCGTCACGCTCGACGGTTCGGCGCTGACGCCGGAAAAATTCCACCTGGTCTTTCTGATGTCGGCCATCCTGCCGCTGCTCGGCCTGCCGGGATTCATCAAGCTGAAGCCGGAAGACGGTGCGCAGGTCAGCGGCTATCGTCGCAAAGGCGAAGAGGGCTGATCGCCCCGGGACTTATTCGATTCACCCGCCTGTCACTGCGGTTGCGCGGCATCTGGCGATCGTTATAAGCGCCTTCAACAGATCAAGAATTTTCTGATTGAGGGATATTATGGCGGCTGACGACGACGAATACGTATACGACGAGGCAACCGGCGAATGGCGCCCGGCTTCCGAACTGGCGGCGGCCGCGCAGGCTGCCTCCGAGGTTCGCGACGCGGCCGGAAATGTATTGAAGGACGGCGATTCCGTCACCCTCATCAAGGATCTTAAGGTCAAGGGCGCCAACCAGACCCTGAAGCAGGGCACGGTCATCCGCTCGATCCGCCTGACGGACAATCCCGAAGAGATCGATTGCCGTCACGATGCGATCAAGGGTCTGGTTCTGCGCACGGAATTTGTGCGCAAGCGGTAAGCTTTCTTACCGCTTAAGGCTCCCAAGGATACCGCGCACTAGCGCCCGGCCGACCTGTGTGGCAACCGTACGTGCCACACTCTTCATCGCCGCTTCCACCACCGTTTCGCGCTGATAGCCTGCGCGGCCACGAGGCTTTGCCTTATCGTCATCGTCGCTGCCGCCGAAGCCCGGAAGCGTCCAGCCTGATGTCGTGCTGCCCTCCTGCGGAGCCGGTGCTTCTTCCTGCGCCCGCTTGGCGGCGTCGGAATCGGCGGCCTTCTGGGCTCGGGCCGCCAGCATCTCGAAAGCGGATTCGCGATCCACATCCTCGTCATAGACGCCAAGCACGGGGCTGTGGTCCATGACCAGCTGGCGTTCGGCATCCGTCAGCGGTCCGACGCGGGCGGACGGCGGGCGGACCAATGTGCGCTCGACGATCGAGGGCGCGCCCTTGGCTTCCAGCGTGGAGACCAGCGCTTCGCCGGTGCCGAGCGTGGTGATGACGGTGGCGCAATCGAAGGCCGGGTTGGGGCGGAACGTATCGGCCGCCGTCTTTACCGCCTTCTGCTCGCGTGGCGAATAGGCGCGCAAGGCGTGCTGCAGGCGGTTGCCGAGCTGAGCGAGCACCGTTTCCGGCACGTCGAGCGGGTTCTGCGTGACGAAATAGACGCCGACGCCCTTGGAGCGGATCAGGCGCACGACCTGTTCGACGCGCTCTGTCAGCACCTTCGGCGCATCATTGAAGAGCAGATGCGCCTCGTCGAAGAAGAATACGAGCTTCGGCTTGTCGGGGTCACCCACTTCCGGCAATTCCTCGAACAGTTCCGAGAGCAGCCACAGCAGGAAAGTGGCGTAGAGCCGTGGATTCATCATCAGCTTGTCGGCGGCGAGCACGGAGATCTGCCCATAGCCATTGTTCGACGTGCGCATGATGTCAGTGATCTTTAGCGCCGGCTCACCGAAGAAGTGCTCGGCACCCTGCTGTTCCAGCACCAGCAACGCGCGCTGGATGGAGCCGACGGACGCCTTGGAGATGAGGCCGAACTGGCTGGAAAGCTCGGTCGCATTCTCGCCCATATAGTTGAGCAGGGCCGTAAAATCCTTGAGGTCGAGCAGCGGCAGGCCAGCCTTGTCGGCGATCTTGAAGGCGATATTGATGACGCCTTCCTGCGGCTCGGAAGCATCCATCAGCCGGGCAAGCAGCAGCGGACCCATCTCGGCGATAGTCGTGCGCACCCGGTGGCCCTTCTCGCCGAAAAGATCCCAGAAGATGACCGGGAACTGCTCGAATTCGTAATCGTCGAAGCCGATCTGTTCGGCGCGCTTGGTGAGGAAATCCTTGGCCTCGCCTTTGGCGGCGATCCCCGAGAGGTCGCCCTTGATGTCGGCGGCGAAGACGGGCACGCCGGCGCGCGCAAAGCCCTCGGCCAGCACCTGCAGCGTCACCGTCTTGCCGGTGCCGGTGGCGCCGGTCACCAGTCCGTGGCGGTTGCCGAATTTCAGGTCGAGATATTCGCCCTTGTTGATGCTGTCATCAGGATTGCGGCTTGCGCCGATGAAAATCTTGCCGTCCTCGAGCATGTAAGACTATCTCCCTCGGGCGATGCCGCCGCTTCATTCCAGAATATGCGATAATCCTCTTTCCGCACATTCATGCAAATATCGTTTCTCTGTTATAAGCAGGCGACAGGAGACGGACAACTGCCTGTGTTAAAACAGAAAGCAGGAGCGGAGACTGATAGGGAGGGCCGCTTGAGTTGCCCGGTCAATTCGATTACGTTGACGTTAACGTCAAAAATAGGAGGCTGACGATGAATGAGGTTGTGACTGAAATCGCAAATCGTGTGGGCATTGCGCCTGATCTCGCCGAAAAGGCGCTCGGCATGATGCTCGGCTTCCTGCAGCGCGAAGCGGCCGATGGCCCGGTTGCCGAAATGATCGAGAAGATCCCCGGCGCCACCGAACTCGTCGCCCAGTTTAATGGTGAAGGCTCGAGCAGCGGCGGTGGCCTGCTTGGCGGCCTGATGAGCGCGCTCGGCGGCGGCGGCATCATGGGCCTCGGCCAGCAGCTGATGAGCGAAGGTCTTGGCATGAGCGAAATCACCTCGCTCGCCAAGGAAACCATCGCCATTGCCAAGCAATATGCCGGCGAAGAGGTGGTCGATCAGGTCGTCGCATCCGTGCCTGGCCTAAGCCAGTTCGTTTGAAGCGATTACCGGTCTTTCCAGAGCCCCGTATAGCTTGCGGGGCTTTTTTTGTTCCGCCAGCTACCAAAGTCGGTTATTCGGCCTTCTGAATTGTATCTTGGGAAGGGCGAATGAACGGAAGCGATCGATCCTCATCGGTGTTGAGAGAGCATTTCGAAGAGCACAGGACAAAGCTTAGCCGGTCTGAGCTGGCTGTAGCCGAGCATCTGGTCAAGATGCCGATCGATGTGCTGATTTTCCGCAGTGCCGAGGAGATCGCCGCCGAGACCGGCACCAGCGATGCGACAGTGATCAGAACCGCCAAGCGCCTCGGCTTCTCCGGTCTGCCGGAGCTGAAGCGCGTGTCGGGCCGCGTCATGGCGCGCACCATTTCCACCAGCGAGCGTCTGGAGCAGCGTTTCCGCGCCACCGGCGACGATCTGGAAAAGGTGGCGACGCAGATGTTTGCGACCGCACGCGAAGTGCTGACCTCTACCGAGGAGCAGATGGATGGCGCAATGCTCGGCACTGCCGTCTCGCTTATCGAAACGGCCGATACCGTCTGGTGCATCGGTATCGGCACGGCCGAGGTCGAGGCGCGGCATTGCTCGATTGCCTTGAGCCGCGCCGGCGTGCGCACCCGCTGTTCCGGCGCCTCGGGCTTTACGCTTGCCAATGAGCTGATCGATCTGCGCCCCGCAGATGTTATCGTCATGTTCCATGCCGTGCGCGAAACGTCAGAATTCAAGCTGATCGTCCGGCAGGTTCAGGATATCGGCTGCAAGGTCATTCTTGTCTGCGGCGTGCAATTGCGCGCCAATTATGCCGATAAGGTTTCGGCCATTCTGACCTGCATCGGGTCTCCCTCGAAACTGGCAAGCTGGAGCATCGGCGCGATCGTCGTGGCCGATCTGCTGGCCTATGGCATTGCGGTGCGAAACCAGCCGCAGGCGACCGATGCCAAGAAGCGTTTGGCTGACCTGCGCGACCAGGCACTCGGCAACGACTGACCTCCACGGCGACGCCTTCGTTGCAATTCCATCGCCACGAAAATAAACATGAGAAATTGAGTTATGTTTATTGAAATGGTGACTACAGTATTGTAGTGACGACGACATGGCGCCGCACCGCAGCGACGCTGACTGTCGGGGTTATTGCATGACGCGCCTGTTTCATCGCAGCAAGACGGCTGAAGACCGTCCCATCTCCCATAAGACCGTGCCCAGATGCCGATACCGGCATAGCGGCTGATATCGCCCAATAATCATTCAACGAAAACAGACTGTTGCGCCGGAATGCCAAGCATTTTCGGCGAGGCCGCCTGTTGCCCGGATTTCTCGAACGCCTACGGAAAACTCCCATGATTGCCCGCAAATTCCAAGGAAAGCAGCTCGCTCTTACCGTCGCACTTCTCGCATCCGCCACCTCGGCGTTGGCGCAGGAGGCGGCCAATGGCTCCGTCACCCAGCTCGAAACCATCAAGGTCACCGGCAACTGGCTGGAAGAGCCGAACGAGGAAAAGGTGCTTAAACATCCGGGTGCTCGGACCATCCTTGATCGCGAGCAGTTCGAAGAAAAGGGCGCGCAGGATATTCGCGATGCGCTGAACCAGATCCCCGGCGTCCAGGTGCAGGAAGCAAACGGCACCGGCGGCAGCGACGTATCGCTGAACCTCGGCGTGCGCGGTCTCACCTCGCGCCTGTCGCCGCGCTCCACCGTGCTGATGGACGGTATTCCGTTGGCCTACGCGCCCTATGGCCAGCCGCAGCTGTCGCTCTTCCCGTTGACGCTCGGAAATGTCGAAACGATCGACGTTGTCAGAGGTGCCGGGTCCGTGCGCTACGGACCGCAGAATGTCGGCGGCATCATCAATTTCGTCACCCATCCGATCCCGGAGGATTTCACCGCGCGCTTCTCGTCGGGCGCGGAAATCGCCGGCAACAACGGCCACGTCAAGGCGACGCCGAATTTCCTCATCGGCGGCACCAATGATGATGGCCTCGGCGGTGCGATCCTCTATTCCGGCATCCATGGCGAGGGCTATCGCGATGCCAACGACCGCACCGATATCGATGATATCATCGCCAAGGGCGCTTACGAGTTTACCGATACCGACAAGCTCGGCATCCAGTTCCATCACTATGAAGGGGAGGGCAAGATGCCCGGCGGCCTGACGAGCGCCGAATACGAGGCCGACCCCTACCAGTCCACCCGCCGCTATGATGATTTCAGCGGCCGCCGCAACGACATCTCGCTGCGCTACCAGCATGATGATGGCGACAACAATTTCGAAGTGCTGACCTACTATGTGGATTCCTTCCGCGGCAGCCATGTGGAGCAGCAGGGCACGGGTGCGAGTGCCGGCCTCTATCGCCTCACATCGGCTCCGCGCAGCTACAGTTACTTCGGCGTAGAGCCGCGCTATTCGCGCCTGTTCGAGCTCGGTGGCATCACCCAGGAAGTGACGGTCGGCTATCGTTATCTCTGGGAGGAAAGCTCTGAAGTTGCCGCCCGCACGGGCTTCTACAACAGGGCCTCGGGTATCAATCCGACAAACCTTGCCTCGCCCACCTATCAGACGAGTGATGGCGGCACGATCGCCCACGCCTTTTATATCGACGACAAGATCGAGATCGGCGACTGGACGATCACGCCAGGCATTCGCTACGAGATGATCAGCACGCACAACGATGTCGTGAATTTCGGCACCAGCGGTGCGGTCACCAGTTCACTCTCTCCGTCGGTTGAGGCGAACGAAGCCCTCCCGACACTGTCGGCCTCCTACCGGCTGACCAATGACCTGACCGTCTTTGCCAATGTCGGTGTCTCCTTTGGCCCGCAGCAATATAGCCAGCTCGCCTCCACCACGGATGGTCTGCATCCCGAGAAGGCGACCACCTATGAAATCGGCCTGCACTACGAAGGCGACAACTGGAATGCCGAACTGACGGCCTTCAATATCGATTTCGACAAGGAACTCTATCTCGGTCGCACCATCGTCGGCGAGGGCATCTGGACTGATCTGGGCGCCACCCGCCACCGCGGCATCGAATCCGCCATCAACTACGATATCGGTGATGTCGTGCCGGCGCTCGATGGTCTGTCGCTTTCGGCAAGCTACACTTACACCGAAGCGACCTATCAGGCTGGCGCTTTCGAAGGCCGCGACCTGCCATTCTACTCCCGTCAAGTCGCTTCGCTCGGGGCGCGCTACCGCTATGACGATTGGATCTTCAATGCCGACCTGCAGGCTCAGTCCAAGCAACATTCGCCGGGCTCGGCCGATGCCGGTTCGACCTATGTGACGGAAGAGGACGCGACGGGCCGCTTGGGTGATATTCCCGGCTACGGCACCGTCAATCTGCGGGTCGCCTATCAGCCGGAAGACAAGAAGAATGCCCCGCAATTCGCTTTCGGCGTGAAGAACCTGTTTGACAAGGAGTATTTCACCCGCTCGACGGACAATAATGGCGGCAAGTTCGTGGGCCAGCCACGCACCTTCTTCGTCAACGCATCGATCGCGTTCTGAAATCTGATCAATCCATCCGGCGGCATCGGTCGCCGGATGGTAATTCATATCGGTTTCCTCTAAATTAGATCGAGCCGGATATTTTCACCGATGGCCGGATCGGCTGGAACGATGGGTGCCTGAATTTCGTTTCATATCGGCCAGATAGGAAGGAATATGGTCATGCGTAAGGTGATTACAGCAGCCTCGATCATTCTCCTCGGTTTCGCCGTCCCGGTCTTTGCCCAGACCCTCGGTGATATGGATTATTCCGGCCGCTTCGGCGGCATGCCGCCCGGTACCGTGCCGGATGCCAATGCAAGCGGTGGCGGTATCTCCATTCCCCTCGATCCCGTCGAAAGCGACAGTATCACTGTCGTCTTGCCGTCCGAAAAGACGGTTTGCCCGAAGCATGGCACACGTGCTTATCGCGATGCGGAGCGTGAGGGCACGCTGGCTGCCACTTGCCGCTGATGCGATAATATCGAATGGAGTGACAGGAACGGCTATTTGCCGTTCTTGTGCAGGATAACGCCCAGTTCATGCCACTGGCGGCCATCGCGCTGAATAAGCTCGTCGGCACAAGCCGGTCCCATGGTGCCGGGAACGTAGGGATCGGGAATACTCTGATCTTTTGCCCATTCGTCAAGGAAGGGTTGCACTGCCGCCCAACCTGCCTCGATGCCGTCGGCGCGCTGGAATAGCGTCTGGTCGCCGATGAAGAGATCGTAGAGCAGAGATTCGTAGCCCGTCGTCTTGCCGATGTCGAACTTGTCGGCATACCGAAAATCCAGCGAAACCGGCGTGGTGTCGACCGATTGTCCCGGCGATTTGATTGAAATTTCCATGCTCATGCCCTCGTCGGGCTGCACCTGGATCACGAGCCGGTTCGGCGGCAGGCGGCGGTTGACCTCCGTTTCGCGGAACTGCGCGAAGGGAACGGGCTGAAAGGTGATGACGATTTCCGTATCGCGCGCCGTCATCGCCTTGCCGGTGCGCAGATAGAAGGGAACGCCCGCCCAGCGCCAGGTATCGGCATAGAGCTTCAGCGCCACATAGGTTTCGGTCTTGCTGTCGGGCGAGACATCCTTCGTTTCGCGATAGGCGGGCAGGTCGGTGCCATTAAGCGGGCCGGCGGTATAGGCACCGCGAACGCCATGCGTCTTGGCTTCGTCAGGCGTATAGATGCGCAGCGCCTTCAGCACCTTGCTCTTTTCGTTGCGGATCGCCTCGGCGTCGAAGCTGTTCGGCGGCTCCATCGCGATCATTGCCAGCAGCTGGAACAGGTGATTGGGGATCATGTCGCGCAGGGCACCCGTCGCGTCATAGAACTTGCCGCGTGTGCCGACATCGACGATCTCGGAGGCGGTGATCTGCACGTGGTCGATATAGCGATTGTTCCACAGCGACTCGATCATCATGTTGGCGAAACGCGCCGTCATCAGGTTCTGCACCGTTTCCTTGCCGAGAAAATGGTCGAGCCGATAGACTTGGCTTTCTTCCACCTGAGCAAGGATCCGCGCGTTGAGGGCGCGCGCCGAGGCGAGGTCGGTGCCAAAGGGCTTTTCGATCGCCACGCGGCGGAAGCAGCCCTCGCTCTCATCCATCAGCCCGAGGCTTGAAAGCTTTTCGACGATCGGTCCGAAGAAGCTTGGCGGCACGGCGAGATAGAAGGCCGCATTGCAGGTCTTGCCCAGTCGCTTGCCGATTTCGAGGAAAATATCGTCCTTGGTGAAATCGCCCTGGAGATAGGAGATGCGCGATCGCAGGCTCTCCCACGCCTCGTCCTTCGCGCTTGCCTCCTCGCCCTCGAGATGGGCAAGGAAGGCATCCAGCCGCTGACGTAGGAACTCGTCGTCGCCGGGTTCGATGCCGACCCCCAGGATGTTCAAGTCTTCGCCGACGAGACGGCTGCGTGTGAGATTGATGATGGCCGGAACCAGCAGACGCCGCGTCAGATCGCCGGTGGCGCCGAAGATGACGAGTGTGACCGGCGGGGTGGGGTGAGCGTCCATAGGTGCCATCTCCAGCTTAATTTTCTGGGCCGAATATAAAGCGCTCCGGCTTTGCCGCAAGCACCTTGCGGTTCAGGGATAGCAAGCGTTTGACACGGTCTCATAATTATATAAAGACATAAACATATCGTTATGTCATTGGGTGGTCCATGATCGATCTTGTCAGCGCCGGCTTCTTCCTCATGGCCGCTATTGCTCTTCTCGGTTCGCCCGGACCGGCGATTGCCGCTCTTCTGGCGATCGGCCGCCTTCATGGCATGACTTCAGGGCTGCGCTTCTATTTCGGTCTGCAGATCGGTCTGGCCGTTGCGGCGGGAGCGACTGCTGCCGGACTGTTGTCGTTGATCGCCGCAATCCCGCTGGCAATGGTCGTGATGACGGTAGCCGCCGCCCTCTATCTGGTCTGGCTGTCATGGAAGATTGCCTCCGCACCGGTCGGCGCTGATCTCTCGGTGGCGCGAAGGCAGGCCTCGCCGACTATTATCGGCGGTCTCGTGCTCGGCCTCACCAATCCAAAGGCCTATATCGCTTTTGCTTCGCTGTTTGCCGCCTATCGGCTCTCGCAGGATGGTTCGCTGGACATGCAGGCGAAATGGGCGCTCTGCGTCCTCGTCATGGTCGTCGTCGATATTTTCTGGCTGTGGTTGGGTGTCGTTCTTGGCAAGGTGCGTCTGGAGCCGTCGAGCGAGAGGGTGCTGAATATCTGCTTCGGCCTCGTCATTCTCGCGACGGCCGTCCTGTCGCTGATCGAGCTTGCTGCCGCCTAAAATGAAATGGCCATCGCGGAAGGTCTTTCTGCGATGGCCGCTCCAAAGATGAAGGATGCCTTATGCCTTGGAGGCATCCTTATTCGTGGTCGCATCGGCTGCCGGCTTGGATGCGGATGTGTCAGTCGCAGGTTTGTCGGTCGCAGGCTTGTCGCCTGTGCCGCCGGCTGGCTTCGTTTCGGTCTTCACCGGCCAGGTGATGTAGTAGTTCTGCGTACCGACCTGGCCGAAATAGACCTCGTTGCCGGTGCCCTTCTCGATGAAGCTGCCGTTTTCGCTTCTGACCAGGCGTCCATGTGAGTCGCGCTGCAGATGGTCGCGCAGGAAGTCGTTCCAGTCGTCGGTCTTGACGTCAGTGCCCTTCTTCTGGTCGACATCAGGTTCCTTCGTTACGTCCCAGGCCTTGATCGAAACGCCTTGGGTCGGATCCGTGACCGTCAGCTGTCCCTTCTTGAAGGCGGCAAGCATGGCGGCTTCCTGGCTACCATCGCCCTTCGCGTCGGCTGCAGCGGTCATGTTCTGGCGCAGCAGCGCCATGAAGGAGGCGGTGGTGATATCGGTGCTGGCGACCGCGTTGCCGGCTGCATCTGTCGATCCTGCCTTGCCGGCATCGATCCTGTCGAGCAGAACGGACAGTGCGGAGCGCGTCTGCGAGGGAAGGCTGGAATAGTCATGCCCCGTCGCGTTGCTGTCGGAGCTGCTATCCGCGGAGCCGCTCTTGATCACCTGCAGCGCGATCTGCGCCGACGCAAGTCTCATGCTGGAAACGGAAGTAACCATCTCAATATCTCTTTGTCTGGCCCCGCACGCCATCGCGCAAAGGCGTTTAATGAATAACGATGGACGCCAGAGGCGTCGCGAAAGCACGTCTGGATTGAGAAACCCCAGGACGGATCGCTACACTTCAAACTTTGCGTGTGGCTTGTGGAGACGCGACAAAACGACGCCGGCAGCGATCGGTGGATCGCTGCCGGCGTCGGAGAAACGAGGATTTTCGGATCAGGCCTTCACGGCCACCATGAAGAGCCGGGGGAACTTTAACAGCACTTTACCATCGGCTGCCTTCGGATAGGCTCTGTCGATACGTTCCAGGTAGTCGGCCAGAAACGCCTCGCGATGCTCTTCGCCGGCGTGATCGAGATAGGGGCGAAGACCGGTTCCCTTGACCCACTCGACGATGGCGGCGGCATTGTCCATCGGGTGATTGTAGATCGTGTGCCAGATGTCGACCCGCGAAGACTTGGCAATCAGTCGGCTGTAATAGGTCGACGGCGGCGGCAGCATGTTGCGGCGGACGCTTTTCGCTTCGAAGGCAGCCTTCCACGGTCCCGCATGGGCCGTTTCCTCCATCGCGAGATGGCTGGGTTCGCCCAGATTGTCAGGCATCTGCACCGCCAGCACGCCGCCAGATGCCAGCCCATCCATCAGCCGGTCGAAAATATCGAGGTGGTTCGGCAGCCACTGGAAGACAGCATTGGCAAACAAAAGGTCAGCCGGCTCGGACGGCTGCCAGGTGGAAAGGTCAGCCTCCACGAAAGCCGTGCCCGGCAGGCGCTTGCGGGCGGCCGCCAGCATGTTCAGATCGCTATCGAGGCCGGAAACATTCGTCGCGCCATAGCGGTCGATGATGAGTTCGGTCGAATTGCCCGGTCCGCAACCGAGGTCGACCGCGTGGCGCAGTTCCGTCAGCGGCACCTGCGCGAGCAGGTCGCGTGCCGGACGCGTGCGCTCATCCTCGAATTTCACATATTGGCTGGCTGACCATGCCATCGTCTTTTCTCCTCATGTCAGGCCACGTCCTTGGACGCGGCGGATGCGAACTTTTTGATGTCAGGGAAACTTGCCGGCAGTCGTCTCGGAATGTTGGCTGGCCGTGTGCTGCTGGCACTGCTCAAGAAAAAAGCATGCTCGCTGCGCCTGCAATAAATGTCGGGAGTTTTCCGGTTGGAACGGGCGAAGCTTATATTGGGCCGAGCGCTGTCAGGCATGCTGGAATTCTGTCGATGAAACGGAGCAGACGCAAGGCGCGTCAGGCGAAAATCCTTCTAGATCTGTTGTGTGACAATTTTCCGAAGAGGGATAGGCCACAAGACAACAGCCCGAAAATCGATTCCGATTTTCGGGCTGTTTCATAAGTTCAAAGAGCGATTTCGGCGCGGATGAACAACCTGATCAGGCCGCCAGGATCGTAATTCCGTGCGCGTTTGCCGCCGCCCGCATGCGTGCCACCGTTTCCGCTGAAGGTCTGCCCTGTGGCTGTTCGGTTACGCCCTCGGTCTCGATGAATTCGGCCATGTCCTGGTCGACGATAGCCGAAAAGACCGCGGGGACGGTTCCATTGTTGGAATATCCATGCACCATGAACGGCGCGATGGTGACGATGTCGCCGGCGCTGGCTTCGATCTCTTCCGGCCCTGTATCGGTGAGCCGCCAGATCGTCAGCGTTCCCTCGATGATGCGGAAGACTTCCGGGCTGGCATGGGCGTGGCGCGGTGTGCGTCCGCCGGGTTCGACCGTTACGTCGAAGATGTTGAGCCAGTTGCCGGTCAGGCGAGCCCGTCGCTCGACCTTGTCACCCAGCACGAAGAAGCTTTTTGTCTCCGTCCGGGCATCTGTTTTCACAAATGAGTTGGACATGGTGTCTCTTTCTTGTTCTTGCGGGGCGGTCCGATAGACCCTTTCGGCCGTTTTGGCAACCGTCGCAGAGAGGGGGCAGGGCGGGGATATATGGCTTTCGCGCGTTTTCCGGCCCTGAAACCGACCGCGCTCATATCGGTATGGTTCCTCCGCTCTGCAAGTGCGGCGGGTTGGCAGCTGCCGTTTCTGTAATATCGCCGACACAGAAGAGGCGCATAGAACGCGCCGATCCTTCCCCGCCATTCCGGCCATACCATCAGCGGAGCAACCCCATGTCTTCTCTTCCCGTCGTCGGCGCAGCCATGACGATCGACGAACTCGAAAACCATCGCGACTGGCTCTTCGAAAAGTCCCGCGACCTCGAGCTGCAGAGCTTCGTCAACGCCGAGGTGCTGAACGGCGACTGGACGCCGCGCGCCGACCACGTCAAGAAGCTGCTCGACGGCTACAAGGGTCGCGTCGGCATCCACGGTCCGTTCTGGGGTTTCATCATCTCGTCGCAGGATCCGGATATCCGTGCCGTGGTCTCCCGCCGCATGCTGCAGGGCCTCGATGTCTGCGCTGCCATCGGCGGCACGCACATGGTCATCCACAGCCCCTACACGAGCTGGAGCTACAACAACCTCGACAACAATCCCGGCGAACGCGAAAAGATCACCGACTATTGCCATCAGACGATGCGCGAAGCGGTGAAGCGCGCCGAGGAAATCGGCTGCACCCTCGTCATCGAAAATATCGAAGACAAGGACCCGCATATTCGCGTGGCGCTTGCCGAAAGCTTCAATTCGCCGGCCGTTGCCGTTTCCATCGATACCGGCCATGCGCATTATGCGCACGGTTATACCGGTGCTCCGCCGGTCGACTATTACGTCCATGCCGCCGGCAACCGCCTCGGCCATATCCACCTGCAGGACGCCGATGGTTATGCCGACCGTCACTGGGCGCTCGGCGAGGGCACCGTCAACTGGCGTGCGGTTTTCGCAGCCCTTGCCAAGGTCGAAAGCAATCCCCGCCTGATCATCGAGATCAAGGACAAGTCGAAGATCATCGCTTCGGCCGAATATCTCGCCTCGCTCGGCCTCGCCCAATAATCAGGCACGGCAATTGCAATTGGCGGCGGGACAATGGTCCCGCCGCTTCCTTTGTCAGACTGTTGCGTTCTTTGGCCGGCGCGTGAAGGCGACAGGCAGGCAAAGCACGTAGAAACCTGCGCCCAGCACCCAGACAAGCCCCGGAAAGACATCGCGCGAGGCGAAATAGACGGTGCTGATCGCCAACGGCCCGATGATCGAGGCAAGGCTCGTCATACTCGCAAGCAGTCCCTGCGCACGTCCCTGATGATCGCTATCGACTCGCGCCGTTACCAGTGACTGCAGGGCCGGCGCCCCGATGCCGCCGAGGCAGAAGAGCGGCATCAGCAGGAACGCCATCCAGCCCTCAGTGAGAAGCGCGATGATGATATAGGCCGCGCTGTCGGCGATGATGCCGATCAACAGCGCCCGATGCTCTCCCCATCTCTCGCTGATCGGCCCAGCAATGAAGGCCTGCACGACGGCATGGAAGAAACCGAAGGCGGCAAGCGAAATGCCGACCATCATCGGCGACCAGAAAAACTTGTCCTGACCGTAGAGAACCCAGACAGTGCCGCCGACTTCGCCGACAAGCGCCAGAATGAAATAGGCGCCGGCAAGCGGCGGCAGCACCCTGTAGCTCATAAGCCAGCCGAAATGCGCAAGAGGCGAAAACTCCTGCTTTTCAGCCTCAGCACCGGTCTTGCGCGTCTCCGGCAAGAGAACCAGCGCCATCAGCAGATTGGCGGCGTTCAACACTGCAGCGACCATGAAGGGCAGGCGCACCGAAAACTCGCCGAGCACGCCGCCGATCGCCGGGCCTGCAATGAAGCCGATGCCAAAGCAGGCGCTGAGCTGACCGAAGCGGCGCGTGCGCTCGCTATCCTCGGCAATGTCGGTCACGCAGGCGGCAGCGACGGCATTGCTGGCGCCGGTGATGCCGGCGATCGCCCGGCCGATGAAGAGCAGCCACAGCGACGGCGCAAAAGCCATGAACACATAATCGACAGCAGCACCGCCGAGCGACAGCATCAGCACCGGCTTGCGGCCGAACCGGTCCGACAGCGAGCCGAGCACCGGCGAAAAGATGAACTGCATCAGCGCATAGAGCGCCAGAAAGGCGCCGAACCGCCAGCCGAGATCATCGGTATGGCCGACATCCTGCAGCAGCCGTGGGAATATCGGCAGAGTCAGCCCGATGCCGGCGGCATCGAGGATCACGGTTGCATAAACGACGATGAGTGCTTTTTTCATGGGATCATCTGAAAATTTATCACTGATAAGTTCCTTATCGCTGATAAATTAAAATGGCAACAGGGAATGGAGCCAGCATGAAGGTGGACCGGGCGCAGATCGTCGACGAGGCGCTGAAGCTTTTGAACGAGGTGGGCATCGATGCGCTCTCCACGCGCATGCTTGCCGAGCGGCTGAATGTGCGCCAGCCAGCGCTCTACTGGCATTTCAGGAGCAAGCGGGCCTTGGTGGAAGCCATGGCTGAGGAGATCATGGCCCGCGGCCACACGCACAAATGGCCGATCTCCGCCGAAGGCTGGCGGGACTTCATGCTCGAAAACGCCCGCAATTTCCGCCGCACGCTCCTGAGCTATCGCGACGGCGGCCGCGTTCATGCCGGTACGGAGGCCAATCCGCAGGATCTCGCCACTGTCGAAGCCCATATTGCTGTCCTTGTCGAAGCAGGCATGGAGGCAGAATTCGCCATGGAACTGCTGGTCGCCATCGACCGCTATACCGTCGGCTGCGTTATCGAGGAGCAGGCCGAACCGCCGCCGGAGCAGGAAAAACTGGATGCCGCTGCCGCCGATTTCCCGTTGGTGCTAAGGGCAATCACCCATTACCGCAGCCACGGGCACGAAGCCTTCTTTGAAGCCGGGCTGCAGATGATGGTCGATGGCGCTGCGTTGCGGCTGGCCCGTCGCGCGTAAACGTCAGTCTCGCATCGCCCAGCGGATGCCTGCGGCGACCGAGAGCCCCAGGAGCGGCCATATCGCCCAGAATGTCCCGTGCCATGATAATATGTTGATGGCGACCAAGCCGGCACCGACGACAGCAAGGGCTGCGATGCGCTGGTCGAACTGGTCCTGCATGCGCGCCCAAATCATGGCCGACACGAAGCCGATGACGAGCAGCGGCCATGCGGCCCAGAATTCTCCCTCCCAGGTAGCGAGATTGATGATGATAAACATGGCGCCGATGACGGCCAGCGTGCCGCCGATCTTGCGCAGGCGGCCACGCGGCGGTGCCGGTCTTGCCGTCATCGTCTCGATGGGTCGCTCGGCGGCGGTCGGCTTCTGCGGCTCTATGCTGACATCGCCGATGCGTATGGCATAACTCGGCACTGCGTCGGCAACGTTCTTCATGTCCAATGCCCCCAGAAAGTCGAAACCGACAGCGACCTTGTTGCGCACCTGGTCGTAGACCGTATTCGAGATCACGATCCCTCCGGCCGGTGCGGATGCCTGCAGGCGGGCGGCGATATTGACGCCGTCGCCGTAGATATCCTCGCCTTCGACGATGACGTCACCGAGATTGATGCCGATGCGGAACAGCATGCGTCCGTCCATCGGCCGCGCCGCATTCTTGCCGGCAAGCTCGTTCTGCACGTCGATCGCCGCCCGCACCGCTTCCACCACGCTCGGAAAATCGGCAAGCAGACCATCGCCCCAGGTATTGACCACCCGGCCACCATGCGAGGCGATGAGGCGGGACATCGCATCGCGGTAATGCTTGAGCATGGCGAGCGTGCCTTCCTCGTCCGCGCCCATCAAACGCGTATAGTCCTGCACGTCGGCTGCAAAGATCGTCGTCAGCTTGCGTCGCGTCTCGCTCATGAAATCCCCCATCGCCGCCGGCAAAAGCCGGCTTCGTCAACCTACAGGTGGGATCGCAATCGTACCTGCGGTAGTCCGCCCCGGTGCGGACTTCATGTTTGCGATCACCTAAAGCATGTCGCGCAAAAGTATGCAGCGGTCTTGCGAAAACGACATGCGTAGAAACAAAGACTTAAAGCGTGGCAAGCGAATCTGAAGGATCGCGACACGCTTTAGAACTGCGTAATCACGCTGATGCCCTTGCCTTCGGCCTTGTCGAGCGTCATCAGCGCCGGCACCGCTTCCTCGAGGCTGATCCGCCGCCCGATCAGCTTCTGCGGCGCGATCTTGCCGGCGGCGAGCATCGAAAGCATCGCGTCGTAGCGCCATGCCTGCATGCCGTGGCTGCCGTAGATTTCCAGCTCGTGACCAATCACCTGCGCCATTGGGATCTGCGGCGTCGAATGCTCGCCGAGCATCAATCCCACCTGCACATGCCGGCCGCGCCGGCGCAGGTTCTTGATGGAGTTGAAGCACGTGACGGGATGGCCGAGCGCATCGATGGAAACATGCGCACCACCCTTGGTGATCTCGCGCACGGCTTCCGCCACATCGGCGACCGTTGAGGCGTTGATGGTCGCAACCGCCCCGCACTCACGCGCAAAGGCAAGCTTTTCTTCGGAAATATCGACGGCGATGGCATTTGCCCCAAGTGCGGTCGCGATCATGATCGCCGAGAGACCGACACCGCCGCAGCCGTGCACCGCGATCCATTCGCCGGGGCCGGTGCGCGCCTGGTCGGCAACCGCGCGGAAGGAGGTGGCGAAGCGGCAGCCGAGGCTGGCCGCCGTGGCATCGTCGACGCTGTCAGGCAGATGCACCAGATTGGTGTCGGCGTAGTCGATGCCGACATATTCGGCGAAGGAGCCCCAATGGGTGAACCCCGGCTGGAACTGGTTGGGGCAGACCTGCTGGTTGCCGGAATGGCATTCACCGCAATGACCGCAGCCTGAAACGAAGGGCACCGTCACCCGGTCGCCGACCTTGAAGCGCACGACGCCCTTGCCGGTCGCAACAATCTTGCCGGCAAGCTCATGACCCGGCACATGCGGCAGGCGGATATCCGGATCGTGCCCCATCCAGCCGTGCCAGTCGCTGCGGCAAAGACCGGTCGCTCCGACCGCGATCACGACGCCATCTTCCGAAGGCGTAGGATCCGGCACGGTGCGGATATCGGGGGCCTGTTCGAAGGCTTCGTAATACATGGCTTTCATCTGTCTTCTCCTCGGCCCGGATATGCGTGTCGTCGTCCATGATGGCATGTGGCGATGCTCTTCATCCAGTCGCCTTTTCATCATTTTCCTTTATGGACCCATCGTTTTGCGACGATGACATGCGCATCAATATTTCAATCCTGATGCGCGATCAGGCATTTTCTTGCGTCGATGATGCAACTGTCAATTTGCCCTTGACCGTCACCGGCCGGGAGGATTTTGCTTTGCCGACTTCAGATGGGAGAGCCGCAATGCCAGTCGATACGTCACCCCGAACGACCACCTGGACCTATGTCGATGGAGAGTGGATCGCCGGCAACCCGCCGCTGATCGGGCCGACCTCGCATGCCATGTGGCTCGGCTCCACCGTTTTCGACGGCTCCCGCTGGTTTGACGGCATTGCACCCGATCTCGACCTGCACTGCCAGCGAATCAACCGCTCCGCCGTCGCCATGGGACTGAAGCCGATCAAGACCGCCGAGGAAATCGAGGCACTGGCCTGGGAAGGCATCAAGAAATTCGACGGCAAGACGCCGATCTACATCAAGCCGATGTATTGGGGCGAACATGGTTCGCCGGGCAGTGTCGTGACCGTCGATGGCGAATCCACGCGCTTCGCCCTCTGCCTCTTCGAAGCTGCAATGGGCGGTCACGGCGGCTCCTCCCTCACGGTGTCGCCCTATCGCCGCCCGACGCCGGAAACCGCGATGACCGACGCCAAGGCGGGCTCGCTCTATCCGAACAGCGGTCGGGCAATTGCCGAAGCAAAAAGCCGCGGCTTCGACAACGCGCTGATGCGCGATACGAACGGCAATGTCGTGGAAACCGCCTCGTCGAACATCTTCATGGTCAAGGATGGCGTGGTCCTCACACCTGTCGCCAACCGCACGTTCCTTGCCGGTATCACCCGCCAGCGCATCCTCGGCCTGTTGCGCAAGGCCGGCTTCGAGGTACGCGAGGCGACGCTTGCAGTCGAGGATTTCATGGGCGCCGACGAGATCTTCACGACAGGCAACTATTCCAAGGTGGTCGGCGTCAACAGGCTCGACGGCCGCAATTTCCAGGAAGGGCCGGTCACCCGCAAGGCGCTGGAACTCTACATGGACTGGGCCTACGGCCGCTCGGCCAGTGACGAATAACAGCGTTCAACTTCGAGGCTGTGCCCCCTGAGGAATGTGAGCGGTCGCACTGGCGACCCTTATCGCACTCCGTACAGCCCCACACCGTCAGGGAAGCCCTTTAACCAATGGCTTCCCACCGACACCGCATCGCCAGGGCGCACCTCTTCAAAAAACGCCTCGGACATCAGCAACTGCTCCCCGAGTTCGCTGCATGCGCCCTGAATACGGCTGACGAGATTCACGTCTCCGCCGATCAACGTGAAATCCAGCCGCCGGCCGGAGCCGATATTGCCGTAGCTGACCTCGCCGTAGTGCAGGGCAATGCCGGCCTTGGCGCCGATGCCGTCATAGTTGAAACCATCGAGCGCCTTGAGGATTTCCCGAGCCGCCGAAAGTGCGGCATTGCAGGTGCGGGCAGCATCATAGCCGGGGAAGAAGGCGAGCACCGCATCGCCCATGAATTTCAGAACTTCGCCCCCTTCACGTGTGATCGCCGGAATGACCCGATCGAAATAGGCATTCAGCAGGCCGAGTACGGTTTCGCCCGGCAGCCGGTTGGAGAGTTCGGTAAAGCCCCTGAGATCGCAGAGCAGCAGGGCGGCTTCGATGGATTCGATCTCGCCCTGGCGGATGCGGCCGGCAAGAATGCGGCTTGCCGTCATCGGGCCGATATAGGTGTCGAGCAGGCTAAGCTCGACCTGACGCAGGATGCGCAATTCGCTGGTATTGCGCAGCGCCGGCACGATCCGTTCGATCACCTGCATTTCCTGCGATGTGAAGCCGCCCGGCCGCTTGGTGCCGAAGATCGCCGCGCTGACGGGACCATCGGCATTGCAGAGCGGCGAGATCATCAGTTGCACGAGCCCGCGTCCGGCAAAGACATCGATATGCTGCCAGCGGCCGTGCGGGCTTTGGCCGGGCCCGACAACAAGCATTTCGCGGCTCTCGAAAACCTTCTGCAAGGGTGTATTGGCGATGGCGAGCCGCGTGCCGTGTTCACGGTCATGGATCTCGACCGGCTCGCCGGGCGCCCAGGCGATGGTGCGGCCAATATATTCCGGATGCAGCGTCATCAGATGCAGCGTCAACCGGTCGACCGGAACACCAAGCGCACGAAGGCGGCGGCCGAGGCCGGAGACGAGGCCGACCTCGTCGAGGGCGTGGCATTCGTCGCCGGTCAGCCATTCGATGAGGCCGAGCATGGCGGTCGTGTTGAGGCCGTCGGCCGGGGCCCTGGTTTCTACGGCATAGTCGATATCGAGCAGGCTATTCATGGGGTTTGCCCTCCAGTGAGGCGGGGCGCTTAGTGAGCGCCGCCGCCGGAGACTTGGCCAGTTTTCTTCAGAAGCAGGGTGGCAAGCAGGGCGACGACAAGTGCGACGCCAAGCAGGAAGAATGTGTCGCTGAAAGCCATGATATTGGCCTGCTTGCGCAGCTTAAGCGCAATGGCGACGATGGCCTTGTGAGTGGCGACCGCCTGATCGCTGACGCCGTGGCTCATGAAATAGGCGGTCATCTTTGCGACACGGTCGCGGGTAGCCTCTTCGAAGAGCGAGACCGAGTTGGTCAGGATGTTCGAGTGGAACTGCTCGCGCTTCGACAGGAAGGTCTGCAGCGAGGCAATGCCGACTGCGCCGCCGAGATTGCGCATCATGTTGAAGAGGGCGGAAGCCGAACCGGCATTCTCGGGCTCGATCCCCGCGGTGGCGATGGCCGACAGCGGCGTGAAGACAAGGGCCTGACCGACGGCACGCACGACATTCGGCCAGAAGAGCTGATCACTCGCATAGTCGCCTGTCATATGCACATTCATGAAGTTCGAGGCGGCGAAGAGAATGAAGCCGACGACGATCAGCAAGCGGATGTCGAAGCGCTTCATCAAGCGCGGCACCAGCGGGATCAGCAGAAGCTGCGGGATACCAGTCCAGGCAAGCACCAGGCCGATCTGCTCGGAATTGTAGCCCTGGATGCGGGTCAGGTAGATCGGCAGCACAAAGACGGAGCCATAGAGCGCGATACCCAGCAGGAAGTTTGCAAGGATGCCGAAGCCGAAGTTGCGGCGGCCAAACAGGCGCAGGTTCAAGAGCGGATGGGCGGTCTTCAGCTCGATGACCAGAAACAGCGTCAGCGAGACGGCTGCGATGATCGACAGACGGACGATGAAATCCGAGCCGAACCAGTCTTCCTTGTTGCCTTCCTCGAGCACGGTCTGCAGTGCCGCAAGGCCGATCGCCATGGTAATGATGCCGGGCCAGTCGCCCTTGGCAAGCAGACCGAGGTTCATCGGCGCACGATCGAGCGAAGCCCAGAGCATGCCGACCATCAGCGCGCCCGGAACGAGGTTGACGTAGAAGATATATTCCCAGCCCCAGTTTTCGGTGAGATAGCCGCCGATGGTCGGGCCGATTGCCGGTGCGAAGGTAGCCGAAAGGGCAAAGAGCGCCAGACCGACCGGCTGCTTGGCCTTGGGCAGCAGCGTGATGATGATGGTGAAGGCCATCGGGATCAGCACGCCGCCGGAAAAGCCCTGGATCGCGCGTAGCACGATCATCTGCTGCAGGTTGGCCGCAAAGGCGCAGGCGACCGAAAAGATCAGGAAGAGCAGGGCATTGGTGAGCAGGTAATTGCGCACTGAAAAGACGCGGGCAAGCCACGCGCTGAGCGGGATGACGACGATCTCGGCGATCAGATAGGAGGTCGAGATCCAGCCGCCATCGTCGGTGCCGGCGCCGATCGCGCCCTGGATATCGGCGAGTGACGCATTGACGATCTGGATGTTGAGAACCGCCATGAAGGCGCCGAGCGTGGAGCCGACGACGGCGGTCCACATGCGAAGCGGGCTCATGACGGGTTTGGCAGCGGGGACGGTCGCTGCGGCGGGGCGCGCGACCGAATTGCTGTTTGCGGCGATCTGAAGCGTAGCCATGACGTATCTCCTTCCGGCTCTGCGGAAAACTGTCTCATGACGGTGTTCGGGTGATAATCGAGGAAGAAGCGGAAGGATCATCCAGCAGGAGTGGATAATCCTTCCTCCGTGGCCGCGGAGGTCTGTGCGGCCTTGGTATCGATATCGGGCACGACCGACATGCCCGAGCGCAGCAGGCCGGCAAGGCGTTCGTCATCGATGACGATCTTTACCGGGATGCGCTGGACGATCTTGGTGAAATTGCCGGTGGCATTGTCGGGTGGCAGCAGCGAGAATTCGAGGCCACTTGCAGGCGACACGCTGTCGACATGGCCCTTGATCGCGACATCAGGGAAGCTATCGACCTTGATCTCCACCATCTGGCCGGGGCGCACGAAGGTCAGCTGCGTCTCCTTGAAATTGGCGACGACATAGACCGCATGCAGCGGCACGACTGCCATGAGCTGCGTGCCCGAGGTGACATATTGGCCGATGCGGATCGACCGGGCCCCGACGGTACCGTCAACGGCGGCCACGATTTCAGTATAGGAGAGGTTGAGCTCCGCCTGGCCGGCGGCTGCCACGGCGCGGTCGCGCTGGGCAAGCAGCTGCTCACGCTGCGTCTTCAGCACCGGTACCTTGTTTTCGGCAGCAACGACGGCAGCCTGATCGCGCTCGACAGCCGCGGCGGCCTGATCCTTCTGCGACTGGCTCTGTTCGGCGCGGGACTGGGTGCCGGCCCCGTTGCTGATCAGCCGGCTGGCGCGGTCGGCATCGGACTGGGCAAAGGCAAGCGAGGCCTGCGAGGCGTCGAGCGTTGCATGAGCCTGCGCGATGATCGACTGCTGCAGCGAAATCTGCGCGTCGAGATTGGTGACGGCAGCCTCTGCGGCCTTCACATCGGCCCTGGCCTGCAAGAGTGCTGCCTGAAAATCGCGATCGTCGATGCGGGCAAGAACCTGCCCGGCCTTGACCGTGTCATTGTCGTTGACAAGCACCTGCTTGATATAGCCGGCGACCTTCGGTGCGACGGTGGTGTAGTCGGCCTTCACATAGGCATCGTCGGTGGATTCGATGAAGCGGCCGACGGTCCAGTAGCGATAGCCGAAATCACCTGCGAACGCGACGCCAGCCAGCAGCGCTGCGGCGATGATGGCGCGCTTGATGATCTTGCCGCCGGTCTTCCGGGGCATCTCAATAGCCGCTGCGGCTGCGGCCATCGCTTCTGAGGAGGGTGTTGCGGCCTCGGCGGTGGGGGCGGTTCCGGCCGGCTGGACGTTCTTGAAAACTTCGTTGCGGGGCAGTTCAACCATTGTCCTTCTCCATTCGTACTGGCCTCATCAGTGCGAAGCCCTTGTTCGATGGGTGGAAGATGGACCCGGACATGCTTTGTGATAATCTGCTGTTTTCGGGAAAGATCATCAACTCTCAGCGGATAATCGAGGGCAATATGGATCGGCTGACCAGCCTCGCAGTTTTTGGTCGGGTGGTGGAGTGCGGCGGTTTTTCGGCCGCAGCGCGGCGCCTTAACATGTCCGTGACTATGGTGGGTAACCATGTGCAATCACTGGAAGATCGTCTCGGCGTGCGGCTCTTGAACCGCACCACGCGCAAGGTCAGCCTGACGGAGACCGGCAAATATTACTACGAACGTTCCTCGCAGATCCTTGCTGATCTCGAAGAGGCTGACCGCGCTGCCGGCGCGCTGAGCTCCACGCCGCGCGGCACGTTGAGATTTTATACGAGCAGCGCCATCGTCCGCTTCCTGCTGCCCGTCATCAACGAGTTCATGACGCTCTATCCGGCGGTGCAGATCGATTTCAATATCGGTGAACGTGCAGTGGATATGATCGAGGATGGCTATGATCTGGTGATCCGCACAACGCCCTCGCCAGATTCGAGCTTGGTGGCACGAAAGCTGACGCCGTGGCGGCATTTCCTCGTATGCTCGCCGGATTATCTAAAAAGCCACGCCATGCCGGCGACCCCGGCGGAGGTCGCCGAACACAACTGCCTGCAATATGCCTATTATCCCTTTGGCGAGGAATGGCGTTTCGAGGATGCCGAGGGCCGGCAGGAAAGCGTCAAGGTCGGCGGCAGCATCATCTCCAACAGCGCTGAGACGTTGCGCTATCTGGTGTTGAACGGGCAGGGCATCTTTCTCGCACCGAGCTTCGTCGTCTTCGAGGATCTGGAGGCCGGAAGGCTGGTCAGGATGATGCCCGATTATCGTGGCGTCGAAATCCATATCAACGCCGTCTATCCGAACCGCAGCCATCTGCCGACCAAGGTGCGGCTGTTTCTGGATATGCTTGTGGATCGTTTCGCCGAACACCGGAAATGGATGGCATGAAAAGCGTCCGACGGGACTGTATATCCCGTCAGGCGCTTTTAGAGGTTGTTTCAGATGACTTGGAGGACAATCTTGCCCTTGGCGTGCGGGCGTTTGCCTTCCAGCATCTCATGCGCCGTGATCGCAGCATCAAGTGGCAGCACATCGCCGACATTGGTTTCAAGTTCGCCGGCATCGACCATCGCAGTGATTTCGCCAAGCTCTTTGGTCGTGACATTGACGAGGAAGAACAGGGCGTCGACGCCGCGTGCGTTGGCAAGCTCCTGGTCGGGCTGCGAAACGGCGGAAATCAATTTGCCGCCGCGTTTCAACACCGCGAAGGAGCGCGTCTGCGTCTCGCCGCCGACGAGATCGATGACGGCATCGACATCATCGGCAAGATCCTCGAAGCGCTGGCTGCGGAAGTCGATGACGAGATCGGCGCCGAGCCGCTTGACGGTTTCGATATCGCTGCCGCTCGCGGTGGCGATCACCTTGAGACCGGCCTTATGGGCAAACTGCACGGCATAGGCGCCGACATTGCCCGCTGCGCCGTGGATGAGCACCGTCTGCCCGGCGATCAGCCTTGCGTGATCGAACAGCGCCTGCTTCGCCGTCACGGCAGTGACGGGGATCGAGGCAGCCTCGACATGGCCGATGCTGGCGGGCTTCGTGGCAATCATGCCGGCAGCGGCAATCGCATATTCGGCATAGGCGCCGATGAAGCGCGGGTTGGTGACGCCATAGACGGCATCGCCGCGGACAACATGCGTGACGCCTTCGCCAACGGCTTCGACGATACCCGAGAGATCGGAGCCGAGTGTCAGCGGCAGCGGTTGGGGTAGGGCGCTGTTGCCCGACCGGATCCAGCCGTCCCAAGGACCGACGCCAGCGGCATGGACTTTGATCAGAACCTCATCCTTGCCGGGCGTTGGAATCTCGACATCCTCGGCAATGATTTCTTCCGGCGGTCCGAACGCATGAACCCGGTAGGCTTTCATGCTGTTGTTCGTCTTTGCGGCATTTTCGTTAATCGTGGTCATTATTCGCTCCTGTGTGTGAACCGGCTTTCCGGCTTCGATGGAGAGAAGATGCCTTTGTTAGAGTAATTCGATAATCCGCGCTCTTCTGGAAGGATTATCAAGCTACAGAGGATAATTGGGCTGTGCCGATTTGCTGGCCCGGTAAGCTGTCATAGCAAAACCTGACGCTCAGGCTTGCGCTTCTTTCGTCCGAACCAGCCATGTGAAGGCCGCGCCCGCAAGCAGGAGGACGCTAGTGCCAAGAAAGACCGCCGGCATGCCGATATGCCCGCCGACGAAGCCGCCGAGTACGGGGCCTGCCACCTGGCCCACATATTGCGACGAGATGGACAGGCCGAGAATGCTGCCGGCGGCACTATCCGGCACGCTATGCCGGATGACGGCGGTGATGCAGGGCAGGAGACCGCCGAGCGCGAGGCCCATCAGGAAACGCAGGGCAATCAGCTGCCAGGAATCCGTCACGAAAGCCTGCGGAACAAGCAACAGACCCGCGATTGCCAGCGCGCCGGCAATGACTGGCCAATGACCGATCCGGTCCGCAAGCTTGCCGAGCCGCGAGGCGGAGAGAATACTGCCGAGTGCCGCCGCCGACATGACGACGCCGGCGACCATCGTCACCTGTCCCTGGTCGGGCACCAGCTGCGCCACATAGACGGTGATGATCGGCTCGATCGACATATTGGCGAGCATCAACAGCAGGCCGGTCGCGAGCATCGCGACGACGGGTCCCTTGTCGGGAATGGAGTTCCAGCCGCCTGACGCCTTGGCCGCCTGTTTGCGGGCCGCCGACTTCTCTTCCTTGATGAGAAAGGTGGTGGCGAGGAAGGCGAGGAAGATCATACCGCCGGCAGCTAGAAATGTGCCGCGGATACCAATGATGGGCGGCAGCGCCCCGCCGATCAGCGGGCCGACGAGGTTGCCGGCCATGATGCCGGATGAGAGCACGCCGAGCGCCCAGGCGGAGCGGTCCTTCGGCGTCTGTGTCGCCACCAGCACCATCGAGCCGGAGGAGTAACCGCCCGCCAGACCCACGAAAAGGCGCAATGCGACGAGCTGCCAGACGCTGCCGGCCATGCCCATCAGCGAGATGGCAATGGTCATGCCGAGGCTCGCGCGCACCAGCATCAGCTTGCGGCCATAGATATCACCGAGCCGGCCCCAGAGCGGTGCCACGCAGGCGGCGGCAAAGAAGGTCGCACCATAGGCAATGCCAGACCACTGCACGATTGCAGCATGGTCGCTCACGCCGAGTTCCTCCACATAAAGCGGGAGGAAAGGAAGAAGCAGAGTCATCGCCACGATGGTCGTGAACGAGCCGAGTAGCGAGATGACGAGATTGCGTTTCCAGTAGGCTGAGCCGGGCGCCACCTTTGCGGCGTCCCATTGAGTATCGGTCATAGCGGATCTTCTTCGGTACAGTCTGGCCACAGTCAAGGTGAGGCAATCCTCACTTTACGCACCACCGTGCGGCCTGCCAAGGGCGGATTCGGCCGGATCCGACCTGCGGTGGAAGGGAAAAGCGCCTTGAAACTCGAGCCTAGCGTTCTATCTGATTGCGAAATGCAATCAGTTTCTGGAGGAGTTGTCATGAGTGATCAGAAGGAAAGCCGCGCACGAATGCTGCGCAATCTCTATGCCGCTTATATCGATCGCCGAAAGGATATAGTCGGGGCCATGCTGTCGGAAAGTTTCACCTTTTCCAGCCCGCAGGACGACCATATCGACCGCGCCAGCTATTTCGAGCGCTGCTGGCCGAACGAGCCGGCTCTGAACGCCTTCGATATCGAGTTCCTGGCGGTCGATGGTGATGAGGCGGTAGTGCGATACCGAGCCGAAATGGTCGATGGCAAGGCCTTCCGCAACATGGAGAGCTTCCGCTTCGATGGTGAGAAGATCGCCAGTGTCGACGTTTATTTCGGCCGCAACACTGCCTGAAACCTAGAAAAATCGGATCGCCGACGTCGCGATGATGATGATCGAGACCGCGATCATCAGCGGCTTTATTGGCAGCCGTTTGACAAGGATCGCCCCAAAAGGCGCTGCGATCACGCCGCCAATGATAAGGCCCACCGCCGAGCCGAGTTCCGACCAGCCAAGCGTCAGCACGAAGGTGATCGAGATGATCAGCGTCACCGCGAATTCGGTGAAATTGGTCGAGCCGATCACCCGCTTCGGATCATGGCCGCGGCCAACGAGCGAACTGGTGACGATCGGTCCCCATCCGCCACCGCCGATCGCGTCCAATACGCCGCCGCAAAGCCCGACTGGCGGCACCATCCAGTCCCGGACACTTCGCTTTGGCGTCGGGTGAAAGGCCTTCCAGAGGATCACCAGGCCGATCGCGATCAGATAAGCGGAAACAAAGGGTTCAATCATCTTGCCATCGACATTGGCGAGCAGGAAGGCGCCGACCGCCCCACCAATCATGCCTGCAGGGGCAAGCCGCGCGACCAGCTTCCAATCGACGTTGCGGTGCCATGCGTGGGAAATACCTGAAGCCGCCGTCGTGAACATTTCCGTCACATGCGTCATGGCACTGGCATTGGCGGCGGGAACGCCGAGCGCCAGCAGGCTTGTGGTAGAAAGCACGCCGAAAGCCATGCCGAGCGCGCCGTCAATGATCTGCGCGCAGAAACCGACGACGACGAAGAGGAAGAAATCCGTGCTCATGAAGATCCCTGACGAGCGATTGCTCGGCTGCAAACACGCTCAGGGTGAAAAAAGTTCCACCTCAAACCTCAAAAGCACGACGTTTCTGGCCGACCACCTTGAAGATACGGTTTCAGAAAACCGACGTCGTATCAATGGTTTCGAAACCGTCCAGCGTAAACAGGGCAGTTGATCCGGTTGAATTTGGATGGCGGAATTCGCTCTGTCGGAACTCGGCCGGATTTCGGCGGAAAGTTTTCTTCCCACCGAAAAACGCATCGATCATTCCGCCGGCGGTGTACGCAGGTTGGCTTCGATGATGGCAAGCTCGTCATTGACCGAACCGGCCGTCATGCCGTTGCGCAGCGACTTGTTGGAAATGTCGATCATCGGCGCGAAGCTTGCGGCCGGCATACGGACATCTTCCTTGACCGGCTCTTCGATGGGCATCGTGTCAGCAACATTCGGGCGTTCGCCGCGCGCCACGTCGAGCTGGCCGCTGAGGATCGCCCGTTCGGCGCGAAGCTGGCGGATTTCCGACTTGGCGATTTCGAGGCTCGTGCGCAGCTGGCTGATTTCGTAGCGATCGGTATCGAGGCGCGTGTCGAGATCGTGCTTGAAAGATTCGATCTCGCGGTCACGCTTGCCGCGCTGGCTCTCGGCGTCGCGCAGCTTCATCATCAGATCGTTGGTGTGTGCGGCGAGTTCGCGGCGTGCCGTTTCACTTTCCGTACCGTTGAGGCGCACGCGGTTGAGCTCGTCCGTCATTCGCTCCAGGCGAACCTGAACGGTCGCAAGCTCGCCCTTGGTGCGCTTCAGCTCCGCGCGGGTCGATTGCAGCTCTTCATCGGTCATCTTGTTGCGGCTGTTGGCCGTCGACAGCAGCTTTTCGACGAGTTCGGACTTGGAGCCGATTGCCTCATGCTTGGTGCGCAGATTGGCGAGTTCCAGCGTCGAGGAAGTTTCCAGCGTCTCGAATTCCGTTTCCAGCCGGCGATAGCGCTCCTCGGAGGCAACCAGATCCTGCTTCAGGTTGGAAACGGAGGACTGCAGGCCGCGCGTCAGCGCCTCGTGCTCTGAAAGATTGGTCCTGAGGTGGCTGCGCTCTTCGTTGAGGCGGGCGATCTCGCGAAGCTGGATGCTGTTTTCCCGGCGCGAGCTTTCGACCAGCAGCTGATGAGCCGTTGTTTCCAGCTCCAGCTTTTCGCGGGTAGAGGCAAGTTCGCGGCTGCGCGCATCATGGTCCTGCTGCGTGCGGCGAAGATGGTTGGAAACCTCGTCGAATTGCAGCGCCCGGTCGCCGAGCTCGCGCTCGGCGTCGATCAGCCGTGCCTCGACAACGGTGAATTCTTCCCGCGTCAGCTCGTGCACGCCCTGCAGCTTGACCAGTTCTTCACGGAAGGTGCTGGCCTCGACGCGAAGCTGGCTGTTGTCGATCTTCAGCTCCTTGTTTTCCACGGTCAGGCGCTGGTTTTCATGATCGGCCTTGCGCCGCGCATGGCTCTCATAGTCGAGCAACGAACCGAGGCGCGAGCATTCCGCCTTCAGCGTACCCGTTTCGTTGAGCGACTGGCTGTGCGCGCCGAGCAGTGATGAAACACGCTCCTGCAGCGACGTCAGGTCGACCAGAAGTTCCTCGGATGATTGCTTGTTTTCTTCGATCGCCGTGCCGAAAGCCTGGAAATCGTCGACCTCTGAAATGTTGTATTGCACAGGCGGCTTGTCCACGAGAGCGGTCTGCTCGGTTACGGAAGGCATCTGGCGATGGCTGGCTACTCTTACACCCGGTTTCACGGGTTCTTCACTGCGACGAAAAAAGCTCATGACCATCACACGCCCCGAAATTGATGTCAGAAGTTCCCGAAATTGATTTATGCGATGCTAATTAAGTAAATCCTATCGAAGGTTGCGCTAACATTCTTCAATAGCCTTGGATTGCATCTAAGACGTGCTCGGAGCGGACTGTCAAAAGCGCCCAAGGGAAATTAACAGATTTTTATTGAAATCCTGCCGCTGGACCCTATAGGCGCCGGTCAGACGCGAGTTCGCCTCATCTTCCAAGCGTCGGGAGCCCTGGTGCGCGCAGCGAGGGAAGGGATTTTATTCCTCCGCATGTTCCGCGATCATACCGCTTTCACATCTGCGAAAGGCCTGCATCCTGCTAATTTAGGCGTATGATTTGCGCTTTCGAACGGAGCCCTTGAGGGGAGGTAAATTTTCCTCGAAGCTGTTGTTTTTTGATAATTCGCCGGTTGCCTCTCAATGCTTCCCCTCCTATGTTCCGCCTCACCTGCCGATGACGCAATCTATTGCCAAGAGGAGATCTGATATGGCTTTCGAATTGCCTGAACTTCCTTATGACTACGAAGCCCTTGCTCCCTTCATGTCGAAGGAGACGCTGGAGTTCCACCACGACAAGCACCACAAGGCTTACGTCGACAACGGCAACAAGCTTGCAGCGGAAGCCGGCCTGGCCGATCTCTCCCTGGAAGACGTCGTCAAGAAGTCCTTCGGCACCAATGCCGGCCTCTTCAACAATGCTGCCCAGCACTACAACCACATCCATTTCTGGAAGTGGATGAAGAAGGGCGGCGGCGGCAACAAGCTGCCGGGCAAGCTCGAAGCTGCCTTCGCCTCCGATCTCGGCGGCTATGACAAGTTCAAGGCCGATTTCGCCGCTGCCGGCGCAACCCAGTTCGGCTCCGGCTGGGCCTGGGTTTCCGTCAAGAACGGCAAGCTCGAAATCTCCAAGACCCCGAACGGCGAAAACCCGCTCGTTCACGGCGCTACCCCGATCCTCGGCGTAGACGTCTGGGAGCACTCCTACTACATCGATTACCGCAACCTGCGCCCGAAGTACCTCGAAGCCTTCATCGACAGCCTGATCAACTGGGACTACGTCCTGGAGCGCTACGAAGAAGCAACGAAGTAAGGACTTCGCAAGCTCAAGTTTTCAGCACCCGGCGCCGCAAGCGCCGGGTGTTTTCGTTTGCAGCTTCTGTCACACCGCCGTCATCCGCCGCGCTTAATCACGCTGCATGTCTTCAGCCGATCTTCCCCTGTTCCGCTTCGGCATCATCGCCGACCCGCAATATGCCGCTATAGAACCTCAGGTCGAGATGGGGCGTTATTACGCCAACAGTCTCGCCAAGGTCGCGGCCGCGATCGAGACCTTCAATAGTGAGGACTTGAGCTTCGTCATCACGCTCGGCGATATTATCGACCGCGATTTCAGAAGCTTCGACGATATCCTGCCGGTCTATGAAAAGCTGCGCCATGAGACGCTCTTCCTGCTCGGCAATCACGATTTCGGCGTTGCGCCCGAATATCTGGAGCAGATTGTCGAACGCGTCGGCATGCCGGCGCCCTATTACAGCTTCCAGCGCCATGGCTTCCGCTTCATCGTGCTGAACGGCAACGAGGTCAGCACGTTTGCGACACCTGAAGGCCATCCTTTCCATGCGCTCGGCCGCGAACGCCTGGCGGCACTGCTGGCCGCCGGCGCCGAGAACGCCCATGATTGGAATGCATCGCTGAGCGACGAGCAGTTCGCTTGGCTAGCTGGTGAAATCGATGCCGCGAAGGCTGTGGGGGAGAAGGTGATCGTCATGAATCACTTCCCCGTCTATCCGCCCTGCGAACACGACATGTGGGACCGCGAGCGCATCGTCGAACTGCTGTCCTCTCGGGAACACGTCGTCGCCTATCTCAATGGCCACAATCACGTCGGCAACTACGGCAAGGTTGCCGGCTGCCACTTCGTCAATTTCAAGGGCGTGGTCGATACCGAAAGCGAAAACACCTTCGCCATTGTCGATGTCTACGGCGACCGGATGGAAATTCGTAGTTTCGGCCGTGAAGACACCCGTACGCTCGCCTATTAGGCCACTTCAGTTGCAAACGGAGCCGGCTGAGCCCGATGCTCCAGCGCATCCTTTTTCGGCGGCGTGCCGAACATGCGCGTATATTCGCGGCTGAACTGCGAGGCGCTTTCGTAGCCCACCTGATAGGCGGCATTGGCGGCATTGATGCCGTCAGCCACCATCAGCCGCCGCGCCTCAAGCAGCCGCAATTGCTTCTGATATTGCAGCGGGCTCATCGAGGTCAGCATCTTGAAATGCTGGTGGAAGGAGGAGGGGCTCATGCGCGCCGCCGCCGCCAGTTGCTCCACCCGCACCGGGGCCGTGAAATTATCCCGCAGGATGTGGATGGCATCGGCCACACGCCGCGTCTGGCTTCCGGGCAGGGCAAGCTTGCAGACCTCGCTGCCGTTTTCGCCTGACAGCAGCCAGAAGCTGATCTCGCGCAGGATCGACTGTCGCAGGATCGGGATAGATTTCGGCGTTGCCAGCATGCGCATCAGCCGCAGGACGCAATCCTGCAATTCGGAACCGAAATGCTGCACGAACACTCCTGGAGCACCGTCGCCTGAAGGCTTCGGCGGACTTTCCATTTCCTCCAGCACGTCGCGCAGGATGGTGACGTCAAGTTCCAGCGTCAGCGCGATCATCGGTCGCTCCGGGCTTGCCTCGATGACCTGCCCGAAGGCCGGCATCTCGACGCTGATGACCAGCGCCTGCATCGCCGTGTAGGTGAAAAGCCGCTCTCCGAACATGATCTGCTTGGCGCCATCGACGATGATACAGAGCGCCGGCCGATAGATCGCCGGCTTCGGCATGGTGAGCGTGGAAGAGCGCATAACGTAGAAACCGGGCAGGGCCGTCGCATAGAGCCCGTCGCCGCCGCCGTGGCTATCCATATACTGGTTAAGCGCGGTGTTGATTTCTGCAGACATCGTTTGCCTCCGGTAGCGGGTCCTGCCGCGCCTTCGCTCGCCATCTTACGCGGCTTCCGTCAGGCCACAACCTGTCTGGAGGAATAGGCAAGAAGTTCGAGGCTTTCGGCATTCGGGAAAAGGGGGGCCGGACCTAGATTCTGGTCATCCGAACAAGGAGTAACCGAGATGACCGATCAGAATGCAAATTCCAAAATCGCAATCGTTACCGGCGGCAGCCGTGGCCTCGGCCGCAACACCGTCCTCAGCCTCGCCCGTGATGGCGTCGATGTGATCTTCACGTACAATTCCAACCGCGCCGAGGCCGACAAGGTCGCGGCAGAGATCGAAGCGCTCGGCCGCAAGGCCGCCGCCCTGCAGCTCGATACCGGCAATGTCGCCACGTTCGATGCGTTCGTCGAAAATGTCCGTGCTGTCCTGAAGGGCTGGGGCCGCGAGCGCTTCAACTTTCTCGTCAACAATGCCGGCACCAGCTACCACGCCTCCATCCTGGAGACGACCGAGGAGGAAATGGACAAGCTCTACAATATCCATTTCAAGGGCGTCTTCTTCCTGACGCAGAAGCTGCTGCCGGTGATTGCCGATGGCGGCCGCATCGTCAATCTCTCCAGCGGTCTTGCCCGCGTCGCCGTGCCCGGCTCCTCGGCCTATGGTTCGCTGAAGGGCGCTGTCGAGGTGCTGACGCGCTACATGGCCAACGAACTCGGCGCCCGCGGCATCGCCGTCAACACGGTCGCACCCGGCGCCATCGAGACCGATTTCAGCGGCGGCATGGTTCGCGACAATCCGGAAATCAATCGTCGCGTCGCCGCCATGACGGCACTCGGCCGCGCCGGTGTGCCCGACGATATCGGCCCGATGATCGCATCTCTGCTGACTGAGGCCAACCGCTGGGTCAACGCCCAGCGCATCGAAGTCTCCGGCGGTATGGCGCTCTGATTGCCTCCCGGAACGCGATCGAGAACGCTCCCAAACGCGTTCCGGGTCTCGCTTTCCGTGTCGTCGGGCGAAATGCGGCTGCACCAATAATGGTGCGACCGCTGAATGAGGCCCGAAATGAGATCGCTTTCCCTGTTGCTTGCCGCCGGCCTTCTGGCGGCAAGTTCCGTTTTTGCCGCAGAGCCGGTCGGCACGCGCGTGATCGATGTTCCCGCACCTGCCCGTAGCGGCACGCTTTCAGTGACGATCTGGTATCCGGCCGCGACTGCCGGAACACCGGTACCATCGAGCAAGGACAAGGTCTTCGTGGAAACACCGGCGCTGACGGATGCGCCGATCGCGGGCAGCATCTTTCCGCTGATTCTGATTTCGCACGGCTCGGGCGGTGCCATCGCCAATCTGGACTGGCTCGCGACACGCCTTGCCGCAGCCGGCTTCATTGTCGCCGGCCCCAATCATCCCGGCACGACCCGCGGAAATTCCACACCGCTCGATACGACGAAACTCTGGCAGCGGGCCAACGATCTCTCCGATGTGCTGACGGCACTGACGGCCGATCCCGCCTGGATTCCCCACATCGATGCCAACCATGTAGGCGCGTTGGGCTTCTCGCTTGGTGGACACACGGTCATGGCTGTTGCCGGAGTGCGGGTGGATCGGGAGGCTTACGCCCGATATTGCGAGGCGGAAAAGGCCATGGCCGACTGTGTCTGGTTTGCGAGCGGCAAGGTTGATCTGCGCAGTGTGGACAAGACGCTGTTCGAGCAGTCGAACCGTGATCCGCGCATCCGCTCTGTCGTCGCGATCGATCCCTCCGTCGTCAGGGCATTCACAACGGAAAGCCTGCGCGCCATCGATATCCCGATCCACTTTATCAATATCGGTCGTCCGAAGACTATCCCCATCGCGGTGAGATCAGACGATATCGCCGCTGAAATACCGGATGCCGATTACCAGACGGTCGATGGTGCTGTTCATCTTAGCTTCCTTGCCGAATGCCGCCCAAAGGCGGCTAATTTCCTGAAAAGCGTGGGTGAGACGGATCCGATCTGCGAAGATGCGCCGGGAAGCCCGCGAACAAGAGCTGAAATTCATGTGCAGATGGCCGCGATGATCAAGGCCGCCTTCCTCGCCGATTTCGCGCGCAAGGAATAGAGCCAGACGGTTCACGCATTCGCCGCCATCGGCTTCTCCGTCCAGCTTTCGGTCCAGAGTGAGCGCAGCCCGTCGCCTTCACCCTTGAAGAAGGTATCGGCCTCCATGCAGGCCTCCACGCGATCGCTGCGAAAATTGCGGATCGCCTGCCGCAGTTCGCACCAGGCGACGATATTGGCCGTCTGCGAATAATAGATCAGCGCGATCGGGCGGATCATCCGCTCGGTCGCGCGGCCCAATTCGTCGCGATAAGTGAGGGTGAGCTTGCGTTCGTCACGGATCGCCCGGCGCACGATCGCAAGGTCTATGCCTGATGGCGCCGGTGCCACCGTGCCCCAGGCATAGAGCGCCTTGTTTTCCATCGCCTGCCGGAGCGGTGCCGGTACCGCGCCGGTGAGCTTCTGGTTGACGCGCCGTGCTGCCAACTTCAGCTCCTCGTCGCCGGTACGCTCCAGAAGCGCCAGCGACAGCACGATTGCCTCCGTTTCCTCGATCGAAAACATCAGCGGCGGCAGGTCGAAGCCCGGTCGCATGATGTAGCCGATGCCGCGCCCGCCTTCGATTGGCACGCGCATCGCCTGCAGTGCGGCGATATCGCGGTAGATCGAACGCACCGTCACTTCCAGTTGCTCTGCCATGACGGCCGCCGTCATCGGCTTTTTCGCCAGCCGCAATATCTGGATGATCTCGAACAGCCTGGAGGCCTTGCGCATATGCTGCCCTTTCTCCAACGCTCCTGACAATACACTGTCAGTTGGCCTGCCGTATAGAGCTGTCTATCGAATTGAAATCGATGCACTTCCTGAAAAAGTGCATCGAAAGACGGGATGGACAACTGACATGGATTATCACCAAAGCCTCTGGCTCTATTTCACCCTCCTCTTCGGCATCATCATCGTGCCGGGCATGGATATGCTCTTCGTGCTCGCCAATGCCCTGAGCGGCGGCACGAAGCGGGGGCTCGCCGCCACCAGCGGCATCATGCTGGGCGGTGCCGTGCATTCGGCCTACGGGGCTGCGGGCGTCGGCATTCTCGTCGCCATGCTGCCGGGCGTCTTCAACCTGCTGCTCTTTGCTGGTGTCGCCTACATGATCTGGATCGGTATTTCGTTGATGAGAAGTTCCATAACGGTCGAAGCCGTCGGTCCCGGCACGGCGCGCTCCACCTGGAAGGCCTTTCGGCAGGGTGCGGTGACCTGCCTCGTCAATCCCAAGGCCTATATTTTCGTGCTCGCCGTCTATCCGCAATTCATCAAACCGGAATATGGGCCGATCTGGCTGCAGGGCCTGATCATGGGCATCATGACGGTGCTGACCCAGTTTGCGGTCTACGGAACACTTGCCATGACCGCCGGTCGCAGCCGTGATCTGTTGGTTTCCAACCCGAATACGACGGCCGTCATCGGCCGTGCCGCCGGGCTTCTTCTGGTCGTCATTTCCGCGATCAGCCTCTGGCAGGGATGGAAAATCGCATAATATTCCCGCGGTCCTTATCACATTGTTTTTATGAGGATCCGGACAAACGTGACTATGCGGCGAGGTGGATTTTGTCATGATCGCGGTGCAGATTGCCCCGGCCGGCTTTGCCGGCGGAACAATGGAGAGAGAATTATGAATTGGAAAACAGTAGCGGCGGCTGTTGCCTTCGCCGGCATCGCCATCGGCTCCGCCATGGCCGCCGACGGCACGCATGAGGCGCGCGAAGGAATGATGAAGAAGATCGGCGGCGCGGCAGGCGCACTCGGCGCCATCGCCAAGGGCACCAAGCCTTATGATGCTGATGCGGTAAAGGTGGCACTGACAACGATCGCCGAGACGGCGAAGGCTTTCCCGGACCAGTTCAAGCCGGGCACCGAGACGGGCGACAAGGAAGCAAGCCCGAAGATCTGGGAAAACATGGATGACTTCAAGGCCCGCGCCGCGAAGCTGTCGACCGACGCGGAAACCACGCTTGCCCAGCTTCCGGCCGATGCTGCCGGTGTCGGCGCTGCGCTGAACACCATCGGCGGCAACTGCGGTGGCTGTCACCAGCTCTATCGCGTCAAGGAATAAGCGATAGAGCCTTTCCCGCATGTTTCAGCGATCCGCACCGGCCCTTGCCGCCGGTGCGGATCGCCTTATTCTCCCCTTGGCACCGGGGCCGGGGAATTGCCCTTATATTGATACAAGGAGAGGCGGCGCATGGTCCGCAGGTTCATCCGCTTTGTGCTCTGTCTCGTGGGCGTCGTCGTGCTCGGCGGCGCGGTCTTCTATTTCGTCACGGCGCCTGATCCGCTGCCGGAAAGCCACTGGTCCAATCTCGGCGCGCCTGATGTCGCAAACGGCGAGAAGGTCTTCTGGGCCGGCGGCTGCGTCAGCTGCCATGCGACGCCCGGCGCCGAAGGCGATGCGAAGCTGACGCTTGCCGGTGGTCTGGCGCTGAAGAGCCCCTTCGGCACCTTCCATGTGCCCAACATTTCACCGGATGAGCAGGCCGGCATCGGCCGCTGGACGCTGGCTCAGTTCGGCAATGCGATGAAGGGCGGTGTCGGCCCGGATGGTGAGCATCTCTATCCGTCCTTTCCCTATGGCTCCTACACGCGCATGAGCGACAAGGACGTCAACGATCTCTTCGCCTATCTGAAGACACTGCCGAAGAGCAGCAATGTCGCCCCGCCGCACGAACTGCCGTTTCCCTTCAATATCCGTCTGGCGCTCGGCGGCTGGAAGCTGCTCTATTTCAATGATCAGCCACGCGTCGTGCTGGCCAATGCCGATGACAAGCTGAAGCGTGGCCAATATCTGGTCGAAGGTCTCGGCCATTGCGGCGAATGTCACACCCCGCGCGACCAGCTCGGCGGCTTCGTCCGCGACCAGTGGCTTGCCGGCGCTCCGAACCCCGAAGGTCAGGGCCGCATTCCGAATATTACGCCCGGCTCCGAGGCCATCGGCCCCTGGAGCGAAGCCGATATCACCAACTACCTGCAGACCGGCTTCACGCCCGATTTCGACTCCGCCGGCGGCCAGATGGTCGATGTCCAGCAGAATATCGCCCATCTGCCGCAATCCGATATCGAAGCGATCTCTGCCTATCTGAAGGCGGTGCCGAGCAAGTAAGTCTGCCTCGCGCAAGCGCCGCAGGCCAGACTGCGCCCATGAAACAACCAACCCTCGAGGAAACCGACGCCGCTATCGCCCGCATGCGCGAGCGGCTTGCCGCGCGCAATGCCGTTCTCGCCCGTTGGTTCACCGATACGCTTGCTTTCATGGAGACAAAGATCGCCAGCCGTCTCGATGATCCCGGTGATCTGGCGCAGGCGCGGGCCGCGGCCTTTCTGTTCGTGAAGCGCGCGCTGCACCAATGGGCAAGCCGCCCGGTCCATGAGGTGGCGGCAAAAGAGGCCCGCACGCGGAAGTAATGGGCAGGCGTCGCGAGGCTCAGGCTGCCTTGGGCTGATGCTCCGCGCCGAGGATCTGCACATAGGTGTCGAGCTCTTCGCTGCCGAAGCCGAGCCCCCTGTAAATCTCGGCCGTAAAGGTGATCGGTGCCGATCCGGGCGCCGTGACGATCATGCCGGATCGGACGGCCTGCGGACCGTCCCGATAATGCGCCTGGCCGCGATAGCCCTCGGCCCCGGCAATGAAATCGGGTGCGTTGCTGGTATGGGGAATATCGTTCAGCGCACCGGCACGCGCCAGCGCCAGCGTCCCGCCGCAGATCGCGGCGGTGACCTTGCCGCGCGCGATGAAGTCGTTGATGACGTATGAAAGATCGGGCGCTCTTTCTGTTTCCCAGATTGTCCCACCGCAGATGACGAGCGCATCGAAGGAATCGGAGTGCAGGTTTTCAGCGACCGTATCGGTTGCCACGCGCATGCCGCCCATAGAGCGCACCTCAGCGCCGCCGGGGCTTGCCGTCACCACGTCGAAGCCGAAATGGGTGCGGGCGGAGGCAGCGAGCTGCCCCACTTCCCAGTCAGCGAAACCTTCGGTCAGAACCACTGCCAGTCGGGTCATGCTATCCTCCGTTGCAGGATGACCGAGCAGCTAGCGCTACTCACGAAAGAGCCTGCATATAGCGCATGCCGGTGACCGGGCGAGGGGTGAAATCCATCTGTTCGTAGAAGCGGTGTGCCTTGAGATTGCCGGTCGCGGCACTGACGGAGAGGTAATCGCAGCCGGCAATGCGCGCCGTTTCGCGGGCGCGGTCGACGAGAAGTTGACCGGTGCCATGGCCGCGATGGCCGTCACGGACGAAGAGATGGTGCAGGTCCATCCCGCGCTTGCCTTCCTGCGCCCTGTAGAGCGGTACGAGAATGGCATAGCCGATCAGTCCTTCGCTGCCTTCGGCGACGATGGCGGAAATCCAAGGCATCGGGCCGAAGAGATCACGCTCCAGCTGTTCCGGCGTCGTCGCCGAGATGTCGCCATGATGGATGGCAAGCAGGCTGATCATCTCGTTGAGTTCGGTGATATCGCGGGGTTTGGCGGTGCGCACGGTCACAACAGGCGGCCGCATGAGCGATATTTCGCTGTCTTCGATTTCAAGCATGGTCTTCGCGTCCTTTTTACGTTTATGCCGCCAGGACGCTGCCGATACAACAAAGCCGCCTGACGGCGGCTTGTTGACATTGTGATCTGTCTCGGCCGCCCTTTACAGGTACAGCCAAAAATACGAGCGGTTATGGTGCGCGTTCTTGATCATGCATCATAGATTCTCCTAAACCGCTCGTTTGTCAATGGCACTCTGGGGCCGGATCAGTAGCGATCAGGCGGCATTTGCCGGTGCGGCGCAGACACCCGCCGCACAACCCTCGACCTCCTCGGTTGACTTCACCGCCGGAATTGGTGCGGCAAGCGCCATGCCGATGCGCGCGCCGAGCGCGATATCGTCCTCGACGCCGAAGGCATGATGCAGGATCGCGCCATCGCGGCCAATCAATACGGAAGACGGTGTTCCTCGGAAACCATAGCGGCGCATCGTCACCGGTATGTCGGAGTGCCCGTCTGCCTGATCGACGCCGATGGGGGAGGTCAGCCGGTACTCATGGATGAAAGCCCTGAGCACGGTCGGCGTCATCGCCTCATGATGTTCGAACACCGTGTGCAGGCCGATGACCTGCAGATCGCTATTGGCGAAGATGCGCTCGATGCGCCGCACCTGCGGCAGGCTTTCGGCCACGCAGCCGGGGCAGAGCAGCTGGAAGCTGTGCAGATATATCACCTTGCCGCGCAGCGCGGCGATGGAGAGTGGCTGCGGTGTGTTGAACCATTCGCTGACCGAAAGCTCCGGTGCGAGTGTCAGGTTGGACATGTTGAAATCCTCGGTCGTTCGGCAGGCACCCGCGCCATCGGTTGCATCCGGGGCGCAATGGGATAAACCTGCGTGGTGTTTTCTCTTCTCTATTTGCCTGGAGAGAGGAAAGAGCCGGTCCGGCGATGGCAGTCGGCGGACCGGCGACCTCATCAGTTTTGAGGCATGACCTTGCCCGGCAGGCTGAGATTGCCGGAGGCGACCTTGAAGACATTGTCGACGCAAAGCAGCGGCGCATGCAGATTGCCGTTGACCTTCAGCCCTGCCGTCACGCCATCATAGGAAGCGCCGGCGATGCCGCCGATAAGCGATAGCGGGATGGAGACATCGACACGATCGCCCTTCAGCGTGGTCGGATAGTCAGGGCTGTCGATCAGCAGCGGAACACCCGGCCATGTAGCGGGAAGCTTCGGCTTGGCGCCATCAGGAATATCGGTCACTTTCAGTCCGCCGGCGCAGGCCTTGTCCTCGTTGAGGACGACCCAATGCGGGTGCCAGACATCGCGGTTCTTGCCTTTGTAGGCGGCATCGTCGAAATCGGGATGGAAGGTGACGGCAAGCGCCACGATGCCCTGATCCTTGTCGAAACCGATATCGCCGCTGTTGAGCGAGGTCGGCCAAACATAAGCATAGACGCCGGAGCCTTCGAACTTGCCGGTTGCATCAGGCTTTTCGGCGCCGGCCTCGCCGCGCACGCGGGTCGAGAATATTGCTTGGTCGCCCTTGGTGACGATCTCGGTTTCGATGATATCGAACGCGGCTTTCACACCTTCAGATGGCTTCGCCGTAACGGGATGGGCGATGGCCGAACCCAGCCAAAGCGATAGCGTTCCGGCGATGGCTGCGCCGGTGATAAACTGCCTTAACATTTTGAATGTCCTTCTCTTTCTCGATTGCCTGGAGAGTGCGCCTATCCTCTTTCGAAGGCATCCCAGGTGGCAGCCCGGGTTGCCGGATCGGCGGTTTCGTGGTCGCGGCAGTCGATGCGCAGTTCATTCCTGCCGAAAGCCGCGTTCACGAAATTGCAGTGGTGCGGCTTGGCCGCGCCGGAATGCTGATAAGGGCGGAAGTAGCGACAGCTCGCGCACATCCGCTGGATCGGTATGGCATCCGCCTCTTGCAGATGCCGGATCATCTTGACGAGCGACAGCAGCAGTCCCTCCTGCTCATCGGGGGAAAGCGAGCGGGCCGCATCCATCGCTGCCGTTTCGATCGGCGAGACGGAGCCGAGCGCCGCTGCTCCCTCACTCGTGATGCGGATCGTCGTGGCGCGTTTGTCGTCGCGCGCGCTCGCCTTGAGCACGAAGCCCTTGCGCGCCAGCGCCGTAATCGAATCCGTCGCCGTCGGCTGCGAGACACCGAGATGCGCCGCGATCTCCTTCACCCGCGCGCCGTCCCGGCCGGCCAGGAATTCGAGGATCGCAAGCTGCGTCGGCTTCAGCCCGGCCTCCTCGGCCTTCGACCATTCGTCGCTGCGCATGGCGATGGCGATGCGCGAGAGGCCTTCGCGGATGCGATTATCGATTGGGGTTGGGTCCTTGGGCGTTTCCATGCGTCTAATATATAGGAGTCCTATCTAATTTCAAGGGTGCGTGCGCTCGATTGCCGCTTTCCCTGCCCAAGAAATAAATATAGGGTACCCCCCTATCCTACATGAGAAACAAGCATGTCCCATACGACCCATCACAAGAAGAAGCTCATCGCCCGCGTCAGCCGTATTCGCGGCCAGCTCGAAGCGGTCGAGCGTGCGCTGGAGAGCGAACGTCCTTGCGGCGAAATCCTCCAGCTTCTGGCCTCGGTGCGCGGCGCGCTGACCGGGCTGACAGGCGAAGTGCTGGATGATCACCTGCACGAGCATGTGCTGCACGCCGCCGACGAGAAGGCGAGGGCGGAGGCGGTCGAGGAAATATCGGAAGTTTTGCGAACCTATATCCGCTGAGCCGGATCGATAAGGAGATTGCGATGATCTCAGGAATGAATACCTTTGGGCATGACCATGTGTTCCTTGGCCAGGACCACGCCCGGAACGAACGCCGCATCTGGCTGGTGATCGCGCTGACGGCAGTCATGATGGTGGTCGAGATCGGTGCCGGCACGATCTACGGCTCGATGGCTCTGGTGGCCGATGGCTGGCACATGTCTACCCATGCCAGCGCACTGCTGATTTCCGCGCTCGCCTATCTCTTTGCCCGCAAGCAGGCTCGTAATCCGCGCTTCACTTTCGGCACCGGCAAGCTCGGCGACCTCGCCGGTTTCGCGAGCGCCATCATCCTGGCGCTGATTGCGCTGCTGATGGGCTGGGAAAGTTTTCTGCGCATCACCTCTCCGGTGCCGATCAGCTTCGGCCAGGCCATTACCGTCGCTGTCATCGGCCTCGTCGTCAATCTCGTCAGCGCCTGGCTTTTGAGCGGCAGTGGCGGTCATCATCACGGGAATGGCCACGATCATCACAGTGAGCATCATCATCGTCACGATCACAGCCATGGCCGCCATCACGGCGACCATCATGGTCATACGGATAACAATATCCGCTCCGCCTACATGCATGTCATCGCCGATGCGCTGACTTCGGTCCTTGCGATTGCCGCGCTTGCGCTTGGCAGCCTCTATGGGTGGCTCTGGCTCGATCCGCTGATGGGCATTGTCGGCGCCGTCATCATTGCCCAATGGTCCTGGGGCCTGCTCAAATCCTCGGGCGCTGTCCTGCTTGATGTGCTCTCGGAAAGCGAGACGCTGCCGGATGAAATCCGCGGCGCCATCGAAGGCGATGGCGACCACATCACCGATCTGCATGTCTGGCAGGTCGGTCCCGGCCATCATGCAGCGATCGTTGCGGTGCTCACGCCACAGCCGCGCGACACGGCTTTCTACAAGGAGAGGCTGTCCAGCCTGGGCGAGTTGTCGCACGTGACCGTTGAGGTCACGCGCGCGGCCTGATCCCGAAGAAAGGCCGAGATGCCGCCGCAATCGGCCCTTAGGCTTGTGATCCTGATTCCCGGAGGTCTTCATGGATCACAGCTTCACGCGCCGCAGTTTCATCGGCTCTGCGCTGCTTCTGCCCGCACTTGGCTTTGCGCCCGGGGTGCGGGCGCAGCAGCAGGATGATGATATCGACAAGCGGCTTGCGGCGCTGGAGGCCCGCATCGGCGGACGGCTTGGTGTTTCCGTTCTCGACAGTCAGACCGATGTTTCCTTCGGCTATCGCGGCAGCGAGGCCTTCGCCATGTGCAGCACCTTCAAGGTTCTGGCTGCGGGCTATGTCCTCGCCCGTGTCGATAATGGCGACGAAAAGCTCGACCGGCGTATCACCTTTGGCAAGGACAAGCTTGTCTCCTATTCGCCCGAGACTGAAAAACATGCCGGCGGCGAGGGCATGACGATGGCCGAGATCTGCAAGGCCGGCATTACTCTCAGCGACAACACGGCCGGCAATCTCATGCTGGAAAGCTTCGGCGGTCCGGCCGCGCTCACGGACTGGCTGCGTTCGATCGGCGATGGCACGACACGGCTAGACCGCATGGAAACGGCGTTGAACGAAGCGGCCAAAGGCGATCCGCGTGACACCACGACACCGGACGCCATGCTCGACTCGCTCGGCAATATCGCCCTCGGGTCGATCCTGGCGGAGGATTCCGCCAATCAGCTGGTTGACTGGATGGTGGCAAACACAACGGGTGCGGCCCGTCTGCGCGCCGGCTTGCCCTCAGGATGGCGGATCGGCGACAAGACCGGCACCGGAGACGATGGCTCGGCCGGCGATATCGCCATCATCTGGCCGCCCGGTCGCGGTCCCATCGTCGCTGCGGTCTATATGGCAGAAACGACCGTGAAGATGGACGAATTCAACCCTGTCTTTGCCGAAATCGGCAAGATGATTACCGAGATGGTTTAAGCCGTTTTCAGGCTACGCGGACATGACGAAAAAGCCGCGGCCCGCATCGCGGCCTGCGGCTTTCATAGTCATTCGATGACTGCTCGGCAAAGATCAGTCGTTTTTCGACTGGTCGGCAGAGTGTGTATTGCTTGCCTGAACGGTCGTAGGATCGGTGGTACCGTCGCCTCCGCCCTCGATACCGGCGAGCTCGCGCTTGATCTGTTCGGCGATTTCCTTCTCGATCGCCGCGCGATCGTCGGAAGACATGGCCTTGAGATCGTCCTCGGTGAGATTGTGAGCCGCCAGATAGCGCGCACGGATGAATTCCTCCGGCGTCATGCTGCTCCATTTGGTGAATTCGTCAACCAGGCTGCTCTTTGCCGCCTTGGCCTTCACCTCTTCCTCGGATGGAGGATTGATGTAAGTCTCGTTGCTGGCTTGGACTGCCCACATCGTATTGGCGATGGACGGTGGCGTCGTGCTGGGCTGCAGGCCGGCGCCGGACTGGTTGCGCGCGTTGCCACCAAATTCCTCGGTCTGCTTGTTCTTGGATTTGCCCTGCTCGAAAAGCGAGCTGAGGCCGGAGTAAATTGAAAGATTGCTACCGATTTCCATGAAAAGTCTCCCTGAAAAACCGGCAGCAGAATGGCCGGGCAATCCTGCCCGAAGCTTGTCTTCTTTCTGAATTTGCTACGGCAGCGTGTAGGCGATGACATAGTCACCCGGTTTCGTGCCGAGCGAGCCGTGGCCGCCGGCAACCATGACGACATATTGTTTATTGTCGCTGGCCGTATAGGTCATAGGCGTTGCCTGCCCGCCGGCCGGAAGCCGGGCTTCCCAGAGCTGGCGGCCACTGGTCACGTCATAGGCGCGCAGATAGTTGTCAACGGCGGCACCCAGGAAGGCGACGCCTCCCTTGGTCATTATCGGTCCACCGATGCCGGGCACGCCCACCTTGAAGGGCAGGGGCAACGGCGTCATGTCATGCACGGTGCCGTTCTTGTGCATGTAGGCGATGCGCCCGGTACGCAGGTCGACGCCTGCGACATAGCCCCATGGCGGCGCCTGGCAGGGGATCTGCAACGGCCCGAGGAGCGGCCCCATGAACACGCCGTAGGGCGCGCCGTCATTGCGGTTGAGTCCCTGTTCGCTGCCCTTCTCATCCTGCCCGCGCGGCGGAATATCGGCCGCCGGCACGAGGCGCGAGGTGAAGGCGAGATAGGTCGGCATGCCGAACATCACCTGCCGTTCTGGATCGACGGCGACCGAGCCCCAGTTGAATGTGCCGAAATTGCCGGGATAGACAATCGTTCCCTGCAGAGAGGGCGGCGTATAACGGCCCTCATATTTGTAGCGGTGGAACTCGATGCGGCAGGCGAGCTGGTCGAACAGCGAAACACCCCACATATCCTTCTCCTTCAGCGGCTCCGGCGAGAAGGTAAGATCAGAGATCGGCTGTGTCGGCGCGCTGTGATCTTCCGGGATGGCACCACCGGGCGCGGGAATTTCCTTGAAGGGAATGATCGGCTGGCCGGTGCGCCGGTCGAGCACATAGATGTCACCCTGCTTTGTGGGGGCGACCAGCGCCGGCACGACAGTGCCATCTTCCTTCGTGAGATCGAGCAGTGCCGGCTGGGCTGGCACGTCCATGTCCCAGAGATCGTGATGGACGAATTGCTGCACCCAGCGCAACTGCCCTGTATTGATATCGAGCGCCACGACCGAGGAGGAGAATTTCTCGACGTTGGCGCTGCGGTTCATGCCGAGCTGGTCCGGCGGCTGGTTCCCAAGCGGGATATAGACCATGCCGAGCTGGTCATCGACGCTGAAGACCGACCAGCTGTTCGGCGAATTGGTCGTATAATGCTGTCCCTCGGGCAAGGGCGTCGTCTGGTCCGGATTGCCGGAATCCCAGTTCCAGATCAGCGCGCCGGTGTTGATGTCGTAGGCGCGGATAACGCCGGACTGTTCCTGTGTCGAATAATTGTCGTTGACCGCCCCGCCGATGATGATCTTGCCCGCAACGGCAACCGGCGGCGAGGTGGAGTAATAATAGCCGGCCGGATCATATTGCATGCCCGTCTGCAGCTGCAGCACGCCCTGCTCTGCAAAGCCGGTGCATACCTGCCCGTTCGTGGCATCAAGCGCGATCAGCCGCGCATCCGAGGTCGGCAGGTAAATGCGCTCCTTGCAGGGCTGGCCGGCCGGTGTCGCCTCGTCGCTGTAATAGGTGACACCGCGGCAGGTCTGGTGCTGCCGGTCCGGGTTCATGCCGGAATTGGCGTCATATTTCCATTTCTGCTGGCCGGTTTTCGCATCGAGCGCGATTGCCCAGTTGTGCGGTGTGCAGAGATAGAGCGTATCGCCCACCTTCAGTGGTGTCACCTGATAGGTCGTCTCGCCCACGTCATCAGGCTTCTTCACGTCGCCGGTCTGGTAGCGCCAGGCTTCCTTGAGGTTGGAGACATTCTGCACATTGATCTGGTCGAGCGGCGAATACCGCTGGCCATAGGGCGTGCGTCCATATTGATGCCATTCGCCTGCAGGCACATTGCCGCCGAAGGCCGGCGCTGCGGCAACAGTCTGCGTCGGCAGGTCACCGGCGAGATCGTGAGGATCTGATGTCATCGAATAGCCCGCAACGATGATCGCGAGGATGACCGGAATGGCGAGCGGCCAGGGATTGGCGCCGTAATAGGTGCCGGTCGGGCTGCGGAAACCGAGTGGCCGACGGATCCAGGGCGTCAGCAGCCACAGCCCGAAGAGAATGATGAGACCACCGCGCGGGCCCAACTGCCACCAATCGAACCCGACCTCCCAGACCGCCCAGGCGAGCGCCGCGACCACGAGCGCGGCATAGACCCAGAGCGCAACCGCTTTGCGCATCAGCAGCAGTCCCGCCGTCAGCAGGAACATCACCCCCGCGAAAAGGTAGAAGAAGCTTCCACCGAGAACAGCGAGCCAGAGCCCGCCACCGCCGAGCGCCAGTCCGAAAATGATGAAAAGAATGGAGGTAATGACAATTGCCATAAGGCAGGCTCCCGCTGGTTAGCCGGATCGGAGGATGGCGAAAAACATACGCCGATCAGGCAGATAGAGCGGAAAGCCTGCCTTTCAACCGCCACAATTGGTCGCGGTCGAGGCCATGGCCTCAGGAGGTTTTTGCAAGTTCGCGATCAATCGCCGAGACGAGCCTGTTATCATCGGCCGTCACATCAGGCGCGAAGCGGGCAACCACCTTGCCGTTGCGGCCGACGAGGAATTTTTCGAAATTCCACAGCACTTCGTTGTCGTCGGAGGCAAGGCCTGCGCCCTTCAGCCGTTCGCGCATCGGCCCTTCGCCCGTCGTTTCCACGTCTGTACCCGTCAGGTTCTTGTAGAGCGGATGTTTGTCCGGACCCTTGACGGAAATCTTGGAGAACATCGGGAAGTCGACGCCGAACGTGCTGGTGCAGAAATCGAGGATTTCCGCATCCGTACCCGGTTCCTGACCCTTGAAGTCATTGGCCGGGAAACCGGCGATGACGAAGCCGCGCTCGCGCTTGTCGGCATAGAGCTGTTCAAGCCCTTCATACTGCACCGTCAGGCCGCATTTGGAAGCGACATTGACGATGAGCAGCACCTGGCCGCGATATTCGTTGAGTGCCGTCTCACGTCCCTGAACGGTCTTGATCGGGATATCGAGAAGATCAGTCATCATTATCTCCAGTTAATATGGGGCAGTTGATATGGACTTGTCTGAAATCAGGTGCCGCAGAAGGTCTGGAGCACCCGCTCTTCGGGTTTCGGCGGTTCCATATAGGCCGCAAATCCCGGCTGTTCCTCGTAAGGTTTGGAAAGCACAGTCAGAAGCGCCTCGAACAGCGAGAAATCGCCGTCCTCGACAGCAGCCTCGATTGCCTGCTCGACACGGTGGTTGCGCGGGATAAAGGCCGGATTGACCTGCTTCATCGCGACGGCGCGCTCGGTCGGCACCCGCGGATCACGCGCCAGCCTGTCGCGCCAGCGCGCCAGCCATTCGGCTGTCGAGGCGGGCTCGCGGAACGTCGAAGCGAAGGCGGTCTCGGCCGTGTCATTGCCAGCAAGGTAAGACAGCCGCCGGAAGGTCAGCGTGAAATCCGCGCTCTCCGCCTGCATCAGCGCCAGCAGAGACTGGATGAGTTCAAGGTCGCCATCCTCTGCGGACGCAAGACCGATCTTGTCGCGCATGCCCTGCAGCCAATAGGCGTGGAAGCGCTGGCCGTAGTCCTTGATGATGGCATTGGCATGCTCGATCGCCTTGTCCCGATCGGCATCTAATAACGGCAGGAGCGCCTCGCCGAGACGCGCAAGGTTCCATTGTCCGATGCCCGGCTGATTGGCATAGGCATAGCGACCGTGCTGGTCGATCGAGGAGAAGACCGTCATCGGATCATAGGTATCGACGAAGGCGCAGGGACCGAAATCGATCGTCTCGCCTGATATCGTCATGTTGTCGGTGTTCATCACCCCATGAATGAAGCCGACCTGCAGCCAGCGGGCAATCAGGGCGGCCTGTCGGTCGCAGACGGCTTCGTAAAGCGCCAGATAGGGGTTCTCCGCTGTCCGCAATTCGGGATAATGCCGCTCGATCACATAATCGGCGAGCGCCTTGGTGCCTTCCTCGTCACCTGTTGCGGCCAGATACTGGAAGGTACCGACGCGAATGTGGCTTGCGGCGACACGGGTGAAGACGGCGCCGGGCAGGACCTCCTCGCGCCGTACGCCTTCCCCGGTCAGCACCGCGGCCAGCGCTCGTGTCGCAGGGATGCCGAGGGCATACATCGCCTCGCTGACGATATATTCGCGCAGCACCGGCCCGAGCGCCGCGCGTCCATCGCCGCGGCGCGAAAACGATGTCTGCCCGGCACCCTTCAGCTGGATATCACGACGATTGCCGTTGCGGTCGATCACCTCGCCGAGCAGGATTGCCCGCCCATCGCCGAGCAGTGGCACAAAATGCCCGAACTGGTGGCCGGCATAAGCCATGGAGAGTGGTTCGGCGCCCTCAGGCACCAGATTGCCGGAAAAGATCGCCGCGCCGTCACGCCTCAAACTGTCGACATCAAGACCCAATTCTTCGGCCAGCGGCTCGTTCAGCTTTATCAGCCAGGGTTCCGCCACCTGCGTCGGCACCTGTGCAGCAAAGAACTGCGGCGGCAGCCGCGCATAGCTATTGTCGAAAAAGGCCATGTCCGGCCGGTTTTTCTGCGGGGCTGAGGTCATGACTATTAGGTAGGGCCGCAGGCGGGACCACGCAAGCCGATTCCAGTGGCAAAACGTCTCTTCACGAAGGGCAATGAAGTGCAAGGAATGGTGATCCGCCTTTACCTCTCGTCAAAGCAGATTTGCTATAAAAGACATAGCGCTGCCATGATTGCAGGCGTATAGCAAATCATCTCCCCTTGGCATCTGTGCCATGTCATCCTTCGCGGCCCTGTCGCTCCCGTGCTCCGCCGCGCCATTGCGAGTGATCCCTGACGATGTCGGATCAGATTTATCATGCGCCGATTGTTCGGCGTGCAGCACCCAATTTCCGGGTGATCGCGATGATTGTCGCGAGTGCCATGCTGATGGAAAATGTCGACGCCACCGTGCTGGCGACTGCGCTGCCGACCATGGCGCGCGATTTCGGTGTCGATGCTCCGGCCATGTCGATCGCCTTGACCTCCTATCTTCTCAGTCTGGCGATCTTCATTCCGGCGAGCGGTCGTGTTGCCGACAGTTTCGGCTCGCGCACTGTCTTCCGCGCTGCGATCGCCGTTTTTGTGGTCGGCTCAATTCTCTGCGCCTTGGCGCCCACCTTGCCGTTCCTGGTTCTCGCCCGCCTGCTGCAAGGCATCGGCGGTGCCATGATGATGCCGGTCGGTCGTCTGGTGCTGATGCGCAGCGTCGACCGCAAGGATATGGTCAGCGCCATGTCCTGGCTGCTGATACCGGCGCTGATCGGGCCCATCGTCGGGCCGCCGCTCGGTGGCTTCATCGTCACCTATCTCGACTGGCGCTGGATCTTCTACATCAACGTGCCGATCGGCATCATCGGCATGATCTTCGTCTCGATCTATATCGACGAGGTGAAGGGCAAGGCAGCCGGCCCCTTCGATACGATAGGCTTTATTCTCTCGGGGATTTCGCTCGGTTCGTTGCTCTTCGGCTTCGAAATGTCGAGCCATGAGGGGCAGGGCTCCTTCTCGATCTTCCTGATCGCCATCGGCCTGCTCTTCGGCATCGCCTATCTGCGCCATGCCCGCAAGCATCCGGCCCCGATCATGGATTTTTCGCTGATGAAGGTGCCGAGCTTCGGCACCTCGGTCATTGCAGGCTCGCTGACACGTATCACGCAGGGTGCACAACCCTTCCTGCTGCCGTTGCTCTTCCAGATCGGCTTCGGCCTATCGGCTGCCGCCGCCGGCCAGATCGTCATTTCAACCGCACTCGGCGCGCTCTTCATGAAGCCGCTGGCGCGCGCTGTCTTCCGCCGCGTCGGTTTCCGCAGGAGCCTGATCATCAACGGCGTTCTCGGAACGATTGGCTACGGGCTCTGCGCCGCTTTCCGGCCGGATTGGCCGATGCCGTTGATCTTTATCGCGCTGGTGCTCAGCGCCTTCTTCATGTCCTTCCAGTTCACGGCCTATAATACCATCGCCTATGACAATATCGGCCCGGAACGGATGAGCTCGGCTACGAGCTTTTACACCACCTTCCAGCAGCTCATGCTGTCTCTCGGCATCTGCATCGGCGCGCTGGCGCTGCACGGCTCGATGGCCTTCAACAATGTCGAGACGCCGGAACTCGGTGATTTCTCCATTGCCTTCATCGTCGTCACGATCATTTCGATCACCGCCACGTTCTGGAACCTGCGCTTCTCGCCGACCGCCGGCGAGGAGATCAGCGGCTACAAGGCCAAGACAAAAGGCGCCGCAGCCAGGAGCTGAGGCACCTTCCCGTCTTCAGGGACCGACAGGCTCCCGCAGTCGCTTGCGCCACGACGGGCGCCCCTTGCGCTGGTCCGCCTGAAGCCCGTAGGCCATGCCGTCGTCGAGGCCCTCGAAGGCGCCAAGATCCATGTCCTGCAGCGCCACCTCAACAGCGCTCTCTGGTTCGGTTTGCGATCGCCTGCCAGTGATTGCAAACCAGAGATCGCGCCAACTTCGCTGGCGCGTCATTGTCTCAACCATAATCACTGCCATTTCCTCCTCGTCGTCTCCTCACGCCGCCTGCGGCAGGCACGCCTCGCAGATCGCCGCAACATGGCGGTGATCGGTGCCGCAGCAGCCGCCGAGCACGCGTACCTGCGGCATGCGGGAAAGCAGGTTGCGATAGCGCTGGCCGAGGTCGAGGGGGTCGCCGGCGTCCAGCACCTCGCTGTTATCAAGCTGTTCGTGGCTCATCGCCGAGGCATTGGCGCGGATACCGGAAATGCGCTTTGCCCAAGGACTGCCATGGTCCAGCACATCTTCGAAATGCGTCGGGTGGGCGCAGTTGATCATGTAATAGGCCGGCGATCCGCCGGTTGCCGCGTCCGTCGTCTCGATCGCCTCCTGAAGGCTTTGCCCGGTCACCAGCCGACCATCCGTCTCCAGCGTGAAGGAGATGGCACAGGGCATGTTGAGTGCCTTTGCTGCGCGCGCAATGCCGATCGCCTCGTCGATGTTGTTCATCGTAAAGGCTGCGACCATATCGGCTTCCGTGCCGGCAAAGGTGTCGATCTGGAAAGAGTGATAATCCTCCGCCTCATCCGCGCTCATCATGCCGGCCTTGTAACCATCGCCACGCGGGCCGATGGCGCCGCTGATAACGATGGGCAGCTCCGGCCGTTCATAGGCGCGGCGCAGGCCGATAAGCAGTTCGACGGCTTCCCGGTTTGCTTCCTGCAATGCCTCGGTCGTATAGCCGAGCTTCTGGCCCCAATCGGGATTGGCGCGCCATGTTGCGGTGTCGAGAAGGAAGCCGGTGCCGTGCCGCCGGGCAATATCCAGGTAGCGGCGATAGTAATTTTTCGTCCGTTCCCGCCCATCCTCCGATGCCAATAATACGAAGGAGGCGAAATGCGGAAGATCGATGCCTTCATGGAAGATCATTGTCGTTTCCATGCCGCCATCGCTAATGAAGGTACCGCCACTAAGCTGTGGCAGCCGATGCCTGTACTTTGCCATTGTGGAACCTCTCCTGTCGTGCCGCCGCAAATGACAGCCGTCGATGATGATGTTCTGACGCTAATTCTGCTGTCAAACTAGGCGACTTGCGGTATACTCTAGTTGGTTTCGCATTTTGCGGATTGAAATCAATCCCTTGCATGGGCCGATGTCACCGGGGGCGGAGACAGACCCGATCTTGCGGTGCTGAAAACTGTACCGTGGGTACAGGAGGGGAACATGCGGAAGGGCGAGGAAACACGCAATCGCATACTCGATGTTGCGGAAGCTGCGGTCTTGCAGAAGGGTTTCGGCGGTACATCCATCGAGGAACTGATCGTCGAGACGGGTATCACCAAGAGCGGCTTCTTCTATCACTTCAAGGACAAGAACGAGCTCGCCAAGGCGTTGCTCAACCGCTACATCGAGAATGACGAGCGCATCTACGACGAGATCTTCAGCCGCGCGCGCGATCTGATGGACGATCCGCTGCAATCCTTCCTGCTTGGGCTGAAGCTGCTTTCCGAATTGCTGTCAGACCTGCCAAACGGCCACCCAGGCTGCCTCGTGGCGACCGTCTGCTATTATGAGCGGTTGTTCGACCGGGAGATACAGGAGACAAACCGCAATGCGGTGCTCGCCTGGCGCCGGCGCTTCGGCCGCATGTTCCGCGAAATCATGGAGGTTTACTCGCCGCGCGAACCCGTCGACGTCGATCAACTCGCCGACATGGTCTCCTCGGTGCTGGAAGGCGGCATCGTTCTGTCGAAGACGTTGAAGGAGCCGAATACGCTGGCCGAGCAGGTGCTGATGATGCGCACTTTCGTGCGCATGCTCTTCTTGCCGGCCATCGAGTCTCCGCTTGTCGCCTTCAGGCATGACCAGACTTACGGCGTGGCTGACGGGCGACATCTCTAGGCCGTGTCGTCTTCCAACAATGCCGCCATTTCGGCGAGTTTGCGCACGGTGTTGAGGTTTCGAGATGTGCCTGCTTTCAGCGCCGGCAGCTTGAGCTTCGACCTGCCGGAACCGTTGGGATAATGTACATAAATCTCCCGCCCGGCGAGTTTGGATTCCTCGCCATCCGGCGCCACCATCTTGTCGAGTGCATCCGAAGGAGCCGCTTCCGGCAGGAAATAGACCAGCAGAAAATTCGGCTTGGCGTCGGGGAAGGGCACGTCGGCAATGATGCCGTCGAGTTCTTTGCGACTGCGCACCATCACGCCCGGCCGCTTGCCCATCTTTTGTCCGAGAGCCTCGTCAAGCTTTTCCTCGACCGTCTTTTCGGTTTCATCCGAGCGGAACAGGACGTTGCCGCTCTGAATGTAGGTCTTTACGTCGGTAAAGCCGAGCCCCTCGCAGGTTGCCTTCAATTCCGCCATCGGCAGCGAGCTTGTGCCGCCGACATTCACGGCGCGGAGCAGGGCGATATAGACGGGCATCGGCTTCTCCGTGGGTTTACATCTTGCCCGCTACCTTGATCGCGAACGCATATTCGAAGGCGATTTCCTCAAGCCGCTGGAAGCGGCCGGAGGCGCCGCCATGGCCGGCATCCATGTTGGTCTTCAGCAGGATCGGTGCCTTGCCCGTGGTCTTGTCGCGCAGCTTGGAAACCCATTTCGCCGGCTCCCAATAGGTGACACGCGGATCGGTCAGGCCGCCGAGCGCCAGGATCGGCGGATAGGGCTTGGCGCCGACATTGTCATAGGGCGAATAGGCGGCGATCTGCTCGTATTCTTCGCGGCTCTCGATCGGGTTGCCCCATTCCGGCCATTCCGGCGGGGTGAGCGGCAACGTATCGTCGAGCATGGTGTTCAGCACGTCGACGAAGGGAACGGCGGCGATGATGCCGGCGAATTTCTCCGGCGCCATGTTGACGACGGCGCCCATCAGCATGCCGCCGGCCGAACCGCCCTCGGCGATAATGTTCGCGTAAGACGTGAACTTCTCCTGATTCAGATAGTCAGCGGCAGCGATGAAGTCCTTGAAGGTGTTGGTCTTCTTGTCCATCTTGCCGTCTTCGTACCAGGCAAAGCCCTTGTCCTTGCCGCCGCGGATATGGGCGATGGCATAGACGAAGCCGCGATCGGCAAGCGACAGGCAATTGGTGTTGAAGCCGGCCGGAATGGTGATGCCATAGGCGCCGTAACCATAGAGCAGGCAGGGTGCAGACCCGTCGAGCGGTGTGTCCTTGCGGTAGAGCAGGGTCACCGGCACCTTCTCGCCATCCCAGGCCGGTGCGAAGACGCGGCGGGTCACGTAGTCGTCGGGGTTATGGCCCGAGGGTACCTTCTGCGTCTTCAGCAGTGTACGCTCGCGCGTGACCATGTTGTAGTCATAGAGCTGTGAAGGCGTCGTCATCGAGGAATAGGAGAAGCGAATGACATCGGTGTCGTATTCCGCAGCTCCGGAAAGGCCGAGCGAATAGGCTTCCTCATCGAAGGCGATCGCATGTTCCTCGCCGGTGCGGCGGTCGCGGATCATGATCTGCGGCAGGCCGTCCTTGCGCTCCAGCCACAGCAGGTGGCGAGCATAGGCCATGTGGCTGATGACGAGCGTGCCTGGCTTGTGCGGCACCACCTCACGCCAGTTTTCCTTGCCCGGCTTGTCAACCGGCGTTTCCATGATCTTGAAATCCTTGGCGCCGCCGTCATTGGTGAGGATGTAGAAGACATCACCGCCTTCTGTCAGCGAATATTCGATGCCTTCCTCGCGCACGGCGACGAGCTTCGGTTCGGCGCTCAAATCCTTGGTGGAGAGCAGCCAGTATTCGCTCGTCTCGTGGTCATGGATATCGATATAGATGAAGTCGTCGAGCAGCGAGCCGCCGACGCCCATGAAAAAGCCCGCATCCTCTTCCTCGTAAACAAGGCGATCCTCGCTCTGCGGCGTGCCGAGAACATGGTGGAAGATCTTCGACGGACGATGATTTTCGTCGAGCGCCGAATAGAGGAAGCTCTTGCCGTCGGGTGCCCAGACCCCACCGCCGCCGGTATTCTCGATGATGTCGGTCAGGTCTTCGCCGGTCGTCAGGTCGCGTACCCTCAGTGTGAAGAATTCCGAGCCCTTGTCGTCATAGCCCCAGATGCCGCGGCTATGGTCGGTGCAATGGTCCAGTCCGGCGAGACGGAAATAGGCTTTGCCGGCGGCTTCCTTGTCGCCGTCGAGCAGGATCGTGCGGATCGCTTCGTCCTGCGCATTGCCGTCACGCGGGATGCGGAAATAGCGTGGCTGCTCGCCACCGGTCACGTAGGACGTGCCATAGGCATAGTTCCCGTCCTTCATCGGTACGGAGCTGTCGTCTTCCTTGATGCGGCCGCGCATCTCGGCAAACAGCGTTTTCTGCAGCGGCTTGGTATCTTCCATCGCCGCGTTCATGTAGCCGTTTTCGGCCTCCAGATGAGCTCGGATCGCGGGATCGAGGATCGACGGATCCTTGAACATTGCCTGCCAGTTATCGGCCCGCAGCCAGGCGTAGTCGTCGGTGCGCGTAATGCCATGCCGCGTGTCGGAAGCGGGTCTCTTTTCGGCGGCGGGCGGGGCGGGCAGGTTCTTGAAAGCGGTCAAGGAAAGCTCCGTGAAGGGCGATATCGGTGGGCAAGAGATAGAGGCCCGGCAGGTCTGGATCAAGCGGCAGTGGATGAACCTTCTTGAGACAAAATGGCGGGCGCGATGCCTTGATGTCACCACATTGTTTAAGAAAGTCCGCTAGCGTCGCGCGAGAATTACACCTGCGGCAGGCCCCGGCAATGCAGTCGGCGTCAATATGAAGAATACATGACAGTAAAAGGTTTCTCCGTAATGCCGAAACGTATGGTCCTGTTTATGTCGCTCATGGGCCTCGCCGCCTCGTCCGCCTTCGCGGTCGATCCCGCCATAAAGAAGCAGCTCGAAAAGCTCGATCCCGCCACCCGCCTCGAGCAGAGCTGCGATACCGAAGCCATGAGCCGCATCAACAAGGACGGCACCGGGTTCCGGCCTGACAAGGTGATCGCTTACACGTTCAAGGACCCGATCCCGAGCGACGATCGACTGGAAGCGCCCGGCGCGGTCTTCCGCAGCAAGGGCGACTGGTACCACCTGTCCTACACCTGCATCACCGGCCCGCAGCACATCAATGTGCGCGACTTGACGTACAAGATCGGTGACAAGGTGCCGAAGGATAAGTGGACCAAATATTATCTCTACGACTGAGCCGCCGGCGCCGCTGCGGCGGCATCGGGCCACATGGCATGGGTCGAAACGTTGCCTTAAGGTCGGCTAAAATATCAACGATATCTGGTTGTCAATGAACCTTCTTCATCTTGGCTCCGCGCTGTTTTTTGCCGCCGCTTCATCCGCATTCGCTGCGGAAACGCCTGCCGCTGTACCGGCCCACCCGCCGGTCGCTGCAGGGCCAAAGCTTGTGGAGCCGCATCTGCATATCGCCCGCTCCAACATTCAGGGCCATGCCCGCATCGCGCTCACCTTCGATGCCTGCATGGGAGAGGCGGATGAACGCATTCTCTCCACGCTGGTCAGTCAACGCATTCCGGCGACGATCTTTGTTACCGCCCGCTGGCTAAAGCGCAATCCGAAGGCGGTCGCGGTTTTCCTGCAGAACCCAGATCTCTTCGAACTGGAAAACCACGGTGAGAAGCATATTCCGGCAATCGACAAGCCGGTACTCGTCTATGGCATCGCATCCGCCGGCTCGCCTGAGGCCGTCCGCCAGGAAGTCGATGGTGGCGCTGCCGCCATGGTCGCGTCGGGCATTCCAGCGCCTCACTGGTTCCGCGGCTCGACCGCCAAATACGACCTCTCCGCCATCGGTCAGATTCGCGCCATGGGCTACCGCATCGCCGGTTATTCGGTGAATGGCGACGGCGGGTCGCTGCTCGGTGCTGCGATTACGGAGAAACGAATTTCCTCGGCCAAGGACGGCGACGTCGTCATCTCCCACATCAACCAGCCGACCCATGCTGCCGGTGAGGGCGTTGCCAGGGCCCTTGTCGATCTCAAGGCCAAGGGCACGGATTTCGTGCGCCTGCAGGACGTTGCCGATACCGGCGACGACAAGACGACAGAGTAGAGGCAGGCTTTATCGCAGTTCGTCCCCGCTTTGCAGCGGCACTTCCCTGAAATCCCGAAATACCGGCGCATCTCTGTCGAGGGCGAAATCGTCGAACCAGTCGCGATACATCCCGGCGAGCATCGCGCCGATCATCTGCGCTGCAAGGTAGGAGAAGGTGATGCCGTTGCCGCCGTAGCCATAAGCGGCATAGACGCCATTCATGCCGGGCACCGGGCCTATGAGCGGCAATCCGTCTGACGTCTCGCCGAATGCACCACACCAGGCATGGTCCACCCGCGTATCTGCCTTTGGCCACAGCCGCTTCAGCTTCTCCCGGATCGTCATGATCTTGGACGGCAGCTTGCTGTCGCGCAATTGCGGCTCGACTGTATCGTCATCTTCGCCGCCGGCGATGATGCGATTGTCTGCGGTCGTGCGCAGGTAGAGGTAGGGGTGGCTGTCTTCCCAGAGCAGCATGCTGTCGCGCCAGAGGTCTTCGGGTTTTTGCGGCACGGTGGCGAGCGCCCAGCTCGAACGTGTACGGTGCAGTTTCGGCATGTCGAGGCCGGGCATGGAATAGCCGGTCGCCAGCACCACATGCCGCGCCTCTATCACCTGGGGACCGTCGGTCATGACCGTCAGGCGCCCACCTTCGCTGTGAAGCGCGGTCACCGAGGCGTGGATAAGGTGAGCACCTCGCGAGATGGCGACCTGCAGCAAGGCCCAGGTGAGCAGAAGCGGGTCAGCCTCGGCCGAACCGGGCGAGAGGATCGCTGCATCGCGGTCGAATTCATATTGGGTTAGGAGATCGGGGTGTTCGAGATAGTGTCCCGGCAGGCCTGCCCGTCGACGCAGCTGCCGCTCTTCCATCAGTTCGCGCGCACCTTCGTGATTAACGGCGAGGTAAAGGGAGTTGCGCGGGCGGAAATCGCAGGCGATTCCGTGAGCTGCGACCAGCTTGGCGAGCCCCGCCACACAGGCGCCGCTTCGGCGGTAGATGCCGGCGGCTCGCTCGAAGCCGTAGAGATTTTCCAGTTCGCCAAGCGTACGGTCGATTTCCCATTGCAGCATGGCCGTGCTCGCTGCGGTACTGCCAAGGCCCGGCTGCTCGCGATCGATGACGATGACGGAGAAGCCTCGTGCCGTGAGATGTTCGGCGACAAGCGCACCCGTGATGCCGCCGCCGATAATGGCGATGTCGCCCTTGAAGCTCTGCCTCAGCGGTTGATAGGCTGGCAATATGCCGCTCTTTCCCCAGAGTGGGCAGCCGCTCACCAGCGCGTCGTGGCTCGTTTCGTTGAGTTCGAGATCGGCTGGCATCGGCATGTCCTCCGCTCGGTGGTCGTCACTTCGGCAATTGCGGCTGCAGTTTTTCCTCGATCAGCAATTCGTCGATGATGGTCATGACGATGAGCGAAAGGGGCAAAGCCAGCATTGCTCCCACTGCTCCCCACATCCACGTCCAGAACAGGATGGCGAGAAAGATGACGAAGGGATTGATTTCCAGCCGCCGGCCCATCACGGCGGGAAAGATCAGGTTCTCCATGACGAGGTGAACAGTGAAGAAGACCGCTGCCGGAATGAGGCCGATGATGATGCCATCGTGCGCAATGATCCCGGCAACGGCCACGGAAAAGGTCATCAATGTGATGCCGAGATAGGGAACGAAGCTCGAGAGGAAGGCGAAAAAGCCCCAGAGCACTGGCATGGGCAATCCGCCCGCATAAGCGATGATCGTCATGACAACGCCGAGCGCGACGTAGATCAAGGATGCCGTGGCGAAATAAAATCCCAGTGCCTGCTCCACGGCATTGATGATGCGGATGGCGGCAAGCCGCTGCGGACGCGTGCGGAAGGTCATGATTATGGTCTTGCGCAGGTTCGCACGGCTCGCCAGGAAAAGGAGAAGAGCGGCAAAGAAGATCAGTCCCTGCACCAGCGCGGGCGTCAGGTTGGTCGTCACCACATGCAGCACGTTGCCGGTGTTTTCGAGCAGTGCATCGATGGACATGGGCCCGCTCTGAAACGTGGCGGGCGTGATGTGCAGCCACTCGATCCGTTCAAGATAGGGCATGATGCGCTGGGTCGTGCGATCGATGAAGGCAGGCGCCTCATTGGCGAGCATTGCCATCGGCCCGGCAAGTGAATTGATGAGCAGGAAGATGACGAGGGCAACACTAGTGGAAAGGATCGCTGCATTGGCAAGCCTGGGAACGCCGATCTTCGAAAGCTTTTCCGCCGCCATGCCGAGGATCATGCCCACGACCACGGCGAGCGTGATCGGGATCAGGATCAGCGACATCATATAGACGGCGGCAAGCCCCAGAATGCCGAAGATGCCGATGATCGCCCAGGCCATGCTGACGTCGAGCCCGTCCTTCTCGACCCGGCGCATCGGTGCTTGCGGAAGCTCCTCGGCCGTCTCCTGAAGCGTGCGTGCCCATGAACTCGTATGGCGTTCACTGAGACGGATCTTGTTGGCCTGCTTTTTAATGCCGTTGGCGATACCCATGTGCGACCTGTCCCCGAAGCGCCATTGCTTCGGCAATCAACGCACAGAAATGCCGCCGGTTCCCGGGCACATCAAGACGACCCTAGCGGTTTGGAAAATGCTCCACATGCGTCTCGCCGGTACGGCCGAAATAGACAGCGCGCCGGCCGGGGAGAGAGACGAGATAACCCATGCAGCCGGCCGCCATGACCCGGTCGCAGAAGCCCTTGTACGTATAGCCCGCGGCTGCGGACTGAGCCCAGCGAACGGCGGCCGCGATACCGGTGGCATCGAAGGCTTCGGCAACAGCCGGTGTGGCGGCGCCGGTGGCAATCTCGACACTATCGCCATCGGGCAAATAGTAGACCTTTACCGCCCGGCGCAGGTCGGCGAAATAGCCTTCGATGCCGGCATTAGACAGGGCGCCCAATATCTGCGGAAAACTCATGCGATCCTCTTCGGACGCTTTCGTGCAGTCTTCGGCAATAGCTCTCTGCTGCGCACTCATCGGCGCTCTCCTTTTCAGCTTTTGAACGTGGTATTGCGGCCTATTCGACCGGTATGGTGCGGATGTCGCGCCTTTCGGCGACGGTTTTCAGTACGGCTTCCAGCATCTGCCGTTCAGTCGGCGGCAGATGGCCGAAATAATCAGCGTCATTGGCATCGGCGAGGGCGGCGAGTTGCGGCACCAGCTTTCTGCCCGCTTCGGTCAGTGCCAGCGTCTGTGCCCGTCCATCATCGGGGCTTGCGTCACGCGCAATCAGGGCCTTGGCGAGCAGCCGGTCCGCGAGCTTGCTGATCGCGCCGCGCGTCATGCCCATGCGCTCGGCCAGTCGGCTCGGAGCAAGAGTCTCGACATCGTAGAGTTCGCGCATGACGACCCACTCCGCCACCGTCACATCCATCGTCGCCAGCTTTTTCGCAAAGCCGAGTGAAACCTGGTTGGAAACCATCCGCAGCCAGTAGCCGAGATGCGTCGTCAGCGCCGAGATGGGTGGGTGCGTCATGCCGTCTCCATTTTGTTGACCAGGAAACTAAATCGATATTGTTTCCTAGTCAACTATCTTTCTCATCGACGGTGAATCAAAAGGCTTGAATTCAACAGCGTTATATTTCTAGAAATATAACGCTGTTGAGGATGACCACGCCATGCAGATCAGACATCTTTCCTTTTTCGTCACACTTGCGGAGGAAAAACACTTCGCCCGCGCCGCAGAAGTCTGCAATGTCGCCCAACCGACGCTTTCGGCGGCGATCCGCAGGCTGGAGGAAGATCTGAATACGACGCTGATCCTGCGCGGCCGCCGTTATCTCGGCCTCACGCCCGATGGCGAAAAGGCTCTCGAATGGGGCAAGCAGATCCTGTCGGATTATCAGAGGCTAAGAAGCGAGATTGCCGTATCTCAGGAATGAAAATGGCGCCAAAACGGCGCCATCTGTCGAGAAGGATGCTTCAGGCCGACAAAGTCAGCCCGATACCCCAGGGATCCCTGAGGAAGACGCCGCCATCCCGCTTCTCGCTCTTGATCTCCAGTTCGTCGAGCTTGGCAACGGCTTTGTCGAGCGTTTCCTTGTCGTTGAAGCGGATCTTATAGTCGGAAAGCCCGGTCATATGGTCGCTGCGGGTACCGGCACCCCGGCTGTTCCAGATATTGGCCCCGAGATGATGGTGGTAGCCGCCGCTCGCAAAGAAGCTTGCGCCCGGATAGCGCGCCATCAGTTTGAGCCCCAGCACATCGCGGTAGAAAGCATCGGCCTGCGGAATATCGCCGACCTGCAGATGAATGTGCCCGATCGCGGTGCCCTCGGCCATCCCAGTCCATATATCCTCGGGCGCGCTGTTATAGAGCGCCTGCAGATCGAGCCGCAGCGTCGCCATTTCCACCATGCCGTCCTGATGGAATTTCCAGCGCTCATGCGGCCGGTCGGCATAGATTTCGATGCCGTTACCCTCTGGGTCTGAGAGGTAGATCGCCTCACTGACCAAATGGTCGGAGGCGCCATCGAGCGCGACATTGTTATGGGCGGCATGGCGCAGCCAGCGCGCCAATTCCGCGCGATCGGGCATCAGGAATGCGGTGTGGAAGAGACCGGCAGCATTGCGCGGTGCTTCCCGCGCATTGCTATCCGTCGAAAGCGTGAGCAGTGGCAGGCCGGCCACGCCCAGAACCTCGCCGCTGGCAGTCTTCTCGATGACCGAGAGGCCCAGCATTTTCTGGTAGAAGCTGGACACTGAGGCCAGATCTTTTACGACCAGATGCGACTGGTCGATATAGGCAGGGCGCGTCAGCGCGTAAGATGTTTCTGTTGACGTCATGAGATGGTCTCCTGCCCGGGAACTGGCGCCTGAATTGGCCCAGGAATTGAAAGGCGTACCGGCGGTGGCGGCAAGCGTGCCGCCCGTAGCGAGCGCGAGGAATTTTCGCCGGTCCATTCGCCTCTAAGCTCCCCTCGGCCGCTGTACTTGACCTCTATATGGCCCATTCTCATTGTTCACAGAAGGCCCGTTTTTGATGATGAAGCGTTCTGCAAACGTTGACGGTCGCGCGCGCCACACTTGATGTCAGTCAATGCGCTTTATCTATTTGAGGAGGAAGTTGACGTCAGAGCAACACCTCAAGGAGGATCGTATGTACAAGAAGATCATCGTTCCGATTGAAATCGGCAGCATCGACAAGGGCGAGAGGATTTTCCGCAAGGCGGCGACGCTGCTCGACGATGGCGGCGCGATCATTCTGCTTAACGTCGTCGAGGATGTGCCGACCTATGTCGCCGTAGAATTGCCGGCCAACATCGTCGAGGATGCGATGAAGGAAGGCCGCGACCGTCTGGATGCCCTGGTCGCCAAGACGGGTATATCTGCCACGGTCGAAGTCGGCAACGGTCCGCCGGCCGCTGCAATCCTCGCGGCGGCTGAAAAGCACGGTGCCGACCTGATCATCATCGCCTCGCATATTCCCGATATCTACAACTACTTCATTGGCGCCACCGCCGATCGCGTGGTGCGCCACGCCAAATGCTCGGTGCTGGTGGACCGCTAGGAGGTCAGGCCATGGATACAAACCATCAGGAAAAGGTCTTGCGTGACCGCTGGCATGAACTGACGGCGCGGCTACGCAAGATCGATACGGACCTCGGTCGCACCAGGGCGGCTGATGATGAAGACCGTGCCATTGAAAGCGAGAATGACGAAGTGCTGGAAGGGCTCGGCCAGGCCGGCGAGGACGAGCTGCGCGCCATCGACGCCGCTCTCGAACGCATTGCCAAGGGTACCTATGGCATCTGCGCGCGTTGCGGCGCCAGGATATCCGAAGCGCGCCTCGCGGTGCTGCCGCAGACGCCACTCTGCGAGGATTGCGCCGCCGGCAAGTGAGGTGATGCGATCAAAGTCGTGCATGGCGTGTCACAAAGATTTAACCTGATGCTATCGGGCGTCCGGTTGCGCCTTCGTCCATTCGATGCGACGATCCCTTCTCTTGGGTAAGGGGGCTTGCATGGGCGAGTTCAACGGCATTCGCTGGGCCTACGACAAGTACGAACTGATCGCCGATGGTATCGTCCACGGCGTGGGTCTGTTCTTCGCCCTGATCGGCGTGACCGTGCTGATCTTCTACGCCACACTCTGGAGCTCCGCCGGCGCGCTCGTTGCCGCCTGGGTCTACGGTGTCGGCCTGGTGCTGACGCTCGCCATCTCCTTCTCCTACAATATCTGGCCGGTCTCTCGCACCAAATGGTATCTGCGCCGGTTTGATCATTCGGCGATCTTCATCCTGATCGCCGCCACCTACACGCCCTTTCTGGAGCGCGGCGCCGATGATCCGCTCCTGTTCGGCATGCTGATCCTCATCTGGGCGATCGCCGCCTTCGGCATTTTCGTCAAATGCGTCTTCCCGGGCAGGTACGACCGGCTGGCGATACTGCTTTATCTCGCCATGGGCTGGAGCGGCCTGCTGGTCGCCGAGCCTGTCGCCTCGCGCATTCCCTATGCCTCCATGCTGCTGATCATCATCGGCGGCATCATCTATTCGCTGGGTGTCATCTTTCACGTCTGGGAGCGGCTGCGCTTCCAGAATGCGATCTGGCACGGCTTCGTGGTAGCCGCTGCCGCCGTGCATTATTCGGCGGTGCTGACCTGCTTCAGCCTGCCGGTTCCCGGCTTCTGATCTCTTGGTGACGTCAGCCGTTTACATCGGCCCGCGCGCGGCGTATGCCCCGGCAAGCACCATTTCGAACCGGGCCAGCCACATGACCGATACCGTTTCCATCCGCGACGCCGCCGAAGCCGATCTTCCCGTCGTCAGGGATATCTATAACCACGCCGTGGAACACACGACGGCTATCTGGAATGAAACGCTGGTTGACCTCGAAAACCGCCTGGAATGGTTCAGGATGCGCAAGGGCAGGGGCTTTCCGGTCATCGTCGCGGAGATGGGCGGCAAGGTTGTGGGATACGCCTCCTATGGCGACTGGCGCGCCTTCGACGGCTATCGCCACACGGTCGAACATTCCGTCTATGTCGACAAGGATTGCCGTGGCGCCGGTATCGGCGAAAAGCTCATGCGCGCGCTGATCGAGCGCGCGAGTGCTGCCGCTATCCACGTGATGATCGCCGGCATCGAGGCCGAGAACGCCGCCTCTATCAAGCTGCACGAGAAACTCGGTTTCCGCATCGCCGGTACCTTCTCCGAGGTCGGCATCAAGTTCGGCCGCTGGCTCGATTTGACCTGCATGGAATTGCGCCTGCCGAAAGCCTGACAGGCATTTTGCCAGATTGATTGCGGGCCGGGACTAACCATATTTTTATCGTCGTCTGCGCCATGTAGAATCTCCGGTGGCGCGACTCGCGGAGGGAGTGGTTGATGGCTATGTTTGGACGTTCGGTGCTCGGTCTTTCGGCTTTCGTGGTCATGGCCGCCCTTTCGCTGCCCGTCATGGCGGCCGATTGCGGCAGCACAGCTTCGCCCGAGCTCGACTGGCAGGAATGCAGCAAGAAGAACCTGATGCTTCAGGGCAGCGATCTTCAGAAAGCCAATCTCGCCGGCACGGATTTCTCGCTGACTGATCTCGGCGGCGCCAACCTCACATCCGCCAATGCCGAAAAGGCGACGCTGGTGCGCGCTTCGCTTGCCGGCGCGAGTGTGCAGGGCGCTAACTTTGCCAAGATCGAGGCCTACCGCTCGACCTTCGCCGGCGCCGTTGCCGATGGCGCAAATTTTGTCAGCGCCGAATTGCAGCGGGCCGATTTCACGGGCGCGCAGCTGACCAAGGCCAATTTCGAGAAGGCCGAACTCGGTCGCGCCAATTTCGACAAGGCGGTTTTGACCGGTGTCAGCTTCGCGCTTGCCAATCTCTCTCGCGCCGATCTGACGGGCGCAAGTTATGACGGCGCCATCGTTTTCGACCGCGCGTTCATGTACCTGACCCGCATCGAGGGGCTCGACCTTTCCGCCGCAACTGGCCTGCAACAGACGCAGATCGACCTGGCCTGCGGCGATTCTTCCACCAAGCTTCCTTCGGGCCTGTCCGCTCCCTCGAACTGGCCTTGCCCCCAGGAGGAGCAGGAATAGAGCCTGTCCGGTTTATGCGAGACGTCCTACCGGGATGATCTCGCGCGCCTGCGCATGGAAGGGATTGCCGTCCCAGTCACCATGCCACGCCTCGACGGCGAGCCCCACATCCTCCATCATGCTCAGGAGCTTATCGCGCGACGTATAGAGGATTTTCGCGCGTCCGGAAAAACGCGCCCCGGTCGACAGCACGTGGTAGCCGTTTTCATAGGAGAGAATGCCCGTCGCTTCATCGTAATGTGACTCGTCGAAGGCTTCGATGGCGCCAAGTTCGGGATGTTCGAGCCGACGCACGCTGCTGTGGCGCACGTCGCGCTCGCCCTGAAAGTCGGGGTTGCGCGTGTCGAATACGAACCTGCCTGTCGGGCTCAGATGCGAGGCGATCGTCGCAAGTGCGGCGCGTTGATCCTCTTCGGTCAGGAAGACCTGAAAGGCATGGCCCGTCAGTACGATGAGATCGAAAGTCTTGCCGAGGCGAACGGTGCGGGCATCGCCCTCGACCCACTGCACCTTGTCGCCGCCCGGCCGTGCCTTGGCGATATCGAGCATGGCGGCTGCCGGATCGACACCGGTAACGGCCCGCGTCGTGGCGAGCGCCGCCGTCAACTCGCCGGTGCCGCAGCCGAGGTCGAGCGCAGACTGCGCTCCTTCCGCAAGCGTCATGCAGAAATCGAAATCCGGCCCCCAGCGATTGGCGCTATCGTAGAACTGCGCGAGCGAAGGATCGCGGTAAAGGGGATCGTCGGATATGCTGTTCATGCGCCTGGCTTTCGCTCGCTGATATAGAGATAGCGCTCCATCATCTCGCCGGCCGCATTCGGCTTGCTGAAGGTTTCACGCCTCTGATGCACCCGCGCAGCCACCTTCTGTGAGGGCAGATTGTCCGGATGGACGATACTGACGATGCGCGACAGGCCCATGACCGAGAAGGCATGGTCGCGGCAGGCGGTTGCCGCTTCCGTCGCATAGCCCTTGCCCCAATGATCCAGCCACAGATGGTAGCCGATCTCCGGTTCCAGTCCCTCGGATGTTTCTTGCAGCGTGATCCCGCAATCGCCGAGCAGGTCGCCGCTCTCCCGGTCAATGACGGCCCAGAGTCCGAAACCGTTCTTCTGGTAGCTGCGGAAAGCAAGCCTGTCGAAGAAATCGCGTGTCCCCATCGCGTCCTTAACCGAAGGGTAATAGCGCATGCAGAGCGGATCGGCGAAGATGCGCTCCAGCACCGGCAGATCCGAAACCGCAATCTCGCGCAAAACCAGCCTCTCGCTGCGCAGGATTTCCCGCACGTCGCCCATCTTCTCATCCTTCTGTTATGGGGCAGGGCCCGGCTGCACAGCGTCTTCGGCTCGCTTAACACGAGAGCGTCCGCCATCATATCCGCGGAGATGTGCCGTGATCGCCTGGTCGCGCCATTTCGCTCGCGGCTTAGCCGTTCGCGGAGCAGAAATGAAAAAAGCGGACCCCGTGAGGTCCGCTTTTTCTGTCATATCAATGGCTTACTTTCCTGGCTCGAAAACCATCGCGTGCCCGTTGATGCAGTAGCGAAGGCCAGTCGGCGGCGGTCCGTCCGGGAAGACGTGCCCGAGATGGGCCTCACAGGTGCCGCAGCGGATTTCGGTGCGCACCATTCCATAGGTCGTGTCGCGGTATTCGGTAACGGCGCCGGGTGACACCGCTTCGAAATAGCTTGGCCAACCGCATCCGGCATCGAATTTGGTGTCGGAGCGGAAGAGCGGTGCATCGCAGCCGACGCAACGGTAGAGACCGGTCTCGAAAGAATCCCAGTAAGGACCGGTAAAAGCGCGTTCGGTGCCGTGCTGGCGCGTGATGCGGTACTGCTCGGGGGTCAGCAGTTCCTTCCATTCGGCATCGGTCTTGTGAACTTTCGGTGTGGTGGTCGTGTCGGCCATGGAGTGCTCCTTTCGCCGTCCGGGGGCAATCTCTTTTCGAGCGCAAATGTGGTGTGTTGGGCGCGATTGATCAAGTCTTCGCCACCGCTCCGCGTCCGGCCGCGCCGCCAGATAGCCCAATTCCTCGCCTAGTCAATTTGGGGGAAGACGACGAATCACCCGTGCTTTATCTTTAATGTGCCATTAAGCTTAATAGTGGGCGTTTCGGGGACAACAGGTGTTTCATACTGTGATCATGGTTCTATACGGCACTATCGCTGTTATCGCCTTGGGCGTGACCTTGCTGGAAGGCTGGGTCAATCACGATCGCTGGACCCTTCATCGTATTGCCGGGCTGGTCGCCTGCCTGTTCTGGCCTCTCCCCCTTTTGTTCTTCATCCTGCACGGTTCTTTTTCCCGTCTCGCAACCCGCCTTTCCTGAGCCTCGGACAGGTGGCGGGGATCACCTGCCCCTCCGGGCAGGTGGCCGAAATCGCTTGAGGCTGCCAGTCGTTTCGCCTAAGTCATGGAAACAGACTGTTTTTACGGGATTTGAACCGGCAGACGGGGAGGGGACATGGCCGATGTCACGGCTCTGACATTGCTGGCCTTGTGTCTGCCGCTGATCGGCGCTCTCGCCGCTCCCTTCATCATCCGTGCCGTTGGTGCCGGTGGCGCTTGGCTCCTCGCCGTCGCGCCTTTGCTTGCTTTCCTGCATTTCTTGAGCCTTCTGCCTGAGATCGCTGGTGGCCGGATCGTTATCGGCGGCTACGACTGGGTGCCGAGTCTGGGCTTGCGCTTCTCCTGGTTCCTGGATGGGTTGTCGCTCACCTTCGCACTGCTCATCACCGGTATCGGCACGCTGGTCGTGCTCTATGCCGGCGGTTATTTGAAGGGACATCCCGATCAGGGGCGGTTCTTCTCCTTCATCTTCCTGTTCATGGGTGCGATGCTCGGCGTCGTCGTCTCCGACGGCTTCCTGATGTTCTTCATCTTCTGGGAACTCACTTCGATCACCTCCTTCCTGCTGATCGGCTTTGACCATCAGCGGGAGGCATCGCGCCGCGCCGCCCTTCAGGCGCTGGTCGTCACTGGTGGCGGCGGTCTGCTGCTGCTTGCCGGTTTGCTGCTGCTCTGGGGCACGACCGGCGCCGTGCAGTTCTCCGAACTCATGCAATTTGGCGATGTCGCCAGGGCGAGCCCGCTCTATCTTGCCACTCTTGCTCTGGTACTCGGTGGCGCTTTTACCAAATCGGCGCAGTTTCCCTTTCATTTCTGGCTCCCGAACGCGATGGAGGCGCCGACCCCGGTTTCCGCCTATCTGCATTCCGCCACCATGGTGAAGGCCGGCGTCTATCTGCTGATGCGGCTGAACCCGGTCATGGGCTCGACACCCGCCTGGGAGGTTCTATTGCCCGTCTTCGGCGGCCTGACGCTGATAACAGGCTCGGTGCTTGCCATCCGCCAGACCGATCTCAAGCTGAAGCTCGCCTATACGACCGTCTCCTCCCTCGGTCTGCTTGTACTCCTGACCGGCTTCGGCTCGGATTATGCTATCGAAGCGGCAGTGCTCTATCTGGTGGCGCATTCGCTCTTCAAGGGTGCGCTCTTCATGATCGCCGGCATCATTGATCATGAAACCGGCACGCGGAACATCACGCGGCTGCGCGGGTTGCGAAAGTCGATGCCGCTGACCTTCGTCATCGCCATCATGGCCGCCCTCTCCATGGCTGGCCTGCCGCCATTCTTCGGCTTCCTCGCCAAGGAGGAAATCTATGCGGCGCTCGCTGCCGCCGATCCCTATTCAATCCTCGTCACCGCCATTGCCGTCTTCGGAAATACGCTGATGTTTGCGATTGCCTTTGCCGTGGCACTGAGACCTTTCCTCGGCCAACCGGTGGAGACGCCGAAACATCCACATGAGGCGCCGGTGCTGCTCTGGCTCGGCCCGGCCGTCCTGGCACTGTCGGGTGCACTTGCCGCTCTCTTTCCCGGCCTCACCCATGTCGCGATCTCCTCACCCATGGCATCCGCTGTCGCCGGTGTGCCCAAGGTCATCTCCATTTCGCTGGTTCCGCATGTCGGCGTGCCCCTGGCTCTGTCGCTGCTGACGATCGTGTTCGGCAGCGCCGTCTACTGGCAACTCGACCGTATCAGGATGCTCACGGCCTACCTGCTGCATTCGGCCCGTGGCCCTGACCGCGGTTTCGACCATGCCATCGCCGGCCTTGTCCGTTTTGCGCATCTCGTCATCGGTATCGTGCAGCCGCGGCGGCTGGATATCTATGTCGCCTGCACCTTCCTCAGCGTCGCGGCAATCCTGCTTGTACCGCTCACGGTCAATGGAGAGTTGCCGTCGACATTTGCCTTGCCGGCCGACCTGCGTCTGCATGAAGCGGGCGTCATGCTTATCGCCTTGCTCGGCCTCATCGCGGTGCTGATTGCCCGCGACCGGCTGACGGCGATCGTCTCTCTCGGTGTTCAGGGTTTTGCGGTCGCGCTGATCTTTCTGCTCTTCGGTGCCCCGGATCTCGCCTTCACCCAGTTCATGGTGGAAACGCTCGCGGTCGTCATCCTTGCGCTTGTCATGACAAGGCTGCGCCTGTCGCCGACCGATCCCCGCCATGGTGCCCGTAGGCTCTTCGATATCGCCCTCTCGCTCGCCTGCGGCCTCGGCCTCGCGCTGCTCCTGATGCGCGCCACCGAAGCGCCGTTCAACACCGCGCTCAGCGATTTCTTCAACGCCCATTCGAAGCTGATCGCCCACGGCGCCAACGTCGTAAACGTCATCATTGTCGATTTCCGCGGCACGGACACACTCGGCGAAATCGCCGTCGTGGCGGTGACGGGGCTCGCCATCCTCGCGCTCATCCGCATCCGCGGCAATAAGGAGCGCAAGCTTGCGGCGAACGATCCGGATGCGGAGGGCGCATGACGACAGACGCTTCGAACCCGATCGTGTTCCAGCCCGCAAACGTAAGGGCAATTGTTGTGCACCAGGATGCCGCTCTCCCGCATCCCTGTCCTCAATTTTTCGATGGGGGTCTCCTGTGAGCACTCTCATCTTCCGCACCGTCGCTCCCTTCATCACCGCGCTGATGCTGCTCTTTTCCGTCTTCATCCTGCTGCGTGGCCATAACGAACCGGGCGGCGGCTTCATCGGCGGACTGATAGCCGCCTCGGCGCTGGCGATCTACGGCATCGCCTTCGGTGCGCAGGCGGTACATCGGGCGATCCGCTTCCACCCCTTGGCGATTGCCGGCTTCGGCCTGCTTCTCTCCTGTCTGGCCGGCCTGATGTCGGCCCTTTTTGCCGTGCCTTTCATGACAGGCCTCTGGGTCTATCCCGTCATCTTCGGTCTGGAGGTGCCGCTCTCCAGCGTCATGCTCTTCGATCTCGGCGTCTATTTTGTCGTGTTCGGCGCGGTTGCGTCGATCGCCCTGGCGCTCGAAGAAAAGGAGGTGGATTGATGGAAGCGCTCTTCGCCATCCTCGTCGGCCTGTTCTTCGCAGCCGCGGTCTATCTGATCCTGTCGCACTTCTCGATCCGTATCATGCTCGGCATCGCCATCCTCGGCAATGCCGTGAACCTCTTGATCTTCACGGCTGGAAGGCTGACACGCGAAGTCCCGCCGATCATTCCGACCGGCACCGATGCGCTGCCATCAGGCGCCGCCAATCCGCTGCCGCAGGCGCTGATCCTGACCGCGATCGTCATTTCTTTCTCCTTCTTTGCCTTCCTGTTGGTGCTGACCTATCGCGCCTATCAGGAGCTGGGCACCGACGATACGACCCGCATGCATGACGCCGAGCCGGAAGACCGGCCGCTGCCGCCGGTGGGGTATTGATGGCAGCTCCCGTTTCCGATCTTTCGGTCGCAATGGTCACCGCTCCGGTCCCGCCCGTTCACTGGCTGGCGATCCTTCCGGTCGCGCTCTGCATAACCCTCGGCGCGCTGCTTCTGATACTGCGCTCTCACTCCCGCCTGCAGGCGTGGATCGCCATCGCAGGCCTTGTGCTCCTCGTGCTGTTCGATGCCATGCTTCTCCGGCAGGTCGTGGAAAACGGCCCGCTCACCATGGTCATGGGCCGCTGGCTGCCGCCCTTCGGTATCGCCTTCACCGTGGATCTGTTCAGCGCCCTGATGGCGCTTGCTGCAGCTGTGGCAGCTCTTTCTGCCAGCATTTATGCACTCTCGGATACGACCGAAAGCGGCCGGCGATACGGTTTTTTCCCGCTGCTGATGCTCTTGATGGCAGGTGTCACCGGCGCGTTCCTGACCGGCGATATCTTCAATCTCTATGTCTGGTTCGAGGTGCTGCTCATCTCGTCATTCGGACTGCTGATCCTTGGCCCCGAGCGGGCGCAGATCGACGGCGCGTTGAAATATGCGGTGCTGAACCTCATTGCCACGACTTTGTTCCTGATTGCGATCGGTGTCCTCTATGCGAGCTTCGGCACACTCAACATGGCCGATATCGCCGAGCGGGCGGCGGGCCTGAGCGGTACGGCGCCGCTGTTGACGCTCGCCTGCCTCTTTTTGCTCGCTTTTGCCATGAAGGCAGCGGCCTTCCCGGTAAATTTCTGGCTGCCGGCCTCCTATCACACGCCACGCATCGCCGTTTCCGCGCTCTTTGCCGGTCTTTTGACCAAGGTCGGCATCTATGCGCTGCTCCGCGTCCTTGTCATGCTGCTGCCCACCGAGCGTGACGAACTAAGCTTGCTGATCGCTATCGTCGGTGCCCTGACCATTCTCGTGGGTGCGCTGGGCGCGCTTGCCGAAAACGACCTGCGTCGGCTGCTCGGCTATGTCGTCATCTCGGGCATCGGCAACATGCTGGTGGGCGCAGCACTCGGCACTGTCGAAGGTCTCGGCGGCGCGATTTTCTACGCGCTGCATTCGGTCGTGCTGATGACGGCGCTCTATCTTCTGGCCGGAGAGGCGGGTAGGCGTGGCGGCGCCTTCTCACTGGCTTCGCTCGGTGGCCTTTATCGGCAAAACGGCTGGTTCGCCGCGATCTCGCTGATGCTGCTTCTGGCTGCCTGCGGCCTGCCGCCGTTTTCCGGCTTCTGGCCGAAAGTTCTGCTGGTCAAAGCCTCGCTCGATCTCGGCGCTTGGTGGCTGGCCGGCGCAATCCTGCTCGGCGGCTTTCTGCTGACCATTGCTTGCGGGCGCGTCTTCCTGTTCGCCTATTGGCGCCCATCGGCGATCCCGCTGCCGCTGGTGCGCACCCGCTGGACGGCCGGCTTGCCGCTTGCGACCTTGACGCTCATCGTTATCGGCTTCGGTATCCTGCCCGAACAGTTGCTGCAGCTCGTTCGCGCGGCGGCCGATGGGCTGGCCGACCCCTCGGCTTATATCTTCTCCGTCTTTCCGGAAGGGGCCATACGATGAACGTCCTGTTCCTCAGCCTGCCGCTTGCCATCGCCTGGGTCGCCATAACAGGCAGCGTCTCGCCCCATAATTTCGTCATCGGTCTCGCCCTGTCGCTGCTGTCGCTCGCCGTTGTGCGGGAAGCTCTGGCCAGCCGCTCGTTGCCGCGCCGCATTCGGCTTTTGAGCGTCCTGCTGCTGGTCGGCCTCTTCCTGAAGGAACTGGCGCTTTCAGCCTGGCGGGTAGCGCTCACGGTAATGTCGCCCCGCATGCGGCTTGTGCCCGGCATTTTCGCCTTTCCGCTGACGGTGACGACGGATTTCCAGATCACCCTGCTTGCCAATCTCATTACGCTGACGCCGGGCACGCTCTCGGTTGATGTGTCTGAGGATAGGCGGACACTCTACGTCCATGCGCTGGACTGCGCCGATCCCGACGCGATCAGGCGTGATATCGCCAATGGTTTCGAACGCCGCATCATGGAGGCCTTCGGATGATTACGCCTGCCGCCATCGTTTCCGCTGCCGCCATCGCCGCTCTCGGCATCCTCTGTGTCGCCTTCTTCGTAACCGTCTGGCGGGTCGTTGCCGGTCCCAGCCTGCCGGATCGCATCCTGGCGCTCGATATGCTGACAGGCACCGCCATCGGGTTCATCGCCGTCGTTGCTGTGCGCACCGGCTTTTCGCTCTATATCGACATTGCAATCGCGCTCGGCCTCGTCGGTTTTCTCGCAACCGTCGCCTTCGCGCGTTTCGTACTCTCGCGCGGTCGGGGCGGAGACGCCGAGGACAGAAAGGGGCGCCGATGATCGACTATATCGTTGCGATCGCCACGGCCATCCTGCTGCTGAGCGGTGCTTTCTTCGTGCTGGCGGCTGCCATCGGAATTGTGCGCCTGCCGGATCTCTATACACGTATGCATGCCGCCTCGAAGGCAGGCACGGTTGGTTCGGGCCTGTTGCTGCTGGCTGCAGGGCTTTACTCTGGTGAGCTTGCCATATTTGCAAGAGCAATGGCCGGGTTCTTCTTTTTTATCCTCACGGCACCTGTTTCTGCGCACCTTCTTGCGAAAGCTTCGCATATAACGGGGCATTTCCCTGTTGATATCTCAGTACGTGACGATATGCGAATGCGCTGAAGCGTCGGCTATTCAGAATTTTAAGCAAATTTACGCAATTCTATGCACTGGAAGCACGAATAAACCTTGCCGATCTGCTGACCAATTCTTCGTGATGGATTTTTTTTCTAGGAAAATCACATTTAATAATTGGCCTTTTGGGAAAACGATGGTATTTGAAAACGCAAGTAGAGTTCTGATTGTGAATTAGAATCGTACTGCTTCCAAGTCCCTTAGCCTTGATTGCCAATGTCTAACTGGGTGACGGCCTGGAACAATACGTAGTAGCTCACGTTCAGGCAGTATTGGCGCAGAAAACGGTCTTCGGAATCTAGGGGTGGATTTCCGGTTTTTCGAAACAGAGGCTGCATCCTGCTCTTTTGCTGTTTGGCTCTACGAAGAGGGTTCTTTGTCTTTTGGGAGAAGGACCGTTTGAGCATGATAACAGGAGAAAGAATATGACGGATATGGCGACCGGCAATGCGCCGGAGCTGCTTGTGGAACTGACGGCCGATATCGTCGCGGCCTATGTCAGCAACCACGTTGTCCCGGTCAGCGACCTGGCCAATCTGATTTCCGACGTACATTCGGCATTGAGCAACACATCCGTACCGCAGCCGGTGGCCGCGGTCGTCGAAAAGCAGAAGCCCGCGGTCTCTGTCCGCAAGTCCGTGCAGGACGAGCAGATTACGTGCCTGGAATGCGGCGGCAACTTCAAATCCCTGAAGCGTCACCTGATGACGCATCACAATCTCGCGCCGGAAGAATATCGCGAGAAGTGGGATCTGCCTGCCGACTACCCGATGGTGGCCCCGGCCTATGCCGAAGCGCGCTCGCGCCTCGCAAAGGAAATGGGTCTCGGACAGCGCCGCAAGCGCGGCCGCGGCTGAGTTTTCACCGCTAGACGATACAAAGAGCCGGGCCTGGTGCCCGGCTTTTTTGTTTTTGTCATCCGTCTCCTCCGATGACTTTGCGCACTCGTCATTTATCTTCGAAAAAGCACGGCAAAAAATGTCGGCGTGGTGATTGCTCATCCGTCTCTAGAGCGGTTCCGGCAGAAACGCGCTGCGGTTTTGTGTTCGGAATTGTGTGAGAACAACGCGATTGAGGACCGGCGGGCGCTGATGCCGCCACATAGAGAGGAGAAGAGACAATGCGTGTCATGGTTATCGTCAAGGCGACGGCAGACAGCGAAGCGGGCATCATGCCATCGACCGAGTTGCTGGCGGCGATGGGCAAATATAACGAGGATCTGGTCAATGCCGGCATCATGCTGGCGGGCGATGGCCTGCATCCGTCCTCCAAGGGCAAGCGCGTCGCGTTTGACGGTCCGAAGCGCCTCGTCATCGACGGCCCCTTTGCAGAAACCAAGGAACTGATCGCCGGTTACTGGATGTGGCAGGTCAAGGATATGGACGAGGCGGTCGAGTGGCTCAAGCGTTGCCCCAATCCAATGCTTGGCCCGAGCGAGATTGAAATCCGTCAGGTCTTCGAAGCAGCGGATTTCGGCGAGGCATTGACTCCGGAGCTTGCCGAACGGGCAGAACGCCTTGGTGAGCGGATGACAAACAGCAAATAATTTGAAGCAAGATTATCAAATGCGACGCCCGGTGGATTTCTTCCGGGCGCTCAACTCTTCGGCTGACATCTAGTGAGTGACCGCGCTTTCAGGCGGCAGCCCGAACGCGTGCCTCCTCGCGGATGCGGTTGACCATCGAACGTAGCCCGTTCGAGCGCTGCGAGGAGAGGTTCTCGGTCAGCCCGATCTTGGAGAATATCTCGAAGGCATCGAGCGAAGCGATCTCGGAAGCAGTCTTGCCGGAATAGGTGGCGAGCACGATAGCCACGAGGCCGCGCACGATATGGGCATCGGAATCGCCTTCGAACGTCATGACAGGATTGTCGGGATTGCCTGCCGTATGCGTCACCAGCCACACCTGGCTGGCGCAACCCATCACTTTGTTCTCCGACGTCTTCTTCTCATCGGCAAGATCCGGCAGCGCCTTGCCGAGTTCTATCACATATCGGTAGCGGTCTTCCCAATCGTCCAGGAAGGAGAAGTCGTCGATGATCTGGTCGAGGGTTGCCATGCTGTCCGGCCTTTCACTGTTAGTGATGATATAGGCGAAGGCAGCGCAGATTTGAACCGTTAAAAAGAAACGCCGTGAGGGATGGGCATCCTCACGGCGCAGCATAGTGCTGAAATAAACAGGGCAGGCACGTCAGGCATGGGGCATCTCCGCGTCATGCGGACCACCGATGCAAGCTTGATTACGGGCAGATTGCCCGCGAATTCGTCAGATCGCCGGCTTCGGCGTCGGCAGCGGGATTGCGCCTGCCGGGATGCCGCCAGCCCGAACGGCGGTGGCAGGAATGGTGCTGGTCACGACCTGCTCGCTCGAGGCGCCGTCATCGACCGGCGGTCGGTAGGGCTGCGGCAGGTGAGGCATCGGCTGGTTCAGTGCCGCTTGTGCCTCACGCACCGTATTGCCAACAGCTTCCGGCAGGGAAGGCACGGCGAGCGCTACAGGCGCCTGCGGCATCGCCGATTTTGCGGAAGCCGTTTTGGAATTGTCATCGCGGAACTGGCTGTCGAGCAGTTCAAACGCGACACGGGCGCCTTCGCGAGCCCGGTAGCCGAGGGCGGTCAAGGTCTCTCCACCCTTGGCGCAGACTTCGGGTTTTTCACCGCACATGCCGGTCATATAGTCATAGGCGCCGCTGACCGCCGTGAAGGCGTCGGAAAGCTGCAATTGCGGATGGCCGGCATTGTCGTAGCTCTCCGAAGAGAAGACGGAGAGCGCTACGAGCACAAGGCCGAACCAGAATGATCCTTTGATCAGAAACCACATCGTCTTGCCCATCCTGTTTCCCCGTTCGGTCTTGTTGCCGAATCGGCCCGGTTGTCCGGTGTGTTTGCACCCTACCGATAAGTTGCGAATGCCGCTTTTCGAAACTCGCTGGCATTTGCGGCAAATTTGTCTCGAATTTTAATGATCGCAATTTTCGGAGCATTTCAGTCGAATTCTACCTGATGCCGTTAAGCATGGTGGCAGCCGCCGCCTGCAATTGCTGGGCTTTTGGACCGTCTCATCGCCACAATGGTTAACATGATGCTGAAATATGAGGAAAATCCGTCGCTTACCGCCTATTAACCACAAAATTCAAAGTGCGGAGTGGATGGCCCAAAACGGGACTTTTAGCGTTTTTGGACTGTTGAGAGCGATTTTGCCTTATCCTTTCTTTAAGCGGGGGGGGCCTATTGTCCGGGTTAATGAAGGCCTTTTCGGGCAGGTATTGCGTGCGTGTATTGAGTGACATTGGCGGCCGGGCGACAGCCCTCGTGGACCGGGCAGCGAAAGGCTGGCTTTCCCGCACGAGCGGTGGCGAAGCCGTGCGCCAGAGCGAGCTCGCCATCCTGCGCCGCCTGGTCTTCCTTTCTTCGGCGGCTCTTGTTGCCGCCCCTCTCGGTCTGTCGATCGTCACCAGCCCGGCAGTGGCGCTTCCCGCCGGGGTTGCCACGGTCTGCGCTGCCTTCCTGTTTTCGGCTGTCGGCAGCATCGCGCTTTCCCGTCAGGCGGTGCCTCAGAACACTGCCGCAGCCAGCGCCGATGATCTCTTCCTCGAAATGAGCCCGGGCCTCGTGCTCTTCCTCGATCCGCACGGCAGCGTCATGACATCGGGCGGCCGTGACAAGCGTGATTGTTTCGCCTGGATGCGCGATCTGGAGGGGCGTGGCTTCTTCGAGCAAATTCATGTTTCCGATCGCATCCTCTTCCTGCAGGCGCTGGATGCGCTGCGCCAGGGCGAGGAGAAGGCGAGTGTCGATCTGCGACTCGAACGCCCCTCGGTCTCGCGCGATCATCGCCAGTTCGCCTATCTGCGCATGGATATGACGGCGCGGCGCGACATGGACGGCGAGCTTTCGGCTGTCGTTGCCCAGTTGCACGACGTTTCGGTGGAGCAGCAGCTTCGTGCCGAGGCGCAGATGCGCGCGGCCGATGCTGAATCGGCCAATGACGCCAAGTCTCGGTTCCTTGCTGCCGTCAGCCACGAGCTGCGCACGCCGCTGAACGCCATCCTGGGCTTCTCGGATATCCTCATCGGCGAATATTTCGGCAAGTTCGAGAACGAGCGCCAGCGCGAATATGTCGGGCTGGTCCGTGAATCCGGCGCCCACCTGCTGTCCGTCGTCAATACGATGCTGGATATGAGCAAGATCGAGGCCGGGCGCTACGAGCTGCTGCTCGAAGCTTTCGATATCGGCGCATCGATCCGCTCATGCGAATCCATGCTGGCACTGCAGGCCAAGAGCAAGGGTGTCACGCTCACGAGCCGTGTCCAGCGCGGCATCGGCGAGGTGGTGGCAGATCAGCGGGCGCTGCAGCAGATTCTCATTAACCTTGTCGGCAATGCCGTGAAATTTACCGAAGCCGGCGGCGTGGTGACGATCGATGCCGCCATGCGCGACGGCATACTCAAGCTGACGGTCAGCGATACCGGCATCGGCATTCCCGTCGACAGGCTCGCCACCCTCGGCCAACCTTTTGTCCAGATCCAGAATGATTATACTCGACGTTTCGAGGGTACCGGTCTCGGCCTCTCGCTGGTCAAGGGCCTCGTCGCCCTGCATGGCGGCAATTTCGCCATCGCCAGCCAGCCGGGCGAGGGTACGATCATCACCATCGAGATTGCGGCTGACGGTTCAGGAGCCCAGACCGCCGAAGATGCAGGTCACGGGGAGACCGTCGAGTTTCCGCCACGGCTGAAGGGCGCGGTGGAACCCGCAGAATTTGAAGAGGGGCTTTTCGATGGCCGCGCGGAAGCGAAAATCGCCTAAGGGCAAGAAAGGGCGGCAGCAGCCGGGCCTTTTGATGACCGGAGCCGCAGCGCTCGGCGGCGTCGGCCTGCAGGGCGCTACTGCGCTTGGCGGCCTTGGGCTTCAGGGAGCCGGCGCGCTCGGCGGCGTCATCGGCCGCAATCCTTCCATTGCCGGCGGCACGATCGCCTTCGTCGTCATCTTCTCCTTCGTTGCCGCCAACGCGCTCTGGTATCAGCCGGGCGCGCATCCGCATCCGATCTTCCGCACGCGCGATCCTGGCGCTCCCTACGCTATAGGTTTTCGCCCGCAGGCCGAGCCGCAGAGCGATGTTACGACCTTCCGCATCGAACGGCCTGATGATGCAGTTGCAACCACCCAAACCACGCCTCCGTCGGCCGTCGCCGGACAACAGCCGAACCAGCTCGTGATGGATATCCAGAAGGAGCTGATCCGCCGCGGTCTCTACAACGGCAATGCCGATGGTGTCATTGGCCCGCGCACCAGCGCCGCGATCCTCTTCTTCGAGGAAACTGTCGGCATGGCGCAAAACGGCGATGCCACACCGGACGTGCTTGCGGCGCTACGGACCGATGCGATCGGCCCCTCGACCATTCCTGCCGAAAAGCCGCGTGAGGACGTGACGTCGAAGGCGACGGAGGAAGATCCCGTTGCCGCCGCCATCCGCAGCGCTGAAAAGACCGTCAAGACGGCGCCGCCCTCGCCGAAACAGATCCCTTCCTCGGAAGTGACCAGCGTTGATCTGGTGTTGAAGATCCAGAAGGGCCTCGTCAACATGGCCTATGCCAATGTCGGCGTTGATGGTGTGGCGGGCGAACAGACGCGCGCTGCCATCAGGCACTTCCAGAAGCATTACAATCTGCCCGAAAATGGCGAGCCGAGCGAAGTCGTGCTGAAGAAGCTCAAGGAAATCGGCGCGCTCTGAGCAGGGCAGCGCCAATCGATCTGGTCGTCAAACCTGACGCACTACGGCCGGTGGCTGGTTGGCCAGCCGCAGCGGCCTATAGTCCACGGTCGGCACCCGGCCTTCCACGTCCACCACTTCGTCGATCGGCCCCATATTGATCGCGGCGGAACTGCGGTAGCGCTTCGGCGCAATGCCGGTTACGCGCTTGAAGGCGTTCGAGAACGCGCTCTCGGATGTGTAGCCGAGCGAAAGCGCCAACGAGGAGACGGGCATCGATCCCTCGCGCAGCGCGCGCTCGGCAAGGCGCATACGCCAGGCGGTGAGATAGGTGAGTGGCGCTACGCCCGCGATCGTCTTGAAGCGCAGCGCAAAACTGGTGCGCGACATGCCGGCCGCTTTCGCCAATTCCCCGAGTTGCCAGTCATGGGCCGGGTCGGAATGCATCAGGCGCAGCGCCGGTGCGATCTTTTCGTCGCCGAAGGCGCGCAGCCAGCCGACGGTCATCGGCTCGGATGTCAAAATATGCGCGCGCAGCACCTGTACGAAAATCAGCTGCGACAGCTGGGTTGAGGCAAGCAAGGCTCCAGGTTTGCCGGCCGCCATTTCCCGCACGAGCTGGTCCAGTAGCCAGCGCAGCACGCCGGCTTCGGCAAGTGTCGCCCGCACATGGATGACTGGCGGCAGCACGTCGAGAAGCAGTTCCATGCCGGTCGGGCCGAGCGCGATATGCCCGCCGATATAAAGGAAATCCTCACCGGTGCCATGCCGCGCCATGCCATTGACCCGCTTTTCCCTGAAGGCAGTGACGGCATCGGCGGGTGTTGCAGCAAGATCCGTTGCCAGCACGAAGGAATGTCTGCCGTTGAGCAGGATGACGTCGCCGGCTTCGAGCAGGATGGGCGCGTTGCCATTGTCCAGCACCAGCCAGCAACGCCCCCGCGCAACGGCGCTGATCTTGATGCGGTTCGGCTGCGGGAAGGCAAGCGCCCAGGCGCCACCGGCAATCAGCCCGCCAGCCATCAGGCAGCGCGCATCGAGAAGGCTGAGCATTTCGGAAAGAGGGTCGCTGGTCATCTTTGTACGATGGCGCAAGAAATCGGGATTTACAAGCATTCAGAATCCCGCGCGCCGGGCATAAATCTCCCTCGACCAGAAAGGAGACATTCCATGTCCACTCCACAAGCTCCCATCGGCTCCCGTTTTAGTGCTGCTTCCACGGCGCAAGAGGTGATTGCCGGCCACGATCTCACTGGCAAGGTCGCGATCGTCACGGGCGGGTATGCTGGCCTCGGCCTTGAAACCGCGCGCGTGCTAGCAGCCGCCGGCGCCAAGGTTATCGTTCCCGCCCGCAATATCGAGAAGGCGAGGGCTGCGGGCCAGACTGTGCCCGGCCTGACGCTCGATTACATGGACCTCATGGATCCCGATACGATCGACGACTTCGCCGATCGCTTTCTGGAGAGCGGCGAGCCGCTGCATTTCCTCATCAACAATGCCGCCGTCATGGCCAATCCGCTGACGCGTGACAGGCGGGGTAATGAATCGCAGTTCTCCACCAACCATCTCGGCCATTTCCAGCTCGCTGCTCGTCTCTGGCCGGCTCTGTTGAAGGCCGAGGGCGCCCGCGTCGTCGCCGTTTCCTCGCGGGGTCATGTCCGTGCTGGCGTCGATTTCGACGATCCGATGTTCGAGAACCGTGAATATCAGCCCTATGTCGCCTACGGGCAGTCGAAGACCGCGAACGCACTTTTTGCCGTCTCGCTGGATGCTTTGGGTGCAAGGGACGGTGTGCGTGCCTTCTCGCTACATCCAGGCGGCATCGTGACGACCGATCTCATCCGCCACCAATCGCGCGAATATCTGCTGGCGAGCGGCTATATGAATGCCGACGGCACCCCGGTCATCGACCCCGAAAACAACAAGAAGACCATTGCCCAGGGCGCGGCCACCAGCATCTGGTGCGCTGTCAGCGATGAACTGGAGGGCATGGGCGGCGTTTATTGCGAGAACTGCGATATCGCCAAGGCCGTGCCCGCAGATTCCGAGGAACTGCTCGGCGTGCGCCCCTGGGCGACCGACCCGGAACTTGCCGAACGTCTCTGGCAGATGAGCGAAAGACTGACAGGTCTGACGCAGAGCTGAGGGTGCGATTTCACGCATACATCATCTCCGGGCTTGTTGAGCGGCCCGGAGACTTCACTTGCAGCTATCGATGAGGCATGGCGCATAGCAAAGGTATGGCGTTGCCGTCACTCGACACGCGGTCTATACCGCGCTCATGAGATTACGCGCTGATATCTATGTGTCTGCCCTCATTCGCCGTGTCTTTGCCGCCGGCGATTTCGCTGCCGTGGAGAAGAAGGGTGCAGAGGAGGCCGGTGCCATCTTCATCCGCCAGCACTTCCGCGATGGCCTCGAAACCCTCTATGCGCCGGCTCCACAGACATTCTTCGACGAGGAGAGCAGCGGCGACCGCCTTTTCGAAGTGAGGCTGGAGCGTGCCGAGCCGGACAAGGTGCGGGAAATGCTGGATCGTGAGCGCAAGTTCGATCCTGATCTCTGGATCGTCGAACTTGAGGCAGACGACGTTTCGCAGCTCGTGCCGACGGCTGGCTGATGTCTCGCCTTGAATTCGCACCATTTTCCGCCTAGTTTCCGGCCATCCGCAATACCAACAGGACGGTGCACAATGGATTCCAATCTGATCGCAATGCCAATTCGCCTTGCCATCGGAGATTTCCATGCCTGCATCCATTACGCTTTCCAGTCTTTTGTGGTCCACGCCTGACGGCCGGCCACTTCTCTCCAATATCGATCTGAGCTTCGGCACCGAGCGCACCGGTCTCGTCGGCCGCAATGGTGTCGGCAAGACCACGCTGTTGAAGCTTGTTGCAGACGAGCTGCAGCCGCAGGCCGGTTCCATCGCGGTTTCAGGAACGATCGGCATCTTGCGCCAGAGCGTGCAGGTCGGCCCGGATGAGACGGTCGCCGATCTCTTCGGTGCGACCAAGGCGCTTGCCATTCTCCGTCGCGCGGAAAGTGGTGAAGCCAGTGCTGACGAGCTTGCCGAGGCTGACTGGACGCTCGAGGCCCGTATCCATGCCTCCCTTGAACGATCAGGTCTCGCTGCAAGCCCGCAGACATTGCTGGCAGCACTTTCCGGCGGTCAGCGCACCCGCGCAGCCCTTGCCGCCCTGATCTTCGAGGAACCGGATTTCCTGATCCTCGACGAGCCAACCAACAATCTGGACCGAGACGGCCGCGAGGCGGTGATATCGCTTCTCGGCAACTGGCGCCATGGCGCACTCGTGGTCAGCCACGACCGTCAATTGCTGGAGACGATGGATGCCATCGTCGAGCTGACAACGCTCGGCGCCACACGCTATGGCGGAAACTGGAGTGACTACCGGGCCCGCAAGGCGCTGGAACTGGCAGCGGCCGAACATGATTTCGCCGACGCCCAGAAACGTGTGGCGGAGGTCGCACGCAGTGCGCAGGAAACTGCCGAACGCAAGGCCCGCAAGGACAGCGCCGGCAAGAAGAAAGCCGCCAGGGGCGACATGCCGCGCATCATTGCCGGCGGCCTGAAGCGCCAAGCGGAAAATACCAGCGGCGAGAATGTCCGCCTTGCCGAACGCCGTCACGCGCAGGCGCTCGAAGATGTCGAGGAAGCCCGTAAGCGCGTCGAGATCCTGCAGCCTCTCTCGGTCAAATTGCCCTCGACCGGTCTGCCGCTGAGCAGGTCGGTGCTGAAGATAGACGCCGTGACGGCTGGTTATGAGGCGGACAATCCGATCATCTGCGCACTGTCATTCGATATGACGGGTCCTGAACGCGTTGCCGTCACCGGCCCGAACGGCTCCGGCAAGACGACGTTGCTGGCACTGATTGCGGGTGACCTTCAGCCGTGGGAGGGGACGGTGCGTCTATTGACCTCTTTCGCGATACTCGACCAGCGCGTCAGCCTGCTTGATCCCGAAACCTCGATCCGCGATAATTTCCGGCGGCTTAATCCGCAATCGGATGAGAACGCCTGCCGCGCCGCACTCGCCCGCTTCATGTTCCGTGCCGACGCAGCCTTGCAGACCGTCGCGACACTATCAGGCGGCCAGCTTCTGCGTGCCGGCCTTGCCTGCGTCATCGGCAGTGCGACCCCACCAGCGCTGCTGATCCTCGACGAACCGACCAACCATCTCGACATCGATTCCATCGCCGCCGTCGAAGCAGGTTTGCGGGCCTATGACGGGGCGCTCTTGATCGTCAGCCATGACGAGGTGTTTTTGGAGATGGTTGGCATCACGCGCCGGCTGGAATTGCCGGCGCGCTGAACAGGCTGATGACCGGGCGTTATTGGAAGGAAATATCGAGCAGCTTTTCGCTGAGCGTCCACAGCCGTTCGGCCGCTTCTGCATCCATTGCCCAGGGCATGACGCCGCGCAATTCCTTCGTGTCGGCTGGCAATGCCTCGGCGATATCGCAGTTCTCGCAATAGACGCCGCCCATGCCGTCGAGCTGACGGCTCGTCGCGCACCAGACGGTGGTTGCAGCACCTTGCTCGATCGTCTTGAAAAGCGCCGCGATATGGGCCGGGATATTGCCGTCGGCATCGCGAAAACCGATCGCTTCCATATCTGCATCGGAGACGTAACGGGTCAGTTCAGTCCGTATCGAACCGGGATGCACCGAGAAGGCGCGCACGCCGTGGACGGCGCCACGCCGGTCGAGTTCGGCGGCGAAGAGCGCGTTGGCGGTCTTCGATTGCCCATAAGCCTTCCAGGCGTCATAGGCGCGGTGCCGGTAGTTGGGATCGTCGAAGTCGATGGCGGAGAAGCGATGTGCGCCAGATGACAGCGCGACGACGCGCGCGTTGCCGGAGCGCTTCAATGCCGGCCAGAGCTGCGCCGCAAGCTGGAAATGACCGAGATGGTTGGTGGCGAACTGCCGTTCGAACCCCCTGTCGTCATGCGCAAGCGGCGTTGCCATAACGCCGGCATTGCCGATCAGCAGATCGAGTGGCCGGCCGCTTGCGGCAAAATCCTGGCCGAACGTATCGATGGAAGCCGGATTGGAAAGGTCCATAGGATAGATCTCGATCCGCGGCACATCCCGGAGGGCAGCTTTGGCCTTTTCGACATCGCGAGCCGGGATGATGATGGCAGCGCCTGCCTTTGAAAGCACGCGCACGGTCTCAAGACCGAGGCCGGCATAACCGCCGGTCACGACCGCCAGTTTGCCGGTCAGATCGGCGTTGCCAAGCACCTCTTCTGCCGTTGTCGTTCGGTCAAAGCCGGAGGGAAGCGGATATTGAACGGTCGTCATGGTATCCTCGCATCTGTGTTGGGAACGGCCTGTCCGTTCCATCGTGGGCTAGACTTAGGGCATCGGATGTAGGATTATCCATGCGCCAAAATCCAATCCATCTGCGCGATCGTCCTAAATGCTTGCTGCCGACCCTCTTTCCGATATCCTGTCGCTGCTCTCTGCCAGAAGCCTGTTGTCCGCCAGTCTCCGGGCCAAGGGCGATTGGTCGATCCGTTTTGCTTCCGATGGCGTGAAGTTCAACGCGGTGCTGGAAGGTGGTTGCTACCTTGTCTCGGAAGGCGCCGAGCCACGCTGGCTGGAGGCTGGCGACTGTTTCTTGCTCGTCAATTGCGGCACGCACGTCCTCTGCAGCGATCCCGCGCTGACACCGGTTGCGCCTTCGGTCGTATTCGGCCCCGACCATACCGCCTCGATCCATTCCGACCTGCCTGGCGAAGGCCTGTTCGCCGTCGGAGGCCGCGTGACCTTCGACGATGCCGATGCCGGCCTGCTGCTAGATGCCCTGCCGCCGATCCTCTTCGTCAGCGGCCGGTCGCGAGAGGCAGCAGCCATTCGCTGGCTGCTGTCGCGATTGGGAGAAGAATGGGACGAGAAGCGGCCGGGCGGCTCCGTTGCCGCTGATCATCTGGCGCAACTGCTTTTCGTCGAGCTCATTCGCGTCTGGCAGAAACAGGCGGAAGCAATGGGGCCTGGCTGGCTGCAAGCTCTCGGAGACAAACGCATCGGTGCGGCGATCCGTCTGCTGCATGCCGATCCGGCCAGGAACTGGCGATTGCAGGATCTGGCCGAGGCGGCAGGTATGTCGCGTTCGAATTTCGCGCTGCGCTTTCGGGAAATGTCAGGCATGTCACCGCTGGATTATTTGCTGCGCTGGCGCATGCGGCTCGGTGCCAAGGCGTTGCGTTCTGGGTCGCAGCCAATCTCGGCAATTTCCTATTCGCTGGGTTACCAGTCGGAAAGCGCCTTCAGCAATGCGTTCAAACGCATCATCGGCGTTGCGCCGCTGCAGTATCGCCGCGATCACGTCGAGCTTAGCGCGCCCGGTTGATGCTCTTGAAGTCACGCACCGGTGCCTGCCGGATGAAACGGTAGGCGGGAGCTTGTGGCTGCGCTGAGGGCGCAGGCTGGGCGGCTGCAGGCGACTGCGGATTGTATGTGTAGCTGTCGGCCCGGCGCCAGGCTTCGACGCGGGCATGGCACTCTTCCGGGTCTAGCGCATCGAGAACGAGGAAGGCGCGGCTCACATTGTGCTGCACTTCGGCCAGATGCGGATAGAGCTTTTCCAGCACGAAGACGGAGTCGAGGAAGCCCATGCCGAGGCTGGTGAGTGTCGTGGCAAGCTGCTGGCCGGAGAGATCGAGCATGATGCGCTCAGCAAGCCAGCGGCTGGCAGAGAGGGCATCGGCGAGGGCGGTGGCAAAATGCGTGGCTTCCCGCGAGCGGGCAAAACGCACGAGCAGCGCTTCCTGAATGTCGGACAGCGAGCGAAGGCCGAGGCGGTCCTCGTCATTGCGTCCGAGATGGCCGGCAAGACCGCGGATGCGGTCGCGCAGCGCTTCCTCATTGGCAAGGCGTTGCGCTTCCTCCTGGTCGGCTTCGGGTGCTGATGGCATCGGCGAAAGCGGCATGGCTGGCTGCTCGGCAGGCACGGCAGCGGCGGGGCGTGGCTCGGCCTGACGCAGCGCCACCAGCGCATCGATGACCTTCGGCGACAGCGAGTCGCGGCTGACGATCGCCTTTACGTGCGCGGTGCCGTGGGTGCGGGCAATGGTAATCAGCGTGTCGTCGTTGATCGCCTTGGAGGACGTGAGGAAGGGTGCCGCAATTTCGATCGGCTGGTTGCCGATGAACAGAGCGACGGCTGCCGGCATGTTCTCGCATTGGGAAAGGGCGGCCACGGCCTGACGCCGCGCCTCCTCGGAGGAGGCCTGGAAAAGCGGCGTGAAAAGCTCTGCAAACTGGCGCAGCTCGGAGCGTGTCGGATGTGACAGGTTCTCGAAACTGCTGACAGTCGCCATTAACACCACGTCCTTTTTCCTGACGGCCATGTGGCCCTCTAGGTCTCGAAACCGGTCACGCACAAGAATACCCCGAAAACGCAGAACAAGCGGGAGACCGTGGGCCGACGGGCGCTGGCGGGACGCATGTCAGACCATACGGTTATGAACAAATCCTACACCGGCACAGTTAATGCATGCTGAAGATTCTATTAAAATGCAACAGAATTATACACGTTTCACGTGTCGCGACTTAATAAGCCGGCAAATAAAAACCGTTCACCCCGGAAGTGAGGCATTTTGGCGATTTTCAAGTTGTGGATAAATAGCCGGCGAATAATTAGAGACTCTTTCGGCCTCGCATCGCAGAGAGGTAGCTGTCGTGATCGTCATATCCTGACTGATAAAGATCGAGCGCGGTCGAAGCAGCGAACTGCGCTTCGACGCTCCTGACGTCGATCTGCTTTTCCGCGCGCTACGCGCCCAGCGCACCACGCAATACATCCAGGTCTTCAGAGTTCAACGAGAAGTTATACAGGAGGGACATGATTTGCTCTCCTTATCGCGGCAGGAGCGCAGACAATCTCCCAAGCGGCCATCGCCTTAAAACTTTCAGCCGGTGCCCGCAGAATGCAGTCAAAACCTCGGGTCACAATTAATATTTTCATGAGGCATTTCTGCAACAGCGAGACTTTCCCCGGACCGATCCTGGGTTCGCGTCATTAACTATATGAATTATCTCTAATTTTATCGATCAGCCTTTGGTCGGTTCCCGCTTTTGCGCGACTGAAACCAAACAACCATTCTGCGCGTTATCTGTACGTCGCGCAGACTGCCTAAAGCGGTAGCCGAATATTAGTAATCTGTTAACGGTCGTGTGTCTCAATTCGGACAGGAACGACGCGATTTGGGAATTGGATCGTGGAAGCTCCGCAGCATCACGGTATTTCGCTCAGGAGCCGTGAGAAAGGCGCGAATGCCCTCGGTCCGGTCCACCCGGCGCCTGAGGACGCGCTGGCCCGCAGCACAGCGGGCAGGGTGAAATCCAACGCAAGTTCATCCGTCTCGGGCAGTGCATGGAGACGAGAATGGCAATAGTAGTCGCATTGGCGGATCGGCTGCCCCAAGCGCCGCGTCGCACGGGCAAGCAACCCCGCGAAGCAAAAATCCTCTGGTTCACCGGCGTCCGCTACGAGCGGATCGTCGAGACCCCGAAGCAAAATCCGGCGCATTCTGCGCCGCGCGTCAAGAACAAGTAAATCGACAAGACAACCTCAGCGGGTGGCGAATTCTTCGCAGCCGGCCTCTGTCAGAAAATTCCGGGCAGCCTCGTCGAAGCTTGCCTGCGGTGCCAGCGTTCTGAGCACTGCATAGCCGTCGGGATGCGCCATCTCCACCAGGATCGTCTGCTGCAGCTCCTGCGGCAGGTTCTTGCGCAGGTCTGTCAGCTGGATCGGGCCTGCAGCAAGAACGTCGAGCGCACCGCCGACGGAGGTGCGGTCGTTCATGCTGAAGATCTCGTTGGAGGCGCTGTCATAGATCGCGATCGACCAGAAGGGCACATTGCCCTTGGCGGTGAAATGCACCGGTGCATCGCTCGTATCGAAGGAGCAGACGGCGGTGCGCACGAAGGGATCGCCATTGGCTAGCCCAGCCTCATCGTAGCGGCTGGCAAGCAGATAGAAATTGTTGGGGTCGCCCTCTGCTTCCACGCGTGTCGCCGCGTCACGGCCGGTGAAATGCGGCAGCGCCAGGATGATCACCAGGTGCAGAAGTACGGCGCCGAAAATACCGGTGATGACCGCAAAGAACATCCTAAGCATTGCCGCACCCGATCTTGGTGAGTTTCGGCATCGAAAGGTCGATCACACCAGAGCTGCCGGCCGTCGGCGTGTCGAACAGCGTCAGTACCAGCCGGAACGTGCCGGCCTGGGGCAGTGCCAGCCAGTTGCCGGGCTGGGCGCGAGAGGAGATATCGATCGAAAAGCCGCTGTCCGGCTGGCGCAGCACCGTCCAAGAATTCAGTGCCGCCGGCAGGGTCTGCTGCAGCGAGGCCGGATTGCCGGCATTGTCGGCGGTAAACAGCGTCCACAGCCGCGCCGGCGGCGTCTGGCCAATGATGCGGTAATGGCAGCCGGCATTGAGCCGCTCTCCGTCATCATCGACGCTGGCCGTGAATGTCAGCCCCTCGGCGCTGCCGTAGAGCAGCTTGCCGGCGCGGGCCCGGTGCGATTTCGCATAGGGGTCGGCATCGACGGTCTGAAGTTCGGGGAAAGCCTCCCAGGCGCCGAGCTTGATCGCTCCAAAGCCCTGCGTTGCATCCAGCGCATAGAGCGAAATCATGATGCCGCCGCCGAAGGCGACGATCAGCGTGACCAGGATGAAAAGGGGAAACCGAAACACCTTGCGCCCTTGAAGATCAAATCAGTTGAAAGGGTTACCACTGATTCTGGCAGGGTGGAATGCCATGGGGCGATGTGTCCCCCATGTCTTGACCGGCCAACCGTGCCGGTTTTGCGAAAACAACGAAAGAACTACTCCGCGCTCGCCACTTTCTGCGCCTCCAGCGGAGGCGCATCCTTCAGCTTCTCGCCGATGCCTTTGAGGATATCGGTCGATTGTACCGAGAGCATGCGCGGGCGGATCAGCGTCGGCGTGCCGTCCTTCGGCTTGCTTGCCTGCGCCTTGGCGACATCCTTTTCCGTCGGCAGCGGGTTTTCGATGCCGGGAATGGCGCGAAGCGTCACGCCCTGGTGCGCGTAATCCATGGCGCGCTTGAAGGTCATGGCGGGCAGGGAGCCGCCGGTCATGTTGTTGGTCGACGTATAGTCGTCGTTACCGAACCAGACGGCGCAGGTGTAATTGCCGGTAAAGCCCACGAACCAGGCATCGCGATAGGCCTGTGTCGTGCCGGTCTTGCCGGCGGTGACGATACCGTTGTCGAGCGCTGCCTTACGCGCAGTACCCGCATAGGGCACTCGCGACAGCATCTGGTTCATATAGGAATCGGCCTGATCGGACAGCACGCGCTGTGCGGGCGGCTCGTCGCGGTCGAAGTCGTAGAGAACGTCGCCGTCATAGTCGAGGATCTGCGTGATGCCGTGGCGGCGCGACTGGTAGCCGCCGGTCGGAAATACCGCATAGGCAGTTGCCTGGTCGAGCACGGTCACTTCCGAGGTGCCGATCGGGATCGTCACGTCGTCGCGGATCGGTGTTTCCACGCCCATCGCCTTGGCCATGGCACGGATCGGCTGGATGCCGAGCTTTTCCTTGGCAAGACGTACCGGAACGGTATTGATCGACTGAGCAATAGCGGTCGCCAGCGTCACGCGGCCGGCATAGCGGTTTTCGTAGTTGTGCGGGCTCCAGTTGCCCCAGGAGATCGGTGCGTCGATGATCGTCGTCTGCGGCGTCATCCCGCTCTCCATGGCCACCGAATAGGTGTAGACCTTGAAGGAAGAGCCCGGCTGACGAAGCGCCCTGGTGGCGCGGTTGAACTGGCTTTCGCCGTAGTCGCGGCCGCCGACCATGGCGCGCACGGCGCCGCCGTTTTCGATCATCACCATCGCGCCCTGCTTGGCGTGATAGGCCTCGCCATATTCGCGCAGCGACGTCTCGACGGAATCTTCGGCCGCCTGTTGGATGCCGGTATCGATCGTGGTGCGCACGATCAGCGAGCGCTGGTGAAAGCGCGGCGACAGCCGCTGCACTTCGTCAAAGGCCCAGTCGAGGAAGAAGTCAGGCGATTCCACCTCGTTGCGATCGACGACGGTGGCGGGATTGCGCCGTGCGGCAATCACCTGCCCCTCGGTCATCAGCCCGCTCTGCACGAGATTGGTCAACACCTCGTTGGCACGTCCGCGTGCCGCCGGCAGGTTCACGTGCGGGGCATATTTTGCCGGCGCCTTGAAGAGACCGGCGAGCATGGCGGATTCGGCGAGATTCACGTCGGTGATATTCTTGCCGAAATAGAATTGCGCTGCCGCCGCCGCACCAAACGTGCCGCCGCCCATATAGGCGCGGTCGAGATAGGTGGCGAGGATCTCTTTCTTGGAGAGGTTCGCTTCCAGCCAGAAGGCCAGGAAAGCCTCGGTGATCTTGCGGTCGATCGAACGTTCGTTGGAGAGAAACAGGTTCTTGGCGAGCTGTTGTGTCAGCGTCGAGCCACCTTGTACGACTTCGCCGGCTTGCGCATTGGTCACCATGGCGCGGAACAGGCCAATGACGTCGATGCCGAAATGGTCGAAGAAACGGCGGTCTTCGGTGGCGATTACGGATTTGATCAGCGAGTCCGGCAGTTCGTCGATCGGCACGGAATTCTGATGGATGACGCCGCGATGGCCGATGACATTGCCGTAACGATCGAGGAACGTGACAGCGAAATCGCCGCGATTGCGCCAGTCTTCCTTGGTGGCTTCAAAAGCCGGCTGGGCAAGGGCCAGCATCAGCACCATACCGACGGAGCCGAGCGTCAGCCCTTCGCCGGCGAGTTCGAAGACCAGCCGTTTCCAGCCGCGGACGCGGAAACGACGGAAGAAGATGGTCGTGTCTTCCCAGATCTCCGCGGCGCGGAATCCGGCATTCCAGACGGTCGAATCGATCCATGAATCGATGCGCAGCAACAGGTGCCGATTTTTCGACTGCTGCTGTTGAGACTTCTTGCCTTGCCCGTTTTCGGGCTCGTCTGACCCATTCTCTGGGTTGTCTGGATCCTGCACGTCCTGTATTCCCGCCTGATCGCGCTCGACGGCCGTTGGTATCAGGACGCCGGAGCGGGGCCTGAAAGGGGCCGCGACTCTCCGGTTTGCCGGAGCATGTTGAATAATTGGTTGATTTCGCCGACAAGAACAAGAGAGTTGAACGGTCGTCACGCGAATTTGCGGGCGGCTGTTGCAAGAAACGAATGATGAACGATCTGCCCTTCTGGAAGCGCAAGACGCTGGCCGAAATGAATGCCGCGGAGTGGGAAAGCCTCTGTGACGGCTGTGGCCTCTGTTGCCTCAACAAGATCGAGGAATGGGATAGCGGCGATGTCTATTTCACCTCGGTCCGCTGCAAGCTGCTCGACAGCGAGAGCTGTCGCTGCTCCAGCTATCCGAACCGCTGGGATTTCGTTCCCGATTGCGTCCAGCTCACCAAGGAGAATGTCGCCGAAATCGCATGGCTGCCGCCGACCTGCGGCTATCGCCTCGTCAACGAGGGTCGCGATCTCTACTGGTGGCATCCGCTGGTCTCGGGCGATCCCGAAACCGTGCACGCTGCCGGCATTTCCGCGCGCGGTCGCACGGTCAGCGAAGACGACGTCGATATCGAGGATTTCGAGGACTATGTGGTCGACTGGCCGTTGACGGTGGGCGATGATCCCGCTGCAGAAGAGCGGCCTGAGGAAAAGATGGGCTGAGCGCTAGGACCAACTGCCATAGGGTATCTGGAACAGATGCCTTATGCGCGTCGTCAGCGTCGTCGGATGACTGCCTTCTTCCGACACGCCCGCGCTGAAATGATGCTTCTCGGCCTCGATCCGGCGTGACAGGAGCAGGCCCAATTCCTCGGCGAGCGCCGGCCGCTCCTGCATGATTGCAGCGAGATGGTCCTTGGCAATCTCGTAAACCACGACGGCGGTGAGCGCGCGGATGTTGGCCGGCTCCAGCGCACCCATGAGCACGCCGCGTTCGCCGAACAGGTCGCCGGGCGCAATTCTCGCAAGCTCCAGGGTTTCATTGCCCTCCATCCGCTCTACCACGGCAACGCCGCGCCGCACGATCATCAGCGAGGTTAGCGACGTATCCTGCGTGGCGATCAGCGCATCCTTGCGGAAGCTCAAGCGCTTCATATCGGATGCGAGGGACTCCTTCTCGTCTTCTGTAAGGGTCGAAAACAGCGGGATTGCGTTCAGCAGCCGCCAGGCCGAATTGGGGTGTTTCTTGTCTTCCATTGTGTCGGTAACTGGGGACGCTGGCGATCCCACCGGAGACGCCAGTTGCAGGCCGGCCGCCTTGGCGTGGCGATAGACGAGGTCGTAGACTTCGTTTCTGGCGGCAGTCGCCTCGCCGAGCCCGCTGACGCGGAAGGAAAGTTCGAATTCGATGGCAGAGTTATCAAGCCCGACGACGCTGACGACGGGCACCGGCGATTTCAGGATGGCGTTGCTGCTCAGCAGAACCGTGCGCATCGTCTCCTCTATGGTCGCCGGCGGGATCGAGGGAACGATCCGGATTCTCAGCGATATGCCATGGGCCTCTTCTGGACTGGTCAGGTTCGTCAGCCGCGCCTTGGCGAGCGCGCTGTTCGGGACGATGACGAGGTCGTTGGTGCCGTTCAGGAGGTGGGTGGAGCGCCAGTTCGTCTCTACCACGCGCCCCTGCACGCCGTCGTCGAGAACGATCCAGTCGCCGACGGTGTAATGCCGGCCGAGATTGAGTGCGATGCCGGAAAACAGGTCGTTCAGCGTGCTCTGCAGCGCAAGGCCGAGCACGATGGCAAAGACGCCCGATGTGGCGATCAGCGTGCCGACCGGTACACTGAAGACATAGGCCACGATCGACAGTGCCGAGCCGACATAGATGATCGCGACGAGCAGATCCTGCAGCAGGCGCCCTTCGCGCGGTTTACGCTCGAAGATCAGGAAGAGCCGTACCGAGCTTGCCAGCACCATCGCCCCGCCGATCCACCAGACGGACTTGGCGATGCCGACGAAGATCCGTCGGAAGAGATCGGTGGCATCGCCCATGTCGGATGTGTAGGGCGCAATCTCGTGTTTCACGAGCAGGATGGTCAGCAGAGCGAAAAAGGTGACATTGGCAACCAGCCGGAAGGTCGGATTTCGTCCGTACAAAAGCCGCGCCGCTGCACTGAGCAGAACGAGAAGAACGAACTGGAACAGCGGGTCTTCCAGCATTTTCGATGACATGCACGCGTTCCTGATTGGGGGCTCTTCGCCGCTATATCACGGATGCTAAAGACCTGTCCCCCGACACAAACGTATAGCTATCGTACCCCATACCCCAGGGAGGCGATGAGGAGCCTTAGCTCTCGCTCCACATAGTCGGCAACAGCACCTTCTGCGGAAAAACCCCACCAGAGAAGTGATCCCTGCCATTGCAACAGCATCAGCCGGGCAATGGTCCTTGCGTCTTCATGCCCTTCGAAACGCTCGGCAAGCGCCGCCGTCAGCGCCATGCCCCAGGCGGCACCCCGAGCGCGCAACACCGGATCGCGAAAATCCTCCTGCAGAAGCATCAGCCCTTCTGCGTAAGCCGCGGGATTGTCGCCATAATCCTGCGAAAGGCCTGTCAGCAATTCAACCGCACCTTCAGGCGTCTTCGCCACGATCTCGGCAAGCCGTGCCGTTTCGGCATCGAGCTGGTCCCAGGCATGGAGCAGGGCGGCACGCAGCATGCCGGCCTTGGTGGCAAAGCGCTGCACTAGGGTTGATCCTGAAAGGCCGCTTGCCTTTGAGACCGCCGCGAAGGTCGCCGCCTCCGGCCCTTCCGAACGGATTACCTCAAGAGCAATGGACAGCAGTTGCTCATCGGAAAGCGTGCGCGGACGCGGCATGAAATTTCCTCTTGCATTCACCCTATTAATGAACGAACGTTCGTTTATATTCAAGTGGGAGACGAGACGGATAGTTGTTTCTAGTCGGGAGGACGAGCAATGACAGCGGACTTGAAGGGAAAGGTGGCGCTGGTTGCCGGCGGAACGCGTGGTGCCGGCCGCGGTATCGCAGTGGAGTTGGGTGCCGGCGGCGCCACTGTTTATGTGACCGGCCGCACCACGCGCACGCAGCAATCGGAATATGGCCGGCCTGAGACCATCGAAGAAACCGCCGAACTGGTGACTGCGGCCGGTGGGCGCGGCATCGCCGTCAAGGTTGATCATCTGGTGCCCGAAGAGGTCGCGGCCCTTGTTGCCCGCATCCGCGCGGAAGAGGGCAAGCTCGATATCCTCGTCAACGATATCTGGGGTGGCGAACACCTGACGGAATGGAACAAGCCGGTTTGGGAACACTCCCTCGACAAGGGCCTGCGCATGCTGCGGCTTGCGATCGACACCCATTTCATCACCGCGCACTATGCGCTGGCATTGATGATCGAGCAGCCGGGCGGTCTGCTGGTGGAGATGACTGATGGCACGGCGGACTATAACGCCACCCATTATCGTCTCTGTCCCTATTATGATCTGGTGAAAACAGGTACGAACCGCATGGCTTGGGCTCACGCCAAGGATCTGGCGGTACACAGTGCCACCGCCGTCTCGCTTTCACCCGGCTGGATGCGCTCGGAAATGATGCTCGAAATCTTCGGCGTGACGGAGGAAAACTGGCGGGACGGCGCGAAGGTCGAGCCGCATTTCGTTATCTCGGAAACGCCACGCTTCACCGGCCGGGCCGTCGCAGCACTCGCAGCCGATCCCGACCGCAACCGATGGACCGGCCAGTCGCTCTCAAGCTTCCAGTTGGCCGATGTCTACGGTTTCAATGATCTTGACGGAACCCGGCCGGACTGTTGGCGCTACCTCGCCGAGGTGCAGGAAACCGGCAAGCCGGCCGACGACACGGGCTATCGCTGATCACCGACGACGGGGTCGATATCCAGGCGAATCTGCTAGTCTCCTGGCAAATAGGGAGCTCGCAGGACTTTGCGTATCATTTCATTGAACGCCTGGGGTGGCAGCGTGCACGCGCCGCTGATCGACTATCTGGCAAAGGTTGACGCGGATGTCTTCTGCTTGCAGGAGGTGGTGCGATCTGCCGCCGACACGCCGGAATGGCTGGAATATCGCGATGGCGGCATCGTGCTGCCGCAGCGAGCCCATCTCTATGATGAAATCGCCGCCGTTCTCCCTGGCCATGACGGCACTTTTCTGCCGTTTGCGCGCGGCGATCTCTTTCACGGCGAAAACATGTTCCCGACCGAATTCGGCATTGCCACTTTCGTCCGCAGATCCTATCCGGTGATCAGCCAGGCGGCGGATTTCATCCATGGCCGGTTCTCGCCTGATGGCTGGGGCGACCATCCGCGGTCCCGCAATGCCCATTGCATCCGCCTGTTCGATTATGCCGGCGGCTTTCCCGTCACCATTACCCAGCTCCATGGCCTGCGCGATCCGGCAGGCAAGGGCGATATTCCGGCCCGTCATGCGCAGGCCGATGCCCTGGTGGAGCTGATCGAGCGTGTCTGGCCGGGAGACGAACGATTGGTCGTTTGCGGCGATTTCAACGTGTTGCCAGAGAGCATGACCTTCGAGAAACTTGGCCGCCTCGGCCTCAACGATCTCGTCACCGGCAGAGGGTTCACCGACACCCGCACCTCGCTGTACCCGAAGGAAGGACGCTTCGCCGATTACATGCTGGTGACATCGGAGGTCGTGGTGGAACGCTTCGAGGTCGTCGAGCAGCCCGAGGTTTCCGATCATCGGGCGCTGCTTATCGAGTTTGCTTAGGTATCAGCGCAGTTTGAAGTGTCGTTCCAGATCAGCGATCTGTTCGCTATTCAACTGCCGCACCTTCATGCCGCGTGTGATGATCGAGAGCTTGGCGGCCTCCTCCAGTTCTTCGATGGCGAAGACCGCGGAATCGAGTGTCGAGGCCGAAACAATCGGCCCGTGATTTTCGAGAAGTACGGCGCTGTGCTCGCCGGCAATTTCGGCAATCAGCGGCTTCACCTCCGTCGAGCCCGGCCGTGTATAAGGCACGACCGGCACCTTGCCGACGCGCATGACGACGTAAGGCGTCAGCGGCGGAACAGCGTCCTTAGGATCGGTGTCGGCAAGGCAGGAGAGGGCGGTGGCATAGGTGGAATGCAGATGCACCACTGCGCCCGTCTGCGGCCGCCTCTCGTAGAAGGAGAAATGCAGCGGCAATTCCTTGGTCGGCGCATCTCCGGAGAGATGTTTGCCATCGCTGTCGAGCTTCGATAGCCGGTCGGCATCGAGGAAACCCAGGCAGGAATTGGTCGGCGTTGCGAGATAACCGTCTTCGGTCTTCACAGAGATATTGCCGGAGGAGCCAGCGGTAAGCCCGCGCTCGAACAGCGACTTTCCCCAGCGAACGATAGCCTCGCGCAGCGCTTCCTCATGCATGGCCGGCAATCCTGTCGAGCGCCTTGTCGAAGAAATCGGGCGAGCCGAAATTGCCGCTCTTTAGCGCCAGCCCGATCGCCCTGGACGGACGACCGCGTTCCGAGATCAGGACCGGAACGCCGGGATCGATTTCCGCCCCGATAATCATGTGCTTTAGGCCGAGTGCTTCGACGACGGCACCGGAAGTTTCGCCGCCGCCGACGACGATCTGGCGTGTGCCGGAATCGGCGAGCCGCTTGGCAAGCCCGCCGAAGAAATCTTCGAGGATCTTTGCCGATTCCTCGCGGCCGAAGCGCTGCTGCACGAAGCTGACGACATCCGGCGATGTGGTGGAATAGACGATCGGATTGGCGGCCGCATTGGAGGCAACCCAGCGCGCGGCATGTTCCACCGACATAGTGCCGCGTACGATGGCGGCCGGATCGATCGAAAGGCCCGGATGGTTCTGCAGATGGCAGGCAACCTGGTTCTGCGAGGCGAGCGAGCAGGAGCCGCAGAGAATGACGCCCGGGCCGCTGACGACAGGCACTTCGGCCGGAATGCCCGAAAGCTTGCCGCGCTTGGCGAAGTTGCGCACCAGCCCCTGTGCCAGTCCCGATCCGCCTGTGACCAGCGCATGGTCGGCGACGGCTTCGCCGATCGTCATCAGGTCTTCATCCTCGATGGCATCGACGACAACGAGGCGGTTGCCGTCGGTCAGTTCGTCGCGCAACCGGTTGCGGATAGCGCCGGAACCCTCACGCACGGTATCGAGCGTGATGCTGCCGACACCGCCGTGCGTCTGGTGCCGCAGCCAGCGGCGGATATCCGGATCGGTCATCGGCGTCAGTGGGTGGTTCTCCATGCCGGATTCGCTGAGCAGCTTGTCCTTGACGAAGAGATGGCCCATGAAAACCCGCCGGCCGGTTGCCGGAAAGGCCGGACAGACGACGGTGACGCTGGCGCCCGTCAGCCGCTGCAGCGCTTCAGCGACGGGGCCGATATTACCCTCGGGCGTGGAGTCGAAGGTCGAGCAATATTTGAAGAAGATCTGCTCGCAACCCTGATCCAGCAGCCAGCGGGCCGCATCCATCGATTGCCACACGGCGTCCTCGACCGAAGTCGAGCGCGTCTTCAGCGCGACGACGCCGGCTTCGCAATTGACCTTGCCACGACCGGGGCCGACGAACTGCATCGTCGACATGCCACCACGGGCAAGGGTATTTGCAAGATCGCTGGCGCCGGTGAAATCGTCGGCAATGGCTCCAAGCAGCATATCAGGCGGACTCCGGCAGTCTGTTGTTCAATTCGTCCTCGATATGGACGCGGATGATGTCGTCAAAGGATGTCTCGGCTGTGAAGCCAAGTGAAAGAGCGCGGCTGGCATCGAAACTCTGCGGCCAGCCGGCAATGATCTTGGCAATGGCCGCATCCGGCTCGCGGCGGATGAGCTGCACGGCGCTCTCGCCGGCGACGCGTCTCAACGCCTCGATCTCGTCGCCGACGGTGGCAGCAAGGCCCGGCATGGTCAGCGTGCGGATCTGCCCGAGCGGGACGGTATCGAGTTCGGCGGCTTTCAGCAGGAAACGGATTGCCGCACGCGGGCTGGCAAACCAGTGGCGCACGCTCTCATCGACCGGCAGCACGGCCTCCTGGCCGGTGAGCGGTTCGCGCAGAATGCTGGAGAAGAAGCCGGAGGCAGCCCGGTTCGGCTTGCCAGGGCGGATGGTGATGGTCGGCAGACGGATCCCGATGCCGTCGAGGAAGCCGCGCCGGGAATAATCGGCAAGCAGCAGTTCGTCGATCGCCTTCTGCGTGCCGTAGCTGGTGAGCGGCGTCAGATGGTGCGTATCGCCGATGACGGATGGCAGCGGCTCGCCGAAGACGGCGATGGAAGATGTGAAGACGAGCTTCGGGCAATAGGGCTGTTCGGCAAGCCGGATCGCTTCCAGCAGGTAGCGGGTGCCGTCGAGATTGACACGGTAACCCTTCTCGAAATCGGATTCCGCCTCGCCGGAGACGATCGCCGCCAGATGGAAGATCAGATCAGGCCGGTGGGCTATCAGCTGTTCGGCCGTTCCAGGCTTCGAAAGATCTGCCGCCAGCGTCTCGACCGTACCACCGAATTCGGGCTTTTCGGGTTCGAAGACATCGGCGAGGATCAGCGAGCCGATGGATTTGCCGTTCAGGATTCCGCGCTCACACACAGCACGAACGAGCTTGCGGCCGATCATCCCGGCCGCGCCGATCACAAGGATTTTCATTTGAAGCGGCCCCTCCGACCGATGACGTGAACGCAAACAGAAACCCGCCGCCGCCTGAGTCGGCCTTAACGACGCATTAATAGTTAAGACCAGCCGGGTAGGGCTGTCACGTAATTTCGGCCGGGGGGTGTGGTTTGATTGTGTGTTCCGAAACTCAATCCACCGGCAGCGACGGTACCGAACCTTCGGCGCCGAAGTCGGTATACTTGCTGACGGCAAGCCAGCGATCGGCCTCTGCCATGCGTTGCTGTTCGACATGGCGCACAGCTTCGAACGCGTTGCTGCCGAGTACGATATGCGGCGGCAGCTTATCAGCATCCGCGACCTTCAGCACGACTTCTGCTACACGCACTGGGTCTCCCTGTTCATGGCCGACAAGGGCTGCGATCTGCTCGATATGTTTGCCGATCGTCGCCTCGTATTCCGGCAGCAGGGCAGGGCGCTCGCCATAGGCGCGGCTGATCCAGTTGGTGCGCATGCCGCCAGGCTCCAGTGCCGTCACCTTGACGCCGAAGGATGCGGTTTCCTGGGCGAGTGCTTCCGTGAAGCCGCCGACGCCCCATTTCGAGGTGATGTAGGCGGCATTGCCGCCAAATCCCATGCGGCCGCCCATCGAGGAAATCTGGATGATATGGCCGCTGCGCTGGGCGCGCATGATCGGCAGGGCAGCGCGTGTCAGGTTGATCACGCCGAACAGACAGGTCTCGATCAGCATGCGGAATTCATCTGAGGGAACCTGCTCGAAGGGTCGTGTATCGCCGTAGCCGGCATTGTTGACCAGCACATCCAGCCGCCCGAAGGTCTCGACAGCCGCCTTGACGGCAAGCTTTCCTTCCTCCTCGTCGGTCACATCCAATTTTATCGCCAGCACCTGCTTGCCGTATCGTGTGGCGAGATCGCCAAGCTGCGAAGGGTCGCGTGCCGTGGCGACGACCTTGTTTCCGGCTTCCAATGCTGCTTCCGCGATGATGCGGCCAAGGCCGCTGCCGCTTCCCGTGATGAGCCAAACTTTCGACATGACATTTCCTTTTTAGCTTGAGTACTCACTCATTTAATTTGGAAAAAGAGAGACTATCGCAGCGCCCGCCACAAAGCCTCGAAGCCGGATTTACAGACGGCGTCTGCCCGCGCCGGTTCGCGGATCATGAAATCGATTGTCGTTGTCGTCATCGCCTCCACCAGCGCTCCGACATAGGGGCTGGGGGCGTCCTTGAGTGCTCCCCCGGCGCTCGCCTCGCGGATCAGATGCACGCATTCGGCAGCCTCTTCATAGGCGCTAAGGCGGCTTGCCTCGGTGATCTGGTCGGAGACGCTGAGCTGGGCAAGTGCCCGCCGGCGTGTCGGGTTTGCCGCGCCCCAATGCGTCCAGGTGGTCCAGAGGTGCCGCAGCCGGGCGCTCATATCGTCGGTGGCGGGCATATCCGCCAGCACGACCTGGGTAAGTTCACTTTTCAGATCCAGATAGACGGCATTCAGAAGATCGGCCTTCGTATCGAAATAGGTGAAGATCGAGCCATGCGGCACGCCGGCGCGCTTGGCGATCTCGGCCGTCGAGGCACTAAGCCCAAGTTCGGCGATCAGTTCAGCCGCTGCCGCCATAATCGAATTGCGCCTGTCTTCGCTCCGTGGCCGCGCCATTATCCCGTCCTGTCGTCTCCTGAGATATAAATGATCAATTGCTCACTCATTTTCAAGAGGAATAAATGCTTTTCCACGATCGTGCTTGCTCCGGCCCCTGTTTCACGGCAACAAACAGCCATGAGCATCCCGACAGAATATCCCTTCGATTTCGACCCCACCTACGGCATGACCCTTGCCGACCTGCAGGCGATCCGGCCACCGGAAGCGCCGGAGGGGTTCGATGCCTTCTGGCAGAGCCGTTATGCCAGAGCGCTGGCGGTAAAGCCCGAGCCGCGCCTGAGCCCGAGCAAGGATGCCCATTCGGATTGGCAGGTAAAGGATATCGTCTACACCTCCACAGACAATTTCAGCATTGGTGGCTGGCTCCTGACGCCACGCAAGGGCGAGATCAGGCGCGGTCTGATTGTCGGCCACGGTTATGGTGGTCGCGACCAGCCGGAATTCGATCTGCCAGTGGAGGAGACAGCGATCCTCTTTCCCTGTTTTCGTGGCATGTCGCGAAGCGCCCATCCGCCGATTTCGCCCGAAGCTCCCTGGCATGTGCTGCATGATATCGAAGACCCCGAGCATTACGTGATCGGCGGCTGCGTCGAGGATCTCTGGACTGCCGTTTCTGCCCTGCAGGCGCTTTATCCGGCGCTCGAAGGTCATATCGGCTACAGCGGCATCAGCTTCGGCGGCGGCATCGGCGCGCTCGGCATACCCTTCGACCAGCGCATCCAGCGTGCTCATCTGACTGTGCCGACCTTCGGCAATCGCAAGCTCTGGCTAACATTGCCGACAATCGGCAGCGCCCATTCTGTGCAGGATTATGCGAAGAGCCATCCCGGCATCTTCGACAAGCTGCGCCTTTTCGATGCCGCAACGGCCGCGTCCCGCATCTCCGTACCGATGCTGGCTGCCGTCGCACTCTTCGATCCGGCGGTTGCTCCGCCCTGTCAGTTCGCCGTGGCGAACGCTCTGCCGAAATCAAAATTTAATGAAATCTTCATCCTTGACGCCGGGCATTTCGACTATCCTGATAGTGCAGTGCAGCAAACCGCACTGCTTGAGCGAGTCGGGCGGTTTTTCAGGGGTCTATGAACCGAGAATATCTGCGCTGGTACAGCGATCGGCTCCATCGTGACATGGAGCTTCTGGTGTTCGGGCATGCCGGCGCCAAAGTACTGATGTTCCCAACGCGGGAAGGGCGCTTTTGGGAATATGAACATCTCGGCATCGTCGCCAGCCTCGCTGAAAAGCTCGGGGCAGGCCACCTGCAACTTTTCTGTATCGAGGGTCTGGCAAACGAGACCTTCTACGATTTCCGCCGCCATCCAGCCGATCGGATCCGTCGCCATATCGCTTTCGAGGAATATGTGCTGAACGAGGTTCTGCCGCTTATGGACAGCCGCAACAGCCACGAATGCACCATCGTTCACGGCTGCAGTCTCGGTGCTTTCCAGGCTGCGAGCCTCGTCTTCCGCCACCCGCATCTCTTCCGCAAACTGGTGGCCTTTTCCGGCCGTTACGATCTGACGATGAAGGTCGAATCCTTTTCCGATCTCTTCGACGGCTATTATGATGAGACGGTCTATTTCCACACGCCGACGCATTTTCTGCCGGGCCTCACATCCGACTGGCGGCTGGAGAAACTGCGGCAGGTCGATATCGTGCTGACGATCGGCAACGAGGACCCCTTCCTCGACAACAACCGTCATCTCAGCCGCCTTCTCGCGGAAAAAGGCGTCGGCCACCAGTTGCATTTCTGGGATGGAAGAGCGCATCGCGCCGGTGCCTGGCGCCGGATGGCGCCACTCTATATATAAACAACGCCGGATGGCGCCGCTTTACATCTAAGCGGCTGCCGCCCAGGGGTTACTGCATCAGCGGCTTCTTGAGAAAACTGTTGCGGTCGGCCGATTTGATCCGCAGCCAGGCTTCACGACCATTGCGCAAGACGCGCATCGGAATTTCCGATCCCGCCGGCCCGCTCTTCCAGACCTTTCGGTAGAAATCGGCAAGCCCATCCACTTCGCCGTCGCGGATTTCGGAGATGACGTCGCCCTGCTGCAGACCCGCTTGCGCGGCCGGGCTGCCCTTGGCAACGCTCATGACCACGACCTCGCCGTTGCTTTCGGCAGAAAAAGCACCGAGCCAGGGGCGCGGCGGACGGTCGATCTGACCGCGGTTGAGGAGGTCGTCGAGGATCGGCGGCAGCAGGTTGATCGGCACGACCATGTTGATATCGGCAACTTCGTCGTCCTGCACCATCTGCAATCGCAGCGAACCGATACCGAGCAGTTTGCCGTCCTCACTGACGAGAGCGGCGCCGCCCCAGGATGGATGCGCGGGCGCGATGAAGATCGCCTCATCGAGCAGGTATTCCCAGTAGCCTGCGAATTCCTGTTTGGCGACGATATGCGCCTGCACGAATTCCCCGAGGCCATCTGCGAAGATCGCCGCATCGCCGACCTTGGTCTTGACCTTGTCCCCGATATCGAGCGGCGGCAGGTCGAGCGGTGCCAGCGACTGGATGAGGCCGAAGCCGGTCTCCTGGTCATAGGCCAGCGCGTGACCGGGCACGACCTTGCCGTCGTGGCGTGTCAGCCAGATTTCGTCTGCTTCGGTGATCAGGTAGCCGATGGTCAGCACCAGCCCGTTTTCCCTGATGACCACACCACTGCCTTCCCGGCGGGTGCCCAGCGTATTCGCGGTGAAGGCATCTTCGGGGATGGAGGCGCGAACGGCCACAACTGACCGCAGGATCCTGTCGATATTCATGGTTTCATCCTCGTAAGGCGGGCACAAGGGCTCGGAATGCTGCGAGGGCCGGCAAGGGCCGGACGCATACCATTCTGTTTATAGGTATGAAACGACATGCAATTCTGCAAGACCTCAAGCCTGCGGTCTTTCGTCAAGCCGCAGGCTGCCAGTTCCTAGACGTGGATGCCGGGTGCCTCGTAGCCGGTGCGCTCGACATACTCGGTGTAGCCGCCGCCATACTGGTGAATGCCATCGGGTGTCAGTTCCAGCACGCGGTTGGAAAGGGCTGCTAGGAAGTGGCGATCGTGCGAAACGAAGAGCATCGTGCCCTCGAAATCGGCAAGCGCCTTGATGAGCATTTCCTTGGTGTCGAGGTCGAGGTGGTTGGTCGGCTCGTCGAGCACGAGGAAGTTTGGCGGGTCGAACAGCATGTGGGCCATGACGAGACGGGCCTTCTCGCCCCCTGACAGCACACGGCAGCGCTTGTCCACGTCATCGCCGGAAAAGCCGAAGCAGCCGGCGAGTGCTCTCAGCGGCGCTTGGCCGGCAAGCGGGAAAGAATCTTCCAGCCATTCCAGCACGGTGCGCTCGCCATCGAGCAGGTCCATGGCGTGCTGCGCGAAATAACCGAGCTTGACGCTGGCGCCCAGCGCGACGCTGCCGGTATCCGGCTCGGCAGTGCCGGTCACCAGCTTCAAGAGCGTCGATTTACCGGCGCCATTGACGCCCATGATGCACCAGCGCTCTTTACGGCGGATCATGAAATCCAACCCTTCGTAGATGGTGCGGCTGCCGTATTTCTTATGCACGTTCTTGAGGTTGACGACGTCTTCGCCCGAGCGCGGCGCCGGCAGAAACTCGAAGGCCACTGTCTGGCGGCGCTTCGGCGGCTCGACACGCTCGATCTTTTCCAGCTTCTTCACGCGGCTCTGCACCTGAGAGGCATGGCTGGCACGCGCCTTGAAACGCTCGATGAACTTGATTTCCTTGGCAAGCATCGCCTGCTGGCGTTCGAACTGCGCCTGCTGCTGCTTTTCGTTCTGCGCCCGCTGCTGCTCGTAGAAGCCATAGTCGCCGGAATAGCTGTTGAGCGAGCCGGCATCGATCTCGATGATCTTGGTGACGATACGGTTCATGAACTCGCGGTCATGCGAGGTCATCAGCAGTGCGCCTTCATAGGTCTTGAGGAATTCTTCGAGCCAGATCAGGCTTTCGAGATCCAGATGGTTGCTCGGTTCGTCGAGCAGCATCACATCAGGGCGCATCAGCAGGATGCGGCCGAGCGCCACGCGCATCTTCCAGCCGCCCGAGAGCGCGCCGACATCGCCGTCCATCATCTCCTGGCTGAAGCTCAGACCATCCAGAACCTCGCGGGCGCGGCCTTCCAGCGCGTAACCATCAAGCTCTTCGTAGCGTGCCTGCACCTCGCCATAGCGCTCGATGATCTGATCCATCTCGTCCATACGATCAGGATCGGACATGGCCGCTTCCAGCTCGCGAAGCTCGGCTGCGACGATGCTGACGGGACCGGCGCCCTCCATCACTTCGGCAACCGCGCTACGGCCGGACATTTCGCCGACATCCTGATTGAAATAGCCGATGGTCACGTGTTTTTCGACCGAGACCTGGCCTTCATCCGGCAGTTCTTCGCCATTGATCATGCGGAAGAGCGTCGTCTTGCCGGCTCCATTAGGGCCGACGAGACCGATCTTCTCGCCCTTGTTGAGGGCTGCTGTGGCTTCGATGAAGAGGATGCGGTGGCTGTTCTGCTTGCTGATATTTTCGATACGGATCATGTCTTACGCGGGAGCTTGGGAGAATTTTGGCGCCCTTATGCCACGGGTTTGCCGCCGTGTCGCAGGTTTTCCGCGTCATGAAGCTGTGATCTTTGCAGCTGTGTCCATTCCGCACGACTGGAAATCGAAAGAGGCTTCCTTATTATTGCGAAGGGGAGGAGCCCATGGCCACCAGAATATCAGGAAAGCCAGCGAAGGCGGCGGAGCCGAAGCTGCTGTCGGGCGGCAATCCGCAGATCGCCAAAGGCGAGGGTGACGGCCCGGTCCAGGCCTATATCGTCGCCATGCCCGGCTGGAAGAGCGAGGTTGGCCATCGCCTTGACGAGATCGTCATGCGCACCGTTCCCGATGTCCACAAGGCTGTCAAATGGAATTCGCCGCTCTACGGCATGAAGGGCGAGGGCTGGTTCCTCGGCATCCATTGCTTCAACAAATACATCAAGCTGGCCTTCTTCCGTGGTGCTGACCTGCAGCCGCGCCCACCGGAGGAATCAAAGTCGGCGCAGACGCGCTATTTCCACATCCATGAAAACGATCCCATCGACGAGACGCAAATCGCCGACTGGATCCGGCAGGCAAGCCTCTTGCCGGGCGAGAAAATGTAAGGAGAGAGACCATGAAAAGAGCGGTGACCACAAAAAAGGAAGCGGAACCGAAGGAACCTTCTCCCTCCGATCTCATCGATGCCAGGATTAACGAATTGGGCGACTGGCGCGGCGAAACGCTCGCGCGCGTTAGAGCCATCATCCGCGAGGCCGATCCGGACGTAGTGGAAACCTGGAAATGGCGAGGCGTCCCGGTCTGGGAGGACGCCGGCATTATCTGCACCGGAGAGACCTATAAGGCCGTGGTCAAGCTCACTTTCGCCAAGGGCGCTTCCGTTGAGGATCCCGCCAAGCTCTTCAACTCCAGCCTTGAAGGCAACACGCGCCGCGCGATCGATATTCGCGAGGGCGAGCAGATCGATGAGGCCGCGCTGCGAGCGCTGGTACAGGCGGCGGTGCTGGTCAACAAGACACGCAAACCGGCATCGAAGAAAGGCGACGCCTAGCTCAATGGGCGAAACGCACTCATCAATTCACGTCGCTTGAAATGGGGAATCCATGGGCCGGTTGAAGGAAATCGTCATCGATTGCGATTTGCCTTCCCGTGTCGCTCGCTTCTGGGCTGAAGCGCTCGATGGCTATGCGGTGATGCCCTATGACGATGCCGAAATCGCCCGTCTTGCGGCTCTCGGCCTCACACCGGAAACCGATCCGGTGGTGATCGTCGAAGGACCAGGCACACGCCTCTGTTTCCATCTTCGTCGCGGAGATCGGCCGGCGCGCAATCGCGTCCATCTCGATATTGCCGCTACAGATCGCGAAAAGGAGGTCGCGCGCCTGATATCTCTGGGCGCGACCTTCGTGCGTGAGACGGTCGACTATTCCGTCCTGAACGATCCGGAAGGCAACAATTTCTGCGTCACTTCCGACTAACTTGGATCACACCGACTTGACCTCGCCGCCATCCATGCGCAGCGTCGTGCCGGTCATCCAATGTGCGGCCGGCGAAACGATGAAGGCCATGAGTTCGGCGATCTCTTCCGGTTCGCCGTAGCGCGCAATGCCCGCCTCCTTCGGAAATCGTGCCGTCGCCTCTTCTACCGTCATGTCGTGCAAGGGCGCCCAATGCTCCAGGTAGCTGCGGCGGCGTCCTGTCATGACAGGGCCCGGCAACACGCTGTTGACCTGCACGCCATCTTCGATGCCACGATCCGAAAATGCCTTGGCGAGAGCCGATATCGCCGCGTTGATCGTGCCGACGGCGGCATAGGATGCTTTCGGAAAGACCGCCGAATTGCCGGACATCAACACGACCGAACCTTTTGTTGCCTTGAGCGCTGGCCAGGCGGCAATGGTCAGCCGCCGTGCGCCATGCAGCTTCAGCGCCATGCCGTCGTCCCATTGCCGGTCCGTCATCTCGAACACATCGATCTGCGGCACGGCGCCGGCGATATTGAGCAAGGCGTCGATCCGCCCGAAAACGGCAAGTGTCTGATCGACGATAGCCTCAGCCGCTGCCGGCTCCGCAAGATCCGCGTCGATGATGAGTGCTTTCGCGCCCGTAGCCTCGACCGCCTTAGCGGTCTCGGCAAGTTTTTCCTTGTTGCGGGCGACCAGCACCAGCTTCGCAAAATCCTTCGCGAGGCGGATGGCCGTTGCCTGACCGATGCCCTGGCTGGCACCGGTAATGATGGCGACCTTATCGGACATATTATCTCTCCGATCAGCCGAGGAAGTCACGGATGGTGGCAGCGATTTCATCCGCATGGGTTTCGAGCGCGAAGTGGCCGGTATCGAAGAACTTGATCACCGCGTCCGGAATATCGCGGGCGAAGGCTTCGGCACCCGGCGGCAGGAAGAAGGGATCATTCTTGCCCCAGACGGCGAGGAAACGCGGCTTGTGCGTGCGGAAGTAGTTCTGGAAGTCCGGATAAAGCGCCACATTGCTCTTGTAGTCGCGCATGAGATCGAGCTGCACGTCTTCCGCGCCTGGTCTCGACAGGTAGAAATTGTCGAGCGAATAGCCGTCGGGCGAAACGGCACTCGTATCGGTAACGCCATGCGTATATTGCCAAATTGTCGTCTCCGGCCCGAGGAATGCCTTCAGCACATTGCGGTTTTCCACGCTGCCATCCTGCCAGTAGGCCTGAACCGGGTTCCATGCATCGCTGAGACCATCCACATAGGCATTGCCGTTCTGCGAGATGATCGCCGTGATCCGCTCGGGATGCTTGACCGCAAGGCGGAAGCCCGTCGGCGCGCCATAGTCGAAGACATAGACAGCATAGCGATCGAAGCCGACGATTTCGGTGAAGCGGTCGATCGTCTCGGCAATGCTGTCGAAGCTGTTGACCCTGGAATCGTCGGACTGGCCGAAGCCCGGAAGATCGGGCGCGATGATGTGATAGCGATCGGCGAGCAGTGGGATCAGATCGCGGAACATATGGCCCGATGTCGGAAAGCCGTGCAGCAGCAGGAGCTTCGGAGCGCCTTGGGTGCCTGCCTCCCTATAGGCGATCTTGATGCCGTCGACGGTGGTGCTGCGGTAGCTGATCTTGGTCATGTCGTGTTTCCTTCAGTTGAGATGAATGGCGATCTGTTGAGAGATATGTCGGTCGTTCAGGCGTCGGCCACTGTTGCCGCAGCCTCGCGGATGACCTGCAGCACCGTGTCCGGTGCCGTGATCATCGGCGTATGATCGACCGCGAAGGGGCATTGAACCGCCTGCATGCGCGCTGCCATGAAGCTTTGGTTCGCGGCTGCAATCATCCGGTCGTCTTCGGCAATCAGGAACCAGGAGGGTCGCTCCTTCCAAAGCGGCTGCCCGACGGGCGACATGATGCAGGCCGGCGAAATCGGCCGCTGGACCGCGGCGAGCACCGCAAGCTCGTCTTTGGTGGCATTCTGCGCATAGGCTGCCGCAAAGGCCTCTCGGGGATAGTAGATCAGGCCATTGTCGGCGGGTGCCAGGTGCGGCGCCCGTGGATCGATCTCCGTGCGATAGAAGACATCGGCCACGGTCTCCCCCTCGTCGGGAGCAAGGGCTGCGACGTAGACAAGCGCCTTCACCTTGTCGCTGCGCACGCCGCTGATAACCGCTCCGGCATAGGCATGGCCGGCAAGAATGACTGGTCCGGCCCTATGTTCCAGCGTCTGTTCGAGCGCTTCGACGTCATCACCATAGGATGTCAACGGCAACGGCGCTGCGGTCACCGAAAAACCTTCAGCGACGAGCGGCGCAATCACTTTTGCCCAGCCCGAGCCGTCAGCCCAGGCTCCATGGACAAGCACGACATGCATTTTTTGATCTCTGGGCGACCGTGGCGACATCCGCTTTCCTTATTTTTTGAAGTAACCGTTTAAGACGATGCAGAATGGTTACATGTTGAAAGAGTAACTTGTCAACAGCGTTTTGAAAGGTTACATGTGGGCCGCGTTCTTAAGTGGGCTGCCTCAATGTTGGACTGGCGGCCGGAAGGATCTGTGATGGATAACCACTCTCCCGCCATGTTCCTGGGTGATGCGCTGGCCCTGGATTTCCTGAATTCGGTGGCAACGCCCGTAGACACGCCTGTCGATTGGATCGAGAATGGAGAGGCATTCTTGCGCTGGCTGGAGCAGGCGGGGCTTGTTCCCCGCGAAACTATCGACAGCTTGCGCAGCCAGGCGCTGCCGGGCGAGATCGACAAGGTCGCCGATCAGGCGCGCAACCTGCGCGAATGGTTCCGGACCTTCGTTCGCGAGCACAAGGGAAAACCCTTGAGACCGGAGGCGATGGGGGAGCTCGAACAACTGAATCGCCTGCTTGAGCGCGACGAGGGTTTCAGCCGCGTCGTCGCGCGACAGACTGATGAAGGCGAAATTTTCGAATTTCAGCCGATGCGCAAATGGCGCACGCCAGAAGCGTTGCTGTTACCGGTCGGGGAAGAGCTCGGGCGCTTCGTCTGCACGGAGGATTTCTCCAATGTGAAGGCCTGTGAAGGCCCCGTTTGCACCATGCTTTTTGCCGACCATACCCGTGGTCATCGCCGGCGCTGGTGCAGCATGGCAATGTGCGGAAACCGTGCCAAGCAGGCGGCCCATCGCGACCGCATCAGAAAGGCTTGAGCGCCGGGGATAGCCGGTGGCGCTACGCATACGCCACCCATCCCCTGAAGCTGAAGGCGGCGTAAAACAGGCAGATAGCGGCAAAGCCTGCCGCGCGCAGCATCGCCTCCTCATCCTCGGGGGCGAGGATATGGAGCCGTTCCCTCATCGCCTTGCGCGTGCTTTCCAATCTGGAGGCATCCGCGCCTGCGGCTCCATAGGCAATGTGCCGATCGATCCACATCGATCGCTCCGGCTCGCCCTGCGCAAAACTCATATGCGCGACGACGGAAGGCGCCCCGGATTTCAGCCGATCTCGAATTTGCCGAAGTGTTTCAAGCCGTTGTTCAACCCGGATGTGGTGAAAGGTCAGCAGGCAGGCGGCGGCGTCGAACGGGCCATCCGGCGCGACATCGATGCCGCCACCATGAAGGCGAATGCGGCTTCCATGGTCTCCGGCAACCTGCCGGGCCAATTCCAGCATGTCGGTGGAGGGATCGACGCCATCGAAAGTCCAGCCCGGATACGCTTCGGCAAAGGCCTTGAGCTCCAGTCCGCCACCGGCGCCGAGAACCAGCACCCGACCATTCTCGGGTGAGCGCTCCGCTAGCAACATCCCCGCCATCCGGTGCAGGCTGGAGAAGCCCGGAACCTGTCGCGGCGGACCTTCGAGGTAGGATTTGACGGCATCGCCGGCAAAGGCGGGTGCCGCCAAATGAGCTACGGGTGAATTGGAATGGCCATCATCTCGCATCATGTAACTTTAGTTATTACGTGATGCGAGACCTGTCAAATTGCGAACCTATTTCGCAAACTTGCGTGCCCCGGCCACGCAAAGAATGACGGCGACCGTGACCGCCAGCATCGCCCAGCTCACCGTCTCGCGCAGCAGCGTTGCGGCAAGCGCCAGACCAAAGAAGGGCTGCAGCAATTGCAGCTGGCCGACGGCGGCAATGCCGCCCTGTGCAAGGCCGCGATACCAGAAAATGAAACCAATCAGCATGCTGAAGAGCGAGACATAGGCGAGCCCGAGCATGGCCGGCGTCTGAATCTCGGCTAAGTTCGGCGGCCGATAGACGATCGCGGCAACGATCATGACCGGCAGCGACACCACGAGCGCCCAGGAAATTACCTGCCAGCCTCCCAGTCGGCGCGAGAGCTTGGCACCTTCGGCATAACCGAGCCCGCAGACGATGATGGCACCGAGCATGACTGTATCGCCGACAGGCGAGGCGGTTACCCCCTGCATCAACGCAAAGCCTGCGACCAGCGCGCTGCCCAGCAGCGAGAAGAACCAGAAGGCGGGCTTCGGCCTTTCTCCGCCTCGGATGACGCCGAAGATTGCGGTGGCGAGCGGCAGCAGGCCAATGAAGACGATGGAATGCGCCGAGGTGACATGCTGCAGCGCCAGTGCCGTCAGCAGCGGAAAGCCGACGACGACGCCGAGGGCGATGACGACGAGTGAGATGAGATCCTGCCGTGAGGGGCGTTTTTCCCGAAAGACGATCAGCAGGCAAAGCGCCAGGATACCGGCAATCGCCGCTCGCGCCACCGTCAGGAAAACCGGATCGAGCTGCATGACGGCCACGCGGGTGGCCGGCAGCGATCCGCTGAAGATGAGCACGCCGATAAATCCATTCATCCATCCGGTCGCTGCGCGATCCATATAGGCACTCCTTTGTTTGCCCCATGCTTATCCGTCGTTCGCACTGGCGCTGCCAGCCACAGTTCGATACAGTTTGTTGAAACTGTTATGGTGAAGGAAGCAGTACGGATGGATGAGCAGATACGGGCAGCCAGCCGCGTCGGTATGGTCATGGCGACGATCCGCCAGCGCATCGCCGGCCGCAGCCTCACACCCGGCGCCAAGCTGCCTTCGATCCGCAGCCTCTCGGGAAGCCTGAAAGTATCAGCCTCGACGGTCGTCGATGCCTATGAACGGCTGGTCGCGGAAGGCGCGATCAATTCGCGCCCTGGGTCCGGCTTCTATGTCGCGAGCCAGACCGCACCGCTTTCGCTTGCCGATGTCGGCCCAAAACTCGACCGCGCCGTCGATCCTTTCTGGGTCTCGCGGCAATCGTTGGAGGCACAGGAAAGCGATCTCAAGCCCGGTTGCGGCTGGCTGCCGGCCGCATGGCTTCCTGAAGAGGCGATCCGCAGAACCCTTCGATCGCTATCACGCGCCGATGCCGCAAGCCTCTCCGATTATGGCTCGCCGCTCGGCCTGAAGCCGCTTCGCCAGTTGATCATGAGGCGTATGGCCGAGCGCGGCATCGAGGCCTCGCCCGACCAGATCATGCTCACCGAATCCGGCACGCAGGCGATCGATTTCCTCTGCCGTTTCCTGATCGAGCCCGGCGACACCGTGCTGGTGGACGATCCCTGTTATTTCAATTTCCATGCACTGCTCAGAGCCCATCGCGCCAAGGTCGTCAGCGTTCCCTACACCCCCTCCGGCCCCGATATCGAACTCTTCGCCGCCGCACTTACCGAGCACCGGCCACGCCTCTACATCACCAATTCCGCAATTCACAATCCGACCGGCGCCACGCTCTCGCCGGTCACCGCGCACAGGCTCCTGAAGCTTGCCGAGCAGCACGGCCTGACCATCATCGAAGATGATATTTTCGCCGATCTGGAACTGACGCCGGCCCCGCGCCTTGCCGCCTTCGATGGCCTCGACCGCGTCATCCATATCGGCAGCTTTTCGAAAACGCTCTCGGCCGCGGCCCGCTGTGGCTTCATCGCCGCGCGGCCGGAATGGATCGAAGGATTGATCGATCTCAAGATCGCCACCTCCTTCGGCGGCGCCCGGCTGAATGCCGAATTGGTGTTGAGCGTGCTCAGCGACAGCAGCTACCGCAAACACGCCGAGGGTCTGCGCGGCCGTCTCGCCAAGGCGATGTTCGATGTCGCGACCCGGCTGAAGGCTTTGGGCATTCGCCCCTGGCTGGAGCCGCAGGCCGGCATGTTCCTCTGGTGCCATCTGCCGGATGGCCTGGATGCCGCTGCAGTCGCCCGCGCCGCACTCGCCCAGAATGTCGTGCTCGCGCCTGGCAACGCCTTCAGCCTCTCGCAATCGGCCACCGGCTTCATGCGTTTCAATGTTTCTCAGACGCTGGATAGCAGAGTGTTCGAGGTACTGCGCGATGCGCTCAAACATGCGTCAGTCAGTCCGCCTGCCACTCCATGAAAGCCTTGCCGATCACCTTGCCGTCCTCTTCCCGCCGTAGCCGGCAGAACGACTGTCGTCGGTCGGCCGAAAACGCCATCAGTTCTACCCGCACGGCTTCGCCCGCCCGGATATTGCCGGAAAAGAAGATCTCCCGCCGAGACACCTGCGAAAGTTCCGGAAACCACCGCCCGAAGGCGCGATCGGCGAGGGCCTGGAATTCCGCGAAGTAGAACAGCCCGGCGCCGTTGAATTCCTGCGATACATCCGGCTCGAAACGAAAGCCGCGCAGCGCCTTGGCCGCGTTGGCTGGTAGGCCGAAATGTTTCTCTAGCGTACCGGCGCGCAGCGCCGCCGCCGTCCTTGCCAGTGTATTGTCTTCCACAGCCGTCGTCAGGCCGGGAAGGGGAACGCGGGCGATCGAATAATTGTCGCCCTCACGCATGCGGCAGACAAAGGTGGAAATCAGCTCCACCTCTCCGATCAGGTTGCCGCGCACGAAAAGCCGGTGACGCGTCGAAACCTGCGTGCGAGAGACGGGCGAGAGCGCCGAGCGGATCGTCAGCACATCGTTAGCCCTGATAGCGCCGAAATTCGCATGGTGCAGCGACGTCGCGCAGATCGCCGCATAGGCCTCGCCGCCATCGGGCGCGCGGAAATCGGCATTCTCCATGCCGAGATGGCGCGCAAGCATCAGCCAGTGGCGATGCCCGAGCTCTTTCATCGCCCAAGTCTCCGAGAGGCCCGAGGGTGTCAGATGCGGCATACCGACGAGCATATGCGGCGCAAGCGCCTGCTCCATCAGTTCGCCCGCGGACGGCTCAGGTGGATGAAAATCGAGGATCGCGACATTCATGTTCAAGCGCTGGCCACCTGTTTCAGGAGCGGACGGGCTGCTTCCAGATGACCGGCGAGGTGGTTCACCACATGCTNNAGCCCCAGGTCCAGAGCCAGGGCAGGCCGAGAACATATACGCCGTCGATCCCGGTCACGCCGCGCCGCTGCACCGGATAGCCGGTACCGTCGAAAATCGGCAGGCCGACATAGGACCAGTCGGGCGAAAAGCCGGTCGCCCAGATGACGGAGGTGACACCTGCTGCCTTGAGATCGAGTTCGGCCGGTTCGCTCTCCGGCTCCCAGAGCGGCGCGTAGACGCTCGCCGGCGGCGCCTCGATACCCTTTTCGGCAATATGCCGGTCGATCAGTGCGTTGATGCCGTTATAGACACGGTCGGCATTGTCGAGATTGGCCTTCAGGTTTGGCTCGAACAGCATTCGCCCACCCGAGACCCCCTCCATGCGCCCATAGAGCGACATGCCCTCCAGCGCGAATTTGCGCAGGTCGATATCGCGCCCGCCGTCACGGCCGGTGAGGTAGTGGTTGGTGTCATGTTTCTTCTTGGTCATGCCGTCATGAGCGACGGTGATGTCGTACTGGCCGACATCGGCGAGCCAGTCGACCACATCGCGACCGCGATAGAAGCGCGCGCAACGCGGCGCATTGCCTGTCACCATATGCACCTTGCGGCCGGCCAGATGCAGGTCTTCGGCGATCTGGCAGCCGGACTGGCCGGAACCGACGACGACGACGGCCCCTTCGGGCAACTGGCCGGGATTGCGGTAGTCAGCCGTGTGGATCTGCAGGATATCGTCTGGCAGGCGTTCGGCGGCGCGCGGAATGGCAGGCGCGCTGTAGAGGCTGGTGGCGATGATGACGCTGTCGGCGGTGAGTGACCCCGCAGAGGTCGAGAGCCTGAAGAGATCGCCAGCCTTTTCCAGCGAGGTTACGCTCGTGCCTTCAAGCACTGGCGCATCCACCTTTTTCACGAAGCGCTCGACATAGGCGATGATCTCGTCCTTCACCATGAAGCCATGCGGATCATCACCGTCATAGGGATGGTCCGGCAGTTGGCACTGCCAGTTCGGCGTCACCAGGCAGAAGGCGTCCCAGCGCTCGTTCTGCCATTTATGCGCCACGGTCTTCTTCTCAAAGACGACATGGTCGATGCCGTGCTTCCTAAGGTAGTGGCTGGCCGAAAGCCCGGCCTGACCGCCACCGATGACGACGGCGCTATAATGCGGCTTGAGGGAAAAGGTCATGGGTCGGGTTCCTTTCAGAGAATGAAGGTTTCGCAGCGCACACGGGCGTCGACATCGGCGAGAAACAGGGCGCCTGCTTCCTCGATGCGGGCAAGTTGGCCGCGGGCAAGCGAACAGGGATAGCCGTATTTCGCCTCCACCCGGTCGCTGGCGATGGTCAGCGCCTTGCGGCTGCGGTCGAGAAAATCGCGGATTGGATAGGTCTGGCCCTCCTCGAAGAAATCGCGGATGACGAGCGAGGGCGAGTAACAGGTCTCCTCGCGGCCATCCGGCCAGGCGATGACGAAACGCATTTCAGGCATGGGCAGGCTCCTTCAATGTCTCGTAGGCTTGGAGATGTGCGGCAGCCGTGCGCTGCCAGCTGTGATGGGCGGCCAGATCGAGCCCGCGCGGGATGAGCCCGGCGCGCACCGGTGGCAGGAGCGAAATCGCCATGGCCTCGGCGATCGAGGCGGCATTGCGCGGATCGCACCAGACGACGTCTTCAGGGCCGAGATATTCGGTAAAGGGCGCGATCGAGGAGACGACGACCGGCACGCCGCTCGCCATCGCCTCCAGCACGACGAGGCCGAAACCTTCCTTGACGGAGGCGAACACCAGCGCATCGGCAAGTCGGTAAAGCGCAGGCATGTCCTCGTCGGCAACCGTGCCGAGGATATGGACGGCAGCCGCATGTTCGCCGAGTGCGGCAAGCACGGCACGGAACTCACCCTGATAGCCGCGATGATCGAGCAGCGAAGCACCGCCGGCGATCACGAGTTGCGCATCCGGACGGATCGCGCGCACTTGGCCGAAGGCTTGCAGCATGGCGATCGTATTCTTGCGCGCCTCGATACCGCCGACGGCAAGGAAAACAGGGCCGTCGGGTAGGGCGAGCTTGCCGCGCAGCACGCCGCAGTCCACGGCGGGAGAGAAGCGCTTGGTATCGACGCCATTGCCGACGACGGTCGAACTGATGCCGCGTGTTTTCTTGAGCGTGTTTCGCCACATCGAACTGACGGCAAAGTACAGGTCGGCATGGTCGATGGATCGATCCTGCAGCGCCATCAGCGTGGTGTCGCTGAACTGGTCTATATGATGGACGGTGCGAACAAAGCTCGGGATCAGCCCTCGCTCTTTAAGCGTTGCCAGCGCATTTCCGGAAATGCCGTCATGGGCGTGGAAAATATCGAAATCGCGCGCAGCAGGGCTTTCGAAATGCCTGACATACTCGGCAATCCGCTGCTCGACCATCGCGGTCATATCGTCAGGTGCGGTCCCGACTGGAATGCACATCGCTTCGCAGGCCGGCGTGCGGAAGAAACCCGTCCCCTTGGCATCCGGCGCATGCAGCACGACCTCATGGCCGAGGGCGATCAGCGCATCCGAAAGCTGCATGGCATGCACCACGCCGCCGCGCGGATTGGTGGAGTGGGAGAGCATGGCGATGCGCAGCGGCCGGCTCATGCGGCATCCTCCCGCCGGCCGAGCTGCAGCAGCGGCATCTCGGCATAATCGCGGATCACGAGGCGGTCGGCGCCGTCAGATATCGCCACTTCGCTGCCGGCTTTGACACTGCCGATCACGGCCGCGCTGATACTGCGGGCGGCAAAACGCAGGATCACCTCATCGGCCTTTTCCGGCGTGGTGGAGATCAGGTAACCAAAGCTCGGAAAGGTCGCGAGCCAGCGCTCGAGCGCCACGCCATCCGGCAGTGGGATTACCGAGACATCGATATCGATCCCGACCCCGGAACATTCCGCTAGCATGATCGCCGTGCCGATGATGCCGCCCTGGCTGATATCCTTTGCGGCGAGAGCAAGCCCCGCTTCGGCGATGTCAGGCAGGATCTCCAGATCGCCGCGCAGCCGCGCGGATGGCGCGTCCGTTGCCGCTTCCCAATTGTTGAAGGGCTCGCGGTAGCGGCCGCGATGGTCGATGGCGGCTATCAGCACATCGCCAGGTTTGGCATCGAAGCTTGTCAGCAGCTTCTTCGCTTTGCCGAGAATGGCGACCGAAAGCTGGCCGCGATCGGTGCGGATATTCGTATGACCACCGACGATTGGCACGCCGAACGTTCTGGCCGCGGCCCGCATGCCTTCAAGCACCGGGGCAGCACCTGTCTCGCCATTCGCCCACACGGCATCGACGACGGCAATCGGTCGGCCCCCCATGGCGGCGACATCTGATATATTGACCATCACTCCGCACCAACCTGCAAACCAGGGATCGGCTGCGACGAACTCGTTGATGAAGCCCTCGATGGCAAAGAGCAGGTATCCGTCTCCATCGGGCAGTGCGGCACAATCGTCACCCACAGCCACCGACTGGCCTGCCAGCCCGAGGCTTGCGGCGACCGTGCCGATATCCGCCTTGGCGGCGATGCCGGAGGAGGCAGAGAGTTTGGCGGCCAGCGCCTTGAGATCGATCCTGTCGCCCATCACGCCGCCTTCCTGGCAAGCGCCACCAGCCCGGTTTCCGGCGTCGGGCAGGGCGGGTACCAGGCAAGATCCGCCTTCATCCTGAGATGCGGCTTGCCGTAGACCTCGAATTCCTCGATCACATCCCAGTGCAGGCGGCGGAAGAGCAGCCCGTTCTGAACCTGCACATTGGCAAGAAACGTATGGCAGCCCATCGCATTGGCAGAGGAGACCGCGAGCCGGATCAGCGTTGCGCCAAGCGCGCCGATCTTGCGGAAATCCTCATGCACGGCAAGCCGCGAACCCCACCACAGGCCCGGCTCCTCCTGATGAATGCGCACCGTCCCTACCAGCCTGTCGGCGGCGATACCCATCATCGACAAAGCCACGATCGGAATGGCGTGATCGTCCACCGCATCGCGGTCGTCGCTTTCGAAAATCTTCTGCTCCTCGCAGAAGACCGCGCGGCGCAGCGCATGCGCTTCCTGCCGCTCCCAATCCGAGGTGGAAAACTTCACCTGGAATTCGCTGGCGCGATAAGGCGAGAAGGGCTCCAGCATCATTTGGTCAGCATCCTTTCATAGGAGGAAAGGGCAGAGCAGGCGCCGCACTTGCCGCAACCGGCCTTGATGTCGACAGCCTTCAGGCCACTATCGACCAGCATTTTGGAGAGCGGCCCGAGGATCGAATGCATGAAATCAGGCTTCGGCGCCGGATGGCTTTCGAGCGGTGTTCCCGAAATCGGCACGAAGGGCACGACGAAGGGATAGACGCCGATCGCCACCAGCCGTTCGCAGATGTCGAGTATCGCCTCGCGCGTATCGCCAAGGCCGGCAAGGATATAGGTCGAGACCTGGCCGCGCCCGAAGACCTCGACCGCCGCCTTGAACGAGGTCATGTATTTTGAAATCGGCACCTGTGCCTTCCCGGGCATGATGCGTTCGCGCAGTTCCGGGGTGACGACTTCCAGATGCATGCCGAGTGCGTCCACACCGGCTTCCTTCATGATCGAGAACCAGATGTCGTCTTCCGGCGGCTCGCACTGCGCCTGGATCGGCAGATCGACGGCCGCCTTGATTGCCCGGGCGCTGTCGGCAAGGATCGAAGCGCCGCGATCTGGCCCCTTCGGCGTGCCCGTCGTCATTACCATATGCTTGACGCCGTCGAGTTCGACGGCGGCCTTGGCGACTTCCGCCAGCTGTTCCGGCGTCTTGTGGGCAACGGTGCGGCCGGCCGCCAGCGACTGGCCGATGGCGCAGAACTGACAGGTCTTGGTGCGGCTCTGATAACGGATGCACGTCTGCAGCACCGTGGTCGCCAGCACGTCGCGGCCATGCAGCACGGCAATCTGCGAATAGGGAATGCCGTCGGCGGTGTTGCGCTCGTAGAAGCGCGGGCGCAGCGGAAAGGACACCTCGCCAAGCACGCGCCCGTCGCGGCTGATGCGGCTGTTGCCAGCCTCGTCGGGCTTTTCGACGAGATAGGGGCTTTCGAAAGCCGGCGCGGTGTGAACCGGCACCATCACGGTCATGCCGTCAATAGTCAGCGCCTTGTGGTCGGACGGGCCGGCGCCGCCGCGGCGGCTTTCGTGCCCGGCCCTGGGATCAACGAGCCTGGCTCCGAAGGACTGCAACTCGTTGATCAGCGTCTCGGTCGGCAGAAACGTCGTGTTTTCCATCGGTCTTGGTCCCTGTGTCTGTTTCGAAGGAATGTGCGGAGCCGACCATCGGCTGGGTGGCGCGGCCATCCATGACGAGGTGCAGCAGTTCGGGACGGGCATAATGGCCGACCGAATCCATCATCCGCTTGCGCTTGGTGATCAGGCTCATATCGAGATCGGCGATCAGGATGCCTTCGCCCTCGGTGATCGGCGGTGCCAGGTGCTTGCCCTCGGGCGAGATGATCGCTGTCATGCAGCCGCCCCGCAGCGCCTTCTGCAGCCCCTGGTCGGGCGTGATGGAATTGATTTGTTCCTCTGTCAGCCATCCCGTGGCGTTGACGACGAAGCAGCCGCTTTCCAGCGCATGGTGGCGGATCGTCACCTCCATCTGCTCGGCGAAGATCGGCCCGACCATCGAGCCCGGAAACTGGGCGATATGGATTTCCTCGTGCTGGGCCATCAGTGCATAGCGGGCGAGCGGATTGTAATGCTCCCAGCATGCAAGGGCGCCGAGCCGTCCGATGCTGCTGTCGACCACCGTGAGCCCGGAGGCATCGCCCTGGCCCCAGATCATCCGCTCATGATAGGTCGGCGTGATCTTGCGGCGCTTGAGGATGAGCCTGCCATCGGAATCGAAGAGCAATTGGGTATTGTAGAGCGAGCCATGGTCGCGCTCGTTGACGCCGAGCGCCACGACGATGCCATGCTCGCGGGCAGCCGCCGCGACCGCATCGGTTGCCGCGCTCGGAACGGTGACGGCCTCCTCGTAGAGGCGCAGATGTTCGCGGCCGGAGAGAACCGGCGGCAGCACGAAGGAGAAATAGGGGTACCAGGGAACGAAGGTCTCCGGAAAGACGATGATCTCGGCACCCTTAACAGCGGCTTCAGCAATTGTCTCCAGCACGCGCGCCAGCGTCTTTTCGCGCGAGGTCAGGTCCGGTGCGATCTGCGCGGCTGCGGCCCTGACGGTCATTTTCTTTTCCATGGCGAAATCCTCCTGATGGTGTGGGAGAGGCGGAGGAGGGGAACTCCGCCTCTCCAGTGCCTGAAGACAGCGTTGCCGCCGGGGTCAGAGCGTCCAGGTGTCCAGGATGAAGGCGCCGTCGCGACGGTGGATCAGGATCATGTCCAGCACGTCGAGCGGACTGATCGGGCGGATGCCGGGGATCAGTGACTGCTCGCCATGGCCATAGAGCGCTTGCAGCGCGAAGCGGCAGGCATAGACCTTGCCGCCTTCTTCCATGAAACCCTTGATCTGGTTGTTGAAGTTCAGATGGCCGGGGAAGGCTTCCGCGCCGAGTTTGGGAAAGCCGCGCTGCACTCCGAGCGTCACGCCGGGGCCATAGAGAAGCACCGAAGTTTCGAAACCCTTGCGCTTCAGACGCTTGGCCTGGAGCAGGTTTACAAGGCCGATAGATCCTTCGAAGGCGACGGTGTGGAAGGTGATGAGGGCTTTCTCACCCTCCTTGGCCTGGACGTCTTCAAAGACCTTCTCCTCGTAATCGACGAAGAAGTCTCCATCTGCGTGGGCCGGTGCGGTAACTGCGGGCATGAATGGCTCCTGTGTTTGAAGTCAGGCCCCTGTCGCGGGGTACAGCCATTGAATTGCAAGCACCGTGCCAGATTGACTTTGCACAAATAGCAGTCAATTTAAGCGGAAAAGCATTCAATTATGCATTCAATTGTGGAGGGCTAAGGAAATCAAGCCATTTTGGCGGGCAAGGCAGTGCAAAAAATGAATGCAACGATGACAAAAATGAATGCATACAATATGCGATCAATTGCGCTGACCTTTCCGTCTTGCGGAACATGCCGATATCAAATGCGGCATTCGGTCATCCGTCAGGCCGGTGTCGAGCTACCGTTTTTCGCGTGACAGATAAAATATGCAACAATATACGGTCAATGTCGACGAGTATCCCCCTCTGCGTCGATCACGAATTGCGGAACATGAAATGAAAGACTGGCATCCCGATCTTAGCCGTTCCTCGAGCCCCCGTTACATGGCAATTGCCGATCTGATCGAAATGGATCTGAGAAGCGGTGTGCTGGCGGTGGGAGATCGGTTACCGCCGCAGCGCGAACTCGCCAAGCGCCTCAGTATCGATTTCACCACGGTGGCGCGGGGTTATGTCGAGGCGCAGAAGCGCGGTCTGGTGGATTCCCATGTTGGCCGCGGCACCTTCGTCACCGGCGGGCAGGATCGCGAACGCCGGGGCTTCGTCTCCGATGCCGCGCCCGATCCGCGCCGCGCCTCCGTCGTGGATTTTTCCATGAACCTGCCGCCGGAACCTGATGATCAGGATCTGATCGCCCGTATGCGTGAGGGCATGTCGGCAGTCGCAACCAACCTCATTTCGCTGCTGCGCTACCAGGGTTTCGGCGGTTCGGGCATGGACAAGGAGGCGGCTGCCGCATGGCTAAGCCGCCGCGGGCTGGTGCCCTCCCAGGAGCGTATCTTTGTTACGCCGGGTGCTCACCCGGCGTTGCTCGCGATCTTCGGCCTGCTGGCAAAGCCAGGCGAGACCGTGCTGTCGGAAAACATCACCTATCCCGGCATGCGTTCGATCGCCGCGCAGCTGCGGCTCAATCTCTCCGGCCTGTCGATGGATGAGGAGGGCATTCTGCCTGACGCCTTCGCGGAGGCCTGCGAGCGTCTCGCGCCAAAGGCGCTCTACCTCAATCCGACGCTGCAGAACCCGCTGACCCTGACCATGCCGGAAAAGCGCCGCGAGGAGATTGCCGCGGTCGCCCGCAAATACCATGTGCCCATCGTCGAAGACGATGCCTACGGCTTTATCCCGCTGCACGGCCCGCCGCCGCTTGCGGCAATTGCGCCTGATCTCACCTGGCATATCGGCGGTCTTGCCAAGTGCATCGGCGCCGGCCTGCGGCTGGCCTATGTGGTGGCGCCGGACACTAAGGCGATCTGGCCCTTCGTCAGCGCCATGCGCACCAATAATGTCATGGCCTCGCCGATGACTGTGGCGCTCGCCACCCGATGGATCGAAGACGGCACGGCGGACACGATCCTGCGCTTCATCCGAGCGGAAACGTCCGCGCGCCAGCAGATGGTTGCCAATATCCTGCCCGAAGGCAGTTACAGGGCTGATCCGATCAGCTTCAATATCTGGCTGCCGCTGACCAACGGCTGGACTCGCTCGACTTTCGGCAGTCATATGCGTTCCTCCGGTATCGGCGTGGTGGCGAGCGATGTCTTCACCGTGGAGGGAGCGGCGCCCGAGGCCGTGCGCGTCTGCCTGTGTGGGCCGATCACACGAGATAGGCTGAAAGGTGCGCTGGACTTCATGGCTCATGCGCTTGAAGGCCCGCCGGAAATGTCGGCTTCGTTCTTCTGATTCTATCGGTGGCGGAGGGCTGGCGCTCGGCAGCTCTTTCGTTCCCGTCTCTGCCGTTGCATTCAAATCACGGCCGTCTGCGTCGTGATTGACTGTTCTTTCATGAATATTGTCCGCCGCAGGCTGCCGACATGTTTGCGGATCGCGCCCTCATGTCCTGTAAACCCAATTCGAAAAATCTCTGCGTCATTCTGACTAATAGACTGGCAATTCGCTTTCAATGTAATTATATTGTATGCATACAATATGGGGCATTGAATGGATTTGTCGATGCCTTGCAAAGCCGAAAGCGAGATCGCCATGGACGCCGAATATCCGCCTCTCCCTCCGATGCAGACTGGCATCCGGGGCCGCTGCCCGCGCTGCGGACAGGGGCATATGTTCAAGGGGTTCCTTACGCTGCAGAAGGAATGCGAAGTCTGCGGGCTGGACTATTCCTTCGCCGATCCGGCTGACGGTCCGGCCTTCTTCGTGATCTGCTTCGCTTGCGTGCCGAGCGTACTGCTGGGTGTTTGGCTCGAAGTCGCCTTCTCTGCGCCGCTCTGGGTCCAGCTTCTGGTCACCGGCCCTTTCATGTTCGCCACGTGTATTCCGCCTCTGAGGCCGCTCAAGGGATGGCTGGTCGCAAGCCAGTATTTCTACAAGGCCGAAGAAGGCAAGCTTGCCTGATTGCGTTCGGTGCCGTGCGTAGCGCGGCGCTGACCTTCTGTCTGCAGTATCGCGCCGGGGCATGCGCAGGCCGCCCCGGCCCTTCATATTATAAAGCCACGTCGATTTTTCAGATGGCACGAAGGTTTCGAACGGCTCGCTGCCTCGTGCCTGCGTGCCTGGCGAGTTGACTAATTCTCAGGGCCGTTCCTATCTCCCGATATCCAGCAAGGCCTAGCAACAGGCCCGCGGTGCTGGCGGCAATCCTGTCGTGCGCGGTGTGTCAATTGGCGGCCGCAGACCTCTTATCCTTCTTATGGCTAAAATGTCGCAGCCAGTGGCCGGCACACATCTTGCTTTAATTGTACCGATAGGTACAATACAGAACGAAAGGTACAGATCAACCAAGGAGACCAGCCATGCCCGCACCGCTTCCCCCGTTTACCCCGGAAACTGCAGCCCTGAAGGTTCGCCTCGCCGAAGATGGCTGGAACAGCCGTGATCCGCAGCGCGTCTCGCTCGTCTACACGCCGGACAGCCAGTGGCGGAACCGCGCCGAATTCGTTAACGGCCGCGCCGAAATCGTCGCTTTCCTGACCCGCAAATGGGGCAAGGAGCTGGATTACCGCCTGATCAAGGAACTCTGGGCTTTCACAGAAAACCGTATCGCCGTGCGTTTTGCCTATGAATGGCATGATGACAGCAACAACTGGTTCCGCTCCTATGGCAACGAGAACTGGGAATTCGATGCGGAGGGCTTGATGCAGCGTCGTTTCGCCTGCATCAACGATCTGCCGATCAAGGAATCGGATCGCAAATTCCACTGGCCGCTCGGCCGGCGGCCCGATGACCATCCGGGCCTTTCCGACCTCGGCCTTTGAGGTTGCAGGGACCCAAAGGTGAAGCGTGAAGACCGTTTATGAACGTGCCGATATCGTCCCGCTGCTTGGCGAGATCTTCCGCGAGCTTGGCTACGAAGGCACGACGCTCAGCCGCATCACCGAGCGCACCGGCATCGGCAAGGGCAGTCTCTATCACTTCTTCCCCGGCGGGAAGGAGGAGATGGCGGCAGCCGTTCTTGCCGATGTCGACGGCTGGTTCGAAACTGCGATATACGAGCCCTTGCGCCAGGACGATGCCCGCGCCGCGATCGAGGCGATGTGGATCAATGTGAACGACTACTTCCGCTCCGGCAGCCGCATATGCCTCGTCGGCGCCTTCGCTCTGGACGAGACGCGCCAGCGCTTTTCCCCCGCCATCAGGGATTATTTCGTCCGATGGATCGACGCATTGCGCTTGGCGCTTGTCCGCACTGGCTGTTCGGGCGAGGCGGCCCTTGCCGCAGCCGAAGAGGCGGTTTCCGGCATTCAGGGCGCGCTGGTGCTCTCGCGGGCGCTGGATGAGAGGGATATTTTCGGCAGAACTCTGAATCGGCTGGCCGAAAGGCTGGCTGCGGCTCAATCCGGAAACTAGCCCATGACCTGCGCATGTTATGATCGTCGGGGGATTGTCGGAGGCAGCGCCCATAAGGCGACCGTCTGGAGGCGCGGGTGAGGGGCTTATGGCAGCCTCACCCGGTAGGATTGTATTTAAGCGTCGTTCTGGGAGGGCAGGCGAGCGGGGCGCGGATTCTCGCGCTGCGTGCGTACCTGACGCCACTCGTTTTCCATCTGGTCAACGACGTGCTGGGGGATTTTGGACGGAGTTTCTGCGTTGGTCTGCATTGTATACCTCTCTTCCTCAGCAAGATTTTGCTTGTGAATTGATGCATCGCACAATCAAAACAGCGTGTAAATAAACCCCCGTCACACTTGAAACGATTTAGTTAATTTCAATCGATTAAGCGAACGTTAACCACAAAGGACCTGTGAGAAGCGTATTATGACTGTCCCACTCGATCGGCAATTCTTCTTTGAGACTGTGCGGCACTCGCTGTTCAAAGGCAGTCTGGCGCCTGCTCAGATCGAAGGCATGGATGCCATTTTTGACTACTGGGACGCGAATTTGGCTACCGCAGATCGGCGCTGGCTGGCCTATATATTAGCAACCGCCTTCCATGAAACCGCTTATACGATGCAGCCAGTGCGCGAGACGCTGGCAGTCAGCGATTCGCGCGCTGTCGAGATCCTGGAAAACGCCTTTGCCTCCGGTCGGCTCTCCTGGGTGAAGACGCCCTATTGGCGGCCCGACGAGGACGGCAAGTGCTGGCTCGGCCGCGGGCTGGTGCAACTCACCCATCGGCGCAACTACGAAGCCATGAGCGAAGTGACCGGTATCGATCTCGTGGCTGAGCCCGATTGCGCCATGCAAATGCAGCCGGCTGTCATGATCCTCATCGAGGGCATGCTGCGCGGCAGCTTCACCGGCCACCGTCTATCGGATTATCTGAATGAAGAACGGGAAGACTGGGTCAATGCGCGCCGCATCGTCAACGGCACCGACAGGGCCGAGAAACTCGCCGATCATGCGCAAGCCTTTCTTGCCGCAATCCGCTCTGTCGCTTGACGCGGCATTCTGGCCCGGTTGAAGGCTCGGACGTCGCATGTTATCGCCCGGCTCGACCTGAGCCATAGGAGTGTTCGTGTGATCCGCCATATCGTCTTCTTCACCGTGTCGGAGGAAAACCGCGAGGCAGTGCGCAAGGGGCTCTCTATACTGACCGGCATTCCGCATGCGCTGAAGCTGGAGATCGGCGAAAACGTCAAGACCGATCAGTGGGGCAATGCCGTCGATTTTATCGTCTACGGCGAGTTCGAAAGCGAAGAAGCGCTTGCCGCATACAAGGCACACCCCGACTACGATCTTTCCACCCGAACGGTTAAACCGCTCCGCGATACGAGGACTGCTGCCGATTTCGATAGCGTTAGGGCAGTGACCAAACCCATGCGGGACTGACGAAAGGTCTTCCGAAAATCTCTCTTATTTCAAATGGATAGAGAAGAAATCGCAATCAGGAGCGCATCGGTTCGTGAACGGCTGAAGCAATCTGTGAGATAAAAGCCGTAAACGATTCAAAATCTTAGCGGATCAGCGGTGCTTGACGCCGCGTGAAGGTTTCCTGCGATGGGAGGCGGGGATCCTGTCGCCCGATTGTGAGAACATCGTAATCAAGAGAGATTAAAAATGGCTGAGTGCGCTCGCCGCTAGGCCTCGTGAGGGCCGCAGGTCAGGCTGGCTGCACGCTCGGCTTTGCACTGCGCACGAGCCCCATCAGCATCAGCACGAAGATCATGGCGATCGCAGTAAGCACCGCGCAGGTAATGAGCGTCGGGCCGGCGCCGGCACGGTCGAGGATGGCGGTGAAGATGACGGGCGCAATCGCATTGGCAAGGTTCTGCGGCATCGACAGGCGCGCCGCCTGCAGTCCGTATTCCTTAGCTGAGAAGAGGGCGAGCGGCAGCAGGGCACGGGCAACCGCGAGCACACCCGAACCGAAACCGTAAAGCAGAACGAAGGTGATGAGCAGCGGCGTCGATGGCGGCACGATAAAGAGCATCAGGAAGCTGAACAGCATCAGGCCGACACCCATGACCGATGTCAGGATCGGATTGCCGCGTTTGCCGAGAAGCATGTCGAGCGCACGGGCCGAAATTCCGATCACGCCGCGCGCTGAACCAAGCTGCAGGGCAAATGCAGCCGAGGCGCCGGACTGGCGGAAGATTTCGAGCAGGGAAGGCGAGACGCCGAAAGTGATGAAGGTGCAGAGCGTGGTCGAGACGGCAATCAGCAGGAAAGCCTTTCGCCGGTCGGCGGGCGAAAGCGCCACCGGCGGCGTTTCGGCCGCTGCCCCCTGCGTGTGGCTGGCCACCGGCTTTGGCAGGCCGAAAAGGTGCAGTGGCAGGCTGACGAAGAATTGCAGGGCAGAGCAGACAAGGAAGGTGACCCGCCAGCCGAAATTTTCATTCAGCAGCGTCAGGATCGGCCAGAAGATCGTGGCCGAAAGCCCGGTGAACAGCATCAGGATGGCGATGACGCGTTTGCCGTTGACGCCCTCGCGCTCCACGACGGCCGTATAACAGGGCGCGGAAAGACCAAGCGCGCCGCCGAGCCCGATGACGACCCATGCAATCGCGTAGACGACGATATTGGTAGTGGCGGCAAGCAGGAGCAGACCGATCGCGAAGGTAACCGATGAAGCGGCCAGCACTTTCGCCGCGCCATAGCGTCCGAGCCAGCGCCCGGTGGCCGGGCCTGCAAAGGCGCTGACGACCATCATTAGTGTCAGGCCGGCAAAGATCGCCTCGTTCGGCAGCCCGAGCGACGGCGCGATAACGCGACCCATGACGCCAAGCATGTCGAAGGTGGTGCCCCAGCCGATCAGTTGGGTGACGGCGAGCACACCGACGGTCTGCGCCGTGCGAAAGGAAAATGATTTTTGCATGGATTCGGAAATGAAATGGATGAAACCGGCCGAGCGATAGCAGCTTCAACCAGATGGTGAAAGCCTTGATCGAAATGATCCGGCACGATGTCGCCACGCGCTGGAATTCTCTCGGCGCCACAGGGCTTTAGCGCCATCATTCGGAAATCAAGTATATTTCGCGCAATAGTCGAGAATTGTTCTAAAAAACCCTCATTACCTTGCATTCATTTGCCATTCAGGTCGCTTGAGTACATAGTCTGGGCAAGTTGGCATTACAGTGAAAGCACAGCACATGGCCTCTCCTCTGAGCGTCGCAGCAATGGCCGCCTGGCTGGCGGTTTCGGCGCCCTCACCGGACGATACCCGCACGCTTGTCCTGCGTGTGGCCGGCGATTGCAGCGCCGCGGCCCAGCAGGTCGTAGATCAGACCGGCGGCCAGCTTCTTTCCGTACAGCCAGTGGGCGACACCTGCATTATCACCGTTATTATTCAGGGTAACGGCCAGCGTCCGCGCAAGGTGACGGTAAAGGTTCCGATGTAAGCGGAATCGGCTTATTCATGACATCAGTGATTTGCAGCGGATGAAAGCGAAGCGATGCGCATTCTGGTAGTCGAAGACGACGTCAATCTGAACCGGCAGCTGAGCGACACGCTGAAAGAAGCGGGCTATGTCGTGGATTCGGCTTTCGACGGCGAGGAAGGTCACTTCCTCGGCGATACCGAGCCCTATGATGCCATCATTCTCGATATCGGCCTGCCCGAACTGGATGGCGTGAGCGTGCTCGAAAAATGGCGCAGTGCCGGCCGTACCACACCGGTGCTGATCCTCACCGCCCGCGACCGCTGGAGCGACAAGGTGGCCGGCATCGATGCGGGCGCCGACGATTATGTGACCAAGCCCTTCCATGTCGAGGAGGTGCTGGCGCGCATCCGCGCCCTCATCCGTCGCGCCGCCGGCCATGCCTCCTCGGAAATTGTCTGCGGCCCGGTGCGCCTCGACACCAAGACTTCGAAGGCGATCGTCAACGGCGTGGCGCTGAAGCTCACCTCGCACGAATATCGCCTGCTTGCCTACCTCATGCATCACATGGGCGAGGTCGTGTCACGCACGGAGCTGGTCGAGCATATGTACGATCAGGATTTCGACCGCGATTCCAATACGATCGAAGTTTTCGTTGGCCGCCTGCGCAAGAAGATGGGCGTCGATTTGATCGAAACGGTGCGCGGTCTCGGTTACCGCATTCAAGCGCCGACCAATGCGAATTAAGTCGCTCACCGCACGCGTCCTGCTTCTGACCACAGTCTGGTCGACGGTGGCGTTGGTGGTGATCGGGCTGTTGATCTCGACACTCTATAGACGCAGTGCGGAGCGTGGCTTTCAGGATCTGCTGCGCGCCCAGCTCTATAACGTCATCAATTCGGTCACGATCGGTGATCAGGGTGCGCTCTCCGGCAGCCCGCAGCTCGGCGACCTGCGCTTCGCCCAGCCGAAGACCGGCTGGTACTGGGTGGTCGAACCTCTCGGCACCTATACGACCGCACCACTCGTCTCGCCCTCCTTGGGTTCGGCGACGATCCCGGTTCTCTCTGTCGTCGAGGCGCCCTTCGACAAGAATTATGAGCGCTACTATCAGGTGACGGATGCCTCCGGAAACCGCGTCCAAGTGGCTGAAACCGAAGTGGTGCTCGACACCGACGGCCGCGCCGCGCGCTTTCGCGTGACCGGCAATGTCGATGTCGTGGAAGACGATGTCCGCAACTTCTCCCACCGTCTCTATCTGGCGCTTGCCGGCTTCGGTGTCGGCAGTCTCATCGTCAACGCGCTCGCCATTCTCTACGGCCTGAAGCCGCTCGATAAGGCGCGTGCCGCCCTCGAGCGCATTCGCGCCGGCGAAAGCGAGCAACTGAAGGGCGATTTCCCGCGCGAGATCCTGCCACTTGCCAATGAGGTCAATGCGCTGATCGACAGCAACCGCCGCATCGTCGAGCGTGCCCGCATGCAGGTCGGCAATCTCGCCCACTCGCTGAAGACACCGATCGCCGTGCTGCTCAATGAAGCACGTGTTCTCGAAAGATCGCATGGCGATCTGGTGCGAAATCAGGCGGAGGCCATGCAAGGACAGGTGCAGTCCTATCTCAATCGTGCCCGCATCGCTGCCCAGCGCGAATCCGTACTCGCCCGCACGGATGCCGAGCCGGCGCTGGAGCGGCTGGTGCGTGTGATGCGTCGTCTCAATGTCGAGACCGAATTCGAACTGATCGTCCAGCCGCCGCATCTGGCCGTCGCGATGGAGCAGCAGGATCTCGAGGAGACCGTTGGCAACCTTCTGGAAAACGCTGCCCGCTTTGCCAAAAGCAAGGTGCGCCTTTCGGCGCTCGAAGCCGGCGACGATGTGAAGGGAGCCGAAGCAAGCGGCCGTAAACATTGGGTGGAGCTTGCTGTGGAGGATGACGGCCCCGGCCTGGAGCCCGATCAGATCCGCGAGGCGCTGAAACGTGGCCGAAGGCTTGACGAGAGCAAGCCCGGAACCGGCCTTGGCCTCTCCATCGTCACGGAAATTTCCAATGAATATCAGGGCCGCCTGGAACTCTCCCGCGGAGAGTGGGGCGGGCTCAAGGCCAAGCTTATCTTGCCGGGCGTGACAAAGGATGTTGCATGAGCAACTGCTTGATGTCACAAAGATAGTGGCAAATGTATAGCATGCTTTGCCTTAATGCTGACACGGGGACGCTGCACTTCGATCGGCTCGTATTGACACCCCTGATCGTGGTTCGATTGCAATGACTCTACGTTCGCAAGGCATGATCGTTTCATTCCTTCTGGTCGCCGTCGCGCTCGCTGGCTGCACGACGACGAAGGGCGAGACGTCGCGCGGTCTTTTCGGTGGTGGCAAGCCCCCGGCTTCGGCCGCTTTCATTTCTGCATTGCAGGGCGGGATCGTCAGTCGCACCGGCGTGCAGTTGAGCGACAGCGACAAGCAGCGGGCGTTGGAGGCCGAATATCGCGCGCTGGAAGGCGCTGCTGTCGGCCAGCCGGTCACCTGGACCGGCGGCAAAGCCAGCGGCAGCGTGGTGGCCGCCGCTCCCTATCAGGTCGGTTCGCAGAACTGCCGCCAGTACACACACACCGTTACCGTCGATGGCAAGGATACGTTGGCACGCGGTGCTGCCTGTCGCAACGATAACGGCACCTGGTCGCCGCTCGGCTGATCTCTCTTTCCCGTTATCCTTGCGGCCAAAGGCCTCAAATCTTCGTCATTCCGGCATTGGCAGTTGGAATGGGCGCGCGCTTCAAGTAATTGGGCCGATATGCTGTTCTGGATTCTCGTGGCCTTCCTGACGGCGGCCGTTGCCGCCATTCTGCTTTATCCTCTTTTGCGCGGAGCGAAGGCGGCGGAAGATACGCGCGCCGGCGAGGCCGCCGTCTATCGCGACCAGCTACGCGAACTCGACCGGGATCTGGCCGGCGGCCTGATCAGCGCCGACGAGGCCGATTATGCCCGGGCCGAGATCGGTCGCCGCCTGATTGCCGTCTCCGCCACCGCTCCGGCAGGAGAACGCAAAGTTGCCCGCCATCACCGGCTGACGGAAGCGTTCATCGTGCTGATCCTGCCTGTCATCGGGCTCTGTCTTTACGTCAATACCGGCAGGCCAGACCTGCCGTCGCAGCCGCTGGAGGCGCGGCTTGCCAATCCCGGCAATGACATGGCCGTGCTGATCGCCAAGGCCGAGCGGCATCTGGCCCAGAACCCTGACGATGGAAAGGGTTGGGATGTGCTGGCCCCGATCTATTTCAGCACCATGCGCGTCTCCGATGCGGAAGCCGCCTATCGCAATGCCATACGTCTGCTTGGCCCTAGCCCCGCACGTCTCGATGGTCTTGCCGAAACGCTGATGGCAGTCTCCGAAGGTGTCGTGACCGAGGATGCGCGCACGCTGCTCGAACAGTCGCTGGCGCTGGAACCCAACAATCCGCGCGCCCGCTTCTATGTGGCGCTCAGCATGGAGCAGGCCGGTCAGCCCGATCAGGCGCGTTCCGCCTTCGAGGATCTGGCAAGGCAGTCGCCGGCAGATGCGCCCTGGCTGCCGCTGGTCAACGAGCATATCGCCAAGAATGGCGGCACGGCGATTGCGCCCGCAGCACAGCCACCCGCTCTGGGCGGACCGACGGCGGAGGATGTCTCTGCTGCGGAAAACATGAATGCAGGTGATCGACAGCAGATGATCCGCGGCATGGTGGAAAGCCTCGACGCGAAACTCTCTGCCGATCCCAACAATTTCGAGGGCTGGATGCGTCTCGTCCGCTCTTACGCCGTATTGAATGACAAGGGTCGCGCCACGGGCGCATTGAAGCGGGGGCTCGCGGCCTTCCCGTCATCGGGTGAACAGGGCAAGCAATTGCTCGCGCTTGGCCGGGAACTCGGCATCGCGACGGAGGGATTGACGCAATGACGCGCAAGCAGAAACGCATGGCGGTGATTGTCGGCGGCATGAGCTTCATCATAGCCGCCGTGCTGCTCGTCATGTTCGCCTTCAGCCAGTCGGTCGCCTATTTCTACATGCCCGGCGATCTCGCCAAGACGCCGGTCGCGCCCGGCACGCGCATCCGCCTCGGCGGTCTCGTGGGCGAGGGCAGCGTTGTCAGGAGCGAAGGTTCGGTCGTGCGTTTCGCGGTTACCGATCCGAGCGGCCAGGTCGTCAATGTCCGCTACGAGGGCATCCTGCCGGATCTCTTCCGCGAAGGGCAGGGGGTCGTCACCGAAGGCGCCTTCGAGACGGGCACCAGCGTCTTCACCGCCGACACCGTGCTTGCCAAGCATGACGAGACTTACATGCCCAAGGAAGTGGCCGACAAGCTGAAGGCTCAGGGACTATGGGAAGAGGGCAAGGGACCAGCACCAATGGATAAGGCGCAGGGCGAAGCCAAGGCTCAGGAAGCGAAGGCGACCCAATGATCATAGAGATCGGCCACTACGCGCTGGTTCTGGCGCTCGCAACCGCGATCATCCTCTCGGTCGTACCCGTTATCGGCGCGCGTCGCGGCGATCAGGCAATGATGGACGTGGCGCCGCTCGGCTCCGTCCTGCTCTTCAGCCTCGTCGCCTTGTCCTTCGGCGTTTTGACCTATGCGCATGTCGTCTCCGACTTCTCAGTTCAGAATGTCTGGGAGAATTCGCATTCGCTTGTGCCGCTGATCTACAAATATTCCGGTGTCTGGGGCAATCACGAGGGCTCCATGATGCTCTGGCTGTTGATCCTGGCGCTGTTCAGCGCGCTGGTCGCAGTCTTCGGCCGCAATCTGCCGGATACGCTAAAGGCCAATGTTCTCTCGGTTCAGGCCTGGATCTCGGTTGCCTTCATCCTCTTCATCCTGCTGACCTCCAACCCGTTCGCCCGCCTCGATCCGGCTCCGGCCGAAGGCAAGGACCTGAACCCGGTGCTGCAGGATATCGGCCTCGCCATCCATCCGCCGTTGCTCTACCTCGGCTATGTCGGCTTCTCCGTCTGCTTCTCCTTTGCCGTCGCCGCGCTGCTGGATGGCCGTATCGATGCGGCATGGGCGCGCTGGGTGCGCCCCTGGACGCTGGCCGCCTGGACCTTCCTGACACTCGGGATCGCCATGGGCTCCTATTGGGCCTATTACGAACTTGGCTGGGGCGGCTGGTGGTTCTGGGATCCGGTGGAAAACGCCTCCTTCATGCCCTGGCTCGCGGGTACCGCGCTGCTTCATTCCGCGCTCGTCATGGAAAAGCGCGAGGGATTGAAGATCTGGACGGTGCTTCTTGCGATCCTGACCTTCTCTCTGTCGCTGATGGGCACTTTTCTCGTGCGCTCCGGCGTGCTGACCTCGGTCCATGCCTTCGCCAGTGACCCTAGCCGCGGCGTCTTCATCCTCTGCATCCTCCTGATTTTCATCGGTGGCGCGCTGTCGCTCTTTGCCTTCCGTGCGCCCCTTCTCTCGGCCGGCGGCTTGTTCGCGCCGATCTCCCGTGAAGGCGCGCTCGTCGTCAACAACCTGATTCTGACGGTTGCTTGCGGCACGGTGCTGACGGGCACGCTCTATCCGCTAGTGCTGGAAACGCTGACCGGCGACAAGATCTCCGTCGGTCCGCCTTTCTTCAACCTGACCTTCGGCCTGCTGATGGCGCCGCTGCTCGTCATCGTGCCTTTCGGACCGATGCTTGCCTGGAAGCGAGGCGATCTGCTCGGCGCCCTGCAGCGGCTTTATATCGTGGCTGGGCTCGCTTTCGTCGCGGCTCTCGTCTTCTTCTATATCGAACACGGCGGTCCGGTCATGGCGGTGCTCGGCCTTGCCGCCAGCCTGTTCCTGATCCTTGGCGCTGGTGCCGATCTCTGGTATCGCGCCGGCATCGGCAAGGTGAAGGCGGATATCGCCTGGCGCCGCTTGTCTGGTCTTCCGCGCTCTGCTTTCGGAACGGCACTCGCCCATGCCGGCCTTGGCGTCACCGTGCTCGGCATCGTCGCCGTCACCACGTTCCAGACCGAGCATGTGATCGAGATGAAGCAGGGCCAATCGACGGATGCCGGTGGCTACAGCATCGTCTTCGACGGCATGCAGCCGGCCACCGGCCCGAACTATACGGAAGATCGCGGCCACTTCTCGATCCGCCGTGGCGGTGCCGAGGTTGCCGATGTCTGGTCGGCCAAGCGGCTTTATACTGCCCGCCAGATGCCGACGACCGAAGCCGGCATCCTGACCTTCGGCCTCAGCCAGCTCTATGTCTCACTGGGTGACGTCACCAACGACGGCGGTATCGTCGTGCGCATCTGGTGGAAGCCGTTCATCCTTTGCATCTGGGGCGGGGCGCTGGTCATGGCGATTGGCGGCTTCGTGTCACTGAGTGATCGGCGCCTGCGTGTGGGCGCTCCGAGCCGCAAGGCGAAGGCCAAGGCAGCAACACCCGTCATGGAACCGGCGGAATGATGCGGCGCTTCCTGCTCGTTCTCGCCCTCGTGCTGGCGGCCGCTCCGGCCTTCGCTGTCAACCCCGACGAAGTGCTCGCCGACCCTGCGCTTGAAGCCCGCGCCCGGGCGCTATCGTCCGAACTGCGTTGCATGGTCTGCCAGAACCAGTCGATCGACGATTCAAACGCCGATCTCGCCAAGGATCTGCGCCTTCTTGTGCGCGAGCGTCTCACCGATGGCGACAGCGATGAACAGGTGCTGGGCTACATCGTCTCGCGATACGGCGAATTCGTGCTTCTGAAGCCGCGCTTCAGCATGCGCACGCTGCTCCTCTGGGGTGCCCCCGTACTGCTGATCCTCGCCGGCGGCATTTCGCTCATCGTCTTCGCCCGTAAACGAGTAGGCAAGCCGACAGGCAGCAAGCTGTCGGCTGAAGAGCAGGCGCGGCTCGCCGAACTCTTGGAGAAATAGGCGATCATTCCGCCGGATAGGCGGCGGAATGATCCATGCTCAGGTTTTCCGATAGGGAAACAGTGCCCGCACGGCCGGATCGCGTAACCACAATCCGCCCCACATGAACAGCCCGAGATAGATACTGAACAGGATGTTGCTAAAGAGCGGCATCTCGGCTCGAATCTGCGTCGCCATCGCGCCACCGAGCAGCCCCATCATCGATACTGCGCCGAAGACGCTGGTCTGCGGGATCAGATAGAGTATGAGGCAAGTCAGCTCGATCAGTCCGATCATCAGCACGTAGCCGTTCGGCCAGCCAAGTTGTGTCATCGTTTCCTCAGCGACCGGCAGACCAAGAAGTTTTGGAGCGATCGATGCGCCGAGCATGAAGAGCGCGAAAAACCCGGTCAACACGCGACCGGTCCAGACCATTGCCTTTTCGCTCATCGCTGCTCCGCCGGGATCGTATTGACCATCCAGGGTGTACCGAACCGATCTGTGAACATGCCGAAGCCCGGCGACCAGAAGGTGGTGTTGAAGGGCATCGTTACCTTGCCGCCTTCCGAGAGCGCCTCGAAGATCCGTTTTGCTTCCGCCGCATTTTCGGTGTGATAGGTGGCACTGAAGCCGCCCATATCCTCCTGATATCCGGGAGGGGCATCGCAACCCATCAGCGACTGGTCGCCGACATCGAGCCAGGCATGCATGATCTTGTCCTTGAAGGCGGGATCGACCGGCATGTCGCCGGGCGCTTCGGCAAAGGTGAACATGCCGTTCAGTTTGCCGCCCAGCACCTTGGCGTAAAATTCGAAAGCCTGTCGGCATTCGCCTTTGAAAACGAGGTTCGTCACGAGTTTCATGGTCATCACTCCCTTTGATTTCCTTGACTTGCGATCCAGCTTTCCAGCCGACCGAAGGTACTTTCCCAGCCGTGGCGATGGCCGATGACGCTTTCTTCGGACTTCAGGTCTGCATGGGTGAAATCCATCCGCGTGCGGCCATCGGGCAGTTCTTCGAAGACGACGGTCACGAGGGTCAGGACCGCTTCGCCATCCTCATGCTCGTCTTCCCATTGGAAGGTGAAGGACAGCCGCTCGGGTTCCTCGATCTCCCTGTAGACACCGTTCTGCCAGAGCAGGCGGCCATCCGCGGCATTCTTCAGGCAGGCCCTGTAGGCGCCACCGACACGCAGATCCTGCACGACACTCACCGCCGGCCATTCGACAGGTCCAAGCCAGGCGACGACAATTTCCGGTCGTGTCCAGGCCGCCCATAGAAGGGCGCGCGGTGCGTTGAAGATTCGCTGCATATGCAATGTGGGGCGCGATAGCTGATCGTCCATGATTTCCTCACCCTGTTTCGACTGAAAATGTCCCGATGGAAAAATGCGCGGCAATCAGTTGCGCGGGCTGCTGTCATCCGCTTTTTGGATCGTCTGGAGATAGTCATCCAACCGGTTGAAACTCGATTCCCAGAAGCGCCGGTATTGCTCCAGCCAGTCGGCAATGCTCTTCATCGCCATCGGCTCGAGCCTGGCAGGCCGCCACTGCGCCTCCTTGCCCCGGCTGATCAGTCCCGCCTTCTCCAGGACTTTGAGATGTTTCGAAACCGCCGGCAGGCTCATCGCGAAGGGGGCGGCCAGCTCGTTTACAGAGGCCTCGCCTTCGGCCAGTCGCGCGATGATCGCCCGGCGTGTGGGGTCTGCGAGGGCTGCGAAGGCTGCGCTGAGAATGTCGGTTTCCATGAAAGGCCTCGTATGTAACTGTAGGGTTAAATACAGCCCGCCATTTCACCTGTCAACCGACCGGTTAAATAAGATGAATTGAATGGGTTTCGCCCATGTGGCGAGTAGCAAAAAATTATTCGCACATTACGAATTTTTCATGGGCCGGACAGTTCGTAGTAAGGTGCGGCGTCCTATATCTCGGTCACCACTGATCCGGCACCGCCGGAACGAAGGTCTGAACAAGAAGAGAAGGTGCTCTTATGCTGAAAAATTTCCGCGGACGTCCGTCCCTTAGAACGGTGCTCCAGGCATCCACCGTTGCAGGTCTGGCAGCCGCCGTTCTTGCAACCGGCATCCCTGTCGAGATCTCCCGTTCCTACGCTGAGGCTGTCAATATCCAGGCGCCCTCGGTTCCAAGCTTCGCCAATGTCGTCGATGCCGTTTCCCCGGCCGTCGTTTCCGTTCGCGTCGAAAGCCGCGTCAAGCCGGCCTCCGATGATGGCGATGGTTTCTCCTTTGATTTCAACGGTCGCGGCTTTGACGATCTGCCTGACGCTCTGAAGCCGTTCTTCCGCCAGTTCGGCGAGCAGGGTCAGGGCCACCAGGGTCAGAACCAGCAGCGCCGCTTCGGCCAGCCGGGCCAGGGTGGTCCGGGTCGCCTGCGTCCGGTCGCACAGGGCTCGGGCTTCTTCATCACGGAAGACGGTTATATCGTCACCAATAACCACGTCGTTTCCGACGGCTCGGCTTTCGTTGCTGTCATGAACGACGGCACCGAGCTCGATGCCAAACTGATCGGCAAGGATCCGCGTACCGACCTCGCCGTCTTGAAGGTCGACGGCAAGGGCCGCAAGTTCACCTATGTCAACTGGGCTGATGACAACAAGGTCCGCGTCGGTGACTGGGTCGTCGCTGTCGGCAACCCCTTCGGCCTTGGTGGTACGGTCACGGCCGGCATCGTTTCGGCCCGAGGCCGCGACATCGGCTCCGGCCCCTATGACGACTACCTGCAGGTCGACGCTGCGGTGAACCGCGGTAACTCGGGTGGCCCAACCTTCAACCTCAATGGTCAGGTCGTCGGCATCAACACCGCGATCTTCTCGCCCTCCGGCGGCAGCGTCGGTATCGCATTTGCCATCCCGGCCTCCACGGCCAAGGATGTCGTGGCTGACCTGATGAAGGACGGTACCGTCTCGCGTGGTTACCTCGGCGTGCAGATCCAGCCTGTCACCAAGGATATCGCTGACTCGCTCGGCCTCTCCGAAGCCAATGGCGCTCTTGTCGTCTCCGCCCAGGAAGGCACGCCGGGCCAGAAGGCCGGCATGAAGACCGGTGACGTCGTCACCGCCGTCAATGGCGAGCCGGTCAAGGATGCTCGCGATCTCAGCCGCCGCATCGGCGCAATGACGCCGGGCACCAAGGTTGAGGTTTCGATCTGGCGTGGCGGCAAGGCGCAGTCTCTCACCGTCGAGCTCGGCACTTTGCCGGCTGACCAGCAGGCTTCCACCGATGACGACAGCAACCAGCAGGAACAGGCCCAGCCGCCGGCTTCCGAAAAGGCGCTTGCCGATCTCGGCCTGACGGTTGGTCCGTCGGACGACGGTAAGGGGCTCGCCATCACCGGCATCGATCCGAACTCCGATGCTGCCGACAAGGGTATCAAGGAAGGCGAGACGATCACCTCGGTCAACAACCAGGAAGTCTCCAGCGCCGACGATGTCGTCCGTGTCATCAACCAGGCCAAGAAGGACGGCCGCACCCGCGCGCTGTTCCAGATCCAGTCGAAGGACGGCAGCCGCTTCGTCGCGCTTCCGATCAACGGCCAGGGCTGATCTTCTGCCCCCAGAAGGCTGGAGCCGCGCCGGCGTGAATGCCGCGCGGCTCCAAACTCTTATATCCCGCCGAATTCTTCAACATTGAAGGACGCCCGCAATGACCTCCGCACAACAGGAAGACGCTTTGAGCCTTGCCGAAAAGCAACCGGCGGGTAATGTCGGCCGCATGAAGATTCTCATTATCGAAGACGATCTGGAAGCGGCGGTCTATCTCACGAAAGCCTTTCGTGAGGCGGGGATTGTTGCCGACCATGCGAGCGACGGCGAAAGCGGTCTCTTCATGGGGTCGGAAAATACTTACGACGTCATCGTCATCGATCGCATGCTGCCGCGCCGTGATGGTCTTTCCGTGATCAGCGAGCTGCGCCGCAAGGCGATCCACACACCCGTTCTCATTCTTTCCGCTCTCGGCCAGGTCGACGACCGTGTCACCGGTCTGCGCGCCGGCGGTGACGACTATCTGCCGAAGCCCTATGCATTCAGCGAGTTGCTGGCTCGCGTCGAAGTGCTTGGCCGCCGCAAGGGCACGCCGGATCAGGACGTCATCTACCGCGTCGGCGATCTCGAACTTGACCGGCTCTCCCATGAGGTCCGTCGCGGCGGCAAGGAAATCCCGCTGCAGCCGCGCGAATTCCGCCTGCTGGAATATTTGATGAAGAATGCCGGCCAGGTGGTCACCCGGACCATGCTTCTGGAAAATGTCTGGGATTATCATTTCGATCCGCAGACAAATGTCATCGACGTGCATGTCTCGCGCCTACGCTCCAAGATCGAGAAGGACTTCAGCCAGCCGCTGCTGAAGACGATCCGGGGCGCGGGTTATATGATCAAGGATGAGGGATGAGCCGTTTCTGGGTTCTCTTCAAGTCCACCGCAGTCCGCCTTTCGGCACTTTATATCCTGCTTTTCGCAATCTGCGCCGCAACGCTCGTCTTCTATGTGACGGCGATGTCCGAGCGGTTGCTGACCGGCCAGATCCGTGATGCGGTCGCCCAGGAAGTGACGCAGGTCCAGCGTGCTTATGATGCCGGCGGCATGAACCTTCTGTTGCGCACCATGGAGCGTCGCGCCCGTCAGCCGGGTGCCAATCTCTATATTATCGCCGGTCCGTCCGGTGATATTCTCGCCGGCAACGTTGCCTCCGTGCAGCCCGGCGTCTTTGAAGAATCCGGCTGGACCTCCGTGCCCTTCATGTACCAGCGCTATACCGATAGCGGCGTCGAGCAGCGGCACATGGCAATCGCCAATATCTTCGTTCTCGACAACGGCCTTCGCGTGCTGATCGGCCGCGACCTCGGCGAACCGGAGCGCTTCCGTGTGCTGGTGCGCCAGGCGCTGATGATCGCGCTCGCCATCATGGGCCTCGGTGCCATCATCATCTGGTTCGGCATCGGTCGCAATGCGCTCAAACGCATCGACCGCATGTCCGCCGCCAGCAAGAAGATCATGGCCGGCGATCTTGCCCAGCGGCTCCCGGTCGGCGGCTCCGGCGACGAGTTCGATCGTCTCTCCGTCTCCCTGAACACCATGCTGGAGCGGATCGAGAAACTGAACGAGGGCCTGCGGCAGGTCTCCGACAATATTGCCCACGATCTGAAGACGCCGCTGACACGCCTGCGCAACAAGGCCGCCGACGCGCTCGATATCGAGGATGGTGAAGTGCGCCGCGGCGCGCTGGAAGGCATTATCTCCGAATCCGACCAACTGATCCGCACCTTCAACGCCTTGTTGATGATTTCGCGTGTCGAGGCCGGATCGGTAGCGGCCGAAATGTCGCCAATCGAGCTCTCGGCCATCGTCGCCGATAGCGCCGAACTCTACGAACCGGTCGCCGACGAAGCGGGTATGGCGCTGACCTCGAAGATCGAGCCCGGCATTGAAATCCAGGGCAATCGTGAACTGATCGGCCAGGCGATCTTCAACCTGCTCGACAATGCGATCAAATATTCCGCCGATACCGAAGGCGCAGGCTCGGTCTCCGTCAAGCTCAGTCGCCGCCCCGATGGCACCTGTCTCTCCGTTGCTGATCATGGCCCCGGCGTTCCGGCAGACCGGCGCGAGGATGTGCTGAAGCGTTTCGTGCGCCTGGATGAAAGCCGCTCCAAGCCGGGCACCGGTCTTGGCCTCTCGCTTGTGGAGGCGATCATGGAGCTGCATGGCGGCTCGCTGGAGCTTTCAGATACAGAGCCCGGCCATGAGAAACGCCCCGGCCTTACAGTGAGTATGGTTTTCCCGGCCAAGGCGGCCTGATTTTCCTGATGATTTTCATATTGGCGCTTTCGCGCTCAGGCTCTAGTTTAATGTCGCAATGCGGCATGGCAGGGAGAGCGAATGCTGACGAAATCCAAGCACGGCCTGAAGGATATCACCGAGGGGCTTCTGCGGCCGCTGAGCCAGACGGAACTGAAGGCGGCGCTCACCGACCTGCAGCATATCGGCAAGAGCGAGCCTGCCGTCGCCGACATGCTGAAAGCCGAAGGACCGCTGCGCGATTTCATTGCCGCCGTCCTGACGCTCTCTCCCTATCTGCGCGAGATTGCCAATCTCGATCCGGCTGTCCTCGCTTCCGCCATCAGTGATCCGCTCGAGCCGCAGATCGAAACGCTGATTTCTGAGGCGCGCGATTGCTGGAAACCGGACAGCGAAGCGGGCACCCCAAGTGAAAGCCAGGTGATGAGCAGGCTGCGCGTGGTCAAGCGCCGAGTGGCCTTCCTCGTCGCCCTTGCCGATCTCGCCCGCATCTTCGATGGTCGTGCAACGACGGCCTGGCTCAGCGAATTGGCCGAGGCATCGGTCAAGGCCGCGATCGATCACCTGCTGCTTTCCACCCATGAGAGCGGCAAGCTGAAGCTGAAGAATGTTGCAAATCCCAGCGAAGGCTCCGGTCTTATCGTTCTCGGCATGGGCAAACTCGGTGCCTCCGAACTCAACTATTCCTCCGATATCGACCTTGTGGTCTTCTTCGACGAAGAAGCCGGCATCGTGCCAGATCCAGATGATGCAATCGAGATCTTCCCGCGCATGATGCGGCGGCTGGTGCGCATCCTGCAGGAACGCACGGCCGATGGCTACGTCTTCCGCACCGACCTTAGGCTTCGCCCCGATCCTGGCGCCACCCCGCTCGCCATCCCCGTTGATGCCGCCATGATCTACTATGAGGGCAGGGGGCAGAACTGGGAGCGTGCTGCCTTCATCAAAGCGCGCGCTGTTGCCGGTGACATCGCCGCCGGCGAGCAGTTCCTGCGAGGCCTCGTTCCCTTCGTCTTCCGCAAATATCTCGACTATGCGGCGATATCGGACATCCACTCCATCAAGCGCCAGATCCATGCCCATAAGGGCCACGGCGCCATCGCCGTTAAGGGGCACAACGTCAAGCTCGGCCGTGGCGGTATCCGCGAGATCGAGTTCTTCGTGCAGACACAGCAGCTGATCGCGGGCGGACGCATGCCCGCACTGCGCTCGCGTGTTACCGAGGAGACGCTGGCCGAACTCACCAAGGCGAAATGGATCGATGCGGAAACGTGTGACGAGCTGACGGAGGCCTATTGGTTCTTGCGCGATGTCGAGCACCGTATCCAGATGGTGCGCGACGAGCAGACCCACCTCCTGCCGGAAACCGATAGCGAACTGAAGCGCATCGCCTTCCTGATGGGCTTTACCGACACGCCGAGTTTCTCCGAGCGATTAGTCGAGGTGCTGAAGGCGGTCGAGCGCCGTTATGCCGATCTCTTCGAGCAGGAGACCAAACTCTCGGTTGGAACAGGTAATCTCGTCTTCACCGGGCAGGGTGACGATCCCGATACGCTGGAAACGCTGAAGAAGCTCGGCTTCGAACGCCCCTCGGATATTTCCCGCATCATTCGCACCTGGCACTATGGCCGCTACCGGGCCACGCAATCTGTCGAGGCACGCGAACGCTTGACGGAACTGACGCCGGAACTGCTGCGCGTCTTCGGCGAGAGCAAGCGGGCCGACGAAGCATTGTTGCGTTTTGACAGCTTCATCTCCGGCCTTCCCTCCGGCATTCAGCTCTTCTCGCTGCTCGGCAGCAATCCGGCGCTGCTTTCTCTCATCGTCAACATCATGTCGTCGGCACCAAAGCTGGCGGATGTCATTGCCGCCCGCCCGCATGTCTTCGACGGCATGCTGGATCCCGGGCTGATGGCCGAGCTGCCGACACGCGACTATCTCGGCGAGCGGCTGAAGGCTTCGCTCGTACAGGCCAGGCATTATGAGGAGGTGCTGGACAGGCTGCGCATTTTCGCCTCCGAACAACGCTTCCTGATCGGTATCCGCTTGCTGACCGGTGCGATCAACGGTGACATGGCGGCGCGCGCCTTCACCCATCTTGCCGATCTCATCATCGAAGCCGCGCTTGAAGTGGTCATGAAGGAAATTCGCGCCGCCCATGGCGACTATGCAGGCGGCCGGATCGCCATTGCCGGCATGGGCAAGCTCGGCAGTTTCGAACTGACCGGCGGTTCCGACATCGATCTTATCCTGCTCTATGACTACGACGATGCATCAGCCGAATCCGACGGCGCAAAGCCGCTCGACTCGTCGCGTTACTTTACGCGCGTCACTCAGCGCCTGATCGCCGCCTTGTCCGCGCCGACGGCCGAAGGCGTACTCTACGAAGTCGACATGCGGCTTCGCCCTTCCGGCAACAAGGGACCGGTCGCCACCCGCATCAATGCCTTCGGCAAATACCAGCGTGAAGAGGCCTGGACCTGGGAGCATATGGCGCTGTCGCGCGCCCGGTTGATCTGCGGCGATCAGAGCCTTGTCAGCGAGGCGGAAGGCATCATCGCCGACGTTCTCTCGACGAAGCGCGATATCGCCAAGGTGGCCCACGATGTCGCCGAGATGCGCGAACTGATCGAAAAGGAAAAAGCGCCGGAGAATGGCTGGGATCTGAAACTTATTCCGGGCGGTGTCATCGATATCGAATTCATCGCCCAGTATCTGGCCTTGATCGCACCGGCAAAGGGTATCGAAATCCGCATAAACGGCCTGACATCCGGTGCCGCCCTGAAACTGCTCGGCGACAAGCTTCTGGCCTCTGCCGACCTCGACACCTGCCTCGAAGCCTTCACTCTCTACACCGAGCTCTCCCAGTTGATCCGTCTCAGCATCGACAGCCTCTTCGATCCGAAAGAGGCGCCTGCCGGCCTGATCGAGCTCGTCTGCCGTGCTGGAGACTGCCCTGATATCAAGACGCTCGAAGGTGAAGTGAAGCGGCTCTCGAAGGCCGTCCGCAAGGTCTTCCAGGCGGTGGTGAAGGCTTGATAGGCTTCAGTCGCCATCCGGGATGCGGAGCGAGATGACCGTGCCGATGGACTCGCGCGAGCGGATCCTCATGCTGCCGCCGTGCAGGCTGGTCAACGAACGGGAGATGGCGAGACCGAGGCCTGAGCCGCCCTTGCTCTTGGCATACTGGCTCTGGACCTGCTCGAAGGGCTGACCGATCTTGGTCAGCGCCGTTTGCGGAATGCCGATGCCGGTATCCGCGATGGTGACCATGACGCCATCGGCAACGCGGCGGGTACGCACTGCAATGCGCCCACCCTCATTCGTAAACTTCACGGCATTGGAAAGGAGGTTCAGCAGCACCTGCTTCATGGCGCGGCGGTCGGCCATCAGCGTCATGCCGGAGGAGATGCGCTGCTGGATGACGATGTTCTTCTCGGCCGCCGGAATGGCGGTGAAACGCAGGCTCTCCTCGATCAACGGCACGAGATCGATATGCTCGCGTGACAGCAGCATATGACCGGCCTCGATCTTCGACATGTCGAGAATGTCGTTGATGACGTTGAGCAGGTGTTTGCCGCTGTCATGGATGTCGCGGGCATATTCATTGTACTTGGCCGAACCAAGCGGCCCGAACATCTGGTTCTGCAGGATTTCCGAGAAGCCGAGGATGGCGTTGAGCGGCGTGCGTAACTCGTGCGACATGTTGGCGAGGAATTCCGACTTCGCCTTGTTTGCCGCTTCCGCGCGTTCTTTCTCCACCAGATAGTTGGAGTTCGCGATGGAAAGCTCGGCCTTCTGCGATTCCAGTGTCTGGCGCGAGGCGGAGAGGTCGTTGATCGTCGCCATCAGCCGGCGTTCGGAATCACGCAGGCGCTCCTGGTGGCGCTTGAGCGGCGTGATGTCTGTGCCGACGGACACGCAGCCGCCGTCGCGGGTACGCCGCTCGTTGATCTGCAGCCAGCGCTCGTCGGCAAGCTGCACTTCGGTCGTGCGCGAATAGCCGGAGCCATCCGCATCGGCAATGCGCCGCTCGATGACAGGGCGAGCCGCGGCGGCATTGACGGTCGAACGTTCGGTGCCCGGCACCAGCACACTGTCCGGAAGACCATAGGCCTGCTGGAAATGCGCGTTGCACATGACCAGCCGGTCATTCTTGTCCCAGAGCACGAAGGCTTCCGAGGTGCATTCGATGGCGTCGGCGAGGCGCTGGTCGGCTTCGGCATAGCGCTGGGCGAGGCGATGCTGCTCGGTCACGTCCATGGCGATGCCGATCATATGCACACGGCCGGAATGACTGCGGATCACCTGGGCGCGGGCACGCATCCAGACGTAATGACCGCTCGCGTGGCGCATGCGGAAGATCTGGTCGACCTGGCCGGAATCGCCCTTGGCGACAGCGCGGGCGATTTCATGCAGCCCGTTGTCCTCGGGGTGCATAAGGCGGGCCGCATCGGCGAAGGTCATCGTCTTGTCGGAGCCGGCAAGTCCGAGCATGTCGTACATCGAGCGCGACCAGAAGAATTCCCGATTGTGGAAATCGAAGTCCCAGAGGCCACAGCGGCCACGCGACAGTGCCGTTTCGACGCGCAGGTTCGATTCCAGGAAGATGTCGTCGGCATCGCGTGCGCGTTTCACCTGCATGTAATAGGCGTAGAGAACCACAAGCAGGATCGAGGAAATGCCGGCAAAGAGCGTGACGTTGAGCGTCAGTTCTTCGCGCCAGAGGCGGTTGATCTCTTTCAGCGACGTGGCGGAAATGATGTAGCCGCCGGTCGTTCCCATCAGCGCGATCTCGGCATAATGCAGCTCGCCGCCGATGCTCGTCTCGATCACATCGGTGCGATCTCCGAAGCGGCGAATGGCGGAAATCTCCGGAAAGAGCGTCGCGGCGTTTGCGCCGACATAGGAGGCGCCAGCTGCCGTTGCCGCAAACACTTTGCCGCTTGCCCGCACCAGAAGCACGAAGGCGCCGCTTTCCAGCCGATCCTGCGGCAGGTATTTCGCAAGACGTGCCTGCGCTTCCGCGGCATTGCCGGCGTCGAAGACGTCGGCGGCATCAGCAAAGACGGCCGAGGCCGCCACAGCCGAGAGTGCGGTCGCATGGCGCGCAGATGCTTCCATGCGACTATATTCGCTGACCATGCCGAAGAAATGCGATGTCGCCACGACCGCAAGGAAGGCGACAATCAGCATGGGGATGGCGCGCTTCAGCAAAAGCTCCGCCTTCGGCAGGTGGCGCAGCAGCGGTTCTGGAGAATTCGTGGCACGACCGGACAGACTGTCGCGCCAGGCTTTGAGCCCGGCAAAATCGACACGCAGCCGCCCTTCGGCCGCGGTTGCCCGCCGCACGTCCATCATCTCTGAACCTTATCCCTCGTGTGATTCGCGCGCCGCTCGCTCGAACTACACGTATGGAATCATGCGTGATTCGCCTTGTCCAGAGCTGACGGTAAAAATTTATTAACCATTTGCGATTGCTGGTTTTTCGGGAAGATTCGCTAATGGCGCGCCTAGCTGCCTCAAGGATGGAGAACAGCTAGGCGGCAAATCACTTGCGTGAAATCAGCCCTTGAGTGTGCGCTCGACAATATCGCGCACGTCGGTCGAAAGGTTGGCCGCCCGTTCGATCTCGATCAGGGCCGAGCGAGCATGATCGGCGCGTACCGATTCCAGCGAACGCCAGGAGCGCATCGAGGTCAGCAGGCGTGCGGCCAGCTGCGGGTTGCGCTGGTCGATATCGAGGATCTGGCTTGCCAGGAACCGGTAACCTTCGCCATCGCCGCGGCCGAAGCCGGTGGGGTTGCCGAAGGCGAACGTGCCGACCAGCGAGCGCATGCGGTTCGGGTTGGTGCGCTTGAAGAGCGCATGCTCCATCAACGCCTTGACGCGATCGAGCGTGCCCTGGCCAGGGATGCCGGCCTGAATTGCGAACCACTTGTCGACGACAAGCGCATTTTCCGAGAAGCGCCCGATAAAGGCTTCGAGTGCCGCCTTGGCCTCTGCGCTGTCGGGGAAGCGGTGCGCGAGGATTGCCAGCGCATGGCTGAGATCCGTCATGTTGTTGGCGCTGTCGAAGGCGTCCTTGGCACGGGCAGGGCTGCCCTCGGCATAGGAGAGATAGGTGAGGGCGGCGTTGCGCAGCGCGCGGCGTCCGGCGCTCTTGGCATCCGGGCTGAATTCGCCTGGTGTGACCATCGCGTCATAGAGAGCCGCAAATGTATCTTTGCCGGCGTCCGCGATCTGCTTCATGATAGCCTGGCGGCCGGCATGAACGGCATCGGGATCGATATTGCTGCCGAGCTCACGGGCAATATCGGATTCGCTCGGGAGCGCGAGCGCCTGCGCGCGGAAGGCAGGCTCCAGGCTGTCATCGGCAGCGGCGGCGACCAGCGTATCGACGAAGGTCTTTTCGCAGACGATTGCAGTACCCTCACGGGCATCACGGGCGGCCTTGAGCAGGTTCGGCAAAGCCAGATCGGTCAGCGCCTGCCAGCGGGCGAAATGATCCGTCTCATGGCGGGCAAGCAGGGCGAGATCGGCCGGGCTTTGGTCGAAATGCAGGTTGATCGGCGCGGAGAAGCTGCGGTTGATCGAAACCACGGGGCGCGAGCCAACACCGTGGAAAACGGCCGTCTGCGTGCGGGCGCTGAGGTGCAGAACCTCGCCCGTATATTCGGCGCCATCAACAGAAGTTGGTTCGATCTTGGAGCCATCCTCGGCAAACAGCGCAAGGCTCAGCGGAATGTGCATCGGCTCCTTGGTCGGCTGGCCGGGTGTTGCCGGGATCATCTGTTCTAGCGACAGGCTGAACGTCTTGGCGCCGGCATCATAGGTGCCCGAAGCGGTGACGAGCGGCGTGCCGGCCTGATGATACCAGAGTGAGAACTGCGTCAGATCACGGCCGCTCGCATCCTCGAAGCACTTGACGAAATCCTCGATCGTGACGGCCTGGCCGTCATGGCGATCGAAATAGAGGTCCATGCCCTTCTTGAAGGTCTCGCGGCCGAGCAGGGTCGCGATCATGCGCGTGACTTCGCTGCCCTTCTCATAGACCGTCGTCGTATAGAAGTTGTTGATCTCACGATACTTGGTCGGGCGCACCGGATGGGCGAGTGGGCCGCTGTCCTCCGGGAATTGCTCGGATTTCAGATGGCGCACTTCGGCGATGCGCTTGACCGGACGCGAGCGCTGGTCGGACGAGAATTCGTGGTCGCGGTAGACCGTAAGGCCTTCCTTGAGGCAGAGCTGGAACCAGTCGCGGCATGTGATGCGGTTGCCGGTCCAGTTATGAAAATATTCATGCGCGATGATCGCTTCGATATTGGCGTAATCGGCATCCGTCGCCGTCTCGGGATCGGCGAGCACGTATTTGTCATTGAAGATGTTAAGGCCCTTGTTTTCCATGGCCCCCATGTTGAAGTCGGAAACGGCGACGATCATGAAGATGTCGAGATCGTATTCGCGGCCGAACACTTCCTCGTCCCATTTCATCGAGCGCTTCAGCGCGTCCATGGCATAGGCCGCGCGCGGCTCCTTGCCGTGCTCGACATAGATCTTCAACGTGACCTCGCGGTCGGACATGGTCGTGAACGTATCTTCCACCACGCCGAGATCACCGGCGACCAGTGCGAAGAGATAGCTTGGCTTCGGATGCGGATCGAACCAGGCTGCGAAATGCTTGCCCGGGCCGTAGCCGGCGCCACCGAGGAAGTTGCCGTTCGACAAGAGCAGCGGGTTGGCATCCTTGTCGGCGATGATGTTGACCGTGAAGGGCGCCAGCACATCCGGCCGGTCGGGGAAATAGGTGATGCGGCGGAAACCTTCGGCCTCGCACTGCGTGCAGTAGATGCCGCTGGTGCGGTAGAGGCCCATCAGCTGGGTATTGGCTTCCGGATTAATGATGGTGGTAACGGTGATTTCGAAGGGCACCGTTTCCGGTAGATCGGGAATGGTCAGGCTATCAGGCGTTGCCGTATAGCGTTCCGGCGGCAGTTCGTTCTGGTCGAGGAGCACGCTGGAAAGGGTGAGTTCGTCACCATCGAGAACCAGGGGAGCTTTGAGATCGGCGCCCTCGCGACGATGGAAGATCAACCGTGCCTCGACCTTGGTTTCTGTCGGATCCAGTTCGAAAGTCAGGTCGACGCGCTCAAGAACAAAATCTGTTGGGCGGTAATCTGCCAGATTGATGACCTGACCGGTATCTGTTCGCATGTTGCCTGAAGACCTTTATTAGACAATGGCCGAGTACAGAGGTGGGAGCCCTCTGCTGAAATTTGGCCGCCATAATTACATTAAAGTCTGAACTAAAGTTAAAGCAAGTTGGCCGTGAACGGGAAGTTCACAGCCAAATTATTATGTTCAAATTGTTGTGGTCCTGCGACAGCCGGAAAGCGCTATTTGAGATTGAGAGCAGTCTTGATGTCAGCATCGCTCTCGGTCTGCTGCACCACGACGCCATACCAGCCGAGCCCGTCATAATCCTCGTAGCCGAGCGTACGGGCGAAAGCGACGATCGAGCCGTTATTGTCGTAATAGCTGCCCTTCGGCTGGCCGGAGGAATTGGCAAGCGCGAAATGGGTGAAGAGCAGGGCCTGATTGGAGCAGGCGATCACCCGGCTTGCCCCGTCGAGCAGCATCACGGTGGTCTTGTCCGCGAGCTGCGGCGGCAGGTTCGCTTCCTTCTCGACGATCGCCTGACCCTGGTTCTGCCAGTCGAAATAGACACCCAGCGTGCCGAGAAGCTTGCCGTCGAGCTTGCCGCCTTCGCGAATGCCGGTGGCGTAGACGAGTGCATGGCGCTGCTCGTGGAGAAGGCTCGGTTTGACCTCGTCGACGATATAGTCGTCACCCGAGGCCGTGCCTGCAGCAGCCCGGAACCATGGATCTCCGGCGAGCGATGAACCGGAAATCTTGCGCTGGAAGGCCGGGTTGGCCGAAGCGATCACCCGGCCGGAAAGGTCGGTCATGACGAGGTCGAGATAGACGGTGTAGAAGCGGTTGATGACGCCGAGGCGTTCTGCCGCGAAAGCGACACGGTCCTTGTCCGGTTCCTGAAGGGCCTGCCAAAGCGCTGTATCCGTCGCCCACCAGCGCACGTCGGCGGTGCGCTCGAAGAGGTTTCGCACGATAAGCTGAACCAGTGTCTGGGCGAGATCCGTCAGCCGCACGCCCTCCATTTCCGTCACAAGCGCATCCGCCATCGCGCGGCTGAGACCGATACCGCCAAGCACGTTGCTTTCGAATTTGCCGGTGATTTCGGTGGCGATCTGCGCCAGCCGCTGCACTTCGTTGGCAACAACCGCAAAACCCTTGCCGGTCTCGCCGGCGCGGGCCGCTTCGATCAGAGCGTTGATCGCCAGCAGCTTGATCTGTTTGACGATATTGGTGTTGTCGGCGCTGAAGCGTTCGAGATCCGTGCTGATGCCATCGGTGACGACGCGCATCGAGCGGGGCGTTGCGTTCTGCGACTGGGCGATGATCTCTGCGCTAAGCGGCTTCATCAAAAGATCCTGAAACGAGGCTGATGCGGTTGGCTGAGAAATGGCTACATGGCTTTTGTATGATTAATTAAGCAGGAACGATGCGGTGCCATGGTTTGCAACCGGTTAACGCCATGCGTGTGGGGGTGAACATTTTCGGGGTGATTAGCGTAAAACGCGAAGTTTTCTCAGCATAAATCAGGTTTGCACACAAAACGGCAGATAAAGCGGGTAAATACTTGCTCTGTCTTTCCCGGCAGATTTTTCCCCACCTGCCTATTTCTTCGGTTACGATAACAAAATCGTCCGCTGCGTTCCGAGTCGAACGCATCTCCCCGCTCAGCATACCGCATAAGAGCCTGGATCATGGAATCGGTTCTCAGAAACCCGATGAGAGGCATTGCGCTGAAAGTCTCGTCGGTCGTGGTCTTCCTGGCCATGCAGACATTCATCAAGCTCGCGGGATCGGATATTCCGCCGGGGCAGGTGACTTTCTGTCGCTCCTTCTTCGCGCTTTTGCCGATCATGGCCTATCTCGCCTACCGGCATCAGCTGCGCTCCGCCTTCTATACCGCAAATCCGATCGGCCATCTCAAGCGCGGCACGCTCGGCATCATCTCCATGGGCCTTGGCTTTTACGGGTTGTTGCACCTGCCGCTCCCGGAGGCGATCGCGCTTGGCTATGCCACGCCGTTGGTCGCCGTCATTTTTGCAGCCCTTTTCCTGGGCGAGACCGTGCGTGTCTATCGCTGGAGCGCCGTCGGGTTCGGCATTATCGGCGTCGCCATCATTTCCTGGCCGAAACTCACGCTGTTCAGGGAAGGCGGGATGGAAGCCGAGCAGGCCGTCGGCGCGCTCTGCGTGCTGCTGTCTGCAGTGCTTGGAGGCATGGCGATGATCCAGGTGCGCCGTCTCGTCGAGGAAGAAAAGACGGCGACGATCGTGCTCTATTTCTCGATCACGGCCTCGGTCTTCTCTCTGGCGACAGTGCCCTTCGGCTGGCTACTGCTCGACTGGCCCTCTGCTGTCTTCCTGATCGCCGCTGGCTTCTGCGGGGGCGTCGCCCAGATCCTGCTGACCGAGAGTTACAGACACGCCGACGTGTCCACCATCGCGCCCTTCGAATATAGCTCGATCCTACTCGGCGGCATCGTCGCCTATTACGTCTTCGACGATGTTCCGAGCAACACGATGCTGCTCGGTACCCTGATTGTTATCGCCGCCGGCATATTCATCATCTACCGCGAACATCAGCTCGGCCTTGAGCGGCGCGAAGCGCGAAAAGCCGGTGCGCCGCAATCCTGAGCCGCTAAGCGCCCATTAGAAGTCGAATTCCCTAGCGCGCTAATTGCAAAATTTCTCCTGTCGCCCCTCAAAAGAGAATGGGATCGCGAAATCTTGGGATATCGCGCCGTGCAAAAATGTGGTTATGAAAGTGAATTACTTTCATTTATTCAAAGCCGTGCATAATCGATAGGCCATAGATGCCGGGGGAGTTTCGGTATCGCTGCTCCGAACGCTGGCTTGCGAGCGAGAGTTGAGGAAAAGCATATGGCGTTCACGGCAGAGCAACTGGCGCAGAACCCCACCTTTATTGTGAGCATTCGTTTTCTTGCTGGGCAAATGCGCGGCATGTTTGATGCGGGACCGCGGCTGGCACGCCTTCTGGCCTCGCATCAGCGCTGGTTGCTGACCCAGACAGCCTATGCGCTGCATCTGGAATATGATCCGCAGGACGCGACCTCCGGCTTCACTGCCGTGCGGCTGACCGGAAAGATCACGGCGCACAAAATCGCCAGCCGCAACACGGTGCTTGCCTTCATCGAAGAGCTTTTCACGTACCGCTTCATCGCGCATACGCCCGGAGACGAGCGCCGTCGCCCGCGCCATTTCGAGCCGGCTGAAGTCAGCCATCAAGCCATGTACGGCTGGCTTCACGCCAATCTTGGAGCGCTCGATCAGCTCGACAATGGCGGCAGGGCTGCGTTCCTTCAGGAAAACCCTTCACTCTTCCGGCTTATCCAGCCGCGTGTCGCCCATCACTGCCTCGAGGACGTCAATTGGCGCGAGCCGCCCGAACAGGTAGCGCTGTTTCTCTGGACGGAAGCGGGCGGCATGGTCATCGATCATTTCATGTCCAGGCTCGATCTCGAAGGCACCGATCCGGAGAAGCTGATGGTCGGCAAGGTCGAAACCCGTGCGCTCGCCGGCGATTTCATGATGTCGCGCACGCATCTGCAGCGGCTGCTGGCCAAGGGTGTACAGCGTGGCTGCGTCGGTTGGTCCGACGAGCCGAAAAAGTCGCAGCTCTGGCTATCCCGTGATTTCCTGAGAGAATATTCGGCCTGGCAGGCGATCAAGTTCGCCTATGTCGATGAAGCTTTCGATTGGGCGAAGGCCAGATTGGAAGATGCGAGCAGCTGATCAGAGCGCGATGGCGGAATCCGGGCCCTTGATGTCAGAGGGAACTTCGCAAAGCTCACGGCGATACTCGCGCGCTGCGCAGACAGCGACGCGGATCTGCTCGAAGGAATCGATATTACGCAGCAGGGAGATCAGGATTGTGGACATCGGTCCGTCCTTCTGAAAATGCGAAAAGGCAGGCGAGACGCCTGCCGGATCTACAGTCCCGGAATTCTCAATATTCCTGGAAATCGGCAAAGATGGCGGCAGGACGCGAGGTGCGGCTGCTGATGCCGGTGCCGCGGGCGATCATCTGCTCGTTCGTGGCAAAGCCGAAACGGCTGTAGCCCTGAGTGGTGCGAACTTGATCGCTTGCTTGGCGCAGGGTTTCAAACCCGCAATGTATAGGACGAAAACGCTTGCTCATGGCCTTGGTTCCTGTTCGTTCCTCCCAAGACACGCCTTCTATATTGCAGTGCAGCATTGATTCTTCAATGCCTCCGTGCAGGATGCAGCCATGCGTTTAATGCATGGTGTTTTTCATAATATTTTCAAACTTGGCTAATTAGTAAGCAGGGAGAGCTCTTTAAGTCGAGCCCGGAAGGCCAGCAAATCGCTCCAGGCCAGCCGCTTGTTGACCGGCGCGGTTAACAAGTCCTGCGGATGCAGGCTGGCAATGGCCGGAATGACCTGTTCTGCGACGGCGATTTCTTTCCACCGGCCGCGAAGCCCATGAATCGTGTCATTTTCACCGAAGAAGAAGCGTGCCGTATAGTTGCCGAGCAACAAAATTGCACGCGGTTCGGCAAGTGCGATTTGCCGCTCTATGAAGGGGCGGCAGATTTCCGTCTCGGCTGCCGAAGGCATCCGGTTGCCCGGCGGCCGCCAGGGAATGATCTGCGTCAGGAGAATGGTTTCCCGCGTAAGGCCGATCGAGGCCAGCATCCGGTCCAGCAATTGTCCTTGTCGGCCGGCAAAGGCAGTGCCCTCGCGCTCGTCATCGGCACCCGGCGCCGGGCCGATCACCATGATGCGGCTTGATGGATCACCGCTCGCAAAGATGGTCGAACGGGCGCTGTTTTTGAGATTGCAGCCATTGAAGGCTTCAAGCGCCGTCTTCAATTCCACAAGCGACCGCGCGCTTTCTGCCGCAAAGCGCGCCTGCTGCACGGCTTCGCCGTCGGGAATGGCAGGCTGCGGCCGGGAGCCGTTACTGGCCGGGGCAGGAGCCGCTGCACGCTGCTGTGGCGCCGGTGCGGCAGGGCGCGATGGCGCCTGGCTTTCCGGTTGCGGCTGTGCTGGTGGTGCCGCCGCGCGGCGTGCCGCTTTCATCGCCTCGAATTCGACAAATCGATCGACCGGTTCGTCTTCCAGCAGCCAGTCGACACCCGCTTCCGCATGGAAATGCAGAAGCGCAGCAAGTTCGGCCGGACTCAGGTCGTTGGCGGAGATCATGGGCAGACCTTAGCGGAGCGAAAACGGCATTGAAAGGGCGGGCGCCGTTTCGACCGTCATTGCCCCGGCTATTGCACAGTCCCCTGTTGGCGAAGGGGCCTCTACTACTGAACGGTCCATTGGCTAATGTCGTCGCGTTCGCCGATCAGGGCGAGACCGTGGGCGATGGAGAGCAGTTCGCCGCCGCTCTCGATCTTGCCGCTGTCGAAACGCTCGGTGAAGATGCGCCGCACGGCCGGCACGAAGGATGTGCCGCCGGTCAGGAACACCTTGTCGATGCCGGAAGCCTCCGTGTTGGTCTTCTCCAGCACTTCGTCGAGCGCGCCTTCGATGCGGGCGAGATCGTCGACGATCCAGCTTTCGAAGTCGCTGCGCTTGATCGTGCGCTGACCCGCCTTGCCGAGCGGAGCGAAATCGAACGGTGCTTCCTCAGCTGAAGACAGTGCCATCTTCGTTGCCGAGACCGCCTGATAGAGCGGATAGCCTTCGTCATGATCGATGAGGTCGATGAAGGTTTCCAGCTTTTCCGGCTCCAGCGCCGTACGAACCAGCTTCTTCAGATCCTCGAATTCACGTGAAGTCTTGAAGATCGACAGCTGGTTCCAGCGGCTGAAGCTCGCATAATAATTCGAGGGAACCTCAAGGATCTTATCGAAGCTCTTGAAGTGGCTGCCCTTGCCGATTTGCGGCGCGACGATGTTGTCGATCATGCGCGCATCGAAATGATCGCCGGCAACGCCCACGCCCGAATGGCCGATCGGCGTTGCCGTCAGGTTGCCGGCCGTGGTCTCGAAGCGGATCAGCGAATAGTCGGTCGTGCCGCCGCCGAAGTCGGCGACGAGAACTGTCGCATCGGACTTCAGGTTCTGCGCGAAGTAGAAAGCGGCCGCAACAGGCTCATAGACATAATGAATTTCCGGAAAGCCGAAACGCGTAAGGGCTTCGTTGTAGCGCTGCACAGCAAGTGCCGCATCCGGGCTCGCGCCGGCAAAATGCACCGGACGGCCGGCAATGATACGCTGTACGTCCCCCGGCCAGTTTTCGCCGGCATAATGGCGCAGGCGCCGGATGAAGATTTCCATCAGGTCTTCGAAGCTCTGTCGCTTGCCGAAGATGATCGTGCCCTGGAAGAGGGCGCTTGCTGCAAAAGTCTTGATCGACTGCAGGAATCGACAGTCTCCGGGATTGTCGATGAACTGCTGGATTGCCGCGTGGCCGGCTTCCACCTTCAGCGCCGAGGCACCGAGCTGCGGATCCTTCATGAAGGAAAGCGCCGTGCGCATGCTGTCCACCGTGCCCGCGCTGCTGGTCAGCGATATGGAGTGGGTATCGGCGCCGCCGTCTGCGAGCGCCAGAACGGTGTTGGTCGTGCCGAAGTCAAGCCCGAGCGCCTGTGCCATGGCCGTGCTCCTGTCAAATATGTCGAAAATCTATGGACCGGGGCAGATGCCCCGAAATGCGAAAGGGCGCTATGCTGCGCCCCCGAAGATGTTTTGAGAGGCGCGTGATCGCACAGGAGAGGGCGGAAAGCAACCCGCCTCAACGGGTTTTGAAAATACGTGCGTTCGGCTGCCAGCCCGCACTCTGCAATGACCTAATTCAATTTATGCCTGACCGAAAATATCGTCGTTTGATCGAGGCCTCGGGGCCGGCCTAGAAAGCCCGTGTTGAACGATACGGAGAACGAGAGTGGCTTTCGAAAAGCGTCTTCTTCTGGCTTTTTCCCTGAGTATAGCTGCAATGTCCCTGAGCGCTGCTCAGGTCCGCGCTGCCGATCCGATCCGCTGCACCGTCATCATCGACGAGAAGACCGGCGAGACAGTCTATCGTCAGGGCAATTGTGATCAGGGTTTCTATCCGCAATCGACCTTCAAATTGCCCTTGGCCATGATGGGTTTTGATTCCGGCATTCTGGTCGATGAGCACGATCCGCTTTGGAAATATGATCCGAAGCTCAAGCGGTCCAAGCGCGAGCAGCAGGATACCGATCCGACCATATGGGAGCGTGATTCCATCGTCTGGTTTTCCCAGGCCCTGACCCGCAAGCTCGGCAAGCGCGCCTTTGCCGATTACGTCAAGCGCTTCGGCTACGGCAATCAGGATGTGACGGGCGGGCCCGGCAATACGGATGGGCTGACCGAATCCTGGCTAATGTCTTCGCTGAAGATCTCGGCCGAGGATCAGGTGCAGTTCATTCGCCGTTTCCGTATCGGCAGCCTGCCGATTTCGGAGCGGGCGCGGCAGATGACGGAGGCGATCATTCCGCATTTCGAGGCGGCTGACGGCTGGCATATCCAGGGCAAGACGGGATCAGGCTGGCTGCGCGACGTCACCGGCAAGACCAATTACGAACGCCCGCTCGGCTGGTTCGTCGGTTGGGCGACAAGGGGCGATCGACGCCTCGTCTTCGCGCGGCTCTACATTGCCAATCACCGATACAAGGACAATCCCATCAGCTTCGAGACACGGGATTCGCTGGTGGCGGATCTCCCCGGCCTTGTGGCCGGTCAATGAGATGAAAAGATAGCTGAAATGTAAAGGGCGCCGGAAGGCGCCCTTTTTGTCTCGTTATTCCGCGGCCATCGCCCGCGGTTCCTCTTCCTTGTGCTCTTCCTTCTTCTTGCGGCTGAGCAGGCGGTTGAGGAAATTGCCGAAGCGGTCCATCTCCACGAAGATGACGGGCGTGATGAACAGCGTCAGAAGCTGCGACACGATCAGGCCACCGACGACGGCGATGCCGAGCGGCTGGCGCAGTTCCGAACTGGCGCCGGTGCCGAGCGCGATCGGCAGGGCGCCGAGCAGGGCGCAGAAGGTGGTCATCATGATCGGGCGGAAGCGTCGCACACAGGCTTCGTGGATCGCCGGCGTCGCCTTCTCGCCCGTCGTTCGCATCGTTTCCACCGCGACGTCGATCATCATGATCGCGTTCTTCTTGACGATACCGATCAGCATCAAGAGGCCGATAAGGGCGATGATCGACAAGTCGAAGCCCATGATCTTCAGCGCCAGCAGCGCACCGAAAGCCGCCGCCGGCAGACCGGAGAGGATGGTAAGCGGGTGGATGAAGCTTTCGTAGAGCACACCGAGTACGACATAGATGGTCAGCACCGCAGCCAGGATCAGATAGGGCGTGTTACCCTGTGACTGCTCGAAGATCTGCGCCGTGCCGCCGTAGGACGTGAAGACGTCCGCCGGCATGTTGAGGTCCTTCTTGATCTGGTCGATCTGCGCGGTCGCGTCGCTGAGCGAAACGCCTTCCGGCAGGTTGAAGGACACGGTCGTCGAAACCAACTGACCCGTCTGGTTGATGGTAACGGGGCCGGTCGTGCGCTCGACATGCGCAAAGTTCGATAGCGGCACCAGGCTGCCGTTCGACGAGGCGACGCGGATTTCCGCAAGCTTCTGGTCGTCCCAGGGCTTGCTCGTGTCATACTCGACGATCACGTCATAGCTGTCGCCGGTCGACTGTATCTCGGCCGCCGTATAGCTGCTGAAGGATTCCTGCAGCGTCGTGCGCAGCGTGTCATTGTCGATGCCGTAGCCGGCTGCCCGTTCCGCATCGATGACGATATTGGCCTGCAGCGCATTGTTCTGTGCGTCCGAGGTCACGTCGGTGAACAGGCGGGTATCACTGCGCATTGCTGCCTGGATCTTGCCGGCCCAGAGATTGGTCTGGTCGGCATTCAGAGCCTGAACGACGAGCTGATACTGGCTGGCGGTCTGGCGGCCGCCGAAGCGCAGGCTCTGGTTCGGCGTCACGAAGGCCTGCAAGCCGGGGATCTTGTTGATCGCCGTGCGCAACTCGCGCAGCGTCTGGTCAAGTGGCGGACGCTGGTCCTTGTCCTTCAGTTCGACGAACATCGAACCGTTGTTCTGCGGCTTGCTGGGATTGCCGCCGACGGTCGACATGACATGGTTGACCGCCGGGTTCGCCTTGACGGCGGCGGCTGCCTGCTGCTGCAGGTTTACCATCGCCGAGTAGGAGATATCCTGGCGCGCCTGAGTGCTGACCGTCAGGCGGCCGATATCTTCCTGCGGGAAGAAGCTCGTCGGCAGCGTCATGAAGAAATAGATCGTCAGCGCCACCGAGCCGAGGAAGAAACCAAGGACGATGGGGCGATGGCGAAGGCACCAGCCGACAGCCCTGTCATAGCCGCTCAGCGTCCGCTCGAAACCGGCGTCGAAGATGCGGATGACCAGATTCGGACGGGAGTGATTCTCCGAAAGGCGCGAACCGAGCATCGGCGTCACCGTCAACGAGACGATGGCCGAGGATATGATTGCGATCGCCACCACCATGCCGAATTCGTTGAACACACGGCCGACGACGCCGCCCATCAGCAGGATCGGGATGAAGACTGCGATCAGCGAGACAGACATGGAAATGATCGTGTAGCTGACTTCGGCCGCACCCTTGATCGCCGCTTCGCGGACAGGCATGCCCTCCTCGATATGGCGCAGGATGTTTTCCAGCATGACGATCGCGTCATCGACCACAAGGCCCACCGCGAGTGTCAGGCCTAGCAGCGAAATATTATCGACGCTGTATCCCAGCACATACATCATGCCGAAGGTCGAGATCAGCGACAGCGGAACGGCAAGGCCCGGAATGATGGTCGCAGCCGGGTGACCGGTGAAGAGATAGATGACGAGAACGACGAGGCCGATCGTCAAAAGCAGCGTGAACTTCACGTCCGAGATAGCATCACGGATCGGCTTTGCCGCATCGTTCATCAGAACCGTATTGACCGAAGGCGGGATCTCGGCGTGCAGCTGCGGCAGCTTGGCATTGATCGCGTCCACGACGTCGACCGTATTGGCATCCGGCTGGCGCTGGATGGCAAGGATGATGCCGCGCTGGCCGTCATACCAACTGCCCGTATACTGGTTCTGTACGCTGTCCTGAACATCTGCGACGTCGTCGAGATGGATCGGCGCGCCGTTCGGATTGGCAATGACGAGCGAACGGAACTGCTCGGCATTGACGCGCTGCGTGTTCGCATTGATCGTCATGCTCTGCGAATTGTTCTGCAAAGTACCGACCGGGGCCTGGCTGTTGGCCGAAGCGATCGCCTTGTTGACCGTATCGATGCCGATGCCGCGGGTAAGCAGCTTGTTGGGATCGACTTCGACGCGCACCGCATAGGTCTGCGCACCGAAAACGCTGACTTCGGCAACGCCGGGTAGGGTCGAAAGCGAAGGCGAAATGATGTCTTCGGCGATCTCGTCGAGCTTGCTGCGCGGCATCGTATCGCTCTGCACCGCAAGCAGCATGATCGGCGCATCGGCCGGGTTTGTCTTGCGATAGCTCGGCGGCGTCGTCATGTTATCAGGCAGCTGCCGGGTCGCATGTGAAATGGCTGCCTGCACGTCAGCGGCAGCCGCATCGATATCGCGGTTCAGGTCGAACTGCAGCACGATGCTGGTATTGCCGAGTGAACTCGACGCGCTGATTTCGCTGATGCCGGGGATCGTTTCGAACTGCTTGATCAGCGGTGTTGCGACAGAGGTCGCCATGGTTTGCGGCGAAGCGCCGGTCAACTGTGCCGAAACGTTGATGGTCGGAAAGTCAACCTGCGGCAAGGCCGCGACGGGTACCAGCTGATAACCCGCAAGTCCGGCCAGAACGACGCCGATGGCAAGCAGCGTCGTTGCAACAGGGCGCTGAATACAGAAATTCGGGATCATTGCTCAGTCCCCACAGCAACGGTTTCTGTCTGCTGTTGCTGCTGCTGTGGTTCGTCAGCGGAAGCAACGTTCAGCGTCTTGTCGTCGAACTGCTCTGAGATAGGATGCTGGTTGCTGAGCTGGCCCTGGCCTTCAACGACCACATGATCGCCTTCCGAAAGGCCCGAAGCGACGGCGGTGAAGCCGCCATTGGCCCGCGCGATCGTAACAGGCGTTAGAACCGATTTACCGTCCTTGGCGACGAAGGCGAAGAAGCCGTCGGGGCCGGGGCTGACGGCGACTGTCGGTACGACGACCTGCTGCTCGTCATTGTTGAAGTGAACGACGATATTGATAGCCTGGCCGGGCCACAGCGCGCCGGAAGCATTTTCGAACTTCGCCTTGGCGAGGATCGTGCCCGAGGCCGTATCGACCGTGTTGTCGTAGAAGCTGATCTGCCCCTTGTGCACTTCACCCTTGGTGGAATCTGGGGCGGTGCTCACATCGACGGGACCGGTCGAAAGCGCCTTCTTCAGATCCCGCAAATAGCGTTCCTGCAGATGGAACTGCACGTAGATCGGGTCATATTTGGCAATAGTGACGATCGTGGCGCCGGCATTGAGGAAGGCGCCCTTGCTGATGACGATATCACCGAGACGGCCATCGAACGGGGCGCGAATCTCCGTATGTTCGAGCAGAACCTGATCGGAAGCGAGTGCCGCCTTGTCGGCATCGACGGTGGCGGCTGCGGTATCGCGTGCGGCCTTGGCCTGATCGAGGGTCTGCTGCGTGCCGGCCTTCTGGTCGAAGAGATCCTGCGCACGGGTCAATGCCGTTTCCGCCTCAGCAAGCGTCGCCGCATCGCGAACGATCATCGCATTGTCCTTATCGACAGCGGCTTTCGCGGTACGGTCGTCCAGCTTGGCAATGAGGTCGCCGGCTTTCACCGTCGCGCCGTCCTCGGCCTCGATGCTGACGATCAGGCCCTGTTCCTGGGCGGCAATGGTCGTGTTCTCATCCGCGACAGCCCAACCGGATGCCGTAATGTCCATCGGCAGAACCGTCTTAACGGCCGCAACGGTCTTGACCATCGTCGGGCCTGCCGCACCGCGTCTGCGAGCGTTGCCGCCCTGCTGTTGCCCGGCACCCTGCTGGTCACCGTTCTGGGCCTGATCGCCCTGAGCCTGCTGATGGCCATTATGCTGGCCGCCCTGAGGTTTCTTGATGAATTGCGACAAATAGGGGATGTTGGAAGCATAGGGGATCCTGTCCCCGAATTGCCAGAGGCCGACTGCGGCGATGGCCACAATGCTGACGGTGATCAAAAATTTCTTCATAAGCGAGACCGGTCTTGTCCTGGGGGCAGAGTACGAGATTTTTCGCTTTGATAGAGCGGCCAATATTGCGGCGCAAAAAAGACATAATCCGCCGTGCGCGATCACTAAGCGGTCATAACGGCTTAAATTTTGGTAATGAACATTCTGTAATATTTAAACTACACTAATATATAGTGTCGCACAACATTGTGAGGATTGGTGTATTGCCGCGGAGCGCGTGCTGCTTGGATGCACTACTGTTTTGCATCAGGCGTTGTTATGAAAATAACATCTGCTGGAAGAGTGAGAGGCACAAAAGCACAGCAGAACCACATCACCGCAAATGAGCATGCAGTCATGGTTGAGTTGAGCGCAGCCGAATTTCGTACCCTCATCATATCGGTCTTTCCGGAGCTTTCTTCCTGCATCTTCAAGCTCGCGGCGAAAGGCTGGGATTCGATGGCCGTCGATGTTGACGACAGGCTGATCTTCAAGTTTCCCCGCAATCCCGTCGCGGAGCGAGCGCTGGTCAAGGAGGCCGCCCTTCTCGGTGTCATCGGATCGTCGCTGTCGATGTCGGTGCCCGACATGCGCATCCACGACGGACCGCCGATTTTCTCCAGCCACGCGAAGATCCGCGGCGAGCATCTTAATACCGACGACTACCAGGCGCTCTCTGAAGTCCACCGGCAACGCCTTGGTGACGATCTTGCCCGTTTCTATGCCGAACTGCATGGTCTCGATGCCGGGCCTCTGCACGCGCTCGGTGCGGGACCGATCCTGCCCTGGCAGTCGCCGGAGATGGTGCGGCAAAAGGCACTGCCGCTGCTGTCGCTGGAACTCGCCACCTACGCGGAGAGGGTTCTCTGGGATTTCGAGGCGCTGCCGCCCGATCCCCACGGCATTACCTACGGTTTCTTCGACGGTCACGGTTGGAACATGGCCTTCGACCATGGAGAGGGGCAGCTGAACGGCATCTATGATTTCGCCGATTCGGGCTTTGGCCCGCTGCATCAGGAGTTCATCTACTCGAATTTCATCTCGCCCGGTCTGACGGCGCGTATCGTCTCTGCCTATGAGCCGTTGACCGGCCGCCGGCTCGACCGCAATCGCATCGCCACGCTGACGGCTTTTCATCGGCTGTCCGAACTCGCCGAACTGGCCGATGATCCCGCCTATGTCGGCTCGAAGATCGAGAGCGTGGCGGCGTGGGCCGCGGTTGCACCCCGCGCCGTGTGAGGCCGACGATCAGACCGAGCGTGCCGCTCCGCCGTCACAACGGATCAGCGAGCCCGTAATGTAGCTTGCCGGCTGGCTGCAGAGGAAGGCGGCTGTCGCGGCGAATTCCTCGACCTTGCCGTAGCGGCCGACCGGAATGCGCGCTTCCTTTTCCGTGCGGATGTCTGCGACGCTCTTGCCGGTTCGCTTGGCGGCGGCGCCGTCGAGATCGTCGAGCCGCGCCGTCAGAATGCTGCCGGGCAACAGCAGGTTGGTGGTGACGCCGTGGTTCGCCACTTCCGATGCCAAAGTCTTGCTCCAGCCCGCAAGTGCCGGGCGCAGCGTGTTCGATAGAGCCAGATTGGCGATTGGCTCGATCACGCCCGAGGATGCAACCGTCAAGATACGGCCCCAGCCCTGCGCCTTCATGCCGGGCAGCAGTGCGTTGGTGAGCGTGATGACGCGTGCCACCATGGAGAAGAAATAGGTCTCCAGTTTCTCCGGCGTCATGTCCTCGGTCGTGCCCGGCGTCGGGCCGCCAGTATTGTTGACGAGGATATCGAGCCCGCCGAATTTCTCCTGCACGGCTGCCGTGACGGTTTCGATGAAATTGTCCTCGGAAAGATCGGCCCAGATCCAGTCGGCGTTGCCTTTGCCTTCCGCGTTGATAGCTTTGCAGTTGGCGTCGAGCTGCTCGCCGCTGCGTCCACAGAGAAGAACGTTTGCCCCTTCCTGCGCCAGCGCCTTCGCAATGCCGAGCCCGAGACCGCGCGACGAAGCCAGTACGAGCGCACGTTTGCCCTTGATGCCGAGATCCATGATTTTCCTCCAAATCCTTTGTCCTTTCTATAGGGCGCAAGAGCTGTGAAAGAAAAGGACGAAGAGCGGTTTGGCGGTACGCCTCTGATTGACGTTAACGTAAGCGTTATATAATCTTTCGCGTGGAGGAACATCATTGTGCGAATTGGAGGATCGGCTGTCGCTTCCCGGCTCGACAATGTTTTCCGGTTTTGACAAGAGAGTAGCCCACATCGGGGATGAACGGCCTTATGATGGCCGAGCGGAGACGGGATGACCGACATGACTGAGCTGCCGGAACGCGAAAGCATGGAATTCGACGTGGTGATCGTCGGCGCCGGCCCGGCCGGCCTTTCGGCTGCGATCCGCTTGAAACAGGTCAATCCGGAACTCTCCGTCGTCGTGCTGGAAAAGGGGGCCGAAGTCGGCGCCCATATCCTCTCCGGCGCCGTCGTCGATCCCATCGGCATCGATCGCCTTCTGCCCGGCTGGCGCAATGAAACCGATCATCCCTTCAAGACCGAAGTCAATGCCGACCACTTCCTGCTCCTCGGCCCCGCCGGCTCGTTGCGCTTACCCAACATCATGATGCCGCCGCTGATGAGCAATCACGGCAATTTCATCGTCTCGCTCGGAAATGTCTGTCGGTGGCTCGCCACCAAGGCGGAAGAACTCGGCGTCGAGATTTATCCAGGCTTTGCCGCTACCGAAGTGATCTACAATGACGAGGGTGCCGTCATCGGTGTCGCAACCGGCGACATGGGCATCGAGAAAAACGGTGAGCCTGGTCCGAGCTATGCGCGCGGCATGGCGCTGATGGGCAAATATGTGCTTGTTGGAGAGGGTGTGCGCGGTTCGCTCGCCAAGCAGCTTATAGCCAAGTTCGAGCTCCAGAGCGATCGTGAACCGCAGAAATTCGGCATCGGCATCAAGGAGCTCTGGGAGGTCAAGCCGGAGAACCACCGCCGCGGCCTGGTGCAGCATTCCTTCGGCTGGCCGCTCGGCATGGCGACCGGCGGCGGTTCCTTCCTCTATCACCTGGAAGACAATCTCGTCGCCGTCGGCTTCGTCGTCCATCTGAACTACAAGAACCCTTATCTCTACCCCTTCGAGGAATTCCAGCGCTTCAAGACGCACCCGGCGATCCGCGGCAAGTTCGAGGGCGGCAAGCGTCTCTCCTACGGCGCCCGCGCCATCACCGAGGGCGGATACCAATCGGTGCCGAAGCTCTCCTTCCCCGGCGGCGCGCTGATCGGCTGTTCGGCGGGCTTCGTCAACGTGCCGCGCATCAAGGGCAGCCACAATGCCGTGCTTTCAGGGTTGATGGCCGCCGATCGCATTGCCGCCGCCATCGCCTTGGGCCGCGCCAATGACGAAGTGACCGAGATCGAAACCGACTGGCGCAAGAGCGATATCGGCAAGGATCTGAAGCGCGTGCGCAACGTCAAGCCGCTCTGGTCGAAATTCGGCACGGCGCTCGGCGTGGCGCTGGGCGGTTTCGACATGTGGACCAACCAACTCCTCGGCTTCTCCTTCTTCGGCACACTCAAGCACGGCAAGACGGATGCGGCCTCGCTGGAGCCGGCTTCTCAGCACAAGAAGATCGACTACCCGAAGCCCGACGGTGTCCTGACCTTCGACCGTCTGTCCTCCGTCTTCCTGTCGAACACCAACCACGAAGAAGACCAGCCGGTCCATCTGCAGGTGAGGGACATGGCGCTGCAGAAATCGTCTGAGCACGACATCTATGCCGGCCCGTCGACGCGTTACTGTCCGGCCGGCGTCTATGAATGGGTGGAGAAGGACGGCAAGGAAACCTACGTCATCAACGCCCAGAACTGCGTCCACTGCAAGACCTGCGACATCAAGGATCCCAACCAGAACATCAACTGGGTGCCGCCGCAGGGTGGTGAGGGGCCGGTCTATCCGAATATGTGATCCGCGTCGTCATTCGGCGCCGAGAAATCGGCGTCGAAGCGATGCCGGAAAATTTCTCTGCAGATCAATGTCTTGCATTGGCGAGTAATATTGGCGTCTCAGCAGATTAGCGTGCAGATTATACCTGATAACGCATTCGTTATTTGGTTCTGCCGCGCCCGTTTAGCGTTTCATTAACCATAATCTCCTTAGCCTGCGACATCTTCTTGACGCAGTAAGGACACATTCATGACAATCTCGCGCCGGGGCTTCCTGATCGCTCTGCCCCTTTTTGCCGCCGGTTGCTCTTCGACCACTCTGAACAGCCAGACGAATTATGCCGCACTTCCGGATGAGGAATTTCCGCTGAAGCAGGTGCCGATCGACCAGATCAAGCCGGAGCTGCGTCGCACGGAAGTGGTCTATCAGAGCGGTTATGCTCCGGGCACCGTCGTCGTCGATACGCCTGCACGACGTGCCTATTATATCTTCGGTGACGGCAGGGCGATGCGCTATGGCGTCGGCGTCGGTCGTGAGGGACTGGCATTCGCAGGAAATGCCTATGTCGGCCGCAAGGCGGAATGGCCGAGTTGGACGCCGACGGAAAACATGCAGCGCCGTGAGGAGCGCTATCGCAAGCTCGCCGGCGGCATGCCGGGCGGACCGAACAATCCGCTCGGTGCGCGCGCCATGTATCTCTATCGCGGTGGCAACGACACGCATTTCCGTATCCACGGCACCAACCAGCCGCAATCGATCGGCCTTGCCATGTCGAGCGGCTGCATCCGAATGATGAACCACGATGTGATCGATCTCTACAGCCGTGTCCAGGTCGGCGCCAAGGTCGTGGTCATTCAGGCGACGGCTTAAACCCTGATTACTCGGCGGGAAAGCAACGTGATCCTTGAGTCAAAGCAGGGTAAAGCATTATCGATAGAAGTGAATTGACGGGTGGCGCAAGTACGCTCAATTTATTGCGGTTTATTCACAAAGGGAGATCGCAATGCGCAGTATAAATCTAGTAACTTCTATTGTGGTTCTATCTGCGTTTGCCAGTGCTTTGCCCGCGCTGGCGGCCATCAAGACCGTTACACAGAGGCCGACACTTCAGTCGATCCCGGCGGGGCATGCCGTGCTTTTCAATGACGGTCAATGTCCTGCAGGGCAGATCGCCAAATTCGTCCATAAAGAGAAGTCCGGCGAACTCAAAAAATCCTGCGTGCATTCGAACTGAACAAAACGCCAAGAGCCGCCGCAGCAGATCGCTGACGGCGGCTCTTGATTGATTGAGGCGATCAGCGGCGTTTGGCGGCGATGCCGGTCGAAAGCGCCACGCCGATGCCGGTAATGATCGCGGCGCTGATCTCGGCAAGGCCGATCTGTTCGCCAAGCAGGAAGCCGCCGCCGAGTGTGGCAAGCACCGGTGTCAGCGCCGTGAAGGCCGCAGCCTGTGTTCCGCCGAGTGTACGTACTGCCGTGCCGTAGGCCAGCATCGCGACGAGGCCGGACAGGATGCCCTGGCTCAGCACCTGCAGACCGATTTCCGGAAGCGGGGCCCGCGGCAGAGAGATACCGAAGACCAGCGCCAGCGCTGCCATGATCAGGAATGACCAGATAGCGATCAGCGCGCTGGCCTGGAGTGCTGAGAGACCCGAGCGGCGGAAGGCATGCGTATAGCTTGCCCAGAGAACGGCGCCTGCCGGCAGCAGCACGAAGCTCGTCCAGGGCAGGGAAGCATCTGCAAGGCTGCGAACGAGCAGGATCAAGACACCGGCAACGATGGCCAGCAACCCGGCAATGCGCGTGGCATCAGGCCGTTCGCCGAAGAGCAGAATGCCGATCAGCGCGGTAGCGAGCGGCATGGAGCCCCCGAGCAGGATGCCCGACGAAGCAGCCGGTGTGGAGTGAATGGCAAGCGTCGTCACCAGGAAAAAGATGGCGCCGCAGCCGGCGACCATGATCGCCAGCAGATGCAGCGACAGACCCTTCGGCAGCAATCCGGTGCGCAACCAGACCGGCGAAAGAGCAAGCGCCGGAATGCCGAAACGGATGAGGCCGATATCGATCGAGCCGAGCGGTGTTGTTGCGCTGTGACGTGTTGCCAGAAACCAGGACGACCAGATCAGCACGGTGATCGTGCCGGCGGCATAACCCAGTGTCTGCGAAGGCGACTTTTCGTTTGAAAATGCGATCGTGCTCATCGTCCTGTCCTTTCTTCCATCCGGATATCATCCGGTTGACAGGAAGATTAGCGCCAAGGGACGAGGCCTGTCCTTGCTATCTGTGGCGCTGAAATCGTGCTATGCGCAATGATCTGCCAATTCGTGCTGATGGATTTCGCAAATATGCCAAATCTCGATAAATTCGATATCGCCATCCTGAAATGTCTGCAGGAGGATGCGCGTGCCACCAATGTCGAGATCGCCGAGAAGGTGAACCTCTCGCCGTCACCCTGCCTGCGCCGCATCCGCAATCTCGAAAAGATGGGTGTCATCCGCCGCTACACGGCCGATATCGACCGCAAGGAGGTTGGCCTCGGGCTCACAGTTTTCGTCGAATTCAAGGTCGCCCATCACAGCCGGGAAAATTCCGAGGCGCAGCAGGCGGCCCTGCTTGCCATTCCCGAAATCGTCTCCTGCTTCCTGATTTCGGGTACGGCCGATTTCCTGGCGGAAGTCGTGGTCGAAGATCTCTCGGCCTATGAGCGGCTGCTGACGGAGACGCTGCTGACGCTGCCGAATGTCACCGATATACGCTCGAATTTCGCCATCCGCAGCATCAAGACGCATGGACCGCTGAAGCTGCCCGAGCGCGATTGACGCACCTTTTCGATAAGGTGATTATTTTTGTAAACTTTACTTGAAAAATTCACTTCACTTCTGTAGCGGGTGTCTCATCCGGTGTGAGGGCCGGTCGATCATTTCAGTATGAGGGATTTTGCCGTGAGCGTTTTTGATATTCCGCTGTCGCGCCGCCAGTTCGGCCTGTTGCTCTCCGCCGCTGCTGCGACTGCCGTACCCGGCCTTGCCTTTGCTGCAGATGAGAAGCGCACGATCACCCATGAGCTCGGCACGACACAAATCTCCGGCAAGCCGCAGCGCGTCGTCGCTCTCGAATTCTCCTTCGTCCAGGCGCTGAATGCGATCGACGTCGTGCCCGTCGGGATCACCGACGACAACCAGCCGAAGCGGATCGAACAGCTGCTCGGCAAGAAGATCGACTACAGCTCCGTCGGCACCCGCCTGGAGCCCAATCTGGAACTCGTCGCGGCACTGGCACCAGATCTCATCATTGCCGATGAACTCCGCCATTCGGCGATCTACCAGCAGCTCAGCGCCATTGCGCCGACCATCGTGTTGAACAGCTGGGAAGGCAGCTACGACGTCATCAAGACCTCTGTCGTGACGATCGCCGATGCGCTCGGCGAAAAGCAGAAGGGCGAGCAGGCGCTCGCCGCTCATGAAGCCGTCATTGCCGGTCTGGTCGCGAAGATCCCGACCGGTGAGAAGCGCCGCTTCCTGCTGGCCGTCGCCAATCCGGATTCCATGAGCCTGCATACCTCGGCCTCCTTCACCGGCTCTGTCTTCAAGGCCATGGGCCTGACGCCGGCGATCGACTCCACCGATGCCGTCGAAAGCGGGGCAGGGCTCGAGCGCCTCATCGCCGTCAACCCGGATGTGATGCTGGTCGCAACGGATGCCGGCGGCACTGTCTTCGATCAGTGGAAGACCAACACCGCCTTCGCCAATATCTCCGCCGTGAAGGCCGGTACGATTTACGAAGTTGATCGTAACCAGTTCTCCCGTTTCCGCGGGCTGACGACGGCCGAGATGATCGCCCGCGAAATCCTCGCCAAGGTCTACAAGGCTTAAGCGTCGATGACGGCAAGGAGCAGCGCAGTCATGCGGCATGGAAGCAGCAGCCCCGTGCTGCTGGCGTTCTGCCTTTTGCTGGCGTTGGCCACCGTCATCCTTGCAGGCATTTCCTTCGGCGTCTCCGAACTGCCGGTCGGGCGTGCGCTGCATCTGCTCTTTGCGCCCGATGGCTCGCCGGATAGCGCGCTGGTCTGGGATGTGCGCCTGCCGCGGGCAATGCTTGCCATGCTGGTAGGTGCCAATCTCGCCGTCGCCGGCGTGTTGATCCAGACGCTGACCCGCAATTCGCTCGCCTCGCCGCAGACTTTCGGCATCAATGCCGGAGCCTCGCTGGTCATCGTGATTTCCTTGATCGCAATTCCCGGCCTGAGTGCCGGCGGCACCGTCTGGCCGGCTTTCATCGGTGCCGCCGCTGTCGGCTTTGCCATGTGGGCGCTTTCGGTTTCCGGCGCGATGAACGAGATGAAGCTTGCACTTGCGGGCATCTCCATCCAGCTCGTACTTGCCGCTCTCGTGCAGGCGATCCTGATCGCCAACAATGCCGGACAGGATATCGTCTATTGGCTTGCCGGCTCCATCAATGGCGCGCAATGGAGCAAGGTCTGGATCATCTTGCCTTTCACGATCATCGGCGGCGGTATCGCTCTCGTTGCCGGGCGGCATTTCGGCGTTCTGGCACTCGATGATACGACGAGTGTCTCGCTCGGTCAGAACGCCAGGCGTGTCGGCGGCCTTGCTGCTGTGTTGATTGTGATCCTTGCCGGTTCCGCCGTTGCCGTCAGCGGCCCCATCGGCTTTATCGGCTTGCTCGTGCCGCATATAGTGCGGCGTCTGGCCGGCGGCGATCAGCTGACGATCATTGCGCTGAGCGCCATCACCGGTCCGCTATTATTGAATGTCGCCGATCTGCTCGGCCGCGTCGCTGCTTTTCCGGCCGAAACCCCTGTCGGCATCGTCACGGCACTGGTCGGCGCCCCCGCATTCCTCGTGATCCTCTGGCGGCAGAGGGCGAAATGACGAGCGCTGCCTTGCCATCGAAGAGCCTGCGCGCGGCGACTGTCTGCATCGCCGTTGCCGCGCTCATTCTCGTCATCGCGATTCTCGGCATGACGATCGGCGCCGTCACGCTTTCGGTCGGCCAGGTGCTCGATGGCTTAGCCGGCGGCAAGAGCGCCTTCATCGTCATGCAATACCGCGCCCCGCGCGTCATCGTGTCCATTCTTGCCGGTGCATCGCTCGGTATTGCCGGCACCTTTCTGCAGGGGGCGCTGCGCAATCCGCTGGCCTCGCCCGATGTCGTCGGCATCACCAAATGGGCCGGCCTCGGTGCCTTCCTTGCTGGCCTCTTCACCCCGCCGGCCTGGACCGTCTGGGCCATTCCGGCTGGTGTGATCGCCGGCGCCGTTGCCGGTGCAATGGTTCTGCTTGCCATCGGCCGCACCTTCGGCGGCGGGATTGCGGCACTCGCACTCGTCGGCGTGGCGCTCGGCATGCTGGCCCAGGCTCTGATGCAATATGTCATGGTGCTATTCCCGACCCGCGCCGACCAGTCGATGGTCTGGCTCGCGGGCAGCGTCTACGGCTCGACCATGACCGACGTGATCGCGCTTTCGCTCTGGCTTCTCGCCTGTCTGCCCTTCGTGCTGATCGCCACGATCAGGCTCGATGCCGGCGGCTTCGGCGACGACACGCTGACGAGCCTCGGCATCTCGCCCCAATTCCTGCGCGGCGGCCTCATCGTCGTCTCGGTTCTGCTCTGTGCCGGCAGCGTCGCTGCCGTTGGCAGCATGGGTTTCCTCGGCCTGTTGTCTCCCCATGCCGCGCGCCTGCTCGTCGGCTCGCGTGCCCGCCACATGGTCCCGGCAAGCGCCCTGATCGGCGCCCTGACGCTTTCCACCGCCGATCTGATCGGCCGGCTCGTGGCCCTGCCGAACGAGATCCCGGCCGGCATCGTCGCTGCCGTCATCGGCGGTCCCTATCTCATTTTCCTGCTGATTAAGGAGGCCGGCCGCAATGACTGATGCCGCCCATCCGCGCCTCTCCGCCAACGACCTGACGCTCGGCTACGCCGCGATCAAAGTGCTCGACCATGTCGATGTCGCAATCCCCGAGGGCAAGATCACCGCCCTGATCGGCGCCAATGGCTCCGGTAAATCGACATTGTTGCGCGCGCTCGGCCGCATCATCCAGCCGCTCGGCGGCACCGTGACGCTGGACGGCAAGGCGATTGCCGAAATGCCGGGCAGGGCGATCGCCCAGACACTGGCGCTGCTGCCACAAAGCCCCGTTTCGCCCGATGGCTTGACCGTGCGCCAGCTCTGCCGCTTCGGCCGCCATCCGCACAAGGGCGTGCTGTCGCGCACGACGCGCCACGATGAAGAGATCGTCGAGGCATCGCTTGCCGCGACCGGACTGACCGATCTCGCCGAACGCCCGCTTGATCGTCTGTCAGGCGGCCAGCGCCAGCGCGCCTGGATCGCCATGGCTCTGGCACAGGAAACGCCGATCCTGCTTCTGGATGAGCCGACGACCTATCTCGATATCGCCCATCAGCTGGAAGTTCTGGAGTTGCTGAAGGAGCTGAACGAGAAGAGTGGACGCACCATCGTCATGGTCGTCCACGATCTCAACCACGCCGCCCAATATGCGGACCACATCATTGCGGTCGCCGAAGGCGGCATCCACGCGGCAGGCAGCCCCGCCGATCTGCTGAAGCCGGAGCTTATTCGCACCGTCTTCGGCATCGACGCCGTTGTGATCTCCCATCCGGTCGATGGGACACCACTCTGCCTGCCGTTTGTGGGAACTAAAGCAACGTCCCGCTGAGGATCAGCAGCGCCACCGAGAAATAGATGACGAGCCCGGTCACATCGACTAGCGTGGCGACGAATGGAGCCGATGCCGTTGCCGGATCGAGCCGCAGTTTCTGCAGCAGGAAAGGCAGCATGGACCCCGATATGGAGCCGAAGGTGACGATGCCGATAAGCGCCGCAAAGACCGTCAGGCTGACAAGCTGCCAGTGCGGGCCGTAGTCGTAGAGCCCGGCCTGCTGCCAGATGATCACGCGGATCATGCCGACAAGCCCGAGGATGGCGCCGAGCACGATGCCCGTCGGCAGTTCGCGCACCAGCACCCGCCACCAGTCGGTGAGCTTCAATTCGCCGACAGCCAGCGCCCGGATGATGAGCGAGGTTGCCTGCGAACCGGAATTGCCGCCGGAGCTCATGATCAGCGGAATGAAGAGCGTCAGCACGACGGCCTTTTCCAGCTCCCCTTCGAAATGCTGCATGGCGCTTGCCGTCAGCATTTCGCCAAGGAAGAGCGCGCAGAGCCAGCCCGCACGCTTGCGGATCATGCCCCCAAAGGTGATCTTCATATAGGGCTTGCCGAGCGCTTCCATACCGCCGAAACGCTGTGCGGATTCGGTCGTATCCGAAATCATCGTGTCGATGACGTCATCGACCGTGACGATGCCGAGCACCATGCCGTGGTCGTCGACGATTGGCAGCGCGAGCAGATCGTGCTTGCGGATCAGCCGTGCGACATCTTCCTGCTTCATCAGCGCATTGGCCGAAACGGGCGTGCCCTTCTGCGCGACCGAGAGGATCGAGGCATCGGGTTCGCCGGTGATGAGGCGCCGCAAGGTGACGACGCGCAGCAGCGCACCGGAATTATGGTCCAGCACATAGATGGCATAGACGGTTTCGCGCGAGCGTTCGACCTGCCGGACATGGTCCAGGGTCTGGGCGACGGTCCAGTCGTCAGGCACGCTGACGAATTCCGTCGTCATGATGCTGCCGGCCGTGCGCGGCGGATAGCCCATCAGATGCTGGATGGCGACGCGAACCGGCTCTTCCAGGCTGGAGAACAGGCGCACGCGATCTTCGACACCGAGTTCCAGGAGAACGTCGGCGACGCGGTCATTCGACATGCCATGCAGCAGCCGAGCGGAATCTGCGCTGTCCATCAGCGCCAGAATGGCCGATGCGTTGCGCAGTTCCGGACGGTCCAGAATGTTGACGGCATAGTCCTGCGGCATCCGCGAGAGGATGCGGCCGGCTTCAGCCGGGGCAAGCCCGTTCAGCGATTCCACGCGCTCGGCAATGGTCGCGACACGGCTGTTCATAAAGGCACGGGCGGCATAGCCGGCCCGCAGGGGGAAGCGATTGATATTCATTGGCTCGCCTTTCCGTCGATCCGCCGTAGCGTCCGAACGGGCGAGCCTGGAGCATCCAGGTCAGCGCACGACGGCCGCGTACGGCAAAGGCAATCGACTGCTACTGTCGCTTGGCATCTGAATGATGGCTCCGTTGATATTCATGCATGACGTACGTCATCCACGTGTCACATTAGGTGGTCTCGAATGCGGAAAAAGTCAAGTTGCTTAAATGCTTAACGCCAGAATGCCGCACCCTCGGCGCGGCATTATAAGTCAGCATCCTTTACGCATTATTTCGAGCGGCCGAAGGGGCGGAATTTCGGTCACCGAAACCCTAGAATCCGGCCAGCACGACCTTGCCCTTCATGCTGCCGCTTTCGACCATGGCATGCGCCCTCTTCAGGTTCGATGCATTGATCGTGCCGATTGTCTCCGACAGTGTCGTGCGGATCTTGCCGGCATCGACGAGCTCGGAAATCCTGTTCAGGATCTTGTGCTGCTCGATCATGTCAGGCGTGCCGAAAAGCGGGCGGGTGAACATCAGCTCCCAGTGAACGGAAGCGGCCTTGCGCTTGAAGGGAACGATGTCGAAGGTCTTCGGATCGTCGATCAGTCCGAAGCGACCCTGCGGCGCCAGCGCCTCGACTATATCGGCGACATGCTTGTCGGTATTCGTGGTCGAGAAGATGAAGCCCGGCGCACCGATACCGAGGGCTGCGACCTGCGGTGCGAGCGGCTTGGAATGGTCGATGACATGATGGGCTCCATGCGCCTTCACCCATTCCTTTGTCTCGGGGCGAGATGCGGTGGCGATCAAGGTCAGGTCGGTCAGCGTGCGGGCGATCTGCACGGCGATCGAACCGACACCGCCGGCACCGCCGATGATGAGTACGGCAGGTGCCGCGCCCGGCACCGGATCGGTGACGCGCAGTCGATCGAACAGTGCTTCATAGGCGGTGATCGAGGTGAGCGGCAGGGCCGCGGCCGCGGCGAAATCCAGACTTTTGGGCCTCTTGCCGACGATACGCTCGTCGACGAGCTGGAATTCCGCATTCGAGCCCGGACGATTGATGACGCCGGAATAGAACACTTCGTCGCCAGGCCTGAACAGCGTGACATCCGAACCGACGGCTTTGACGATACCGGCGGCATCGAAGCCGAGCACCCTCAGTTCGTCGGCCGGCGGCGCCATGCCGGCGCGCACTTTCACATCGACGGGATTGACGGAGACGGCCTTGATCTCGACCAGCAGGTCATGACCTCTTGCTTCCGGCATCGGCAGTTCGACGTCGATCAGCGAGGTTTCGGCGACGATTGGCTGTGGGGTCTTGTAAGCGACGGCGCGCATCTTTGGAAACTCCTGTGTTCATTGCACGAGAGCTAGATGCGACCTATGTTTCGGCAACGCAAGAATGCACAAATTCTGTACGTAGTACCAAAAAGGATACTGTAAATGTCACGTCCGCGCGCCAAGCTGGTCAAGAATTTCCCCGGTTGCCCGGTCGAGGCGACGCTGACCTATCTGGATGGAAAGTGGAAGGGCGTGATCCTTTTCCACCTGATGGACAGGACTTTGCGCTTCAACGAACTACGACGCCATCTGCCGGCTATCACCCAACGGATGCTGACGAAGCAACTGCGCGAGCTGGAAGAGTCAGGCCTGATCTCACGAACAGTTTACCCGGTCGTGCCCCCGCATGTCGAATATGCGCTGACGCCGCTCGGCTCGACGCTAAAGCCGGTTATCCGCGCGCTTGCCGCCTGGGGTGACGAATTCGTTTTCTGCAGCCCCGAGGGACGGGAGCTGCGCATATCCAAAGCGTTAAGCGCGCCGGCTGCGGAGCTCCAGGCGTAGCGACGCGGCAAAGACGAAGAGGCCGAGGAAGGACAGCACTGCACCCACATAGCCAGTTGCCGCAAAACCGTAGCCTCCGGCAATGACGAGGCCGCCGAGCCATGCGCCGAGCGCGTTGGCAATGTTGAAGGCGGAATGGTTGGAGGCGGCCGCCAGCGTCTGCGCATCGGCTGCCACATCCATCAGGCGCGTCTGCAGCGCCGGGCCTGCGGCAAAGCCGCAGCCGACGAGGAACACGCAGAGGCCGAGCATGTAGGGGTTCCAGGCGGTCAGCGAGAACATCGTCAATACAATGATATTGTAGACCAGCGAGCCGCCGATCGTGCCGAGCAGCGACTTGTCCGCCAGCCACGAGCCGATGAAATTGCCGGCATTCATACCGACGCCGAACAGCACGAGCATGAGCGGAACAGCCGTTTCCGGCAGCATCGCCACCTGCGTCGTCGTCGAGGCGATATAGCTGAACATCGCAAACATACCGCCGTAGCCGACGGCGGCGATGGCAAGCGTCAGCAGGATCTGCGGGCGGCGGAAGGCGCTGAGTTCGCGCAACGCGCTTGCCCCTTCGGCAACTTTGTCATGCGGCACGTAGAACCAGATGAGGGCGACCGTCACGAGGCCGATGATGCCGACGGTGAGGAAGGCCACCTGCCAGTCGAGCGCCTGGCCGAAGAAAGTGGTCATCGGTGTTCCGAGCAGGGTCGCGACCGTGAGACCCAGCATGACGCGGCCGACGGCCCGCGCACGCCGGTGCACCGGCACCATGGAGGCGGCGACAAGCGCTGCGACGCCGAAATAGGCGCCATGCGGCAGGCCGCTGATGAAACGCAGCACCGTGAAGCTTTCGAAGGTTGGCGCGACAGCACTCAGGATATTGCCGACGGCAAAGAGCAGCATCAGGCAGAGCAGCAATGTGCGCCGCGCCATCTTGGCGGCCAGCACGGCAATGACAGGCGCGCCGATGACGACGCCGAGCGCATAGGCGCTGATCACATAGCCCGCCTGCGGGGTCGTAACCGAGAAAGTATCGGCAACATTCGGCAGCAGGCCCATGATCGCGAATTCGCCGGTGCCGATACCGAAGCCGCCGGCGGCCAGCGCCAGCTGCACCAGCGCGACGGTTGTCGCAGAGGGAAGCGCTGCCTCCGGTTCGGAATCGATGGAATCGTTTACAGCAACCTGGCTCACGGGCGGTCCTCGAAGGATCTGTGCTTGGCGACGGCCGCTGGCGATAGACGCAGGACCGGTCATTCAGAAATGGCGGGGGACGGAGATATGATCTCCATTATCCCATCTATCGGGCAGCGGGCCGTCAGCGTCGAGTGCTTTTTTTGCAGTGCAGCGTATCGCTATCTGCATACGTCCATTGCAATATTTGCGTTTCGCTCATGGGGACGCAAAATCTCCGCGGCTTGAAATCACGGGAGCATCAACCATCTCTTCGGGCAGGGATAGCGGGATAGGGAAAAGGCACCTCATGAAGCTCGTCGGCTTTTTCAATCGCGACGGCGGTACCTTCAGAACGACAGACATGCAGGCTTACGAGAGGCGGGCGGAAGAGGTCTTCCGCGAAGCCGGCCATGATTTCGAGGCCATCGTCTTCTCCGGCAACGAGATTGTTCCTGCCATGGAGCGGGCAGCCCGGCGTGACGATATCGACGGCATCGTCGCCGGCGGCGGTGACGGCACCATTTCAGCGGCGGCCTCAATCGCCTGGAAAAACGGGGTGGCACTGGGTGTCGTGCCTGCCGGTACGATGAACCTTTTTGCGCGCTCGCTGAAAGTGCCGCTCGATATCTGGCAGGCGCTCGACGTGCTGGCTTTCGGAGAACTCGACAATGTCGATATCGCCAGCGCCAATGGCAGGCCCTTCATCCACCAGTTTTCCGCCGGCCTGCATGCGCGCATGGTGCGCTATCGCAATTCCTACAGTTACCGTTCGCGCTTGGGAAAGATGCGCGCCAGCACCCGAGCGGCTCTCGGCGTCGTCTTTAACCCGCCGGAATTCGAAGTTTCCTTCGAGGCGGCGGGCATGAGGGAGACGCGCCGTGTTTCGGCGATCTCGGTCTCCAACAATCCCTTCGGCGAAAACGCACTGCTCTACGCCGACGACCTGCGCAGCGGCGAACTCGGCTTCTACACGGCAAAGCCGCTGAAGCCGCTAGGCGTGGCGCGCCTCGCGATCGATATGCTGCGCGGCAAGTTCCGCGAAAATGATGCCGTCATGGTCATGCATCCGGCCGAAGTCTATCTGCATTTCCCGAAGCTGCGGGCCAAGGCGAATTGCGTCATGGACGGCGAGCTTCTGCCGCTGGAGCGCGACATAACGGTGAAGCTGCATCCCGGCGAATTGAAGGTGCTGGTCAAACAGGGGCTGGCCGTCCAGGAGGGCGAACGGGAGCGCCGCGAACCGGCAGCGTAACGCCCTGAAATCTCGGAAAAAACTGTGCGGTAGCTTCGCGAAAGCAGCACGTGAAGCGAATCTGAAAGGCCGCTTCAGAAGGCCGCGGACCGCCTTGCCCTGAACAGCATCAATGCACTTTCAGCATCATCCAGATTTGCCTCGTCGCCGAAGACGCACGTCTGGTTGCGCCCCTTTATCTTGGCGCAATAGAGTGCCTGGTCTGCCGATGCGATGAGCTGGCGCCAGCCGGTGGCACCACATTTGCCGGCGGCGACGCCGATGCTGACAGTAATCGACAGGTCGGTGCCGGCTTCTGTGTCGCGAATGACATGCGCCTGAATACGGTTGCGGAGTTCGTCGGCAAAAGCCGCGCTGTCCTCGATATCGGCACTGGAAACGAGAACGGCGAATTCCTCGCCGCCGAAGCGCGCGACGATATCACTCGGGCGCATTGCATCCTGCAGCAGCGACGCCATTTCGATCAGCACCGTATCGCCGGTCAGATGGCCGTAGGTATCGTTGACGGCCTTGAAATGATCGATGTCGATCAGCATCAGGCAGGCACCCTCTTCATGCTCGGCGGACGTGTTGCCGAAACCTTCCAGCGCCCGGCGGTTCCATACGCCGGTCAGTCCGTCCTTTTCTGCCTGCATCTTCAGGCGAGCCTCGTATTCGGCCCGCTCGTCCAGTTTGCCCCGCAGCAACTCCAGCGCTTCGAACAGGCTGCGCATCTCCGGCACTTTGGAGAGCGTATCGGAGGCATCCATCGCACTTCCGTCGGCGAGAGCAATGACCTGACGCCGCGCCGTCAGCAGCGGATCGAGCATCTGCAGGCGGATCGAGCGGAAGAGGACAAACAGGACCGCGAGTGCGGAAGCCGTGATGATGACGATCGCGGCAAGACGATAGCACGCGGCATAGTGCTGGCTCCTGTAGCGCTTCACGACGTCGTCCAGAAAGACGGTCCGCAGGCGCTCCAGCGGCTGCAGCATAGGCACGAAATTGCGTGTCAATTCGACCGCGGACATCGAATAATCGCCGGAGACTTTGCCCTGATCCATGAGGATCGTCACCAGATCGAGGCCCGATCCCAGAAAGATCGTATCGACATCGTCCATAAGCTTGGCAGACAGTTCGTCATGCCCGCTGACGATTGTCTGCCCCCGCATCAGCTTGCGCAGTTCCAGAAGCCGGCCGATCGCGCGGCTGGCCTCGGTGATGTGGCTGTCGTGGAGTGGCTCACGCGTGGCGATCGGCCCGATGATCTGCGAGGCCGCCCTGCCGCCATATTCGCGCATGTCGCTGATCATCCGGCCGGTCAGGAACGGCGCGGTCAGCTCCGACCGGCGCGTCGTATAGGCCGCCACATGCCAGTCGACGACATGCTGGTAGACTTCGATAACATCGATCATTCCGCCGATTGCGGCCTGTACGTCCTCCTGCTGACGTTCGGCCATCGGCGTTGCGGCGACACGATCGACAGCCTCTCGGGCTTCGCGAAGCCGCTCCCTTGTGTCGGCAAGCGCTTTTTGGAGATCGGGTAGAGGAGACGAGACTTCGACGGTAACGGGCTCGTCCAGCGCTTCGAGGGCCAGGTCGCTGAGGCGCCTGAAGACTTTCAGCCGTTCCGTAGCCGGCGCGCTGCTGCCGGATTCGATCGCCAGGATATCGTTGGTCGGGCCGCGCTCGGCCGACACGCGGCTCGCCGCTTCGAGAACTAGGCGGAAGCGCTCGACGGCCAGCAGATTGTCATGGGTCGAGCGGTAGCTTTCATAGGTCGGAATGAGGGCGCTGGCTGTCAGGACAAGGGTGAGAAAGGCGACGACAACGGTCGCAAACAGCAGCTTTCCCTCAAGAGTGATGCGGTTGCTCAAACCGATCCCTTTCCCCATCCCGTTGTCCATCCGGCTCCCGCTGCCGGTTACTGCATACACTGCTATCAGGGATATATTACTGATTCAGAGTATACGGCGGCGATAATGCCGATAGGGTTAAGAAAAACGCCTATGTGACAACGGGATGACAGGCTGTCTTAACTAGAGCCGCGTCAGATATGTACGATAATCGAAATCAGACACGGTGCGCAGGTGCGTTATTGCTTCCTTGTACTTCGTGTCGCCGTACAACTTTCGATATTTATCGCCGAAGATATCTGCAATGAAGGCTGATTGACGGAAAGCTTCAACCGCCGTCAGGAAATCATGCGTCAGTCGCTTGGCCCCCGGCGCTGCATTGTCAGGCGTCGTTTCCGCGCCGGGATCAAGATCGCCGTCGAGGCCGAGCAGCATGCCGCCAAGGATGGCGGCCAGCAGCAGATAGGGATTGGCATCCGCACCCGCCACGCGATGCTCGATACGCGCCGCCGGGCCGTTGGCGTCGGGAATGCGGATCGCCGTGCCGCGATGGCCGCTGCCCCAGGTAAGGTCGGTCGGCGCGAAGGAACCAGGCTGGAACCGGCGGTAGGAATTCGCGAAGGGCGCAAAGACGAGCTGTGCCTCCTGCATGGTCTGAAGCAGCCCCGCAGTGACCGAATTCAGGAGCCTCGGCTCGCCGCCTCTGGCATCGAGAATATTATTGCCGTCCCTGTCGATGATGCTCGCATGAACATGTAGCCCCGATCCGGCATGGTCCGAATAGGGCTTGGCCATGCAGGTCGATTTCAGTCCGTGCCTGCGCGCCGCTTGCTCTGCGACACGCTTCAGGTAAAGGCAGTCATCGGCGGCTGCCAGCGCATCCGGCCGATGCAGCAGGTTCACCTCGAACTGACCTGGACCGAATTCCGCAGTCGTCGCCTCCGCCGGCAGGTTCATCGCCCCGGCATAGGCTCGCAGCGTCTGCAGATAATCGTCTAGCGCGTCGACGGCGCTCATATCATAGAGCTGGAAGCCGTTCGGATCGCCACGATAGGTAAGGCTCTCGGGCGGGGAGGGCACGCCCGTGTCGCGCCAGTTCTCATCGACGACATAGAATTCCAGCTCGGTCGCCACGACCGGAGTGAGCCCTCGTTCGGCATAGCGCTCGAGCACGGAGGCGAGGATGCCGCGCGGGTCCATGAAGCTGCGGCTGCCGTCGAATTCATGCATGGTGGCAAGCACCTGCATTGATCCATAAGGCGCCCAGGGCATCGGCGTCAGGCTGCGTCTGTCGGGGATGACATTGCCGTCGGGATCGCCGATCGTCAGAGACAGGCCGGTAATATCGTCATTGTCGTCGCCCCAGATATCGAGCGATTGCGTCGAGGTCGGCAGACGGATGTCGCCGGCCCAGACCTTCTTTTCGGCCGAGAGTGGAAGCTGTTTGCCGCGCAGGTCGCCGTTCATGCCGACGATCAGGATCTCGAACCGTGGATCGCCCGCTTCAGCCTCTTTGCCCTTGCTCGCCATGACCTTGAAAATCCTCTCGTAGAAGGCCAAGGTCGTAAACCATCACCGAAAGCCTTTCAATCCGAAGGTCTAATCATGTCCGATACTTACCCGCTGTCCAATCTCGCAGCCATCGATGCTGCCCATCACCTGCATCCCTTCTCCGACATGAAGAAGCTGAATGCCGATGGTACGCGCATCATCCAGCGCGGCGAGGGCGTGCATATTTTCGACAGTCACGGCAGGAAGTATCTTGATGGTTTTGCCGGCCTCTGGTGCGTCAATATCGGTTATGGCCGCAAGGAAATCGCCGATGCCGTGGCACGGCAGATGAACGAGCTTCCCTATTACAACACGTTTTTCGGAACCACCTCGCCGCCGACGACGCTGCTTGCCGAAATGGTGACGTCGAAGGCAGGCCCACGCTTCAACCACATCTTCTTCACCGGCTCGGGTTCGGAAGCCAACGACACCTGGTTCCGCATGGCGCGCGTCTATTGGGCAGCCGTCGGCAAGCCTTCGAAGAAAACGGTCATTGCCCGCCGCAACGGCTATCATGGCTCGACGGTCGCAGGCGCAAGCCTCGGCGGCATGAAATACATGCACGAGCAGGGCGACCTGCCGATCCCTGGCATCGTCCATATCGGTCAACCCTATTGGTATGGTGAGGGCGGCGATCTCACGCCCGCCGAATTCGGCCTGAAGGTCGCCCGCGAATTGGAAGCCAAGATCGATGAATTGGGCGAGGAGAACGTCGCCGCCTTCGTCGCTGAGCCGATCCAGGGAGCCGCCGGTGTCATCATCCCGCCGGAGACCTATTGGCCGGAAATCGACCGCATCTGCAAGGCGCGCAATATCCTCCTCGTCACCGACGAGGTCATCTGCGGCTTCGGCCGCCTCGGTGAATGGTTCGGCCATCAGTATTTCGGTGTCGAGCCGGATTTCGCCCCGATCGCCAAGGGTCTCTCATCGGGTTATCTGCCGATCGGCGGCGTGCTCGTCAGCGACCGCATCGCCGATGTGCTGATCAATGAGGTCGGCGATTTCAACCACGGCTTCACCTATTCCGGCCACCCCGTCTGTGCCGCTGCAGCGCTCGAAAACCTGCGCATCATCGAGGAGGAAAAACTGGTCGAGCGCGTGCGCGACGATATCGGTCCCTATTTCGCTAAGAAATGGGGTGCGCTTGCCGAGCATGATTTCGTCGGCGAGGCTGAAAGTGTTGGTCTCATGGGTGGCTTGCAGCTTGCCGCGGATAAGAAGACCCGTACCCGTTTCGAAAAGCCCGATCCGATCGGCGCGGTGGTGCGCAATCACGCGCTGGCAAACGGCCTTGTGCTGCGCGCCACCGGCGACCGCATGCTCGCCTCGCCACCACTCGTCATAAGCCATGAGGAGGTCGATGAATTGGCGCGCGTCGCAAAGATTGCGCTCGACGCAGCCTGGAAGGAATTGCGTGCCTAGCTAAGATGCGGCGGCGGAAGCCCTGCCGTTTGCTTTGTCATTGAACGTCGATCATCTGGGGGGAATCTCGACCAATGAAGCAGATTTACACGACCTTGGGACCAAAACGCCGCGAAGAACTCGGCATGATTCTTCCGCACGAACATGTATTTGTCGACCTTAGAACGCCCGACCAGCCCGGCTACGCCGAGGCAGAGGTGGACGATGTCGTGGCGCTGATGGTCCCACAGATAGAGGCGATCAAGAGACAAGGTATTTCCTTGCTCGTCGAATGCACGACAGGCGGCGTTGGCAGGCGAGCCGACATCGACCTTGCCGTATCGAAAGCGTCCGATTTTCCGATTGTCGTTCCGACCGGCAACTATCGCGAACCCTGGATACCGGGCTGGGTCGCAGAGGCCAGCGAAGGCGATCTCGAACAATGGATGGTGGCTGAACTCACCGAGGGCATCGAGGATACGGGCGTGCTCGCCGGATGGATAAAACTGAGCGCTGGCGATGACGGGATTACGCCACTTGAGGCCCGTATCCTGCGCGCAGCCGCAAGAGCATCCGTGCGCACCAACGCGGTCATAGGCTCACATACGATCCGGGGAAGGGTCGTGATGGACCAACTGGATATTCTTCAGTCAGAGGGTTGCGCAGCCGAGCGTTTCATATCCATTCACACACAGGCAGAGGAGGACTTCCAGCTTCACAAGGCATTGGTGGAACGCGGTGCGTGGATCGAATACGACCATGTCGGCAGGGCACCTGATGAAGAAGTGGTCGCGCTGATAATGGACGCACTCGAAGCCGGATTGGGCAAGCAGCTTTTGATAAGCCACGATCTCGGCTGGTATGATCCGGCACAACCGGGTGGCGGAACCCCGAAACCGTATACGCACCTTGTCGGAAGCCTCCTGCCAAAGCTTGAGATTGCGGGCGTTGGCCGAGACACGCTGCGCCAACTCACGGAGGTCAATCCCTTCGAGGCATTCGCGCGCTAAAGCCCTTCCTGGCCGGATCTGGAAAGGCTCTAGGGATAGGCGACCGCGTAGGCGAACTGATAGGTGTCGCCCGGTCGTCCGTATATATAGGGCAGGGTGACGATGCGGGTCTCCGGCTGCTTCAGGCCGTTCTGGGTCAGCACGTCCCCGAAAAATTGCTTCGACCAGGCAGGTGGCGCCCTGCCCTTGTTCTCACGCCAGACGAAGACGACGGGATGTTTCGCGTCCAGTTGATAGCTCGGTTTGAAATCCGGGTAGAAATAGGATTGCACCGGCGTTCCCGGCATCTGCAGCCGCATGTTGCCGTCCAGATGCGGATCGTATCCCACGATCAGGCCGGGCTCGCCGCCGATGTCCTTGCGGATGGTTTCGGCAAAGCTGTCATAGGGAATGTTCAGCCGCTGATAATCGCCGATGAGCGGCCCCCAATAGGCACGCATTGCGAGCACGGCGAGCACGGCTACCGTGATGACGCCGCTGATCGCCAGCGACAGCTTGAAGGGCACTTTTGTCTCCACCGCGGCGCTTTCTGCCTTCATGCAGATATAGAGCGGCAGGATGAGGAAAAGCGGCGTCAGCCACCGGTCGGCGATGTTGTCGACCCCGGCAAACAGGATCATCAGCGCGATGGCGCCGATCTCGATCAGCAGGATATTGCCGGCAATCCTCGACCAGCGGCTGGAGGCGCGCAGCACCGCCGGCAGCGACTTGGCAAACAGCGCGATGAAGATGGCGATCGTCACGCCGGCGATACCGACAATCGCGCCGATGAACCGGGAAAAGCCGACCGACATCTGCGAGAGGAGGCTTTCGCTACCTCCCGTCATCTTGTGCAGCGTGCGGTCGATGGCGAGGTCGAGGTGATTGAGGAACCAGAGAGCGTGCGGCAGTACTATGGCGATCGAGATAACGATCGTCAGGATCAGTCTGATGTCGAAGAGCCGCTTGCGGAAATCGCTGTCGATGAGCGCAGCGACCAATGCTGCGGCGGGGAGAAGAGCGAAATTATACTTCGAGATGATCCCGATCCCGGTCGCAATGCCGACGATTGCGTAGGAGAGGGCCGTCGGTGTCTTCAACGTGCGGAAAAAGCCGTAGAGAAACAGCGAACCCGCAAAGATCGTCGCGACTGAATGTGTGAGATCCCGCTGCGCCTCGAAAACGATCTGCGGCACGGTGAGCAGGCCGAGCGTCGCCACCACCACCAGACTGTTGTTTTTCAATGTCAGCCGCGCCGTCAGCCAATAGAAGATGTAGGCGGAAAACAGCATGGTGCATTTGAGCACTGACAGTGAAAAGAGCGACACGCCGACAAGCGATGTCACGCCATATTGCAGCCAGTTGTAGAAGGGGGGCTGCGAATTATAGCCGAAGGCGAACCATTGCGAGAGCAATATCTGCTCCGCTTCGTCCAGCTCGAGTGCATTGGGAATGCTGAGCCGGACGATCAGATGGAGCAGAAAATAGGTTCCGAGCACTGCCAGGATCAGCTGTGGCCGGCGGTCGAGGAGGCCTCCCACGTCAGCTTTCTCGTGAAAAGATCTGGCGCACGATATAGTTCGGCGAGGCGTCGTCGCGATAGTAGGTCCGCGCGATCATCTCCGCCAGAATGCCGGTGGTGATCATCTGCACCGAAGACAGGAGCAGCACGACGCCGACCATGAGCATCGGTCGCGTGCCGATATCATTGCCCATGATGAACTTGTCGAAGCCGAGATAGAGCAGGATCAGCGCCGCGATGGCGCCGAGGCCGAGGCCGAGAGAACCGAAGAAATGACCGGGGCGCGCCTTGTAGCGCATGAAGAACATCACCGACAGCAGGTCGAGGATGACGCGGAACGTGCGCGAGATCCCATATTTCGATGTGCCGTGCTGGCGGGCGTGATGGGTGACGACCATTTCGCCGATGCGTGAGCTCGGGACAACGCCGGCAACCCACGCCGGGATGAAGCGGTGCATCTCGCCCATCAGCTTCACCTGCTTGATGATCGATGCGCGGTAGATCTTCAGGCTGCAGCCATAGTCGTGCAGCTTCACACCGGTGATGCGGCCGATCAGGTAGTTCGCGCACCAGGAAGGGATCTTGCGCAGAAACAGCCCATCCTGGCGGTTCTTGCGCCAGCCGACGAGCAGGTCGAGTTCGCGCCGCTCCAGCTCCGCGACCATCGAAGGGATGTCCTTCGGATCGTTCTGCAGGTCGCCGTCCATCGTGGCGATCAGCCGGCCCTGCGCCGCGTCGATACCGGCCTGCATGGCGGCCGTCTGGCCGAAGTTGCGCTGCAGTTCGACGATGCGCAGCGTCAGGCCTTCCAGGTTGACATATTTGCGGGCGTTGACGAGCGTCGCGTCCGTGCTGCCGTCGTCGACGAGGATCAGTTCCCAATTGTGCGGATAGTCGACCATGGCCGCGACGATGCGCTCGACCAGCGGGCCGATGCTTTCTTCCTCGTTGAAGACCGGAACGACCAGCGACAGTTCGAGCGGTTGGACCGGATCATTCGCGGTGCGAATGGACTCTACCGTTGTCTGCAAGTTTCATTTCTCCTAAAAGGCCCGGCAACAGAAGGCCGATGAAAGCCAGTCGCCGCAGCCAAACTTAGGAAGCCTGATACATGAAGACCCCGAGTGTTGAAAGCGGGCAATCCTGGTTTCTGCGCAATCGCATGAGCCTGATGACGGTAGCAATCGTCGCAGCCTATGCGCTTTTCATCCAGTGGTTTTGGGGCTGGCCGGTTATCCTGAAGCAATGGGAGGCCGTCGGCCCACGTCCTGTCATCGGCGCGCTCATCCTGCTGACGACTACCTATTTCCTGCGTACATGGCGCATCTACGACTATTTTCCACGGGAGACATCGGGTCGTTTCGCGGCTCTTTTCCGCGTCACCCAGATCCATAATCTCCTGAACATCATGCTGCCCTTCCGTGCAGGCGAGACCAGTTTTCCGGTCTTGATGCGGACGGAATTCGGCATTCCCTTGACGCGCGGGACCTCTGCGCTCTTCGTCATGCGGCTTCTGGATCTGCATGCGCTGCTTGCCGCTGCAGGCATGGGCGTTGCAATCGCCGCCTCCCACGCAGCATTCGCCTGGCTCGTCTGGATCCTCTTCCTCTTCCTGCCGGTCTTTGCCTTTGCCGCCCGCAAGCCGCTGCTGCGGCTTGGCATCAGGCTCGCGCCGCGAAAGGCGCAGGCACTCCTGCACGAAATCGAGAACGGCCTGCCCGTCGATGCCGTCGCCTTCGCTCGCGCCTGGGCGATGACCATCGTCAACTGGCTGGTGAAGGTTCTGGTACTTGCCTGGGCACTCGGGCTGATGGGCGTGATGCCGATGGCGGCGAGCTTCGGCGGCGCGCTGGGCGGCGAACTGTCTTCCGTCCTGCCAGTGCATGCACCGGGCGGTGTCGGCACCTATCCGGCCGGCATCACCGCCGGTGCCATCGCCTTCGGGGCCTCCAGTGAACGCTCTGCGCTCGATGCCCTGGCGCAGGCAAGTGTCAACGCCCATCTCTTGATCATCGTCTCGGCCCTGACCGGTACGGCGATTTCCCTGCCTCTCGGTCGTCGCCGCAAGGCTTAAGCTGTCAGCTCAGCGATACGCTTGCGCATGAAAGCCCGTTCCGGTTCCTGCCGGCAGAAGGCCAGCGCTGCTTCGTAAGCGGCGATTGCCTCGTCCCGGCGTCCGAGCCGACGCAGGAAATCCGCCCGCGCCGAATGGGCAAGGTGATAGGTCGAAAGCTCGCCCTTGCCGATGATGGCATCGACAATCGCAAGGCCTTTATCTGGCCCCTCGGCCATGGCGATCGCCACTGCTCGGTTGAGTTCGGCAATTGGTGATGGCTGGGCGGCGATCAGCAGGTCATAGTAGAAGGCGATGCGTCGCCAGTCCGTTTCCTCGACGCTGCCCGTCTTCGCATGTTCCGCCGCGATCGCCGCCTGAACCGTATAGATGCCGACCTCGGGCGCCTGCATCGCTTGCGTAAGCAAAGAAAGCCCCTCGGCAATCTTGCCCCGGTCCCAGAGCGACCGGTCCTGATCGGCCAGCAGCACCAGCGCGCCGTCGCCGTCCTGCCGCGCCGCACGGCGCGACTCCTGCAGGAGCAGGAGCGCCAACAGGCCCGCAACATCGGGATGCGGCAGCAGGGCAGCAAGCAGCCGTGCCAGCCGGATCGCCTCTGCCGTCAGATCGGCGCGCACGATCATGCTGCCCGAGGAAGCCGAATAGCCTTCATTGAAAACGAGGTAGATGACATGCAGCACCCGGTCGAGCCTCTCGGGCAGTTCGGCTCCGACAGGCACTTCATAAGGAATGTTCTCGGCTTTGATCCGGTTCTTGGCACGCACGATGCGCTGCGCGACCGTCGGCGCCGGTACGAGGAAGGCATGCGCGATCTCTTCGGTCGTCAGGCCGCAGACCTCGCGCAGCGCCATCGCCGTCTGCGCATCCGCCGGCAGTGCAGGATGGCAGCAGATGAAGACCAGCCGCAGCATGTCGTCCTCGATCGGTTCCATGTCGCCGATCTCCGTTTCCGTACCATCGGGATAAAGCCCGTCCTCGATATGCTGCAGCGAAGCGTTGAAGCGCGCTCGCCGCCGCAGATGGTCGATCGCCTTGAAACGGCCGGTCGAAACCAGCCAGGCGACGGGGTTATCGGGAACGCCACCGACCGGCCAGCTTCGCGCCGCGGCCGCAAAGGCATCATGCAGCGCTTCTTCCGCCCGGTCGAAATCACCGAGCAGACGGATCAGGGTCGCCAGCACGCGGCGCGAATGCTGACGATAGATGTCCTCGATCACTCGCTCCAACAGCTTGTCCTCACTGCGGCAGGGTGAGCAGTCGCACTGGGCGCAATTCGATGGATCCGACCCGAACGCTCGGAATGCCGGCGACGACCTTGCGCGCTTCATCGAGATCTGCGGCTTCGATGACGTAGATACCGGCCAGATGTTCTTTGGTCTCGACATAGGGGCCATCGGTCGAAGATAGAACACCGTCGCGCACCTTCAGCACCAGGGCGCTATCGGGACCTTCCAACGCATCGGAATGGATCATGATCCCTTTGCGCTGAAGTTCCTCGTCATACTGGAAATGCGCCCTTACGAGGTCGTCGCCCTCGGCCTGGCTGAGTGTGCCGTCGGTATCGGCGGAATTGTAGATGAGGCAGACGAAGCGCATCGCTATCTCCCATCCTTGATCGAATAGGCCGGACGGATCTCGATCGACGCATATTTCAGGATCGGGAACGTGGAGATGATCGATTTCGCTTCCGCCATGTCCCTGGCCTCGATCACGACGAAGCCGCCGAGATGTTCCTTGATTTCGGCGAAAGGTCCATCCGTCGCGGCGACCGTGCCATTACGCACCCGCAGCGTAACCGCCTGTTCCGGCTCATAGAGCGCCAGCGCACTCAGCATATGGCCGCTTTCACGCCAGCTGTCGTCGCTGACGATACATTCCCGCGTGACGGCCTCCCATTCCTCCTGGGTGACGCGCTTGCTCTTTTCGGTATCGAACCAGATCTGGCCCAGAAACTTCATGACATGACCTCCTCAGCCGAATTCATGGATGGGGCGAACTTCGATGGCACCGAGCTTTGCGAGCGGAATGCCTGCCGCGACACGGATCGCGTCGTTGAGATCCTTGGCATCGATCAGGATGAAGCCGCCGAGTGCTTCCTTCGTCTCGACGAAGGGGCCGTCGGTGACCGACATCTCGCCGCTGCGCACCCGCACCGTAACGGCGGATTGCGGCGACTGCAGCGCCTGGGCGACGATTAGATGGCCGCTGTCGGCGAGGTCCCGATCATAGGCAAGCGAATCCCGGTCGAGCTTTCTCTGCTCCTCATCTGACATGGTCGAGAAGATCGAGCCGTCGAACCACACCTGGCAAAGATATTTCATGCCTCATCCTCCACGCTGTTTCACAGCCCTTGGACGAACAGCCTAAGCCCTTTTCGACAGGGAGAAGAAATATCTTTTCACCGGCTCTGATGTCGAATGGCCCGTGCAGCGCTCGACAAGGCTCCGTCAGACAACATCAAGGAGATGGAGCAATGAGCATGCTTGAAATCGCACTGGCGCATCTGATCGTCACGCGCGGCGCACGGCCACCGGAGAATGCCGAGATCGTCAAGGCGCTGGTAAGGACGGGGATCGCTCTGGCGGCATTCGCCTGCCTGGTTGAAGCACTGCGAAATGCGGCAGGCGCTTGAAAACAGCGCAGCCCGGCCGATGGAGCCGGGCCGCAGCCGATGTCTTATTGAAACGCCGTTTCGAAGAAACTGCGAAGCTTGCGCGAATGCAGCGTTTCCGGTGGCATCGCGGCAAGTTTCTGGATCGCCCTGATGCCGATCTGCAGATGCTGGTTCACCTGCGTACGGTAGAAGGCTGTTGCCATGCCCGGCAGCTTCAATTCGCCATGCAGCGGCTTGTCGGATACGCAAAGCAGCGTTCCGTAGGGCACGCGGAAGCGGAAGCCGTTGGCAGCAATCGTTGCCGATTCCATATCGAGCGCGATGGCACGGGCCTGCGACAGGCGCTTCACCGGTCCTGCCTGGTCGCGCAGTTCCCAGTTGCGATTGTCGATCGTGCCGACCGTGCCTGTGCGCATGATGCGCTTCAGCTCGAAACCTTCATATCCGGTGATCTCGGCAACAGCGGCCTCGAGCGCCACCTGCACTTCTGCGAGCGCCGGGATCGGCACCCAGACCGGAAGATCGTCGTCAAGCACATGGTCTTCGCGCATATAGGCATGCGCCAAAACATAGTCGCCCAGGCGCTGGCTGTTGCGCAGGCCCGCGCAATGGCCGAGCATCAGCCAGGCATGCGGGCGAAGCACGGCAACGTGGTCGGTGATCGTCTTGGCGTTGGAGGGGCCGACGCCAATATTGATCATGGTGATCCCAGCATGGCCCTTTTTCTTCAGGTGATAGGCGGGCATCTGCGGCAGGCGGGCAAGTGTCGCATCCGTTTCCGGAACGCTCGACCCTGCCATCGTCACGATGTTGCCCGGCTCGACGAAGGCCGTATAGCCATCGCCGCCATCGGCCATCAGCTTGCGCGCCCAGGAGCAGAACTCGTCGATATAGAACTGGTAGTTCGTAAAGAGCACGAAGTTCTGAAAATGCTCCGCACCAGTCGCGGTATAGTGCGACAGGCGGGCGAGCGAATAGTCGATGCGCTGCGCGGTAAAGGGCGCCAGCGGAGAGGGCTCGCCCGGCGGCGGCAGATATTCGCCGTTGGCGATCTCATCGTCGGTCGTATTGAGGTCAGGCGTATCGAAAAGATCGCGCAACGGAATATCGACGAAAGCCGCAGCCGACGCTTCCACATGCGCGCCTTCGCCGAAAGCGAAGTGCAGCGGGATCGGCGTGGACGATTCCGAAACGACCACAGGCACATTGTGGCTCTTCATCAGGAGCGAAAGCTGCTCCTTCAAGTAATGCTTGAAGAGCTTCGGCCGCGTCACCGTCGTCGTATAGACGCCCGGCGCCGTCACATGACCGTAGGAGAGACGAGAGTCGACATGGCCGAAGCTCGTCGTCTCGATGCTGACCTGGGGGTAGAAGGCGCGGTAGCGCGAGGTAACAGGCGCACCTTTTGCGAGCTTCTTAAAGCTGTTGATCAGGAAGCCGGTATTGCGATCGTAGAGCGCCGTCAAAGCCTCGACGGCTTCTGCCGGATCATCGAATGTTTGCGGCTCAAAAGGGGGAGGGGACGAAATATCGAAAGCGGATAAGGGATAGATTCGTTTGCTCATGAGGCATTATAGAGAGTTGTTTTTAACAAGCAAACGACGCGCGAGGGCTGAAACCAAGATATTTTTCGAGGTATCAGCGAATAGCGGTGCAGAATCCGCCGCTGCTTTCCACGCAGGTATAGTTCGCGCCGAAACGCGACTGCTGTGCTCCGCCGCCGCCGGTACGTACGACCACTGCCGAAAACGAAATCGCAAAGATCGCAGCAAACAACGTGATGATTGTAAACCGCCTTGCCAGAATGAACACGTCCACGTCCTTACCCCGATATACGCCCTTCATGGTTCTCTTTTGCCATGATGCGGCTGAACGGGTGCTGAGATGGCGGTTCATTTGGCGTTCAGTTTCAAAGACTGGATAACGCCCTCAGAGGCGAGTCCAGGTCTGGGATTTGCAGAAGACCTTCATCACGCAGCCCTGCATCTTCAGCGAGCCACCTGAAACACTGCCGGAGCCGCTATAGGTCTTGTCGTCGACCGGATCGGTGATCTCGCCGCTATAACTCCCGCCGGTGCCTGAGAGCGTGCCGATTTTCTTGCCGGCATATTTGCCCGTCTTCAGCGTAATGCAGTACGCGCCGCCGCAGGGTGCAATCACTGCAGTGTCGCCAGCCCGCGTTTTCCAGTTGCCAACTATGGGTTCATCGGCCTGCGCCAGTCCTGCTGTAAGTGCCAGCGCGGCGGCAAGAACGAGGGTGCGGATCATCTCTTCCTCCATGAGATACGGATTTGCGCGAAAATAACTGACGCGAACGTAAAGATAAATACGTCTCGGGAGGAACCTGAAATGCCGCCTCCTCATCCGTTTTTTTCGGCAGATAGCCTGTGCGATGCTGATTTCACAGTGAACAAATCCTCAATTTCCAAATCTGAATTTTTCGTAAAAGGCGAGCAAAAATCCTTAATTCGCAAGGATTCTGATGTTTAACAAAAACCCAAGTTTACCAAGCATTTGCACTTTGTTTGCGTCAAATTAATCATGCATTTTAGGCGTTTTTTGAAAGCGGTTTGGCATAGTGAACCCATCAAACGAGCGGGGCAAACCCGCCGGACCGGAGAGGCCGAAAGCTGCAGAAGACGGCAAGGCCCAAAGGTAAAACAGGGTACGTTTTAACAGGCTAAACAGGGACTGAACCGATGGCACGCTTTGAAATGCACAATGCTGAAATGGCCACCATGGGTGGCGAGAACAACAGCGCCGATGTCTTCTGCGAAATGGGTTTGATGTATGCGACCGGCCGTGGTTGCGCGATCGATCTCGTTGCCGCTCACAAGTGGCTGAACATCGCCGCGATCAAGGGCAACGACCGCGCAGCCGAGTTGCGCGCCGATGTGGCCGCTTCGATGAGCAAGATGCAGCTTGCCGAAGCGCTCCGCGCCGCCCGCGAATGGATGACGATCCACTAAGACCGTCTCCGACAAGAGTTAGATAAGAATAACAACCTCAGAAGAGGGGAGCTGGCGGGGCGCTTTGGACGGGGCCGACGCCGGAGAAGAAAACCGCGACCGGCGACCTCCCGCCGGCCGCGGTTTATCCGTTGTCAGGCAAGTTTTTTCAGAACCAGCGGCAACGCTTCTTCGAGCAGCGCCATATCGGAGTCCGGCCCTACGCTCACGCGAATGCAGCGGTTGAGCGGTGCGACACCCGGCATGCGGATGAAGACGCCATGTTCCATCAGCCCGTCGACGATGGCCCTCGCATAGGTGCCGTCGCGGCCGGCATCGGTCGCCACGAAATTGGTGGCCGACGGCAAGGGCTGCAGGCCATTCGCCCTGGCAATATCGGCGATCCTGTCACGAGCGCCATGGATCTTGCCGACCACCTCGGAGAGGTAAGCCTGATCCTTCAGGGCGGCCAGCGCTGCGACCGTTGCCAACCGGTTCATGCCGAAATGATTGCGGATCTTATCGAATGCCTGCGCGGTGCCGGGCGTCGAGATGATGTAGCCGACACGCGCGCCGGCAAGACCGTAGGCCTTGGAGAATGTCCTGGTACGCACGATGTTCGGCATGTCGATCAGCGACTGGATCGACGGCAGGGAAGAGGCCGGGCCGGTCTCGCTATAGGCCTCGTCGAGGATCATCATGCAGGTTTCCGGCAGGGCGCGCGCGAAGGCGACGATCTTGTCGGCATCCCACCAGCTTCCCATCGGATTGTCGGGATTGGCGAAATAGACGAGGGGTGCATTCTCGCGTTTGACCGCTTCGAGCAGCGCGTCGAGGTCCTCGCGGTCGCCAGTATAGGGAACGGTGACCAGACGGCCGCCGAAACCGTTCACATGGAAATTGAAGGTTGGATACGCACCAAGGGAGGTGACCACGGTGCCGCCGGGCTCGATCACCAGCCTCACGATCTGCCCGAGCAGCTCGTCAATGCCGCCGCCGACGGCGATATTGGCCGGCGTGACGCCGAGATGAGCGGCAAGCGCCTCGCGCAGCGCATAGTTTTCGGGATCGTTATATTTCCAGATGTCGCCACTCTGCTCGCGCATGGCGGCGATAACCGACGGAGCCGGCCCGAAGCCGTTTTCATTGGCGCCGATACGCGCCTCGACCTTCAGGCCGCGTTGACGTTCGATGGCCTCGGGACCAACGAAGGGAACGGTGGAAGGCAGGCTGCTGGCAAGTGGTGTGAAGCGTGAAAAGGCAGACATGCAACGGCAATTTCCTGAACATATTGAAAAAGCCGCGCAACAATAGGCTCTCGCCTTGCCAAGGCAAGCAAGATTATTTCACGCTCACTGCGGCTTAAACGCGACGGCCGTTGCGGCGGGCGTCGATCGCTTCCATATTGCCGATCATGAAGTCCGCGCGCACTACCTTGCGTAGAATCTCCGGGTCCATCAGATTGATGAAGCGAACGCCGATGCGCTCATGATGGCGATAGACCTCAGCGCAGCCGATACGGTAGGCGAGACCCAGAATGTTCAGATAGTAGTGCTTGGGCAGGCCTGCCGTCGTCGATACGAGGAAGGTCGCACCGCCTTGGGAAATATCGAGGATTTCGGCGCTTCGCATCGAAACCCCAGTCAGGCACGGGCGAACGGCCATGATGCGGGCCGGTCGGTTGACGTTGAACTCTTCCCAGCGAATGTCGTAGACAGCCGACTTCACCGTGGCGAGGTGCGTTGCGCGGAGCATTTCCATTTCGCATTCTCCGTCAGACAGTTCAAATTTCAGGCTGTTCGAGGAAGAGGCTCACACGAATGTTTTTCACATTCGTCAAATCTAAAACTACAATTTTAACGAGTTTGAAATTTGTTCTTTACCGGCACAGCTATTGTGCCCTCTTGGGAAAGGAGAACGCTGCTCAGGCAAACAATCTGGCCGCGTAATAGCCTCCGGCGGCGCTAAGTGCCGTCAGAAAGGTTCCCCAGGCCATATCGACAAGGCTCATGGCAAGCGGCCAGCTCTTCAGTGTCGACAGATTAGTGATGTCATAGGTGCCGTAGGCTGCCAGTCCCAGAATGGCACCATAGATAAGTGCGGTGCCGAGCGAGCCGCTGGAAAGCCCCGGCAAAACCGCAAGGATGACGATCGCGGCGGTGAAAAGCAGATAGAAAAGTGCGGCAATGCCGAGCTTCGGCGAGGCAAGCATGAGCTCCCCCAGCTGATCGCGATAAAAGGTCCGGGCGACAATGCCCAGCCAGATGGCATCGACGATGGCAAGAGTAAGGAGGCAACCGGCATAGGCGACAAGCGCTGTCTTCATCATCGTCAATCTCCCGTTTGCGCCCTCTACGTGGCGGTCCCTCCGGCGGATTGCCGTTGATTCCTTTTGTCCGGATTTTTCCCGAACTCTTTCAACTGCCGGGCGTTTTCTCCAGGCAAGCGCTGCTTGCAATCATGAAAGCGAGGAAATCAAATGACCGATGTCAAAATTCCATGGGAATCCTGGGTCGTTGTCTGCGATGGGGCCAAGGCCCTGATCCTGCAGAACGCCGGCGATGCGGAGCTGATGAATCTCCAGGTCCGTGAGACCCTGACCCAGCCCAACCAACCGACCCGCGAACTCGGCACAGATAAGCCGGGCCGCAGTTATGCGCCGGATGGGCTGAGCGGCAGTGCCATGGAAGAGACGAATTGGCAGGATCAGGCTGAAGAAGCCTTCCTCAAGGACGTTGCCGGAAAGCTCGATGAACTCGTGCATGAAAAGGCGGCGAGCCGTATCCTGCTCATTGCCCCGCCGCGGGCGCTCGGAACCCTGCGTCCAAACCTCAGTGCCGATGCACAGGCGGTGATCTCTGCCGAGGTGGCGAAAGATTATACCAATCTGCCGATCGACCAGATCGAGCGACATCTCGCCGCCTGATCGCCTTAACGATCACTTTTCCAACGCGGGTCATATGGCCCGCGTTTTTGTGTGAAGGAAGATCGAGGATCAGAGACCGGTTTCGAAGCTCAGCCGCAGCACGTGATGCAGGAATTCGGGATTCATCAGCATGTTGAAGCTGATGGTCACCAGCTCACCTTCTCGCTTGACCAGGGTCGAGCCGATCTCATCATGTATGCCGAGGATTTCCAGGAAGAAATTCTGTGGCATTTCCAGGCTGGGGCTGACCTCCAGAACCGCACCGGCAAGGGTGATGGTGCGGATCAGGCAGCGCACTTGCGTGCCGGTGCTGAGGTGGTGGCCGACGAAGATGATGTTGCCGGGCCGGTCGAGGTTGAATTCTCTGTAAGCCTGTTCGGGCTTGGGATGTTCTGTGTCGAGGTGCATCTGAAAGGCCATATCAGCCTCCGCTTGTTGTATGGTCAGACTTTAGCGCGTGAATGCTCACATCTGCTGAACAATATCTTTAAAATTGAAAGCTTGTGCAAAATCTAACGGCATAACGCTTTTATTGCGGGCAATACTGTTCAGAATCTGCCCAATTTTTCACCATCGTTGTGCCGATCTTGACTTGCGGCCTGTCGTCGCGCATAGAAAGCCTCGGTTCGAGGCACCGGCCGCTCGCGGATGAAGATCCATGGTGAAGCCTCGCGATCATGGTCACAGCCATTGTGCATGCTGACTGACGGCAATGCGAGCCCCCCTGACAGTCGAATGGCATGCCTTTGAAAGGCTGAACCCATGACTCGTACCTCTATGACGACGGCTTATCCGCCGGTCGACGAACTGAAGGCCCAGGCAAAGCGTCTGCGCCAGGCCATGACCGAGCGCGGCAGCGAGATCACCCATGCCGCCGCCCTGGAACTGATCGCCCGCCAGTATGGCGTCCGCGACTGGAACACACTTTCCGCACTTGCTGCCAAGCCCAACGACAAGCCCGCCTCGCCGATTTTCGTCGGCGCGCATATCAGCGGGCGCTACCTGAACCAGCCCTTCACCGGCAAGGTTCTGGCGCTTTCGGCTGTCGCGGGCAGTGAATTCTACAGGATCACCATCCATTTCGATGAGCCTGTTGATGTCGTGACTTTCGAGAGCTTCTCGGCCTTCCGCCAGCGTATCCATGCCCAGATCGATGAAAACGGCGTTTCGCCGCGCAAGACCTCGAACGGTCTGCCTCATCTCATTCTCGATATCTGATCGCCATGTCGTTGCCCGCAATATCCGGATTCCGTCTATGATCGCACGTTCTGAAACCAATGCCTTCCTCACTGGTCGGCTGCCGTCAGTCTTTGCACGCACGGCGCTGCCGATCATCCTGATCACCACCATCAACGGCCTCTTTGCCGTGGTGGACGCCTATTTTCTCGGTGCCTATGTCGGGGCAGGCGCGCTCTCCGCCGTTACCCTGATCTTCCCCGGCCTCATGATGCTGGTTGCCCTGCAGTCGCTCGTCTCAAATGGCATGGCGAGTATCCTTGCCCGCGAACTCGGTGGCGGCAACCGCGATGCCGCTCGCCGCACATTTGCGGCCGCCCATATGCTGGCGATCCTGGTCGTGCTCGTCATCAATACGATCTATTGGACGGTCGGCTGGCGCATCGTCGACAATGCAGCGGCGGGTGATCTCACTGTCGCCGACAATGCCCGGACCTTCATGGGAATCATGGTGGGTGCTGCACCTGTCGGCTTCTTCCTGTCGCTCAATATCGACGCGCTGCGCAGCGAAGGCCGGATCGGCTTCATGACCGTGGTGATGCTGGCTGCAACGGCGCTGAACATAGCCGCCAATTGGTTCTTCATGGCGATCCTGCACTGGGGCGTTGCCGGTTCGGCTCTGGGCTCCGTGCTGGCGCAGGCGATCTGCCTGGTTGCTGTGGTGGTCTACCGCTGGCGCAATGAGCGCGCGCTTCGCCCGGCATCCCGCTTTCCGTTCTCGGCCTGGCGGCCCATACTCGCGCTCGGCGCTCCGATGAGCCTCGGCTTCATCGGCATCTCGCTCTGCTCGGCCGCCGTCATCTTCAACCTGTCTGTCTGGGGCGAGGGGGACTATGTCGCAACCGTCGGCGCTTACGGCATCATCACCCGCGTCATGACTGTCGCTTACCTGCCGTTGCTTGGCCTCAACATCGCCTTCCAGACGATCTGCGGCAATAATTACGGTGCCGGCCTTTCCGATCGCGTCGGGCGCAGCCTGCAGATTGCCTTGATCTCGGCGCTCATCTACTGCACGGGCGTCGAGATCACGGTGGAATTGCTGGCGACCCGCCTCGGCCATGTCTTCGTCGCAGATCCCGTCGTCATCGCCGAGGTCTCGCGCATTCTGCCCTGGACGGTGGGGGCCTATTTCCTGTTCGGCCAGATCATCGTGCTGTCGGGATATTTCCAGGCGATCGGCGATGCCAAACGTGCGGCGATCTTCGGCCTGTCGCGCGCCTATCTCTTCACGCTGCCGCTGACATTCCTGCTGCCCAATTTCTTCGGGGAGATGGGTATCTGGATGGTGCCGGTCTTTGCAGAAGCCTGCATGTTCCTGCTGGCCTTCACCGTGCTTGCCCGCAACGCCCGGCGACTCGGCTGGCGTTACGGGCTGCTGCCTGCTTAAGCAATAGAGAAGGTCGCGCCTTTCGGCGCGGCCTTGCTTTCAATCCTTGGCTAGCGCGGGGGCGGATGCCGTAGCAGCTTCCGCTTCTCCAAGCGCCTGCGCGCATTCTTCGCAGCAAACCTCGACGGTCTTACCGCCGAGCTTGACGCTGATCGCGTCTGGTCCCAACTCGCAGTCACAAGCAGCACACGTGGTCTTCTTCATCTCGGGATCCTCCGTTTGAGTTCCGTCCGGAACAGGATCATCAGACCACCTTTGGCCCTTCCGTCGCTGTCGAATTCTTTAGCGACTTTAGGCGCGAAGCCGTGTCGCGCGCTGGAATTCCGCCGGCGTCTGGCCATAGGTCTGGCGGAAACATGAGGTGAAGTGGCTGTGGCTGGAAAAGCCAAGATCAAGGCCGAGCGCCGTCAAGTCTTCATACTCGCCGAGCAGATCGAGCGCACGGGCAAGGCGAAGCCGAAGCTGGTAGCGATAGAGCGGCGTTGCCTCCACCTGCTGGAAGACCTGTGTGAGATAGACGGGCGAAACGCCTACTTCGGTTGCGATCTCAGCAAGCGTCCAACGCCGCGCGAGATCGGAGGAAAGCACGAGCTTGGCCCGGTCGACAAGCTTTTGCCGCCCGATACTGGCACCTGCAGCATGCGAGGTGCGCTCGCCCAGCGAACGGCGCACAAGGGTCAGCGCCAGCGTTTCCGCCTCCAGCGTCTCGGCGACATCCCGACGAAGGCCATGTCGCAGCAGGGCAACGAGCGCCTGCGCGCGCGGGTCTATGCGCCGGCGCTGGCGCTTGAAGCCGAACAGCGCGCTGGCCTGCACCTGATCCCGGGGCGCAAGCTCGGCAAGGAGGGATTCGTCGATGGACAGATCGATGCAGGCATCACCGCCATCGACCGGATGACTGATGCGATAGCCTTGCCCGACATTGAAGAACAGCACCTGATTGGCTTCCGCCACCGTGTCATTGCGCCCGACATGGCGCATGAAGACGCCGCGATAGGGATAAACAAGGCTGGTCTTGTGGGCGCATTCCTCGTCGCTTTTGTGACGGCATTCGCCGTTGCAGACGATATCACGGATCGTGACGGTCTTTGTCTTCAAGAGCAATGCGGTCGAAAATTGCGACATCGGTCTTTCCGGAATTTGGCAGGCGAACCCGCCTTAACCTATCACAATCCCTTGTTGTTCCAGTAGTGGCTTGAGATATGGACGTCGCTTTCGATCTGGCCGCGGGAAAGACCGATATCCTTCAGCTGATCATCGGATAGCTCCATGACGGCGCTGCGACTGCGCCTTTCAGCGAGCTTGCGCGCCATCCAGCCGAATCCGGCCATGAGATTCGAAAGAAGCCACGCCCGTCTGGTTTCCGTCCGGTGGGTGGGCTGCGCATAAACTGTAAGGCTGTTGCCGCGCATGGTGTTCCTCCATCCATTGCGTTGGAATGGGAGGATTGAACCATCAACGCGGCTCGCCCGCTGTCAGATTATTTAGCGATCTGCGGCCGGTTCAGGCTTTCAGCAGCCACTCGTGTTCCGGCGCATTGTAGAACTTCCAGACGCGCTTCGGCCCGGCCATGACATTGAGATAATAGAGATCATAGCCGTGCGTCGCCGCACAGGGATGATAGCCCTTCGGTACCAGCGTTACGTCGCCGTCTTCGATAGCCATCGCCTCATCGAGCGAGCGGTCGTCCGTATAGACGCGCTGGAAGCCGAAACCCTGCGGCGGATTGAGGCGGTGATAATAGGTCTCTTCCAGCATGCTCTCATGCGGAAGATTGTCCTGATCATGCTTGTGCGGCGGATAGGAGGAGGTGTGGCCGCCAGGTGTAATGACCTCGACGACGAGCAGCGAATGTGCCGAGCTGTCATCTTCCGGCATGATATTGTTGACGTGGCGCACATTCGTGCCCTTGCCGCGCGTCAGCGGCGGGTGCGTACCAGGCGGAATAGCCTTCGCGTGATAGGTGCCGCCGCCGGGTGCGGAGCAGACGGCAAGCTCGAGATCGGTCTCGGCCGTCACCGACCATGTCGATTCCATAGGGATATAAAGAGCATGGGGCGCGCCATCGAACGGGCTCATGCGCTCGCCGAGCGTGCCGAAATCTCTGGTGCCGGCCGAAGCCTTGCCCTTGCCGCTCACCCAGACGAGGCAAACCTCGCGCTCACCCGTCTCGCCGGAGGCCGTCTCGCCGGCCTTCAGCCGGTACATGTCGAAGCCGACATAGGTCCAGCCGGCGCTTTCGGGTGTCACATGCGTGACCCTGCCGCTCTTGCCCGATGGTTTCACCTTGAGGTTTGGCATTGTGTTCTCCTCCTGAATTCGTGGGTGCGGCCGCTTATCCGGCTGCCGCCACCTTCTCCCCGTCGGGGAAAAGGGATATGCCGTGCGCCTCATTCCCCCTTCGGGAAACCTTCCGTCTCCACCGTATAACCGGCAGCCGTCATCACCCGCATCAGCTCCGCATGGCCGATCTCCGCCATCTTCTGCGGCGGCGCCTTGCGCGGATCCTGCTCTGCCTCGACGACGAACCAGCCTTCATAACCGTAGTCGGCAAAGCGCTTGACGATGGCACCGAAATCGAGCGAGCCATCGCCCGGCACGGTGAAGGCGCCAAGGGCAACAGCGTCGAGGAAGGACTGCTTGCTGCGGTCGAGCCCATCGACAACGGACTGGCGGATATCTTTGACATGCACGTGGTTGATACGGGCGTGGTGATTGTCGATGGCGCGCAGCACATCGCCGCCGGCGAAAGCCAGATGCCCGGCATCGAGCAACAGCGGAATCCCGGCGCCCGAATTCTTCATGAAGGCATCGAGTTCCGGCTCGGTCTCGACGACGGCCGCCATGTGGTGATGATAGGAAAGCGGCATGCCCTGATCGGCACACCATTCGCCGAATTCGGTAACGCGGCGCGCATAGGCCTTCATTTCGTCATCGGTAAGACGCGGCTTGGTCGCAAGCGGCTTGGAGCGGTCGCCCTGGATCGAGCGGCCGACTTCGCCATAGACGATGCAGGGCGCATTGACGGCCTTGAAGAGCTCGATCATCGGCGCGATGCGGTCCTTGTTGACCGAGAGATCCTCGTTGACCAGCGTGCCTGAGAACCAGCCGCCGCAGAGCGTCACGTCGGCGGCCCGCAGGATGGGCAGCATTTCCTGAGGATTACTCGGGAATCGGCGACCCTGTTCCATGCCGGTGAAGCCCGCAGTTCGGGATTGGCGCAGGCATTCTTCGAGGGATACGTCGTCGCTGAGTTCAGGAAGGTCGTCGTTCCACCAGGCGATGGGCGACATGCCGAGTTTGGCCTTCATCGATAGTCTCCTTGAAAATAGTGCGGAGGAGCGTTGCCGCTCCCCCAGAAAATAACAGCAACCGATCAGCCGACGCGCTGGGCGGCGCGTGCTTTGACATAGGCTTCATGCGCCTTGTTGACCTCGCCGCGCGGGCTGACTTCCGGCACCGCAACATCCCACCAGTGGCCGCCGGCATCAGTTGTAACAAGCGGGTCGGTATCGATGACGAAGACCGAGGTGCGGTCGTTCTTCTTCGAATCGGCGATTGCCTGTTCCAGTTCGGAAATCGAGGAAACCTTCACCGCAATCGCACCCATTGCTTCGGCATGTGCCCGGAAATCAATCTCAGGCATGACCTCGTGATAGGCATCCTTCAACAGGTTGTTGAAGTTGGCGCCGCCGGTTGCCATCTGCAGGCGGTTGATACAACCGTAGCCGCGGTTGTCGAGCAATACGATGTTGAGCTTGAGGCCGAGCATGACCGAGGTCGCAAGCTCGGAATTCAGCATCATGTAGGATCCGTCGCCGACCATGACGACGACGTCCTTTTCCGGATGCGCCATCTTGGCGCCAAGGCCGCCGGCAATCTCATAGCCCATGCAGGAAAAGCCGTATTCCATGTGATAGCTGCCGGGAACAGTGGCCGGCCACAGCTTGTGCAATTCGCCAGGCAGACCGCCAGCCGCGCAAAGCAGTGTGGTCTTCTCGCCGCCGAGAGAACGGACAACGGCACCGATGACCTGCGCGTCGGAGGGCAGGGCGGCATTGGTGGTGCCCATGGCCTTGGCCGCAGCCTCCATCCAGACCTTCTTTTCCTTCGTCGCCTTTTCGGCAAGGGTTGCCGGTGCCTTCCAGCCGGAAAGGCCTGACGAAAGCGCCTTCAACCCTTCGCGCGCATCGGCAACCAGCGGATGGCTGTCATGCTTCTGCGCGTCATAGGCCGCGATGTTGAGGCTGAGCAGTTTGAAACCTTCATTCTTGAAGAGTGCCCAGGAACCGGTCGTGAAATCCTGGCAACGCGTGCCGACGGCAATCACCAGATCGGTTTCCTCGGCAATCGCATTGGCAGCTGATGTGCCCGTCACACCGACGGAGCCCAGCGCCAGCGGATGACGTTCGTCGATCGCCGATTTGCCGGCCTGGGTGACGACGACGGGAACGCCGTGCGTTTCCGCGAAGGCCGCAAGCTCCTTGGTCGCCTGCGAATAGAGAACGCCGCCGCCGGCAACGATGACGGGCTTCTGCGATGCCTTGATCAGCGCAATGGCATTGGCAAGCTCATCTGCATCCGGCTGCGGGCGGCGCACCGTCCAGACCTTTTCTTCGAACAGGCTCTCCGGATAATCGAAAGCCTCAGCCTGAACATCCTGGCAAAGAGAGAGTGTCACCGGACCGCAATCGAGCGGATCGGTCAGCACCTGCATGGCGCGCTTCAGCGCCGTGATGATCTGCTCCGGCCGGGTGATGCGGTCGAAATAGCGCGAGACCGGGCGGAAGGCATCATTGGCCGAAACCGTACCGTCGCCGAAATCCTCTATCTGCTGCAGCACCGGATCAGGCGCGCGATTGGCGAAGACATCGCCGGGCAGGAAGAGGACGGGAATGCGGTTGACGTGCGCCACACCGGCCGCCGTTACCATGTTCAGCGCACCGGGGCCGATCGAAGTCGTGCAGGCCATGAAACGCTGGCGGAAGCTCGCCTTGGCATAGGCGATGGCTGCGTGCGCCATGCCCTGTTCATTATGGGCACGATAGGTCGGCAGCTCCTGTCGCACCTGATAGAGCGCTTCGCCCATGCCGGCGACATTGCCGTGGCCGAAGATCGCCCAGACGCCACCAAAGATCGGCACCTCTTTGCCATCAACGATGGTCATCTGCTTTTTGAGGAAATGCGCGACGGCCTGCGCCATCGTCAGTCTTACCGTCTTGCCCATCGGGCGCCTCCCAAATTCATTCTACTTAATTGAGACCGCGCGTTTTCAGCCAGGCCTCTGTCAATTGCTTGAAGCGGCCGGCCATGTCGGCGATCGCCTCCTCATCGTTGATCTTGCCCGAAAGCCAGCCGCGCGCCGCCTCGGCAAAGATCGTGCGGCCGACCGCAAAGCCTTTCACGGACGGGGCGGCGAGCGTCGCTTCGAACCCCTTCAGCAACTCGTCGGCGGGAGCCTCCAGTCCCAGCAGAACGATACCGCGGCACCATGGATCATTTTTGGCAATGACGGCATCGATCTTTTTCCAGGCGTCGGCTGAGGCCTGCGGCTCCAGCTTCCACCAGTCCGGCTTGATGCCGAGTGCGTAGAGTTCCTCCAGCGCGGTGGAGACCGTGTCGTCGGTCAGCGACGCGTTCTTGCTCGAGATGATCTCCACCAGCAATTCACGCCCGACCTTGCGCGCGGCTTCGAAAAGCGTGCGCAGCTTTTCCTGCTGCTCCGTCTTCAGATGGGCCGGATCGTCAGGATGATAGAAGCACAGGCACTTGATGCAATGGTCGAGCGGCCATTCCACCAACTGCGACCCAATATCCTGGCTGAATTCGAAACGCAGCGGCTTGGAGCCCGGAAGCTCGACCGGCCGGCCGATCCAGCTGAAATCCTTCTTGGCCGCATCGAAGAAGGCATCGCGGCCGAAGCGCTCGTCGATCAGCATGCCATAGCCTTGCCGCCCATCGGCGACACGCGCGGCAGCTTCCACCGCCAGCCGCTTGAAGGCCACGATCTGCTTGTAGTCGACGCCGAATTCGTCGCAGACAGCAGTCAATTGCGAACGATGATCGATCGCAAGCGCCATGAGAAGCGGGATCGCGCCCTTTCGGGTCGATGCCCAGTGGATGTGATTGATCGCTTCATCCTTGCGCAGTGCGCGATGCTTGCTGCCGTTTTTCAGGAAGAAGTCGAGTTCTGCCCAGGTCGGATATTCCGGCGAGCAGAGCAGGCGGGAGACGGCAAAGGCGCCGCAGGCATTTGCCCAGGTGGCGCAGGTCTTCAGCGGCTCGTCCTTCAGCCAGCCACGCAGAAGGCCGGACATGAAGGCATCGCCTGCGCCAAGCACATTGAACACCTCGATTGGAAAGCCCTGGCCGACGATGCCGTCTTCCAGATTGTCACTGATCGGACCGTCATAGACGATGCAGCCCATGGCGCCGCGCTTGAGCACGATGGTCGCCGGCGAAAGGCGCCGAATTTCTTTCAATGCACCCAAAACATCATCCGCACCCGAGGCAATCAGGATTTCCTCTTCCGTGCCGACGATCAGGTCGCAATCCGGTAGCGTCTCCTTCATTTTCGAGGAAACGCGATCGGACTTTACATACCGCTCGAAGCCCTCGGCATGGCCGGCAAGACCCCAGAGGTTCGGACGATAGTCGATATCAAAGATCACCTTACGGCCATTGGCCTTGGCAATCCTGATCGCCTTGCGCTGCGCTGCCTCTGTATTCGGACGGGAGAAATGCGTGCCCGACACAAGCACGGCGCGCGACGACTTGATGAAGTCCTCGTCGATATCGTCCTCGTCGAGCGCCATGTCGGCACAATCGGACCGATAGAAGATCATCGGCGAGACACCTTCCGCCTCGACCGCGAGCAGCACCAGCGCCGTCAGCCGATCCTTGTCCGTCTTGATACCCTTGGTCTCGACACCTTCGCGGGCCGACTGCTCGATGATGAAGCGGCCCATCTGCTCTGCGCCGACGCGCGTAATCAGTGCCGATTTCAGCCCGAGCCGCGCCGTTCCGATGGCAATATTGGCGGGGCAACCGCCGACGGATTTCGCAAATGAACCGATGTCTTCCAGCCGCGAGCCGATCTGCTGGCCGTAGAGATCGACGGAAGAGCGGCCGATGGTGATCACGTCAAGCGTCGGCTCCGGCTGTGAGCCGGGATTCGATTGTACCATGATGTCCTCCCGCTAAATTCTTACACGGTCTGGAGTGCCCGTGAATTTTGGATAATGAAACATTGGTTCCGTCTGTTTGTCAATTCGGAATGTTTATTCCATTTTTGTCTTTATCGGCTTGGAATGCTGTAATTTGCGTCGCCGCTCGGCAATGGCAACCGGCAGCGCCATTGTCAGCGCCATGGAGGCGGAGAGCGACCGGAACCCGGCAAAATCGGCCTCGGCTATTTCAAACCAATGCGTGGCGCAGGCGGCAAGCGGCGAAAAGGCGGAATCGGTAATCGCAATGACCGGCACGCCGCGATCGGCAAGTTCCTGGCTCTGAATGAGGCTGTCGGCTGCATAGGGCGAAAAGCTTGCCGCAATCGCCGCATCACGCGGGGTGGCAAACTGCACCATCTCCGGATCGACACCGTTCGGCGAGGCGACGATCTGGTGGCGGATGTTCAGCTTGGAAAAGGCGTAGGTCATATGTGCCGTCAGCGGATAGGAGCGCCGCTTGGCAATGAGATAGATGGTCTCCGCCGCGGCCAGAATATCCACGGCTTTGGCAAAGGTGTCCGTCTGCACCGTCGCCGCAAGCCGGTTCACCGACTGGCTGGCAGCCGAGATGAAGCCGGTCAGCAACGTTGCATCCTCGTCGTCGCCGCCGGATTGCTCCAGCGTGACGAGACGCTCCTCATAACTCAGCGTCCGGTCGCGTAACCGCTCGCGAAAGATGCTCTGCAGGTCGGAGAAGCCTTCATAGCCGAGATGATGGGCAAGCCGCACCAGCGTGGAGGGTTGCACCTCGGAGGCTGCGGCAATGCTTGCCGTCGTACCGAAGGCGATTTCATCGGGATTGCTGAGCGCGAAGGCGGCGACCTGCGCCAGCCGCTTCGGCATGCTCGCCTTGCGCTCGATGATCGTGCTGCGCAGGCTTTCGAAATCGCGCGGCACACGCGCTCTTTGGGGATCGCTATCCATGCTGACGGCTCAGAAGATGAAACAAACATTCCATATTTCGAAGCATAAACGATTTCAGAGGGGCCGCCTAATTGTTTTTAATAGGCTGAAAATCAAGGGTTTTGGACAATTTTCCAGCGAGCGAGGCGAAGTGATGCATCAGGATATGCTTGTCAAAATGATCCAAATATTCCAAAAATCCGTTCGGGTTTGAGGAGGAGATCTTGAAATGAAGCCACTCGGCATCGGTTTGATCGGCACCGGTTATATGGGCAAGTGCCATGCGCTGGCATGGAATGCGGTAAAGACGGTGTTCGGCGATGTCGAGCGGCCGCGCCTCGTGCATCTTGCCGAAGCGAATGCCGAACTGGCAAGCGCCCGCGCTGCCGAATTCGGCTTCGAGAAGGCGACCGCCGACTGGCGCGCGCTGATCGCCGATCCCGAAGTCGATGTCGTCTCCGTTACCACGCCCAATCAGTTTCATGCCGAAATGGCGATCGCCGCACTTGAGGCCGGCAAGCATGTCTGGTGCGAAAAGCCGATGGCGCCTGCCTATGCCGATGCCGAGCGAATGCTCCAAACGGTCAGGCAGTCCGGCAAGGTGGCGGTGCTCGGCTACAATTATATCCAGAACCCGATCATGCGGCATATCAAGACGCTGATCGGTGAAGGCGCGATCGGTTCCGTCAATCATATCCGCGTCGAGATGGACGAGGATTTCATGGCCGATCCTGACGGTCTCTTCTATTGGAAGAGCGAACTGTCAGCCGGTTACGGCGCGCTAGACGATTTTGCCGTCCATCCGCTGTCGCTGCTCTGGTATCTTTTCGGCCATGTCGAGGCTGTGACGACGGATATGGTCAAGCCCTATGCCTATCGCCCTCTGAAGGAAGGCGGTCGCCGCGCGGTGGAGAATCACGATGCCGCCAATGTGCTGATGCGCCTTGGCGGCGGCATCTCCGCCGTGCTGATGGCAAACCGCGCCGCCTGGGGGCGCAAGGGCCGCATTGCACTGCAGATCTATGGCTCAAAGGGCTCCATCCTCTACGATCAGGAACGCATGAACGAATTCGAGCTCTACCAGGCCGAAGGGCGTGGCTCCGAACAGGGCTTCCGCAAGATACTGGCCGCACCGATCCATCATCCCTATGATCGTTTCATTCCGGCCCCCGGCCATGGTCTCGGCTTCAACGACCTCAAGATCATTGAATGCCGCGAACTGATCCGGGCAATTTCAGGAGGACCGGCGTCGATCGTGACATTCGAAGACGGTCTCAGGATAGAGAAGTCGGTTCACGCCATGGCACAGTCCTTCCATGAGCGCCGTTGGATCGAGATCGGCTGAGGCAAGCCCTCGCTTCCGTTGACGGCGTTTGGGGCAGGGGGTAGGCCTTGGCTCTGTTGAAGGTGCATATTCGGGAGTGATATCGTGACGGACAGACTGGTTATCATCGGCGCGGGGCAGGCGGGCTTCGCATTGGCGGCCAAACTGCGCGCGCTGAAGGATACGCGCCCCATCACCCTCATCGGTGCCGAAGACGTGCTGCCATATCAGCGCCCGCCGCTCTCGAAGAAATATCTGCTTGGTGAGATGTCCTTCGACCGGCTGCTGTTCCGTCCCGAGCAGTGGTATCCGGACAATAATGTCGAGATCCGCCTCTCGACCTGGGCCGAACAGATCAAGCGTGGCACGAAGCAGGTTCTGCTGCAGGATGGTTCCGTCCTCGATTACGGGACGCTGGCACTCGTGACGGGCTCGACACCCCGGCGCCTGCCGGCCGCCATCGGTGGAGATCTCGAAGGCGTCTATGTCGCCCGCGATAAGCGCGATGCCGATCTTCTTGCTGCGGAAATGCGCCCTGGCCGCCGGGTGTTGATCATCGGCGGCGGCTATATCGGCCTTGAGGCCGCAGCCGTCGCCCGCCATCTTGGTCTTGAAGTCACCGTCATCGAGATGGCTGATCGCATCCTGCAGCGCGTCGCGGCGAAGGAAACCGCCGATATCATGCGGGCAATTCATAAGAGCCACGATGTGACGATTCGCGAAAAGACCGGCTTGAAGCATCTTGTCGGCAAGGATGGCCGGGTAGCCGGTGCGGAGCTTTCCGACGGCAGCACCATCGAGGTGGATTTCGTCATTGTCGGTATCGGCGTGGTGCCGAACGATTCCCTGGCCAAGGAGGCGGGTCTCGACGTCGGCAATGGAATCATCGTCGACGAATTCGCTCGTACCTCCGATCCCTCGATCTTCGCGGCGGGCGATTGCGCGAGCCTCCCCTGGAAGGGGGGCCGCATACGGCTCGAATCCGTGCAGAATGCCGTTGATCAGGCGGATGCTGCCGCGACCGTCATAGCGGGCGGAACCGAGGCCTATGACCCGAAGCCCTGGTTCTGGTCGGACCAATATGATGTGAAGCTCCAGATCGCCGGCTTCAATATGGGCTATGATGACACGCTTCTGCGCCCAGGCGCCCGCGAGGGTGCAAGCTCCATCTGGTATTTTCGCGAGGGCAAGCTGATCGCTGTCGATGCCATCAACGATGCCAAAGCCTATGTCACAGGCAAGAAGTTGCTGGAATCGGGCATCAACCCCGACCGGGCAATCCTCGCAGATCCCGCGGCCGACCTGAAGAAGTTGCTGAGCTGAGATAAAGCCGCAGGCGACCTGCTTTGCAGGCAGTTTCGGTTTGCAATACCGCCATCGCGTTTGCCGCCTAAATAAAGCACGTGCAAAAACTTCAAAAAAAGCTTGATCGTACCGGTGAATACCCATATCAGGGCTCCCACCGGAGAGGTGGCCGAGTGGTCGAAGGCGCTCCCCTGCTAAGGGAGTATACCCGAGAGGGTATCGTGGGTTCGAATCCCATCTTCTCCGCCATGTTCCTTCAAATCCATGTAATGTCGACACCGTACGACTGATCGTCGTCGGAAATTTTCGTATTCCCGAATCCAACGCTGGACGATTGGCTTCGGAATCGGTTCAGCCACGCGGCGAATCGCATCTGGGAAACGGCGGCGGCCGCTCCGGTGACCGAAACTACCGCTTTTCCTGATATATCAGTATAATTGTGTGGCTCTTCACCCATCAACTCAAGGGGGTGGAATCGGGCGAAAAAATGGTGTCAATTTGACACAGGAAATACCGGTGTCCTTTCTGCAACCCCAATAAACACCGGTAAAATAAGCACTTTCTTAACAATCCCTAAACGCGTGGCCACCCCGTTGCCCAACTTGTGGCCTTTCAGCAACAGGGTTTCGGTAAGGCTTTCGTAAACCCCTCCCGAACACAAGTTGGTGATTGCGTGACGGCTGCCGTCTTGTATTTTCAGCCTCGGAAGAAAGGGCCTGACCGCCCGACTTCTTAAAAGCACCGGGGGTAGGGCAGGGAAACGCCGCAAGGCGTGATCTTACCTCCGATCGAAACTTTGAATTGGAGGTCATTATGAACATCAAGAGCCTTCTCCTTGGCTCTGCTGCCGCTATGGCAGTAGTTTCCGGCGCTCAGGCTGCTGACGCTATCGTTGCAGCTGAGCCGGAACCGGTTGAGTACGTTCGCGTTTGCGACGCCTACGGCACCGGCTACTTCTACATCCCGGGCACGGAAACCTGCCTGAAGATCAACGGTTACATCCGTTTCCAGGTTGACGTTGCTCCGAACGCAAGCTCGATCGGCGCGTCTGGCGGCGGTTCGACTGCCAACGACTCGGACTGGGACGCACGTACGCGTGGTCAGGTTCAGTTCACGGCTAAGAGCGACACCGAGTACGGCCCGCTCACCGGCGTGATCGTTCTCCAGGCTAACGCTGACGACGCTTCTGCCCAGAAGACGCAGCTTGACTCGGCTTACCTCGACATCGCTGGCTTCCGCGCTGGTCTGTTCTATTCCTGGTGGGACGATGGTCTCTCCGGCGAAACGGACGACCTCGGCTCGCCGAACACGCTGCATAACTCCATCCGTTATCAGTACGAAACCGGCAACTTCTACGCTGGCATCAGCGTTGACGAACTGGAAGACGGTTACTTCCCGGCTGACGGATCCGAAGGTCCGAACGACTTCGGCGTAGCAATCGGTCTCGGTGGCAAGGCTGGTGCCTTCACCTACCAGATCACCGCTGGTTACGACACCGACAACGAAGAAGGCGCTGTCCGCGCTATGGGCACGGTTGCTGTTGGCCCGGGCACGCTCGGCCTCGCAGCTATCTACTCCACCAACCCGAACGGCTACTATGCAAAGGCTGAATGGGTTGTTGCTGCCGAATACGCCATCAAGGCTACCGACAAGCTGAAGATCACCCCGGCTGTTCAGTACTACGGCAACTATGGCACGACCGCTGACGGCGAGTTCAAGGACGACGTCGATGCTTGGAAGGCTGGCGTAACGATCGACTACCAGATCGTCGACAACCTCTCTGCAAAGGTTTCCGTTCAGTACCTCGATCCGGATGGTGCTGATGACGTTACCTCGGGCTTCTTCCGCCTGCAGCGCGCATTCTAATCTGATCTGACTTCGGTCATTCAGAGAAGCCCGGCTTTCGAGCCGGGCTTTTTCGTTTTTCAAAGCCGCAACGCCTGTCCAACCGATGTTCGGGCGGAAATGATTATTTCGTCACCAAAGCCTAGCGGAGCCCGCCGATAAACGTCCGGATCGCTGCCGGAATCTCTCCAAGATGCAGAAGAGGTGCGTGGCCCTGGCCTTTTGCAGTGATCTGCACCATGTCAGGATGCCGCTTTGCCATTTCATCTGCTGTCTGCCGTGATAGCAGATTGGAATTTTCACCCCTCACAAGCAGCAGCGGTATGGATCGCAGGCCCTGGAATTGCGGCCAGAGATCGGGGAGGGGATTGCTGAAATCCAGCTTTTTCAGTTGCTCGGCGATATCGGTATCATAGTCGCCAACCGGTATCCCATTCTGGTTGAGATAGATGGCATGGGCCATGTCCTCCCAGTCTCGAGGGCTGAGCGCAGGAAAGGCGGCCTCGTGGTTTTCCCTGAGAATATCGACGGCGTCATTCCAGGAGCGCGGCTTGCGATCACGGTTGAGATAGTCCCTGATCGCCATCAGTCCCGCTGGCTCGATAACCGGGCCGATATCGTTGAGGATGATGCCTACGATCAATTCGGGCTTGATGGCGCCCAGCAGATGCATGATCAGCCCGCCACGCGATGTACCGATGAAGATGGCTCTGTCGATGCCGAGCACGCTGCAGGCTGCGATCACATCACCACTTTCGACGGCGAGATTGTAGTTGGTCTTATTCTCATCCCGGTCGGAGAGACCGCGTCCGCGATAATCCAGCGCAATAACACGATGCGTGGAACCGATATCCGCCGAAAGCAATAATGCGAGTTCGTGAAAATCGCGGGCATTTCGCGTTAGGCCCGGCAGGCAGACGATCGTCGGCAGGGCGCTGGCTTTATCCGCCGGCGGATAATCGCGGGCATGGAGCTTTAATCCATCGCTCGATCGGTAGAATTTTTCGGTAAAACCGTCCTTGATCATGCCACCCATGACATCTCCATCCCGTTTGTCGGACGAGGAGATGTAGCGCGCTTTCGCGGCTCCCGCCAATCAGCGCTTACGTCGCGCTGCGCCCGCCGATGAGGTCGCGCTCGATATCCGGAGTCTGACCCAGGCGAGCTTTGTAGACCTCGTAATTCTCCATCACGCGTTGCACGTAATTGCGCGTTTCGGGGAAGGGGATGCGCTCGATCCAATCGACGATCTCGTCAACCGGCTTGCCGCGCGGATCGCCATAGCGACCGATCCATTCCGGCACGCGCTTCGGCCCGGCATTGTAGGCGATGAAGGTCAGGATATAGGAGCCGCCGAAGGCTTCGATCTGTTCGCCGAGATAGTGTGCGCCGAGCGTCGCATTATAGCCGGCGTCGCTGGTCAGCTTGTCCTTGGAATAGGCGATACTGTGCCGCTTGGCGACCGCTTGTGCTGTGCCCGGCAGCAGTTGCAGCAGGCCACGCGCATTGGCAGCCGAAACGGCGGCCGGATTGAAAGCACTTTCCTGCCGGGCAATTGCATAGGCGAGCGCCTTGCCCGAGCCGGAAATATTGGCATTCGCCGGGATAACGCCGACCGGGAAGGCAAGTGCAGCAACATCGATGCCGCGTCCGTAGGCGATCTTGCCGATCTGCAGCGAAAGATGATGATCGCCAGCCTGTTCGGCCTTCGCGGTCAGGATTGCGAGTTCGCCGGGGCTCTGAAGCTGGTCTGCAAGCGCCAGGTAAATGGCTGCCGCACGCCAGCCGTGCCCTGCTGATTCCAGCCGCCCGATCGCCTGCACTGCTTCGCGCTGCTGAAGGTTCTGGCGGTCGGTAGCCGTCGGCGACGGATAGGTGACATTCAGGGTCTTGCGTCCGAGCCGTTCAGCGGCCAGTTGTCCGTAAAAGGTGCCAGGAAAATTCGCGGCCTTAGCGAAGAATTCGCTGGCTTTGCCCGGTCCGCCGGCCTCAGCCGAGCGTCCAAGCCAGTACCAGGCACGCGAAACGGAGAGCGGGCCGTTCGACACCTGCAAAATCTGGCGGAAATGCGTTTCGGCCGTCGTCGGATCCTGCAGACCGCGCAGCGCATACCAGCCGGCGTGGAACTGCGCTTCGACGATATCGGTCGGCACCGTTGCGACGGAGGCGGCTACGATCTGGTAGGCGGCCTTGAACTGACCCTGATCGACGAGGCCGCGGCTGACGATCCGCTGCTCGTTCCACCACTCGCCGGAATTCATAAGTTCGCCGCGGTCGCGCGGGATCTGCTGCAGAAGCTTGGCGGCGTCGAGATACTTGTCCTGCTTGCGCAGATATTCGATACGCGCGAAGAGATAACCCGGATCACTGCGCCACTTGGCATCGACTGTGTTGAGCAGCGTACCGGCATTGCCGGCATTTGCGTCGACTGCAGACCAGGCCTTGTAGAGCGACTGCGCCTGCCCCATGTCTCCGAAGCGCTTGGCCTGTGCCACGCGGCCGCGATACATCAGGTAATCCATGCGCGTCTTATGGTCGGCAGGTGTCAGAAGGCCTGAAAATTCGGCAAGAACCTTGTCTTCCGTTGCCTTGTCGAGTGCCTGTCCGCGCCAGATCTTGCCGATATATTTCGTTGCCTGTGCAGACTTGCCGGTTGCGACCAGCGCTCGCGACATGATGATGGCGCCTTGCCAGGTCTCGGGTGCCGTATCGCCGAATGCATTCAGCACCGCAGGCGGGGCGGGGTTCTCGTCGTAAAGCGCCCGCTCCGAATTGCCGCGCAGGCGTTCAAGGCCCGGCCAGCCCTTGAGCTCGTCCGAAGCGCTGGCGATTTCATAAGAAGGCACGCCCTTGAGGCCGGAAGTTGCGATCGCCCAGGTCAGGATATGGCGGTCGAGTGTACCGGCGGCCATTGTGTTGCGGATGGCAAGTGCTTGCTGCGGGTCCTTGGCCGAGAGAGCGTCGAGGCCGGTCTTCAGATCGCTGCTGACGGGAGCGATCGCCCCGTTGCGCGGAATGGCGCCTGTGGTGAGGGCCTCGGGAAAGGAGGCGGTTTCGGGCACGAAACCCAGCGGCTTGACGGCGGGCACAGGAGTGCTCTCGCCGGGAAGCGGCGATGCGGCGCTGCCCCAGGCCGCGGCCACCAAGCCGAGCGCGGACAGGATCAGAACGGCTCTCTTCATCCGGAGTACTCGCAACGAAAACATGCCCCTCCATTTGGCTGGAGGCATCTTAACGAAATCTTACCATATCAGGTAAAATTCATTCACATTTGCTATCGGAATTTGCCCTAAACCGATCTATGTGCGCTTGTCGCAGCCTTTTTGCCGCTCTATGGTGCGCAACTCTTATTCATGGAATGCGGCTGAAGCAAGGATATCGGCCGTGAGGAGCTTTGCATGTTCAATGGGTCCATCCCCGCGCTCGTAACCCCCTTCACTGATGCCGGACTGATCGACGAAGACAGCTTCGCCGCCCACGTCGCCTGGCAGATCGAAGAGGGCAGCAGCGGCCTCGTACCGGTCGGAACGACCGGCGAATCGCCGACGCTGTCGCATGCCGAGCACAAACGGGTGGTGGAGCTTTGCATCGAGGTTGCCGCCAAGCGCGTGCCAGTCATGGCCGGCGCCGGTTCGAACAATACGCGCGAGGCAATCGAGCTTGCCCAGCACGCCGAAAAGGTCGGTGCCGATGCCGTGCTGGTCGTCACGCCCTATTACAACAAGCCGACGCAGAAGGGGCTGATCGCGCATTATTCGGCAATCGCCGAAGCCGTTAACCTGCCGATCTATATCTACAACATCCCCGGCCGTTCGGTCATCGATATGACGCCGGAAACGATGGGGGCGCTTGCGAAAGCCCACAAGAATATCGTCGGCGTAAAGGATGCCACCGGCAAGATCGAACGTGTCTCCGAGCAGCGCATCACCTGCGGCAAGGATTTCCGCCAGCTTTCCGGTGAAGATGCGACGGCGCTCGGCTTCAACGCCCATGGCGGTATCGGCTGCATCTCGGTGACGGCCAATGTCGCGCCGCGACTCTGTGCGGAGTTTCAGGCTGCGACCATTGCCGGAGACTATGCCAAGGCGCTTGAGCTGCAGGACCGCCTGATGCCACTGCATAAGGCGGTTTTCATCGAGCCTGGTGTCTGCGGCGCGAAATACGGCCTGTCGAAGCTCGGCCGCATGCGCCGCACGGTCCGTTCCCCGTTGATGTCTTCGCTGGAGCCTTCGACGGAAGCGGCACTCGACGCAGCCATGCGCCACGCCGGTCTACTCAACTGAGGTTGAAAATCGGCCCGTCTTCACAAGATCGGGCCGTACTCCTACATAGATGACAGGAAATGCGGGCGCGGCATTCGCGCCCCTGTAATGGAATTATCGTCATGGCCCCCAAAGGCAGCCAGCGTATCGTGAAGAAGGTCGTTGCGGAAAACCGCAAGGCCCGGTTCAACTACGAGATCATCGACACTTATGAGGCGGGCTTGGTACTGAAAGGCACCGAGGTCAAATCGCTGCGTGAAGGCAAGGCGAACATCGCCGAATCCTACGCTTCCGATGAGAATGGTGAGATTTGGCTGATCAATTCCTATCTTCCTGAATATCTGCAGGCCAATCGTTTCAATCACGAGCCGCGCCGTCACCGCAAGCTTCTGTTGTCCGCGCGCGAAATCAACCGTCTACGCGCTGGTATCAATCGCGAAGGCATGACGCTGATCCCGATGAAGATCTATTTCAATGATCAGGGCCGCGCCAAGTTGGAGCTGGCACTCGCCAAGGGCAAGAAATTGCACGACAAGCGCGAGTCGGAGAAGGAGCGCGATTGGAACAGGCAGAAAAGCCGTCTTTTGAAAGGCAACGGCTGATCATTCGCCTGCAGCATTCGGTTATTCGCGAATAAAGGCTCAGTCTTCGAAATCGCTGGCCGGCGCCACTTCGGCAGGGCGGGGCGGGCGTTCGGAAGGATCCCGGCCGATCTCGGCCTTCAGCGACAGAAGATCGATGAAGTGATCGGCCTGACGGCGCAGGTCGTCGGCGATCATCGGCGGCTGGGTCGACATGGTGGAGATGACCGAAACCTTGCGGCCCTTGCGCTGCAGCGCCTCGACCAGATTGGTGAAGTCACCGTCGCCCGAGAAGATGACGAGATGGTCGACCGTCTCGGACTGTTCCATAGCATCGATCGCGAGTTCGATATCCATGTTGCCCTTGATCTTGCGGCGTCCCATCGAGTCGGTAAACTCTTTGGCGGGCTTGGTCACGACCTTGTAACCGTTATAATCCAGCCAGTCGATGAGTGGACGGATCGAGGAATATTCCTGGTCTTCGATCAGCGCGGTATAGTAGTAAGCCCGAAGCAAATATCCGCGTTTTTGAAATGCTTTCAAGAGCTTGCGATAGTCGATATCAAAGCCGAGACTCTTGGATGCCGCGTAAAGGTTGGCGCCGTCTATGAATAGTGCAATTTTTTCGCGTGGGTCAAACATTGCTTACCAAGCCAAAGAGAGTAATCGAAATCCATATGCCACTAAGCCTAATGAAAACAGGGGCTTGCGCACGTGGTGTTAGGTTGTTCCGTACTTTATGAATTATTCATATATGAAAGATTTAGGGCACGATTCGGGATATTCCAAGCAACCCCTGGTGGAAATGTCATATTCTGCATGGAAATTTAGCCTAGTGGCGGATAAAGGCGAGGGGCCCCTAATGAAAAACTTGAATTTGCCCGGTTTTAATTGTATCGGGCATCCTAATCCCGAAAAGACGACCGCAAAGGACAGGCAATGGCCCGTGTCACAGTAGAAGATTGCATTGACAAGGTAGAGAACCGCTTCGAGCTGGTTCTGCTCGCAAGCCATCGCGCCCGGCTGATTTCCCAGGGTGCGTCGATCACGATCGACCGCGACAACGACAAGAATCCGGTCGTCGCTCTGCGCGAAATCGCTGACGAGACCCTTTCGCCTGACGATCTCAAGGAAGATCTGATCCACTCGCTGCAGAAGCATGTGGAAGTGGACGAGCCCGAGCCCGATCCGGCAAGCCTGATCGCCGCAGGGGCAACTGCTACCGCCGACAGCGAAGAGCAGGACGACCTGCCTGAGACGATCACCTTCGACCAGATGTCGGAAGAAGAGCTTCTGGCCGGTATCGAAGGCCTCGTCCCGCCGGAAAAAAGCGACGACTATTAAGCGCATCCCCCGGTCATTATGTGTCCGGGGTTTTCTGCGCGGCAAAAAGATCGACGATTACCAATCATCAATCTTGCGCCTGTAAGGCTTAGGCATAATATTGCCCATGTGTGCGCCAATCTGCGATTGGCGCGCTTTTATTTTATTGGAGTAGCTTTGGAATGATGCGGCAGTACGAGCTCGTCGAGCGGGTTCAGAAATACAAGCCCGATGCCAACGAAGCTCTGCTGAACAAAGCCTATGTCTATGCCATGCAGAAGCATGGGCAGCAGAAGCGGGCGAGCGGCGATCCCTACATCTCCCATCCGCTCGAAGTGGCCGCCATTCTCACCGACATGCATCTCGATGAATCGACGATCGCTGTCGCCCTCCTGCATGACACGATCGAAGATACGACGGCGACCCGCGCCGAGATCGACGAACTCTTCGGAGAGGATATCGGCCGCCTGGTCGAAGGTCTGACGAAGATCAAGAAGCTTGATCTCGTGACGAAGAAGGCCAAGCAGGCGGAAAACCTGCGCAAGCTGCTGCTTGCCATTTCCGACGACGTGCGTGTCCTGCTCGTCAAGCTCGCCGACCGCCTCCACAATATGCGCACCCTCGACCACATGTCGCAGGAGAAGCGCGCCCGCATTTCCGAAGAGACGATGGAAATCTATGCGCCGCTTGCTGGCCGCATGGGTATGCAGGACATGCGTGAGGAGCTGGAGGAGCTGTCTTTCCGGCATATGAACCCGGAAGCCTACGAAACCGTCACAAAGCGCCTGGAAGAACTGTCGAAGCGCAATGAAGGCCTGGTCAAGAAGATCGAAGCCGAACTGCGCGACCTGCTGATCGCCAGCGGGCTGACGGCTGCTTACGTCAAGGGCCGGCAGAAGAAGCCCTATTCCGTCTTCCGCAAGATGCAGTCTAAGTCGCTCTCCTTCGAGCAGCTCTCGGATGTCTATGGATTTCGCCTGATCGTCGAGGATATTCCCTCCTGCTACCGGGCGCTCGGTATCGTCCATACCCGCTGGCGCGTCGTGCCCGGACGCTTCAAGGACTACATCTCGACGCCTAAGCAGAACGATTACCGCTCGCTGCACACCACGATCGTCGGCCCGTCGATGCAGCGCATCGAGCTGCAGATCCGCACCAAGCGCATGCACGAGATTGCAGAATTCGGTATTGCCGCCCATACGCTCTACAAGGATGGAGCCACCAATGCCGATGGCGATATCCTCTCGCGCGAAAGCAATGCCTATTCGTGGCTCCGCCACACGATCGAGGCACTGGCCGAAGGCGACAGCCCGGAAGAGTTCCTTGAGCATACCAAGCTCGAGCTGTTCCAGGACCAGGTCTTCTGTTTCACGCCGAAAGGCAAGCTGATCGCGCTTCCGCGTGGCGCAACGCCGATCGACTTCGCCTATGCCGTCCATACCAACATCGGCGACACGACGGTCGGTGCGAAGATCAACGGCCGTATCATGCCGCTCGTCACCCGCCTCAATAATGGCGACGAAGTGGAGATCATCCGCTCCGGCGTGCAGGTGCCGCCGGCCGCCTGGGAAGAGATCGTCGTCACCGGCAAGGCGCGTGCTGCCATCCGCCGCGCGACGCGCATGGCCATCCGCAAGCAATATGCCGGCCTCGGCCATCGCATTCTGGAGCGCACCTTCGAGCGCGCTGGCAAGATCTTCTCGCGCGAAGCCATGAAGCCGGCGCTGCATAGGCTCGGCCAGAAGGATGTGGAGGACGCGATTGCCGCTGTCGGTCGTGGCGAGATGTCCTCGCTCGACGTCTTGCGCGCGGTCTATCCCGATCACCAGGACGAGCGCGTCACCGTAAAGCCCGCCGGCGATGAGGGCTGGTTCAATGTCCGCAGCGCCGCAGGCATGATCTTCAAGATCCCCGGCAAGACGAAGGCCGATCTCGACGGCGAACGTGCCTCTACCGAGAGTGATCCCGATATCGTGCCGATCCGCGGTCTTTCCGGCAATGTCGATGTCAGGTTCTCGCCCACTGGCGCCGTGCCCGGCGATCGCATCGTCGGCATCATGGAAAAAGGCAAGGGCATCACCATCTATCCCATCCAATCGCCGGCGCTTCAGCGTTTCGACGATCAGCCGGATCGCTGGATCGATGTGCGCTGGGATCTCGACGAGGCCAACAAGTCCCGCTTCATGGCTCGCATCATGATCAATGCGCTTAACGAGCCCGGCACCCTTGCCAAGGTGGCGCAGACGGTCGCGGGCCTCGACGTCAATATCCGCATGCTGAATACGGTACGCGCGGCGACCGATTTCACCGAAATGGTGCTGGAAGTGGAGGTCTGGGATCTGCGCCAGCTCAATCAGTTGCTTGCCCAGCTGAAGGATCTGGACTGCATTGCGACGGTCCGGCGCCTCTACGAGTAGGATTTTATTAAACTTATTCCGCTCGCAAAATTGCGGTTTGCATATTTTGTGATCATTTCATGGTCGAATAGGCACATTGAAATGGCAAGCTATGCATTGATCGCATTCCTGTACTCAGGTTACAGCGGTGGTAATTAACCACTGCCGCGACTATCTTCTGGTCATCAAGAAATGAAACGAAGATGAGGTAAAGCAATGTTTGAACCGATCAGGAAGTTTGCCCGCGCCCTCCGCGCCCCGACCGCTCAGGAACGTGAAATGGCATATCTCAATGGCTCGCATGACCGTATTGATCTTGAATATCGTCAGCGCCAGGTTGATCGAGGCATGTTCCGCGCTCGTTAATCACTGAGATATACTTGAAGCAAGGTTGGGGGCGTTATGCATGAACAGCGCCCCTTGGAAGAAAAGAAGAATAGACGGCCTGTTTGTTAAGCGGTTCCATTTGCCGCTCTTGTCATGGTCCTGTGCGCTGCACTAAATACGCGCCATGTTGTTTCGCCGTCGCAAACCAGCGGGATTTAGAGAAAAGCTGCGAGAACTCGTGTGGCCTCGCAAGGGTTTTCTGCGCCCCGCCAGATATCTTACCATGCGCATCCTGCGCCTGACTGCTTCCCCGCACGCTGTTGCGGTGGGCGTTGCTGCGGGTGTCTTCGTTTCGTGGACACCCTTTATCGGCGTGCATTTCGTCATGGCCTTCGTCATCACCTATTTCCTGTCGGGCAATATGGTGGCGGCGGCCCTTGGCTGTGCGGCCTTCGGCAATCCGCTGACCTATCCCTTCATCTGGGGCATCACCTGGGAAGTCGGTCACCTGCTGCTCAGTCGGCAGGATCAGATGGCGGGGCAAACGATCAATCTTGCTGAACTTTTCCACAAGCTGCACTTTACCGAGCTCTGGAAGCCCGTGCTGGAGCCGATGTTGATCGGCGCCATTCCGCCGGCGGCCGTCACCTCTGTTGCGCTTTATGCGCTGACATTCTACACCGTCAGGGGCTTTCAGACCCGCCGTCGCGCCCGGCTGATGGAGCGTGCGCGCCTTCGGCTCGCCGATCCCGCCGCCGATATGCCGACCGTCTGAACTGCAGGCAGAACCATCCCGAAAGGCCTCTCGCATGATCATCGGCATTGGCAGCGACCTCATCGACATCAGGCGCGTGGAGAAATCGATCGAGCGTTTCGGTGACCGCTTCACGCATCGCTGTTTCACCGAGATCGAGCGTGCCCGCTCGGATCGCCGGGCCAACCGCGCAGAGTCCTACGCCAAGCGTTTCGCTGCCAAGGAAGCCTGCTCCAAGGCGCTCGGCACCGGGCTGTCGCAGGGAGTCTTCTGGAAGGATATGGGCGTCGTCAACCTGCCGAGCGGCAAGCCGACGATGCAACTGACGGGCGGTGCCGCTGAAGTTCTCAAGACCATGCTGCCAGCCGGGCACAAGGCCGCCATTCATTTGACAATAACCGATGATTATCCCTTGGCTCAGGCGTTTGTGATCATCGAAGCACTGCCGGATGCCGTATGATAGCGACCTCTCGTCGCTTTTAGTGCGGTCGTTATTGCCGCCATCGGCCGAAGCCGCTAGAGAGAACATCAGGAAGAAATGCGCCTTTACGGCGTCTTGAAGGAATAAGACTGCGTGTCCGAAAAAGTCGAAGCCAAGCCGAACGCCCTCTGGGAGAACATCAAGGTCATCATCCAGGCGCTGATCCTGGCGATGGTTATCAGGACAGTGCTGTTCCAGCCCTTTACCATCCCCTCGGGCTCGATGATGCCGACATTGCTCGTCGGCGACTATATTTTCGTCAACAAGTTCGCTTACGGCTATTCGAAATATTCGCTGCCGTTCTCGCCGGACATTTTCAGCGGTCGCCTGTTCGGTTCCGATCCGAAGCGCGGCGATATCGTCGTTTTCCGTTTCCCGCCTAATCCTGAAGTCGATTACATCAAGCGTGTCGTCGGCCTGCCGGGCGACCACATCCAGGTTACCGAAGGTGTTCTCTACATCAATGGCAAGCCGGTTCCGAAAGTGCCTGATGGCACGTTCAACTCCGATTACAAGCTTGATCCGGGCCAGGACGTGCCGGTATTCCGCGAAACACTCGATGACGGTAAGACCTACGACACGCTCGACCAGTCGCCGGTTTCGCGTGGCGACAACACTCGCGAGTTCATCGTACCGGAAGGCCATTATTTCATGATGGGCGATAACCGCGACAACTCGCTCGACAGCCGCTTCGATGTCGGCTTCGTCCCGGCGGAAAATCTTGTCGGCCGCGCCAGCGTCATCTTCTTCTCGCTCGGCAACGACACATCCTTCCGTGAAATCTGGAAATGGCCGACCAACATGCGCTGGGACCGCCTCTTCAAGGTTGTTGAATGAGCAAGGCGCAGACGCTCTCAGCGGCGGACCGCGCAAAGCTTGAAACCCTGATCGGTCATGAATTTACCGAGAAGGAACGTCTGGACCGCGCGCTGACTCATGCCAGCGCGCGCACCGACAAGGGCAATTACGAGCGGCTGGAGTTTCTCGGCGACAGGGTTCTTGGGCTCTGCATCGCCGAATTGCTGTTCCGCACCTTTGGTGCTGCGGCGGAAGGTGAGCTTTCCGTGCGCCTGAACCAGCTTGTCAGCGCTGAAACCTGCGCGGCAGTCGCCGACGAACTCAACCTTCATCTTTACATTCGGACCGGCGCCGACGTGAAGAAACTCACCGGCAAGCGCATGATGAATGTGCGCGCCGACGTGGTCGAAAGCCTGATTGCGGCTCTCTACCTTGATGGCGGCCTGGAGGTCGCCCGCCGCTTCATCCTGCGCTACTGGGAGGGCAGGGCGGTGCGTGCCGATGGCGCCCGCCGCGATGCGAAGACCGAGTTGCAGGAATGGTCGCACGCCAAATTTGGCGTTACGCCCGTTTATCGGGTTGAAGAACGCAGCGGACCGGATCATGATCCGCGTTTCAAGGTGACTGTAGAAGTCGCTGGCGTCGCACCTGAGACGGGCGTAGAGCGTTCCAAGCGCGCCGCAGAACAGGTCGCCGCGACGAAAATGCTCGAGCGCGAAGGCATTTGGCAGTCGACATCTGCCGGAAATTGACAGGATTCATGACAGAAGAACACGAAATGGCGGCCGATGGTGCTGCCGAAAGCAATGGTCCGACGCATTCGGGCTTTGTCGCCCTGATCGGACCGACCAATGCCGGCAAATCGACGCTGGTCAACCGCTTCGTCGGCGCCAAGGTATCGATCGTCAGTCATAAGGTGCAGACGACGCGCGCCATCGTGCGCGGCATTGCCATCCACAACAACGCGCAGATCGTCTTCATGGATACGCCGGGGATTTTCAAGCCGCGCCGGCGGCTCGATCGCGCCATGGTGACCTCGGCCTGGGGCGGCGCCAAGGATGCCGATCTCATCATGCTGCTGATCGACAGCGAACGCGGTCTGCGCGGCGATGCCGAAGCCATTCTCGAAGGGCTGAAGGACGTTCCGCAGAGGAAGATCCTCGTTCTGAACAAGATCGACCGGGTCAACCGCGAACTGTTGCTGGCGATCGCTGCTACGGCAAATCAGAAGGTCGAGTTCGAACAGACCTTCATGATCTCGGCCGAAAACGGCTCGGGTTGCGACGACGTGATGGATTATCTGGCAAAGACCCTGCCGGAAGGTCCCTGGTATTATCCGGAGGATCAGATTTCCGATCTGCCGATGCGCCAGCTCGCGGCCGAAATCACCCGCGAAAAGCTCTTTCTGCGCCTGCATCAGGAACTTCCCTATTCCTCGCATGTCGAGACGGAGAAGTGGGAAGAGCGCAAGGACGGCTCGGTGCGCATCGAGCAGGTCATCTATGTCGAGCGCGACAGCCAGAAGAAGATTGCGCTTGGCAAGGGTGGCGAAACAATAAAGGCGATCTCGTCGGCGTCACGCCGCGAGCTCTCTGAAATCCTTGAACAGCCGGTCCACCTCTTCCTGTTCGTCAAGGTGCGCGAGAACTGGGGCGACGATCCCGAGCGTTTCCGCGAAATGGGTCTCGAGTTTCCGCGCTGACCTGGCAAGAAAATCGGCGAGCGGGCGCCAGCCCCTTGTTTCCATATGAAAAATACCGCCCGTTCCAGGGAACTAATGCCCGGCCCGTGCATTCATTTGTCGACGGCGCTGCAATCAACTTGCAGCGCCGGTTTTTACGACGACAGGGCACGATGGCGACGGCAAAACCCACGCACTCCTTCAAGACACCTTGTGAGCAGTGTCCCTTGCGGCCATTGCCGCATTTTCGTGAATTCAGTCGCGAAGAACTCGAGTTCGTTTCGAAATTCAAGAGAGGCGAGTTGGCCGCCGATGCCGGAGCGACCATTCTGGTCGAAGGCGCCCACAGCGCCCATCTCTTCACGGTGCTGTCAGGCTGGGGCTTTCGCTACAAGACGCTGGAGGACGGCCGCCGGCAGATCCTGAACTACGTGATGCCGGGCGACCTGATCGGCCTGCAGGGCACGATCATGGGCGAGATGCAGCATTCGGTCGAGGCCCTGTCGCCGGTATCGCTCTGCGTCTTCGAACGCGACAAGCTGATGACCCTCTATAACAGGCACGCCTCGCTGGCCTTCGACATCACATGGATCGCGGCACAGGAAGAGCGCATTCTCGACGAACACCTGCTCAGCATCGGGCGCCGCACCGCGCTTGAGCGGGCCGCCTATCTGATCGCCTTCCTCTTCGAACGCGCCAGGATGCTCAGCCTTTTCAACGGCCGCAATCTCATCCCGATCACGCAGCAGCATATTGCCGATACGCTTGGCTTGTCGATCGTCCACACCAACAAGACCTTGAAGAAGCTTGCCGCCAAGAGCCTGATTCGCTGGCAGGAGCGAGGTTGCGAGGTGCTGGATGGGAACGGATTGATGCAACTCGCCGGTTGGGAAGGGCTGCAGGAGGGGAAGCGTCCTTTTATCTAGAGGCTGCCGGAGATCGATACCCCTCGATCGATAACCAAAACTGCGCGCACGAACGATTTCGTGATGGGATAAAAGAACCTGCCGAATAGGGCAGCCGCCATGTCTTTTTTAAATGCGAACTCATGCCGAGAAAAATAGACTCACGTCATCTTTCCTCCGATTTTCGTTTTTATCGACCGGAGGCAAAAATGTGGCTATTTATTTGTGCTGGCGTCACCGTGAACGTGTCCAGCCGGGGCACCAAAGAAATGATGTTTGCGAAAAGGCCGAAGCGCTGCAATCCTTGCGCTTCGCGAGGGGCATGAAGATCATGAGCGCAGGAACCCGTGTCCTGGTCCTGGAAGACAGTATGATTATCGCGATGGAGGCGGAGGATATTCTACGTCTCGTTGGCGCCGATACGATCGATATCGCAAATAGCCTCGATCAGGCGAGAGACGCAATACAGGTCGAGGAATATGACTTCGCGCTTCTCGACGTGAACCTGGGCGAGGCGATGAGCTTCGATTTCGCACGCGATCTGACGCAGGCCAATATTCCCTTCGGCTTCGTCAGCGGCTATTCCGATACGCAGGATTTCCCGACCGACCTTCAAGACGTGCCGCTTCTCGTCAAGCCATTCGACGAGAATGCCATGCGTGACTTTCTCCAGAAGCTCTTCCCGTCGGCCGCGGAATAACGAGCCGTGGCAGCATGCTTTGATTTGGCCGATAGGGGCTGAGCCGTTCCAGCAAAAGCGTGCACCGGCTTTGCGTCCGCAATTACCTGAAAACAAAGTGACCGGGTATTTTCGTGTTTCTAGGAAAAACGGAAATGCTCTAGACTGAATCGGTGGACTAAGGACAGTTTTCCGATGCAATGGCAGGATCAGGCGATCATTATTGGCGTCAAGCGTCATGGCGAGACGAGCGTTATCGCCGAGGTGATGACGCGTGCCCGCGGCCGCCATCTTGGGCTCGTTCGATCCGGCCGTTCCCGTACCATGCAGCCCGTATTGCAGCCCGGCAACGAGGTTGAAGTTACCTGGCGCGCCCGGCTGGATGAACATCTGGGGGATTTTCGCATCGAACCGGTGAAATTGCGGGCGGCCCGGCTGATGGAAACGGCAACCGCCGTCTATGGCGTGCAGGCGATGGGCGCTCTTCTGCGGCTGCTGCCTGAGCGCGATCCGCATCCGCATCTCTTCGAGGCGCTGGAAGTCATCCTCGACAATCTCCACAATCCCGCCGATGCAGGCGAACTCTTCGTGCGCTTCGAGCTCGCGGTGCTGAATGATCTCGGTTTCGGGCTCGACCTTTCGGAATGCGCCGCAACGGGTGCCCGCACCGATCTTGCCTATGTCTCGCCGAAGTCCGGCCGCGCCGTCAGTCGCGATGCCGGAGCGCCCTGGGCTGACAAGATGCTGCTTCTGCCGCCGTTTCTGAGCGCTGAAATGAACCATGCCGCCGATTTTGACAGCCTGGTCGCAGCATTCCGTCTGACTGGATTCTTTCTACATCGCCATGTCTATGAACCGCGCGGCCTGGAGGCTTCCGCAGCGCGTGATGGCTTCGTTCAGGCTGCGCTCAAAGCTTTGAATCCGGCCACACGGACGCTTTCGCGGCCGGATGAGCTTTCCGCCTGAGACGTCTTTCATTCCTGCAAAATGGCCTTCAATCTTGGTGGTTTACCGAAGCCGGTGACGCCCCTATGTCTCCTTCGACCGCACGCTCAAGGAGGAAGCCATGCTGACCAAGCCCGATAGACCGACGACAATCACGCTCTGGAACGGACAGGAGATTCCCCGCCTCGGCATGGGCTGCTGGGCGATCGGCGGTCCCTTCTATGCCGGTGATACGCCGCTCGGCTGGGGTGAGGTGGACGACAACGAATCCATCGCGGCGATAAACCGCGCGATCGATCTTGGTATCCGCTTCTTTGATACGGCCTCGAACTACGGTGCCGGTCATTCGGAGGAGATTCTGGGCAGGGCAATCCGCAATCGTGCCGATATCGTCATCGCGACCAAGTTCGGCTTTGCCACAAACGCGGAGACCAAGCAGGCGACCGGCGCCTTCGCCGATCCGGCTTTCATCCGCCAATCTGTCGAGACTTCGCTTCGCCGGCTGAGGCGCGACCGCCTCGATCTCCTGCAGTTCCACCTCAATGATTTTCCGCTGGAGCAGTCCGACGAGGTTTTCGACACGCTGGAGGTCCTGCGAGCGGAGGGTAAGATCGATGCTTTTGGCTGGAGCACGGATTTTCCTGATCGCGCCGCCCGCCATGCCGGCCGTTCCGGCTTCGTCTCGATCCAGCATACGATGAACGTGTTCGAACCGGTGCCGGCCATGATCGATGTCATTGAGAAGAATGATCTCATTTCCATCAACCGCGGCCCGCTGGCCATGGGCCTTCTGACCGGCAAGTTCACGCCGGATAAGGCCGTCGGTGCCAAGGATGTTCGCGGTGCGGCCCTCGAATGGATGGTCTATTTCAAGGACGGCCGGATCGCGCCGGAATTTGCTTCAAGGCTCGATGCCGTGCGAAGCCTGCTGACATCTGATGGACGCTCGCTTACCCAGGGCGCGCTCGCCTGGCTTTGGGCGCGTTCGCCACGCACCTTGCCCATTCCCGGGTTTCGCACGGTGGCGCAGGTCGAGGAAAACGCCGGCGCACTGGAAAAGGGGCCGTTGCCGGCTGCTGTCATGATGGAGATCGATGCTGCGCTGGCCCGCGTATAAAATTCGACACTAGGCTCGGGCGCGAACCTTGAAGGCCCATCCTTCCGGTCGCGCCTCGATGATCTTCACCTCGTCGCCGATCGTGATCCTGCCGATGCCGCGTGGGGTCGCGTTCCAGCCGAAAAGCGGGCCGGGTACGCGCCGGTCGCCGGACATGCGGATGCGACCCATGGCAGGCATCGGATTTGCGACCTCGCGCGAGCCGGTCAATTGATCCTGCGTCGTCATGATGCAGCGCGCGCAGGGCTTCACGAGGTCGAAGCGGACGCCGGCTATTTCGATTGCCGCCCAATGGTCTTCAGCCCAGGCTTCGTCAGTGTCTATGACAATATTCGGCCGGAAACGTTCCATGCCGACGCTGCCTTCGGCATGCGCGGCAAGATCGGCATTGAGCGCCTTCAGCGATCCTGTCGTCGTCACCAGGATCTGGTAGCCATCGGCAAAGGTCACCGGCGTGCCTTCGCCTGCCCATTCCGCGCTGGCCATCCTCTGGGCCCTGCCATCGAAAAAGACAAGCTTCACGGCGCGGCCAAGCCATTCCGAGAGTTTCTCATTGCTGTCGTCGTCGGCAATGGCGGCACTCACGGGCGTTTTCCAAACGGTGACGTCGAGCCGTCTGTCAGGATGCGGAGGCGGCACGGCGATTTCGTCCTTGCCCTGCATCAGCAACCGAAAAGCATCGGCCTCGGGCCTGATATCGATGCGGGCCAAGGCGGGAAGTTCGCGCTGCGTGATGAACTGCCCCTCCGGGTCCGTCACCATTGCGCGCCGGTCGCCGGGCAGGCCATAGGCATCGATCTGGCTGGAGGGCAGGGCAATACCGCGGGCGCTCTTGAGCGGGTAGATAAAGAGATCGCTGACACGCATGATAGGCTCCTCCAGATGTCTTCTCAGTCAGATTTCGTCCATGAAAGCCGCGAGGAAGTCTCGCAGGCTCCTGTCGCGGGCAGATGCCAGTTCGCGGCCCGTTTCCGTCTGGAAGCCATCCGCCAGTTTGAACAGCTTCGTCTGGAAATGGTCAATCGCATAACGCTTGTCATCGAGCGCCCGATCTTCGGCGGCGGGATCGAATGGGTCGTAAAGGCCTGATCCAAGTCGGCCGGCTATATAGAAGCAACGCGCCGCGCCTACCATGCCGATCGCATCCAGCCGGTCGGCATCCTGCAGGATTTTCGCCTCCAGCGTTTCCGGCGGCATATTGGCCGAGAAGCTGTGAGTTGTCACCGCGTGGGCGACAGCGGCGATATCCTGATCACTCCAGCCCAGCTCTTTCAAGATCCGAGAGGCCTTCTCTGCGGCGAGTGCCGAAGCCTTGGCCCGCAGTGGCGAATTCTTCTCGACGGCGACACAATCATGGAGCAGCACGGCCGCGGCAAGCACCCGCCCATTGCCACCCTCGGCAGCATGGATGCGCATGGCATTGCGGAAGACCCTGAGGATATGGGCGAGGTCGTGGGAGCCGTCGTCGCCTTCGGTCGCATGCGGCGCAAGCTCTGCCGCGAGAGACTCGTAGGGAGAGAAGGCTTCTGCCTTGAACATGATCGTCACCGCTTTCGAAAGGACTACCTCCTGTCGATAACGGCTCGGCTGGCGAGTCGCAATGTGCCGGCTGTGGCTCTGGAAACCGGGAGGACGGCGTCAGGCCGCCGATCTCTTTGGCGGCATGGCCAACATGTGCGCCACCTCGCAGAAAGGTTTCGGCGGACTGATGTAATAACCCTGGATCTCGTCGCATGCCTCGCATTCGAGCCGCGCCATCTGCTCTGCTGTTTCCACGCCCTCTACGGTCACCCGCATTCCGAGCGCGTCGCCGAGCAGGATGATTGCCCGCATGATTGCATGTGCTTCCCGGTTCTCGACGATATCGTTGACGAAAGACTTGTCGATCTTGATCTTGTCGAAAGGGAAACTCGAGAGGTAGCTCAGCGAGGAATAGCCGGTTCCGAAATCGTCCATGGAAATGCGAATGCCGCGCTCCTTGAGCGCATGCAGGATCGGCAGAGCCTCGTCGCGATTTTCCATGAGTACGCTTTCGGTGATCTCGAGTTCGAGACGCGAAGGTGACAGCGACGCGCTCGCAAGCGCTTCACAGACGTCCTTCTCCAGATCGTTGCCACTGAACTGGATGGCTGAGACATTGACCGCGATCTTGATATCCTCAGGCCACTTCGCAGCATCGCTGCAGGCCTGCCGCAAGACCCAGCGGCCGATATCGACGACAAGGCCAACCTCCTCGGCAAGCGGAATGAAATCCATCGGCGAGACGCGGCCGCGCACGGGATGGTTCCAGCGGATCAGCGCTTCGAAGCCGCAGATGCGATGCTGCGCCAGATCGTAGAGAGGCTGGTAGTGAAGCTCGAATTCCTCGTTCTGCACCGCGGCGCGCAGATCGGCCTCCAACGCGTGGCGGGCCTGCATCTTCTCGTCCATCTCGCTGGTGAAGAAGCGCTCGTGCCGGCGCCCGTCGGCCTTGGCGTAGGAGAGGGCCATCGCCGCATTCCGCAGCAGCTTGTCGGTTTCGGTGGCATCGTCGGGTGCGATGGAGATGCCCATGGAAACGCTGAGTTCCACCTGCTTGTCGCCACGGAAGAAGGGTTCGCTGAGCTCCCGGCGGATCTGGTCGGCAAGCGCCGTGATGTTCCACGGCTGTTGGCGGCGGGTCTGCAGGATTGCGAATTCATCAGAACCAAGACGCGCAAGGATGTTTTCCGAACCGGCCGAGGAGCGGATGCGCTCGGCGACCTGCTGCAAGATCTTGTCGCCGGCCGACACTCCGAGCGTATTGTTAATGGATTTGAAGCGGTCGAGATTGAGATGCACGAGTGCGATCTGTTCGTCCTGCCTGCGCTCGGCCAGCGCGACATCCAGCTGTTCTCGGAAACGAAGACGGTTCGGCAGGCCGGTTAGCGGGTCGTGATGGGCGAGATAGGTGATGCGCTCGGCGGCTTTGCGGTCTTCGGTCACATCGGCATGGATGGCGATATTGCTGCCATCAGCAAGGATGGTGACGACGCTCTGGATGATACGCCCGTCATCCATCAGCCATTCGCGCCTGCGAATGCGTCCTGCCTTTGAGGTACTCTCCTGTCCTTCCTTTTTGCGGCGCGTCCCGCTATTGGCGTGCTCGTTGCCGCCTGTCTTGTTCATCAAGTCGGCAATCGCCGTGCCGGGCGTGACATCTTCTTCAGTAAAGCCGAAGAGCTGTCGGAAGCGCAGGTTGGAAAGGGTAAGGCGTTGATCCGCATCGAAAACGCTAAGGCCGAGCGGCAGGTTGTTGAGAACGATTTCGAAGAGCTTGCGCTGTTCCGCAAGCGCTTGGGTGGCGGAACTGAGTGTGTTCTTCAGTGCCCGGTTTTCGGTAAGCAGCGTTTCTGCACTGTGCTCGATTTCATCATATTCGTCGTCATGGCTGCGATAGGTCGCGATGACGAGTTCCATCAGATGCTCTGCATCGATCGATCCGTCGTCATTGACGGCCTGCGTGCACTGTTGCCAGAAAAGCGTCTCAGCTTTCATGTGCATCAGTCCCCTTACGGGACGGTTGCGATGAAAGCATGGCAAAAGGCGAAGGCGTCTTCGATTGGCGGAGGTGCCATATCGCGCCGGGCATACAAAAGACCTTTCTAAAAATCGCAGCAAGAATCAAATTTTGTAAACGCTGAACCGCTAATTTCGGCAACTCATAAGTGGCATCTTCTACCGCCGCGATTAACAATCAGTTGCGACAGTGTGGCCGTTTATGCCTAGCCGGCAATTTGTTTGTATGTTGCAAACCACTGAAATACTGAGGAAACCTGGTTTTAGGAAAGAAATTGAAAGTGCCGCTGAAATAGGCAGTAACACTTTGTCAATCATGGTTAACCGAGAGTTAACAGCTTATTGACCTTGCCTGCAAATCAGTTTACTTCCTCACGCAAGCCTTATCTTTCCCACCTGCGTATTGCGTACAGACTGTCACCGGAAGAAGCGGTGAACGGAGGTTTGTATGACCCATATTTCATCAGTTCCTGATGTGTCCTATGCATATTTGGCAACGCTCTCGCGGCTCGATGCCAATGGGGACGGCGTGTTGAGCCGCAACGAGCGTGCCGCTGACGAAAAGCCCGGCATCATCAAAGAGTTTTTCGAAGACGACACTGCCAATAGCGCGCAAAAAGAATATCCGAGCAATATCGCAGCAGCGATGATGGACTATCACGACAGCGGGTCGGCCACCGCGCTGGCTGTTCCCTATGCGCTGCAGCAGATCGCGCCTGAGGCCGATGATCAGGCGATGCAGATTTACCGCAATACCTACGGTGAGTTCGATCTCGGCATTGCCGGTTGAGCACTGGTTTCCGGCATGAATGACGAGCCGGCCGTGTGGCCGGCTTTTTCTTGCCTTTTCGGCGTGCAGGAACACCTTCTTCTGCGAAGCGTTGGGACAAAGTCCCCTGAACGGAAGGAAACCCGATGAAGATCATATGCACCATCGCAGTTCTCGGCTTGTTTGCAGCGGCGTCGCAAGGCCTCGCCCAGGACAAGCAGACCGCGACCGCCAATTTTATCGGCCCTGACGGCAAGGAGGCTGGGCGCGCCACGCTGACGGCTGCCGCCAATGGCGGCGTTTTCATCGAGGCTGAGATCACCGGTCTGCCGGCGAATAAATGGGTGGCTTTCCACATCCATGAAACCGGCCGCTGCGATGCCGCGACCCATCATCAGTCGGCCGGCGGCCATTTTAATCCCACCAATGCTGAACACGGCTTCCTCGCGGCCAAGGGGCCGCATGCCGGCGATATGCCGAACCAGTATGTCGATAGGGACGGCCTCCTGCGCGCGCAGGTCTTCGACACCATGATCTCGCTCGACGGTAAGGAAAACGGCGTGCGCGGCCGCGCACTGATGGTCCATGCCAATTCTGATGATTACCGCAGCCAGCCCACCGGTGGGGCCGGCGACAGGATTGCTTGCGGCGTGATCCAATAGTTTATGATTGTGTCTGCGGGGAGGTTTTTGGCGTCCTCCTGCGAGTTGGCGCCTCGGCGGGCGTCACCTCCCGGGCCGGCTCGACGGGAGACGTATCCGAGGCCTGTGCGGTGGCGTCGCTCATCTGCGCCTTCTTGTCGAAGGCGAACTTGACACGCTTGATCATGTCGCGGCTGACATTCCACCAGTCGCCGGTCGAGGCCCAGTAGCGCAGTGTCACGCTGACTGCGGTATCGCTGAGGCTGTCGATAAAGACACTTGGAGCGGGCGTCTTCAACACACGTTTGTCGGAGGTCGCAATCCTCATCAGTGTCTCCATCGTGAGATCGAGATCGTCCTGATGCGTAATATTGATCTTCACGTCGTTCTGCCGTGTCGGCTGACGGCTGTAATTCGTGATCGGTGTGTTCCAGAGTGTTGAATTCGGGGCCAGCCGGTAGAGACCGTCGCCGGTCTTCAGCTCGGTAGCAAACAGGCCGATCTCGAGCACCGTTCCGGAGACGCTGCTCGTCTCGATATATTCTCCGACGCGGAATGGGCGCAGGACAAGCAGCATGATGCCGGCCGCGATATTCTGCAGCGTGCCCTGTAACGCCAGACCGATCGCCAGACCGGCGGCACCCAGAGCGGCGATGATCGATGCCGTCTGTACCCCGAATTGCCCGAGAACGGTGATGAACACCAAAACCAGCAGCGCATAGCGCAGAACATTGGCAAAGAAGCGGGCCAGCGTCTCGTCGATCCCATGCACACGCGAAATGCCCTCATAGGCCCAGCGGCTGGCGACACTGGCCAGCGCCCAGCCGACAATAAGCAGTATGATCGCCCCGAGAATCGAGAAGGAATATTGGACGGCAAGCGCACTCGCTTGACCGAGCGCCGAACGGGTTGCGATGATGAAGTCGGTGGCTTGCTGTTCCATCATATGCTCCTCGAATGCATCGTCGGGGGCTAGATGGGGCAGGGGCGGCGAGCGTCAACCGCTTGAATTGTCTCTTATGGTCAGCGAGAAAGGCGCATTGCCGTCAGCATCCGTGCCGCGGCCGATAGCCTTGACCGCATCGACGAGCCGTCCACGTCTGTCCAGCAGCGCATCGCCGATTTCGATGATCCGTGTGTTCGGCGTGGCATAGGGCGAGGCGGCGCGCAGCCGGCGGGCGAGCGCCATATCCTCCTGCTCCGGCGCCAGCGATAGGGCGGCAATCAGTGCCGCCGCCGGCGAGCGCGAGACGCCCATCCAGCAATGGATAAGCAGCGGGGCGTCCTGCCGCCATCCGGCCGCAAAATCTATGATCGCCCGCACATGCTTTTCGTCGGGGGCCACGAGATTGCCCGTGCCTTTGAAAGCAATATCATTCATGTTGAGCAGCAGATGCCGGTCGGCCTGGATAACAGCAGGCCGGTGAAAGGCTTGCTCCTTCGCCATCAGGCTGATCATCTCGCGCGCCTTGTGCCGCACTGCCATCTCGGCAATGCGCGAAAGTGGGGAAACCACGATCACAGTCAAGGGGAGATACCTCGCGCCACCTCGATCTCGGCAAAACGCTCGCAGAACAGCCGTTGCGCCTCAAGTGCTGGAACGGGATCGATCGACAGCATATCGCGCGTGATGCCGCGCGGCTGGCCAAAGAATTTCTGCGCCTCTGCAGGCGTGAATCCGGCAAGTACGGTCGCCTCGAAATAGGCGGCGATCGTATCGGCCTTCTTGATCTTGTCCTTGAGTTCGCGGGAAGGGTGCGGCGGCAGGCCGAAGCGCAGATGCACAGCCGCCTCCAGCCGCTTCTCGACAGTCTTGTATCCTCCGCCGACGACCGCCTTGAACGGTGATATCATGTCGCCGATCACATATTCCGGCGCATCATGGAGCAGCGCCATCAGGCAATCGCCCGCGGTCGCCGCATTGAGTTGGCGAAAGATGAACTCGACGATGAGGGAATGCTGCGCGACGGAAAAGGCATGGTCGCCCGATGTCTGGCCATTCCAGCGCGCCACACGCGCAAGCCCGTGAGCAATATCGGTGAGTTCGACATCGAGCGGCGAGGGATCGAGCAGATCGAGCCGGCGTCCGGAAAGCATGCGTTGCCAGGCGCGGGGAGCTTTCGCACTCGTCACGCACTGGCCTCATCGGAGGATGTCGGGAAGCTGAGGCCGGACCAGACCGGCAGTCTGAGCGTTACCGGAACTTGACCGGCGAGCAACGGCGTATCGGATGCCATGGCTTCGCCGGCACGGTCGATGCGCACGATCGCCAGCCCGCTTGTCCCTTCGACGGAACCGAGCGTGCCGACAGGTTTGCCATTGGCGGTGATTTCCGTGCCGCTTGCAGGCAAGGCCGCGTCAGCCGAAACGGTGACCACACGGCGCCGCGCGGTACCGCGATGCTGCATGCGGGAAACGACTTCCTGGCCCACATAGCAGCCCTTCTTGAAAGAAAGGCCGCCGTTGAAATCCATCAACACATCATGCGGAAAGGCATCCTGTAGCGCATAATCAGGCCCCGACGTAACGACGCCGTGGGCGATGCGCAGTGCATCATAAAGGCTTGCATTGTCGCTGCCATGATGGCCGGCGCGGCGTAAAACTCGGATGCCGGCCTTGGCAAAGCGGCTGTCCGTGACGCCTTCACCGATGTCCTCATCCCAGGAAACTGTCACGCCATCCTCGGAAACGGGCGTCAACGCCACAGGCGCGCGCAGGCGATACATGATCAACCGCTTCAGCAGCGCCTCGCGCTGTGCGGTGTCCGTCTCGATGACGAAACCGTCGCCGTCGCGCCAGATCATGAAGTCGAACAGGATCTTGCCCTGCGGCGTCAGCAGCGCGCCCGGCCGTGCCTCGTCAACGCCCATCGAGGCGATGTCGGTGGTGATGAGGTTCTGCAGAAATGGCTCTGCCTCCGCGCCGCCGACGGCAATGAGCGAGCGGTCTTTCAAAAATACGGATGGCATGGCGGAACCTGTCGCGTTGGTGATCGCTCAGAGGTAAGTCTTTGAAGCGGAAGCTGCAAGCGCGGGAGTATCAGTCGCCGGCGGTGAAAAACTTCCATTTGCCGTCGGGTGCGATGCCGAGGCGATAGAAATTATAGCCACCGAACTCCTGCATGTCCGAGAGATCGCCAGCGGTCACGATGCGCAACAGTTCTACGCGCTCCGGCGGCGTCAGCGATTTCAGGTCCTTCTCGGCGAAATAGGGCCAGACATACATGTCGTCTGCAGTGCCTTGGCCGACATGTACGAAGCCGGTCGATATGACATCGAGCATGATGGCGAGAATTTCGTCGCCATCGGGATCACCGGAGAGATCCTTCAGCGTGCCGATCGGATCGTCTGTCGGTTCGCCGACCGTTACCTGGGTCTGCTCGGCACCCGTGCCCATCAGCGGGCGCAAGCGTTCGAGATCGCCTGATGCCGCAGCCTCGACGATCTGTTCGCGCATCTTGCGTACAGGTTCCGGCACCTTGCTGATGTCGTAGATCACTTCGACAGGTTTGGAATCGTCGGATGCGCCCGGTGTCTTGTCGACGCTTTGGCCGCTGTCCTTGTTGACGAGTGGATCGGGCATGGGAACGCCGGAAGAGCCGTTCTGGGGAGCCGCCGGCTGGGCCTGGCCCTGCTGCGCTGTCGTAGCGGGGGCATCGGGCTGACCGGGGATTTTTTGGAGTTCGGAAAGCGCGTAGGCGGAAGAAGCCGCAAGCACGCTGCCGGCGGCAAGACCGACGGCAAGCAGAACCGGCGCGAGCGAGATTCGCGAGGACATATCTTTACCGGTACGCATGAAACTCTCTGTATTGCTTATTGCAGGGTCCGGTTGGTGGAAAACTCACCCGCCAGCATGCGGTCGCGCAGCGAATCGAGCAAAGCCTCGGCGCTGTTTTCTCCATGCAGTCTGATCGTCTCGCGCAGCGCATGGGCAATCGCTGCATCGGCAATGATTTCAGGCTCGATGCCATCGGCCATGCCGTCGGCCCAAGCCTCGTTCTGGTATTCCAGAGCCGCCTGCATCTTTTCGTGGACGATCATGTCGTCGATGTCATTGAGGCTTGGTTCCATTGTCTTTTCCTCAGAACTTCTCATGTCTTACCGCTGCGTTAACAACACTAACAGCCTTTTCCCAAAACGACACGTCCGCATGCGAAAACAGGTTAATTAAACGTTAATTTCCAAAGCGCGAAGTAATTTCTGTGGCGAGTGTTGCACCTTCGTTACGGTAGCGCTCTTCTGCCACGATGGCCGCCTGCGTGCAATCCGTATAAACCGAGGCGAAAGCCCGGTAGCCGCGATTGAAGGCTGCGGTCAGTTTTTCCTTGCGCTGCTGCTCCCCATTCGTTTCGGAATCAAGCAGTTGCTGCATGTCGGCACGCCATTCGTCTGCGCCCGGCGCTTTGCAGAGCGTGCGCAGGTAATGCACCGAGCCCAAAACCTCCGCCAGCCGCGCCAGCTTGTCGTCATAGGGCACTGTCACAACCTGCGGTGCGATCTCCTCCTCCGGCGGCGGAGGCGATGCGTTTTTACTACCTTGCGACCCGCCTTGCGCCATTGTGGGACCGGCCAAGGTGAGGCCGACAAGGAAGAGGCATGACGAAAGAACGCGTCGAACAGGAATCATGCACTCAGTTGATACACGGAGCATGACAGGAACAAGGCGAATGCGGCAGTTTCCACTTCTATTCTGATAGCTGACGAGGCATTTGCGCTCATTCGCCGGCGGCAAGCCGTTCGGCGCATTCGAGTACGCTTTGCGGTACAGGCAGACGGCGAATCTCCTCCACGCTGTACCAGCCGATCGCAGCCGCATCGTCGGCAGCTTCCGCCACGAGATGTCGATCGGCCTCGACCCGGAAGACGGAGAGGAAGAAATGGCTGCTGACGCTGCCATCGGCCGCATGCGTCTTCAGGTCATAGGTGGAGAACAGCCGTGGATTGCGCGCCTGAATGCCGGTCTCCTCGAGGAATTCGCGAAGAGCCGTCTGTTCGGCTGTTTCTCCCGGCTCGCCACGGCCGCCGGGGAAGGCATACATATCGGCGGAGGGCGGATTGCGCCGAAGCACCAGAAGGAATCGGCCATCGCGTTCAAGTATGGCGGAGGAGGCGGGTTTGGCTTCTGATATCATGGCTCGCACGCTTCGCTGTGGTGCCGCCTTATCCCATGAGCCGCTCACCTTGCGCAACGGCTGGTATTGCGTGGAATATGGTTTCACGATTCTCCGCGAGACATCCTTGACCTACCTGATCTACGCCGTTGCCGCCGTTTTCGAGATTGCCGGCTGCTTTGCCTTCTGGGCATGGCTCCGGTTGGGAAAGCCTGTCTGGTGGCTGGCGCCCGGCATGGTGTCGCTTGCTCTGTTTGCCTGGCTGCTGACGCTGGTGCCGAGCGAAGCGGCCGGCCGCACTTTCGCGGCCTATGGCGGCATCTATATCGTCGCCTCGCTGCTTTGGCTCTGGCTGGTGGAAAGCCGTGTTCCCGATCGCTGGGATATCGGTGGCGCGCTGGTCTGTCTCGCGGGTACGGCAATCATCCTCTTTGCGCCCCGCAATTAAGGCCTTCCCCGAAAGATGTGCAGCGATTGCCATTGCGAATCGCTTGCAGATAAAGCGCCTTGACCGAGGCTGGGCAGGGTGCAAAGAAACCATCATGTGTGGACGTTTCGCCCTGACAGAAGTGGTCAAGGATATCGCCGAAGCCTTCAGCCTCGCCGAGCTGGAGGGTTTTCCCGCGCGCTATAACATTGCGCCGACACAGCCGGTTCTCGTCGTCATATCAGGTGAAGGGCAGGAGCCGGGCAGCAACCTGCCGGACCGTCGTGCGCTGCTGGTGCGCTGGGGATTCACGCCTGGCTGGGTGAAGGATCCCAAGGAATTTCCGCTGCTGATCAATGCACGCTCTGAAACAGCAATCGGCAAGGCATCCTTCCGCGCCGCCATGCGCCATCGCCGCATTCTCATCCCGGCCTCCGGTTTCTACGAATGGCATCGCCCTTCGAAGGAAAGCGGCGAGAAGGCGCAGGCCTATTGGATCCGGCCACGCCGCGGCGGCGTCATCGCTTTTGCAGGGCTGATGGAAACCTGGTCCTCGGCCGATGGCTCCGAGGTCGATACCGGCGCCATCCTGACGACCAGGGCCAATAATGCGATCGCCTCGATCCATGACCGCATGCCCGTTGTCATCCAGCCGGAGGATTTTTCTCGCTGGCTGGATTGCAAGACGCAGGAACCGCGCGAAGTCGTCGATCTGATGCAGCCGGTTCAGGATGATTTCTTCGAGGCGATCCCGGTTTCCGACAAGGTCAACAAGGTCGCCAATATGGGGCCGGATCTGCATGATCCTGTGCCGCTCGAAAAGCCCCCGAAACCGCCCCAGAAGAAAACGCCCGATAGCGGGCAGCTCAGTTTCTTCTGAAGCCTGTCGCACAAAGCCGTCCACCGGTTTTGCCGCACGCTTTAAACCGCGACCTTATCTTTCACCGGACAATACAATGCTCTCTCCCTCTGCCGCGCTTGCCGGCTTCTTCCTCGGCGCGTCGCTGATCATTGCCATCGGCGCGCAAAATGCCTTCATCCTGCGCCAGGGCCTGCTGCGCTCGCATGTCTTCATTCTCTGCCTGATCTGCGCGCTGTCGGATGCGCTGCTGATTGCCGCCGGTGTCGGCGGCCTCGGCACACTGGTCTCGCAATCGCCCTTGCTGATTTCGGTGGTGACGATCGGTGGCGCTGTCTTCCTCGGCTCCTATGCCGTCATGGCCTTCCGCCGTGCGCTGCATCCGGCCGCCATGCAGGCCGGCGCACCGCACGCCCTGGGGTTGAAGGTGGCCGTCGCTACCTGCCTCGCCTTCACTTTCCTCAATCCGCATGTCTATCTGGATACGGTCGTGCTGCTCGGCAGCCTCTCGGCCGCCTATCATGGCGCAGGTCGCCTGTCCTATGGCGTCGGTGCCGCCACGGCGTCATTCGTCTGGTTTTTTGCGCTGGGGTATGGGGCGCGTCTCTTGCAGCCCGTTTTTGCCAGACCCGCCGCATGGCGGGTTCTGGATGTCGTTATCGGCATTGTCATGAGCCTGCTGGCGATCAGCCTGCTCGTACGCTTCCTTACATCAGCTTAAGCTGATTTCTTGGTCGTTGCAGGCTTTGCCATCATCGAGGCCGCAGCGACGGCCTTGAGGCCGAGCGGGCGATAGTTGGTCGCGAGATCCGACTTGGGGGCCTGCTGCTGTTCCGATTTCTTCGAGGTCACGATACTCTCCTTACGTGTTTCCCTAGGATTTTATAGGTTTTGTTCTCTCTTCTTTAATAGCGACAAAAGAGAGGCATTTCTCATCAGGAAATGTATCCATGGAGCATAATTCGCGAGGCTTAACCGAAGCCTGCGTTCGTTAATACTTACTTAATAAAGTAGATGCTCAGATGTGCCGGCCGATATCGTCTTCGCCGATGCCGGGCTCCTCAATGGTCAGCGTGCCATATTTGCGCTTCCACTTCCGCGCGCCGAAAGGCAGCGATAGAAGGTAGGCGCAGACAGTGAAAACCATCACTTCCCAGGTGAAACTCATCAGCATGGCGACATAGATGACGACGCCGAGCATGGCGGGCAGCACGAGATCGCGCCGTAACCGGCTTTCGGATTTGCCGGACCAGACCGGCAGGCGGCTGATCAGCAGGAAGGCGATGAGGACCGTATAGGCGGCCGAGCAGAATGCGAAGGTACGATCGGTCGTCAGGCCGAGAAAGCCGAGATAGACCGGCAGCAGCACCAGCATGGCGCCGGCCGGTGCCGGTACGCCGACGAAATATTCCGACTGCCAGGGCGCTCGGTTCTCGCGCTCTGACATGACGTTGAAGCGGGCAAGGCGCAGGCCGGCGGCGATCGTGTAGATCAGCGCAGCAATCCAACCGAGCGAGCGCGCCTCGTCGAGCGCATACACATAGACGACGAGGGCAGGGGCGACGCCGAAATTGACGATGTCGGCGAGCGAATCCATCTGCGCGCCGAATTTCGACGTGGCCTTCATCAGCCGCGCTACGCGCCCGTCGATACCGTCGAGGAAGGCTGCAACCAGCACCATGGCGACCGCCAGTTCGTAGCGGTTCTCGAAGGCAAGCCGAATGCCGGTCAGCCCGGCGCAGATGGCGAGAATGGTGATGAGGTTCGGAACCACGAGCCGGATGGGAATTTCGCGCAGGCGCGGTCCCCGGGCGGAATCGTCGCTTGGGCCATTCGGTTCGAAGGGCGGAAAGGGTGTTTCCATATCGCGCTCTCCCGAAAATTAGCTGCGGCGGCTGATGACCGGCCCCTTTGCCGAGGCGAATTCGGCAATGACCGTCTCACCGGCAACCGCCGTCTGGCCGAGTGAAACGCGAGGTGCGGCACCTGCCGGCAGGAACACGTCGAGACGCGAGCCGAAGCGGATGAGACCGAAACGCTCACCGGCATCAACAGGTTCATTGGCATGCGAGAAGCAAAGGATGCGTCGCGCCACGAGGCCAGCGATCTGCACGACGCCAATCTGGCCATGACGGGTCTCGATGACGAGGCCGTTACGCTCGTTGTCTTCACTCGCCTTGTCGAGTTCGGCATTCACGAAGCTGCCGGGGCGGTAATTGATGCTGACGATGCGGCCGCGCATCGGTGCGCGGTTCACATGGCAGTTGAAGACATTCATGAACACGGAGATACGCAGCATCGGCTCGGAGCCGAGGTTCAGCTCGGCCGGCGGCGTCACCATCTGGATCGAGGAGACCTTGCCGTCCGCCGGCGAGATGACGAGATCGTCATCCTGCGGCGTCACGCGTTCCGGATCACGGAAGAAATAGGCGCACCAGAGCGTCAGGATGAGACCGACCCAGAAAAGCGGCTTGAAGATCCAGCCCAATAGGAGCGACGCGACGAAAAAGGCGGCAACGAAGGGATATCCTTCCTTGTGCACCGGTACGATCGTGTTGCGAACCGTATCGAACAAGCTCATGAATGCCGGTCTCCTGTCGTTTTTCGTATCCGCTGGTTACAGAAAAACGACCTGAGGAGCAATGGCACCGACCCCGGCCAGCTTTTCATGCGGTGGTTCTGAACAACAAAACGGGCGTTTCCGCCCGTTTCCAATGTCAGCTTGCCGGTGCCAGCCGGTTGACGATGCCGAGTTCGTCGTTCTCGCGAACCTGCTTCAGATGCTCTTCGGCCTGCGTCGCCTCGCGCTGGCGATTCCACATCGAGGCATAGAGGCCGTTCTTTTCCAGAAGTGCTGCATGCGTGCCGCGCTCGGCGATCTCGCCGCTCTTCAGCACGATGATCTCGTCTGCGCCGATGACGGTCGAGAGACGATGGGCGATGACCAGCGTCGTACGATTCTTCGAGACGACATCGAGTGCGGTCTGGATTTCCCGCTCGGTCGTCGTGTCGAGCGCCGAAGTTGCCTCGTCGAGGATGAGGATCGGCGGCGCCTTCAGGATCGTGCGGGCAATCGCCACGCGCTGTTTTTCGCCACCCGAAAGCTTGAGGCCGCGTTCGCCGACCTTGGTTTCGAACCCTTCAGGCAGGCTCTCGATGAAGTGCCCGATCTGGGCGATCTCGGCCGCCTGCTTCACTTCCGCTTCGTTGGCCGAAGGGCGGCCATAGCGGATATTGTAGGCGACCGTGTCGTTGAACAGCACCGTATCCTGCGGCACCATGCCGATGACCGAACGCAGGCTCTTCTGGGTGATGCCCCGGATATCCTGTCCATCGACGGTAATCGCGCCGCTCTGGATATCGTAGAAACGATAGAGCAGCCGCGACAGCGTCGATTTGCCCGCACCCGATGGCCCGACGACGGCAACCGTTTTGCCAGCCGGCACATCGAAGGAAACGCCCTTCAGGATGGGCCGGGCCGGATCATAGGCGAAATGCACGTCCTTGAAGGAAATCGCACCCTGGCCGATCATCAGCGCCTTTGCATCAGGCGCATCCAGGACCTCGGCCTTCACCTCAAGCAGATCGAACATCTGCTCGATGTCGATCAGCCCCTGGCGGATTTCGCGATAGACGAAACCGATGAAGTTCAACGGCACGGAAAGCTGCAGCAGCATGGAGTTGACGAAGACGAAGTCGCCGACCGTATGCTCGCCGCTCTGCACCGACCAAGCCGAAAGCACGAGCATGATCGTGGTGCCGATGCCGAAGATCACGCCCTGGCCGAAGTTCAACCAGCCGAGCGATGTCCACACATCGGTCGCTGCCTTCTCGTAGCGCTCCATGGACTGGTCGAAGCGCTTGGCCTCCATCTCCTCGTTGCCGAAATATTTGACGGTCTCGAAATTGAGGAGAGAGTCGATCGCCTTGGTATTGGCGTCAGTATCGCTGTCGTTCATCGTCCGGCGAATGGAAATACGCCAGTCGGAGGCGCGGATCGTGAACCAGATGTAGGCCCAGACAGTGAAGGCCGTGACGGCGAGATAGGAGAAACCGTAGCCCCACCAGAAGATCGCCGCCGTCAGCACGAATTCGATGACCGTCGGAATCGAGTTCAGGATCGTGAAACGAACAATCGTCTCGATGCCCTTGGTGCCGCGCTCGATGATGCGCGAAAGCCCACCGGTCTTGCGCTCGAGATGGAAGCGCAGGGAAAGCTCGTGCATGTGCACGAAGGTGCGGTAGGCAAGCTGGCGCACCGCGTATTGGCCGACGCTGGCAAAGAGCGAGTCTCTGAGCTGGTTGAGGCCTAGCTGGATGAGGCGCGTCAGGTTATAGGCGATGACGAGGGCGGTGGCCCCGATCAGGATCGGCGGCAATGTGCCTTGAAGGTCCATCTTGCCGTTCAACGCATCGGTGGACCATTTGAAGAAATAGGGCACCAGCAGCAGCACGAATTTCGAGATGAGCAGGTAGACCGATGCCCAGACGACCCGCATCCTCAGATCCGGCCTGTCTTCCGGCCACATATACGGCCAGAGATTGTAGAGCGTTCCCAACAGGTTGGAGTCTGAAACCGTCTTGCCGTTTGCCATGCTTATCTCCAGCCCGGCGGGCCGCTATTATCGCGGCCTGTCGCCGCCTCCGCGAGATATGCCACCGGCTGGCGGATTACAACATTGATAGGGATTTTATAGGCGAGGTGTTGCGCGCCGGCCCCTAAGGAAAGCGGCGGCCGATCGGCCGCCGTTTCGATGTCTAGAGGTGCTGGCCGGAAAGCCGTTTGCGGTGCAGTTCCTCTGCGTTCGGCAATGCATCCTTCGGCAGGCCAAAGATCTGGCCGGGACGGATGTGGTCCGGATTGACGATCTTGTCCTCGTTGGCGATGTAGATCGTCGTGTAGCGCACACCGAGGCCGTAAACGCGGCGCGAGATCTGCCAGAGCGTATCGCCGCGTCGGATGATGACGGCATTGTTGTTTTCCGTCAGCGGCGCTTGTTCGAAGGTTTTCGGACCACCGGCCTGTGACACTTCGTTCGACGACGCGCCATTGGCCGGAGAGACCGTCAGCTGGGCAATGATATCGCCGAGTTGGTCGATTGCCGCGCCGACGGACTTCGCGTCCTTCGGAAGGCCCTGAAGCAGCTTCAGCGCATTGCCGGCGATCTGCGAGGCAGAAGTCGAAGCCTGCTTGAAGGCGTCGGTCGCATCGATGCCCGGACGGAAATCGACGAGCGAGCGCAGCGCGAATTCGGTAGCCGAGCGTGCGGCGGCGAGCTGTTCGGCGCCTGGCACCTGGCCATTTGCAAACAGGCCCTTCAGCAGGCCGAAGGCCTTCGTCGCATCGCCCTTGAGCTTGCCGAGCTGGCCATCGTCCAGCGGCATGGCCAGATTGCCGCCGGCGTTGCCGGATTGTGCGGCAACCGTGACCTGGTCACCTGCCGGTCGGTTGAAATTGACCGTGGCGCGCACGAGCACCTTGCCGGCGCCGTCAACGACATCGACCCGGATCTTGTGGTCGCCGACCGAAAGATCCATCACGCCTTCGATCACGAAATGACCGTCCGGACCTGCCGTATCCCTGCCGATCAGCGCGTCGTCGGCGTAGCCCACGACCTTGCCATTGGCCCGCGTCGTGCCCGCAACGAAGATCTTGCTGCCTTCGATTTCGACGGCGCTGACCATCACGTCTGCCGTGCTGTCGCCACCTTGCTGGGTACCGGGCACGGCCGGTGCGGTATTGCTGCTGTCGTTTGCAGGCGCATCCGGCGTCTGCATCGCGACCTGATCATTTGTCGGTGCCGGCGCGGGGGTGCCATTGTCAGCCGTCGCCGGATTGCCCGTTGCTGCTCCGGACGCATCATTGGCGGTTGACGGCTGAGCGCTCGCCACCTCGCCCTTCGGCGCGGTGATGATTCGGCTTGCAGTACCCGGCTTCGAGACCATGGCGAGCAGTTCGCTGCCGCTTCCGTCCTTCGGGACCGAAACGGTTGCGACTTCTTCCGATAGAGTGATCTTGCCGTCCTTGCCCGTGACCTTGAGTACGAGCTGATGGTCACCCGCGGGAAGTGGATTGTCGAGAACGGCGGCAAAATCGCCGGTGCCGTCGATGTTCGTTGTCACGACCACCTTGTCGCCGTCAAGCACTTCCAGCTTGCCATGCGGTTCGGCCGAGCCGGCAATGACGGTCGAGCCATCGGGCTCGACGCGCAGGATGTCGAAAGCGGGAAGCTTCGCACCGGTGCCGGTATCGGCGGCGGGCGGCGTCTGACCGCTATCGGCAGTATTGGCGCCGGCGGCCGGTGCTGCAGGCTCGGGTGCGCCCGTCAATGCGGCTTCCGCACGCGCGAGTGCGGCCAGTGCATCGGCGGCATTTTCGGGCAGGGCCTGGATTATCTCACGCGCCTTGCCAGCACCGTCCTTGGCTTTGGAGACGAGGCCGGCGGTTGCCGTGTCGAGACCATCCGGAGCCGCAAAATCGACGATCGCGGTCAGTGCCGTCACGGTTGCGGTCTTGGCGCCGGTCAGAGTATCTGCGGCAGGCACCTTGCCATCGGCAAACAGCGCCTTAAGTTGGGAAATGGATTTGCCGGCGTCGGCTGTCAGGCCGCCGATCTTCTGGGCGACAGCAGCCAGATCTGCCGCAACCGGGCGGGCGGTCTTTGACGCTTCGTTAACCGTATTGTTGACCTCGGTGCCGGCCTGGTTGATGGCATCGCCAACCTTTGCGACATCTGAGCCGAGCCGGGGCATGACGAAAAACACCATCAGTATGATTGCGATTACGAGCACTGCGAGGGCCAGCAAGCCGGCACGGTTTTTCATCATTGCGTCTCCCAAGGCGGCAAATTGCCGTAGTATCCAGAAATTGCTAGCGATTCCCGTTGCTTTGCACAAGCATTCAAAGCAATTCCGCAAGCCCCGCACGCCGCTTTTCAGTCAATTTTCTTGACTGCATTGAAATGGAATAGTTGTTTTTCCCCTATGACCGAACAATCTGTATCGATTCGATCCATCTGCGTTTACTGCGGCTCCCGGCCGGGGCGCGATCCCTCTCACATGGCGGCCGGCCGTGCGCTCGGAAAAGAGATCGCGGAATACGGCCTTCGCTTGATCTACGGTGGTGGCACGAAGGGCATCATGGGTGCCGTGGCCAGCGGTGCTCTTTCCAATGGTGGCCAGGTCACGGGCATCATTCCCGAGTTCCTGATCGACATGGAAGCGACTCGCCATTCCCTGGGCCAGCTCAACGAGCTTATTGTAACCCCAGACATGCACGTGCGCAAACATACGATGTTCGAGCGCTCCGACGCTTTCGTCGCACTTCCCGGTGGAATCGGCACGTTGGAAGAGATCGTCGAGATCATGACCTGGGCGCAGCTCGGCCGTCACGAAAAGCCGATGGTATTCGCTAATATCAACGGTTTCTGGGATCCGATGATGGAACTTATTCGCCACATGACGGGCGAAGGTTTCCTGCACACCGCCCATCGCGTCCAGCCGCTGGTCATCGACGAGATCTCGGGCATCATTCCGGCCATTATGGCGCAGGCGGCAGAGGTTGCCGCCGATCGTAGCGGCGAAGATGACGTGATCTCGAAGATGTAATCACCAAGCAATTCCAGCAAAAGCGTGCAGCGATTTTGCTGGAATTGCGCGAAGAAAGCGGCTCTGGCTCAGCGCCCGCGGCTCGTCCTCAGCATTGACCAGCTGTAAAAGAACAGGCCCGCCCAGATCAGCGGGAAGGCAATCATTCGTGCCGTATCCAGCTCTTCCCCGAAGCCGAAAATGGCGATGATGAAGATCATAGTCGGGGCGATATATTGCATGATGCCGATGGTGGAGAGCTTCAGCAGCTTGGCGCCGTTGGCATAGATCATCAGCGGCACGGCGGTGATCAGTCCGCAGCCGAGCAGCAGGGCAGTATCGGAAAGGCCGGTGCGGAAGAGGTGACCTTCGCCGCTGACGAATTCCAGGTAGAGGATGTAGAACAGCGCCGGCAGGCTGAGGATCAGCACTTCCAGGAAAAAGCCCTGGTTCGGCCCGAGTGGCAGCGTCTTGCGGAACAACGCATAGAAACCCCACGTGATCGCCAGCGTCAGTGCTACCCACGGAATGCCGCCACTATCGAAAGCCAGCACCACGACAGCAAGGCCGGCGAGGCAGATGGCTGCGATCTGCATCGGCTGCAGCTTTTCCTTGAGCAGCACGGCGCCGAGGAAGATGCTGAAGAGCGGATTGATGAAATAGCCCATGGCAGCATCCAGCGAATGGCCGGCGCCGATCGCCCAGACATAGGTGCCCCAGTTCACGGTGATGAGAGCCGCCGTCATGACCGCCATGCCGAGCATGCGCGGCGAACGCAGCGCAATGGTGATATCTTGTGTGCGCCCAAGTACCAGGAGCACGATGCCGGCGAGCGGCAGTGACCAGATGATGCGATGAGCAATGACCTCGGCCGGAGAAATATGGGCCAGCGCCTTCATATAAATCGGCAGAAAGCCCCATAGAAGATAGGCCGTCAGAGCGAAGGCAAAGCCGCGTGGACTGTCTTCGTTCTTGATCAGGGGCGCAGTAGCATCGGCGGACATCGGGTGTTTCCATCTTTGTTCTGTTTCTGATCCGGATTAGCTTAAGTGGCGTGAATAGGCCAATTCATTTCAGTGAATGGACGGATACCGTCCGGACGGCAAAAAGGGGCAGGGATGGACGAGGTGCAACTGGTGATTTGCCGGCAGGCTTACGCCACACAGATGCTCGCGAAGATGGGTATTACGGTCGACGAGCGGCTGCGTGAGGCCTTTGCGACAGTCCGCAGAGAGGATTTCCTCGATCCGCCGCCCTGGCGCACGCCAAACGGCAGGGGCTATCAGGAATTGGCATCCACCGATCCGGTCGTCCTCTATCAGGATATTCTGATCGCGCTGCAGAAGGAGCGGCAGGTCAACAACGGCAGCCCGTCGCTACATGCGCTCGGCCTTCACTGGCTTGCTCCAAAGCCAGGAGAGACCGCTTGCCATGTCGGTGCCGGTGGCGGTTATTACACGGCCATGCTGTCGCATCTCGTCGGTGCGGATGGCCACGTTACTGCGGTCGAATATGATCGCGAGCTTGCAGTCAGAGCCGAGGCCAACCTCGCCTCCTATGGCAATGTTGAACTCGTCTGTGGCAACGGTCTGCGGTGGCCGAAGGCGCCTGTCGATGCGATCTACGTCAATTTCGCCGTTCATCGGCCTGCCGAGACCTGGATCGACAATCTCGCGGTCGGCGGCAGGCTGATCTTTCCGCTTTGCGCACCTGATATCGACGTCAACGACGATATCAGGCTGCGCAGTGCCCGTGGCGGTTTTTTCCTGATCCGGCGCACGCCGGAGGACTATCGCGTGCGCTATCTGAGCCCGGCCTTCTTCGTCTGGGGGCTTGCCGCATCCGGCGCGCTCGAAACCTATAAGGCGCTGGACGTCACCTTCCGGCGGGGCGGCATGGAAAAGGTCACGCGGCTGCGCTGGAGAGCGCCGAAGCAGGAAGATGAATGGTACTCAGAGGAGGACTGGGGCCTCCTCTGAATCTACTCGGCAGCGATTTTGCCGGCGAGCTGCCGGTTTTTCATCAGCTTGTAGATCACCGAATCCATCAGTGCCTGGAACGAGGCGTCTATGATGTTTTCTGAAACGCCGACCGTCCACCAGCGCACACCGCTGGAATCGGTGGATTCGATGAGCACGCGGGTGACTGCCTCGGTGCCGCCGTTGAGGATACGCACCTTGAAATCGGCGAGAACGAGATCGTCGATCTCATGCTGGTACTTGCCGAAATCCTTGCGCAGCGCGAGGTCGAGTGCGTTCACCGGTCCTTCTGCTTCGGCGACTGACATCAGTGTCTGGCCATCGACAACTATCTTTACCACGGCCTCCGAGACGATCTTGATGCGGCCGTGGGAATCGAAACGCCGCTCGATCATCACCCTGAAGCCGTCGATGGTGAAGAAATCCGGGATGGTGCCCATCGTGCGCCGCGCCAGGAGCTCGAAGCTCGCATCGGCCCCTTCGTAGGCATAGCCGGATGCCTCGCGTTCCTTGACGATAGAGATCAAGAGATCGAGCTTCGGATCATCCTTGGCGACGTCGATGCCCCGCCGCTTCAGCGCATTGATGAAATTCGCCTTGCCGCCCTGATCCGAAACCATGACCTTGCGGAAATTGCCCACACTCTCCGGCGGCACATGTTCGTAGGTGCGTGGGTCTTTGAGCAGGGCCGAGGCATGGATGCCGGCCTTGGTGGCAAAGGCGGAGGCGCCGACATAGGGCATCTGATGATCAGGCGAGCGGTTCAGCAGTTCATCGAAGGCGTGCGACAGACGGGTGAGGTTGGTGAGCCTGTCAGCATCAATCGCCGTTTCGAAACGGCTATTGTAGGCGCTTTTCAGCGCCAGCGTCGGGATCAGCGTCACCAGATTGGCATTGCCGCAACGCTCGCCGATACCGTTCAGTGTGCCCTGGATCTGCCGCACGCCGGCCTCGACGGCGGCTAGCGAATTGGCGACGGCCTGGCCAGTGTCATTATGCGCATGAATGCCGAGACAGTGACCCGGCACGCCGGCGGCAATCACAGCTTCGACGATGGCGTGGATCTCGGGCGGCTGCGTGCCGCCATTGGTATCGCAAAGCACCACCCAGCGTGCGCCATTGTCATAGGCGGTTCTGGCACAGGCAAGCGCATATTCCGGATTGGCCTTGTAGCCATCGAAGAAATGCTCGCAATCGACCATCGCTTCCTTGCCGGCGGCGACGGCAGCCTTGACGCTTTCGGCGATGCATTCGAGGTTTTCCTCATTAGTGCAGCCGAGCGCTACCTGGACATGGTAATCCCAGCTTTTGGCGACGAAACAGACGGCATCGCTGCGCGCCTGCAGCAGGCCGGCAATGCCCGGATCGTTGGAGGCGGAAACACCGGGGCGCTTCGTCATTCCGAAGGCGACGAAGGACGCCTGGTTCGTGCGCTTCTCAGTGAAGAAGGCGGTATCGGTCGGGTTTGCACCCGGATAGCCGCCTTCGACATAGTCGAGCCCGAACTCGTCCAGCATGCTTGCAATCGCAATCTTGTCCTCGACCGAAAAGTCGATGCCGGGCGTCTGTTGCCCGTCCCGGAGTGTCGTGTCGAAGAGGTAGATTCTTTCGCGTGTCATGAAGGTGTTTCCTGTCGCCGCTTGCGGCTTTTATTGTTGTCCTGCGAACCGGTCCGTCGCCCGGATCAGCTGGTCGAGAATGCCCGGCTCCGAGAAAGCATGGCCCGCACCCTCGATCAGGTGGAATTCTGCTTTCGGCCATGCCTTGTGTAGCAGCCAGGCATATTTCGCCGGGCAGGGCATGTCGTAGCGTCCGTGGACGATGACGCCGGGAATGTCCTTCAGCTTGTAGGCATCGCGCAGCAGCTGGCCTTCATCCATCCAGCCGGCATTGACGAAGAAATGGTTTTCAATGCGCGCGAAGGCATAGGCAAACTCGGCCTCCTCGAACTTGCCGCTCGTCGATTTCTCCGGCAGCAGCGTGATTGTCTCGCCTTCCCAGATACTCCAGGCCTGGGCCGCTTTCAGTGCTACTTCCCGGTTCGGACCGGTAAGCCGGCGATGATAGGCGAGCATCATCTCATGGCGCTCTTCCGGCGGGATCGGTGCGACGAAGCGCTCCCATTTTTCAGGGAACATCTCGGAGACGCCGAACTGATAGTACCAGTCGAGTTCAGCCCGCGTCAGCGTATAGATACCGCGCACGATAAGTTCGGAAACGTGCTCCGGATGTTTCTCGGCATAGGCAAGCGCCAGTGTCGAACCCCAGGAGCCACCGAAGACCTGCCATTTTTCGACGCCCACCATCTCGCGCAGCCGCTCGATATCGGCGACGAGATGCCAAGTCGTGTTGGCTTCGAGGCTCGCATGCGGGGTCGATCTGCCGCAACCGCGCTGGTCGAACAGCATGACGTCATAAAGTTTCGGGTCGAAAGCCCGGCGATGCCCGGGCGAAATGCCGCCGCCGGGGCCGCCGTGCAGGAAAACCGCCGGCTTGGCGCCCGGCGTGCCGCAGCGCTCCCAGTAGAGTACATGGCCATCGCCGACATCAAGATGTCCGGAGGCGTAGGGTTCGATTTCCGGGTAGAGCGTTCGCAGCACTTCGGTCATATCTTCACGCCTTTCGCGGGCCAGACTGGGGTGTCGTGATCGGGATGCTGGAAGGAAATGATCGCCTCCTGCCGGGCGTAGAAATCAGGATCTTTATGGACTGGTGTATCGAAGATCGTCTCTACCCAAGGCAGGCGAGCTTCGTAATTGACCTGGATCTGCGGCGCGAGATCGCTCCGGTCGTCGAATGTGCCGATTGCAAGTTCCAGCCCGCCCGGATGTCGGTAGGTCATCGGTGTACCGCAATCACGGCAGAAGCCGCGCTCGATATTCACCGACGATTGGAAATAGGCGGGTTCGCCGCGCGTCCAGTCCATGCCTTCTTCCGGTGCCGTCACCAGCGCCGAAAAGAAGCCGCCGAACTGCTTCTGGCACATGCGGCAATGGCAGATGGATGGACGTCCGAGCTTGCCTGATATGCGGAAGCGTACGGCGCCGCACTGGCAGCCGCCTGTTCTAATCGTCTCGGTCATGAAGGAACTCCTGACGGCCAGTGGGGTGTATCGTGGTCGGGATGCTGGCGATTGCTCGTAGCGATCCGGTCCTCGCGATCGGTTGTTTCCGGTTCCGGCTCCACGGGCAAGCCGTCGAGTGCGTGAAACCAGACCATTTTACTATCGAGATTGGATTGCATCACCGGTTTTACGGCTTGCGGATCGTCCAGGGAGCCGAGCGTGATGTTGATGAAATCGGCATCGGGAATGTCATAGAAGAGCGGCGTCCCGCAATCGCCGCAGAAGCCGCGCCGCACGATATCGGAGGAGCCGAACCATTTCGGCTCGCCGCGCGTCAGCTCGAAATCAGCCCGCATGACGCCCGCCAGCGGTAGGAAATAATTGCCGGCGGCTTTCTGGCACATGCGGCAATGGCAGACATGCGGATAACCCAATTCACCGCTTGCGCGATAGCGAAGCGCGCCGCATTGGCATCCGCCGCTCTGTCCCGCCTTTGTCGTCAAGCGTGATCCTCCGGCGGCCAGACCGGCGTGTCGTCGTCGGGATGCTGATAGGACACGAGTTCGCGCTGGAAGGACTCCGCTTCCGGATCGTCCTCGGTTCGCGCCCCGGGCAGCTCGTGCAGATGATCGACAAAATCGATCTTGGCTTCGACACCCCACTGGATGCTCGGAGCAAAAGCCGAGGGGTCATCGAACGCACCTGCTGCCACCGCCATGCCGTCAGGCGCCTCATAGGTCAGCGGCGTGCCGCAATCACCACAGAAGCCGCGACTGACGAGATTCGAAGACCGGAAGGTCTTGCGCTGCCCTCTGGTCCACTCGAACTCCATCTTCCGCACGGAGACCAGTGGCGCATAATAAGCGCCGAATGCCTTCTGGCACATGCGGCAATGACAGATGGAAGCATGATGAGGGGTGCCGCTCGCCCGAAAGCGAACGGCCCCGCATTGGCATCCGCCGGTATAGACCGTCATCTCTTCACCTCCCACGTCGTCACGCGCTCGCCCGTCGCCAGATCCTTGCCATCCTTGAGCTGAATGCCCTCGGCGGCAAGCGTGTCGCGGATCTTGTCCGCCTCGGCGAAATTCTTCGCCTTGAGCAGTTCCAGACGCGCCTCGACCCATGCATCGATCTCCTTAGCGACCGCTTCGTCGATCTCGGTCTTCTTCGGCAGCAGGCCGAGAAGCGCCGCACTGGCTGCGAAGACGGAGGGATCTCCGGATTGCGCCAGCGCATGCAATGCCTGTACCGCCGCGACCGTGTTGAGGTCGTCGGCCAGCGCATTCAACACCGTCTCATCCGGCTTGGCATCGCCGGGTTCGACCGCCGGCCATTTGGCAAGCAGCCGCTCGGCTTCTTCCAGCCGCTTGACGGAGAAGTCGATCGGCTCGCGGTAGTGCGTCATCAGCATGGCAAGACGCAGCACTTCGCCCGGCCACTGGCGGCTGGCGAATTTCTCCGTGTGAAGAAGCTCGTAGATCGTGACGAAATTGCCTTCGGATTTCGACATCTTGCGGCCTTCGACCTGCAGGAAGCCGTTGTGCATCCAGACATTCGCCATCACATCGGTGCCGTGGGCGCAGCGCGACTGGGCGATCTCGTTCTCATGGTGCGGGAAGATCAGGTCCAGACCGCCGCCATGGATATCGAAGACGTCGCCGAGATAGCGCCCGCTCATGGCCGAGCACTCGATGTGCCAGCCGGGACGGCCGCGGCCCCATGGGCTCTCCCAGCCGGGCTCGTTCTCGTCCGACAGCTTCCAGAGTACGAAATCGCCGGGGCTTCTCTTGTGGGCATCGACTGCGATGCGAGCACCGGCCTGCTGCTCATCGAGATTGCGCTTCGAAAGCTGACCGTAGTCGGCCATCGACTTCGTATCGAACAGCACTTCGCCGGAGGCCTGATAGGCATGGCCGCGTGCAATCAGCCGCTCAATGATCTCGATCATCTGATTGATATTGTCGGTCGCGCGCGGCTGCACCGTCGGCTCGAGCGAGCCGAGTGCTGTTGCGTCGTCGAGGAACTGTTTCTCGGTCTTTTCCGTCACCGCCCGGATCGCAGCATTCAGCGGGAGACCCGGATAATCGCGCAGCGCCCGCGCGTTGATCTTGTCATCGACGTCGGTGATGTTGCGCGCATAGGTGACATGGCTTTCGCCATAGACATGGCGCAGCAGGCGGAACAAGACGTCGAAGACGATAACCGGTCGCGCATTGCCGATATGAGCGAAATCATAGACCGTCGGGCCGCACACATACATGCGGACGTTTTCGGCATCGATCGGCTTGAAGACCGATTTCTCCCGCGTCAGCGTGTTGTACAGCTTCAGTTCCGGCGTGCCGCCCATTTCACTCTCCCAAAATGCATATGCAGAAAATACCACCTCCGGCAGGCCGGGGCGTTTCGCATCTTGGAAATTTGGGAGACGAAAACGGCCAGGCCAGCTTTGGGCTAGCGAATAATTTTCCGGCAAATAATGCAGGTAACCGTTTTCATGACGCGTTTTATGGCGCGGGATCAGGTTTTGGTCAAGGGAATTGCCAAGCCAATTCCGTCATTCCATCAAGAGATGGAAGATCAAGGCGCCGACCACTTATCCGGGCAGCTGATAATCCACCAGCTTGTTCTCGCGAACGATGAACAGTTTGCCGGTCTCGGTCACGCCTGGGCCGAGCAGGGGAAGGATCGCCTTCGCCACCTCCGAAGGATGCGGCAGGCTCATCGGGTCTTCGCCGGGAACCGCCTGTGCCCGCATGGCGGTGCGCGTGGCGCCCGGATCGACACTGGTGACGCGCAGCGGCGTCGATTGGGACTCGCCGGCCCAGGTGCGAGCAAGCGCCTCGACGGCGGCCTTGGAGGCCGAATAGGCGCTCCAGAAGGGGCGGCACTTATGGGCGGCGCCCGAAGACATGATGACGGCGCGGCCGGCATCCGACCGGGTCAGGAGCGGATCGAGCGAGCGGATCAGCCGCCAGGTGGCATTCACGTTGATGTTCATGACCTTCTCGAAGACCTTGGCCTCGATATGGCCGATCGGCGAGATGACGCCGAGCACGCCGGCATTGGCGACAAGAATGTCGAGCTTGCCCCAACGCTCGAAGATCGAGCCGCCGAGCCGGTCGATCGCGTCCATATCGGCGAGATCGAAGGGCACCAGCGTAGCAGTGCCGCCGATAGCCTTGATGGCGTCGTCAAGCTCTTCCAAGCCGCCGACGGTGCGGGCGCAGGCGATAACATGCGCGCCGGCCTTGGCGAGTTCGAGAGCGGTGAAGTAGCCGATGCCGCGCGATGCGCCTGTGACCAGCGCGATCTTGCCTTCAAGATTGATGTTCATCTGCCCGGCTCCGGATATGCTTGAAAAGATAAGGGGCGCAATAAGCGCCCCCGATAGGAAAGTCAAAGCGGAACGGCTCAGCCGTTGCTGGCGAGCACGGAAATCTTGTTGCCCATGGACTCGCCGTTCTTGTCGAGCAGGCGGGTCGGATAGTCACCGGTGAAATAGTGATCGGTGAACTGCGGACGGGCCGGGTTGCGATCTTCGCCGCCGACGGCGCGGTAGAGGCCGTTGATCGACAGGAAGGCAAGCGAATCCGCACCGATGAATTTGGCCATGGTCTCGACATCGGCGTACTGGTTAGCCAAGAGCTTGTCGGCATCAGGCGTATCGATGCCGTAGAAGTCCGGGAAGAAGATCATCGGGCTGGCGACGCGGATATGCACTTCCTTGGCGCCGGCTTCGCGGATCATCTGCACGATCTTCAGCGATGTCGTGCCGCGCACGATGGAATCGTCGACCAGCACCACGCGCTTGCCTTCGATCATCGCCCGGTTGGCGGAGTGTTTCAGCTTCACGCCGAAAGCACGGATCTGCTGGGTCGGCTCGATGAAGGTGCGGCCGACATAATGGTTGCGGATGATACCGTATTCGAAGGGAATGCCGCTCTGCTGGGCATAGCCAAGTGCGGCGGGCGTGCCGCCATCGGGAACCGGCACGATCACGTCGGCATCGACATGAGCTTCCTTGGCGAGGTTCATGCCCATGTTCTTACGCGCGGTATAGACGTTGCGGCCACCGACGACCGAATCCGGACGGGCGAAATAGACATATTCGAACAGGCAGAGGCGTTCCGGCTGTGGCTTGCTCGGTTTGCGGGCATCGACGCTGATCGAACCATCAGGCTGGATTTCGCAGATGACGACTTCGCCATTTTCAACGTCGCGGATGAACTTTGCGCCGATAATGTCGAGAGCGCAGGTCTCCGAGCAGAAGATCGGCTTACCGTCGAGTTCGCCCATGACCAGCGGACGGATGCCGGTGGGGTCGCGCGCAGCGATCAGCTTCGTGCGCGTCATGGCGAGCATCGAATAGCCGCCTTCCATCTGACGGATGGCATCGATGAAGCGGTCGGATGTGGAAGCGTGGCGTGAGCGGGCGATGAGGTGAAGAACGACTTCGGTATCGTTCGTCGACTGACAGATGGCGCCGGTCGCGATAATCTGTCGGCGCAGTGTAAGGCCGTTGGTGAAATTGCCGTTATGGGCAATGGCGATGCCACCTTCTTCCAATTCGGCAAACAGCGGCTGCACGTTGCGTAGCGCCACTTCGCCCGTCGTGGAATAGCGTGTATGGCCGATCGAGATGCTGCCGGGCAGGCGGGCCAGCGTCATCGGGTTTGTATAGTGGTCGCCGACGAGGCCCATATGGCGTTCCTGGTGGAAGCGCTTGCCGTCGAAGGAAACGATACCGGCCGCCTCCTGCCCGCGATGCTGCAGGGCATGAAGGCCGAGCGCGGTCAGCGCCGCAGCATCGTCATGTCCCAGAATTCCGAACACGCCGCATTCTTCATGCAGCGTATCTCCGTCGAGCGGATCGTCAATCGGGAAGGAATGGGACTGGTTCATTTCTGCGGGCCTCTGCTCTCACAAGAATGGATCGGCTTTTCCAGTAGCATGATAGCGGAAGTCTTGCAGCTTTCCGATAGTTCATGCTGAAACGGCTGAGGTCCGGCAGAGCGGAATGCCCGGCCGGACCCTTGGTCTTACGTCCCGCTCAAATGGCAATTGCCAGGCCGCGGGTCAAGCGAGTGAACACTGCGTCAATTAGATGGCTGCTGTGCGCCATTGGCAGGCGCGGGTGCTGCGTCTTCCGCCGGAGCCTGATCGTTGGCCGGCGCATTATCTTCGGTCGGTTTCGCGCCGCCAAGCTTTTCGGTGATGCTCTTCTGCATCATCTGGGCGAATTCATCCGGCAGGACCGACTGCAGGCGAACGACGAGAGAATCCAGGAACGGCTTCGATTTGGCATTGTTGACCCAGGCCGGTCGGTGATCGGCATCGACCAGCCAGTTCCAGAAGGCAACAGCGACGACGAGCAGAAGTATGCCGCGCGCCGCACCGAAGAGAAAGCCCAAAGTGCGGTCGAGCGCGCCGATGCGGCTGTCGATGATGAAGTCTGCGATCTTCATCGTGATGAAGGAGATGACGATCAGCGCGATCAGGAAAACGACGGCTGCCGAACCGACGATCGCGATACGGTCGTCGTCGGTATATTTCTTCGCGTAGGGCACGAGATAAGGGTAGAGATAGTAGGCGGCGGCTGCCGAGCCGCCCCAGCTCGCGATCGAGAGGATTTCGCGCGAGAAGCCACGGACCATTGCCAGAACGGCGGAGAAGAGCACGACGCCGATGACAATACCGTCGAAAATCGTAATGGGCATATAAATTCCACTCCAGACTGCCGCCTTGCGGGCCGCGTCGCGCCTTGTTTTACTGATCCTATAACATCCCCGCTATTGGTGATGAAGGATCAAACGTCTTCTTCCACACGCTGCAACGCGCCCTTCGACCCGGCAATGCGCGCGACCAGATCCGGCAGGCCCTCGATCTCGCTCCAGCGGCCGCTGCCTTTTGGCAGATCGGCGGAGCCGGACGGTAGCAGAGCCGCCGAAAACCCCAGTTTTTCGGCTTCTTTAAGGCGCTGGGCGGTTTGCGCAACCGGCCGGACGGCGCCCGACAGGCTGACTTCGCCGAAATAGACGCAATCGGCCGGAAGGGCAATACCGGCAAGCGAGGAAACGAGTGCCGATGCGACGGCCAGATCGGCTGCCGGTTCGGATATCCGGTAGCCGCCGGCAATGTTGAGATAGACGTCATGCTGGCCGAGCCTTACGCCGCAATGGGCCTCCAGGACCGCGAGGATCATCGACAGGCGCGCGGAGTCCCAGCCGACGACGGCACGCCGCGGCGTTCCGAGAGAAGTCGGCGCGACGAGCGCCTGCACTTCGACGAGCACCGGCCGTGTGCCCTCGATGCCGGCAAAGACCGCGGCCCCCGGTGATTTCGAGTTACGCTCGCCAAGGAAGAGTTCCGAAGGGTTGGCGACTTCGCGCAGGCCCTTGTCCGACATTTCGAACACGCCGATTTCGTCCGTCGGCCCGAAACGGTTCTTGACCGTGCGCAGGATACGGTAGTGATGGCCGCGATCGCCTTCGAAATAGAGCACGGCATCGACCATATGTTCGACGACACGCGGTCCGGCGATCTGACCATCCTTGGTCACATGGCCGACCAGCACCATGGCAGCACCTGTCTGCTTGGCGAAGCGGATCATCGACTGGACGCCGGTGCGTACCTGCGTCACCGTTCCGGGCGCGGATTCGGCCAGTTCGCTCCAGAGCGTCTGGATGGAGTCGATGATGACGAGATCGGCACGCTTGCCTTCGGCCAGTGTAGCCAGAATATCCTCGACATTGGTTTCGGCTGCCAGCATCACATCCGTATCTGCGGCATGCAGGCGCTGGGCGCGCAGCCGAACCTGCGCCACCGCCTCTTCGCCCGAGACGTAGATAATCTTGTGGCCGCGCCTGGAAAGGGCTGCCGCACCTTGCATCAGCAGCGTCGACTTGCCGATACCGGGATCACCGCCGACGAGGACGGCAGAGCCGCGTACGAAGCCGCCACCTGTCACCCGATCGAGTTCGGAAATGCCGGTATGAATGCGCGGTGCTTCCTCGATCTCGCCTGACAGTGCCGTCAGGGCCACTGGCCGGCCCTTCTTGGGCGTCTTGGCAGGCCCGCCGCCGATTCCACCCATCGGGTCTTCCTCGACGATGGTGTTCCACTCGCCGCAATTGTCGCATTTGCCGGCCCAGCGGTTATGCACCGCGCCGCAACTCTGGCAGATGAATTGTGTTCTGGCCTTGGCCATCAATGAATGCTTTCAGGTAGAGAGCGCCCGAATCGGGCTTTTGCCCTAGATAATGGCTTCCGGCACCGATCAAAACTAATGATTTTCCTATCAAGGGGCAGGGTGTCAGCATCTGCAGGCTCTTAAAGGATGCCCCATGCTCGATTATTCGCTCGCTCACTGGATCGGTTTCTTCACCGCAGCAGTTCTTTTGAACCTCTCGCCCGGACCCGACATGGCCTTCATCCTAGGCCATACGATGAAAAGCGGCACACGCGCCGGCTTCTCGGCAGTCTTCGGCATCTGGACAGGTGCCTGCATCCATGTGCTGCTCGCCGCATTCGGCCTGTCGGCGATCCTCGCAGCCTCGGCAATTGCCTTTTCCACTGTAAAATGGGTGGGCGCGATCTATCTCGTCTGGCTCGGCATCCAGGCACTAAGATCGAAAGGCGAGGGTGGCTTTGTGCGGGCAGCGGGTGAAACGCTCGGGTTGCTGCGCATCTATCGGCAAGGCGTTTGGGTCTCTCTGCTCAACCCGAAAGTTGCGATCTTCTTTCTCGCCTTCCTGCCGCAGTTCGTCGTTGAGGGTGCCGGCCCGGCATGGCTGCAGCTTGCCGTCCACGGCGGCCTGATCATCGTCGTTGCCGTCTTTATCGAGCCGCCGCTGATCCTGGCCGGTGGCCGTCTCGCCGATCTCTTCAAGAACAATGCGAAGATCGGCCTGTGGCTCGATCGCGGTCTTGGCGCGCTGTTCGTGGCGCTTGGCGTCCGCCTCGCGCTCACGACGCGCTGATCCCTATTCGTCTTCGTCCATCTCGTACTTGCGCTCATGGCGCAGGCCGACACTGGTCAGCATCTCGTAGCCGATCGTGCCCGCAGCCTTGGCTGCATCGTCGACGAGGATGTTCTTGCCGAAGAGCTCGATATAGTCACCGGCGCGAACAGCATTTTCCGGCAGATCGGTCACGTCGAAGATTGTCTGGTCCATAGTGATACGGCCGGCGACCGGCACCTTGCGCCCGGCAACGAAGCCCTGTCCACCCTGCGGCACGGCCTGGCGCAGCGGAACACCGCCGCTCGACTGGCTGCGCATGTAACCATCGGCATAACCGGCCGAAACGATCGCCAGCCGGCTGTCGCGCGTCAGCTGCAGTGCTCGTCCGTAACTGACCGATTCACCCGCCTTGACGGTGCGGATCTGGATGATGCGTGCCTCGGCGGTTGCTACCGGACGCATCGGATTGGCCATCCCGTTGACGGCCTGGCCGCCATAGATCGCAATACCCGGACGGGTGAGATCGAAGTGATAATCGTCGCCGAGGAAGATGCCGCCGGAAGCAGCAAGGCTTGAATCGATACCTTCATAGGCGGCGCTAACCTTGCGGAATGATTCAAGCTGCTGCCTGTTCATCGCCGAGGAATGATCGTCGCCGCAGGCAAGATGGCTCATCACGAGCACGGGCGCGAAACTTGCCGGCCGCGAAACGTCATCGGCAAGGGCAAGCGCTTCATCCATTGTCAGGCCGAGCCGGTTGAAGCCGGTGTCGACATGAAGCGCGCAAGGATAATCGCCATAATCGGCAAGGACCGCCATCCAGAAGGCAAGCTGCTCTTCCGAGGAAATGATCGGCACCAGATCGTTTTCGAAGAAGCGTCGTTCGGTGCCGGGCCAGATGCCGGCAAGCACGAAGATTCGCGCCTCGGGTGCAAACATGCGAAGCGTGACACCTTCATCGACCGTCGCCACGAAGAAATCCCGCGCGCCGGCAAGATAGAGCGCTTCGCCGGCATCCTCGATCCCCATCCCGTAGGCATCTGCCTTGACGACGGCGGCCGCGCGCGCCTTTCCGGAGCGCCGCGCCATGTCTCGCCAGTTGTCGGTCAGCGCCGTCAGATCGACGGTCAGCCGAAGGCCGGCGGAGGCGAAAAGGTCGTCGTCTTCGAAGGGGATGGAAAAATCAGTCATGAATCGCCGCGATGAAATGAAAAGGAAAATGCTGCCATTACTCTAGAGAGCATTGTGGCAAAGAGAAAGCACGAGGCGAGACATACCGGCCTTTCCCACATGCGATCACTTTTGTTCAAGACGTGCTGCAGCCGGCGCGCTACTCTTGCGGCATGCAGAATGTTTCGCAAAAAGAGGCGGCAGACGCCATGCCGCTTGCCACGGTGGAATCGGCTCGTTTCTGGCGGGACAACCGCTTCCGAGACATGGAGTGCCTGAGCGCGAGCTTTCTGACGCATGAATATGCTCCGCATGCGCACGAGACATTCAGTATCGGCGCGATCGAAAGCGGAAGCCAGATTGCGACCCTGAGCGGCTGCCGGCAAGAGACCGGACCGGGCGACCTCTATCTGATCGATCCCGGCGTCGTTCACGACGGCGCACCGGGCGGTGATGGCTATCGCTACCGGATGATCTACCCGGATACGAAGCTCTTCATCGATATTCTGGAGGATGTCACCGGCAAGGCCTTCAATGCGACGCCGTCCTTTGCAGGGGCATTGCCGCGCGATCCGCAACTTGCCAAAGCTTTCCACATGGCGCATCGCACGCTTGAGAGCGGTGCGGGTGCACTGGAAGCGGACGAAAGCATGTTCTCGGTGCTGGCTGCGATCTTCGCGCGCTATGGCAGCACAATCGTGCTGCCCGTCGATACCAAGGAACGCAGCGCCGTTGCCCGTGCCCGTGATTACCTGGTCGAGAATTTCGACAGCGATGTCGGCTTGGAAGAACTTGCCAAGGTGGCAGGGTTGAGCCGCGCTCACCTGATCCGTGCTTTCCGCAGGGAATATCACATCACCCCGCATGCTTTCCTGACCCACCGGCGCGTGATCGTCGCCCGCCGGCTGCTGCGGGAGGGCCACTTGCCCGCCGATGTTGCCGTTGAATGCGGTTTTGCCGATCAGGCGCATTTCACCCGTCATTTCAAATCGCGCACTGGGATAACGCCGGGTCAGTTTCGCGTCGGCTGATCACTTTCGTTCAATACAGCCCTCGGCGTGCTCGCTACCTCTCCGCCATCTTGAAGTGGAGATTGCGAATATGCTGCAGCAAAGCCGGCCAGCCGGCAGAAACCCCACCGGCGATTTTCTTGCGGGAGCCAGAGCCATTTTGCCGCTCATCGTCGCGGTCCTGCCGATCGGGCTTGTCTTCGGTGCGGTCTCGGCAACTAAGGGGCTGTCGGCGCTGGAAACGGTGCTGATGAGCGCGCTCGTCTTTGCCGGCGGATCACAATTCGTGGCGATGGACATCTGGACGCATCCGGCAAGCTGGATCGGTGTCGGCTTCGCGGCACTGCTCGTCAACATCCGCCATGTGCTGATGAGCGCTTCGATCGGCACGAAAATGCAGTCCTTTTCCGGCGTCAAGCGTTATATCGCCATGCTGTTTCTTGCCGATGAACTCTGGGCCATGGCCGAATTCCGCGCCGGGACGACAAGGCTCACGCCCGCTTGGTACGCCGGCATCGTGACGCCCTTCTACCTGACCTGGGTGGGCTCGTCGCTTGCGGGTGCGCTGCTCGGAGCCTTTCTCGGCGATCCGGCCATCATCGGGCTCGATTTCGCCTTTCCGGCTGTTTTCATCGTCCTGGTCATGGGTTTCTGGAAGGGACCGCAAACCGGGGCGGTGCTGGCCGCAAGCGGTATTGCATCCGTTGCCGTCCACCAGTTCGTGCCCGGCGTCTGGTATATCGCAGGTGGCGCACTTGCAGGGTTGGGGATGGCCCTCTGGCAAGGCAGGGCGCGGGAGCAGGCGGCATGACCCTTGATCTCAACAGTTTGCTCGCCATCCTTGCCATGGCTGCAGCAACGATCCTTACCCGTATTAGTGGCCTCGTTCTGATCCGTTACGTGGAGATTGACGATAACAGGAGGACAGCGATCGAAGCCATTCCGCCCGCCGTTTTGATGGCCGTCATTGCGCCGACCGCCTTCGCGACCGGTTGGGCGGAGACGCTGGCCTGCGCGGTAACGGCTTTTGCCGCCAGACGCTTGCCGATGCTGGCAAGCGTCGTGGTCGGGGTCGCGACTGTGGCGCTTCTTCGTGCGGCAGGGCTCTGACGGAAATTGACGCGGAAAACCCGCGTCAATGTTCCTCGTATTGTGTGAAGGATGGATCGGCGAGATCGGCGAAGCGCGTGAATTCCGACTGGAAAGCGAGCTTCACCGTGCCCGTCGGTCCGTGACGCTGCTTGGCGATGATGACGTCGGCCGTGCCCTTCACCTTGTCGAACAGCGCCTCCCATTCCGGATATTTCGGATCGTGAAGGTCGCGCGGTTCAGAGTTCTTTACGTAATATTCCTCGCGGAACACGAAAAGCACGACGTCGGCGTCCTGCTCGATCGAGCCCGATTCACGAAGGTCGGAAAGCTGCGGGCGTTTATCTTCGCGGCTTTCGACGGCACGCGAGAGCTGGGAGAGCGCGATGATCGGAACGTTCAGCTCTTTGCCGAGCGCCTTGAGACCCGTGGTGATCTGGGTGATTTCCTGAACGCGGTTCTCGTTCGACTTGCCGGAGCCTGTCATCAGCTGCACGTAGTCGACGACAAGTACGTCGAGCCCGCGCTGGCGCTTGAGACGGCGGGCACGCGCCGAAAGCTGGGCGATCGAGATACCACCGGTCTGGTCGATGAAGAGTGGCACCTTCTGCATCATCATCGAGCAGGCGACAAGCTTTTCGAAATCGGCGTCGTTGATGTCACCTCGGCGAATCTTCGAGGAGGAGACTTCCGTCTGCTCGGAGATGATACGGGTGGCGAGCTGTTCGGACGACATTTCGAGCGAGTAGAAACCCACGACGCCGCCGTTCTTCGCCTTCATGCTGCCATCGGACTGCACTTCGCCTTCATAGGCGGCGGCGATGTTGTATGCGATATTGGTCGCAAGCGAGGTCTTGCCCATGCCGGGACGACCGGCGAGCACGATCAAGTCCGAACGCTGCAGGCCACCCATCTTGGAATCGAGCGAGTGAATGCCGGTGGAAATACCGGAAAGGCCGCCGTCGCGCTCCTTGGCGACAGCCGCCATATCGATGGCGAGCGCCACAGCGTCGTTGAAGGCCTGGAAACCGCCGTCATAGCGGCCGTTTTCGGCAAGCTCGAACAGGCGCCGTTCCGTGTCTTCGATCTGCGCCTGCGGCGGCATGTCGAGCGGCGCGTCATAGGCAATGTTGACGACATCCTCGCCGATGGTGATCAGCGCACGGCGGATCGCCAGATCGTAGATCGCGCGACCGTAGTCCTCGGCATTGATGATCGTCACGGCGCCGGTGACGAGGCTTGCGAGATATTGTGAAACGGTAATGTCGCCGACCTTCTCGTCTGCCGGCAGGAAGGTCTTGACGGTCACCGGGTTGGCGATCTTGCCCATGCGGATGATATCGCCGGCGACCTCGAAGATCTTCCGGTGCAGGGGCTCGTAGAGATGGGTCGGCTTGAGGAAGTCGGAGACGCGGTAATAGGCGTCGTTGTTCATCAGGATGGCGCCGAGCAGCGCCTGCTCGGCCTCGATGTTATTAGGCGCTTCGCGATAGTGCTGCTCTGCTGGAGCAACGGCGGCAATCTTTCGTGCGGCTTCGTTCATCGTCATCCGTACTGTCTTTTATCCAAAACCCGGATTTGCAGGGCCGGCTACGTAAAATCAAGTACCTGGCAGCAACAGCTTTCGCGCGGTCGTCAAATCGGCAGTGCTGTGCACATTGTTCGACTTCTCCACAGTCGGAGAAGCCGGTGCAGAGAAAATATCGCAACTGTCACCTGCAGGACACGCCTTCACCCGCGACTCACTTTGCGATTTCGCCTCAGGGCTATATTAGCGTCCATGATTGTGAGACGCACCAAAAAAGCCTGCCGACCGCTGGACGAAGGCACCGAGCACAAGGGACGCCTGTGGAAAATCGGCCAACAAAAAAGCCCGGCGCGAGCCGGGCTTTTCGTTCTGTATGAAACAGAAATTATGCTTCGTCTTCGTCGATGCCATCGGCTTCCGGATCGAAGAAGTCTTCCGGACGCAGTGCATCTTCGTCAACACCGTAGATGGCGTCGACAGAGGTGAGTTCTTCGCCCTTGGACTGGCGCTCGGCTTCTTCAGCAGAACGGGCAACGTTCAGCTCGACGTTGATCTCAACTTCAGCATGGAGCTGCAGCTCGACCTTGTGCAGGCCAATCGCCTTGATCGGCGTGTTGAGGTGAACCTGGTTGCGGGCAATGTTGAAGCCTTCGGCAGCCAGAATGTCGACCACGTCACGGGCAGCGACCGAGCCGTAGAGCTGGCCGGTTTCGCCGGCGGAACGCACGACGATGAAGGACTTGCCGTCGAGAACGTCGGCAACCTTCTGGGCTTCGGACTTGCGCTCGAGGTTACGAGCTTCGAGCGTTGCGCGCTCGGATTCGAAACGGGCCTTGTTGGCAGCGTTGGCGCGCAGTGCCTTGCCGAGCGGCAGGAGGTAGTTGCGTGCAAAGCCGTCGCGAACCTTTACGGTTTCGCCCATCTGGCCGAGCTTGGAGATGCGTTCGAGAAGAATGACGTCCATGGTGTTTTTCCTTTCTTGTTCTCAGATTTCGGTATCGGTCTGTTTGGGGGCATCAGCATCCTTGGTCGGGGTCAGGGCGATCGCCTTGCGGGTATCGGCGAGACCGAGCACGAGGATGAAAAGCGCTGGCAGCATCATCGTGCATGCCAGGTAGCAGAGGATGAGGGCCGGCAGGCGCCAGTCCTTGCCGCGGGTGCGGAAATGGATCGCGGCAAAGCCGGACATCAGGAAGCCGGCGCCGAAGGCTCCGACGACAGTGGCGCCGATCATCGCTGGGACACCGCCCATGAAGGTGGCTGCCAGACCAGCGAGGAAGATGAAGATCGAGTTGCGGTTCATGCGCAGCGACGAGGGGATATCCTCGCGCGGACGCAGCCCCTTGCCCGAAGCGGTGACGATGCGCGTTGCAATATAATAGGCTGCAAACAGCATCACGACCCAGACGCCGCCCTGTATTGCCGGCAGCATGAGCACGACAAGCGACTTGGTCTGCGCCGTCGCGGCCGGGTCGGGAACGAATTCCGGTTGCTGCTGCTGGAGAGAAGCCATCAGCAGATCGACCATCTGGTCGGTAATCTCGGGCCCGTAGCCGATCATTATGCCGGTGGCGATGACGGCAATGGCCACCAGTCCACACAGATGCAGCAGGATATCCGAAAGCGGATACCAGGCGAGCAGATGGTCCGGGCCACCGAGTTCGGAGGCTGGGCGCGCAAGGTTCGCAAGGTGGCTCAGCCAGCCGGCAGGCAGCAGCGTCACCAGCGTCATCACGAGCGCGAAGGAAGGGGAGATGGCGACCGCGCCGAGCACGGCAGCGGTGATAACGGCGGAAATCGCCGCAAGATTGCCCCAGCCGAGGCCGACGAGCAGAATGGGAAGTGCCGAAGCGGCGTAAAGGACAGCACTGAACGACGGCTGCATGCTCGCGCCAAGCACCAGCAAGGCGGCGGTCAATCCGGCGAGTGCGCCGATCGCAAGCGTTTTCGGGTTCAGTTTTGTCACTTCGCTGTCCTGCTTCATCAAGCAGTTAGAGGATTTCCCTGAATCAATCCGGGAGATGCCTCAACATGGGTTTTAAGGTTCCGATCCGCGCCCATCGCGGAAGGGAGAAAGCCCCGGATCCGAAGATCCGGGGCCTCGGTATTCAATTAGGCGACGACGTAGGGCAGCAGGCCGAGGAAACGGGCGCGCTTGATCGCCTGGGCGAGTTCGCGCTGCTTCTTCTGGGAAACGGCCGTGATGCGGGACGGTACGATCTTGCCGCGCTCGGAAATGTAGCGCTGCAGGAGGCGGACGTCCTTGTAGTCGATGCGCGGAGCGTTTGCACCGGAGAACGGGCAGGTCTTGCGACGACGATGGAACGGACGACGGACCGGAGCGGAGGAAGATTCAGACATTCTTATTTCTCCTTATGCACGGTCTTCGCGGGGAGCGCGATCAGGACGCGGGCCACGCTGGAAGTCGCCGTCACGGCGCGGCGGACGATCGCCGAATTCGCGGCGCGGGCCACGGTCGCCGCCTTCACGCGGGCCACGGTCGTCGCGGTCGCGCTTCTGCATCATGGCAGACGGGCCGTCTTCGTGCTTTTCAACAGCGATGGTCATGTAGCGAAGAACGTCTTCGCTGATGCGCATCTGGCGTTCCATTTCCTGGATCGCAGCTGCCGGCGCATCGATGTCCATCAGGGCGTAGTGAGCCTTGCGGTTCTTCTTGATGCGGTAGGTGAGGGACTTGAGGCCCCAGTTTTCGATACGCCCGACTTTACCGCCGTTTGCTTCGATCACGCCCTTGTACTGTTCTACGAGGGCATCGACCTGCTGCGACGTGATATCCTGTCGGGCAAGGAATACATGTTCATAAAGAGCCATGACAGCTTTGCCTTTCTTGCGTTGATCAGAACCCGGCATTCGGCGGCTAAGCCTCAACGACTGCTCCTGAGAGGCGATAAGCGCCAAGCAAGAAAAGCGTTTCCGAGACGGTCGAGAGCGGAGACACGGGAGGCTGGAACGCTTCCGTTCCGAACGGCTCGCAAGAAGCAAACCGGCCCTCCGTTCAGCCACCAGCCAGAAGACCGGGTTAACGAACAGGCGCGCTTATACGCATTTTTGAGCGAAAGGCAAGGGAAGCGGGCGAGAAACCTTATTTCGTTGCCTCCGGCCGGACGAATACGGTTTGTCCCGGAGGATTGTCTATGAAAAACTGGTCGTCAGCAATCACCAGTGACTGCGTCCCGCTCTTGTAGGCAAAACGTAAAGTGTCTGCCTCCGCCATCCGACCGGTGAGGTTCAGCGTGATCGTATCCGCACTGTCGGCAAAGCTTATCTGCAGTGTATTGCCCTGTCGTTCTATAATAGCATCCGCCATGTCGCCACGATTGGTTCCATCAGAGCTGAAGCGCATGATCTCAAGGGGATTGTTCGTTTCGATGATATCGTGGCCATCGCCCTCGGCGAATTGGTAGGACGATTGCACGGTGGATGTGCTGTTGATGACGACGTAATCATCGCCCTTGCCACCGGAAATATTATACGCCGCCGCCGTCGCATTGACGGAGATGATATCGTTGCCGTCGCCGCCTTCGATACTGCTCGCGTTGATCGCGGTCACGTCGATGATGTCGTTGCCGCTGCCGCCATCTACCGCGAACACATTGCGCGAGGTGATGGTGAGCGCATCGTCACCATTCCCGCCCGCCGCGCTGAACACAGACGCCGCGGAATTGATTCTGATGGTGTCATTACCATCGTCCCCATCGGCGCTGTTCACGCTGGTCGTGCTCTCAAGCACGATCGTATCGTCGCCTTTGCCGCCGGTGGTCGAGCGAATACCGCTGACCAGGTTTTCAAAGGTGCCGAGCGGCCCGATGACGGGAGCGGTCGTCTTGATGGAAATTTGATCGTCACCCCGTCCGGCATCAACCCAGCCGACATTGCCGCCGCTGATAATCGAGATCGTGTCGTTACCCTCGCCCGATTCGATGTGTTGCACGGAGGGATTGGAGGTCTGCGCCTGGTTCGCTCCTCCGGCGCGGATATTGATTATATCGTCACCGTGCCCGGTCGATACCTTGCTGATTTCGTTGGCAATGATATCGACAATGTCGTCTTCCGTGCCTGTCTTCACCGAGGCTGAGCCATCGGGGGAGTTGATCAGCACACCGGCATTGCCTTTCGCATCCATGATGATCCGCATGATGCTGTCGATTGCGCCGCCATTGGCGCCGCCCGCGGTGACGCCGACCTGGGCGAAGACACCGGGTTCCTGTTTATTGCCGCCATTGTTGATTGAGGCGGTCTGCAGCAGTTGAAGTGCATATTCGCCACGGAAACGGGCATGGAATGTCGTGGAAATGCTGATCATTGCAAAGCTCCTCCCGTCTTCTTTGCCTTCTCATGAAGTCCGAAGATCGATAGCCGCTATCATGGCGGGAAAAATCATTTGCTGAAACTAGGGGTATGGTGCCTGCCATCAGTTAAATGCTACTTAACGGCGAAATGCGAAATACAACCATAGTCGGCTGATCCTGTCTGCTTAACGTGAAAAAGGGCGCGATTGCTCGCGCCCTTCAAATTTCAGGAATAAAGAACGCCTTACAGCGGCATCGGATAGTGCCGATGAACCTTTTCGATCTCGGCAAGCACATCGCTGCCGAGCTTCACGCCCACAGAGCCAATATCCGTCTTCAACTGCGCCATCGTCGTTGCCCCGATGATAACGGAGGTCATGAAGCGGCGGGTCAGACAGAAAGCGAGCGCCATCTGCGACGGATCGAGGCCGTGGCGGGCGGCAATCTCGAGATAGGCCTTCGTCGGCGCTTCCTGCAACGGCTGCAGGCGCCCGCCGAGGTCGCCGTTGATCGAGGCGCGTGTACCCTCGGGCTTCTCGCCATTGATGTACTTGCCGCTCAGGATGCCGGCGGCAAGTGGCGAATAGGCCAGAAGGCCGACATCTTCGTGATGGGAGAGTTCCGCCAGATCCAGATCGAAATGACGATAGAGAAGATTGTATTCGTTCTGGGTGCTCGCGACGCGCGGCAGATTCATCTGCTCGGACAGGCTCACATATTTCTGGATGCCCCAGGTGGTCTCGTTGGAGAGGCCGAAGGCGCGGATCTTGCCTTCCTTCACCAGCACGCCCATGGCCTCGAGGATGTCGACCATGTTGGCGACGGCTTTGGCCCGGTCCTGCTTGAAGGGGTCATAGTGCCAGTTCTGGCGGAAGTGGAAGTGACCCCGGTTCGGCCAGTGGACTTGGTAGAGATCAATATAATCGGTCTTGAGCCGCTTCAGGCTGGCTTCGATCGCGAGCTTGATGTTCTTTGCATCCGCGCCTTCGCCGTCACGCAGATAGGAACGGCCGGTGCCCGCAACCTTGGTGGCCAGGACTATATCCTTGCGCTTGCCGGTCTTCTCGAACCAGCTTCCAATATATTCTTCCGTCCGGCCCTGGGTTTCTGCCGAAACCGGCGTGGTCGGATAAAGTTCTGCAGTATCGAAGAAATTGACGCCTTCCTGAAGGGCATAATCCATCTGCTCGTGGGCTTCTGCTTCGCTGTTCTGCGTGCCCCAGGTCATGGTGCCGAGGCAGATCTCGGAAACGGAAATATCTGTGCGGCCTAATTTATTGTATTTCATTGGGAACCTTGGACGTCAGCTAGGAAAGGAAGGGCTTGGGAAGAGCCGCGCAAATCTAGGCCGGATTTGCGCAAGCGCAAGAGGGAAAACCGGCTTTTCCCGCTGGCGCGAAAGGCTTTGGAGAGAATGCGCCGCCACTTGACTCTGAAAGAAAGAATGTCAATTGGAGGCGAAATGGCCCGATGGGCACTATCGAGGGACTAAAAATGACCATTGCTTTCACTTTTCCCGGCCAGGGCAGCCAGGCCGTCGGCATGGGCAAGGATCTCGCCGAGAATTTCGCGGAGGCTCGCGCCGTTTTCGAAGAGGTGGACGAAGCGCTCGGTGAAAAGCTTTCCGATGTCATGTTCAACGGTCCCGAGGACAAGCTGACGCTGACGGCAAATGCCCAGCCGGCACTGATGGCCGTTTCCATGGTGGTCATTCGGGTGCTGGAAGCTCGGGGACTCGACCTCAAGGCCAAGGTCGCTTACGTCGCCGGCCATTCGCTCGGCGAATACTCAGCCCTCTGTGCAGCCGGCACTTTCTCGATCGCCGATACGGCCCGTCTTCTGCGTATCCGCGGCAACGCCATGCAGGCCGCCGTGCCCGTCGGCGTCGGTGCCATGGCCGCCATCATCGGCCTTGAACATGCCGATGTGCAGGCCGTTTGCGAGGAAGCTGCGGCAATTGGCTCGTGCCAGATCGCCAACGACAATGGCGGTGGCCAGCTCGTCATATCAGGTGAGAAGTCGGCCGTCGAAAAGGCGGCAGGGCTCGCGACCGACAAGGGCGCCAAGCGCGCCATCCTTCTGCCGGTCTCCGCGCCCTTCCATTCCAAGCTGATGGCGCCGGCAGCGGACGCCATGCGTGAGGCGCTCGCCGGCGTGAAGAAGGCAGATCCGATTGTGCCTGTCATCGCCAATGTTCGCGCTGCCCCCGTTACCGATGCCGAAGAGATCGCCGCACTGCTGGTCGAGCAGGTCACCGGACAGGTGCGTTGGCGCGAGACTGTGGAATGGTTTGCCGCCAACGGCGTCACCACGCTTTACGAACTCGGCGCCGGCAAGGTGCTGACCGGTCTTGCGCGACGCATCGACAAGAATATCAATGGCATTTCGGTCAATGGACCGGCCGATATCGACGCTGCCATTGCCGCTCTCACGGCCTGATCGCCTCTCTTTATATAAGGAACGCTCCCATGTTCGATCTTTCCGGCCGTAAGGCTCTCGTCACCGGCGCATCGGGTGGCATCGGCGAAGAAATCGCCCGCCTTCTTCACAAGCAGGGCGCCATCGTCGGTCTGCACGGTACCCGTGTCGAAAAACTCGAAGCTTTGGCAAACGAGCTTGGCGAACGCGTCAAGATCTTCCCGGCCAACCTGTCGGATCGCGATGAGGTCAAGGCGCTCGGCCAGAAGGCTGAAGCCGATCTTGAGGGCGTCGATATCCTCGTCAACAATGCCGGCATCACCAAGGACGGTCTCTTCGTACGCATGAGCGATGAGGACTGGGATGCCGTTCTCGAAGTGAACCTGACGGCGACCTTCCGCCTGACGCGCGAACTGACGCATCCGATGATGCGCCGCCGCTATGGCCGTATCATCAACATCACCTCGGTCGTTGGCGTCACCGGCAATCCGGGCCAAGCCAATTACTGCGCTTCCAAGGCCGGCATGATCGGTTTCTCGAAGTCGCTGGCCCAGGAAATCGCCACGCGCAACGTCACGGTCAACTGCGTCGCTCCGGGCTTCATCGAAAGCGCCATGACCGGCAAGCTGAACGACAAGCAGAAGGAAGCGATCATGGGTGCTATCCCCATGAAGCGCATGGGCACGGGCGCTGAAGTCGCCTCCGCCGTTCTCTATCTCGCTTCTTCGGAAGCCGCGTACATGACGGGCCAGACGCTGCATGTGAATGGCGGCATGGTCATGATCTGAAACGATTAGCTGCCACGGCCGTGGATTTCAGCCAATAGCGTGTTGAGCAATCACGAACGGTTGATTTTCTGGCTTTGCGGCAGACTTAAAGCATGTTAAGCGGGCCATGACTGTGAACAGTCGTCCCGAAAAAAGCAGACGGACCGGCGGGCTTTTCGCAAGCCTGGGACTTCTCTAAAGCCGGGTAAACGAGTTTGCCGAGGATGTCTGAAAACATCGCAGGCTGAAACAGGGTAGGGATGTCAGAAGGACATTCCGATCAGGACATAAGGTCGAGGAAACCGACATGAGCGATATCGCAGAACGCGTAAAGAAAATTGTTATTGATCATCTTGGCGTCGATGCCGACAAGGTCGTCGAGAGCGCCAGCTTTATCGACGATCTGGGCGCAGACTCGCTCGACACGGTCGAACTGGTCATGGCTTTCGAAGAAGAGTTCGGCGTTGAGATTCCCGACGACGCTGCTGACTCGATCCTGACCGTCGGCGATGCCGTGAAGTTTATCGAGAAGGCTCAGGCCTGATTTTGCGCATTCGAGAAAGGGCGGACCAAGAGTCCGCCCTTTTCTTATTTAAGCGTGTTTCTCCATAAAACATAACAGACGGGGGAAAGCAGTTGATGAGAAGGGTCGTCATCACCGGTACCGGCATGGTATCGCCTTTGGGATGCGGAACGGAAGCTACCTGGTCTCACCTGCTTGCGGGTGTAAACGGTGCCCGCCTCGTGACCGAATTCGAGGTCGATGATCTCCCTGCCAAGATTGCTTGCCGCATTCCCCTCGGTAATGCTGCCGACGGCGCCTTCAATCCCGATGAGTGGATGGAGCCGAAGGAACAGCGCAAGGTAGATCCCTTCATCATCTATGGCGTGGCCGCTGCCGACATGGCGCTCAAAGACGCTAACTGGCATCCCGAAACCGATGAAGACCAGATCGCGACAGGTGTGCTGATCGGTTCCGGTATCGGCGGCATCGAAGGCATCGTCGAGGCGGGCTATACGCTGCGTGACAAAGGCCCGCGCCGTATCTCTCCCTTCTTCATTCCCGGCCGTCTGATCAACCTCGTCTCCGGTCAGGTTTCCATTCGCCACAAGCTTCGCGGTCCGAACCATTCGGTCGTCACGGCCTGCTCCACCGGCGCGCATGCCATTGGCGACGCGGCCCGTCTGATCGCGCTTGGCGATGCTGATGTCATGGTGGCCGGCGGCACGGAGTCTCCGGTCAGCCGCATTTCGCTTGCTGGCTTTGCCGCCTGCAAGGCGCTGTCGACCCAGCACAATGACGACCCGCAGAAGGCATCGCGTCCCTACGACAAGGACCGCGACGGCTTCGTCATGGGCGAAGGTGCCGGCATTGTGGTTCTCGAAGAGCTTGAACATGCCCTGGCACGTGGCGCCAAGATCTATGCGGAAGTGGTCGGTTATGGTCTTTCCGGCGATGCCTTCCACATCACCGCACCGTCGGAAGACGGTGAGGGAGCATTCCGCTGCATGACCATGGCGCTGAAGCGCGCTGGCCTGACGCCTGCCGATGTTGACTATATCAACGCCCACGGCACTTCGACCATGGCCGATACGATCGAACTCGGCGCCGTCGAGCGGCTCGTCGGCGATGCGGCCTCGAAAATCTCGATGTCTTCGACCAAATCTGCAACCGGTCATCTGCTCGGCGCTGCCGGTGCTATCGAGGCGATCTTCGCGACCCTTGCAATCCGGGATAACGTTGCTCCTCCGACGCTCAATCTCGACAATCCCGAGCGTGAAACCGCAATCGATCTTGTCCCGCACAAGGCTCGTGAGCGACAAATCAACGTGGCGCTATCCAACTCGTTCGGATTCGGCGGCACGAATGCATCGCTCGTGTTGCGCCGCTACGTCGCGTAACAGGCGGTTCACGGACACGGGCGAACGTCAAACGGCGTCATGAACGTCGGCAAAACCTGTTTTTTGCCGTATTACTTCGCGACATAGCGAAGCAGGGCCAAGTTTTAGAGGATTGCCGGTGAGCGACACGACCAACCAGAGCAGCGATACTCCGCATGGTCAGAACGGCCAGCAGGCGCAGAAGGGACCGATCATCCCGAAGTCGCCGAGCGAAGCCCTGCGTCCGGAGCGCGTTCCCGAGCCCCCGCGGCGCTCGAAGAACGCTCGCGGCCAGGTGGTCCTCTTTCTGAATTTCGTGATGACCATGGCGGTGGTCGTCTGCATTGCCGGTCTTTTCGGCGTCTATTATGCGATCAGCACCTATCAGAGCCCTGGGCCACTGCAGACGAATAGCAATTTCATCGTTCGCAATGGCGCGGGCCTTGCCGAAATCTCCTCGAATCTCGAACGCAATCTCATCATCTCGGATGCGCGCGTCTTCCGCTATCTGACCGCCACGCATCTCAGTGCCGGCGAGACTCTCAAGGCGGGCGAATATGAGATCAAGGCGCATGCTTCCATGAATGAGATCATGGAACTCTTGAAATCCGGCAAGTCCATCCTCTATTCCGTCTCCTTTCCCGAGGGGCTGACGGTGCGCCAGATGTTTGACCGCATGCTGGACGATCCGGTTCTCGAAGGCGATCTGCCAGCGGCTCTGCCGACCGAAGGCAGCCTGCGGCCTGATACATACAAGTTCTCGCGCGGTACGAAGCGTTCTGAAATCATCGACCAGATGGCTGCTGCCCAGCAGAGGCTCGTGGAGCAGATCTGGGAACGGCGCGATCCTTCGCTGCTTTTGAAAAGCAAAGAAGAATTCGTGACACTCGCCTCGATCGTCGAGAAGGAGACGGGTGTCCCGGATGAGCGCGCTCATGTCGCCTCAGTCTTCCTCAACCGCCTCGGCAAGGGCATGCGCCTGCAATCCGATCCGACCATCATCTATGGTCTTTTCGGTGGCGAGGGCAAACCCTCTGATCGGCCGATCTATCAGTCGGATCTGAAGAAAGAGACGCCCTTCAATACCTACGTCATCAAGGGTTTGCCGCCGACTCCGATCGCCAATCCCGGCAAGGATGCGCTGGAAGCGGTTGCCAATCCCTGGAAGACTCAGGATCTCTATTTCGTCGCTGATGGTACCGGCGGTCATGTCTTTGCGGCAACGCTCGAAGACCACAACGCCAACGTCAAACGCTGGCGCAAGCTGGAATCCGACAAGGGCGCCGATCCCGAAATTGCCGTCGACGGCCAGCCGGAAGATCAGCCCGCAGACAACCCTGCTGTGGTTCCGCCGAAGAAAAAGAAGATCAACTGATATCGGGAGGCCCTGATGGCATTGCAGTCCATGACCGGTTTTGCGCGGCGTGAGGGAACGAGCGGCCGCTGGCGCTGGGCATGGGAGCTGCGCTCCGTCAACGGCAAGGGCCTCGATGTCAGGCTTCGTCTGCCGCCCGGGCTGGAGCGGCTTGAAGCCGATGTCCGCCGCATCGCCGGCGAGAACTTCAATCGCGGCAATCTGCAGGCGACGCTGGCACTAAGCTCCGGCGAAAGCCAGCTCGAAGCGGTACTCAATCAGGACGCATTCGCTGCCGTTCTCGCTATGCGTGACAGGCTGGAGGGGCTGATCGATCCGGCTCCCCTGAGGTTGGATACGCTTCTGTCCATTCGTGGCCTTGTGGATTTCCGCGAGACACAGGACAGCGAAGAGGCAGTGTCCACCCGCGATGCCGATATCCTCTCGGGACTGGCGGCGGCTCTGGCAGACCTCAAGACCATGCGTGAGCAAGAGGGGGTCGCACTGGCGCGCGTCCTGCTTGGCCATATCTCGATGATCGAAGGCCTGACAAATACCATCGAGGCCGATCCTTCCCGCTCTCCCCAGGAGATTGCAGCGCGTCTTTCCGCGCAGGTGGCGCTGCTCATGGAGGGCACCGGGGCGCTAGACCGTGACCGGCTGCATGCCGAAGCGGCACTCCTCGCGACCAAGGCGGATCTGCGCGAGGAGGTCGACCGGTTGAAGGCCCATGTCGCCGCCGCTCGCGATCTGCTCGCAAATGGCGGCCCGGTCGGACGAAAGCTCGATTTCCTTGCACAGGAATTTAACCGAGAGTCGAATACAATATGCTCGAAGTCGAACGCTTCGGCCGTCACCGCAGCCGGTATCGAGCTGAAGGTGGTGATCGATCAGTTCCGCGAGCAGGTTCAGAATTTGGAGTAGGACATGAGCCCGGCGAAAACATCGCCCATCCAGATCGCCCGTCGTGGTCTGATGCTGGTTATCTCGTCGCCCTCGGGCGCCGGAAAATCGACCATCGCGCGGACGCTTCTGGAAACCGACAAGCAGATCGGACTTTCCGTCAGCGTCACCACCCGCCAACGCCGGCCAAGTGAGGTGGAAAGCATTCACTATCACTTTAAGAGCGTGCGTGAATTCGAGCGAATGCGCGATTCCGATTCCCTGCTGGAATGGGCCGAAGTCCACGGCAATTTTTACGGTACTCCGCGAGAGCCAGTAGAACAGGCCATGTCCGAAGGCCGCGATATGCTCTTCGATATCGACTGGCAGGGCGCCCAGCAACTGCAGCAGAAAATGCAGGCTGATGTGGTTTCGATCTTCGTGCTACCGCCGACCATGACGGAGCTGCAGTCACGCCTTCATCGCCGTGCGGAAGATTCCGAAGAGGTTATCCGGACGCGTCTTGCAAACTCCCGTGCCGAGATCGCTCACTGGCGCGAATATGACTATGTCATCATCAACGATGATCTGAACGCCGCTTTCGACGCGGTCCAGTCGATCGTCAAGGCTGAGCGCCTGCGTCGCGACCGCCGTCACGGCATGTTCGACTTCGTCAGAGAGTTGCTCGAAGAGACGCCAAATCTCTAAAGGCTGTTCGCCAGCCGGCAGAACTCTTCCACGGATAGAGTTTCTGCCCGCCTCGCCGGATCAATGCCGGCTTTCATGAGCAGGCTTTCGCCGCCAATGGGCTTGAGGCTCTGGCGCAGCATCTTGCGGCGCTGGCCGAAGGCGGCTTGTGTGACCTTTTCCAGATTGCCGACAGAGCAGGGGATGGGATTCTCGTTTGGCGTCAGATGGACCACCGTGGAGGTGACCTTCGGCGGCGGCGTAAAAGCCTGCGGCGGAATATCGAATGCCATGCGCGCATTGGTACGCCATCCGGTGAGTACGCCAAGCCGACCATAGTGATCGTCATCTTCTGACGCGACGATCCGCTTGCCGACTTCCTTCTGGAACATCAGCGTGAGCGACTGCCAGAAGGGCGGCCATGTCTTCGGCAGCAGCCAGTTCACCAGAAGTTGGGTACCGACATTGTAGGGTAGGTTGGCGATAATCTTGATCGGACCGCCCGTGGCCATGGCCTCGAAATCCGTTTTCAGCGCATCGCCCTCGATGACCTCCAGGCGACGGGGATAGTGATCAGCGATTTCGGCGAGAGCCGGCAAGCATCGTTCGTCGCGTTCGACGGCTATTACCTTCTTGGCGCCAAGTGCCAGAATGGCTCGCGTCAGGCCACCGGGACCGGGACCTACCTCAAAGACAGTTACGTCCTCAAGCGCACCGGCGGTGCGGGCGACCTTCTGCGTCAGGTTGAGATCGAGCAGAAAGTTCTGCCCGAGGGCTTTGCGCGCATCAAGCCCATGACGCTGAATAACCTCGCGAAGCGGCGGCAGACCATCAAGTGCGGCCATTAACGACGGCTTTCCGCGGTCCGGCCAAGCTGCGCGCCAAGCTTCAGGGCGGCAACGAGGCTTGCTTCGCGTGCCAGCCCCTTGCCGGCAATGCCGAAGGCGGTGCCGTGATCGGGAGAGGTGCGAACGAATGGAAGGCCAAGCGTCACGTTGACGGAATCGTCGAAACCGAGCGCCTTGGCCGGTATCAGCGCCTGATCGTGATACATGCAGACAGCGACGTCATAACGAGCGCGCGCTTCGTCGTGGAACATTGTGTCTGCGGGCAGGGGCCCGATCGCATCGATGCCTTCATCGCGCAGGATCTGGATCGCCGGATGGATGATGGTCTCATCTTCCTTGCCGATCGCTCCACCTTCGCCCGCATGCGGATTGAGGCCGGCAATCGCCAGACGCGGCGATGTCATGCCGAAACGCTGTTTCAGATCCTTGTCCGCTATCCGGCAGGTCTCGACGATCAGGTCGAGAGTCAGTGCCTGCGGCACGTCCTTGATCGGAATGTGAATGGTGACCGGGATGGCACGTAGCTTTGGCCCGGCGAGCATCATGACAGGCATGACGGATTGACCGGTTGCGTGCATAGCGAGATCGGCGAGGAATTCCGTATGGCCAGGAAATCTGAACCCGGCCTCATAGAGTACCGATTTGGCAATTGGATTGGTGACGACTGCAAGCGCTTCGCCCTTCATGACGAGCGTAACAGCCGTCTCGATCGAGGCGATCGTGCCCTTTGCCGTCGCAACATGCGGTTCGCCGGCGGCAACATCGATGCCCGCCGGCATCGGGATGACAGGCAGTGCCTCTGTAAAGAGACCGAGACTTTCGTCTGCGATGCTGATCGGTCGCAAGGGAACGTCTACGTCAAGCATACGTGCGCGAACAGCCAGCACATCCGGATCACCAATCAGGAAAAACGGCGGCAGTCCAAGCTCGCGTCTGCGAAGCCAGGCCATGAGGGTAATGTCAGGTCCAACGCCAGCGGGATCGCCCTGCGTCAGTGCAAGAGGCCGCGAAAATGGTGTCGCCATGGAATGATCAGCGGTAGATGATCTGCGCGTGTTTGCGCAGGTCATCCAGGTATTTCTTGCTGTTCTCGTTCTCCGGCGCGGCCGACTTGTCAGACTTGGCCTTATCAAGGTCCTCTTGACGGAAAACCATTTCGGCTGCCTGGTCATCCGACACCTGACGCTGGCTGCAGATCGCCAGATATTCCACACCCTTGTCGGTTACGCGCGTGCCCGTCGTATTGCCCTTGGCCTGCGCAACGAGATCCTTCCATTCCGCCGGAATTTCAGGTGCGAGCATTCGCCCGAGGTCGCGCACCGAAACGTCCCGCATGGTTGCGGCGAAGGTCTTTGCCTGGTCGCAGCCCGGATATTTCGAGCGCGATGCCTCGGCCTCGCTCTTGCGCTTGCCGGTAATCGCGTTGCGTTTGGATGCCGGGACGACGAAAATGACCTGCTGCAGCATATATTCGGTGGTGACCGGCTTTTCCTTGTTATTCTGCATCATCCGGTTGACCAGATCGTAGTTCGAAAGCCGAGCGCTGGAGCCATATCGCGCATTGACAAGCCGTGGCCAGCTCATCTGCACGGCGATGAAATTCTTGAAATGATCAACGCCTACGCCAGCACGATCGAGGATCTGTCCCATCTGCTCGACGGACAGCTTATTGCTTGCGGCAAACCGCGCAAAGGAAGCATTTACGTCATCTTGCGATACCGACATGCGGACGCGAGAGACTTCCTGGCGTTTCAGCGTTTCGTCGATCAGTTGCTCTTCTGCGGCTTTGGCATCCGGCTTCTGGCGCTGAAGGCGCATGAAGGCCTGGCGCTTTGCGACATCGCCGCTGGTAATAGCGGTTCCGTTGACCACCGCCTTGACTTCGCTGGCAGCAAAAACAGGGCCGCTGAGGGCCGCAAGCATCATTGCGGCACCTGCGATAAGCGTGGTTACGGTCTTCTTCGCGTCAATCATCCGTTGACCTCCCGATAGCGCCGCACGGCTCAAGCGCGCGGCGTTCTTACCATAAACTGAGACCGGCGAAAATCGCATCTCTAGCTGCGTCACACCCTATGCCTCACATAACGATTGGTCGCAATGTCCTGCATAGGCTTACGGCGAAAGAATGGCCCGGCCGGAGATTTCCGGCCGTCCGAGTGTCATTAGAGGTTGTTTGCAGCGTCGCCGGTACCCAGTCGGATATCACCGAGAGTGCGGAAGGTGAGGCGAGCGGCGATCGTCCAGTCGCTTGCCGTCTCGTCCGTTGTATCACGCGCATCCGTATAGGCGATCGTGAAGATCGTGCACTCATCCTCATAGGAAATGCCGAGCGTACGCCTCGTGACAACATCATTGTTCAGATCCCAAGCGATACCGCCGAAAACGGACCAGTAATCCTTGAACTTGACCCTAGCACTCGTCTGGACTTCGTCATTGTCGTTGGCATAGCCATATTCAGGCTGGGCGCTCAGATGCGTGTACGTGACCTGACCCGAGAAGGTGTCGTTCTGGTAGGCGGTAGTCAGATCGCCGCGCTTGAATGAGAAGTCCTCCTGATCCAGTCGATAAGATCCCGCGACCGAAAGGCCGAATGGCATCTCGATGCCACCAAGGCCGACATAATCGGAACGATCGGTTTCGAGGCCGGATTCAGCGCCGACATTGACGAGGTCATCGGTGGCGAACGAGTTCTGGCCGGCAAGCTGGTAGGACTGGCCGAAGATGCCGTGCAGCTTATAACCGCTGTCGAAAGTGCCGGTATACTGGAAACCAACGTTTGCGCGCGTACCGCCTTCGATACGGTCGTAGCCAGAGAACCGGTCACGATCGAAGAGGTTGGTTGCATCGAAGACGAAGCTCTGTGCGTCTTCGTTCGGCAACCGACCCGCCAGCGGCTCGTCGGGGCGCGCGTAGATCTGTGCGATCGGTTCCAGAACGTGCGTGCTGTTGCTGGTCGTAAACAGGATCGGATAGCGCATTTCCAGGCCGGCCGTCAGCATTCCGCGCGTTGCAGCATTATCGTCGAGATAATTGCCGGCGTAGGGAACCCCGTTAATGTCGACAGGGCTGTCCATATTGAGCGCGAAAGCATCGCCTCGTGCCGCGAGCAGAGGTGTAATAACCAGCCCGGTAGACGTCACGAACGTGCGTTTCCACTGCACCTCGGTGCTCAGACGGGTTGTCTGACCTTCCAGGCCACGGAACCGATCAAAGCCGGCGACATTGTAAAAGTCGTCGTGGGTACGCGAAATATTGGTTAGATTGACATCGGCCGAAAGCTCACCACCCGCGACCGGCTTCGGTGCGACGTAGTGATAGTCTAGCGTCGGATAGACTATAGCCTGCTGTTTTTCAGCCGTACTGTTGCGGTCTGCATCCTGCACGTCGAAATAGAAAGAGCGCAGATCGAAATAATTGCGGCTGCCGAGACCAGTTAGGTAGACGCTATTGGCTTTGGGCGTAGTGGAGTAACCTTCAATTTTGTAGGTGCGGGAGAAGTTGTTGTCACTCTGCACCATCACATCCCAGCCGAAGGTCCAGCGAGGATTGATCGTGAAGTCTGCCTTCGACCCGATCATGCCGCGCTGCTTGGCTTCAGCATCACTGGTGCCCGCGCTGAAATTGCCAGGGTTCATCTGGTCAATGCCGGCCACATTCACCGTCATCGTGCCGTTTTCGAAGCGACGGCGGTATTCCCCCTCGAGCATGAAGCCCTGGGACGTGTAGCCGGTGCCCGTGACAGTGAAGTCCGAACTCGGCGAAATTACATAATAATACGGAACAGAAAGACCATAGCCGAGATTCTGCGACACGCTCATGGTCGGGAACAGGAAGCCCGATTTGCGCTTCACTGTATTATCCGGGACCGTGATCCACGGAACGTAAGCAATGGGATGGCCGAGCAGTTCGAAGCGGGCGTGCTCAAGCCGAATCGTGTGCTTCTCCCCGTCCTGGATAACGCGCTGCGCCTTGACCTGCCAGAAAGGAGCCCTTTCCGGATCCTCTGCGCAAGGCAAGCAGGCCGTATAGACGCCCTTGTTAAGGATCATCTGCGTGCCGCCGACCCTCTGGCCGGTTTCGGCGACGAGGCGGGTATTGTCACTGGTCTCGATGCGCAGGGCATTCATGAAACCGTCTGCGAAATTGTCGGTCACATCGAGATGATCGGCATATATACGATTGCCGTCAGGAGTCACCATCTCGATATTACCGGTCGCCATCATGCGGCCGGTCTTCTGGTTGTAATCGACCTTCTGGGCGACCAGCTTGTAGCCGCCGTAGTTGATCTGCACGCCGCCGATCACAGAGACGATCTCCTGATCCTTGTTGTAGATCAGCTCGTTGGCCGACAACATCAGTTTTGCATCCGGCGAGACATTCTGGCCGATCGCAGGCATGCCTGCAGTGTTCTCCTGGGCGTAAGACGCAGGAGCACTTTCAAAATAGGAACACAGAGCTGCGCCTAGGAGTAGGGCAACCAACTGTTTACTAAAACCCTTGCGGTCGCCTACCGCCACTAGCCATCCTCCTGATGAAGCAGGATCGTTGCGCCTAAAGCGAGCGCTACGACCACCGGTATCCAAGTCGCCACAAACGGCGGCACAACACCGCTGCTTCCAAATGCTTTTACAAGCACGGTGACGACATAAAGCATGAAGCCTGAAAGGATTCCACCCAGAATCACAGAGCGTGATTGGTTGAACCGGCTAAATTTCAAAGACACTGTTGCAGCAATGAGAGTCATGGCCACCAGCAGCAGCGGTTGCGATAGCAGCGAGTTGAACTGAGTCTCAAGTGCCTTCGTGGAGATTCCGAAGGATTTGGCAGCAGCGATACGGTTGGAAAGGTCAAAGAAACCAATTGTTTCCGGCGCTGTTAGCCGCTCCTTGATGAAGTCTTGTTTCAGATTGGTACGAAGCTGTTCCGAAGCCTTACGCACGGGGATTTCCCCAGGCTTGCGCTCGATGACATTGTTAAGCTGCCAGTAACCATCTTCCAACTTAGCCGACGTGGCATCCTGCCTCAGAATGACCTGGCCTGTGGAATCAAAGTGGATAAGTACGGCGTCCACCAGCAGCGTGCCGTTCTCCAGCACGGTCTTAGCGCCGATGATGACATCATCGCGGCCGCTGATCTGCCGCAGCCACGGAACCTGCAGGGCCTTGATCATGGCATTGTCCTGACCGCGCCAGGCCGTCTCGAACTCCGTTGCCTGTCGCTGACCCCAGGCCGCGAGCGGATTGAGGGCAACCACGGTCAGCACGCCGAGGATCAGAGATCCGGCGACGAAGGGCAGCATGAACTGCCAGACGGAGATGCCGGCCGCTCGCGTGACGACGAGTTCATATTTCCGGTTGAGACCGATGAGCACGGTGATGCCGACGAAAAGCGACACGAAGGGAATCGTTTGCTGCAGGATCAGCGGCAGACGAACTGCCGTGAGAAGCACCGCGCCGCCGAGAGTGTAACCCGGAAAACCGGAAATACGGCTCGCCGTCTCGCTGAAGTCGAGCAGAAAGGTGATAGCGCTCATGCCGATCAGAAACCACATCGTGGTCACGACATAGCGACGGAAGAAATAGCGCGACAACGTCCCGAATATCATCTTGCTTCGCCTCCGCCTGTCCGCCTGGTCGCGGCAAAGATCCGCCCCTGCGCCCGCTTCCAGATCGTCGAGGTCTGATTTCTGACGGCAAGCGGCACAGAGAGGCGCTTGTGCAGGTTGAGGAAGATGATCGACACGATGCCGGTGACGACAGGGATCGCATAGAGGATCGGGATATAGACCGGGTCGTTATCGATCTGATTGGCGACGTAGAATGCCGCCCAGCGCAATGTAAAGGCGATGCCGAGTGCGCCGATCATCGGATGCATCCGCGCCTCGCGGTGTGAACGCGCGTCGCCTGCGATCGCAAGCGAGAAGAGTGCGAAGACGAAGGGCAGCACCCAGTCGGTCAGGCGACGATGCAGTTCGGCGGTATAGGTGCCGGGCTTGGCGATGTAATCGGGATCCTTCGGGTCGGGATGGAGCAGGAAGGCGAGGTCGCGATCGCTGGCGCGAAGCGTCGCCTGACCGTTGTTTCCCGTCATGTCCGAAAGATCGAAGGAATAGGAATCGAATTTGATGACGGAGACGTTGCCGTCGGCCGTTTTGCGATGGACTTCGCCGTCATGCATGATCAGCGAGGTGCCGACATCGTCTACCGCACCCTGGCGCGCGTAATAGATAAGCTCGTAGTTCGGGTCGCGCTCGTCGGCGACGAACAGACCCTTGAGCATGCGACCGGCGAGCCGCTGCGAGATCTGTACATAAAGGCCGTCGTCGATCTTGCGGAAGGTCTTTTCCTCTATCACGGAAGAAAGAAGGTCGGCATAGGTGGCCGCGATCATCTGCCGGACGACGGTCTTTGCTCTCGGCTCGACGACATTGTCGACAAAGAACGAGAAGACGCTGATCAGAACCGCCAGCAGCAGGATCGGCCGCGCGAGAATACTGCGGCGCGCGCCGGCGGCATCGATCACAGTCAATTCGGAATCGTTGTTCATCGTCGTCAGCGTTTGGGTGATGCCAATGACGAGTGCAAAGGGCAGGACGACCGGAATGATCGACGGCAGGATCAGCGTCGCAAGGGCCGCGAACGAACCGATCGATTGGCCGCTATCCGTTACCAGGTTGATGCGCTGCAGAACCTGGGTGGTCCAGATGATCGCGAGTACCGGGAGCAGGGCCACGAGAAACATCTGGCCGACACGCCGCAATATATATGTCTCAAGTAGTTTCATGCTCGCCCTTGAAAGCACCTGCAGGCCGATCTGGCCAACAGGAGATTCCCTCTACGCTGTTTGTCGCGGTTTTGCGACAAGCTAGTGTCAAAAATTCATTCAATTTTCAGAATTTTTTTGGCGCTGTGGCGACTCAGCGAGCGCCATCAACGCTGCGAATATGACAACCGATGACAGCCATCCCAGAACGACGTCGGAGAGATAATGCGCGCCGAAGGAAAGCCGCATCGCCGGAGTGAGGATCGAAACGGCGGCGACAGGTGCCACAAGAGCATAGCGCACCGACTTCGGAACGAAGATCAGCAGGCAGAACAGCCAGCCCGCGCTCGCCGCTTCCCCGGAAATGAAAGAGCAGTTCGAGATGCACTTTCCGGCCAGCGAACCGGCTTCGGCAAAATGCAGCGTACCGCCGAAGAAATCCGTCTGGACCGGCCGTGGGCGGCCCCAATGTTCCTTGAGGATCACATTGACGAGAAGAACCGGGCCAATGATGAGCGTGCCGAGCGCCACCTGGAGATCGCGAGCGCGCGGCGCGTTGAAGGTCGCGCCGTGCTGCTGATAGCATTCCGCGAGCTTCCATAGCATCACGGCTGTTACGACGTAAGGAACGTAGAAGAAGAGCGTACGCAGCAGACCGAGAATCGCCTCGCTCCGATAGGGGAAGGAACCGCAGATCTCGGTGGCTGGGGCCGATGAAGCGCAGGCTTCCGGCACGAAAAAAAGCTGGGAAAAATAAATATCTATCTCGGGAAATGCCCGGAAGAGTGCGAGCAACAGCCACCACACCCAGAATAGCAGGACAAAGACCCCGAAAGCCGTTTTCGGCAGGCGAATTGCCGGAGCCCGCCATGGATTTTTCGAAAAAACTGTCAACGCAAACATCTACGAAACTGACGAAAACCTTCTGGCCGGGTGGCCGCGCGGAACATAACAACTGTCGGCGGCCATTGACAGACCCGTCAAACGCGAAATTATCCCTGCGAAACGGATTTCATGAATCCCATCGGAGAAGACATGTCTGCAAAATTCGAAATTTCATTCTCAAAATCGGCAAAGCTCGGCGGTGGCCTCGCCATCCTTCTGAAGACAGCGGAGGCAGACACCGCGGCTGGAGCCGATAGTGCCGACCCGGCGGGAGTGATCGCCAAGGCATCAAAGATTGCGCGTTTCTCCGGAAAATCGATGGCGGCCCTCGATCTTGTGGCGCCGGAAGGTGCGCCCGTCGAGCGTATCATCGTCATCGGCCTCGGCAAGGCCGCTGACCTGACGGTTCATGATTGGCTGAAGGCCGGCGGCAGCGCCGCTGCGCGGATCAAGAATACCGATAAGGCGACGATCTTCATTGACGTGCCGGGCCTTCAGATCAGCGCCAAGGCGGCAGCCGATTTCGCGCTCGGCATGCTGCTGCGTGCCTACAGCTTCGACACCTACAAGACCAAGAGGAACGACGACGAGGAAAAGCAGGCGAAATCGGTCAAGGTGACGATCGTCACGGCGGATGCGGCTGCCGCCAAGAAAGCCTTTGCCGATGTCGAGGCGATCGCCGACGGTGTCAATCTTGCCCGCGATCTCGTCAACGAGCCGCCGAACGTCCTCGGCCCCATTGAATTCGCGGCCAAGGCAAAGGAGTTGGAGAAGCTCGGCGTCGAGGTGGAGATCCTTACCGAGCGCGAAATGCGTCGTCTCGGCATGGGCGCGCTGCTCGGCGTTGCCCAGGGCTCCGTGCGTCCGCCGCGTCTGGCGGTGATGCAGTGGAGGGGCGGCAAAAGCAAGGATCGGCCGGTTGCCTTTATCGGCAAGGGCGTGGTCTTCGATACAGGCGGTATATCGATCAAGCCGGCGGCAAATATGGAAGACATGAAGGGTGATATGGGCGGCGCGGCCGCCGTCACCGGCCTTATGCACACGCTCGCTGCCCGCAAGGCGGCTGTCAACGTCGTCGGCATTATCGGCCTTGTCGAAAACATGCCTGACGGAAACGCCCAGCGCCCGGGCGATATCGTCACCTCCATGTCTGGCCAGACGATCGAGGTGATCAATACCGATGCCGAAGGCCGCCTCGTGCTTTGCGATGCGCTCTGGTATTGCAACGATCGCTTCAAACCGCAGTTCATGATCAATCTGGCGACGCTGACGGGCGCCATCATGGTCGCGCTCGGCAATGTTCATGCCGGCCTTTTCTCGAATGACGATCCGTTGTCGGCGCAACTGACCTCGGCCGGCCTTGTGACGAACGAGAAGCTGTGGCGAATGCCGCTCGGCAAGGAATATGACAAGATGATCGACAGCAAATTCGCCGATATGAAGAATACCGGCGGCCGTCTGGCAGGCTCGATCACTGCTGCGCATTTCCTGAAGCGCTTCGTCCAGGACACGCCCTGGGCGCATCTCGATATCGCCGGTACGGCGATGGGTTCCGTGCAGGACGAGATCAATCAGTCGTGGGGCTCCGGCTACGGTGTGCGCCTGCTCGATGAGCTGGTACGTGCGAACTACGAAACAAAATGACGGAAATCCTCTTCTATCATTTGACTGAATCGAAGCTGGAAGACGCGCTGCCGCCGCTGCTCGACAAAAGTGTCGAGCGCGGTTGGCGCGTCGCTGTCCAGATGAGGGAGACGACCCGTCGCGATGCGCTGGATACGCATCTATGGACCTATCGGGAGGATAGTTTCCTGCCGCATGGAACCGACGAGGCCGATTTCGCGGGCGATCAGCCGGTGCTTCTAACGATCTCTGCCGACAATGCGAATGCCGCAACCGTCCGCTTCATCGTCGATGGCGCTGAACCCCCGTCAGCCGCCGACTATGAGCGCATCGTCTTCATGTTCGACGGATACGATCAGGAACAGCTGGAGGGCGCGCGCGCCGAATGGAAGAAGCTGAAAGGCGAGGGGCATAACCTCACCTATTGGCAGCAGACGCCGGAAGGACGCTGGGAGAAGAAGGCCTGACATCAACCCTCATGCGAGGCCAGCCTCTGCCAGCACTCTGTCGATGAAATCCTTCTTCGCCATCGTATAGGCGGCGCGGCTTTCGGCAAATTTCTCCGCCAGGCCGATCTTCAGTTCCTCATAGGCTTGCGCCAGCGGCGGATCGCTCCGCAGCCTGTCACGGAAGAAGATGTCCCGCCGCCAGTTGAATCCCTGATATTCGACAACATGGGCGAGATGGGTGCGCGTCTCGCCGGTAATGCCACGGCCGAAAAGATGATCGTCGGGTACGATATCGGCGCCGGCGTAATCATAGCCGATCGCTTCCATCGGCTTGATGCAGGCAAGTCCGTTCTCGAGGTCTTGGACACCGATCAGGATGTCGATGATGGGTTTGGCCTTGATGCCCGGAATGGCGGTGCTGCCGAAATGCTGGATATCGAGCGCGAGAGGCCCCAGCGCATCGCGAATCCTAGCTTCCTCCAGCAGATAGGCCTCACGCCATTTCGCATTGGGGTCGGCAAGCCTTACCGACAGGTGCCGAACGCCCAATCCGAAAGTTTCATCCTGCTCCTGCTGCATGGAAAACGTCCCTCACGTTTCGTTTTCCCACTCTAGCATTCCGCAGGCGCATTGGCATCTGCCGCAAAAGGCGGATCAGTCGTGGAAGGCTTCGACGAATTTACGCTTGCCCAGCATGAAGGCGTCGGCGACGTGACGCAGGGGTGCGAGATCGACATCCGACGTACCGGCCTTGATGAGCTCGGCGAAACGGCGGTAGAGCGACGGGTACTCGGCTTCCGGCGCCGAGAATGTCAACTCGCCGTTGACGGAGAGCTTAGAGCCGCCTTCGGAGAGAACCATCTGTCCGGCAGCCGTTTCGGCAACGATGTCCCAGCTCTGCTTGCCGGTCTGGCGCCAGTCGAATTCGGCATGGACCGGAAGGTGATCGACATTGCGGAAATGCAGGTCGGCGGCGATCGGCGAGTCGCGGTTTTCAGGGAATTCCAGCGTGCCGGCGACGAGGAACATCGCCTTGGGCAGAATATGCGTGACGATCGACAGGGCGTTGATACCGGGGTCGAAAACGCCGAGGCCGCCGGCCTGCCAGATCCATTCCTGGTTCGGATGCCAGTGGCGCACGTCTTCCTTCCAGATGACATGCACGCTTTTGATTTCGGCCGAAGCGAGGAACGCTTTCGTGGCTTCGACGGCCGGCGCATAACGCGAATGCCAGCTCGCAAACAGCGTGGCGCCCTGCTTGGTGGCGAGGTCTTCGAGATCGGCCACTTCGCTCAGCGTCGCGCCCGGCGGCTTTTCGAGGAAGACGTGCTTGCCGGCAGCGAGCGCCTTGTAGGCGGCTTCATAACGATACTGCGGCGGCATGCAGAGCGAAACGGCATCGATTGACGGTTCGGCATCCAGCATGTCGTCGATCGACGTATAGGCGGTAACGCCGTCGACCGTGCCGTTGCGGCTTGCCGTCGCCACCAGCTTGAAGTCGGCATTGGCGGCGATGGAGGGAAGGTGCTGGTCGCGGACGATCTTGCCGACGCCGACGATGGCGAGGTTGATGGCTGACATGGTGAAGCTCGCGTTCGGTGTTTCACTAAAAGTATGACTTATTGCGCGCCGTTTTATCAGAAAGCGATCCGCGGGCAAGCCACCCTGTCAGAGTGCCGCCATTTCCACCGGTGCGGAGCTCTTTCTGAATTTCAGCGTCACTACCTTGTAACCCTCCGCTTCAAGTTTCGAAAGCAGTGTCGGCAACATCGTGGCGGTGCGCTTATGAATGTCATGCATCAGGATGATGCCTCGGCCGCGCTTGCGCAGCAGGTTCATGGTGCGCTGGGTGACAGCGACCGGCGTCGTGTTGAAATAATCCTTGCTGTCGATATCGACATCCATGACGACCATGTCGCGCGTGGCTATGGCGGCGCGGAGCTTGTGATTGTCGGCGAGGTAGGGGAAGCGGAAGAAGTTCACATCCTCGCCGGTTGCCTTGGTCACCGCGAGCTGACCCTTGGCGACTTCCTTCATTGCGGCATCGAAGCCGAGCGCCGCAAGATCGGCATGGCGGTAAGTGTGGCTACCGATCGCATTGCCGTCCTCGGCGACCTTGCGGGCAAGTTCCGGATGCAGCTCGGCCATCTGGCCGACCATCATGAAGGCACCCTTGACGCCGAACTTGTCGAGGATCGCCAGTACCTTGTCCGTGCGTCCGGGGATCGGGCCGTCGTCGAAGCTTAGGACCACTTCCTTGTCGTGCAGCTTCAGGTCGGCAAGCGAGGCGACCTCCAGCGTGCGGCCGGCGAGGTGATGCCATCCCTCATATCTGGATACATCGGCATCCTCTTCATCTTTCGCGGTGAGTTTTTTACCCTCCGGCGCGATGACGGATGACGTCTTGATGGTCTTGTCCGGTTCCGGCTGCTTGGTGGTGGCGCAACCGGCAAGGGCGACGGTCAACGCGATGGCGGACAAGGCGAGGAAGCGGTGCATGAAAGGGCTCAACAAATCAGGGATGAAAGTTGAGACAACCTTTCTGATTATGGTTAACGATCGGTTGATTTTGGCGTGAGCCGTGCCATTTCGCGGCACTTCGCCGCGTGCCAAAATCGGGGGAATCGGTCGTGCACAAAATCGGTCTGCGAAGGCCCGGTCGCGTATCTAGCCCTCGCGGAAGATTGGCTGGAAAGCGTATCGGAGGCGGGATCTGATCGCCGCAATCATTGAATGCGGCGTCGCGGTGACTTTATTCGATCCGTGCAGTTTCCGGCGATGGCTTAACCTGCCATCGCCTCCTCATATTCGGCAGAGAGTTCAAGCCATTGCTCTTCTGCGGCAGCGAGCTTTGCCGCAGCTTCACCTCGCTGCTTGGCCTTTTCGGCGGCCTTGGCAGGAGCTTTCTCGTAGAGCGCGGGGTCCGCAAGCTCTGCATCAAGTCCCTGAATCAGTTTCTCCAACTTGCCCGTCAAGGATTCGATTTCATTGATCTTTTTCTTGAGCGGCGCGAGCGATGCGCGCCTGTCGGCATTGAGCTTGCGCTGGTCGGCCTTCGACGTCTGCTCATCGGCCTGCTTCGGCTCTTCCTTCTTCTTGCCTGAGGCAACGATCAGATCGCGATATTCGTCCATATCGCCTTCGAAGCTTGTCACCGTGCCATTGTTGACCAGCCACAGTCGATCGACGGTCGCCTCGATCAGGTGCCGGTCGTGCGAGATCAGGATCACGGCGCCGTCATAATCGTTCAGCGCCTCGATCAGCGCCCGGCGGCTGTCGATGTCGAGATGGTTGGTCGGCTCGTCGAGGATGAGCAGGTTCGGCGCGTGGAAGGCGGCAAGCCCCATCAGCAGGCGTGCCTTTTCGCCGCCCGAGAGATCCTTGGCCGCTGTCGCCATCTTTTCGGTCGCAAGACCCATCTGTGCCACACGTGAACGCACCTTCGCTTCCGGCTCGGTCGGCATCAGCCGGCGCACGTGCTCGACCGGCGTCTCGTTCGGCACGAGGTCGTCGAGCTGATGTTGGGCGAAGAAGCCGATCTTCAGGCTCGGCGCCAGGCGCAGATCGCCGCTTTCCGGCGCCAGCCGTCCCGAAATGAATTTGGCGAAGGTCGATTTGCCGTTGCCGTTCGAGCCGAGAAGCGCGATGCGGTCGTCATTGTCAATGCGCAGGTTGAGCCCTTTGAGGATCGGCTTGCCGGGCTCGTAGCCGACGGCGCCACCGCTGATCGCGACGATCGGCGAGGCCGGCTGCTTTTCGGGCTCAGGGAAGGTAATCGGCTGGACGTGATCCTCGATGACGGCGGCAACAGTGCCCATGCGCTCCAGCGCCTTGACGCGTGACTGCGCCTGCTTGGCCTTTGAAGCCTTGGCCTTGAAGCGATCGATGAAGCTCTGCAGGTGCTTGCGCGCCGCATCGTTTTTCGCCTTGGCCTTCATCTGCAATTCGTCGGCTTCTGCCTTCTGCCGTTCGAACTGATCGTAATTGCCGCGATAGAAGGTGAGCTTCTTCTGGTCGAGATGCACGATGGAATTGACCGCGTTGTTGAGCATGTCGCGGTCATGGCTGATGATGATGACCGTGTGCGGATAGCGGCGGATATAATCCTCCAGCCACATCGTTCCCTCAAGGTCGAGATAGTTGGTCGGTTCGTCGAGTAACAGCAGGTCAGGCTCGGTGAAGAGCACTGAGGCGAGCGCCACGCGCATGCGCCAGCCGCCCGAAAAGGACGAGGCTGGCCGTGCCTGTGCTTCCTGATTGAAGCCGAGGCCGGAAAGGATGCTGGCGGCACGAGCTTCCGCAGAATGGGCGTCGATATCAACGAGGCGCATCTGTATCTCGGCGATCCGGTGCGGATCGGTTGCCGTCTCCGCTTCGGCCAGCAGGGCAGCGCGCTCCTTGTCTGCCGACAGCACGATCGTGATCAGCGAGTCCTCCGTTCCCGGCGCCTCCTGCTTCACCTGGCCCATCCGGGCATTCTTAGGGATCGATATTGTCCCGCTTTCTGCACCGAGGTCGCCCGTGATGACGCGGAACAGAGTGGATTTGCCGGCGCCGTTGCGCCCCACAAGCCCGGCCTTTGTGCCGGCGGGCAGCGAGACGCTGGCATGGTCAAGAAGCAGGCGGCCGGCAATACGGGCGGAAATATCTGAAATCGTGATCATGCGCGCGTTTTTGGCCGAAAGCCGCTGTCAAGGCAAGTGCGCAGATGGCGCGTGCAACCTGTTGCACGGCTCGGTTGGTTCATCCGACGGGCGTAGCATATGATGTAATTCTTTATTAAACGAAATCTTATATTTTAATCATGTGGATGATCCATCGCCATCGACTTGCACTCATGGCGCTCCGGCCCTGTGCTAATGCCCGTTGTCCTGACAATTCACGTCCATGAACCGTCTGGTCGTCTTTGCGCATTTCACCTTGTTTCTGGCGCTCATGCTTGCCGTATGGGCCGTGCCATCAGGGCGTTACGTGCTGGTTGTCACACATCCGGATGCCGCAGCGGACAATATATTCACGGTGATCGGCCGGGCAGGCGGTTCCTTCGTGGGGCCGGGGCGACTCTCGTGGATGGCGGTTGCCTATTCCGATGAAAGCAATTTTCCAGCGCGCCTGATGCAGGCCGGCGCTCTCGTCGTGCTCAATCACAGCCTGGCCGTCGGCTGCCAGCAAGGAGACCAGAAATGAATGCGCTGAATGAACTCCGCGGAAAGATTTCGCCCGGCATCCTCGCTCTCCTTTGGATCAATGTCGGTCTCATCGTCCTCAGGTCATTCGTCCGCGAAGACGGGTTCGAGCTTTGGCCTGTTGTTGCTGCCGTGCTGATTGCCAGCGTCACCAGCGCCGGCTGGGTCCAGGATCGGATAGGCCCGACCACGCGGGTGGTCACCGCGATGTCCCATGCGGCGACGGTTGCGATCCTCGTCTACTGCTTCACAGGTTCGCCGCTGCAGATCGACATGCACATGTATTTCTTCGCGTCCCTGGCGATCTGCTCTGCCTGGATCGATTGGCGCGCCATCGTTGCCTATGCGGCCCTTGTGGCCGTTCATCATCTGGCGCTCTTCGTCATCGCGCCGCTGGCCGTTTTCCCCGGCGCATCCGGCTTCGACAGAGTCGTGCTCCACGCGGTCGTGCTCGTCGTGCAGGCCGGTGTATTGATGATATTGACGTCAGCCGTCGTTGCCGCTTTCGCTTCGGCTGACAAGGCGGTCGTCACCGCCAACGAAGCCCAGCGTCAGGAGCGGGAAATGAGCGAAAGGGCCCGTCAGTCCGATCGCCAGGTCGAAAGCGAGCGGCAAGGCCGTGAAGATGAACGCCGCCGTGAGGCCAGCGCGCTGGAATTCGCAGTCAATACGCTCCGCCATGCCCTTGCCGAACTTTCCGGCGGCAATCTGTCTGCCAGGATTTCCGCCCATCTGCCCGGCGATCTCGACAATCTGCGCCTTTCCTTCAATCAGTCGGTCGAAAAACTGGAGGAAGCGATTGCGCAGGCCAGTTCCGTCAGCGAAGGCGTTCGCGATGGCGTGGGACAGATCAGCGAGGCAAGCCGCGACCTGTCGACGCGTACCGAGCGTCAGGCAGCATCCATCGCCGAGACCGTTGCTGCTCTCGGCCATGTCACCGCCGTCGTGCGCCAGACCGGTGGTGTCGCCGAAAAGGTCGGCAAGCTCGTCACTCATGCAAAAGCAGGTGCGGAGCGTTCAGGCCATATCGTCACCAGTGCCGTCGATGCGATGGGGCGGATCGAAAACAGCTCCCACGAGATCAACCAGATCATCGGCGTTATCGACGATATTGCTTTCCAGACGAACCTTCTGGCTTTGAATGCGGGTGTCGAAGCTGCTCGTGCCGGCGAAGCAGGCAAGGGCTTTGCTGTCGTCGCCCAGGAAGTGCGGGAGCTGGCCCAGCGATCGGCAAGTGCAGCAAAGGAAATCAAGCAGTTGATCAATGCCTCAGGCGAACATGTGAAGAGCGGCGTCGCCCTTGTCGATCAGGCGGGCGATGCGTTGACAACGATCGCAAGCGAGGTTTCCGAAATAAGTGGTCACATCGCCACCATCGTCAGCGGCGTTCGCGAACAGTCAACCGGCCTGTCGGAAATCAGCACGGCCATTTCTGAGATCGACCGCAGCACCCAGCAGAATGCAGCGATGGCCGAAGAATCCTCGGCGGCGACGGTCACTCTTTCTCGGGAAGCCGATGTGCTCGAAGGACTGATGGCAGGCTTCCGCACAGGTGGTGCTGCCAGGTCTGTCCGGGCGGTGGCCTGATCGCCTTACCGCCCGAAAGCCTGCACCGGCTGGCGTGGGTTGGACTGGGCGGCAAGCAGCGCCACGCGGGCATTCGCCTGAAGCTGACCGGAGGTGGCTGCATCGCCGCTGAGTGCCACACCGACTGAAATCGTCAGGCCGCTCGCCTCTGATGTATCCGATGCCGCAAAGACAAGATTATCCTCGACCGAGCCACGCAGACGCTCTGCGATGGCAAGCGCATCCTGCATGCCGACATTGGCAAAGAGGAAGGCAAATTCGTCGGCATCCGTGCGAGCGATGAAGTCGTTCTTCTTGACCGTCTTGCGGAAGAGGCCGGCGAGTTTCTTCAGAAGCTTGTTGCCAGTCTGTGTGCCGTAACGGCTGTTCAGATCCTTGAAATCGTCAATGTCGATCATGATCAGCGCGCTACCGGCCGCACCCTCTTCCTGGCTGTAGAGGTCGTCGAGCGCACGGTTGAGGCCGATACGGTTCGGCAGACCGGTGATCTTGTCGGTGACAGCAGCGGTCTGCACGGCGGAGATCCCGCGCTCCAGCGCCGTCAGCCGCTCGATATCCTCTCCCAGCTTCGTGCCGATCGTCCGCTCAGCGGCAAGCACCGCCGATAGTGAAGAGGAGAGATAGTCGACCTCGGCCATGAAGTCGGCGAGGCTTTGATGTTCCTGCTGGCCGGAGACGGACTTGAGGATGGTCTCGCAGGCGCGTGCGAAAGCCTGATGATGCAGGCGTCCCTCGGCCAGGCGTTCTGCGGTCTCCTTGAGAACACGGCTTGCCTCGTTGCGCGAGCGGTCGCCTGCCAGTCCGTAGTGGCCGACCAGCCGGTAGCGCAGGCCGAGTTCGTCCAGCGCCTCCTGCTGCGGATGCGGACCGAGCGCCGCGATATCCTGCGCCAGCCCGGCATTCAGGCCGACCAGCGCCTCGTGGAACAGTTCGTAATTGCGCGGCAGACTGGCAATATTGAGCCGCAACATATGCTGAGCGACCTTCTGGATATCGGCCGCCGACGTCGGCCGGGCGATCTCGCGAGCATTCAACGTGTTTGCAACGGCAGTCGGCATGACGATCCCCTCATTGCCATTGTTCCCTGGGCCATCGGCTCTTTGATACCGCTATGCAGCTAAGCTTTTAAGAGACATTGAATTTTCAAGTTTTGCGGGCAGGGAAGCCGCAAAACCGGTTAATGCACTCTTGCCGTGTCGCTCTCACTTCCACGCGCGTCCGTCGTCGCGCAGATATTAGATGAGGTCGAGACCGAGGCTCGGTTTGCCGAGCGCCGTCACAGCCGCAAGTTTGACGAAACCGATGAAGGTGGCAGGCATCCTTGCATCATGTTTGGGCGAAACGGCGATTTCAGTTCCGCTTTTCGATGGTAGCGCAAAAAGAAAGGGCCGGCATGACCGGCCCATCCACACTCAATCCTGCTCGATCGGCCTCGGTACCGCAGCCGGTGAGCCCTGCCTTCCAAGCCGGTCGGCGACCAGCATCGATAGCATCATTTCCACCAGGCCATTGGTGGCGCCTTTTTCGCCACCGACCTGGATCTGCGGCACGAGCGGCAGCCTGCCGTTTTCGATCGCCTCGGCAAAGCGCATGAGGACCTGCGAGTTGAGCTGATAGTCCGGTCCGCCGAAGGCCGCGACTTTCTTCTCGGTGGCCTCGGCTTCTGCCAGACCGATGGCGCGCACCTTCTGGGCATCTGCAAGACCGGTTGCCTTGATGCGTTCGGCATCGGCAAGAGCGACGGCCTTGATCCGGTCGGCTTCGCCGAGGCCTGCAAGGCGCACCTTCTCGGCCTCCGCTTTGGCCGTAACCTGAATGGTTTCCGCCTGCTGGCGGGTACGAGCGAGCTGCGCCTTGCCTTCGTTCTCGCTGATCTCGATGGTGAGTGCCGATGTCGTGATTTTGGCCTGCTGTTCGGCGAGCGCTTCCTTTTCACGCAATGTGCGCTCCTGGATCGCAGCCGCCTCTTGCAATTTATAGGTCTCGACCTTTTCCACGGCGATCTGGCGCTCGCGCAGCTGAATCAGGATCTGCTCTATGCTGTTCTGGCCATTGCTGGCGCGGGGCGTGCCGATCAGCACCTCCTGCAGTTCGAGGCTGTAGGAGCCGAACTTCTCACGCATTTCCTCGCCGGATTTGCGTTGGATTTCGCTGCGCTCCTGCAGCAGTTCGATCAAGGTCTTGGTCTGGGCGATATTCTTGAAATAGGCTGAGACCATCGGGTCGAGCGTCTGTTCGACAAGACGTTTGATATCTCCGAAACGCTGCACGACGAGGGGCGCCTTCATATAGTCGATATGCACGACGACCGAGAGCGGCAGCACCGGTTCGAACGCATCCTTGGTGATCAGCGACACTTCCGAAAGGTTCTCGTCCAGCCTGTGTTCGCCGAACTGTTCTTTGGTCCATTTGAGCACGAAGTTGGTGGTCGGCACGATGACGATATTGCCAGCAAAGGTGTTGAAGGCATATTTGCCCGGCAGAAGCGGCGTCGACCAGACACCGCGTGCGCCGGTTTCGACGAGCTCGCCGTGGCGATAGGATTGGCCCGAGATATCCGCACCCCGACGGCCGGTATAAGAGACGACGACGCCCACGGTGCCGACGTCGATGATCGTCTTCTCGACCAGTTCGACCGTTGCGAAGATACGGTTGAGGAAATAGCTGCCGTCGGCAAGCACCTGCAATTGCCGTCCGCGATAACCGCCGGCATTGAGAAACTTCTCTGGATCCTGGAAATTGTTGTGGAAGTTCGGATCCTTGGGGTTGTTTGCAACGGTCGGGGCAATGATCTCGCCATCCGGCAGCGCCGGACCGTCATGGATGGTGACGATGCCAATCAGGTCCTCGGCATCATGGATTACGACGGGCGCGAAGCCATCCCGCTCAGTGATCGAAGTCGACATGTCGGCAAATAGTCTTTGTTCCGAAGCATTCAGGTTGACGGCATAGGTCGACTGGGCTGTCAGCACGATGAACTGCGCGAGATTGATGGCATAAGTGCCTTCGCGCAGGATCTTGCGCTGCGGCCCTTTCTGGCCGCCTTTCGTGAGAAAGCCGCGCACGTCCTGGAAATCATCGGCATCTACATTCGAGGCAAGCGTCTGGGTCGGCGGCAACGGTTCGCCATCGCGAGCGAAGACATAACCGATCTGTCCTTGTGGAATGGTCACGAGATTGGCGCGATGCATCGAATACTGGAATGGCATGAAGAAATGCAGACCGCCGCGCACGACCTCCGGCTGGAAGCCAGCCTCTCCATAGAGCGCAATGAAGCCGTTCTCGACGGAGCCGCGAAAACTCCACAGTTTTTCGAGAATGCCGAGCCTGTCGTTTGGGATATAGCGGACGACACCGCTCCATCGGAACAGGGCTGCCACCACGAGGAGCAGGACGGCGATTTCGATTGCTTTCCATCCCGCCGGACTAAGATATTGCAGGGTTTCCATCTTTTCTCTCGTATGGGCGTCCGGGTTCGTCCACCTGACGGCCGCCCGGTTGATTGCTGGTTGATAAGACGGGGAGGAGCGCGCCTATTCGCCCGACGCACTGTGAACGTGTCGAACGCTTGGGCTGCTCGTTGTCTGGGAAAATGACCACACGTCCGGAGTCCCCACTAAGGGCGGCGTGATCGTGAGTGATCTCACATCGGTGTTGCCTTGATAGACGTAACGTTTAAGCACGTAGGAACGACGCCTGCAGGTTTAAAGACGTCCAGCGCGGAAATTGGGTAAGTATTTCCAGCGATTTCGCTATTTCGAGCATTCAATTCTGCTGAATTGTACATGGGCGATGGCGATGAACTAACTTCTAAACCAGATGACGATCACGTCGAGTTTGACGAAGTCCCAAGACGGCAAGGAAATCGGTTATGGTCTGTAGAAGCACGAGTGATGGGCGCCATGAAAATTCCTGATTTGATCGCGCCGGCTTTCTGGCGTGGAATGAGCCCATTCCGATCGCGAAAGGATGGCCATGACCAGAATTCTCTATTCCCTGTGCGGCGCTGGCGAAGGGCTCTTCTTCTCGCCCCATTGCTGGAAGGCCGTGATGGCACTTGCCCATAAGGGGCTCGATTTCGACGAGGTGCCGACGACCTATGGCCGCATCGCCGATATCGGCGGGGGCTTTTCCAAGACCGTGCCGGTCCTTGACGATAACGGCCGGCTGGTTTCCGACAGTTTCGCGATTGCCGTCTATCTGGAAGAAACTTATCCGGACCGCCCGTCGCTTTTCGGTGGCGAGGGAGGCAAGGCGCTGTCGCGCATGGTCGAAGGCTATTCGCAGATGATCATCCATCCCGCGATCATGCGCATGGCGTTGCTCGACATTCATTCGATCCTGGATGAAGGCGACAAGGACTATTTCCGCGCCAGCCGTGAGAAGCATCTCGGCAAGTCGCTGGAAGAATTCGCCGCCGGCCGCGAGGCGGAGAAAGTGGCTTTTGCCGCCAAGCTGGAGCCGATGCGCCATATGCTGAAGTTCCAGCCCTTCATCGGCGGTGAGAGCCCGCTCTTTGCCGACTACATTGTCTTCGGTGCTTTGCAATGGCTGCGCGTTGCCGCCGGGCTAGCGATGCTGCCCCCTCAAGATCCCGTCATGGCATGGTTCGAACGCTGCCTCGATCTTCATGAGAGCCGGGGCTGCACTGTGACAGCGGCGTGAAATTGCCATAGACCCCTTGTTTTCGGGCTTTGAGGCGGGTAAACACCGCCCACTTTTCCCAATGAGTATGAGGATCCGAATTATGGCGATTGAACGCACCTTCTCGATGATCAAGCCGGACGCAACGAAGCGCAACCTGACGGGCGCTATCACCAAGATGCTCGAAGACGCCGGCCTGCGCGTCGTCGCCTCCAAGCGCGTCTGGATGAGCAAGCGCGAAGCCGAAGGCTTCTACGCTGTTCACAAGGAGCGTCCTTTCTTCGGCGAACTCGTTGACGGTATGACCTCTGGCCCGACCATCGTTCAGGTTCTGGAAGGCGAAGGCGCCATCCTGAAGAACCGCGAAATCATGGGCGCAACTAACCCGGCAAATGCTGACGAAGGCACGATCCGTAAGGTTCATGCGCTCTCGATCGGCGAAAACTCGGTTCATGGTTCCGATGCTCCGGAAACGGCTGCCCAGGAAATCAAGTACTGGTTCTCCGACACCGAAATCGTCGGCTGATTCAGCCGCAGAGCATTCCTGCGGAATGCATTGAATTGACTCATGAAAGCCGGGCCCGACCCGGCTTTTTTCATTCAAGCCGGGCACTTGTCGGTGTTGGAAAAATCCGTCGTCCCGTCCGGCTTGAAAACCTCCGGGTTCTTCTCGTATCCGGCACCGAGTACCAGCGGTTTGCTCGGAAGCACCGTTTGGTCGAGATCGGATTTGAACTGCGCCTTCAGTTCCTGCAGCAGCGTTCCACCCTTGTCGACCAGTTTGACGGTGACGGCATAGGACCGGTCCTTGCGTACGCAATGCAGGTTCTCGCTCTGAACCGAGATCTTGTCGTCCATCGGAAATACCTTCTGGTTCAGCACCAGCGGCGCACCGCCCTGCGGGTTTTCGAATTCGGCAATGATGGTCGATCCCTCGGGAATGGGTGCCGTCTTTTTCAATGTCAGCAGGTAGGTGGCGCTGGCGACGCGATAGTTGAAGATGAAGAGATGGCCGGTCACCTCGAGCATGCTGTCGGCCTGGCGCTGGCAGGCGGAAAGCGCAAGCCCCGCTGCCGCAAGTGCCATGATGATTGAACGCCGCTTCATGGCGTCTCCTCCTTTTTCCTCCGGTAATGCCTGATAGCCTTGGCGCGGTTGCCGCAGACGGCCATGTCGCACCAGGCCCGGCTCTTGTTCTTGCTGCGGTCGATGAACAGCCAGCCGCAATTGCCGCAGATTTTCATCCGCTCCGGATCGGGCATGGCGATCAACCGCAGAACCGAATGCGCGGTCGCCGCATCCAGACCTTTTTCCGCAGCACCTCGCAGCGTGCGCGACAGCGCCTCCAGAAGCTCTGCAAGCAGCCCGTCGTCATTTCCCTCGATGATGCGGTGGCGGAAATAGCGATCCGTCGCTTCGCGTAACGCGATGAAGTTCGCTCTATTTTGCGCCTCAACTGGAGCCATGTCGCCGAAAAGCGCTCGCTCGGCGCAGAATTCCTTCGCCGCTTCGGGAAAAAGCTCCATCTGCCCTTCTACTTCGAAGCGGTCGATGCGGCGTGCAGTGTCGTGGCGTAGAATGACGCTGTTGGCGACATCCAGCGCCAGCGCGCCGCCGGAAAAGCGATGTGGGGTCCAGGAAAAGCTCATGGCAAAATATAACTGGTAAAACACATTTTGCCAGTTATTATTTTAAGGTGATCTGGAGTTTCGGGAATGGCCTATCTTCTGCAGCAACTGGCGAATGCGGTGCCGTTGGCCGCCCTCTACGCCACGCTTGCCTTCGGCTATTCGATCGCTTTCGGTGTCACCAAGCGCGCTGACATCACTTATGGGGCAATCATCGCCTTTGCCGGTCAGATCCTGCTGCTCTTCACGGACATGGCTTATAACCGCCTCTGGCTCGTGTTGCCGGCGGCGATAGCGATTGGCGTCTGCGCCTCCCTCATCTATTCGGTCGGGGCAGGGGTTTGGATCGGCCGCTCCATCATGCAGCCTCTTGTCCGCAAATCGCCGAACACGGTCATGGTCGCAGCCCTTGGCATGATGATCGTGCTGATGGAGACGGCGCGTCTTGCCGCCAATACCCGCGCCATCTGGCTGCCGCCGCTGTTGAACGAGAATGTCGTCTTCTGGAGCGACGGCGCATTCACGGTGACGCTCACCTATATCCAGCTTCTGAACACAGTGCTGATGTGTGCAATCGTCGCGATCGGCGCCCTGATCCTGAAATGCACGGCCTGGGGGCGCCTCTGGCGCGCCGTCATCGACGATCCCCTGGCTGCCGAGCTCTGCGGCACCAGCGCCAGCCGCGTCTTCCTGGTGTCCTATGCGGTAGCCGCCCTCGTTGCCACATGTTGCGGCATCCTTGCGACCGTCTATTATGGATCGATGGACTTCGGCGCGGGGCTGATGTTCGGCCTCAAGGTGCTGATGATTGCTGCCGTCGGCGGCTATTCCGATCCGCTACGCTCCGCGGGTGGTGCCGCCGGCCTTGCCGTCGTCGAGACGCTCTGGGGGGCTTACGGTTCATTCATCTGGCGCGATCTCGCCATCTTCTCGCTGCTGGTATTTCTGCTGGTGATGAGCAGGCGTGAGCGCGTCGTGCTCTGATCATTTCCATTTGTCGCGGGCGGTATCATCGGCGTCCCTTGCTGCGATCCAGTCGCCGGCATGTCCGTCCTTCCCATGCTCCTTCTTCCAGAAGGGAGCTGATGTCTTCAGGAAATCCATGACGAAATTGGCGCCGTCGAAGGCCGCCTGCCGGTGCGGTGCGGCGGCAATGACCAGCACGATATTCTCGCCGGCGGCAATCTTGCCGTAGCGGTGAATGGCGGTCAGCCCGATGAGCCCGAACCGTTCGATCGCAAGTTCGCCAATGCGCGCCATCTCTGCTTCGGCCATGCCGGGATAATGTTCGAGTTCGAGTGCGGAAAGTGTGCCGCCCTCGTCGCGGCAGAGGCCGGAGAAGGTGACGACCGCGCCGATGCCGGGCTTGCCCTTGGAGAGCCGATCGACCTCGGCCTGAAGGTCAAAATCCTCGTGCTGGACGCTGATCGTAGGGCTGACAGTCATCGCGCACTCCTCCGCACAATGGATCGGCTGCTTCTCAACCGCCCGTCATCGGCGGGAAAATGCCAATTTCCTTGGCGCCCGTGATCGGCTCGTCATGCTCGACATGCTCCTGGTCGATCGCAACCCGGATCACGTCGGGATATTGAAGGGCCATCTCATATTCTTCGCCCAGGCCCTTCAAATGATTCAGAAGATCGGCAACGCTGACGACGGAAGCGGGGAGTTCGATTTCCTCCTCTCCCTTGCCGATGCGTTCTCGTACCCAGGCGAAATAGACAAGCCGCGTCATTCTTCGTCATCCACGATGTGTTTCAGTCCGGCCCGGAAATAATCATAGCCGGTATAGATCGTCAGGATTGCGGCGATCCACAGAAGTGCGATGCCGGTCCAGGTCGTGTAGGGGAAAATCACATCGCCTGCCGGGCCGGCAAGCAGGAAGGCGATTGCGACGAGCTGCAGCGTCGTCTTCCACTTGGCGATGCGCGTTACCGGCACACTGACCTTCAGCGCGGCAAGATACTCGCGCAGGCCCGAAACCAGGATTTCACGGCAAAGGATGATGATCGCCGCCCAGAGCGACCAGCCGGCGATCGTGCCATCGGCGGCAACCAGCAGCAGGATCGCGGAAACCAGCAGCTTGTCGGCGATCGGATCCAGCATACGGCCGATATTCGAAGTCTGGTTCCAGATGCGCGCGAGATAACCGTCGAGGAAATCGGTGATCGAGGCGATGACGAAGATCCACAGCGCCACCCAACGCGCCGTATCGCTGCTGCTCAGCCGTCCTTCGATGAAGAAGCAGACAACGATCAGCGGCACTGCGAGGATGCGGCCGTAGGTGAGGAGGTTGGGGATATTATACGCACGCGATGCCATGAAGCGGTTCTCTTTGATAATGCGGCGGTAGATGACGGCTTTGACCCTCGACGGTCAACATTCTTTCTGTTTTTTCGCCGCCTTTGCGTGGAATTTGCGACCGGCGCCGCTTATTTCGCAGCGTCGTCGTGAAAATGATTGTAGACCTGCTTGGCGACGGTCTCGGAAATGCCCTCCACGGCCATGAGATCGGAAAGGGCAGCGCGTGACACCGCCTTGGCCGTACCGAAATGCTGCAGCAACGCCCGTTTGCGCGACGGACCGATGCCGCCGATCTCGTCGAGCGGGTTCTTGACCATCTCTTTCTTGCGCCGTGCCCGGTGCGAGCCGATTGCGAAACGGTGCGCCTCGTCGCGCATGCGCTGGATGAAATAGAGGACCGGATCGCGCGGCGGCAGCGTGAAGTTCCCCTTGCCGGGCGCGAAGAAGCGCTCGCGGCCGGCCTCGCGGTCCACACCTTTGGCGACGCCGATGGCAATCACGCTGTCGGTAATGCCGAGTTCTTCCAGAATGGCACGCACCGCCGTCATCTGCCCCTGACCGCCATCGATGAGGATCACGTCAGGCCAGGCGGGAAAAGGCATGTCGGCCGCGTCGGCAGGAGAGACCTGCGTGGTCCGGTCCGGAATTCCCTCTTCCTTGAGCAGGCGGGAGAAGCGCCGGGTCATCACTTCGCGCATCATCCCGAAATCGTCGCCGGGCGTGATCTCGGTCGATTTGATGTTGAACTTGCGATACTGGTTCTTCACGAAGCCTTCCGGCCCGGCGACCACCATGCCGCCGACCGCATTCGTGCCCATGATATGCGAGTTGTCGTAGATCTCGACGCGCTGCGGCACATAGGGCAGTCCGAACGTCTCCTTGAAGCCTTCCAGCAACCGCGACTGCGAGGCGGTCTCCGCGAGTTTGCGGCCATGCGCCTCGCGGGCATTGGCGATGACGTGCTCGACGAGATCGCGCTTCTCTCCGCGTTGGGGCACGAGGATCGAAACCTTGTGTCCGGCCTTTTCGCCGAGAGCTGCGGCCAGCAGTTCCAGTTCCTCCACTGTCTCCGACAGCATGATCTGCCGGGGTACCGGCTTGTCGTCGTAGAACTGTGCGAGAAACGCGTTCAGCACTTCGGCGCCGGTGAGCTGCGGATCGGCCTTCGGGAAATAGGCGCGGTTGCCCCAGTTCTGCCCTGTGCGGAAGAAGAACACCTGGATGCAGGAAATCCCGCCCTCATGATGGATGGCGAAAACATCTGCCTCTTCGACGCCGGCCGGATTGATGCCTTGATGGCTCTGCACATGCGATAGCGCGGCGAGACGGTCGCGATAGATCGCCGCCCGCTCGAAATCGAGATCTTCAGCGGCAGCGTTCATCGCCTCTGCTATATGTTCCTTCACCTTCTGGCTCTTGCCGGAGAGGAAGTCCTTGGCCTCCTGTACCAGTTCCCCATAGCCGTCGTCGCTGACCTCACGTGTGCACGGCCCGGAACAGCGCTTGATCTGGTAGAGCAGGCAGGGGCGGGTGCGGGTCTCGAAGACACTGTCAGTGCACGTGCGGATGAGGAAGGCGCGCTGCAGTGAATTGATCGTGCGACCGACGGCGCCGGCCGAAGCGAACGGGCCGAAATAGTCGCCCTTGCGGGCGCGCGCACCGCGATGCTTGAAGATCGCGGGCGCCCGGTGGTCACCGGTGATCAGGATGTAGGGAAACGACTTGTCGTCGCGTAGCAGCACGTTAAAGCGCGGCCGCAAGCGCTTGATCAGATTCGCTTCCAGCAGCAGCGCCTCGGTCTCCGTCCGCGTCGTGACGAATTCCATATTGGCGGTCTGGCGCACCATCTGGGCGATGCGGTTTGAATGCACGCGGCCGACAGCATAGTTGCTGACACGCTTCTTCAGGCTGCGGGCCTTGCCGACATAGAGCACGTCACCCGCCTCGTTGAACATGCGGTAGACGCCGGGGCTGTTGGGCAGGCGCTTGACGAATTCGGCGATCAGATCCGCGCCCACAAGGCCGGTTTCATTGATGCTACCGGCATTCCAGTCGACCGAAGCCGAAATCGGCGAGGCGGAGGCATCACCTTCCACTTCGATGATATCGTCGTCGTTTTCGTCGGTCTCGTCGTAAAGAACACCGCCATCCGGCAGCTTCTTGGCATTCATTCCTTGATCTCCAGCACGTCAGGCGTCTGCCAAGCAAGATGCTGACCGCCGTCGAGTGCAATCATCTGACCCGTGATCGAAGGGGTCTCGAACAGGAAACGAATCGTTCGGCCGAATTCCTTGAGCTCAGGCCCCCGCTTCAAGATAAGGGCTGAGACCTGCGCTTGGAAGTCTTCCTGCAATTGCCGTTCGCTCGGCATTGAAGGACCAGGGCCGATCGCGTTGACACGGATGCGCGGCGCCAGTGCTTGCGCCATGGTCCGCGTCGCTGTCCATAGGGCCGATTTCGAAAGCGTGTAGGAATAGAAACTCGGTCGCAGCGCCCAGACGCGCTGGTCGATGATATTGACGACCAGCCCGTCGACCGTTGCCGGCAGCTGTTCGGCGAATTTGGCGGCAAGGACCGAGGGCGCGCGAACGTGAACGGCGAAATGCTCGTCCCACACTCGCGCATCAAATTTGCGGACCGTATCCTCCAGAAAAATCGATGCATTGTTGACGAGCAGGTCGATCGGACCAAGCACTTCGCACACTCTGTCGATAAGGCTGCTTACCTCCTCGATCTTGGTCAGATCGGCCTTGATCGCAACCGCGTTATGACCCTTTTGCCGCAATTCCGCCACAAAATCCTCGGCCTCCGCGAGCGAGCCATTGGCATGGATCGCGACCGAAAACCCATCGGCAACAAGGTCTTCGGCAATCGCCCGGCCTATTCTTTTGGCCGAGCCTGTCACGAGCGCCGCGCGAAGTCTTTTCTGGGTCAAGGTCCTGCCTTCTGGTCCTGCGAGTCTGTTTGCTGACTATATAAGGGCGGGCCTTGATTATATAAATAGGTGGGAAGCATTGCCTGCACGTCTTGGATATTCTATGTATTAGTTGTCGGAATTGATTGTTAAAAAGAATAATTTAAGATTAACTGAATATTATCCTTAATAAATTGTATGTTGCCGCCAAGCAACATCGAATTTCCGCCGCCGCAGAGCCACAATGATATCACAATTTGGCTCTTTCAAATCCGCATTTGCATTCCAATTTCACTCTCGATCCGGAAGGGACATTTAGTAATCCCCCGTGAATGCTTCGCCGAGATAAAGTTGACGAGCGCGCGGGACTGAAAGGAGACAAGTATGCGTATACTCTTTGCTGGCCTCATGGCTTCCGTTCTCGCCGTTGGTGGTTTCTCTGCAGCCCAGGCAGCTGATGCCGTGGACCAGATCCCGCAGGCGCCGGTCGCTGAGGAATCCCCGGCTCCGGTCAACAACTGGCAGGGCTTCTATCTCGGTGGCGCCGCGACCTACAACATGGGCAGCTTCGGTCATGACCGGAATACCTATGACTTCGGCGGCCAGCTCTTCACCGGTTACAATTTCCAGCAGGGCCAGATCGTTTACGGCGCTGAAGCGGATCTCGGTTACGGCGATGCAGACGTCACCGAAGGTGGCGTCAAGAACAAGACCGGCTGGAACGGCTCCGTTCGCGGTCGCGTCGGTTACGACCTGAACCCCTTCCTGCTCTATGGTACGGCAGGTCTGGCGCTCGCCGACACCAAGGTTTCAGACGGCACGTCTTCCGACAGCAAGACCGCCTATGGCTACACGGTCGGCGCCGGTGTCGAAGCCTTCGTGACCAACAACATCACGACGCGCCTCGAATATCGCTACACCGACTACCAGAGCAAGGACTACAACCTCGACTCCGGCAGCGTTTCGCGCGGCTTCGACGACAACAGCGTCAAGCTCGGTATCGGCGTCAAGTTCTGATCCTGATTGTACCGAACACGAAAAAAGCCGGGCCTCGCGCCCGGCTTTTTTATTGTCTCCGTCGAACTCGGATTTCTCAGGCCTGCGGCTTCAACTGCTCATAGCCGTCGAAGGCCTTCTCGAATTCCCGCAGCCAGCCGATCAGTTCGGCATGGTCTTCCTCCCACTTGCCCTTGAAGCGCAGGTCTAGGTAGCCGATCGTTGCGGCGAGCGCGAAATGCCCGCCATGCAGCTTCTTTCCGAGCTTCGGCGCATTGGCGGCCAGGTAGTTCAGCGCGGTCTCCACCTTCTTCCATTGCCGGTCGATCCAGGGCTGGTGCACCTTTTCCTCATCGCGGAAACGGCGCTCGTAGACGATGGCGAGCAGGCAGTCGCACACGCCGTCGCACAGCGCTTCCAGCACCTCGGCATCCGTGCGCTTGCTCTTCTTGGAAGGATAGATCGCGCCCTTCGTCAGCCGGTCGAAATAATGCATGATGGCGATGCTGTCGAAGACCGAAATGCCGTCATCGGTCAAAAGCGTCGGAATCTTGCCGAGCGGGTTGTTGTCCACGAGGATTGCCGGTCCCGCATTCGTATCGACCCGGATTTCCGTGATCTCGAGGCCAAGATGGCGGGCGGCCATGCGCACCTTGCTGGAGAAAGGGGAGGTCGGGGAGCAGAGAAGCTTCATGGGGCACCTTTTGGATATGCTGTTGGCGCCGGACTATTCCCGAGCACCGAGAGTCGGTCAATCAGCCTTGGCAGGCTTCGTTTCACCGCGCAGCCAGAAGGCCCGCTGCGAGGCAAAACGGTCCTGCGCCAGATGATTCTTCAAGGCCGGCAGCAGCTGATGCAGCTCGTCCTTCAGCGTGAAGGGCGGATTGACGATGATGAGGCCGGAGCCGGTCAGTCCCGTCGTGTCGCGGTCGCTGCGCACGGCAAGTTCGGCGCAGAGCATCTTCGGGATATCCGTCACCTGCAGCGCCTCGTGGAATTCTTTGATCGGTGCGCCTTTCTTCAGCGGATACCAGAGGCAGTAGGTGCCGCCCGGAAAACGCCGATAGGCCCTGGCAAGGCCATCGACCAGCCGCTCATATTCGCCGTCCTCTTCGAATGGCGGGTCGACGAGCACGATACCGCGCTTTTCCTTGGGCGGCAGATGGGCGCCCAGCGCAAGCCAGCCATCGAGCTCCGTGATGCGGGCATGGTGATCGCCCTCGAAGACTCGGTGCAGTCGGACATAATCTTCCGGATGAAGTTCCATTGCCGAGAGCCTGTCCTGCGGGCGGAAGAGCATGCGTGAGAGCTTGGGTGAGCCGGGATAGAAGCGCAGGCCGCCCTGTGGGTTGAGCTCGCGGATAGCAGAGAGATAGGGGTCCAGCAGCTCGGAGACCTGCGGCCCGAGATCGGTTTCCAGCAGCTTGCCGATACCTTCACGCCATTCGCCGGTCTTCTGCGCTTCCTCGGAGGAAAGATCGTAGAGGCCGATGCCGGCATGCGTATCGAGCACGCGAAAACCAGCCTCCTTCTTCTGCATGTAGCGGACCAGCCGCGCCAGCACCGCATGCTTCAGGACATCGGCAAAATTGCCTGCATGATAGATGTGGCGATAGTTCATTTTCGCTTATGCCTGTTATGAATTCGGATGAGAGGAAGCTTTTCCGCCTTTTGGCCGCTTGTGCCTTGGCATATAGAAATCACATGAACATTGCGACCCCCATCCACGCCAAATCCCGCATCGGTCACACGGCCTGTCCGCATGACTGTCCCTCCACCTGCGCGCTGGAGGTGGATATTACGGAAGAGGGCCGTATCGGGCGCGTGCGCGGCGCCAATGATCATTCCTACACATCGGGTGTCATCTGCGCCAAGGTCGCCCGCTATGCCGAGCGCCTCTATCATCCCGATCGTCTCATGCATCCGTTGCGCCGCACTGGCGCCAAGGGGGCAGGGCAGTGGCAGCAGATTTCCTGGGACGATGCGCTGGACGAGATTGCCGAAGCCTTCGTGAAGGCCGAGGCCAAGGACGGCAGCGAAGCCATCTGGCCCTATTTTTACGCCGGCACCATGGGCTGGGTGCAGCGCGACTCGATCGAGCGCCTGCGCCACGCCAAGCGCTATTCCGGCTTCTTCTCCTCGATCTGCACCAACCCGGCCTGGACAGGCTTCACCATGGCGACGGGCATGCTGCGCGGCCCCGATCCGCGCGAGATGGCCCGCACCGATTGTGTTGTCATCTGGGGCACGAATGCGGTTGCCACGCAGGTCAACGTGATGACCCACGCGACCAAGTCGCGCAAGGAGCGCGGCGCCAAGATCGTCGTCATCGATATCTATGACAATCCGACGATGAAGCAGGCCGACATGGCCCTCATCGTCAAGCCCGGCACCGATGCCGCGCTCGCCTGCGCTGCCATGCACATCGCCTTCCGCGACGGCTATGCCGACCGCGAGTACATGGCGAAATATGCCGACGATCCCGTCGGCCTCGAAGCGCATTTGAAAACCAAGTCGCCGGAATGGGCGGCTGCGATCACGGGTCTTTCGGTCGATGAGATCGAGGCTTTCGGTAAACTGGTCGGGACGACCAAGAAGACCTTCTTCCGCCTCGGCTACGGCTTTACCCGCCAGCGCAATGGCGCGGTCGCCATGCATGCGGCGGCCTCCATCGCCACTGTGCTCGGCTCCTGGCAATATGAGGGCGGCGGCGCCTTCCATTCCAACAGCGATATTTTCCGCATGAACAATGCGGAACTGACCGGCAAGTCGATGAAGGATGCCGACGTCAGAATGATCGACCAATCGCAGATCGGTCGGGCTTTGACGGGTGATGCTGTGGCTCTTCGGCATCGCGGCCCTGTGACAGCCATGCTGATCCAGAATACCAATCCGGTGAATATCGCCCCGGAACAGCGGCTGGTGAAGCGGGGTTTTGCCCGCGACGACCTCTTCGTCGCCGTGCACGAGCAATTCATGACCGAAACGGCAGAAATGGCCGATATCGTCATTCCCGCCACCATGTTCGTCGAACATGACGACATCTATCGCGCCGGCGGTCAGAACCACATTTTGCTTGGACCCAAGCTCGTCGAGCCGCCGGAGACCGTCCGCACCAACCTCTTCGTTATCGAGGAACTGGCGAAACGCCTCGGCGTCGCCGACCGCCCCGGCTTCGGTTTCACGGCGCGCGAAATGGTCGATCGTGTCCTGGCGGCGAGCAATCTGCCGGACTACGACTATTTCCTTGAACACAAGTGGTTTGACCGTCAGCCCGATTTCGAGGAAGCGCATTATCTTGACGGTTTCGCCCATGCCGACGGCAAGTTCCATTTCCGGCCGGACTGGGTGAACGGAGCATCGCCGAACAAGCCGCCTGCGGCCGTTGGCGCGCTTGGCCCCTATGCAGAACTGCCGCCGTTCCCGGACCAGGTCGACGTCATCGAGCTTGCCGATTCCGTGCATCCTTTCCGCCTGGCGACCTCGCCGGCGCGCAACTTCCTCAACTCGAGCTTCTCGGAAACCAAGACCTCGCGTCAGAAGGAAGGTCGTCCCGAAGTGATGATCAATCCCTTCGATGCCGAAGCCAACGGCATCGTTAGTGGCGATCTCGTCCATATCGGTAACGTCAGAGGTGATCTGCGCATCCACGCCCGCGTCACGACCGAGGTCAAGCCCGGCGTGCTGATCGCCGAAGGCCTGTGGCCCAACAAGGCGCATGTCGATGGCGAAGGCATCAATGTTCTCACCGGTGCCGATCCCGTGGCGCCCTATGGCGGCGCCGCCGTCCACGACAACAAGGTCTGGCTTCGCAAGGAAGTCGCCAAGGAAGCCTTATGACGCAATCGAAGTCCAAGGTAGAAATCGTCGGCAAGGAAACCCTGTCGGACGGATGGACGAAGCTGGTTGGCTACAAGCTTGATTACACCGATCGCAACGGCCAGACCCATCGCCTGCCGCGTGAAGTCTACCATCGCACACCGGCTGCCTGCATCCTGCTCTACGATCCCAAACGCGATACCGTCGTGCTTGTGAAGCAGTTCCGGCTGCCCGCCTATCTGAACGGCGATCCCGCCTGGATGATCGAAGTGCCGGCGGGCCTTCTCGACGGCGATGAACCCGAGGCCGCCATCCGCCGGGAGGCGATGGAAGAGACGGGATATACGGTTCGCGATATCCGTTTTCTGTTCAGATCCTATCCGGCTCCCGGTTCAATCACCGAGGTCGTGCATTTTTTCGCGGCGGCAATCGATACGGCCGACCGGATCGCCGACGGCGGTGGCCTCGAAGAGGAGCACGAGGATATCGAGGTGCTGGAAATCCCGCTGCCGCAGGCGGTCGCGATGATCGAAAAGGGTGAGATCATCGATCTCAAGACGATCATGCTGGTGCAATGGGCGGTCGCGAACAAGGGTGCGCTCGGTACCTGAAGATCAGACGTTGCAACGTGACGGCGGCGATATATTTGCCGCGGCTGAATTTCTCGAAATGCTTCATGTAATTGTCACGAACCGGCACTATGCGCTGCGTTTTAACAAATCATCAGATGCGGTCAGGAGAAAGCCCATGTGGCTCGGTAATTTCACCCTCGTTTTGCCCAACGAGGTGGTGAGCGAAGGTTCTGTGCGGATTGAAGACGGTGTGATCGCAGAGATCCGGCCCGAGCCGGTTGCGGATGCCGTGATCGATGGCGGTGGACGCTTCCTGATGCCCGGTTTCGTCGATTTGCACGGAGACATGATCGAGCGCGAGATCGCGCCGCGTCCGAATGCCCACATGCCGATCGATTTCGGTATCCACGAGCTCGACAAGAAGCTGGCCGCCTCCGGCGTGACCACGGCCTATGCCGCCGTCTCCTTCGCGACGGAAAGCGTCTATGGTCATGTCCGTTCGCTGGAAACGACCTCCGCCGTCATCGAGGGCGTTAACCGGCTGCGCGACAACCTGCTGATCGATCACCGCGTCCATGCCCGCTACGAGATCACCAATATCGGTGCCGCGCCGACCCTCGAGCGCCTGCTGGAAGTCGGTCATATCGATATGGTTTCGCTGACCGACCACACTCCGGGGCAGGGCCAGTATAATGACATCAAGAGCTATATCCTGAGCATTTCCGAGCGCCGCGCGATATCTGAGGAAACGGCCGCCGAGATCGTCGCCAAGCGTATTGCCATGCGCGACAATCCCGAGATCGACGCCAAGCTGAAGGACATCGTCGCGCTCGCCAAGAAGCATGGCCTCTCGCTTGCCTCGCATGACGACGACAGCATTGAGAAGGTCGCCGAGATGTTCGATCTAGGTGTCACGATCAGCGAGTTCCCGGTCACGTTGCCGGCGGCCGAAGAGGCCCGCCGCCGTGGCCTCTGGACGCTGATGGGCGCACCGAATGCGCTGCGCGGCAAATCCATGTCCGGCAATCTGAGCGCTCTCGATGCCGCCAAGGCTGGTCTGCTGACGGTCATTGCCGCCGACTACCATCCGGCCGCCTTCGTGCCCGGCATCTTCAAACTGTCCGAAATGGTGGAGGGCGGTCTTCCGGCTGCTGTCGCCATGGCGACGTCGAATGCCGCCCGTTCTGCCGGTCTGTTGGATCGCGGCGAAATCGCCATCGGCCAGCGCGCCGATTTCGTGGTGATCGAGCCAGGCGATGTCCATCGCATCCGCGCTACGTTCCGCGGTGGCCAGTTCGTCTATAGCGACGGCACGCTGCATCCGCTTCAGGCCCTTGCGGCCTGAAGTCAGTCTCCGATCAGCGAAATCAATTGCGATTTGGGGGCGATAGCGGAAGCTGTCGTCCCCACCGCTTTTCCGCCCTCCATCTTCACCCTGCCTTCGGCAAAGAGTTTGAGCGCCTGCGGATAAAGCTGATGCTCGATGGTCAGCACGCGGCCGGCGAGTGCATCGGCGGTATCGCCCGCAAGAACCGGCACGGCAGCCTGGCCGATAACAGGGCCTTCATCCATGCCTTCGGTCACGAAATGCACGGTGCATCCGGCAATGCGCATGCCGGCATCGATAGCTCGCTGGTGCGTATGCAGGCCCGGAAAGAGCGGCAGCAGGGAAGGGTGGATATTGATGATCCGGCCCTCATGACGCTGGATGAAAGCGCCCGAAAGTAGTCGCATATAGCCGGCAAGGCAGATGATGTCAGGCGAAAGTTCGTCGAGTGCGGCAAGGATTGCCGCTTCATGTTCATCCTTGCTCGCATAATCCTTGCGTACGAAGGCGAAGGTAGGAATGCCCTCGGCGGCCGCCTTGGCGAGACCGCCCGCATCCGCCTTGTCGGAGATCACGCCAACGATTTCGGCCGGATAATCGGCCGATTTCGCCGCCTGCGCCAGCGCCATCATGTTGGAGCCGCTACCGGAGATGAAAACGACGGTGCGTTTGCGCGGCGAACTCATAGGGCGAGCGTGCCCTTGTAGATCACGCCTGCTTCGCCGTCTGCGCGTCCAACCATGCGGCCGAGCGTAACCACCTTTTCGCCCTCCGCTTCGAGCGCCTTGGAGACGGCGTCAACATTCTCTTGCGCCACGACGACGATCATGCCGATGCCGCAGTTGAACGTGCGCAGCATTTCCTTGGCCTCGACGCCGCCTGTCTTTGCAAGCCATGAGAAGACCGGCGGAACTTTGACGGCCGTCAGATCGATCTCCGCGGCGAGATGCTTCGGCAATACGCGCGGGATATTCTCGGGAAAACCGCCGCCGGTGATGTGAGCGAGCGCCTTCAGCGCGCTCGTCTCGCGGATCGCCTTCAGGAGCGGCTTCACATAGATGCGGGTTGGGGTCAGCAGCGCTTCGCCGAGCTTCTTGCCTTCGGCAAACGGTGCTGGCGCATCCCAGCCGAGGCCGGAAAGTGATACGATCTTGCGCACCAACGAGAAGCCGTTCGAATGGACGCCGGAAGAGGAGAGGCCGAGGATGACGTCGCCTTCGGCAATGTCACCCGATGGCAGCAGCTTGCCGCGTTCGGCAGCGCCAACGGCAAAGCCGGCAAGGTCATAATCGCCGGAGGAATACATGCCCGGCATTTCCGCCGTTTCGCCGCCGATCAGCGCGCAGCCCGCTTCGCGGCAGCCGGCAGCGATACCGCCGACGATGGCGGCACCCTGATCGGGGTCGAGCTTGCCGGTCGCGAAATAGTCGAGGAAGAACAGCGGCTCTGCGCCCTGGACGACGAGGTCGTTGACGCACATGGCGACGAGGTCGATGCCGACGGTGTCGTGATAGTCCGCATCGATGGCAATCTTCAGCTTGGTGCCGACGCCGTCATTGGCGGCGACCAGAACCGGATCGGTGAAGCCGGCGGCCTTGAGGTCGAAGAGGCCGCCGAAGCCGCCGATCTCGCCATCAGCGCCCGGGCGGCGCGTGGAGCGCACCGCTGGCTTGATCTTCTCCACCATCAGGTTACCGGCATCGATATCGACGCCTGCATCGCTATAGGTCAGACCGTTTTTTCCAGACTGGCTCATACTGATCTCCGGAGGATTTTAAAGCTGCGGACAGGGGACCGCGTCACATGCGGGTCGCAATTGCATGAGAGTGCGCTTTATGCAAGCGTTGCAAGGGAAAAGCCCCCATTTTCCAGCTATTCCCCGCACGCTTTCCGGATTCGGTGCAACAGGGTTGACCATCTTTGCGCCTCCATCCTATGTGCTCAAGTGACTGAAGCCTCTGGAAAGCGGCGCAGGCGTGCGATCAGCGGGGAAGCGATGCCACAACAGTTAAGCGGAACGATATTGAAGCGCCAGATCTTCTTCTGGGGAGCGGTTCTGCTAATCTTCATCGTCTTTCTCTATATTTTCAGTTCGATCCTGCTGCCCTTCATCGCCGGCATGACGATCGCCTACTTCCTCGATCCGGTAGCAGACAGGCTGGAGCGGCTGGGCCTGAGCCGGATGATGGCGACCATCGTCATTCTTGTGACCTTCGTCATCGTTTTCGCGCTGGCGCTGATGATCCTTATTCCTGTGCTGATCAATCAGTTCAACGATTTCGCGCAGCGCCTGCCGGGCTATATCAGCCAGCTGCAGGAATTCATTGCCCACTATCAGGACTCGGTGCTGCCCGGCTGGATCAAGAGCCAATTGGGAACGATCAAGAACAATTTCTCCACGATCCTGTCGGAAGGAATGGGCTTCCTGACCGGGCTGTTCTCGCAGATCTGGAATTCCGGCAAGGCTATCGTCGATGTCATCTCGCTGCTCGTCGTCACGCCGGTCGTCGCCTTCTACATCCTTCTCGACTGGGATCGCATGGTGGCCAAGGTCGATGAGTGGGTTCCGCGCAATTACGTGAAGGACGTGCGCCAGATCGCCAGGGAAATGGACCAGGCGATTGCCGGCTTCATCCGTGGACAGGGTTCGCTCTGCCTCATCCTCGGCATCTATTATGCCGCGGGCCTTTCGATCGTCGGCTTGAATTTTGGGCTGCTCATCGGCCTCTTTGCCGGCATGATCAGCTTCATTCCCTATGTCGGCTCGCTGGTCGGTCTCGTGCTCGCAGTCGGGGTGGCGCTTGTCCAGTTCTGGCCGGATTATATCTGGATCGTCGCGGTCCTCTGCGTCTTCTTCTCCGGCCAGTTCCTCGAAGGCAATATCCTGCAGCCGAAGCTTGTCGGCTCCAGCGTCGGCCTGCATCCCGTCTGGCTGATGTTTGCGCTCTTTGCTTTCGGCGCGCTCTTCGGTTTTGTCGGCCTGCTGGTTGCCGTGCCGGCCGCTGCCGCGGTCGGCGTCCTTGTCCGCTTTGCGCTTTCGCGCTACCTTCAAAGTGATCTCTACTATGGCAGGTCGCCGAGCGGCCGGGCCGGGAATACGAAATCTGTTTCCGATGAATGATGTGAAGAACGCTGATCCGAAGCGCAAGGCCGGAGAGCAGCTTCCCTTGGCCTTTTCGCATGACGTTGCCACCGGTCGCGATGATCTCCTGATCTCGGAGCGTCTCGCCGCTGCGGTTTCGATTGTCGATGCCTGGCCGAACTGGCCGTCGCCTGTCGTTATCCTCGCCGGCCCCGCGGGCTCCGGCAAATCGCACCTCGCCGGCATCTGGAAGGAGTTGAGCGGGGCGGAAATCATCCACCCCACTGACGGTTCCGATGCCGCGGTCACGGCGGCAAACGGTCCGGTTCTGTTCGAGGATGTCGATCGTCTGGGGTTCGACGACGTCAAGCTTTTCCATGTCATCAACAGCGTGCGGGAAAACGGCACCAGCCTTTTGATGACGAGCCGCCTCTGGCCCATGTCCTGGCCTGTCACGCTGCCCGACCTGCGCTCGCGCCTGAAGGCTGCGACTGTCGTCGAGATCGGCGAACCGGATGAGGAATTGCTGTCGCAAGTCATCGTCAAGCTCTTCGCCGATCGGCAGCTTTATATAGATGACAAACTCGTCCTTTATATCGTCAATCGCATGGAGCGCTCGCTGAATGCCGCCCAGACGATTGTCGAGAGGCTTGATCGGCTTGCTCTTTCCAGAGGTACGAGAATTACCCGAGCTCTCGCCGCTGAAGTATTGAATGAATTGGGAAATTCCGGTTCCGGCGATTGACTGTGACAGTTCCGTCGTGAAACTGATATATTCGCAGAAGCGTTTAAAAGCAGGGTGAGTGGACCATGGACAGCGCATACCAGGAACATCAGCAACCCACCCCGGACAACAGCTCGGACCTGCCGCCGCTGGATCAGCTTCTTTCGAGCCCGGAGCGCTTCATCAATCGCGAATTCTCCTGGCTGCAGTTCAACCGCCGCGTCCTCGAGGAGACGTTGAACACCGAGCATCCGCTGCTCGAGCGCGTTCGCTTCCTGTCGATTTCGGCCGCCAACCTCGACGAATTCTTCATGGTGCGCGTCGCCGGCCTCGAGGGCCAGGTGCGCCAGAGCATCGTCGTCAAGAGCCCGGACGGCCGCACGCCGGCCGAGCAGTTGGACTCGATCCTGAGCGAGATCGATCATCTGCAGATGGAACAGCAAGCCTCGCTTGCCGTCCTGCAGCAATATCTCGCCAAGGAAGATATCCTGATCGTGCGCCCCGGCGCGCTCAGCGACGCCGATCGTCAATGGCTGGCAAGCGAGTTCGAACAGTCGATCTTCCCGGTGCTGACACCGCTCTCGATCGATCCGGCTCATCCGTTCCCGTTTATTCCGAATCTCGGTTTCTCGATCGGCCTGCAGCTTGTCAGCCGGAGCGGCCGCGAGCCGATGACGGCGCTGCTGCGCCTTCCGCCGGCGCTCGACCGCTTCATCCGCCTGCCTGACGACAGCAACACGATCCGCTACATCACGCTGGAAGACGTCGCCAATATCTTCATCCACCGGCTCTACCCGGGCTACGAGGTGCAGGGTTCCGGTACGTTCCGCGTCATCCGCGACAGCGATATCGAAGTCGAGGAAGAAGCCGAAGATCTCGTGCGCTTCTTCGAAACGGCACTGAAGCGCCGCCGCCGTGGCAAGGTGATCCGCATCGAGACGGATTCGGAAATGCCGGCATCACTGCGCCAGTTCGTGGTCCAGGCGCTCAGCATTCCGGACAATCGCGTTGCGGTTCTGCCCGGCCTGCTGGCACTGAACACGCTCTCGGAAATCACCAAGGCGCCGCGCGACGACTTGCGCTTTCCGCCCTACAATGCCCGATTTCCCGAACGTGTCCGTGAACACGCCGGTGATTGCCTCGCCGCCATCCGAGAAAAGGACATGGTGGTCCACCATCCCTACGAATCTTTCGACGTGGTGGTGCAGTTCCTTCTCCAGGCTGCGCACGATCCTGACGTTCTGGCGATAAAGCAGACGCTCTATCGAACCTCCAACGACAGCCCGATCGTACGTGCCTTGATCGATGCGGCCGAAGCAGGCAAGTCGGTGACGGCGCTGGTCGAGCTCAAGGCCCGTTTCGACGAGGAGGCCAACATCCGCTGGGCGCGCGACCTGGAACGCGCGGGCGTGCAGGTCGTCTTCGGCTTCATCGAATTGAAGACCCATGCCAAGATGTCGCTTGTCGTCCGCCGTGAGGAAGGCAAGCTGCGTACCTACTGCCATCTCGGCACCGGCAACTATCATCCGATCACCGCCAAGATCTACACGGACCTGTCCTTCTTCACCTGCAACCCTGTCATCGCCCACGACATGGCGAACATCTTCAACTTCATCACCGGTTACGGTGAGCCGGAAGAGGGAATGCAGCTCGCCGTTTCGCCCTATACGTTGCGTCCGCGCATCCTTCGTCACATCAACGAAGAGATCGAGCACGCCCGCAGCGGCCGCCCGGCAGCAATCTGGATGAAGATGAATTCGCTTGTCGACCCCGATATCATCGACGCGCTCTACACTGCGAGCCGTGCCGGCGTCGAGATCGACCTCGTCGTGCGCGGCATCTGCTGCCTGCGTCCGCAGGTGCCCGGCCTCTCCGACAAAATCCGCGTCAAATCGATCATCGGCCGCTTCCTGGAGCACAGCCGCATCTTCTGCTTCGGCAACGGTTACGGCCTGCCTTCCGACAAGGCGCTGGTCTATATCGGCTCGGCCGACATGATGCCGAGAAACCTCGATCGCCGCGTCGAAACTCTCGTTCCGCTGACGAATCCGACCGTCCACGAGCAGGTCTTGTCACAGATTATGCTCGGCAACGTGATTGACAACCAACAAAGCTACGAGATATTGCCCGACGGTACGTCCCGCCGCATGGAAGTGCGCAGGGGCGAAGAACCGTTTAATGCGCAGCAATATTTCATGACCAATCCAAGCCTGTCCGGCCGTGGTGAAGCTTTGAAATCAAGTGCGCCGAAGCTGATCGCCGGTCTGCTTGACGGCCGGAACAACAAGTAAACTGGACCTAATGGTTGAATCTGAAGCCCAGGGGCGACTTCCGGGTATCGCCCCGGTCTCCGTTGTCGATATCGGATCGAACTCTATCCGTCTGGTCGTCTACGAAGGTCTGTCGCGTTCGCCGACCATCCTCTTCAACGAAAAGGTTCTTTGCGGCCTCGGCAAGGGGATAGCCCTGACCGGCAAGATGGATGAGGAAAGCGTCGCTCGCGCGCTTCAAGCCCTGCATCGCTTCAAGGCTCTCTCCGATCAGGCACGCGCCGCCACCATGTACGTGCTGGCGACCGCCGCAGCACGTGAGGCGAGCAACGGTCCCGATTTCATTCATCAGGCCGAGACGATCCTGCAGCGCCATGTCCGCGTGCTCTCGGGTGAAGAGGAGGCGCGTTTTGCCTCGCTCGGTATCATCAGCGGTTTTTTCAATCCTGACGGCATTGCCGGCGATCTCGGCGGCGGTTCTCTGGAACTGATCGATATCAGCGGCAAGAACGTCAGCAATGGCGTTACCCTGCCGCTCGGCGGTCTGCGCCTATCCGAATATGCCGGCGGCTCTCTCGCCAAGGCGCGCGCCTTTGCCCGCAAGCAGGTCAAGACCGCCAAGTTCCTCTCCAGGGGGGAGGGGCGAACCTTCTACGCGGTCGGCGGCACCTGGCGAAACATCGCCAAGCTGCACATGGAAATCACCCGCTATCCACTGCACATGATGCAGGGCTACGAGGTTCCGCTCGAAGCAATGATGCAGTTCCTGGATCAGGTCGTCGCCGCCAAGGATTCCAAGGAGCCGGCCTTGCAGGCGGTCTCCAAGCATCGTCGTTCGCTACTGCCCTTCGGCGCCATCGCCATGAAGGAAGTCCTGAATGCGATGAAGCCATCGGTCGTGTCCTTTTCCGCGCAGGGCGTGCGCGAAGGCTACCTCTTCTCACTTCTGTCCGAATCCGAACGGCGCAGCGATCCGCTGTTGGCGGCTGCCAGCGAGCTCGCCATCCTGCGCGCCCGCTCGCCGGAACATGCCCGCGAACTTGCTGACTGGACCGGCCGCATGATGCCCTTCTTCGGGGTTCAGGAAACTGAAGAGGAGAGCCGTTATCGCCAGGCAGCCTGCCTGCTCGCCGATATCAGCTGGCGCGCCCATCCGGACTATCGCGGCGCTCAGGCGCTGAACGTGATCGCCCACTCCTCCTTTGTCGGTATCAGTCATCCCGGCCGCGCCTTCATCGCACTGACGAATTACTACCGCTTCGAAGGCTTGCACGACGACGGTTCCACTGCGCCGCTGGCGACGATCGCCGGTCCTGCCTTCATCGAGCGCGCGAAGCTGCTCGGCGGCATGTTGCGCGTCGTCTACCTGTTCTCTGCTTCCATGCCGGGCATCGTGCGTAACCTGACCTTCCGCAAGTCCGCTTCTCCCGATCTCGATCTGGAATTCGTGGTCCCGCACGAATATCACGATTTTGCCGGCGAGCGGCTGGATGGTCGGCTGCAGCAATTGTCGAAACTGACGAACAAGCGCCTCGCATTCCGCTTCGAATAAGGTCGCGTTGACCAAAACAGATCGGCACTGTTGCCGGCAAACAAAAAGGGCGGTGCAAAAGCACCGCCCTTTCATTTTACGCCAGATTGCGAATTACTTCGCGTTCAGGAATTCGCCGACTTCGAGAATGCTGAACTCGTTGTTGTCAGCCTTGTCGACAGCGCGGCCAGCCGAGAACGGCAGGTTGTTGTCGTTGCCGATGATGATGTGCGTGGCGTCGACGCGGTCGACGTTTTCGATCGTCACGAACGGCATGTTGTAGACGCCGGGGATATCGCCGGCCTTCTTCTTGTTATCAGGATCCTGGATGTTCAGGAGATCGATGTAGCCGATCTTGCGAACGGCCTTGCCAACGTTGGTGTCGTTGAACTCGATCTTGTAAACGCGCTTCAGTTCGGCCGGAGCTTCGAAGCAGTCCGGCTTCGGCTGCTTGGGATCGGCGCAAGCCTTGTCCTTCGTGCCGGCGCCGTTGTCGCGCTCGATGACGAGAGCGGTGCTGTCGTCGAGCATGTTGAAGTCGCCGATCGAAGCACCCTTGTCTTCGAACGGATAGAGCCAGCTGCGACCGGTCCACTTCTTGGAGGCGACGTCGAATTCGATGACGCGGGTGGCGGTGTGGCCGTCAGCCGTTTCCATCTGGCCGTCTACGTAGATGGCGCCTTCGAGCAGACCGTAGAGCTTGGAGCCGTCCTTCGACATGGCGAGGCCTTCGAAGCCGCCGGAGCGCTTCAGGTTGAAGGCAGGCATCTTGGCAGCCGGGTTGGCCGGCAGCTGGATCAGGGCGTTGTCGGGAGACATGACCGGCTTGCCGTCGAGGGTCGTCGGGATGACGTCGGTCAGGTGGCCTTCGGTGTCGATCTTCAGGAGATACGGACCGAATTCGTCGCCGAGCCAGAAGCCGTCGGCAACCGGCTGCACGGATTCGATATCGAAATCGGAACCGGTGAGGTAGCGGGTGTCGGAAGCTTCAGCAACGATCGGGAACGGAGCGATCTTATTCGGGTCGGAGAGGAAGACGTTCTTGACGACGTCGACTTTGTTGGCGTTCCAGTCGAACTTCAGCTGATGCAGGAATAGCATGGAATCGATGGAGTTGGTCTTGCCGCCGAAGCCGTTGTCGGAGAGCGTCCAGAACGTGCCGTCGGGCATGGTCTTGATGCCGGAGAAGCCCTGGATCGGTTGCCCGTCGAGCGGCAGCTTGACGTCGGTCACGCGGGCGCCGTCCTTGCCGTCAACCGTGCCGAGCTTTTCGGTGCGCTTGCGGTCCGGAGTCGTGTACTTGCCGGAGGTCTTGAGGAAAGCCGGTGCATCGGCAGGAGCCGGGACGACCGTGTTGGCAGGCAGGATAGCCTGGCTGGTGAGCTTTGCCGGGAAGAGCTGCTGGTCGGCGGAGGCGGAGCCTGCGACGAGCATGAAAATGGATACGGAAGCGAAAAGAACGTTCTTCATGATGTCCCCATAGAACGGAGTGCAAAAGCGCCATCCGCTTAGCAGGGCTTTCATGTCGCCACATTGACGATTGGGTGAAGCTTTGGTGACGGGTGAACGAAGCCCGGCTCAACCGCGCCGTAGCGTCGCCGGCTTCTTGAGAACCGTCACTGCGCGGGAAGAAAGAGCGACGACGTCGAGCCCTTGGCCACGGCCGCGCACCGCGTGATTTCCAAGGTTTTCGCCGACGATCTGTTCTGGCAGGCTCATGCGCTGGGCGAGCTCGGCGGAAATCAGCACCGGGCGGTTCAGTGTCCGGCAGAGCGATTCCAGCCGCGCCGTCGTGTTCACCGTATCGCCGAAGAAGCTGATCTTGTGATGGTCGATGCCGACTTCAGCAGTGATGACGCTGCCGCCGTGGAGAGCGGCCCTGAGCTTCGGCACATGGCCGTAGCTCTTCTTCCAACTGGCGGCATTGGCTTCGATATCCGCGAGAATATCGAAGAGGCAACGCACGCAGCGCGCATTCTTGACGCCGCGCGCCAGCGGCCAGGTGATGATCGCGGCATCGCCGACATAGTCGTTGATCAGCCCCTTGTGGCGCCGCACGGGCTCGGCGAAGGCGGCAAACAGCGAGCTCAGAAGCTGCTGTGCCCTGAGATCTCCATGTTTTTCGGCAAAGGCGGTGGATTCGGCGAGATCGATGAACAGAAAGACGCGCTCTTCCTTCACCGGATTGCGATAGCGGCTGATGAGCATGCTGATGAAGACTTCGCGCCCCAGCAATTCCCGCACCCTGAGTAGGAAGATAATCGTTGCACAGACCGCAAGCGCATAGAGGAAAACATCGAACGGCATAATGAGCACGTCGAGCATTTTCGGTGGCTTCAGCACGCCGAGCACGGCGAGCAGGAAACCGGCAGCCGCAAAGCCGATGCTCATCAGGATTTCGTAGATGACAAGCTCAGCAATGATGAAGAGCATCGTCGGCAGTTTCTGGATGCGCCTATAGAGGCCACGCAGAAACACCTTGCGCTCGAAGGTGAGGATCGGCATGCCGATGAACAGCGCAAAGATCGCTCCGATCACCGGCGTCTGGCCGCTAAGGAAGTAGAGATTGTAGGCCACGCCACTGAGCGCCAGAACGAGTGTTATCAGCAGCCAGTTCTGTGCTGGGGATATCTCTCTCATGTCGCCCTTTCGCCGAAGCACTTCATTTGGCTATTGTTTCAGGCGCGCTGCAGCGGTCAAGCGATTTTGAATTCACAGCATGTCGCGCAAAAGTGCCCAGTGGTTTTGTGATGACGACATGCGTTAGGCAAAAAGCATGTCGCGCAAAAGCACTTGGCGGTTTCGACACCGACATGCGGAAAACAAACGGCTAAAGCGTGGCAAGCGGATCTGAAAGATCGCGATAACCGTCAGTCGGGCAGGCCGACAGTTTCGACCTTGCGGCTAACGAAGCGTAATGCGATTTCGCCGCGGATGAGCTGCAGCGCCGGCTCGCCGAAAAGATCGCGTCGCCAGCCATGCATGGCGGCAACCTCGGCCTTTTCGCCTTCAGCTGCGATCCTGTCCAGGTCATCGCTGTTGGCGATCACCTTGGGAGCAACACCGTGCTTCTCGGAAATCAGCTTCAGCAGAACCTTGAGAAGCTCGACTGCGGCAGCCGCGCCTTCCGGCGGCTGCGACTGGCGTGGTACATGCGGCATTTCGGAACGCGGCAGCGCCAGAGCGGTATTTACTGCCTCGAGTACGGCGGTGCCGGCGGCAGAGCGCTCCCAGCCCTTCGGGATGGTGCGCAGACGGCCGAGCGCTTCGGCATCCTTCGGCTGCTGCTGGGCGATTTCGTAGATCGCGTCGTCCTTGAGCACACGCGAGCGCGGTACGTTGCGCGAGCGTGCCTCGCGCTCCCGCCATGCGGCCACATATTTCAGGATCGCCAGTTCCTGCGGCTTGCGCAGGCGCAGCTTCAGCCGCTGCCAGGCATCGTCAGGGTGGATATCGTAGGTCTCGCGCGATTCCAAAATATCCATTTCCTCGCGCAGCCACGAAGCGCGGCCTTCGCGCTCCAGTTCGGCCTTGAGGTAAAGATAGGCATCGCGCAGATGTGTAACGTCGGCCAGCGCATATTCGAGTTGCTTGTCTGACAGCGGCCGGCGGCTCCAGTCGGTGAAGCGCGACGACTTGTCGATATGGACGTTCTTCGTGCGGCTGATGAGCTGGTCATAGGAGACGCTGTCGCCGAAGCCGCAGACCATGGCGGCGACCTGCGTATCGAAGATCGGATGCGGAATCAGGTTGCCGCGATTGAAGATGATTTCGATATCCTGCCGCGCCGCATGGAACACCTTCAGCACATCAGGATTGGCCATCAGTTCGAAGAAGGGCGCAAGATCGATATCCTTCGCCAGCGGATCGACTAGCACCTCTACCGTCGGGCTCGCCATCTGGATCAGGCACAGTTCCGGCCAGAACGTCGTCTCGCGCAGGAATTCCGTATCGATGGTAATGAAATCGGACTTGGCCAACTCTTTGCAGGCGGCCGCCAGATCGGCGGTGGTTTCGATCATATCTATTCATTCGTCAGGAAGAGGTCGTGCAACCTTCCTTCCCCTTTCGAGAAGATATGTCAATACGGTCAGCGGGTTTGGCGGTCGTGAAGCGGCGATAGAGCGTCAAACCACCCGGAGATAGCTGGTCATGCCCGTCTTCTGATGCTCGATGATGTGGCAGTGCAGCAGCCAGTCACCCGGGTTATCGGCAACGAAGGCGAGCTGCACCTTTTCGTCCGGCTGAATGAGATAGGTGTCGGATACGAGCGGCATCACCTCACGCGTCGAGGATGAGATCACGGTGAAGCTCATGCCGTGCAGATGGATCGGATGTGTGTGCGGCGTGACGTTTTCCAGGTTGAAGATGTAGCTCTTGCCGAGCTTCAGTTCGGCGAGCGGCGCGGTCGGATCTGGCGTGTCACCCGTCCACGGCACCTTGTTGATGGCCCAGAAACTGTAGCCGAGCGTGCCGCAGATGCTTTCGACGGCGGAATTCTCCGCGGTGGCGGATAGCACCAGCGGAATTGTTTCCGCCGAGGAGAGATCGGCTTTCGGCACCGGGTTTCCCGCCAGCGCACCAAGATCGCCGATATCGCGCTTCAGTGATTGTCCTTTAGCGCTGAGGCTTGCGATCACCTTCGGCGTCGTGCCGCGAATATCTTCCAGCGTCGCGACAGCGCCCTCGCTGTCCGGCATGCGCACGGCAAGATCGAGCCGCTGCCCCGGCCCGATCTGCAGGAGATCGAGCGGGAAGCGCTTCGGCACCGGATTGCCATCGAGGGCGATGACCGTGGCATCGGCACCTTCCATCTTCAGCTGGAATATGCGGGTCACGTCGGTGACGGCGATGCGCAGGCGGACCAGCCCGCCAGCGGGCGCATCATATTTCGGTTCCTGGTGCCAATTGGCCGTGCGCACTGTTCCATAGGTGCCGGCCTTCGCCGCATCGCGCGGACGGAATGGCGCTATGAACTGCCCGTCACCGCCGAGCCGCCAGTCGCGCAGATTGAGCACGATCTCGGCATCGAAGACGGGATCATCTGGATCTTCCACGACCAGGACGCCCGTCATGCCGTGGCCCATCTGGGTCAGCGTGTTGCAGTGGGGATGATACCAGAAGGTGCCCGCATCCGGCGGCGTGAAAAGATAGTCGAAACTGTCATTTGTATAGACGTAGGGCTGCGTCATGAAGGGCACGCCGTCCATCTTGTTGTCGATACGCAACCCGTGCCAGTGGATGGTCGTCGGCTCATCCAGGCTGTTGGTAAGCCTCGCCGCATAGGGCTTGCCGCGCGGCATGCGCAGCACCGGCGGCAGGCCCTCGTCGCCCCACGTCATGATATCCCGGGTCGGTGCGGCATCCATGATCTGCGCGTCGGTCTTGCGCGCCGTCAGGAGGCGCGGCTCGGGTGCCGCCTCCGCCAGTCCGAAACGCCCGGCGACTGCCATGCCCGCGCCATAGGCACCGGCGACGGCGGAGGCCTTGAGCAGATTGCGGCGTGTGAGGAGGGGCATTGTCAGGCTCCGTCTTGAATGATGCCTCCTTTTAAAGTTGACTATCCGCTTCATCAATACACCGTGTTCTGCCAAACTGCCGCAGCGCGAGCGCCCGGGCTCAATCGGAAACGAGGGGGCAAACGGCCGGCTGACCGCGCCAAGTCTTGACAAATCAGAGCGTCCATGCGCTTTTCCGCCCGATTTTCTTGTCGGCGCTGCAGGTCTTCGGCCATGCCGCCGTCTTAAGCCAAATGCCAGGAATTGAGATCATGCACCGCTACCGTAGCCACACATGCGCCGCTCTTCGTAAGTCGGACGTCGGCTCGAATGTCCGTATTTCCGGCTGGGTCCATCGTGTCCGAGATCATGGTGGCGTGCTGTTCATCGACCTTCGCGACCATTACGGCATCACCCAGGTGGTTGCCGATCCGGACAGCCCCGCCTTCAAGATGGCCGAGACCGTCCGCGGCGAATGGGTCATTCGCATCGACGGCCTCGTCAAGGCGCGTACCGAAGACACCGTCAACAAGACCATGGCGACCGGCGAGATCGAGCTCTACGCCCAGGAGATCGAAGTCCTCTCCGCCGCCAAGGAATTGCCGCTGCCAATCTTCGGCGAGCCGGATTATCCTGAAGATGTTCGCCTCAAGTATCGCTTCCTCGATCTTCGCCGCGAAACGCTGCACAAGAACATCGTCAAGCGTACGCAGGTGATTTCCGCTATGCGCCGCGAAATGGGCAATGTCGGCTTCACCGAATATACGACGCCGATCCTGACGGCTTCCTCGCCGGAGGGCGCGCGCGACTTCCTCGTGCCGAGCCGTATCCATCCCGGCACCTTCTACGCCCTGCCGCAGGCGCCGCAGCAGTACAAGCAGCTTCTGATGGTCGCCGGCTTTGACCGGTACTTCCAGATCGCACCCTGCTTCCGCGACGAGGACCCGCGTGCCGACCGTCTGCCGGGTGAATTCTATCAGCTCGACCTCGAAATGAGCTTCGTGACCCAGGAAGACGTCTGGAACACGATGGGTCCGCTGATGACCGGCATTTTCGAGGAATTCGCCGAAGGCAAGCCGGTCACCAAGGAATGGCCGCGTATCCCCTATGACGAAGCGATCCGCAAATACGGCTCCGACAAGCCTGATCTGCGCAACCCGATCGTCATGGAAGCGGTGACCGACCACTTCGCCGGCTCCGGCTTCAAGGTCTTCGCCAACATGATCGCCTCCAACCCGAAGGTTCAGGTCTGGGCGATCCCGGCCAAGACCGGCGGCTCGCGCGCCTTCTGTGATCGCATGAACGCCTGGGCGCAGAGTCAGGGCCAGCCGGGTCTCGGGTACATCTTCTGGCGCAAGGAAGGCGAAAAGCTTGAGGGCGCGGGCCCGCTTGCCAAGAACATCGGCGAAGAGCGCACGGATGCCATCCGCAACCAGCTCGGCCTCGGTGATGGCGACGCCTGCTTCTTCGTCGCCGGCGAACCGGAAAAATTCTACAAGTTCGCAGGCGAAGCCCGCAACCGCGCTGCCGACGAGCTCAACCTCATCGATCGCGACCGATTCGAACTGTGCTGGATCGTCGACTTCCCGTTCTTCGAATGGAACGAAGAAGAGAAGAAGGTCGACTTTGCCCACAACCCGTTCTCGATGCCGCAGGGCGGTCTTGATGCGCTCCAGAACCAGGATCCGCTGACGATCAAGGCGTTCCAGTACGATGCTGTCTGCAACGGCTTCGAAATCGCCTCGGGCTCGATTCGTAACCAGTCGCCGGAAACCATGGTCGCCGCCTTCGAAAAGGTGGGCTTGAGCCAGCAGGACGTCGAGGATCGCTTCGGCGGCCTCTACCGCGCCTTCCAGTACGGCGCACCGCCGCATGGTGGTGCTGCCTTCGGTATCGACCGTATCGTCATGCTGCTCGTCGGTGCGAAGAACCTGCGCGAAATCTCGCTCTTCCCGATGAACCAGCAGGCCCAGGATCTGCTGATGGGCGCGCCGACCCCGGCAACGACCGCCCAGCTGCGCGAACTGGCGATCCGCCCGATCCCGCCGCAGAAGAAAGACTGAGACGGACATCACTCAACAAAAAAGCCCGGCGAAGACATCGCCGGGCTTTTTTGTTTGATCGGAACCGAACTCAATCGTTCGCCGAAACCTTGACGCCGAGCATCTGCGGCACCGTGTTCGGTGCGCCCATGGCCGCACCAACGATCATCGGGAAGGCAACCGGCTTGTCCGGAGCGGCCTTGATGGTCAGGCTCTTCGGATTGTCGAGGAAGGTGCCGACGGCGGCCGAAATCGCGTTCTGCAGTTCCGGGATGTTGAGCTGGGCGAGCATGATCGGTGTCATCGCCTTCAACGAATCCGCCATCTGCTGACCGGAAACGTTCTGCTTCGAACCGGCATAATCCAGCGCACGCTTGGTGATCGAGCCATCCTCGAAGCGAATCTGGGCGGAATCGAAGGTCAGCTGCTGGGCAAGGCCAAGCACGGCGAGGCCGAGCGCCTGCTGTGCTTCTTCCTTATTCGGATTGCTTTCAGACTGCTTCATCGCGTCCTGCATCGACTTGATGAAGGCCATCGTGTAGCCGGAGACCTTGAAGCCGAAATTCAGCTTGCCGATATTGGTGAAATCAAAGGAAAGCTCGGAGAGATCGAACGTGCCGGGTTCAAGATCCCAGCCACCCTTCAGGGTGATGTCGCCCTGGACGTGCTGCAGGGCGAGCTTTTCGATTGCTTCCTTGCTGTCGGGATCTTCGCCGGCCTGGCTGAGGTCAGCCTTCATGCTCTTGAATGCGCCGTCGAAATCGAAGCCCGATTCATCTTCGCGCAGCGTCGCGTTCATTTCGCTCTCGAGCACGGAGAACACTTCCGCGCCATTCTTCGTCACCTTCACGGCGCCGGTATGAGCGCTCTCGGCAATCAGCATCGAGTCGATGCTATCGCCGGGCTGGGCGGGAACGGAAATGCCGCCGACAGTCAGCTCCGCGGCGCTGACGGTCACGCCATCCTTGGTCGAGTTGATGTCGGGGAAAGCGGCCTCTTCGATATAGTAGCTGCCGTCATCCTGTTCTTCCACGCCCGACAGCGTGACCTCGCCAACAGAGACCGGTTCGCCGCCGGCCGGCTTGAAGCTGAAGTTCTTGAGCGTGACGGTCGTCCCGTCGATATCGACGCCGTCGGCGGCGACAGTCATCCCGCCTTGCTCGCCGTAAGCGGCATTGATCTTCTTCAGCAGATCCTGGCCATCAAGCGCGAACGCGGAACCAGCGAACGAAAGAATGGCTGCGCTCGACAGCATCAGGCGCGTTGTGCGGTAAAAGGTCATGAGAAAGTCCCCTGGGTGGCAAGTGCCGTTGAATATTGCAATGAAGCTACTGCGGAACGGTCCGGCTTTATATTTGCAGTCCCCTAAATTTTCATTGAGAGGATCGGCAAACGAAGTCCAAATTTGGGCGATACTTTTCATGTTTTTCATGTCAGCAGGAAGACGTCATCCACAGCCGGAATGCCCGGATTCCTTGCCCCACAAGGGTTTCTGAGCTAGTCAGGGTTCCATGGGACAAGAGATTTTACCGCCTTCTGGCGGAGACGGCGACAATATTCAACCGGTCGACCTCAAGGCGGCGCTCGAAGAGCGCTACCTGCGCTATGCGCTGTCGACCATCATGCACCGAGCGCTGCCTGACGTTCGTGACGGCCTGAAGCCGGTCCATCGCCGCATCGTCTATGCGATGAACGATATGGGCCTGCGGCCGAACGCGGCCTTCAGGAAATGCGCCAAGATCGTCGGCGAAGTGATGGGTAACTATCACCCGCACGGCGACCAGTCGATCTACGACGCGCTGGCGCGCCTGGCCCAGGATTTCTCGCAACGCTACACGCTGGTGAACGGCCAGGGCAATTTCGGCAATATCGACGGCGATAGTCCCGCCGCCATGCGATACACCGAATCGAAGATGACGGCGGTCTCCGAGCTGCTGCTCGAAGGCATTGATCAGGATGCCGTTGATTTTCGCGACACCTACGACGAATCCAATTCGGAGCCGGTCGTTCTTCCCGGCGCCTTCCCGAATCTTCTTGCGAATGGTTCTTCGGGCATCGCCGTCGGCATGGCGACGTCCATTCCCTCGCACAATGTTCATGAGATCTGCGACGCTGCGCTGCATCTGATCAAGCATCCCGATGCCACCGTCGAAAAGCTTGTCGAATTTGTCCCCGGTCCGGATTTCCCGACCGGCGGTATCATCATCGACAATCGCGAAAGCATCATCGAAAGCTACCGTACCGGCCGCGGCGGTTTTCGCGTTCGTGCGAAATGGGAAACGGAAGATCTCGGCCGTGGCGGCTACCAGATCATCGTCACCGAAATTCCCTTCCAGGTACAGAAGTCGCGATTGATCGAAAAGATCGCCGAACTGCTGATCGCTCGCAAGCTGCCGCTGCTGGAAGATATCAGGGATGAGTCTGCCGAGGATATCCGTGTTGTTCTGGTGCCTAAGAGCCGCACCGTCGATCCGACCATCCTCATGGAATCCATGTTCAAGCTGACCGAGCTCGAAAGCCGGTTCCCGCTGAACATGAACGTGCTGTCGATGGGCGTGATTCCACGCGTCATGGCACTGAATGAAGTGTTGAAGGAGTGGCTGGATCATCGCCGCGAAGTCCTTCAGCGCCGTTCGCGCTTCCGGCTTGCCGCCATCGACAGACGCCTTGAAATCCTCGGCGGCTTGCTGGTCGCCTACCTCAATATCGACGAGGTGATCCGCATCATCCGCGAGGAGGATGAGCCGAAGCCCGTAATGATGGCGCGTTGGGATCTGACCGAAGTTCAGGTCGAGGCGATCCTCAACATGCGGCTGCGCTCCCTGCGCAAGCTCGAAGAATTCGAGATCCGCAAGGAGCACGACGAACTCACCAAGGAAAAGGGCGAGATCGAAGCGCTGCTCGCCTCCGACGAGAAGCAGTGGCAGACGGTTGCCTGGGAAATCGGCGAGGTGAAGAAAAAATTCGCCAAAGCCACCGATATCGGCCGCCGCCGCACGCAATTCGCCGAGGCCCCCGAGGCCGACGAGGAGGCCATCCAGCACGCGATGATCGAGAAGGAACCGATCACGGTCGTTGTCTCCGAAAAGGGCTGGATCCGCGCTCTCAAGGGCCACATTTCCGATACGTCGACGCTGGCCTTCAAGGAAGGCGATGGCCTGAAAGTGGCCTTCCCGGCGCAGACGACCGACAAGATCCTTATCGTCACAACCGGCGGCAAGGTGTTCACGCTGGGAGGCGACAAGCTGCCCGGCGGACGCGGCCACGGCGAACCGCTGCGTATCATGATCGACATGGAGAACGATCAGGATGTCTTGACGGCATTCGTCCATGATGCGGCGCGCAAGATGCTGATCGTATCCACCGAAGGAAACGGTTTCGTGGTGCCGGAAGCGGAAATGGTCGCCAATACCCGTAAGGGCAAGCAGATCATGAACGTCTCCATGCCGCATGAGACGAAGCTTCTCGTCCATGTTACTGGCGATCATGTCGCTGTTGTCGGCGAAAACCGCAAGATGTTGGTCTTCCCGCTGGCCCAGGTGCCGGAAATGAGCCGTGGTAAGGGCGTGCGCCTGCAGCGCTACAAGGACGGCGGCATTTCCGACGTTCGCTGCTTTGCGATCGCCGATGGTCTGAACTGGGAAGACAGCGCCGGCCGTACCTTCACGAAGAACAAAGACGAACTTGCCGAATGGCTGGCCGACCGGGCCACCGCCGGCCGCACCGTGCCGAAGGGCTTCCCGCGCAGCGGCAAGTTCGCCGGCTGATCCTGGATTTTTGAGGCTCCGCCCGTCGAGGGCGGGGCAGTGCAAGAAGAGGCGATAATTCGCCCTCGATCAAGCAAGCTGAACTCGTTTGCCTCTCGCCATCCAGACGGAATGCGCTGCAATGGCCCCGACTAGGATCGCACCGCCGACAAGCGTCATCGGCGCCGGCGTTTCGGCAAAAATCATCCAGACCCAGATCGGCGCGAGCACCGTTTCCAGCAGATAGAACATGCCGACCTCAGGTGCAGAGAGGTATCGGGGACCGGTCGCAAGACACCAGAGGGCCACCGGCATCATGGCCGCACCGTTGAGGATGATCCAGCCGGGATGGGTGATGGAAAGCCCGGCCGGAAGGGCGAGCGTAAGACTGAAGATTGCCGGCAGGATGGCGGCGAGCAATGGCGCGAAGCCCATTTCGCGGCGGGAGGCACGGCCGACCGTGATCGCGGCGGCAAGAATGAGCGCGCTCAGAAGCGCCATGGTGTCGCCAAGCATGTGGCCGCTGGAAAGCCCGTCACGCACGATCAGCCCGACGCCGAAGATCATGAACAGCATGGCGAGCAATGTTGCCGGCTGCGGCTTCTCCTTGAGGAAGAGCCAGGACAGCAGCGCTCCGAACATCGGATTGAAGGCAACGATGAAGACGACGTTCGCCGTCGGCGTATTGAAGACCGACAGCACGAAGGTAATGGACGAGAGGCCATAGAGAGCGCCGGCAAGCAGACCGGGTCTCCCCGGAATAAGCACCGGCCATCTGCCGGACGCGAGGCGGATCACCGCAAGAATGACGATCGTTGCAGCAACAGTCGCCACGCTTCTGATGCCGAGTACGGACCACATATCGCCATCTGCAAGACGCACGAGCGGAATATCCATGGAAAGTGCCGGGCCGCCGATCGCAGTCAGCAGCAGGCCTTTCCGATGATCGGAAAGCTGGGGAAGGGGCATCAGTCCTGCGGATCGTCCTGGAGGGAAGAGGGATCGAAACGTTCCCAGCCGCGCGGGGTCAGATGTTCCTGCGGCTGGAAGCGTGTCTTGTAGTCCATCTTCCGCGATCCGCGAACCCAGTAGCCGAGATAGACATGCGGCAGGCCAAGCGCCTTGGTCCGGCGCACATGGTCGAGGATCATGAATGTGCCGAGCGAGCGATCGTCGAGATCCGGATTGAAGTAGGAATAGACCATGGACAGCCCGTCGCTCATCGTGTCGGTCAGCGCGGCGGCAAGCAGTTCGCCTTTCGGCCGCGTTTCCAGCCCAGAACCTTCCTCGCGCCGGCGGTATTCGATGATCTTGGTATTCACATGCGTATCTTCCACCATGATTGCGTAGTCGAGCACGGTCATGTCGGACATGCCGCCCTGCTGGTGGCGATAATCGAGATAGCGGCGGAAGAGGGAATATTGTTCGCTCGAAGGCTGAGCCGGGAATTCCGTGGCGATAATGTCGGAATTGTTCGCCAGCACCCGCTTCATCGATTTGGTGGGTTGAAATTCCTGCGCCAGGATTCGCACCGACACACAGGCCCGGCATGCCTCGCAAGCGGGGCGGTAGGCAATGTTCTGCGAGCGTCGGAAGCCGCCTTGCGTGAGAATGTCATTCATCTCCGCCGCGCGCGGGCCGACGAGGTGCGTGAAGACCTTGCGCTCCATTTCGTGCGGCAGATACGGACACGTAGCCGGAGCCGTCAGATAAAACTGCGGGGATGGCGTAGTCTGCGTATTCATCTCTCGCGGAGATTTCCTTTCGGGGCGCCTGTCAATTGAGACAGCATGACGCAAGAATAAAAAACGTCAACAGCACGGCAATCAGTGCCGCGCAATCGAATATTCGATTTTCTGGATATGGCGCCTTTTTGTGGCCGGCAAAGGGCAGGGGAACAGTTTATTCACACCCGCCCGCACAATCTAGTGGGTACGCATGGTGGCCGTGCCCACGAGGAAATCGTGCAACAGGCGCGAGCGCTCGGTGAAGAGACCGACGAGTAGAATCAGCGGCGTCAAAACGGAGTTCAAGATCCAGAACAGCGCCAGATGTGCTATTGCCAGGAAGAAATCCATCGGTCGCCCATCGACCCGCACGATCGCAATGCCCATCGCCCGCATGCCGAGCGACGCCTGAGACGCACCGCCTACGGTCATGCCGAAGTATAGGCCGGCGACAATCACAAAGAGGGCCGGATAGAGAATGAAGCCGAGCCCTAGCGTCACGATCCCTAGGAAGAAGACTACGATCGCCGCCGGAATGCAGAGCAAGGCGACGATGATGTAGTCGAGGATGAATGCGAAGACACGACGGCTGAGCACACCGCTATAGGCGCGCCAGTCCTCCGGTGCGGCATAGAGCGGGTTCGGGTTGTAGCTCATCCATATCTCCCTTCGAAAGACGATATCGCTGATATGGTATCAGCAGGGTGAAATACAATAATTCGCTCGAAAATCACCTTTTTGCGAGGATTTTGGCCACTTCCGGCGCGAAATAGGTGAGAATGCCGTCACAGCCGGCGCGCTTGAAAGCAAGCAAGGTCTCCATCATGATCCGCTCGCCGTCTATCCAGCCGTTCATCGCCGCGGCCTTGATCTGCGAATATTCGCCCGAGACCTGATAGGCGAATGTCGGCAGGCCGAACGCTTCCTTCACGCGCCAGCAGATATCGATATAGGCAAGCCCCGGCTTCACCATCAGCATATCGGCGCCTTCCTCGACATCGAGGGCTGCGTCGCGGATCGCTTCCGTGCCGTTTGCCGGATTGATGTAATAGCTGTTCTTGTCGCCCTTCAGCAGCCCCTTGGTGTTGATCGCCTCGCGATAGGGGCCATAGAAGCCGGAGGAGAACTTCGTGGCATAGGACATGATGCCGACGCTCTGGTGGCCGGCCGCATCGAGCCCCCGGCGGATCGCGCCGATGCGCCCGTCCATCATCTCCGAGGGAGCAATGATGTCGGCGCCGGCATCGGCCTGCAGGATGGCCGCCCGGACCACCTGGTCGACCGTCTCGTCATTGACGATTTCGCCGTCGCGCAGGATGCCGTCATGCCCATGGCTGGTGAAGGGGTCGAGCGCCACATCAGTAATAATGCCGATATTGGGCACTGCCTTTTTGATGGCTGCCGTCGTCTGATTGATGAGGTTATTGGCGACAAGGCTGTTAGAACCCGTCTCATCGCGCAGTTCCATCTCTATATCGGGGAAGGTGGCAAGCGCCGGGATACCGAGATCGGCTGCTTCCTTCGCCGCCTCTACCGCCTTGTCTACGCTCATGCGGTTCACGCCTGGCATGGCCGCAATCGGATCGACGATGCCGGTGCCGGGAACGATGAAGATCGGCCAGATCAGATCGTCGACCGTCAGCCGGTTTTCCTGTACGAGGCGGCGCGTCCAGTCTGCCTTGCGGTTGCGCCGCATGCGGCGGTGACCGGTGATTTCATCGACGATATGCGTCTTGTTCTGCATGATATCTGTCCCTGGGCCATTCCATTTATCGGAGCGGTCATTATCATGCGCGCCGGGAAATCCAAACCGGACCATTGGCCGCGCCGGATGAAACCCGAGAAATTGAAGCCGCGACTTGGAACCTGAGGTCTCGCCATGGAAACAGATTCTCCGACGATACCGAAACGGACGTTGACGGATATCCTCTTCATCTTCTTCCTGCGCCTCGTTGCCGTTTCCTGTTTCTGGTTTGGACTGCAATATTGGGCGATGCTCGTCGGCTACTCGCTGGTCGGCGCCGGTCGCTTCGATCTCTTGAGCTTGCCGTGGAAAGTTGCCAGCACCTGCCTCGCCGTTCTCTTCCCGGTCGCTTCGCTTGGTCTCTGGCTCACCGTTTCCTGGGGGCCGGTCATCTGGGTGCTTGCCGCCGGCGGCCAGATCATGATGTATGGCCTGCTTCCACAGATCTTCGGCGCCAATCGGCTGATCATCCTGCTCCATGTGATCGTCGCCGTGATCTACTGGATTTTCAGGCTTTCCCTGTGGCTTGAGCAGCGCCGGCAGCGGCGCCAGGTAAGCGTTGATTTACCCTGATACACCAAGAGGTTTTCGTAAGCCTCTGTTAAGCCTGCGGTTTAAGTCGAATTTTATATGTATTCGATAGGGTCTCACTCAAGGCGGGAAGAAAACGACACCGCCAAACAAAACAGTGAGGCAGTCATATGAACACGAAACTCAAGCCGCAGGCGGCAACGACTTTCCATGCGCAGGATCAGGGTATCCGCGATCTTTACATGGAATCCCTTCATCTTGTTGAACGTCTTCATCGCCGTCTTCTCGACGTGATCAAGGACGAGTTCGACCGTCAGGGCCGCAGCGACGTCAATGCCATCCAGGCGCTACTCCTCTTCAACATCGGCAATTCCGAACTGACCGCCGGCGAACTGCGCTCACGCGGCTACTATCTCGGCTCGAACGTTTCCTACAACGTCAAGAAGCTGGTCGACCTCGGCTTCATCAACCACCAGCGCTCGCGCATCGACCGCCGCTCGGTCCGCATCAGCCTGACCGAAACCGGCCAGGACATCGCCGAAACGGTCGGCAAACTCTACGAACGCCACATTGCCTCGATCGACAAGGTCGGCGGCATCGGCACCGACGAGTTCACCCAGATGAACAAGCTCCTGCAGCGTCTCGATCGCTTCTGGAACGACCAGATCCTGTATCGCCTGTAAGAAGGCTCCGATCTGTCTCCAGGCATGAACACCAGAATGCCCTGACCGGCGTTGGCCGGATCAACGGGGCACGAGATGGCACAGGTGGCGCGGATTGCGCGCCACTTGAATGCCGGCGATTTCCGACCTCCAATCGGCACCTAGAGCGCACGCGGCTTTCCCTCCGCGATGCGCTTTTCTGCCGTTCCACTGCAGATCCGTTTTTCGTGATGTGGAAGCCGTGTCAGCATTTCGTGCGCCTCGGCAGCTCGGTGACGCTCGATAATGTCCGCTCACCCCTGCGTGGCATCTTTGCAACGCAAGGCAGACAAGCGCAAAGCCCGGTATTCAAGCCGTTTTTTAGTCGTTATTAACCAGCAAGGTTTACCCGTCATATGGTTCGTTGCATGCGGTTGCCGGCAACCGGCAGTCTGTCTTCCGGCTTGGCAACACGAATTGGCCATATTGATGTGACAGCGGAATATTCGATAGCCGGCGTCCTCATGGACTATTGGCACCGTCCGAGTTTGCTCTCGCGATCTTGTGATGGGACTGGCGGAATTTCCAGGTGCGCCGGAAGAACGAACGGATAGGGATCTGCGTTGAAGCGCAGTGATATCGCAAAGGGCCGCGGCTTCCTCCACCGTGGCATTTGAGTGGTTGGGACGAATGTCTAAGAAGAACGGAATTGAAGCTCTCTCGCGTCGCGCCTTCCTGGCGTCGGCGGCAACGGTTGGTGCCGGTGCGCTTGCCGGACCCGCATTTGCGCAATCGGCAATCGATGCGCTCTTGAATGCGCCCTCACGCGGCAACTGGGACGATCAGTTCGATGCGAAGGCTGCCTCGCGCACGGCGACTGCCGTTCTTTCTAATACCCCGATCCTCAGCCCGCAATCGGTGCCGAGCACGCAGCAGGCGATCATGCAGTATCAGCAGATCGCTGCAGCTGGCGGCTGGCCTGAAGTCAATCCCGGCGATGCGCGTCTGCAGCTCGGCGTTAGCCATCCTTCGGTTCAAGCGCTTCGGCAGCGTCTTGCCATCAGCGGCGACCTTCCTCGTGAGGCCGGCCTTTCCAACGCATTCGATTCCTATGTGGACGGGGCTGTGAAGCGCTTCCAGGCCCGCCATGGCCTTCCCGCCGACGGTGTCCTCGGCGAGTTCACGCTGAAGGCGATGAACATTCCGGCCGATGTTCGCCTGCAGCAGCTGAACACCAACCTGATCCGAATCCAGACCTTCCCCGAGGACATGGGGCGCCGCCACGTGATGGTCAATATTCCGGCTGCCTATGTGGAGGCCATTGAAGATGGCAGCGTCGCGACCCGCCACACCGCGGTCGTCGGCCGCCTGAGCCGTCCGACGCATCTCGTCAACTCGAAGATCTACGAAGTCATCCTCAACCCGTACTGGACTTCGCCGCGCTCGATCGTCGAGAAGGACATCATGCCGCTGATGCGGAAGGATCCGACCTATCTCGAAAAGAATGCCATTCGCCTGATCGACAGCAAGGGCAATGAAGTTGCCCCTGAAACCATCGACTGGAATGGCGAGGCGCCGAACCTGATGTTCCGTCAGGACCCCGGCAAGATCAACGCCATGGCGTCGACGAAGATCAATTTCTACAACAAGAACGGCGAGTACATGCACGATACGCCGCAGCAGGGCCTGTTCAACAAGCTCATGCGCTTCGAATCGTCGGGCTGTGTGCGCGTACAGAACGTCCGCGACCTCTCGACCTGGCTGCTGCGCGAAACGCCCGGCTGGAACCGCCAGCAGATGGAGCAGGTCATCGCGTCGGGGACCAATACGCCGATCAAGCTTGCGACCGAAGTTCCTGTTTACTTCGTCTATATCTCCGCTTGGGGCATGCCCGACGGCGTCGTCCAGTTCCGCGACGATATCTACGAGATGGACGGCAATGCCGAACTGGCGCTCGACACCACATCGGGCATGGAGCAGCCCGTCCAGTAATCCGGACGCTAAACGATCGAGAAAGCCGCGCCGTTTGCGCGGCTTTTTTCATTCCGGCAAGGGGTGTCAGGCACAAAATGATCGGCCCGCGCGCTTAGCCCAGCAAATGTCGTTCTTCGTATTGCCCTCGCATCGGCGGAAGGCTAATACCTTGCCGCATTCCACCGTAGGAGCCCGCCATGACCAATGCTTCCACCGAATCCTTCTTCAACCGCTCGCTTGCGGACGTCGATCCGGAGATTTTCGGCGCGATCGAAAAGGAACTCGGTCGTCAACGGCATGAGATCGAACTGATCGCATCCGAGAACATCGTTTCCCGCGCCGTTCTGGAAGCCCAGGGCTCCATCATGACCAACAAATATGCCGAGGGTTATCCGGGCAAGCGCTACTATGGTGGTTGCCAGTTCGTCGATATCGCCGAGGAACTCGCCATCGAGCGCGCCAAGAAGCTCTTCGGCGTCAACTTCGCCAACGTTCAGCCGAACTCCGGTTCGCAGATGAACCAGGCTGTGTTCCTGGCGCTGCTGCAGCCGGGCGACACGTTCATGGGTCTCGATCTGAATTCCGGTGGTCACCTGACGCACGGCTCTCCGGTCAACATGTCCGGCAAGTGGTTCAACGTCGTTTCCTACGGCGTTCGCGAAGGTGACAATCTGCTCGACATGGATGAAGTCGAGCGCAAGGCCAAGGAAACCAAGCCGAAGCTGATTATCGCCGGCGGCACTGCCTATTCCCGTATCTGGGACTGGAAGCGTTTCCGCGAGATCGCCGACTCGGTCGGCGCCTACCTGATGGTCGATATGGCGCATATTGCCGGTCTCGTTGCCGGTGGCGTCCATCCGTCGCCGTTCCCGCACTGCCATGTCGCCACCACCACGACCCACAAGTCTCTGCGCGGCCCGCGCGGCGGCGTGATCCTGACCAATGACGAGGATCTGGCGAAGAAGTTCAACTCGGCCGTCTTCCCCGGTCTCCAGGGCGGCCCGCTGATGCACATCATCGCCGCCAAGGCCGTCGCCTTCGGCGAGGCGTTGCAGCCGGAATTCAAGGAATACGCCGCCCAGGTCGTCAAGAACGCCAAGGCGCTTGCCGAAACGCTTGTTGCCGGCGGCCTCGATGTCGTCTCCGGCGGCACGGACAACCACCTGATGCTGGTAGACCTGCGCAAGAAGAACGCGACCGGCAAGCGAGCCGAAGCAGCGCTCGGACGCGCCTACATCACCTGCAACAAGAACGGCATTCCCTTCGATCCCGAAAAGCCCTTCGTTACCTCGGGCGTGCGCCTCGGCGCCCCGGCCGGCACGACCCGCGGCTTCAAGGAAGCGGAATTCCGTGAAATCGGCAACCTCATCGTCGAGGTTCTCGATGGCCTGAAGGTTGCCAATTCCGACGAAGGCAATGCCGCCGTCGAAGCTGCCGTGCGCGGCAAGGTGGTGAATCTCACCGATCGCTTCCCCATGTATGATTACATGGGCTAAGGAGTAGGCATGCGCTGCCCCTATTGCGGTTCGGAAGATACCCAGGTCAAGGATTCACGCCCGGCGGAGGATAATACCTCCATCCGCCGGCGCCGCATCTGTCCGGATTGCGGCGGTCGCTTCACGACATTCGAGCGCGTGCAACTACGCGAGTTGATGGTCATGAAGAAGACCGGTCGCAGGGTACCCTTCGATCGCGACAAGCTCGTTCGTTCCTTCGACGTGGCGCTGCGCAAGCGTCCTGTTGATCGCGACCGGATCGAGCGTGCCGTTTCCGGCATCGTGCGCCGCCTGGAAAGCTCGGGCGAGACGGAGATCTCTTCCGAGCAGATCGGCCTGCAGGTTCTGGAAGCGATGAAGAGCCTCGATGATGTCGGCTTCGTGCGCTACGCATCGGTCTATCGCGATTTCTCGCATGCCGAGGACTTCGAGAAGCTGATCGCCGAACTCAACGCCAAGATCGCCCGCGATCCACTGGACGTGTGACGATGGGCGAGGGGATCGCTGAGCCTGAGGATGAACGCTTCATGGCAGCCGCGATCCGCCTGTCGCGCTGGCATACAGGCCAGACATCCACCAATCCATCCGTCGCCTGCGTCATCGTTCGAGATGGCGCGATCGTTGGCCGCGCGATGACCGCCGTCGGCGGGCGTCCGCACGCGGAAACGCAGGCGCTGGCCGAAGCCGGCGAACTTGCGCGTGGTGCGACAGCCTATGTCACGCTCGAACCCTGCTCGCATCACGGCAAGACACCGCCCTGCGCCGAGGCGCTGATCGCCTACGGCGTCGGCCGTGTTGTCATCAGCGTCACCGATCCCGACGCCAGGGTTTCCGGCCGCGGCATTTCCATGCTGCGCGATGCTGGCATCGAGGTGACGACGGGGGTGCTTGAGGAAGAAGGCAAACAATCGCTGTCAGGCTATCTCACCCGACAGACGAAGAACCGCCCTTATGTGACTCTCAAACTTGCCGTTTCCGCCGATGGCATGATTGGCCGCGAGGGCGTGGGGCAGGTGGCGATCACCGGGCCAGAGGCGCGTGCACAGGTGCAGGCGCTGCGGGCAGAAACCGATGCCATCCTTGTCGGCATTGGTACGGCGATTGCCGATGATCCGTTGTTGACCGTGCGCACTCCGGGTCTTGAGGCGCAATCGCCCATCCGCATCGTACTCGATCCCACTCTGGCTCTGCCGCTGGATAGCAAACTTGTCGAGACGGCGCGGGACGTGCCCGTCATCATTGTGGCGAATGAGGAAATATCGCCGTTAGGAGCCGAGGAGGGGCGTGCCGCCCCCACCGACGACTCCACGGAGATGGACTCCCGCCGCGCTGCCCTAGAAGCAGCCGGCGTCGAAATCCTCTACTGCAATCCCTATCATCCGGAAGTCCTGCTGCCGGCGCTCGCCACGCGCGGCATCTCGTCGCTGCTCGTCGAAGGCGGCGCAAAGACCGCGAAGCTTTTCCTCGAAGCGGGCCTCGTCGATCGTATCCAGCTCTATCAGGCGCCGGTCGTCATCGGCGAGGGTGGTATTGAATCCCCGCTGCGGGCAACCGACATACCATCCGGTTTCGCCCACAGGGGCACTTACATATTCGGCGCGGATCGCCTGGATGAATACGAAAGAGAGAATTGATGTTCACCGGAATTGTCACTGATATCGGCACGATCGAATCCGTTTCGGCCCTCAAGGAGGGCATCAAGCTCCGTGTCGCGACGAATTACGATCCGACGACCATCGATATGGGCGCTTCCATCTCCCATTCGGGCATCTGCCTGACTGTAACTGGCTTGCCGCAGGATGGCAGCAACGGTCGTTGGTTCGAGGTCGAGGCATGGGAAGAGGCGCTGCGCCTCACCACCGTTTCCACCTGGCAGGCGGGCAGCCATATCAATCTCGAGCGTTCGCTGAAGATCGGTGACGAGCTTGGCGGGCACATCGTCTCCGGCCATGTGGATGGCAAGGCCGAAATCCTGTCGGTGACGGAAGAAGGCGATGCCACGCGCTTCCGCTTGCGCGCTCCTGCCCATCTCGCCAAGTTCGTGGCGCCGAAGGGCTCGATTGCACTCGACGGCACATCGTTGACCGTCAATGCGGTCGACGGCACCGATTTCGACGTGCTCTTGATCCGTCACACGCTGGAAGTAACGACCTGGGGTGAGCGCAAGGCGGGCGACTTCGTCAACTTCGAGGTCGACACGATGGCGCGTTATGCCGCTCGTCTCGCTGAATTCCCTAGCGCGAAAACTGAATGATCGGACCGTTATAGTCGGTCCGTGTCGTTTCCTTGAAGCCGAGCTTTTCGGCGACCTTGAGCGATGGCGTATTCTCCGGGCTGATGATGCAGGTCATCAGCCGTCCCGGAAATGCCGTTTCGCCCCAGCCGATGATCGCTTTCAGCGCCTCGGTTGCATAGCCCTGGCCGTGGGCTGACGGCATCAGTGCCCAGCCGACTTCCATCGTACCTTCGATAGAGGGCTCCATCTCGCGTTTCGCTTCGAGAAAACCCGCTTCCCCGATGAAGCGGCGGCTTTCCTTTTCCTCGATCGCAAAGAACCCGAAGCCCATGTGATGCCACATGCCGGCAAGTCGCAGCATGCGCGACCAGGCCTGCTCGCGATTGGAGGGCACGCCGCCGATGAAGCGCACGACGTCTTCGTCGCGCCAGAGTTCGAAATGCGCGTCGAAATCCTCCAGCCGATGGGCACGCAGGATAAGCCGTCCAGTTTCCAGTGTCGGAATATCGATCATGAAATCATTGCTCTGAAATCAAGCGTTGAAGAGTAGCATCAGAAGCCCGGTTCGCCGTCCCAGTAGTCGAGCGCATTGTCTCCCCGGCCGATATGGTCAAAGGAGCTGCCATCACGATTGGTCCTGGCGAGGAACTTGCCGGAGTCGGGATACTCGCAGATCTCGGTCTTTGCCTTGGTCGACAGACCCAGGTAGATCAGCGGCGTCGATCCGGTATTGATGATTTGATGGGCGGTTTCGGGGCCGCCCGCAGGGGCGCCAAGCACGTCACCCTTCTTGATCTGATAGCGCTGACTGCCGAAGCGATATTCGCCCCTACCTTCGATGACGTAGAAGAGCTCGTCCTCGACATGGTGGTTGTGAAAGGGGCAACCGGATTTTCCGGGCGGCACTTCATTATAGCTGATGCCGAGATTGGTCAGCCCGAGTTCCCCACCGAAAGACCTGTCGCGGCCCTCGAAAAGCTTTCCCCGCGCCCAGTGTTCAAGGAGAAGATCGGCCGTGTTGATGACCGGCTTTGCATTCGTCGCCATGGGATCCTCCGCGTCGGCGAGAAGACAATCCTATCCGGCGGAGAAATCAAGCGATTTTAAAGAGGGGCTGCATGGGCAGTGAGGAGATCAGCTACCCATGCTCGCTTCCTACGTTGGCAGCCTTAGCGAACGTAGAATGTGATGCTGCCGTCGGCTGCCTGCTCGGCGTTCACGACATTGCGGATGTTGACGCCATCATTGTTGAGCTTGTGTGCCAGCGACTTATTGGCGTCGATGGAGGCCTGGATAGCGTGGACATCACTCTGGGAGCGCTGGAGGACGGAGCGCGGACCGGTGGATTCGTCGTCGAGGTTACGCCAGTTATAGACAGGCTGAACATCGAAGTCGTTGCCTTGGAAGGTGCGAAGCGTCTGTTCGATGCCCGAGGCGGTATTCATGCCGAGGCTTTCAGCCCGGCTGACGCCGGCGAATGCAAGGGAGGTGAAGGCGGCGGCAATGGTGATCTTAGCAACGCGGTTCATGATGGTATCCTTTCATCTGCTGTGACGGTCAGCTGTCAATGCAGGGGATCGTCTGCGCTACGAGTGGAAGTTGGCGCTGCAGCATGATTCTTTCAATGGTCTAAGTCACTGAAAATCAATTAAGAATTGTTCATGAAATCCGCCTTGGATTCGCCGTTATTGCGTCACCCGGCTAAACATGTTTTTTGCGTCGCTTCGGCTGGGAATGCGGGCCTGAGCTATCCCATTGCAGATATTTTGTCTTTCCTTTCGAGGCGCCACCGGAATTTGCTTGCCATTCGCTCGAAGGCATGTTTTGACCGCGGCCTGCCCGAGTGGAAAATGCCCCTCCGAACGAAGGTGAACCATGCCGAAAGAGACCGCTCCCCATATTTTGATCGTCGAAGCACGCTTCTATGACGACATGGCTGATGCTCTTCTCGAAGGCGCGACCTTCGCGCTGGAAGAAGCAGGCGCCACCTATGACGTCGTCACCGTGCCCGGCGCGCTGGAAATTCCGGCGGCGATTGCCATGGCGCTCGATGGCGCGGATAATGACGGCACGCAGTACGACGGTTTCGTCGCACTCGGCATGGTCATCCGCGGCGAGACCTATCATTTTGACATCGTGTCGAATGAGTCTTCGCGTGCTCTGATGGATCTCGCCGTCAGCGAATCCCTTGCCATCGGCAACGGTATCCTGACCGTCGAGAACGATGACCAGGCCTGGGCGCGCGCGCGCCGTTCGGACAAGGACAAGGGCGGTTTCGCCGCCCGTGCAGCTCTCACCATGATCGAGCTGAAGAAGAAGCTGGGTGCATAAAGAATGACTGACGAAAATACCGAACGACCGGTCAAGGCAGCCAACCAGCGGGGCGCAGCGCGCCTCGCGGCTGTGCAGGCGCTTTATCAGATGGATATCGGCGGCACCGGCGTTCTGGAAATCGTGGCGGAATACGAGGCGCACCGCCTCGGCCAGGAAATCGACGGCGAGACCTATCTGAAGGCTGATGCCGGCTGGTTCCGATCGATCGTCTCCGGCGTCGTGCGCGAACAGTTGCGTCTCGACCCCCTGATCGCCTCCGCCCTGCAGGACGACTGGGCACTGTCACGCCTCGATAGCACCGTTCGGGCCATCCTGCGTGCCGGCGTTTTCGAGCTCATCGACCGCAAGGATGTACCGGTCGCCGTCATCGTCACCGAATATGTCGAGATCGCTCGCGCCTTCTTCGACGACGATGAGCCGAAGCTCGTCAATGCAGTTCTGGATCGTATCGCCAAGCAGGTGCGCAACGACCAGAAGAAATAGGCACTTAGCCGCCAAACAATCCCTCCCTTTCTTTCTGCGGAACTGCAAGGCTTTTGAAGTTTTGCAGTCTTGACGCGACGTTATCGACCACGCAATCTCCCGCTCGTCTGTTGAGCGTTTCTGTGGAGAGGAGTCGATTCAGCAGCATTCGTCGCCGGAGAAGGAGTGAGCTCCGGCTTATGGGAGGAAAGAGCGAATGACCATACTTTTATTGGTAATCGCGTGCGGCCTGCTCTCGGTGGTTTACGCCATCTGGGCAACCCGGTCGGTGCTTGCCGCCGATCAGGGCAACAGCCGCATGCAAGAGATCGCGGGTTATATCCGCGAGGGCGCCCAAGCCTATCTGACGCGTCAGTATAGAACCATTGCCATTGTCGGCATTGTTGTTTTCATTGCAGCATGGCTGCTCCTTTCCGCCACGGCTGCGATCGGTTTCCTGATCGGCGCTGTCCTCTCAGGTGCCGCCGGCTTTATCGGCATGCACGTCTCCGTCCGTGCCAATGTGCGCACCGCACAGGCAGCCTCGACCAGCCTCTCGGCCGGTCTCGACATCGCCTTCAAGTCGGGCGCGATCACCGGTCTTCTGGTTGCCGGCCTCGCGCTGCTCGGCGTGTCCATCTACTATTATGTCCTGACAATCGTGCTTGGCCACGAGGCCGGCTCGCGTGAAGTCATCGATGCGCTCGTGTCGCTCGGCTTCGGCGCCTCACTGATTTCGATCTTCGCCCGTCTCGGCGGCGGTATCTTCACCAAGGGTGCCGACGTCGGCGGCGACCTTGTCGGCAAGGTCGAGGCCGGCATTCCGGAAGACGATCCGCGCAACCCGGCTACCATTGCCGATAACGTCGGCGATAATGTCGGCGATTGCGCAGGCATGGCGGCTGACCTTTTCGAAACCTATGCGGTGTCCGTCGTAGCGACGATGGTTCTTGCGGCAATATTCTTTGCCGGCGCACCCATCCTGCAATCGGCGATGATCTATCCGCTGGCAATCTGCGGCGCCTGCATCATTACCTCGATCATCGGCACCTTCTTCGTCAAGCTCGGCTCCAACGGTTCGATCATGGGCGCGCTTTACAAGGGCCTGATCGTGACAGGCCTTCTGTCGATTGTCGGTCTCGGTGCCGCGACCTCGATGACGGTCGGCTGGGGTTCCCTTGGCCAGGTGGCTGGTTTCGACGTGACGGGCACGAAGCTTTTTGCTTGTGGCCTCGTCGGTCTCGTCGTCACGGCACTGATCGTGGTCATTACCGAATATTATACCGGCACCGGCAAGCGTCCGGTTGTCTCGATCGCCCAGGCATCGGTCACCGGACACGGTACCAATGTCATCCAGGGTCTGGCGGTTTCGCTTGAATCGACAGCGCTTCCGGCCATTGTCATCGTCGGCGGCATTCTTGCCACCTATCAGCTCGGCGGCCTGTTCGGAACCGGCATCGCGGTCACCGCCATGCTCGGCCTCGCAGGCATGATCGTCGCGCTCGACGCGTTCGGCCCCGTCACGGACAATGCCGGCGGTATCGCCGAAATGGCCCATCTGCCGCCGGAAGTGCGCAAGTCGACAGACGCGCTCGATGCTGTCGGCAATACCACGAAGGCCGTCACCAAGGGTTACGCCATCGGTTCGGCTGGTCTTGGTGCACTGGTGCTCTTTGCTGCCTACGCAAATGACCTTCAGTATTTTGCCGCGCATCCGGACCAGTACCCGTATTTCCAGAATATCGGTACGATCTCCTTCGATCTGTCGAACCCTTACGTGGTGGCTGGTCTGCTTTTCGGCGGCCTCATTCCCTACCTCTTCGGCGGCATAGCCATGACCGCCGTCGGTCGTGCGGCCGGCGCGATCGTCGAGGAAGTGCGTCGGCAGTTCAAGGAAAAGCCAGGCATCATGCAGGGCACGGAAAAGCCGGATTATGGCCGGGCTGTCGACCTTCTGACCAAGGCTGCGATCCGTGAAATGATCATCCCGTCGCTGCTGCCCGTCCTTGCGCCCGTCGTCGTCTATTTCGGCGTGCTCATCATTTCCGGCTCCAAGGCATCAGCTTTCGCGGCTCTCGGTGCATCGCTGTTGGGTGTCATCATCAACGGCCTCTTCGTCGCTATCTCCATGACCTCTGGTGGCGGTGCATGGGACAATGCCAAGAAGAGTTTTGAAGACGGCTTCGTCGACAAGGACGGCGTTCGTCACATGAAGGGTTCGGATGCACACAAGGCATCGGTGACCGGCGATACCGTAGGCGACCCCTACAAGGATACGGCTGGCCCCGCAGTCAATCCGGCGATCAAGATCACCAACATCGTGGCTCTGCTGCTCCTGGCGATTCTAGCCCACTGAGATATCGAGCCAACGCAACGAAAAACCCGCCGGATCGCTCCGGCGGGTTTTTGTATGAGGAGCAGTCTGCCTCAGCGCAGGCTGGATGGATTCTGCGGCGTGCCGCCGGCACCGCCACCGAACAGGCTGCGCGCTGCATTGGCCGCGCTGCCGCCGGAGAGCATCTGCTGCAGGAAGGTAAGTTCGCGACCGCCTGTCGGCGTGACGCGCGAAATCGTGTCGAATACCTTGCCGTCCTGTAGCGTGTAGTTGGCACGGCGGGCCACGATGCCGTCCTTGTCGAAATAGATGGCAAGAACGCTTTGATCGACGACACGCAGCTTCTGGTAGGCCATGCCGCGCTGGCGGCGCTGCGAGATATAGTAGAAGACTTCGCCATCGAAGGTTGCCGTCGTGGACGGTGTGCCGAGCGACAACAGCACCTGCTCGCGGCTCGAACCCTCGGGCACCAGCGCCAGCGACTGCTGGTCGACGATATAGCCGCCGTTTAGAACGGTGCTCGTCTGGCATCCTGAGAGGGTGGTGGCGGAGGCGATTACGATGGCAATGGCCGCATTGCTGAAGAATTTCATGTCAGACTTGAAATACCGTTTATTCAACGACATCTACTCCCTTGAGTATCGATAGCAGCCATTCCGCGCACTGCGTGCTTCCTCCTGCAAAACCATTGTGGCCATTCCGGGGTCGAATTCTCCCGATCCGCCTCGTTGTGCACCGGAGCGCACGTGTCCCGAAACCGGCCACGAACAGCATTGCAATTCGCGCCTGCTTCGGTAAACCAGCTTTCGAAATCATGCAACAAGGCCCGGCGCCGCTCGGTGCCAAGTTTGAGGCATTTCCGGAAAAAACAAATGATCTTCGGGCTCTTCGGTAAGAGAAACAGCAATCAGGCAATCGTTGACCGGCAATATGCCGCTCTTACGGCTGCGGCACGTATGCCGGGGCTCTATGAGCACCTGAACGTGCCCGATACCGTCATGGGCCGCTTCGAGATGCTGTCGATTGCGATGATCCTGTTTTTCCGTCGAACCCGTTCTTCGGAAACAAGCGGCCAGGAAATCGCCCAGGAAATCGTCGACGCCTTCTTTCAGGATATCGACTATTCCATCCGCGAACTCGGCATCGGCGACAACAGCGTGCCGAAGCGCATGAAGAAGCTGGCCGGCATGTTCTACGGCCGGCTGGAAGCCTATTCCAAGGCGATGGATCAAGGCGATGCGGCAGCTCTTTCCGCCGCCCTGCAGCGCAATATCTATCCTGAAGCGACAGAACCTGGCGACATGGCTGGTCTTGCACAGTGGATGATGGCGGCAGAAGCGCATCTGTCGGCCATTCCCGAAGAGGCGATCGCCACTGGCTCGGCAACGATTGCGCCGGTCGCCTGAGGAGGAAAGCATGAAAAAAGACCACAACGAGAATCCATTTTCCTATCCCGTCAAGGTAGGCCACATCTCCGCCAACCCGGTCGAGGTGCGCGTGACCGCCGACAAGGATGAGCTGAAGGCGCTGGCCGAAAGCTGGAACGTCGTTTCTGTGGATAGTCTTCACGCCGATCTGCAGGTCAACAGGTGGAAGCGTGACGGCATCCGCGTCAAGGGACGCGTACAGGCAAAGATTGTCCAGGCCTGCGTCGTCACACTCGAGCCGGTCGTATCCAATATCGACGAAAGCTTCGAGCAGATCTTCGTGCCGGAAAATTCCAAGCTCGCTCGTCACCCGGCCAATGATTCCGGCGAAATGGTGCTGGATCCCGATGGTCCGGACCTGCCGGAAACCTTTGTCGGCGATACGATCGATGCCGGGGAGATCGTCGCGGAATTCGCGGCGATGGCCATCGATCCCTATCCGCGCAAGGAAGGCGTGGAGTTTGCCGGCCATATCGAGGACACCGGCGAGAATGACAAAAAGCCTTCCGCATTCGCCGCGCTGAAGGACTGGAAAAAGGACTGATACCTCCCCGGCATTTGACACAATTCAGTTGTAAGCGACGCCAAAACCGGTATTTTGGCCGAAATTTCGCCCCCCTCAGGCGAAAAAAAAGGATCAGGGACGCGTGATCAAAATATCTCTCGACCTCATGGGTGGCGACTTTGGTCCCCAGGTTGTCATCCCCGGTGCCGCCAAGGCGCTGGACAGGCATCCGGATATTTCCTTCGTCTTTTATGGTATCAAGGAACAATGCGATCCGGTTCTGGCGAAGTTCCCGAAACTTCGGGAAAACTCCGTCTTTCACGACTGCGAACTTGCCGTCAGCATGGAAGAAAAGCCGAGCCAGGCGCTCCGTCGCGGCCGCTATATCTCCACCATGTGGCGCACCATCGAGGCGGTGAAGTCGGGCGAGGCAGATGTCGCCGTTTCCGCCGGAAATACCGGTGCATTGATGGCCATGGCCAAGTTCTGCTTGCGTACCATGGCAAACATCGAACGTCCGGCGATTGCCGCTATCTGGCCGACGATGAAGGGTGAAAGCATCGTTCTCGATGTTGGCGCCACGATCGGTGCCGATTCCCAGCAACTGATGGATTTCGCCCTGATGGGCGGTGCGATGGCGCGCGCGCTGTTTGATCTCGAACGCCCGACCATTGGTTTGCTCAATGTCGGTGTCGAGGAAATCAAGGGCCAGGAAGAGGTCAAGGAGGCCGGCCGCCTGCTGCGCGAGGCCAATCTCGATTCGCTCGAATATTCCGGCTTCGTCGAGGGCGACGATCTCGGCAAGGGTACGGTCGATGTCGTTGTTGTGGAAGGCTTTTCCGGCAATATCGCGCTGAAGGCTGCCGAAGGCACGGCCCGGCAGATCGGTGCCTACCTGCGTGCCGCCATGTCGCGTACCCTGCTTGCCCGTATCGGCTATCTTTTCGCCAAGAGCGCCTTCGATATGCTGCGCGAGAAGCTCGATCCCAGCAAGGTCAATGGCGGCGTGTTTCTTGGCTTGAACGGCATCGTCATCAAGAGCCATGGTGGCGCGAACGCGGAAGGTATCGCCGCGGCAATCGAAGTCGGTTATGACATGGCCAAGAATGGCCTGACCCAGAAAATAGAAAACGATCTTAAAAAATATCATGCCAAGCGGCTGCCCCCGATGGGGCCTGAAGCCGCGTGAGCGACGGGGTTCAAGCAATATGATCCGATCAGTGGTTCGCGGCTTCGGTGCCGCACTGCCGAAACGCGTGATGACCAACCGCGAAATGGAAGGCGTCGTCGATACGTCGGACGAATGGATCGTCCAGCGCACCGGCATCCGCCAGCGCTACATTGCAGGCGATGATGAAACCACGTCTTCGCTCGGCGAGGCTGCCGCTCGCGCGGCACTCGCCAATGGCGGCCTGACGCCCGATGACATCGATATGATCATCTGTGCGACCTCCACACCCGACAACACGTTCCCGGCAACGGCGGTTAATATTCAGAACCGCCTCGGCATGGCACATGGCTTCGCTTTCGACGTTCAGGCCGTCTGCACCGGCTTCGTCTATGCCGTGACCACGGCTGACGCCTATATCCGTGGCGGCCTCGCCAAGCGCGTGCTCGTCATCGGCGCCGAGACCTTCTCCCGCATTCTCGACTGGAACGACCGCACCACGTGCGTGCTCTTTGGCGACGGCGCCGGCGCGATCGTGCTGGAAGCTGCCGAAGGCGAGGGGACGACATCGGATCGCGGCGTTTTGACCGCGCATCTGCGCTCCGATGGCTCGCACAAGGACAAGCTCTTCGTCGATGGCGGCCCGTCTTCGACCGGTACTGTCGGCAAGTTGCGCATGGAAGGCCGCGAGGTCTTCAAATATGCCGTCGGCATGATCACCGACGTCATTCAGGCGGCCTTCGATTCGACTGGTACGACATCCGATGACCTCGATTGGCTGGTCCCCCACCAGGCCAATCGTCGCATCATCGACGGCTCCGCCAAGAAGCTGAATATTGCTCCGGAAAAGGTCGTCATCACGGTCGATCTGCATGGCAATACGTCTGCTGCTTCTATTCCGTTGGCGCTCGCGACGGCTGCCGGCGACGGACGCATCAAGAAGGGCGACCTCGTGATGCTGGAGGCCATGGGTGGCGGTTTCACCTGGGGCGCGGTTTTGCTGCGCTGGTAGGCACGAATCCTAAAAAACTGGCGGCGAACAAGAGCTTGACCGTAAGGCACAAGACAAATACTCTTTGCTCACTTTCACAAAATATTTTCTATTGGGCGGGGAAACCATGACCGGAAAGACAGTGACGCGAGCAGACCTGGCGGAATCCGTTTTTCGGAAGGTCGGTCTCTCCCGGACCGAATCTGCTGAGCTCGTCGAGACGGTCATCGACGAGATTTGCAATGCCATCGTACGCGGCGAAACCGTTAAACTTTCCTCCTTCGCGACCTTCCAGGTGCGCGACAAGAACGAGCGTATTGGCCGTAATCCGAAAACCGGCGAGGAAGTGCCGATTTCGCCCCGCCGCGTCATGACCTTCAAGGCATCGAATGTGCTCAAGACGCGCATTCTAAAGGCTCACGTCTCCCGTAAGGTCAAGACCAAGCCTCAAAATCCGGCTGCGTGATCATCTTTTTCCCGCATGACGATAGGTTTCCGGGGCATTGCGTTTCTGACTGTGCGCAACGCCAAGACGTGACTTGAATTCGCGGCGCCAAACCGTTGAAATATGATGAGTCGCCGTTTGGATGAGCCGCGAGGTCGCGTAGCAGTATGACTTTGGACAAAAGCCCAGATGCCTTTCGTACGATCAGCGAAGTTGCGGACGATCTCGATCTGCCGCAGCATGTGCTGCGCTTTTGGGAAACCCGTTTTCCGCAAATAAAGCCGATGAAGCGCGGCGGCGGCAGGCGCTATTACCGCCCTGAGGACGTCGATCTCCTGAAAGGCATCCGCCATCTGCTTTATGATCATGGCTACACGATCAAGGGCGTGCAAAAGCTCCTGAAGACCAACGGCAACAAGTTTGTCGTCGCGGTCGGGCATGGCGATCTTGCAAGCGTCGAGGCGCTTTCGGCCAATGTGAACGATGCCGCTTCCGGCGAGCCGCGCGTCGCCATGGCCGAAGAAGATCAGATCGTCGGCCGCGCCAAACCGCCGATCACGCGCCGCTTCTTCAATTTCGTCAGCGGGGACGACGATCAGCCGGAAATCTCGATCGGCAAGTCGAGTGTCGGCAAGGAAGATCGCGCGCTGCTTCAGGAAGCGCTCTACGATCTCCTCGAGTGCAAACGCCTGCTCGATCAGGTGCGCTAGGCATCTCCAATTCCTCTAGCCTTCCATACCCTTCAGCGCTTTTTCGAGATCGGAAAGCTGGAACGGTTTGCGCAGGATCGGCCGCTTCGAATTACTGCCTTCCGGCGCACTGCCATATCCCGTCGCAAACACATAGGGCTTGCCTCGCTCTTCGAGCAGCTTTGCCACCGGCAGCGAACTCTGCCCTGAGAGCGATACGTCGAGAATGGCAGCATCGAATTCGGTATTCTGCGCCGTATGCAGCGCCCGTTCCAGATCAGGAGCGCTCGCGCTGACGCGGTAACCCAGATCGGCGAGCATCTCCTCGAGGAGCATGGCGATCAGTGCATCGTCTTCGACGATGAAAATGTCTTTCATTGTTCCGTCCGCTCAATTCCCGTGTCGGGCTCTGTGCAAAGCCCTGCGCTATCTATCGCGATTTATGTGTCCTGAGCCGGCTGCTCGTCAAGGCTGTGCTGAGCAGTACAAGAAACAGCATATTGCCGGGCCGGATTCCTTATGCAAAAGCTGGTGGGCCGTTGTCGTGACGGAAGGGAAGAGGCTGGGAAATGGATTTGTTAAGCGCCACGGACTGGCTGCGTCATAGGCCGGGCTTGACCTATCCACTTGCCATTGCCGTCGTCGCGCTCACATTCCTGTTGCGTTTTGCCGCCGGCGATTATCTTTCCGGCTTTCCCTTCCTCAGCTTCCTGCCTGCAATCCTGATCGCCAGTTTTGTCGGCGGCGGCGGTCCGGGCGCGTTGGCGGCCATTCTCTCGGGCTTCGTCGTCCAGCAGTTTTTTGTCGAGCCGCACACTGTCTTCTGGCCCGTCACCTTCGGCCAATGGATCGGCCTGTCTACCTTCGTCGTCAATGCCTTCATCATTGTCGGCCTGATGCAGGCGATCATCACCTCGCATGGTCGGCAGCTGCATCTGCGCCAGGACCTGAACGATTTCAACAGGAAGCTAGAGGAAACGGTCGCGCGGCGCACGGCAGAACTCAAGCGCGAGATGGAAGATCATGCGATCGCCCAGGCGCAGGTGCGGCAGCTGCAGAAGATGGAAACCATTGGCCAGTTGACCGGCGGCGTGGCGCACGACTTCAACAATATGCTGGCGATCATCATCGGTAGTCTCGATCTTGCTCAGCGCCGGTTGAATGGCAAGGAAGATCCACGCCTGCTGAATTCGATCCAGAGTGCCAGGGACGGCGCCCAGCGGGCTGCCGTATTGACTGCGCGTTTGCTCGCTTTCTCACGACAGCAGCTTCTGGCGCCCGAGGCGATAGACGCCAACAAGCTGGTTGGCGGCATGTCGGAACTTCTGCGCCGCACGCTCGGTGAACAGGTCAGGATCGAGACCGTACTGGCCGGCGGCCTCTGGCCGACCTTCGCGGATCTGAGCCAGCTCGAAAACGCGATTCTCAACCTATCCGTCAATGCCCGCGACGCCATGCCCGATGGTGGGCATCTGACGATCGAGACTGCCAACACCGAACTCGATGACCGCTATGCGCGCACGCATCATGAGGTAGAGGCCGGTCAATATGTGATGATCAGCATCACCGATACCGGCACCGGCATGTCGCCGGAGATCATGGAGCGCGCTTTCGATCCCTTCTACACGACGAAAGGACCGGGCAAGGGAACAGGCCTCGGTCTCAGCCAGGTCTACGGCTACGTCAAGCAGAGTAAGGGGCATATCAAGATCTATTCGGAGATAGATCGAGGCACGACAGTGAAAATCTATCTGCCACGCCATGTCGGTACCGGCGATACCCGCTTTTCGGCAACGTCTATGGCACCGATCCCACAGGGAAGCATCGATGATGCAATCCTCGTGGTGGAAGATGATGAGAGCGTGCGGGAGATGACGGCGGAGAGCCTGCGCGAACTCGGCTATACCATTCTACAAGCTGCGGGCGGCTCCGAGGCGCTGACAGTGCTGGAGGCGACGCGCGTCGACATGATTTTCACGGATATCGTCATGCCGCAGATGAACGGTCGCCAACTTGCGGACGCCGTTGCGGAGAGATGGCCTGAGATACGCATCCTCTACACCACCGGCTATACCCGCAACGCCATCGTTCATAACGGCGTTCTCGATCACGGCGTCTCGCTGCTCGCCAAGCCGTTCAGCCTCGAACAGCTCGCCCACAAAGTTCGTGAGGTCCTGAACGGCAAGCCGCCTGCCGGGCAGGCGTGAGGGCAGCCTCACGCCTGCCCGGCAAGGATTATTCAAGAACCTGAATGACACGGTGTGTCTGCGGCTCCACGATCACGCGGCGGTCGTTGATGACGGTATAGGCATAGCCGTCCACGTTAGGAACCGTATGGACTTCGACCGTATCCGGAAGTGTGGTTCCAACGGCGATATCGCCGTCATAGACGACGGACGGGACGCTCTGCTCCATCACATAGGTGCGGACTTCACCGGGAAGCACGACGGTCGAGCCGGTGGTTGCGGGATCGGTGACGATGACCGTGCTCTGCGCGAAGGCGGCGGAGCTTACGGTCAGTAGGAGGGCGGCCGTGGCCAGCAGGGTCTTGCGCATGGAATATTCTCCTTTTCTTACCCAGCCATCGAATGAACGCCGGCCATGCTTCATGGTTCCGTGAAGAGCGAGGGATCGGATCAGCTCGGTCGAGGGGGGCGATCGAAGCACGTGACGCAGAATTTATGCGGGTTCTTCCGCGCTTTTCCGGATATTCACACCTGCTGCTTTGAGCCCGCCGCCGCAGCCCTCAAGAGCCGGGATGGAAATTAAGGTGCTTCTAAATAATTCGATCAATCATATGGTTGAACCTGGAATGATGGATTGCTGGCCAACTTTACCCGGCACAACTGTGGGCGGGATATTGACCATTTGTTAACCATAAGCATCGTTTATTCCTAATGAACGACATTGGGGTTGTTGATTCGGAAATTCGCCGCGCTTTGTCCATCCAGGCAAAGTTTAAGAAAACGATAGCAACGGCCAGGATATGCATTTTCCGAAGACGATATCAGTGGTAGCCGTCGCGGCGATGATCGCGGGCTGCACGTCGACGGGCGGAGTGCGTCAACCCGTAGGGCCGGAGAGCGTCGAGCCTGAAAAGGCGCTTGTGATTCCACCTCCGGGCGGTCCGTCGATCGTCGGCGTCGTGGAGCAGAAACGCGGAAACGGCGTCGAGCAAAATATATCGCTCTTCACATCCTCTTCGGTGCAGGGGCAAAATTTCCTGAAAGCGCAGTTCCTTGGTGCATCGGGTTCCAATCCGGGCGCCGGCAGCGATTCCTATCGGATGATCAGGGCTGGGGATATCGGCCGCGAAATGGCGCATTCGCTTCCTGGTGTGCCGATGGCGACGTCAGCCACCTTCTTACAGAACAGTTACGGACCTTTCGGTTATGCCTCCGGCCACAGCCGTGCCGGCGACACCTGCATCTACGCCTGGCAGCAGATCCGCTCCAGTCAGTCGGCGCAGACGCAGGCGCGCAATTTCGGCATGATCCAGATCCGCTTGCGCCTTTGTGATGCCCGCGCCACGGAGCGGCAGCTTCTTGGTATCGTCTACGGTTACACAGTCACTGGCACCTTCGACGGCGATATCTGGAATCCCTACGGCGCCCCGCCGCCGGCCGACCCGACGCTCGGCCAGACCGGCGCACCGATCTATCCCGACGCGAGCGGCTATCGCCCGAACTCGATGCCGATTGGCTACGAGCCTGCGCCGGCTGTGATCCGTCAGTCGCGGCCCGGCCCTGTTCGCAGAGCACTGCCGCGGGCGGCTCCCGTGCAGGCGGCGCCGGTCCTGCAGCCGCCTGTCGGCCCTCGCGTTCCGATGCCGAACGACGACACGCAGACGAATGCGATAGAGCCGCCGGCCTATGCGCCGGCACCGGTCCAACAAGCGGCAAGGCCGATCGGTGCGACCGTGCCTTCCCCTGATTGCATAGGTGATGCGGCCGCGACGGTCGCCTGCCCGAAATAGCAAGCATACCCGCTGCGCGCGGCGCACAGCGGCTGAGCCCTTTCGAAGGAATGTATCCATGCGTAAGGCAGGCAGTATCGTCATATGGGCTGTAGTGTCGCTCTGCGTGATCGTTCTGATCACGCTGCCCGTCAACCTGCAGACCCAGCTTATTGCCAGCATCACCGTGGTCGCGGTAATGGCAATCATCAAGGTGTTGAAGGGGGAGGGCACTTGGCGGCTCGTCGCGCTCGCCTTCGGCACCGCGATCGTGCTGCGCTATGTCTACTGGCGCACGACCAATACCTTGCCGCCGCTCAACCAGCTCGAAAATTTCATTCCCGGCCTGCTGCTCTATCTTGCAGAAATGTACAGCGTCATGATGCTGGCGCTGTCGCTCTTCATCGTCGCGACCCCCTTGCCGCCGCGCCCCTCGCGTGCTGCCAAGCTCGAGCGCTTCCCTCATGTCGATGTGTTCGTGCCCTCCTATAACGAGGACGCAGTCCTGCTTGCCAACACGCTTGCTGCCGCCAAGGCAATGGATTACCCGGCAGACAAGCTGCATGTGTGGCTGCTGGATGATGGCGGCACTTTGCAGAAGCGCAATTCGCCCAAGCTGATCGAGGCCCAGGCTGCTGCTGCCCGCCACGCCGAGCTGAAACAGCTGTGCGTCGATCTCGACGTCAACTACCTGACTCGCGACCGCAACGAACACGCCAAGGCCGGTAACCTCAATAACGGCATGCAGCATTCGAGCGGCGAGCTTATCGCCGTTTTCGACGCTGACCATGCGCCCGCGCGTGACTTCCTGCTGGAGACCGTCGGCTATTTCGACGACGACCCAAAGCTTTTCCTCGTCCAGACGCCGCATTTCTTCATCAACCCGGACCCGCTTGAACGCAACCTGCGCACCTTCGACAAGATGCCGAGCGAGAACGAAATGTTCTACGGCATCATCCAGCGCGGCCTCGACAAGTGGAACGCCGCCTTCTTCTGCGGCTCGGCCGCGGTGCTGAGCCGTCGCGCGCTGCAATCCACCAACGGCTTCAGCGGTGTCAGCATCACCGAGGATTGCGAGACTGCACTTGCCCTTCATGGCGCCGGCTGGAACAGTATCTATCTCGACAAGCCGCTGATCGCCGGCCTGCAGCCAGCGACCTTTGCAAGCTTCATCGGCCAGCGTAGCCGCTGGGCGCAGGGCATGATGCAGATCCTGCGCTTCCGCTTTCCGTTGCTCAAGCGTGGGCTCACCCTGCCACAGCGCTTCTGCTACATGTCCTCGTCGCTGTTCTGGCTTTTCCCGTTCCCGCGCACGATCTTCCTTTTTGCGCCCCTCTTTTATCTCTTCTTCGATCTGGAAATCTTCACGGCCTCCGGCGGCGAGTTCCTGGCCTACACGCTCGCCTACATGATCGTGAACCTGATGATGCAGAACTATCTCTACGGATCGTTCCGCTGGCCCTGGATCTCCGAGCTCTACGAATATGTGCAGACGGTGCATCTGCTGCCGGCCGTCGTGTCGGTCATGCTCAATCCGCGTAAGCCGACCTTCAAGGTTACCGCCAAGGACGAATCCATCGCGGTGAGCCGCCTGTCGGAAATCAGCCGGCCCTTCTTCGTCATCTTCGCGGTTCAGATCATCGCGGTCGCGATCACCATCTACAAGATCTATGCCGAGCCCTATAAGGCGGACGTCACCCTCGTCGTCGGCGGCTGGAACATCATCAATCTCATCCTTGCCGGCTGCGCGCTCGGCGTCGTTTCCGAGCGCGGCGAGCGGGCATCTTCCCGCCGCGTGCGCGTCAACCGTCGCTGCGAATTCGGTGTCGGCGACCAGTGGTATACGGCTTCCATCGAGGACGTCTCCGTCCACGGCGCCCGCCTGCACATCTTTAACAAGCACCTCGACGCTGTACAGCTTGGTGCGCTCGGCGAGATCCGCTTCCGGCCCTATAGCGGCGCAGACCTCGAAACCCTGCCGCTTATCGTCCGCAACATCGAACCCTCAGGCGATATCACCAATGTCGGCTGCCAGTATCAGCCAAAGAGCGCGCTGGACCATCGCCTGATCGCCGACCTGATATTCGCCAATTCCGATCAGTGGACTCAGTTCCAGGCCTCGCGTCGCCGCAACCCGGGCCTCATCAAGGGAACGATCTGGTTCCTCGGCCTCTCGCTCTACCAGACGAGCCGCGGCCTCGTGTATTTCTTCCGCAGCATGCGGCCGGAGCACGAGGAGCATCGACAGCAGCAGGCGGCAAAGGTAAATGCCGGATGAGAAAACTCTTCGCCATCTCGCTGCTTCTCGCGGGCACCTCGGTTCTTGCTTATGCGCAGACCACGCCCTTCGATATGTCGGTCGAGCGCCCCGCCGACGCACCGCCTGTCACGCCGCGTCTGACAGTCCCGGCTCAGCCAGTGCAGCCCGCACCAGCCCCCGTTCCCATCATTCCCCAGGCTGCAGGCCCGCAACCGGCTCCGGCGCAGGCTGAGGCGCCAGTACCGGCAGCGCCGCCGGTGAGCGTCATTCCCATAGCGCCCACACAGTCTCCAGCAATGCCTGCCGCTCCGGTGCAGCCGCAGCCGCCTGCACCGACCGCCGTCCGTCCTGTCGCGGTCGCACCGCAGGCCGGTGACGTCAGGCGCTACATCGTGCCATTTTCCGAACTCGGCCTCGCCGGTGAATATGACCGTAGATCCTGGTCGATCTATCTGACGCCTGAGCAGGCGAGCGCAAAAGCGCGCTTCACCTTCACTTATCAGAACGCCATCGTCGTCGCGCCCGAAGCCTCGCAGCTGACGGTGTTCATCAATAATCGTCCCGTCGGTCAACAACAGGTCGGTTCATCCGACAGCCCTACGGCCGTCAGTTTCGATGTGCCGCCGGGGCTGTTGCAGCCCGGCGCCAACCTCATCACCTTCGAAGCCAATCAGCGGCACCGCACCGATTGCAGCATCGATTCCACCTATGAGCTTTGGTCGAATATCGATCCGGCCGGAACCTATCTCAGTTTTGCCGGCCACGACGCGTCACAGCTTTCCAGTACGGATGCGGTTCGCGCAATCGGCGTTGACGACGCCGGCAAGACCGAATTCGATCTCGTTGTGCCGGCGATGGAGCAGCCGGGCACCACCAAGCCTCTGCTGCGTCTGGCCCAGGGCCTGTCACTCCTGAGCGGTATGCCGAACCAGGTCTTTTCCTTCAGCTCCGGCGCACCGCCGGCAGGCGGTCCCGGCAAGATGGCTGTGCTCGTCGGCACTGCGGCCGAACTGCGACCGATCTTTCCCGGTCTGCCCCCGGCGGCCGAAAGCGCTGCGCTCGCTGCCTTCGTTACCGATCCGCGCAGCGGTTCACCGATTCTGCTCATCAGCGGTCCATCCTGGCAGGCGGTCTCGACGGCGATCGATACCGTGGTTTCTCCGACCGACCGAACTCCTGAAGTCCGCCGCGATGTGCTGACCACACAGCGCTGGACCGCACCCGATGCGCCGCTGCTCTTTGAAGACACGCGCATCCCGCTCTCGCAGCTCGGCATCCGGACGGTCGAGTTTTCCGGCCGCCGTTTCCGCACCGGTTTCAATGTCGCCGTGCCGGCGGATTTTTATGCCAATGCCTATGGCGAAGCGCAGATCCTGCTCGATGCGGCCTATTCCAGCAACGTGCTTCCGGGCAGCCATATCGACGTCTATGTGAACGGCAACATTGCCTCCACCGTGCCGATCGCCACGACCAACGGAGGAATTTTCCGCCGCCTGCCGATCCGCGTCACCATGCGGCACTTCAAGCCGGGCCTGAACACGATCGCCATCGAGGCGGTTCTGATGACGAAGGACGATGCGGCCTGCGCGCCGGGCGCTACCGCCTCCAGTACGCCACGCTTTGCGCTGTTCGACACGTCCGAATTTCATATGCCGGACTTCGCCCGCGTCGGACAGCGCCCGAACCTCGCTGCCATGTCCGGCACCTCCTACCCCTACGGGCGCGATATCCAGCCGATACCGCTGTTTATCGACCGTACCGACGCCGATACGCTTTCGGCTTCCGCAACCCTGCTGAGCCAGCTTGCCATCATGGCCGGCCACCCGATCGCGGTCGAGACCGTCGCTTCACCCAGCGTGATCGGCGACCGCAACGCGATCTTCATCGGCTCGATTTCGCAGATGCCGGCAACCGCACTTACACAGGTCAATGTCGCGACCGCAAGCCAGGCTTCATGGCGCCCGGTGACCGATTCTCAGCCGACGGAAGTCGACAATAGTAAGGCGCTTGAGGAATGGCGCTCGCGCATCAGCGGCGGTGCTCTGCAGGGCCGCATCGAGGCCTTTCGCGACTGGCTGCGCCGAAACTTCGACATTACCGGCGCCTCGCTGCAATTCGTCCCCAATGCCGAGCAGGTGTTCATGCCGTCGAACGTGGCAACCCTGATGGTGGCGCAGGGCACGAGCCCCGACGGCGGCGGCGCCTGGACCGTCGTAACCTCGCCTTCGGCCAAGGATCTGCGAGAAGGGTTGAACGCGCTGACCGCCCAGATGAACTGGCCGCAGCTGTCGGGCCATGTCACCACCTATTCCAGCCGCACCGGCAAGATCGAGAGCGTACCTGTCACACGCTTCGATTTCGTGCAGACCGACGGCCTGTCTATTGCCAACTATCGCCTGATCGCCGCCAACTGGCTGTCGACGAACATCCTGTCCTATTCTTTCTTGCTGGTCGTCCTGTCGTTGCTCATTGGGCTGACTACGTCGAGAATGCTGTCCAGGCTCGGCAGGTCGAAATGAGGGGTTGGGTCGCCACATTGCTGGCAGGTACGATGGTGCTGGCGCTTGCCGGGGAGCCGGCGTCGGCCCAGCAGCCAAGGATCAGCGGTGATGCCTGGACCGCCTACAAGGCGAAGTTCCTCGACCCGAGCGGTCGTATTGTCGACAATGGCAACGGCAATATCAGCCACAGCGAAGGGCAGGGATACGGGCTGCTGCTTGCCTATCTCGCCGCCAGCCCGGCCGATTTCGAGCAGATCTGGTATTTCACGCGCACCGAACTCTTGCTGCGCAACGATGGCCTCGCGGTCTGGAAATGGGATCCATCGGCCACGCCGCATGTGACCGATACCAACAATGCGTCCGATGGCGATATCCTGATCGCCTATGCGCTGGCGCTGGCAGGTTCCGCCTGGAATCGCGCCGACTATATAACGGCTGCCACCCGCATGGCGCAGTCGACATTGTCGGAAACCGTCGTCGATTCTGCTGGCCGGACTCTGTTGCTGCCAGGCGCGCAGGGTTTTTCCGGTGCCGAACGTGATGATGGTCCCGTCATCAACCCGTCCTACTGGGTCTTCGAGGCGCTTCCCGTGATGGAGGCGTTGGCACCGTCCAAACAATGGCAGAAGCTCTCCGACGATGGACTTTCGCTGCTCAAGGCCATGCAGTTCGGCCCGCGTAAACTGCCCGCCGAATGGGTAAGCCTGAAGCGTCAGCCCCAGCCGGCGGAAGGCTTTGATGCCGAGTTCAGCTATAACGCGATCCGCATCCCGCTCTATCTGGTGCGGGGAGGGGTGACCGACAAGGCGCTTCTGACACGCCTGAAAGACGGTATCACCGTAAGCGACAATACGCCCGCTATCATCGATCTCACCACAGGCCGGTCGAAGCGGCCGCTCTCGGATCCTGGTTATCGGATTGTTAACGATGTTGTGGCCTGTGTATTAGACGGAGCGAAATTGCCTTCCGAAGCGCTGCAATTTGCGCCAGCCTATTATTATCCATCAACGCTTCAGCTTCTTGGGCTGGCCTATGTCGGGGAGAAGCATCCAGAATGTCTGTGAAAACTTCTCTCGTCGCGATCACCGCAGCAGTCGTGGTAGCTTCCCTGATTGCCGGGCTGAAGGACCGCGATGCCTTGCTGGAGCGTTTCGGCTTTGGCGGCAAGACCCCGGAACTGATGATGCTGGGCCGGATCAAGGGGCCGGATACCGCCTATGCGCAGCCTGTCGATGTGCAGACTGTGGCACAGCGAATCCAGGCCGTGACGCAGGATGATTCCGCCGGTCAGGCTCTGCCTCAGACAAACCCGGCACCGACTGTTCCTCCTCCTGTAAATCAGGCACAGACCAACGAGGTGCAGACCGCTCCGGCCGGAAGCGCGCCGGCACAGCAGCCGGTTACGGTTGTCCCCCAGGCCGCGCAACCGGCCGCCCCCGCGCAGACGCCCGCCAATCCGCCGCCCTCCGGCACGGCAGCAGACCAGCAGCCGGTCGTCGATGAAAGCGCTTTGCGGTATTTCGCAAGTCGTGGCGACAAAGTGCGTCTGCAGGCTGAAATTTCCCGCCTTCAGGCACTCTATCCGAACTGGGTGCCGCCGGCCGATCCGCTCGCCATTCCCCAGAATGGTGACCGCCAGCTTGAAACCATGTGGCAGCTCTATTCGGAAGGCCGCTATGCCGAGCTGCGCAAGGCAATCGCCGATCGCCAGACCACCGAGAGCGGCTGGCAGCCACCCGCCGATCTGCTCGATCGTCTGGATGTCGCAGAATCCCGCGCCCGTCTGGTCAATGCCTCCGATCTCAAACAATATGCGACGGTGGTCGACATCGCGGCTCAAACGCCGAGCCTGCTGACCTGTGCCGAGATCGACGTGCTCTGGCGCGTTGCCGAAGCCTTCGTTGACACGAACAGGCAGCAGCGTGGGCAGGATGCCTATACCTATATCCTGAAGAACTGCACCGATCCGGCTGCCCGCGTGGCGACGATCCAGAAGGCTTCCGCCATTCTGCCCTATGGCCCAATGCAGGCGTTGCTTGCGCTGGAAAGGCCCGCGGATACCAATGGCGCCAGAGAATTTGACAGCCTGCGCGACGATCTTGCCCGCCGCTTCGTCGCCGACGGCAACGACGATGCCAAGCTGCAGGTCGCGCCCGACTATGTTTCGCGTGTTCAAAAGCTTGCCGAAGAGCAGGGCCTGCCCTCCGATGCGCTGCTGCTCGGCTGGTATCAGCTGCGTCGCAACAACGAGGCGGAGGCCGAGAAGTGGTTCCGCATTGCCCACGAAAAACAGGATTCCGCCGTCGCCTCACAGGGGCTGGCGCTGGCGCTGATTGCGCGTAAATCGCCGCAGGAAGCCGAGGACGTCATGTATAAATGGCGTGACGATTCCAAGGATGCGACCGCAACCTATCTCGCCGCGACGGCCAATCTGATGGCCCTGCAGCCGCCGGCGGATCTGAGCGAGGATGTACTTGGCCGCATCGCCGCAACGATCATCGAGCAGAAATATGTGCCGACGGCCCAGCAGTTCGGATGGTATGCGCGCTCACTGAACCAGTTTCAGACCGCGGCCCGCTGGTTCGAGACGGGGTTGCGCTGGAAGCCTGATGATGAACCTTCGGCCTATGGTCTTGCGGTCACGCGGCAGCAGCTGAATGATCGGGCAGGCGTTGCCGAAGTCCAGCGCCTCTGGGCCGGCCGTTCGGCGCGCATTGCCACGCTGAACGATACGTCCGCTGCCGTCAGCGGCGGCGCACCCTTGCCAGCCCCAGGCTCGGCGGCCGAGGAACCTACGTCGCCGCAGTCTACCTCGCCTCAGTCTGTTGCCCCGCAGGTTTTGTCCGCGCCGGCAGACCGCAGCGCGGCCTATCAGCCGCAGCCGCAGACCCCGGCGCAGTTCCAGGCCCAGCCTCAGCCACAATACGAGACTCCGGTCCAGCCGCAGCTCCAGGCCCGGATGCAGCCGCAACCCGTTGCGCCCGCAAGGCCCGCCCGCAACCTGCAGACGGTTGCCGTCGAGCGCGGTCCGCGCCAGGTGAGCGGCTGCTCGACGACCATCGATGCCTCCCGCCTCAGCCCCGGCGATGCACTGGCGCGGGGATGGTGCCTGATGGACCTAAACCGGCCGATGGAGGCGGCGAAAGCTTTCGAGGCAGCTCTGGCGAGCCCTGTGCGCAAGGATCGCGAAGACGCGGCCTACGGACAGAGCCTTGCCTATTTGCGTGTCGGCCTGTCGAACAGCGCTGCCGTTGCCGCCACCAAGGCACCGCAGAATCGCGATCGCGCCTCGGAATTGCAGGTCGCAATTCTCGCAGATCGAGCACTCTCCGCTTTCCAGGGCGGCCGTTATCGCGAAACGCTCATCTATCTCGATCAGCGTGCCCAGTTGCAGCAGGAACGCGTCGATCTCATGGTACTGCGCGGCTACAGCTATATGAATTTGAAGATGTATGGCGACGCGACGCGCGTTTTCGAAGCTGCGGCTGCGACCGGCAACCGTGATGCCACACGCGGCCTTGCGGACATCAAGAGCATCACCCATCCCGAGGTGAACGACTAGGCCGGTTGACGCCGCTGTCACGCTCGGCTAGTCGCGGAAGGCCTGACCGCTTTCCGCTTCGCAAGGAATTTCCTTTGTCCGCTTCCCATCGCGTTCTCGACAAGACTTACGACGCCTTCTTGTTCGATATGGACGGCACGCTGCTGAATTCGATTGTCGTCATCGAGCGCGTCTGGAGCGAATGGGCGGTCCGTCATGGCTTCGAGCCCGAAGTGTTGATGAAGACTATCCATGGCGTGCGTGCATCCGACGCCATCCGTCAGCTCGGTCTTCCCGGCGTCGATCCTGTTGCAGAGGCAAAGCTGCTTCTGGATCAGGAGATGGCGGATTTCGACGGCATCATCGAGATCCCCGGCTCGATCCGCTTTCTGAACGCACTGCCCCGGGATCGCTGGGGAATCGTAACCTCGGCGCCGATCGAACTTGCACGCCGCCGTATGGCAGCCGCAGGCATTCCTACACCGACAATGATCGTTAGCGGCGAGGAAGTCTCATCCGGCAAACCGAGCCCGGAATGCTACCTGCTCGGCGCCAGCCGTCTCGGTGTCGATCCCGCTCGCTGCCTGATATTCGAGGATGCGGTAGCCGGCATTCTCGCCGGCGAGGCTGCTGGTGCGGATGTCACCGTCATTGCCGAAACTCATGCGACACCTTTCGAGACGCCGCACTTCACGATAGCCAATTATTCCGCATGGCAGCCACGCCTGACGGAAGACGGCAGGCTTGGACTATCGCCATTATAATGCTGTGGGCAGGCGGCTTGCTTCAGAATTTGTAGCCGACCCCGATCATCACGACATGCTGGTCGAAATCACCGTCCAGCCCGAGAAGATCAGCGCTGCCGTAATCATTGTAGCGATATTCGAGCCGTCCGAAGACATTGTTGGTGAAAGCATAATCGACGCCCGCACCGATCGTCCAACCGGACAGCGTGTCCCTGTCGTCGTCCGCGGGGCCATCGATATGGGCCTGCGCACCCGTCCAGCCTGCCGCGCCATAAATCAGGGCGCGGTCAATCGCGTAACCGAGCCGGGCGCGTACGGATCCCGCGGTTTCCAGTCCGACTTCGAACGGGCCGATATCGGACTTGTCCCAATTGTAGGAAACATCACCTTCGATGCCGAACACGAAATTATTGTCGAGCTGCCAGTTGTAGCCGACGAAACCGGTGATCAGACCACCATTCATGTCTTCGGAAAAGACGTCGAAATCGCCATTGGCCCAGGTCGGGCCACCGCCGAGACCGGCATAGAAGCCCGTCCACGTGAAGACCGGAGCAATCTCGGCTGCCGGTGCGGCGGGGACCTCTTCGATAGCGTCGGCCGCCATGGCCGAGCCTGCGACAAGAAAGGTGGCAAGCGTGGCGCACACAAAGCGCAATCTCATGATCTCCCCCCGCCGGAAAGCGCCCGGCTGAAGCTCGTTTGAAATCCCGCCGACGGACCGAAACCGTATCGGCGCACAGCGGCTGCGGGCGAGCGACCCGCAAAATCATGCGTTCCTAACGCTGTTTTCCGATGAAGGTTCCGAGGGGGAATATGGATAGGTCTGTGGAGCCTGCAGGGCTTGACCGGGACTGTAGCGCGAAAAGGGCTCAGAGCTTGGTCCGGTTGCCGTTCCTGTCGATTATCTGCAGCACTTTGCCATCCGTCTTCACGCTGACGCAATCGGTCTGCTTGTTGGGAAAAAGCACGCAGACTTGGCCGTTGGAAATCTTGTAGCCGTTCGGGTTACCCTTGCGGTATTCGTAGCCGTTGGCCGTTCTGCTCAACTGGCTGGCCCCGCTCAGCATCTGTCTGATCTCGTTTGCCCTGGCGTTGCGGAACGGCACGTTCTCTGCCAATGCGATCTGTGATGAGGCCAGCGTCACGATCACGCCGATGAGAAGTGAGCGGCTTGGCAGCATGTGATAAACTCCGGGCGTTGGTCCGCAGAAAAGTGAAGAGAGTGAAATGATCAGGATCGTACTTGCCTTAGCTTTAGCAATGCTCGCCGGTAATGCAATGGCTTCCGATCCTACGAATTCGCGTGTTGATCGCCAGAACGCCCAGGATTGCCGCCGGTTTCCGGAGCGTTGCGCTGGCGACGACCGCAATAGAAACCGCCGCGATTACTATCGCAACGACACCCGCCAAGGCTCCGGCCAATACATCTATCGCGGCCAGCGCCGAATATGGACTGAAGACTCGCGCTGAGCACGCGCCGTGTCTCGCTGTTGCGAGAGACGGAAGACTGAGATTTCAAGGGATTAAATGGTCGGGGCGACTGGACTCGAACCAGCGACCCCTTGACCCCCAGTCAAGTGCGCTACCGGGCTGCGCTACGCCCCGACCTGCCGAAACGGCTTGCATCTGTTAGACTTTTCGTTTTTTGGACGCAAGGGAAAAATGCCGTCGCACTCAGAAATCGAAACTTGTCCAGGGGAATGTCCTTTCGACAGCCGACGTCCTGTGCTTTCAACCCGTTTCTGAGTGTTGCAACCTTTTGGTGAATGCCGAAAAAAGTCTGCGCAAGGCAGCAAAACTGTTTGCATATACGGCTATCTCATGAAAATCCTCGTGGCCCGCACGCGATGTCGAGCCGCGTTGAGCGGAGATTCGCTTGAGTATTGTAGATTTTCGGTTGTAATTTTCAGGCAACTAAATTCTCGGTAAAATATTACGTTAATATTTCCAGTCAGTATCCCCCGCTTGGGGGAGGTGATTTATTTAAGTTCCGGCTAACATCTACCAATGATTGAAGCCAATATGCGGGATACTCCCAATTTTGGATTGTCTGAACGTGAAATTTATTCGCAATTTTTCCGCTGGACGTGTAAAGAAGATGTATCGTGGAGAAGCGTAGTTTCGGGCGTATGACCATCAATACTCACAAACAGGATTGCCGGCAGACGCTTGCCGCTGCGTTCAAGGCCCTTTCAGAAGAGGCGGTTAAGTCCGGCTGGTCGGAAGGGGAGGTTGCTCTGGCGCTCGCGGAGCTTGCCGAAGAGCATGTGGCCGCGGTGGGCGCCAAGGCGATTGCCGAAGGCTTCAGCCAGTCGCAATTTTATGCTGCAAGCGGCCGGTTGAAGCTCTGAGCGTCAACCCGGCAACTTTTCAATCCTCATACCAGTAGTCCGGCTTTCCTGACGGCCATCAGGAAAGAAGCCTGCGCCGCGCCTGCGGTTCGCAACCCGTCGAGTGCGTCGAGGCAATGCTGCAAAGCGATGCGATATTCGCGGCTGCGTTTGGCTGGCCAGCGTCTGAGATATTCGACCGCTTCCCAAGCGCTGGAAACAATGAAGCTCTGACTTGAGGATTTAATCCTGACAGGTGCGGGGAAGCGTTTTTCACTCACGGCTTTTTCATTCCACATGCTTTTCCAAACGGCCCGGTAACGCATGGGACAACAGATTGTTCCCGACGATCTTGATTTGCGTAGTTGCTAAAGTTTTGGCCCACGCGCATAATATAGACAAGGCTGGCAGGGAGGGCGTCGGCTGCGCAGCGATGATGCGTTTTGCCCTCTGAGGGAATGCGGCGCGATGTTGAAATCGTCAGTTCACCCGCAGGATTTACCGCTTTTTTCAGAAGATCTCGACCTGTTGTCTCAGGTTCTGAGTCAGGTCTGCGATGACAGCGGCATTGCGCCTCGCACGCCGGAAGCTGACCGGATCGGTGCCGCAATCATCCAGCTCTACAAGCAGGGTGTCAAAGACAGCGGCAAGCTGACCATCCTCGCCAAGACCTATCTCTAGAACGCGGTCGATTCGAGCTGTGCGGGAAGGGGCCCCGGCTTACTTCTGTTCGATCGACACACCGTTCTGGCCGATGCTCATCTCGATGCCCTCGGGCTTGCTCTCTTCGTGAAAGATGTAGGCGCCAAGGCCGATGACGACGACGGCGAGTGCGCCGATGACAAGATAGAGTCCGTTGTTTCGATTCAAGATTGGCTATCCCCAACAGATTGACAGGACAGCTGAAACGCGTGGAACGATGCTTGGTTCCGTCAGTCGTCGTTGGCGGCGTTCAGGTTTTCCGGGCGGATGCCGTCGTCGTTGGAACTGCGGGTGCGGAGGCGTATGCCGGGGCCGCCTTCATCCTGATTGCCGCTGGCGATGAAGATGATACCGTGGGCTTCGAGCGTATTGCGTACGTCGACTACGGCGCGCGTTTCGCCGGCCCATTCACCGTTTTCCAGTGCTTCGACCGTTTCGACGGAAAGTCCCGCGTGAGCTGCGAGATCCTCGATGCTCATGCCGATCATGGCGCGTGCGCCGCGTATCTGTGTGCCGGTGATCATGCGGGAAGTCTAGCGCGTCCGCCGAACTTCTCAAGTGTTTATGCGGCGGCTCGAATGTTTGTGGCGCACTTCCAGCGCCGCGCAGCCCCATACGATCCCGAACAGCAGGTAGACGTGCCGCCAATGGTCGATATCGATGACATTGCCGATCGCAGCATGGCCGAGAACGGAGATCCAGGCCACCATCAGGAAGGGCTGCCACGGCCGGTCGAGCAGCATGTTGCGGAAGCCGAGATAGAGCGTCCAGCACAGCATGCCGACATAGCTGACGAAGCCCAGCCAGCCATAGGTGGTTAGCGACTTCAGCCAGATATTGTGCTCGTCTTCCGGAAAGATCGTGCCGAAGACCAGCGGTCCGATGCCCAGTGGCCGTTCCATCATCATCTGGAAGCCGATGCGGTGGCGATCGAAACGGCCAAGATGCTCGCCGTCATATTCCTGCACGAGCTGGGCGCGAGCAGAAAAAAGCTGGCTGACCTTGGGGATCTGCAGCGCGATCAAAAGCGAGGCGACCATCATGATGATCGCCATCAGCGACAGGATCAGCACCCGTAGCCGGAAAGCGCCGCTGCGTTCCTTCAAGAGCATGACGAAGATCAGCACCACCACCGCAAAGGCGAAGAGGCCCCAGGCGGCACGCGAGAAGGACAGGAATATGCCAAGCGCCAGTATCAGCAACTCGCATGCCTTGATCGGCGAAGTCCTGAGGTTGCCCACCAGAATGCCGTGGATGAGATAGAGGGCCGGTGGCACGAGGAAGGGACCGAAGACGTTGGGATCCTGGAAGGCGCCCTTGGCGCGATCGTAAAGGGTAAAAACTTCCGAGCCCGGAAAAGCCTGGAAATAGCCGAGGATGCCGAGCAGCGAAGTGATGACCGCTGCAAAGGTCCAGGCCTTGAAGATCAGCGGTAGCCGCTTGTGGCTGTCCTCGATGATCGCGGCATAGAAGATGGAGGTCAGTGCCAGAAAGGTCGAGACGGCGATATACATCGGTCCATCGGCCAGATCCCGCATCTGCGTCAATGACAGCATGCCGCCGACATTGAAGGTCAGAAGCAGTACCAGCAGGGGAGCGGTCGTGCGGGAGATTTTCAGGCCGAGAATGAACCAGAGGCCGACCAGCCCTGCCATCCACAATTCATAGGGCGCGGGTTCATCGATGACGAAACCGGACAGGAAGACGCCGAAGGCGACGGCCGCCGAGCCGATGAGGCGCAGCGTCAGCCGTTGCGGCTGCGCCACGCGCACATGGGAGGCGTCCACCGCGCTCAATAGGCGTTTTCCGTGTTGAGCAAACGCACCGGCGTCAGGAACAGGATCTTGAGATCGAACCAGAGCGACCAGTTCTCGATGTAGTAGAGGTCATAGGCCGTGCGGAACTTGATCTTGTCGTCATTGTCGATCTCGCCGCGCCAGCCATTGATCTGCGCCCAGCCGGTGACGCCGGGCCTGACGCGATGGCGGGCGAAATAGCCATCCACGATTTCAGCCCAGGCGCGATCTTGGGTCTGGGCAAGCACGGCATGCGGGCGCGGGCCGACCAGCGAGAGCTCGCCCCTCAATACGTTAAAGAGCTGCGGCAACTCGTCGATCGACGTCTTGCGAATGAAGCGGCCGACCCGGGTAACGCGCGGATCGCCCTTGGTCACGACAACCTTCGCGCTCGGATCGCTCATGTTGGTGTACATGGAGCGGAACTTGAAGACTTTGATGACTTCATTGTTGAAGCCGTGACGCTTCTGCATGAAGAAGACCGGGCCTTCGGACGTTGCCTTCACAGCAATGGCCGTTGCAATCATCACCGGCCAGAGCAGGCAGAGTGCAATGACGGTGAAGAAGATATCGAAGGCGCGCTTGGCAACGGAATCCCAGTCACGGATCGGCTTCTTGAAGATATCGAGCATCGGCACGTCGCCGACATGCGAATAGGCACGCGGGCGGAAACGCAGGCGATTGGCATGTGCGGCAAGGCGAATATCGACCGGCAGCACCCAGAGTTTCTTCAGAAGCTGGAAGATACGCGCTTCGGCGGAGAGCGGCAGCGCGATGATCAGCATGTCGATGCGCGTCATCCGCACGAATTCGACGAGCTCGCTGACGGTGCCGAGTTTCGGATAGCCGGCGACCATGATCGGCGAGCGCTTCTCGCCACGGTCGTCGAAAATGCCGCAGATGCGGATATCGTTATCCTCCTGCAGCTCCAGCATGCGGATCAGTTCTTTGGCCGGCTCGCCGCCGCCAACGATGACGGCGCGGCGCTCCATGATGCCGTTACGCGCCCATTTGCGCACACCCTGCGCCACGAGGAGGCGCTCGAGGAGGAGGAAGAGCGCGCCCGCGATAAACCAAGTGGTGTAAGATTCTGCCGTCGCGGCGCTGAGACCGCGAAACAGCGAGAAGCTTCCTGTCGTCAGCACGAAGGCAACCGCGAAGGCCGCAAATACGCGCGGTAGGTAGCGTACGCGGGCGCGCAGCGCCGGAATGGAGTAGGTGTCGGCGAGCTGAAGCGCGACAACGGTCAGGGCCGACACGATCGCTGTCATGATGGCCCGCATCAGGATGCCGTCGCTGCCATCGCCGGATGCGAAATAGTAGGCAACAAGGCCGATGACGAATTGCGTCAGGAATTCCAGCAGCCGCAACTGGCCGATGATGATCGTCGGCGAATGGGTTCCGTCGCGGAACTGCTCGGCGATCTGGCGGGCATACGGGTTGATGCCGGGCGCTTCGCCGGCTGAATGCATGGGGGCATTGCTGCGGTTCTCGGCATCGGAGACCTGCTTGCGCAGGGCTTCCACGTCGAACTGTCCGCTCTTTTCCATTTTGTTCATGGGGCTTCATCGCTCGTTATTCCCAAGCGGGATAACAGAAAGCCCCTAAAAAACATTTACGAGACGGCTTTGCGCGCCTGTGCCGGAGCGGGATTGACGAGATCGTCGTAAAGTTTCAGCACCTCTTGCGCCATGACCGGTGCGGAGAAGACCGATTTCACCGCATCGGGCGAGGGCATGACCTTATCGTGCCAGCCTGGCACCGTCAGGGCCTCGGCCATCACCCGCGCCAGATCGTCGGAATCTCCCGGTGTCACCAATGCGGGACTATCCGAGCCTAGCACCTCGGGAATACCGCCGACGCGCGAGGCGATGACGGTCTTTCCTGCGCCGAGCCCTTCCAGCACGATATAGGGCATGGCTTCGGCGCGGGAGGGAACCACGAGGTTCTGCGCCATGGAGAAGGCTTCCTTCACGCGCATCGCCGGTAACATGCCGATGCGTTTGCCGAGACCGCGCTCGACCATCATCTCGCGATAACGGTCGCGGTCCGGCCCATCGCCGATCATCAGCGCCGAAAGCGGCCGCCCGAGCAAGCGTTCCGTCTTGGCGAAGGCGTCGATGAAAAGATCCGGTCCCTTGAGGTCGCGCAGCATGCCGACGTAGATGAAGTGCACGGCATCCGAACGCGTCGGAATATCGGAAAACTCGCGTGCGCCGATGCCATTATAGATCAGCCGGCTCTCGATCCGGGGACGGCCGACCTTGGTCGTATAGGTCTGCCGCTCGTAGTCGCAGATGAAGACCAGAGCATCGGTGAAATATTCCTGCAGTCGCTCCATGCGCAGCACGAGCTGGCCGAGCAGGGAGGCGCGGGAATAATGCAGGCTTCCGCCATGCGCGGTATAGAGGCGGGCTACGCGATACCTGTTGACCCGCAGGGCTGAGCCGGCAAGCCGCGCGAGCAGGCCGCCTTTGGCGCCATGCCCGTGCAGCACATCCGGCCGCAAACTTCTGATTTCCTTGAATGTGTTCCAGAGTACGACGGCATCGGACGGGCTGATGGAGCGCCGTATCGGAATGCGTGTCAGACCGAGCGAAAGAAAAGGACGGATATCGTCGAAGAGACTATCTTCGTATTGGCCGCCGGTCGAGCTGTCGCAGATGATGCCGATTTCATGACCTGCCCGGCTATGTTCCTCCACCAAATCGCGAACATGGCGGAAGATTCCACCCACCGGCGATCTGAAGCAGTGAAGGATACGGAGTGGCCTCTGCTCTGCCATAGGCTAAAAGAGCCGCTCGCGGACGTAGATCGTGTCGCCCGCGATGATCGGGCCGGAAATATTGACGCGCCCTGTCAGCACCTGTCCGTTGATCTTGCGCGTGACGTCGACCATGCTCTGGTTGGCACGGCTGGTGAAGCCGCCCGCAACAGCAATGGCATTCTGGACCGTCATGCCGGGAACATAGGCATATTGGCCGGGTTGGCCGACTTCTCCCATGATGTAGACAGAGCGATAGCGATCGACGTCGATCGTGACGTCGGGATCGCGAAGATATCCCTGCTGCAGCTTCTGCGCGATCTGGCCGGAGAGCTGCTGCAGGGTGCGGCCACGGGCAGGGACTTGGCCGATAAGGGGAAATGCGATGTAGCCGGCCTGGTCGACCGTATAGGTATTGGTCAGCGTTGCCTGATCGAAGACGGTGATGCGCAGCCGATCGCCGCTATCGAGTGAGTAAGGCTGGATCGTCGCCTGGTTGAAGGCCTTCGGCGCCGGCCGATAGGTGGTGCAGCCGCCCAATGCAGCCATCATGGCGGTGAGGCTCATGGCCATCAAAATCTTGGGCTGGACGAAGGGCATCCGCGTGCTCACAGGAAGATAACTCGGTGAAGCCGTTATCGATCTATTAGGGTTAATGCCCGGTAAAAAAACCGCCGATTTCCGCAATTCCTTTATCAGGGGCGCCTTATTTGCGTTGATGCTGTCATTAACCGTTGAGTTACCATGGTCGTTTACGCTTGGGGCAGTTTGTATTGGAGTTAAGTGTATGTCCCGGGTAACGCGTGATCAGGATGTGGACATCGACCTCGGCCAGCTTGTGCGTGCGGTCTGGACCCGTCGTCTGAGAATATTGACGATCACCGCCCTGGGCGCGGTTATCGCTTTTGCCGGCGCAAAGATGATGGCGCCGCAATATCGAAGCGAAACGCGCCTTCTGATCGAGCCGCGCGCTCCGGCTTTCGCCAACACCCAGACGAACGATGCCAATGCCGGGCCGTTGCTGGACGAGTTGAATATCGCAAGCCAGGTGCAAATCCTGCAGTCGGCCGACCTTATCAAGCAGGTCATCAACAACCTGAAGCTCTACGATCTGCCGGAATTCGATGCTGCGGCGAATGGTTCCGCTCTCGGCGATATCCTCGTGACGCTGCACCTGAAGAAGAACCCGCTGGAGAATCCGCCGGAAGAGCGCGTCATCGATGCCTTCACCGAGCGCCTGCAGGTGTATCAGGTGCCTGGTTCGCGCGTCATTGGCATCACCTTTGCCTCCAGGGATCCGAAGCTTGCCGCCAGCATTCCGAATGCGATGGCGCAGGTCTATCTTGCCACGCAGAGCGGTGCCAAGCTCGATTCCAACTCGGAAGCGACCCGCTGGCTCGAGCCCGAGATCGACAGTCTGCGCCAGAAGGTCAGCGAAGCCGAAAAGAAGGTCGCTGACTACCGCACCACCCATGGCCTGCTGCAGACCAACGGCACGACGACCTTTACCGCGCAGCAGCTCAACGACATCTCTGCCGAACTGACCCGCGTGCGTACTGACAAGGCCAATGCCGAGGCGAGGGCGCAGTCCGTGCGCAATGCGCTGTCATCGGGTGAGGCCTCCGATACGCTGCCGGATATCATGTCCTCGCAGTCGATCCAGCGCCTGAAGGCGACGGAATCCGGTCTGCAGTCGCAGATCTCGGATCTGCAGACGAGCCTGCTCAACAACCATCCGAGACTGAAAAGCCTGCGTGCCCAGCTTGCCGATATCCGCACGCAAATCCGCCAGGAAACGCAGAAGATCCTTGCCAGCATCGACAACGAGACGAAGGTCGCCGACCTACGGGCCAAGGAGCTTGAGCAACAGTCCGATAGGCTGCAGGCCAACAGTGCCAGGGCGGGCGAGGACGAGGTCGGCCTGAACGCGCTGGATCGCGAAGCCAACGCCCAGCGCCAGCTGCTTGAAACCTATCTCGTGCGGTATCGCGAGGCGGCCTCTCGTGCCGACCGTAATTCCAGCCCTGCCGATGCCCGCGTCGTTTCAAAGGCGATTGAGCAGGTCGATCCCTATTTCCCGAAAGTCGTGCCGATCGTCGTCGTTGCAGCTGTCGCAAGCTTCATCATGAGCGCGATCGTCATCATGCTGGCCGAACTCTTCAGCGGTCGCGCCTTGCGCCCCGTGGAGGCTCCCGAAATCGAAGACAGGATCGAACAGGAAGGGCAGGTCGAAGCCGCGCCTGCTCCAGCTGCGAAGGTCGCCAAGCCCAGCATGCTGGCTGTTGCGGTTGATGAGGAGCAGCCTGAAGCCGAACTCGTGGAGGAGGCACCGGCGCTTGCAGACGATCCAGCGCCTGCAGACGATAACGAATTCTCCGTTTCATCGGTCGCAAGCTATCTCACCGACTGCCGCGCGCCGCTTGCTGTCGCCATCTCTCCGACTGGTGACAACGGCTCTGCCGCGACCGTCGCCCTTGCCCGCGTGCTTGCCGATAACGGACGCCGCGTGATCCTCGTCGATATGACCGGCAGCGGTTATCCGAGCGAGTTGATGGCCGAAAGCCCGGAGGCATTGGGCGTCACCGACCTTCTCTGTGGTGAGGCGGCCTTTGGTGAGACCATCCATGGCGACCGGACGTCCGATGCACATCTGATCCCGCAGGGTGTCAGCGATATCAAGCAGGCGATGCGCGGTGCAGACAGGCTTTCGCTGCTGCTCGATGCTCTCTCATCCGCCTACGATATCGTCATCGTGGAATGTGGGGCGGCCGATGTTGCGAGCGTCTCGCGGCTGACGCGCAGCAAGCAGATCGAGATCATCCTGTCTCTGCCTGAGATCGACGAGGCGGCTTTCGTCAGCCTGATGCAGGATTTCCAGGGCGCAGGTTACGAGCGTGTCGTCCTGATGTCGGGCGGTGAGGAAGCTGCAATGCGCAGCCCCGCTCGTCACGCGGCCTGATTTATTTCTAAGACGTGTCGAGCAAAAAAGCGCAGCAAGCGAATCTGAAAGATCGAGATACGCTTAGCCGACCGTCGCCCGGATATTCTGGGCGAATTTATAGAGACCCGGGCGGGCCTTGATGAAGGCCTTGCCCCGAGTGATTGCCCGATGCGCCGCGCCGGCTGCGATGCCGAGGCCGGAGATCGGCAGCACCACGTCGTAGTGGTCCGTCTCGACTGGCGCCCAGGAGCGCTTGTAGGTCTGGTCGCCAAGGCCGAAATCGAACATCGCGACGCCCTTGCCATGCAGGCCCGATATCATCTGCCAGAACAGGAATTCACCGGGGCTAGCATCCGCAACCAGTTCCTCGTCGATCGCGCCGAACTGGCAGATGACATGATCGCCCTTGCGAGAAATCCCCGACAGCGCAACGATGCGCCCTTCATATTCGCCCTTCAGGCGCAAGCCATGCATCTGCAGGCAGAAACCGTCACCGTCTCTCTTGTCGATCAGCCCATGCAGGAAGGCCTTGGTTTCAGCATCCGCAAAGACATCGGGCAACCCGAGCGAGGCGAAGCGTGCGCTTTTCAGACGGAAGAACATATCGAGCAGCTCGTGCTGTTCCGAGATTGCGTCCGGCACGATATACTCAAAGCCACCCACAGCCTCGAGCCGTCGGCTTTGGACACGAAACTTCTTGCGTCGGCTCTTGGCGTTCAACTGCTGCAGCGTCTTCTCGAAATTTTCGAGGAAAGGCAGTTGGTAGGCATGGTTCTGGTTCTGCACCATAGGCAGATCTGCGAGCACGTTGCGTCGGCTCCGCCATTCCAGTGGTATGTTCTGCAGGAGAAGCAGGTCGGCCTTGCCGGCAAGGGCTGCGCGAAGGCGCATAGCCAGGTGAGCGCTGTCGATCGTATCGCCGGTTTCAGCGAAAGCTTCGGAAACCAGCCCGGTATTGATGTTGCTATGCTCGGCACCGATGAATTTGGCGATCCGCATGCCGCGCGAGGTGACGATTTCCACCGGCAGGATGAAGGCAGTGCGGTTGCCGCTGCGACCACGCAGGATAGCGAGCGGGCGGCGGAAGGCTGACACCCAGGCCGTGCACCAGTCATAGCTCTGATGCAGCGAGGAGAGATTGTCGCGCTCCAGCGCGCGCCAGTCCTCCTCCAGGGGTTCCATCCTGTCGAACAGCTCTATATCGAGTTCGGCCATGGCAAGCTTCGCGCTGAGCTGCCTGAGCCGGGAAATACCGGCTTCGGCCTGCGCCACAGCGTCAAACTTCTGTTCGGTGACATCGAGCCTCTGCGTCTGCACGGGTCTTTCTCCAGTCGAGAGATTGGTGCAGAGGAAGCTAGGGCGTGCAGACGTATATTTGGTTTAACTGCAGTCCTCGGCCGAGGTTTTCCACGGATCAGGGTTATTCCGCCGTTAATCGGCTGCTACTGCTGTTTCGGACCGGCCATCCACTTGATGATGACCATGGCCGGTAGGACCCAGAGCAGGCCGGTGAGCGCGAAGTAAAGCAGATGGCCCCACCAGGGCGCATTGCCGAGCGTCGCAACCGCGATCGTATTTGCCAGAACCGCATAGAAAAGCACGAGAATGATGATCAGGATCGTGCCGATGAATTTGCGAAGGCGGACGGGCATCGTATAACTTTCGAACGAATGGAAATGAACCGGCGCGACGGCATGCCGCAAAGGTTCGGGGCTTGTTTTGCAACAGCCGGTGGGGCAAATCAACTGCCGGATAAAAGGAGAGATCATGGCCGTCGCGAACCTGAGCCCGGAGCAGGCGATCCGCACCGAAGTGCGCAGGCAGGATAACAACCGCCGCGCCGTACGTATCTGGCTGGGCTTCGTGCTTCTGGCGCTCTTTTGTCTGGTGCTCGTGGGTGGTGCCACGCGGCTCACCAATTCCGGCCTCTCGATTACCGAATGGAAGCCAATCCACGGCGTCATCCCGCCGCTGAATGCCGCCGAATGGGAAGAGGAATTCAAGCTCTACCAGCGCATTCCTGAATTCCAGCAGCTGAACAGCGACATGACGGTCGATCAGTTCAAGGGCATTTTCTGGTGGGAATGGGCGCATCGGCTGATTGCGCGCGCCATAGGTGTCATCTTCGCCCTGCCGCTGATCTTTTTCTGGGCAACCGGTATGATCGAGAAGCGTCTGCGCTGGCCGCTTGCCGGCATCCTGGCGCTCGGCGGCCTGCAGGGATTCATCGGTTGGTGGATGGTCTCGTCGGGTCTTTCAGTGCGCACCGATGTCAGCCAGTACCGCCTTGCCACCCATCTTGTGATGGCCTGCCTGATCTTTGCCTCCTGCATGTGGATCACGCGCGGTCTCGCACCACACTCCGACGATACTGCTCCGACGAAGACATCCCATCGCTGGGCGGCGGCGATCGCCATATTCTCGCTCTTCCAGATCTATCTCGGCGCGCTGGTGGCCGGGCTCGATGCCGGCTTCACCTATAATACCTGGCCGTTGATGGACGGTGCCGTCGTGCCCGGCGACCTGTTCATCCAGCAACCCTTCTGGATCAACCTCTTCGAGAACCCGAAGACGGTGCAGTTCATCCACCGCCTCGGTGCCTACACGCTGTTCGCGCTGGCACTTGTCAATATGGTGATAGCATTGCGCGCTGCGCCTTGGACTACCCACGCGCGCCGGGCTGTCGTGCTCTTCTCGCTGGTAACGATCCAGGCGGCGATCGGCATTACCACGCTGCTGCTCGAAGTGCCCTTGCACTGGGGCCTGCTGCACCAGGCGGGCGCCCTCGTGGTCTTCGGTTTTGCCGTCGCCAACTGGCGCGGCTATTACGGCGAATATCCACGCGCCACTGTGATTGCCGAACGCGACTGAGCAGGAAGTACGGCGGCTCGCATCCTGAGGCCTCTCGGAAGAGTGAATAGGATCAATGCGATGCTCCTCGCGTGGATTTGTCATGCCATGCTAGATTAGCGGCTTCACGCATGGGCGATCCTATGAAGGGAGTGTTCCGATGAACCGATTTCGCACATTCGTAATGGCAGGCGCGCTGATCACGCTTTCCGCGATCGCCTCGGGCTGCACTTCGACGGAAAGATACGACTACGGCGAGGATACGTCCCTGAACCCCGCCTGCGCCGGTGGCTTCCGTCCGAGCGATAATCGTCCCTGCTCATACTGAGCGTCAAGTCTACCAGGTTCCGGCAAGGGCCGAGGCTGCCAGCAATAGTCCGGTAAGGATATTTGCCAGGAAAAGGCGATAGTTCACCTCCGGCCGCGCAAGGTCGATCCGCCATGTCTGCCAGGCAAGATGCGCGGCAATGACGAGCATTCCCAACGCATAGGGCAGGGACATTCCCGAAAGCCAACCTCCGAGTGACCATGCGGCGACAGTCAGGACATAGAACAGGCCTATGATGGGCTTGCCATGCTGGCCGAACAGGATCGCCGTCGATTTCAGTCCGAGGCTCCGGTCGTCTTTAACGTCGACATAGGCATAGACGGTATCGTAGCCGATTTGCCAAGCGATGGCTCCCGCCCACATGAGGACGGCACCTGCGGGAATGTGCCAGCTGATCTCAGCCCAGGCCATGAGCATGCCCCAGTTGAACGCTGCGCCCAAAACCGCCTGCGGCCAATGAGTAAAACGCTTGCATAGCGGATAGACGAAGACGAGCGGTAGCACACAGAGCGCAACGAGCCGCGTAAAAGGTGTCAGGAACCAGAGCAGAGAAGCGGCGAGAGCGAGTTCGATGGCCAGAAAGATCACCGCCTGAACGATGCCCATCTGCCCGCTTGCCAGGGGCCGAAAGCGGGTGCGCTCGACATGGCCGTCAAATTTCCGATCGGCGATATCATTGACCGTCGAACCCGCGCTTCGCATCAGCAGAGCACCCAGCGTAAAGACGGCGAGTTGACCGATATCGGGCAGGCCGTCGGCGGCCTGAAACAGTGCCGCCCAGCAGGGAAACAGCGTCAGCCATATCCCGACCGGACGATCGAGCCGCGCAAGCCGCGTATAAGGCCGCCACCTAATCGGCAGCCAGCGATCTACCCAGTCGCCTTGATGAATATCGCTCAAGTCCGGGCGGCTTAAAGTGCTCATGGCAGAATCCGACTAGTTCAAAAACTCAATGAAAGCAGTTGTTTCATATCTCGCCCTGGACGCTTTCGGATAGGGGTTTTCTCCGCCTGAAGTGAGATCGTCCGCTTGGATCTGCTGAACGGTTCGGCCTCTTCTTCCCAACCGTTCAGCATGTTATTGACCTCAGATACTCGCCTGCAATCCGTAGAGGTTGGCGTAGATGCCGCCGCTCTCCATCAGCTTGTCATGACTGCCTTCCTCGACGATTCCGTCGCTGGTGAGCACCAGAATACGGTCGGCGTGGCAGATCGTCGAAAGCCGGTGGGCGATGACGAGTGTCGTACGCCCCTTGGCAAGCGTCAGGAAAGCCTGCTGAACGGCCCGCTCGCTTTCATTGTCGAGCGCGCTCGTTGCCTCGTCGAAAATGAGGATGGCGGGGTTCTTCAGGAAGGCGCGGGCGATGGTCAGGCGCTGGCGCTGACCGCCCGACAGTTTCACGCCGCGCTGGCCGATATCGGTCTGATAGCCCTGCGGCAATGCCATGATGAAATCATGCGCATGCGCCGCGCGGGCCGCAGCTTCCACCTCTTCATCCGTTGCATCCGGTCGGCCGTAGCGCAGATTGTCCGCAACGGAACCGGCGAACAGGTAGACGTCTTGTTGCACCACGCCGAGATGGCGGCGCAGCGAGGCGAGCGTCACGTCTCTGATATCGGTGCCATCGATTGCGATCGAGCCGCCGGTCACATCATAGAACCGGGGCAATAGCGCGCAGAGCGTGCTCTTGCCCACACCAGAGGGGCCGACGAGGGCGACGAATTCGCCCGGCCGGATCGTCAGCGACAGGTTGCTCAGCACTTCCGCCCCGTCCTCATAGCCGAAATCGACATTCGAGAGCCGGATCTCTCCTTTCGGAACGTTCATCGGACGAGCCGAGGGGCGATCCACCACGTCGGGGTCGATCTCCAGGATTTCCATAGCCCGCACGAACCCCGTATAGCCCTCCTGCCAGAGGCGGGCGAGGTTTGCCATTCGCTTGACCGGATCGACGAGCACGCCGACGCAGAGCAGGAACGTCAGGAGATCGGCAATGGTGAGCTCCGCCGCAAGGATGCGTAATGCGCCGAGGATGACGACCAGAAGCGTGATGATCTGGGCAAAGGTCTCGGCGCCGGCTGAAAACCAGGCCTCGCTGCGATAACCATCGGCCCGGCTTTCGAGGAAGCGCCGGTTCAGGGCAGCAAAACGTTTCCGCTCCAGCTCCTCGTTCGCAAAGGACTGGACGACGCGGATGCCGGACAACGCATCCTCGACCCTTTCGTTGACGGCGGCGATCTCCTGCTTGCTCGTTTCAAGCGCACGATTCATGCGACGGTTGAAGTGCAGTGCGTAAGCTACGGCAAAAGGTGTCAGAATCAGAATCAGAAGTGCAAGCGGCGGATCGATGAAGAACAGCACCGCCATCGCTCCGCTATATTTGAGCACGGCAATCAACAGGTCTTCCGGCCCGTGATGGAAGAGTTCGCCGAGCCAGAAAGAATCGCCGACGATGCGGCTCATCAACTGCCCGGTGCGGTGACGATCATAAAAGCCGAAGGAGAGTTTCTGGCAGTGATCGAATAGTTCCTGCCGGATATTCGCTTCGATATGCGCGCCCATCATGTGGCCGCGATAGTCGACGAAGAAGATCGCTGCCGTCTCGATCGCCACGATGACCAGCATGATGGCGCCCATGCCGAGGATTTGCCGATAGGCCGAAACCCTATTGGGGAGCACGATGAGGTGGCTCATGACAATATTGGCGCAAAGCGGTAGCGCGACTGCGGCGGCGGCAACGATTACGGCACAGGCAATATCCGCCACGAGCAGCGGAAGATGCGGCCGGAAGTAGGACAAAAATTTGCGTAGGCGCAGGTGGCGCCTGCTGTAATCTTTCGAAGGGAAGTAAGAGCGATTACGACGCTGCGGTTTTTTCTCCGCGCGCGAGGACGACATAGCCATGAAGATCGAAATCCTGAGTGTTGAAAGTGTTCATCCGGTTGCTCAGGATCGGTCTCATGGCACACTCCTCTCAGTGCTTGATGGCATGTGGCGCGCCTATCATTCCGTTTTGACGGCTGCATGACGATAGGGCTGCTGTTTTCACAGGACGCTGCTTTTACCGCAAAATCACTGCCAAGGCGACAGCCTTTCGCCCCGCCTGCGGTTTGTGACACTACCCAACGGCTTCTGTTTACGGATCGGGCCCGCTGATCTCATCCTGCAGTCGCTCGAAAGCCGTTGGAAAGAGTGTAGCGGGCGGACTGTAGGGATTGGAGAAGGCGTAGATGAAGAAGAGGATGATGCCGGTAAAAACGCCGAAGATCGACAGCAGCAAAAGATTGCGGCCGTCGGGCGCGTAAGGATAGTAGCCGATAGCAGTGAAAATCACGCCCGAAACTGCGGCAAACCAGAAGATCAGGCTGATGGAGTCGGTGCCGCTATTCTCGCGCCGGTCGCGCGATTCCGAAATCATGTGGATTTCTTCGAGCATATGGCTGCGCAGACTCTCCTGTTTTGCATTGGTGGGCGCGAGTTCGAGGATCCTCAGATAGGCAATGTTCCATTGATCCCATGCCGCCGACGAGAGTTCGCCGGTGTGTCCGAGCTCGGCCCATTCCTGCTCAATGACGATGCGCACATAATCCTTCAGTGCTTTCTGGATCGGCACCTGTGCCTCGGGTCCATAGCGCTCGGCATCATAATAGATGTCGCCGACAGCATTGCTTTCCACGGCGCTTTCCGTTCGCAGCGCCTGATACTCGATCATCTCTTGCGCAAATACCAGGGCAAGGATCAGTGCATGCAGGCTGGCGATGCGGGTAATGACGGAGCTTGCCAGTTCACGGTCACGTCCGCCGGGGTCGCCGCCCATGAGAAGATGCATGAAGTAATAGGCCGCAAGCACCGTTGCGGTCGTACCTCCAATGATGGCAATGCCGATGAGAACCGACGCCATTGATCTCCCCTGTATGTCGGAGAGTGTAAGGCTTTCGCGGAGCGCGGGCAATCGTATCGTGTGCTACCGAAGCAGGCTGTCGAAGACCGGCATGCCGGCGATCGCCGAGACGGCTATCAGGATATAGCAGGTGATGCGAAAGGTGCTCTCCTTGGCGAAGCCGAACAGCTTTGAGCCGCCCCAGAGCCCGACGGCATAGGCAGGCAGCGTCACGATGGTCAGAGCAAAGACCGTGGAAACGAAGAGCCCGCCGAAATAATAGCTGATGAAGCTGAAGACCGTGGAGATCGAGAAGTACAGGATGACGTTCGAGCGCACACGGGTGAAATTGCTCTTGCCGCCAAGCCAGTAAGCGACGACGGGTGGCCCCCCAAGCTGTGCCGCGCCGCTGAAAAGGCCGGCAATGAGGCCGATCGCAGCGCTGAGCGGCGCCACCGGCTGCCCGTGATAGCGCCAGCCGGAGATAAGCAGCGCCAGCAGGCAGATGGCGATGGCCGAAATCATCCAGCGCAGGGAGAGCGGGTCGATGAGCGCCAGAGCCGCGGTCCCGGCCGGAACGCCGAGCGCAGCCCCCACCGCCATGGTGAAGACTTCGCGCCGATCGGCGCCACGCCAGGCGGCCGGGATCATGCCGAGTGTCGCAAGCCCGTCGATGACGAGCAGCACTGGGGAGGTGAGTTTCGGCCCGATGACGGCGCCGGCAAGCGGAATGAAGATCAGCGCCGCACCGAAGCCGGAAAAGCCGCGAGCAAGGCCGGCGACGAAAGCGAAGGCGATCAGTGAGAAGATGCCATGGTCAGGCAATGCGCCATCAAACCAGACGCGCAGGCCGCCCAACAGCGCTTCGAACGTCATCGATCAGGCTCCGTACTCGGGTGAGGAGACAGGGCGACCGCCCTGTCTTGATGCTGGCAACCGGCGTCAGAGGCCGAGCATCAGGTCCATGTTCTGCACGGCGGCACCAGAGGCACCCTTGCCGAGATTGTCATAGACAGCAACGAGCAGCGCCTGCGCGATATCGTCATTGGCAAAGACGTGCAGGCGCATGCGGTTGGTATCGTTGTAGATTTCCGGATTGAGCTCCGGCGTGCGCTCTGATACTTCGAGAGGAGCGACCTCAACGAACCCCTTGATGCCGGCGTAATAGTCGGCGATCGCTGCATGCAGATCCGCACCCTTCGGCACCTTGGGCAGATGCGAGAGCTGCAGCGGAACGGTCACGACCATGCCCTGCGCAAAATTGCCGACGACCGGCTGAAAGAACGGCACGCGTCCGAGCTTGGCATAGCGCTGCAGCTCCGGCAGGTGCTTGTGCTTGAAGGACAGGCCGTAGGGCATGTATTCGGGCGCATCTTCGCCCTTGGCGACGTAATCCTCGATCATCGTGCGACCGCCGCCGGTGTAACCGGAGATACCGTTGACCGTGACCGGGAAGTCGGCTGGCACGAGCCCGGCCTCGATCAGCGGGCGCAGCGTGGCGATCGGACCCTGCGGCCAGCAGCCGGGATTTGCGATCCGCTTGGAAGAAGCAATGATGCCGGCCTGTTCCCTGCTCATTTCCGGAAAGCCGTAGGCCCAGCCTTCGGAGACGCGATGCGCCGTCGAGGCGTCGATCACCTTGGTGCGGTCGTTCTCGATCAGGCTGACACTTTCCTTGGCGGCATCGTCGGGCAGGCAGAGGATCGCGATATCAGCTTCGTTGAGCAGGGCGGCGCGCACCGACTTGTCCTTGCGGCTCTCGGTCGGGATCGACAGCAGCTCAAGATCGCGGCGTTCCGCCAGGCGCTCGCGGATCTGCAGACCCGTCGTTCCAGCTTCGCCATCGATGAAGATCTTTGCTGCCATAATTATCCTGCACTTTCAGTGGGTTCGGATTGCTTCCGGAATCAGTTTGCCATGAAGTTGAATCAATTTGATAACAGCAGTCATCCTGCTGTTGCGCGCCGTTCGGCATGAAGGCCCAGCATATACATCGCGACCGTCGCCCCCGCAATGGCGGTGATGTCGGCGTGATCATAGGGCGGGGAGACTTCGACGACGTCGGCGCCACGGATATCGAGCTGCTTCAATCTCTGCAGCACCGAAAGGATCTTGGCGCTGGAGGGGCCGCCAGCCACCGGGGTCCCGGTGCCCGGCGCATAGGCCGGATCCAGGCAGTCGATGTCGAAGCTCAGATAGGCGGGCGCACCCTTGGTGTGCGTAATGATCGTCGAAGCGATCTCGGTCGCATTCATTTCATCGACCTGATGGCCGTAGAGAAGGTGAATCCCGAAATCTTCGGGCGCATGCGTGCGGATTCCGATCTGGATAGAGCGGTCGGGATCGATCAGGCCGGCGCGGACGGCACGGGCAACGAAGGACCCGTGGTCGATGCGCTGCTCGTCATCCAACCATGTATCCTGATGCGCGTCGAACTGCACCAGCGCCAGCGGTCCATGGCGCTCGACATGCGCCTTAAGGAGCGGCCAAGTGACGTAGTGGTCGCCGCCGAGCGTCAGCAGGAAGGCGCCGCTGTCGATAATGGTGCTTGCCTGACGCTCGATTGCCGCGGGTGTCTCTTGGTGATTGCCGTAGTCGAGCAGGCAGTCGCCATAGTCGATGACTGCCATCTCGGCAAAAAGATCGCGCTCGAATGGATATTGCGGATCGTTGTCGAAGATCGCCGATGCCCGGCGGATCGCTTGCGGCCCGAAGCGCGTGCCCGGTCGGTTTGAAGTCGCGGCATCGAAGGGAATGCCCCAGACGACGACGTCTGCACCCGTCAGGTCCTTGGTGAAGCGGCGGCGCATGAAGGATAGCGCGCCAGCAAAAGTCGGATCGGAGGCGGCCGACGTCAGGCTCTGTGCCGTGAAGGCATGGTCGATGGTCTTATTCGCCATGGGAAACTCCTTCCTCTGCCGTGAATTCATAGGCGCGTTCTACCCGCGCGATGCGAACCTTGTATTGCTTGTACCAGCGTTCGCGGCCGATGCGCTGGGCGGCAAGGTGGCTGACGACCTGCTTCCACGCCTTCAGGCTCTCTTCGTCGGCCCAATAGGAATTGGTAATGCCGAAACCGTCGGCATCGCGAGCGCTTTCGGCCCCGAGACAGCCAGGCTGCTGCAGCGCCAGTTCCGCCATCCGGTCAGCCATCGCGCCGTAACCATTGTCACCTTCGGTGCGAACCGAGGAAAAAGTGACGACGTAGTAAGGCGGTTGCGGTGTCGTAGCGAAGGGGGAAAGCTGGCTCATCGGATTTTCTCCTGCGGGAGGAATGGGTAAGTGAGCCGGTGGCCGATTGCAAGGAGATGTCACGTGGCTTTCGCCATGCGTTGACTTCGCAAATCGCTTCCAGGAAGCTGGGCCAACCGAACGATGAAGGAGCCACAGGCAATGTTCGATCATGTTTCGATCGGGGTCAAAAGCCTCGAGAGATCACGCCAGTTCTACGATGCGGCGCTGACGCCGCTCGGCTACGAACGGCTGTCGAATTTCGACAAGACGATGGGCTATGGTGCCGAAAGGCCGGCCTTCTGGGTTTTCGAAGTGGAGCGCCCGGTGCCGGCAGATCGCGGGTCAGGGCTGCATTTCTGTTTCATCGCCACGAGCGAGGAAGCGGTCGATGCCTTCCATGCCGGCGGGATGGCCAATGGCGGCGAAGACAATGGTGCGCCCGGCATCCGCCCGGAATACGGCCAATTCTACTACGCCGCTTTCATTATCGATCCCGATGGATATCGGCTCGAGGCATTTTTCCATAAGCCCGAATAAACGAAAAGGCCGGGCGAAAACCCGGCCTTTCCATGAAAGCATATCTGAAAGCGATTAGCGCTTCGAGAACTGGAACGAACGGCGGGCCTTGGCCTTACCGTACTTCTTACGTTCAACGACACGGCTGTCACGGGTCAGGAAGCCACCCTTCTTCAGGACCGAGCGCAGGCCCGGTTCGAAGTAGGTGAGGGCCTTGGACAGGCCGTGGCGAACAGCACCGGCCTGGCCGGAGAGGCCGCCGCCGGCAACGGTCGCAACGATGTCGAACTGGCCGTCACGGGCAGCAGCAACGATCGGCTGGCGCAGGATCATCTGCAGAACCGGACGAGCGAAATACTCCGCGAATTCCTTGCCGTTGACGGTGATCTTGCCGGTGCCCGGCTTGACCCAAACGCGGGCAACAGCGTTCTTGCGCTTGCCGGTTGCGTAGGAGCGGCCAAGCGAGTCGACCTTGCGGACGTGAACCGGAGCAGCAGAAGCTACTTCCGACGACGTGCCGAGATCCTTCAGGGAGGAGAGGTCAGCCATTTATCAGGCGCTCCTTACGTTCTTCTTGTTCAGCGTTGCGACGTCAAGGACGGTCGGCTGCTGTGCTTCGTGGGGATGGTTCGGACCAGCGTATACACGCAGGTTCTTCATCTGGCGACGGCCGAGCGGGCCGCGCGGAACCATGCGCTCAACAGCCTTCTCGAGGACGCGCTCCGGGAAGCGGCCTTCGATGATCTGGCGAGCAGTACGCTCCTTGATGCCGCCGGCGTAACCGGTGTGCCAGTAGTAAACCTTGTCGGAATACTTCTTGCCGGTGAAAACGACCTTTTCAGCGTTGATGACGATAACATTGTCGCCGTCGTCAACGTGAGGCGTGAAAGTTGCCTTGTGCTTGCCGCGCAGACGCATAGCGATAACGGAAGCGAGACGGCCAACGACGAGCCCTTCGGCGTCGATGACGACCCACTTCTTCTCCACCTCTGCAGGCTTCTGGGAGAAGGTTGCCATAGTAGTTACTCTCTCTTGGATCCCCGTGCCCGAAGGCGAGGGGCGTTTCTTGTTGCTTGGGTTTGGCCTGGCATTGAGACAGACCAAAAAGAAAACAGCCCCGAGAGGCTGCATTTCCGGCGCGGCTTATAACGGCATTCGATTAGCCGGTCAACATAAGCGGTTCCGGTGATCGTAAAAATAATACAACAAAAACAAATACTTACTTATGAGGTATGTGAATACCTCAATTTATTCGGCTTGCAACGGCCGAAGATTCGCATTTCGAGGCCGCGGCTCGGCGTATCAGGCTCGAAATTGCCTGATCCCTGTGGCACAAGACGGGATAGAGACAGCACACAGGAACATGCCATGGCCGAGATCGTATCCTTCCGCAAGGACAACAGCAATTCGGGCGAGGGCGCCCTTGTGCTCCGCCAGCTTTCCGGTGGCGTATTGCGTCTGACGCTCAACAACCCGCCGGCCAATGTCCTTTCCATATCGCTGATGGAAACGCTGATGGGCGAATTGCAGGGAGCTGCGGGTGACGAGAACGTGCGGGTCGTCGTCATCGCCTCGACCGGCAATGTTTTTTCCGCCGGCCATGACCTGAAGGAGCTCACCGCCCATCGTGCCGACGAGGACGATGGCGTTGCGTTCTTCGAAGAAACCTTCGCCCTTGCAGCCGATCTGATGCTGGAGATCAACCGCCTGCCGAAACCGGTTATCGCTGAGATCGACGGGCTGGCGACGGCGGCAGGCTGCCAGCTCGTTGCAAGCTGTGATCTCGCCATCTGCACGGATACGTCCACCTTCTGCACACCGGGTGTCAATATTGGACTCTTCTGTGCGACGCCGGCCGTCGCTGTTTCCCGTGCGGCTCACCGCAAGCAGGCGATGGAAATGCTGCTGACGGGCGAGACGATCGATGCCTCCACCGCCAAGGACTTTGGTCTCGTCAACCGTATCGTCCCGAAGCAATATCTCACGCAGGTGGTTAGCAAGTACGCTTCCGTCATAGCCTCGAAGTCGCCGCAGGCGCTGCGGATCGGCAAAGAGGCTTTCTACCGGCAATTGGAAATGCCTGTCGCCGAGGCCTATGACTATGCCGCCAGCGTGATGGTTGACGGCATGCTGACAGGCGATGCGCAGGAAGGCATCGGTGCTTTCCTCGGCAAGCGGATACCCGAATGGAAGGATGACTGATCAGGCAAGCTTCAGCATCAACCCGCCGAGCGCAATGATGACGCCAGCGAGGTAGCGCCAGACGCTGGCCTTTTCCTTCAGCACGACAACCGAGATCACGAGCGCAAACAGGATCGCCGTTTCACGCAGCGCCGCGACGGTTGCGACCGGTGCCTTTGTCATGGCCCAGAGCGCCAGCCCGTAGGAGGCGATGGAACCCGTTCCGCCAATTAGGCCTCGCCACCAGTTGCGCCGGATATGGGTGCCGACAGCCGCTATACCCCGTTGCAAGATCGCCCAGGCGAAGAGCAGAACCGGCGGCAGCAGCGACATCCACAGCGTGTATGAAACCGCATTGCCGGAAATCCGCGCACCGATGCCGTCCACATAGGTATAGGTGGCGATCACGCAGGCATTGACGAGGGCGAGCATCACCGCATGGCGGCTGCCGTGTCGGGCTTCGAAGGCAAGCGTCAGAATACCGGCGCAGATCGTCATGGTCCCGGCAAGCGCGCCGCCCGTCAGGTTTTCTCCCAGGATCAGGCCGCTGGTGGCGACGATGATGAGCGGCGCGCCGCCGCGCATCAGCGGGTAGACGAGGCCGATATCACCGGCCTTGTAGGCGGCTGCGACAAGCTGGAAATAGGCAAACTGCAGGATGGCGGAGGCGCCGATGAACGGCCACGCCTGCGGTTGCGGCAGGGGAAGCAGAGGGAGGAAGGGCAGTGAGGCAACCGCCCCGCCCGCCGAGATCAGGGCTGCATCAAGCGACTTGTCCGTGCCGGCCTTGATGATGGCATTCCAGGTCGCATGCAGAAGCGCACCAAAAAGGACGAGGAGAACGATATCGAGGGGCAAGATGGATGGTCCAGAGGCGCTGCAACAATATGTGGAAAACGCGAGAGTCTTCCGTTTCGAATTCGCGCCGAAAGGACAACCTGTGTTTGCGTGATTTAATCCGCAGGTGTAGTTCGCACGTTCAAATTCTGAATATCACGGATTTATCCGGCGAACAATTGCCCATCGCTTTAGCAATTTCTGCGTGCGCTCGAAATACGTTCAATTAAGGTCACCTTATTCAACTATGAGATGTTTCTAATGGAAGCGTGAACATATCGTGATCAAATTATGCATGAAAGGTGAAGTTTTTCTGAAGAATGCGAGTGTCGACAATCCTATAGTACTGAAATACAGATATTATTCTATAACTTTGCAATGTATTGAAATACTCAATCAAAAGTAATTTTGTGAATATAAATGTACCCCTTGATTGAAAATCGGTTCTTTCGCATGTGCGAAAGAACCGTTTATATCCACAAGTCCGTATGGATGCCGAATTAAAGGCTGTAGTGTGGAATGAAGAGCATCCCGTCCAGGTTGTCGATGTTTTGGCAATTCAGGACCCTGCACTTCGGATTATCCTTGGAGGGAATGCTGGTCCATTCCGCGTAGTCGGTCGCATCGCAGTAATTGCTGTTGCGGACATAGCGGTCGTAGAGCGGAAGGCCACGAGGCGAGGTGTAGCGAAAGATCACCGCGCCCTCGTTATGGATCGCTGCCCGCACGCTTTGGCAGCTCATCGAAAGCGGATTGTAGCGCGAGATCGCGAGTGCGGGCGAGGCCGACAGCACGAGCGCGAGGGCAAGAGCGATTTTTTTCATGGCACAATTTCTCCCTGATATTTCCGGCACCTATATATACGCTCAAAACGAGCTGCAGTTTCAATGAATCGCCAATATGAAATCCGCTCCGGAGACGACAGACATGAACCATGATGCTTATGCCGACGACTATCTCTCCGACATCCTCAAATCAGTGAAAACCATCGCGCTGACCGGGGCTTCACCCAATCCGGCACGGCCGAGCAATGGCGTCATGGGCTATCTCCTGTCACGCGGCTACAAGGTCATTCCCGTTAATCCGGGGCAGGCGGGCAAGCAGATCCATGGGCGGACGGTCTATGCCCGGCTTTCTGACATTCCCGAGCCCATCGACATGGTCGATGTTTTCCGCGCATCCGAATATCTTGGTGAAGTAGTGGAGGAGGCACTCGCCCTCGATCCCCGCCCTCAGGTCGTCTGGTCGCAACTCGGCGTGCGCGATGACGCTGCTGCGGCGAAGGCTGAGGAGGCCGGTATCAAGGTGGTGATGAACCGATGCCCGGCAATTGAATATCCGCGTCTTCTCGGCTGACGCCGTTCACATCCAGGTCTTTCCGGCTAACGCCGCGGGGCTGAATGGATTTTCTCTGGAACGCGCCGCGGTTGAAAAAGATCGCGGTTAACTTTCCCGATCGAGCGGTTATGATCGCGCCCGTCAACAACAGTACGGGAGGACGACATGGCCAAAAACGATCCGGGTTTCAACACGCTGGCGATCCATGCGGGCGCCCAGCCCGATCCTGCGACCGGCGCGCGGATTACGCCGATCTACCAGACAACGGCCTTCGTCTTCAACGATTCCGACCACGCCGCGGCGCTCTTCGGTCTGCAGCAGTTCGGCAATATCTACACGCGCATCATGAACCCGACGCAGGCGGTCCTCGAGGAGCGCGTCGCAGCGCTTGAGGGTGGCACGGCGGCTCTCGCCGTTGCGTCCGGCCATGCAGCGCAGATGATCGTGTTCCACACGCTGATGCGCCCCGGCGAGAATTTCGTCGCCGCCCGCCGGCTCTATGGCGGTTCCATCAACCAGTTCGGCCATGCCTTCGAGAATTTCGGCTGGCAGGTGCGTTGGGCCGATCCCAATGACCCCGATGACTTCAAGAGCAAGATCGACGACAAGACGCGGGCGATCTTCATCGAAAGCCTTGCCAATCCCGGCGGGACTTTCGTGGATATTGCCGCGATCGCCGAAATCGCCCATCGCCACGATCTGCCGCTGATCGTCGACAACACCATGGCGACGCCTTATCTGATCCGGCCGATCGAGCATGGCGCCGATATCGTCGTGCATTCGCTGACCAAGTTCCTCGGCGGTCACGGCAATTCAATGGGCGGCATGATCGTCGATGGCGGCACGTTCGATTGGTCGAAGACCGGCAACTACCCGATGCTCTCAACCCCGCGCCCCGAATATAATGGCGTCGTGCTGCACCAGACTTTCGGCAATTTCGCCTTCGCGATCGCCTGCCGTGTGCTCGGTCTTCGCGATCTCGGCCCGGCCATCTCGCCCTTCAACGCCTTCCTCATCCTGACCGGCATCGAGACGCTGCCGCTGCGCATGCAGCGCCACAGCGACAACGCGCTCGACGTCGCCAAATGGCTGAAGGCCCACTCCAAGATCGCCTGGGTGAATTATGCCGGCCTGGACGACGATCCGAACCATTCTCTTCAGCAGCGCTATTCCCCGAAGGGCGCGGGCTCCGTGTTCACATTCGGCGTCAAGGGTGGCTATGAGGCCGGCAAGGCGCTGGTCGAGGGACTGGAGCTTTTCTCTCATCTCGCCAATATCGGCGACACGCGCTCCCTGGTGATCCATCCCGCTTCCACCACCCACCGACAGTTGACGGACGAGCAGAGGATCGCCGCCGGCGCCGGCCCTGATGTCGTGCGTCTGTCCGTCGGTATCGAGGATGTGAAGGACATCATCGCCGATCTCGAGCAGTCGTTGTCGAAGATCTGAGAAGGGCTTCCATGTTCCTGCTTTCCGTAGCGGCCATCTGGGCGGTGGCCGCGATCACGCCCGGGCCGAACTTCTTCATCGTTGTCAGAACGGCTCTGGAGGGCTCCCGAAGCGCTGCTGTTGCCGTCATCGTCGGCGTAATTCTCGGCACCTTCTGCTGGGGCCTCGCCGGCTGGCTCGGCATCAGCGCGCTGTTTGCAGCGGCACCCTTCGCTTATCTGTTCCTGAAGATCGCAGGCGGGCTTTATCTCTGCTATCTCGGCGTGAGGCTCGTCCGGAACGCATGGCGCAAGACAGGCGCCGGCGAGCCGCATGCCGGCCGCGCCGGGATCGCTCCGAAGCAAGCTTTCTATTCGGGACTGGTGACCAATCTCGCCAATCCGAAGTCGGCCTTCTTCGTCGCCTCGCTCTTCGCGGCCACGCTTCCTTCCGACCATAGCTGGGTGCAGGGTGCGGCAGCCGTTGCCACGATGGTTCTGGTTTCCTCGCTCTGGTATTCCTTCGTGCTGATTGTCCTGCGCAATCCGGCGGTCGCCGGTGCCTATGCGCGCGGCCGCAAGACTGTCGACGCCCTTGCCGGCGTCATCTTCATGGGCTTCGGCCTGAAACTCCTGACCTCGGTGCGGTGACCATGACGAACGCTATGCGCTTCGATATCGACAGCGTGGAACCGGAAGTCGGCGCCCCGGCCGAGGACCGCATCATCTCCGGCAATCCGCAATTCCGCACCTGGAACCTGGAGGAGGCCGAAGGCAGTCTCTATGCCGGCATTTGGGAGGCAACGCCCGGCAAGTGGCGTATCGTCTATGAGGAGTGGGAATATTTCAGCATTCTCGCCGGCCATTCCATCGTAACCGAAGATGGCGGTGAGCCCATTCATCTGAAGGCCGGCGATCGTCTCGTCCTCAGACCGGGCTTCAAGGGAACCTGGGAAGTTATTGAAACGACTCGCAAGGACTATGTGATCCGTCTCTGAGACGGCGGATCAGTCCCGGTTGGTGCTCACGCGGAAACGGCTGGCGAAATCCTTCGAGGCAATCAGGTTCAGCGTGTCGCGCAATGCCTGCGCCTGCTCCTTGCCGAACTGCTGTTCGAAGCGTTCCTGGGCTTCCCGCCAGAGCCCGTATGCCTCCTGCCATTTTTCGACGCCGGCCTGCGTCAGCTTCACGCGCTTGACGCGGCGGTCCTTCTCGTCAGTCACGAGTTCCACCAGCCCGTCGCGGATCAGCGGCTTCAGCGTGTGGCCGAGCGCCGAGAGATCCATCACGATGCTCTCGGCGAGCACCTTCAGAGATGTGCCGGAATTCATGTGAATCTGCGTCATCAGCGTATATTGCGTGCCCCTGAGGCCGCTTGCGTCGATGGCATCGTCATAGAGCTGGCCAAGCTGACGCGTTGCGCGCTTCAGCGCGCTGTTGCTGCACACCTGCCAGCCTTCGAAACCCTTCGTTCGTTCATCCATCATCGTTCTCCTGCGGCTGATGTCTCCAGCATATTGACGATCCGTCAATTGCCGCCGCGGCTTATTTTTCATCGCGCCCCTTGCGCAAGTTCCACTTCCTTCCTCATATAATGGTATATACCACTATTTCCAATCACGAAAGGATGGAACAATGTCTGCCTCTGCTCTCGGAACTGCTCTCGTTACCGGCGCCTCTTCGGGCATCGGCGCGACCTACGCCGATCGGCTTGCCAAGCGCGGCTATGATCTTCTGCTTGTCGCCCGCGACGTCAGCCGCTTGAACGCGCTTGCCGAAAAGCTCTCGGCGGAGCAGGGGATCAAGGTCGATGTCCTGCCGGCCGACCTCACCCGGCGCGAAGATGTGCGCAAGGTCGAGCAGCGCCTGCGCGACGATGAGGCGATCACCCTTCTCGTCAACAACGCCGGCATCGGCCCGAAGGGTACGCTGCTTGAAGACGATATCGACTATCTCGAAACGATGATCGAACTGAACGTCGTTGCCGCAAACCGGCTGGCCGTTGCCGGCGCGCAGACCTTCGCCCAACGCGGCAAGGGTGCGGTCATCAACATCGCCTCGGTCGTCGCTTTCATCCCCGAGCGTTTCAACGGCACCTACAGCGCCACCAAGGCTTTCGTGCTGAACCTCACCCACGCGCTTCATGCCGAAGCCGGTCCGAAGGGCGTCAAGGTTCAGGCCGTGTTGCCGGGCCTGACCCGTACCGAGATCTTCGAGCGCGCCGGCGGCTCCTTCGACCGCTTCCCGCCGTCCATGGTGATGGACGTGACCGATATGGTGGATGCCGCTCTTGCCGGCTTTGACCAGGGCGAAGTGATTACCATCCCGTCATTGCCTGCGATTGCCGATTTCGAGGCCTATACGGCTGCCCGCCACGCGCTCGGCCCGAACCTTTCCCACGACAAGCCGGCTGGCCGCTATGGCCTTGCCAAGGCCTGATTGCGACATTTGACAACGCAGGGCTGCGGCAATCGACCGCAGCCCTGCGGCAATCGGGCCGCACCTATTTCGCTAAGGCTTTGTTAACGCGTGATTCATTGGGAAAGTCAGTAAGTCCAGAGACTTATGCACACCTTTGCATTTCGCGTCGCCTGTCACAAACTGTCATCAAACTGTAATAATAGACGCCTAGCCCCCCTTCCCGTGACGAGGAAAATCAGCGCCCTTGACAGTGGATACCCCCTCCATGGCGCCGGCCCTCGTCGTCCTTTCGTTCCATCAGGGAAGAGTTGCAAATGCTCACCAAGAAACTTCTTTCGGCCTGCCTCGGCGCTGGCCTGGTTGCCGCTCTGGCAGTCTCGGCTTCTGCCGCCGACATTACCGGCGCTGGTTCGACCTTCGTCTACCCGGTTCTTTCGAAGTGGTCGGCAGACTACAACAAGGAAACCGGCGACAAGCTGAACTATCAGTCGATCGGCTCGGGCGGTGGTATCGCTCAGATCAAGGCTGCAACGGTTGACTTCGGCGCGTCTGACGCCCCGCTCAAGCCGGAAGACCTGACGGCTGGCGGCTTCGGCCAGTTCCCGCTCGTTGTCGGCGGCATCGTTCCCGTCATTAACGTCAAGGGCATCAAGTCTGGTGAACTGAAGCTCTCGGGCAAGGTTCTCGCTGACATCTACCTCGGCAACGTCACCAAGTGGAACGACAAGGCAATCGCCGATCTGAACCCGGGCCTGAAGCTGCCCGACAGCCAGATCGCCGTCGTTCACCGTTCGGACGGCTCGGGCACGTCCTTCAACTGGACGAACTTCTTCTCGAAGGTAAACCCGGATTGGAAGGCGAAGGTTGGTGAAGGCACCGCCGTCAACTGGCCTGTTGGTATCGGTGGCAAGGGCAACGAAGGCGTTGCTGCCTACGTTACCCGCGTCAAGGACTCCATTGGCTACGTCGAATACGCCTATGCCCTGCAGAACAAGCTGCCCTTCGTTCTGGTTCAGAACGCTGCCGGACAGTTCCCGAAGCCGAATGCTGAAAGCTTCTCGGCTGCTGCTGCCAGCGCAGAATGGGCCAATGCTCAGGACTTCTACCTGATCATGACCAATGCTCCGGGCGAAAAGGCCTGGCCGATCACCGCGACCACCTGGGCGATCATGTACAAGGAGCCGAAGGACGCTGCCCGTTCGAAGGCTGCTTTCGCCTTCTTCAAGTGGGCTCTCGAAAAGGGCCAGAAGGAAGCTTCCTCGCTCGATTACGTTCCGCTTCCGGAAACTCTCGTGAAGCAGATCGAAGACTACTGGACGGCCTCCTTCAAGGGCTGAACCTGACGAAACTGCGGTCGGGGCGGGAAGCTTGGCTTTCCGCCCCGAATGCCTTTGACACCCCCTCAAAGCAGCAGAGCGTACGGATATGAGCGAAGCACTGGCATCGCTGCCCGCCGATACCGCGGGCGTGAAGCGCCGCGATGGCGCCGCAGGCGATCGTATTTTCTATTGGATAGTTTTGGGCTGCGGCCTGTTTGTTCTTGCCGCCCTGCTGGCAGCGGCGATCTCCATGGCCATGGGCGGGTTTCTTGCCTTCAGAACCTTCGGCTTTGGCTTCCTGACCGGCACTGAATGGGATCCTGTTGCCCAGCAGTTCTCGGGTCTCGTGCCGATTTACGGTACGCTTGTTACCTCAGCGCTCGCCATGATCATCGGCGTTCCCGTCAGCCTCGGCATCGCCGTTTTCATCACCGAAGTTGCGCCGCGCTCCATCCGCGGGCCGATCGGTGGCGCCATCGAGCTGCTAGCAGGCATCCCCTCGATCATTTACGGCATGTGGGGCCTCTTCACCTTCGCTCCCTTCATGTCGGACTACGTCCAGCCGGTGCTGATCGATTGGCTGGGCCCGATCCCGGTCATCGGCGCGCTGTTTTCGGGCGCTCCGCTCGGTATCGGCATGTTGACGTCTGGTATCGTGCTGGCGATCATGATCATCCCCTTCGTCTCCTCCGTCATGCGCGACGTCTTCATGGTTGTTCCGGCGCAGTTGAAGGAATCGGCCTACGCGCTTGGTTCGACCAAGTGGGAAGTGGTGCGCGATATCGTCATTCCACACACCCGCACGGCTGTCGTCGGCGGCATCTTCCTGGGTCTCGGCCGCGCGCTCGGCGAGACGATGGCGGTGACATTCGTCCTCGGCAACACCCACAATATTGCGGTGTCGCTGATGGAGCCGGGCACCTCGATCGCCGCGACCCTCGCCAACGAATTTGCCGAGGCTTCCGACGAACTCTACAGATCGTCGCTCTCCGCACTCGGTCTCATCCTCTTCGTTGTAACCTTTGTCGTTCTGGCGGCCGCCAAGCTCATGCTGTTGCGCATGGCAAAGCAGAGGGGAGAATAATCATGGCCACCTATTCGGGTTCCCTTTATCGCCGCCGTCAGCTGAGCAGCATGATCGCGCTGACGCTTTGCGGCATCGCGACCGTGCTTGGCCTGATCTTCCTGGTCTGGATCCTCTGGACGACGCTGATCCACGGCCTGTCTGCGCTGAGCCCCAGTCTGATCACGGAAATGACGCCACCTCCTGGCGAAGACGGTGGCGGTCTTGCCAACGCCTTCATGGGCAGCTTGCTGATGGTCGTTCTGGCTGTCGTTATTGGTACGCCGATTGGCGTGCTGGCCGGCACCTATCTGTCGGAATTCGCCCGCGGAAAGAAACTCGGCGAAGCAATCCGCTTCGTCAACGATATCCTGCTCTCCGCTCCGTCGATCATCATCGGCCTCTTCGTCTACGAAGTGGTGGTCCGTCCGACGTCGCGCTTCTCCGGCTTTGCCGGCGGAATCGCGCTCGCCTTCATCTTCCTGCCGGTCGTGGTTCGCACGACCGACGAGATGCTGCGGCTGGTTCCCGATGTCATGCGTGAGGCAGCCCTTTCACTCGGCATTCCGCGCTGGAAGGTCACGCTCAACGTGCTCTATCGCGCTGCCTCCACGGGCATTTTGACGGGCATTCTCCTTGCGATCGCCCGCATTTCCGGGGAAACGGCGCCGCTTCTCTTCACGGCCCTGAACAATCAGTACTGGAGCCTGGACATGTCGCAGCCGATGGCGAACATTCCCGTCGTCATCTTCCAGTTTGCTATGAGCCCCTATGAGCAATGGCAGAATCTCGCCTGGGCAGGTGCCTTCGTGATGACTGCCGTCGTTCTGATCCTGAGCGTCGTATCGCGCTCCTTCGTGAACCGAAAAGGTGGCAAATGATGCTTCAGTCCTCAGACACTTTCGACACCACCAGCAAGTCAGAAAAGCCAATGGCCAAAGACAAGATTGCTCTCGACAAAGTCAATTTCTATTATGGCGACGCCCACGCGATCAAGGATGTCAGCCTGAGCTTTCCGGAGCGTCAGGTATCGGCGCTCATCGGTCCGTCCGGTTGCGGCAAGTCCACGCTGCTGCGCATCCTGAACCGTATTTACATGCTCTATCCGAAGATGCGCGCCACGGGCTCGATCCAGCTCGACGGCAAGAACATCCTCGATCCGAGCTTCTCGATGAACGAGCTGCGTGCCCGTGTCGGCATGGTGTTCCAGAAGCCGGTGCCGTTCCCGATGTCGATCTATGACAACATCGCCTACGGCATCCGCCATCACGAGCGCCTCAACAAGGCCGACATGGACATCCGTGTCGAACAGGCGCTGCGTCAAGCCGCCCTTTGGGACGAGGTCAAGGACAAGTTGAAGGGCAGCGGCCTCGGCCTTTCCGGCGGCCAGCAGCAGCGTCTCTGCATCGCTCGCGGTGTGGCACTGCGTCCGGAGGTCCTGCTTCTCGACGAGCCGACCTCCGCTCTCGATCCGATCTCGACCGCCAAGGTGGAGGAACTGATCTCGCAGCTGAAGGGCGACTTCACCATCGTGATCGTCACCCACAACATGCAGCAGGCAAGCCGTATCTCCGACAACACCGCCTTCATGTACCTTGGCGAACTGATCGAATACGGCCCGACGGCACAGATCTTCCAGTCGCCCAAGGTCAAGCGCACCGAAGACTACATCACCGGCCGTTACGGCTGATTTGCCTTTCCCCTCGTAACAAAGAACGGCCGGTGTGCGATAAGCATGCCGGCCGTTGTCGTTCAGGCCTCGTAACCCGAACCGGTATATGAATATACTCTAATTTGCTGATTGTGTTCTCGGCGGGAGTGGGGATACTTCCCTCTACTTTCTTCGGGGAGACGAGGCATGTCGGGGAAAGCAAAGCATTGGCCTGAAATTTTCTCATATAAACTTTGGGCCTGCGGCCTCGCCGCCCTTTCGATCGTTGCAGGAGAGGCAGCCGCTGCCGAACCCGTTGACCTTGCATTGGTCATCGCCTCGGATGTTTCCACATCCATGTCTTATGCAGAGCGGCGGATGCAGCAGAAGGGCTTCGTCGAAGCCTTCCGCCATCCGCGCATCATCGAGGCGATGAAAAGCGGGCGGACCGGTCGGATCGCCGTGACCTATATGGAATGGGGCGGCAGGGGACGCCAAAGGATCGCCATTCCATGGACGATCATCGAAAGTGAGGCGGACGCCTGGTCCTTCTCGCTTGCACTCGAGACAAGTTTTCCGGCAACGCTGCGCCCCGGCACCGCGATGGGGGACGCACTTCAATTTGCCGTTTCACTCCTTCCAGAGTGCGGCTGCGAGCCTCAAAGATCGGTCATCAATATTTCTGGAGACGGAACCAGCAATATCGGCCAGGATCTTGCCCTCATCCGCAAAGCCGTGCTTTCACAGGGGATTACGATCAACGGATTGCCGATCGCCTCCGGCGAACCCACAGACGATGAGCAGACCATTTCGCCGGAGCAGCTCATCTCCTATTTTTATCGCGACGTAATCGGCGGCCCCGGCGCCTTTGCCGTGCCGGTGCTCTCTCACGAGACCTACCCTCCGGCGATCTACCGCAAACTATTGCGCGAGATATCAGGCTCCGGCGAGGTTGCAGAGGTCCGCTAGCTCCCACCTACCAGACGAGATCCAGCCGATCGAGGCCGTGAAAATGGTAGACGTCCTTGACGACGGGCGTTTTTGCAAGCTTCAGCCCCGGCAGCCGCTTGAAGAGGATTGGCAGGACGATGTTGAGCTCCAGCCGCGCCAGTGGGGCGCCGATGCAGAAATGGATGCCGGCGCCGAAGGAGAGGTTGGGTGCCTCGTTGCGGTCGGGCTTGAAGGTCAGCGGATCGGAAAATTTTGCCGGATCGAGATTGGCGGCGGCAAGGATCATGCTCACCTTGTCACCGCGCTTGAATGCGATGCCGTCAATCTCTGCGGGCTCAAGCGCCCAGCGCTGGAAGATATGAACCGGTGCGCAGATGCGCAGCGATTCCTCGACCGTCCGCTCCGTGGTGGCCTCGTCGCGAAAAAGCTCGGCCGGATCGTAGCCGCTGTCGAGAATGATGCGCACCGAATTGCCGATCTGGTGAACCGTCGCCTCATGGCCGGCGTTCAGCAGCACGACGGTCGTCGAGACAAGCTCATCCTCCGTCAGATACTGTCCCTTGTGCTCCGTATGGATCATATGTGTCAGGAGGTCGTCGCGCGGCTCGACACGACGCTCGGCAATGACGGTCTTCACGTAATCGGAAAATTCTTGTGCGGCCTGCTCGGCTGCATCCTCGTCCGCACGCGTGCGCCCGAACATGTACATGCGGACATAGGCATGCGACCATTTCAGGAGCTGCGGCCCCATCTCTTCTGGAATGCCGATCATGCGGGCGATCATCGTCACCGGGATGATGTCGGCAAAGGCCGAGAGAAGTTCGACTTCGCCCTTGTCAGCGAAATCGTCGATCAGCCTGTTGGCGAGTTCTTCGATTTCAGGTTTCATCTTCTCGACATGGCGCGAGACGAAAGCCCGGTTGACGAGTGTGCGCAGCCGCGTGTGCTCCGGCGGCTCCAGTTCCAGCAGCGAGTATCGTTCGGCGAGGTCGAAAGCGGCGATATGCGGCTCGGGCTCGGGGAGGCCAAGCTCCTCGCGGCTCGCAATATGCAGGATTTGCCGGCCGAAGCGGCGATCGCGCAGTAGCCCGTTCACGTGGTCGTAATTGGTGACGAACCACTGCTTCTGCTCTTCCCAGTAGAAGGTGGGGCAATGGGAATGGAGCGCGGCATAGACCGCGTTCGGATTGCCGTAAAAAGCCGGGTCGCTGCCGTCGAGCGACACATGGCGGGTTGCAGGATCGATCTTGAGAACAGGCGGTATCATCATGGGCAGAGGCTTAGCGGATTTGCCGGTTCTCGAAAAGATGGCCCTCTAAGGCAACACCGGCAAATGTGTGCAACGGTTTTGCGTTTGAATTGCCGAAAACAAAGCGCGGGAAAATCTTCGTGGCTCGGAGAAAACCGAGGATGTTCTAGCCTGCCCGCGAAAGTACGCCCATGCGGCGCAGTGCTTCCACCTGATCGTCGATGGTCGGAACGAGTTCGCCAGCGTGTGAATTCGGCTCGCCGGGCGCATCTGCGGCGGTTTCCGCTTCACCGAAGACAACCGTGCAGTTGCGGCCGGCCGCCTTTGCAGAATAGAGCGCCCGGTCCGCAGCCGACATGAGCCGATCGATATTGGCGTCAATCGCCGAGGAGAGCGCAACACCGACACTGACGGTCGCGGGGATCAGGGCTTCGCCGGTATGGACCGGCAGGCGGCAGAATTCGGATCGGATCGATTCCGCCAGGGCTTCCGCCTCGGTCTGGTCGCGAACCGCCACGAAGGCTGCGAATTCCTCGCCGCCCATGCGGCCGAAGATATTGTTCGGAATATACTGGCGGGCAAGACGCGCGAAGGCGGTCAGCACGGCGTCGCCGGACTGATGGCCGAAGCGATCGTTGACACGTTTGAAATGATCGAGGTCGAAGAGGAAGACGCCGACCTGATGCTGGCCGTCATGCGCCTTTTCCTGGATCGTGTCGAAATAGCCTAGCAGGCCGCGACGGTTCAGTACGCCGGTGAGCGCATCCGTAAGCGTCAGCAGGCGGAGGTGGCGTTCCGATCGTTCCATGATGAGCCGGCAGGTCAGTGCAAAGGCGATGGTCAGCAGGAAGGCGCTCGCCATGGCGGCCACACCGCTGAAATTCGTCGCCTCGAGATCCGAGTGGACGGTCAGCGCCATCATCAGAGCCGCGCCGAAGCAGAGGAAAGCCTGGATCACGAAAATCGCCATCAGCTTGATGCGGGTACGCTCGCGCTGGATGTCGCCGGCGGCAGTCGCCATGGCAAGTGCCGTGGCTCCGGTGGCGGAGGCGAGATTGTAGAGAATGACGCGGTTGGAATAATCGACGTTGATCCACGGCAGGAAGACGCCGGCAAGCCAGATCGCCGGCGGCAGAAGCGCCCACCACTCGAGCTTCTTGCGGTCGAGCGCCAGGAAGCCTGCAACCCAGGCGCTCTGGCCGAGCAGGGCAATGGCATTGCCGATCTCGATCGAAAGCAGGTTTGGTATTTCTCCGCGAGCTGCAACGAGCGCAAAGCCGATGCCGCTGAAGAGGAAGCCCAGTCCCCAGTAGAGGTAGGCGTCGCTTTTCTGATTGTGGCGCCAGGCCACGAACAGAACCAGAGCCAGCGTCAGGGCTTCGGAACACCAGATGGACAAACCTGTGGTAACATTGAACACGGAAGCAACCCCTTGAATATTGGGCGCATCGTTGCTGAAGAAGCTCGCCGTTTGATTAATAGGGCAAATCCGCGATCGGCTATTTCAGCTATATCTGCCGGTAGGCTTTCCGTCCGGTAAATGTCCGTAAGAACTGTCGAATGCGGTAAGCTTTCCTTCATCCTGTCACAGAGAAAAATTGTGAGAGGCGCAGCGCGGCCCTCGCCGTTAACAGGCGTTTGGGAGAAACGGGATAGGGAATTGCCAAAGCCGCCTGCCGAACCTGCTTCTTAACGTTATCCTTATGCGTGTCTTGAAGAGGGGGGCGGGGACACTCTATGTAGGGACAAGGCATTTTTCTTTGATTCCCGGCGTTCGCCGGAAAGACGTTAAAAGGACGCACATGAGAAACCCAGTCGATACCGCTATGGCACTCGTGCCGATGGTTGTGGAACAGACCAATCGCGGTGAACGCTCCTACGACATCTATTCCCGTATGCTCAAGGAACGCATCATCTTCCTGACGGGGCCTGTCGAGGATCATATGGCGACGCTCGTCTGCGCCCAGCTTCTCTTCCTCGAGGCCGAAAACCCGAAGAAGGAAATCGCGCTCTACATCAATTCGCCGGGTGGTGTCGTCACTGCCGGCATGGCGATCTACGACACGATGCAGTTCATCAAGCCGGCCGTTTCGACGCTTTGCATCGGTCAGGCCGCTTCGATGGGCTCGCTGCTTCTGGCCGCTGGTCACAAGGACATGCGTTTCGCGACCCCGAATTCCCGCATCATGGTTCACCAGCCCTCCGGCGGCTTCCAGGGGCAGGCATCGGACATCGAGCGTCATGCCCGCGACATCATCAAGATGAAGCGCCGCCTGAACGAGGTCTATGTCAAGCACACGGGCCGTACGATTGAAGAAGTTGAAAAGACCCTCGATCGCGACCATTTCATGGATGCGGACGAGGCCCAGACATGGGGCGTCATCGACAAGGTTCTGACTTCGCGCATCGAAATGGAAGGCGATCAGGCCTAGTAATTAATAGGGATGGTGTTTTCGCCGCCACAGTTCTATCCCATTTGTGATTGAACAAGGGGTTTCATCTGGCGGCGGAGACGCTAATAGTAACTATTAATGCTATGTTGAATTTTTATGACATAGCATTCGGCATTCGAAGGGGAATTCGTTGCCGCCGGTACCCGGACATGATTGGTTGGGCCCGGTTCGTACCCCCTGAAGCCCTTGTCGGCAGAGAACTCCGGGTAGGGAGTGCCGTCAGGAAGCTGATTGAGTGGACCGCGATTTCGCATTCGAAATGCGGCGTGCTGGAAGGAAAGTGATATGAGCAAGGTCAGCGGCAGCAACGGCGGCGACAGTAAGAACACCCTCTATTGTTCTTTCTGCGGAAAGAGCCAGCACGAAGTTCGGAAGCTTATTGCCGGACCGACCGTGTTCATCTGCGATGAATGCGTCGAATTGTGCATGGATATCATCCGTGAGGAGAACAAGTCCTCGATGGTCAAGTCCCGTGACGGCGTTCCCACGCCCCAGGACATCATCAAGGTTCTCGACGAATATGTCATCGGCCAGCGTCAGGCGAAGAAGATCCTGTCGGTTGCCGTTCACAATCACTACAAGCGTCTCGCGCACGCCTCCAAGAATGGCGATGTCGAGCTGGCGAAGTCGAACATCATGCTGGTCGGCCCGACCGGCTGCGGCAAGACTTATCTTGCCCAGACGCTCGCCCGCATCATCGACGTTCCTTTCACCATGGCCGACGCGACCACGCTGACGGAAGCCGGCTATGTTGGCGAAGACGTCGAAAACATCATCCTGAAGCTCTTGCAGGCTGCGGATTACAATGTCGAGCGCGCGCAGCGCGGCATCGTCTACATCGACGAAGTCGACAAGATCTCCCGCAAGTCCGACAACCCGTCCATCACCCGCGACGTATCGGGCGAGGGCGTACAGCAGGCGCTTCTGAAGATCATGGAAGGTACCGTTGCGTCCGTACCGCCGCAGGGCGGTCGCAAGCATCCGCAGCAGGAATTCCTGCAGGTGGATACGACGAACATCCTGTTCATCTGCGGCGGCGCCTTTGCTGGCCTCGACAAGATCATCTCCGCCCGTGGCGAGAAGACCTCGATCGGCTTCGGTGCGACCGTCAAGGCGCCTGATGATCGTCGCGTCGGTGAAGTGCTGCGCGAACTGGAGCCGGAAGATCTGGTCAAGTTCGGCCTCATCCCGGAATTCATCGGCCGTCTGCCGGTTCTGGCGACGCTGGAAGACCTCGATGAGGATGCGCTGATCCAGATCCTGTCCGAGCCGAAGAACGCGCTGATCAAGCAGTATCAGCGCCTGTTCGAGATGGAAGATGTGGAACTGACTTTCCACGAGGATGCGCTTCGCGAAATCGCCCGCAAGGCGATCATCCGCAAGACCGGCGCCCGCGGCCTTCGCTCGATCATGGAAAAGATCCTGCTCGACACGATGTTCGAACTGCCGGCGCTGGAAGGCGTTCGCGAGGTCGTCATCTCCGAGGAAGTCGCCCGTGGCTCGGCCCGTCCGCTTTACATCTATGCCGACCGCCAGGACGAGAAGGCAAATGCTTCCGCCTGAAGCTTGATCTAGCGAACCGTAATTTTAGGGGCTTGCCATGTGCAGGCCCCTTTCTATTTGAGATCGGGTATCGGACACTGATAATAGTTGCGCGGAAGGCAGAAAAGAGCCTGCGCCGATATTGCGCAAACGTCGCCCCTTGGCAATGATGCCGTGATTCCGTAGCGTGTTGCTGGCGTTGTTATTTTAGGCCGTTCGGAAATGGTAAGCGTCGCTCCAGTCAGGCGCATCATTGTGTTGGCGTTCCATGTAACAAAGCTGTCACATCCGTGGAACGCGGGCGTTAACGTGGCTTGAAAAGCGTAGTCAGAACCTCCACTTGTAACAACAAGTGAGAGTGCCGGTCGGATCCCAAGCGGCCGCACCAAAGAGCCCGGTAACGGGACATGGAAAGGAATAAAAATGACGAAGAAAACGTCTGTAGCGAGCAGCATCGCCTATCCTGTTCTTCCTCTGCGCGACATCGTGGTCTTCCCGCATATGATCGTCCCGCTGTTCGTCGGCCGGGAAAAGTCGATCCGCGCGCTCGAAGAGGTCATGGGTTCCGACAAGCAGATCATGCTGGTCACCCAGATCAATGCCAGCGACGATGATCCAGACCCGTCTGCGATCCATCGCGTCGGTACGGTTGCGAACGTGCTGCAGCTCCTGAAGCTGCCTGACGGCACCGTGAAGGTTCTGGTCGAAGGCCGCGCCCGCGCCGAGATCGACAGCTACACGAGCCGCGAAGATTTCTACGAAGCCCTTGGTCACGTGCTCGAAGAGCCGAATGACGATCCGGTCGAACTGGAAGCGCTGTCGCGCTCCGTCGTTTCGGAATTCGAAAGCTACGTAAAGCTCAACAAGAAGATCTCGCCCGAGGTTGTCGGTGCGGCCAGCCAGATCGACGACTATTCCAAGCTCGCCGACACGGTTGCCTCGCATCTGTCGATCAAGATCACCGAGAAGCAGGAGATGCTGGAGACCACCAGCGTCAAGGCACGCCTCGAAAAGGCGCTCGGCTTCATGGAAGGCGAGATTTCGGTTCTGCAGGTCGAAAAGCGCATCCGCTCGCGCGTCAAGCGCCAGATGGAGAAGACCCAGCGCGAATACTACCTGAATGAGCAGATGAAGGCGATCCAGAAGGAACTCGGCGACGGCGAGGAAGGCCGCGACGAGATGAGCGAACTGGAAGAGCGCATCGCCAAGACCAAGCTGTCCAAGGAAGCCCGTGAAAAGGCCGACGCGGAACTGAAGAAGCTGCGCCAGATGAGCCCGATGTCGGCTGAAGCCACCGTCGTGCGCAATTATCTGGACTGGCTGCTCGGTATCCCCTGGGGCAAGAAGTCGAAGATCAAGGCCGATCTCAACAATGCGGAGAAGATCCTCGAAGCCGATCATTTCGGTCTCGACAAGGTCAAGGAACGCATCGTCGAGTATCTGGCGGTCCAGGCTCGCGCCACCAAGATCAAGGGTCCGATCCTGTGCCTCGTCGGCCCTCCGGGCGTCGGCAAGACCTCGCTCGCCCAGTCGATCGCCAAGGCGACCGGCCGTGAATATGTCCGTATGGCGCTCGGTGGCGTTCGTGACGAAGCCGAAATCCGCGGTCACCGCCGCACCTATATCGGCTCGATGCCCGGCAAGGTCATCCAGTCCATGAAGAAGGCGAAGAAGTCCAACCCGCTGTTCCTGCTCGACGAAATCGACAAGCTCGGTCAGGACTATCGCGGCGATCCGTCTTCGGCTCTGCTCGAGGTGCTTGATCCGGCTCAGAACGCGACTTTCATGGATCACTATCTTGAAGTCGAATACGACCTGTCGGACGTGATGTTCATCACGACGGCGAATACGCTAAACATTCCGGCTCCGCTGATGGACCGCATGGAAGTCATCCGTATCGCCGGCTACACGGAAGATGAGAAGCGCGAAATCGCCAAGCGGCACCTGTTGCCGAAGGCCATCAAGGAACATGCGCTGCAGCCGAACGAATTCTCGGTGAGCGACGATGCTCTGATGGCGATCAGCCAGCAGTACACCCGCGAAGCCGGTGTCCGTAACTTCGAACGTGAACTGATGAAGCTCGCCCGCAAGGCGGTCACCGAGATCATCAAGGGCAAGACGAAGTCGGTTCACGTCACGGCAGCGAACATCGACGACTATCTGGGCGTTCCGCGCTTCCGCCACGGCGAAGCAGAGCGTGAAGATCAGGTCGGCGTGGTCACCGGTCTTGCCTGGACGGAAGTCGGCGGCGAGTTGCTGACGATCGAAGGTGTCATGATGCCCGGCAAGGGCCGCATGACCGTCACCGGTAACCTGAAGGAAGTGATGAAGGAATCGATCTCGGCAGCGGCGTCCTACGTCCGCTCGCGCGCCGTCGATTTCGGCATCGAGCCGCCGCGCTTCGACAAGAGCGACATCCACGTGCACGTGCCGGAAGGCGCGACGCCGAAGGATGGCCCGTCTGCCGGTGTGGCGATGGCAACGGCGATCGTCTCGATCATGACCGGTATTCCGGTCAACAAGGATGTGGCAATGACGGGTGAAATTACCCTGCGCGGCCGTGTCCTGCCGATCGGCGGCCTGAAGGAAAAGCTGCTGGCAGCGCTGCGCGGCGGCATCAAGAAGGTGCTGATCCCGGAAGAAAACGCCAAGGATCTGGCGGAAATTCCGGACAATGTTAAAAACAACATGGAGATCATCCCGGTCTCCCGTATGGGCGAAGTGATCAAGCATGCGCTGGTTCGTCGTCCTGAGCCGATCGAATGGGATGGCACGGTCGAAACGCCTGTCATCGCGACCGTCGAAGGGCTCGACGATGCGGGTGCAACAATAGCTCACTGAGCTATCTTGCCACATTTGTGCCCAATTGTTGCAAATCGTGCAAAAAGGCCGGCGGAAACGCCGGCCTTTTTTGTGAAAACGTCATGTAGACGCTTGCTTTTCCTTGATTTGCAGGGTTTTTGGGTTTTCGGCGGGCCTGATGAAAGCGATTTCTACGCCCAGCTCACAGATTGAGTTGTTTCAAACCATATAGAAAGGGGTGGAAACATGAACAAGAATGAACTCGTGTCCGCAGTAGCCGAAAAGGCTGGACTCACGAAGGCTGATGCAGCATCTGCCGTCGATGCAGTTTTCGATGTTGTCCAGGGTGAACTGAAGAGCAAGGGCGACGTTCGCCTCGCTGGCTTCGGCAGCTTCACGGTTTCCCATCGCGCTGCCACGAAGGGTCGCAACCCGTCGACCGGCGCCGAAGTCGACATTCCGGCACGCAACGTGCCGAAGTTCACGCCCGGCAAGGGCCTGAAGGACGCCGTCAACGGCTGATATGAGATTATCCGCCGACCGTAAACGAGAACGGTCGCGCAGGATTTCGAGGGGTTCGGCATTGCCGGACCCCTTTTTGTTTGCGGGCACCAAATAAACCCGTGACCTCGAGTATAAAGGAATGTTTTGGCTCAAGTCTTGTCGCCGCACGAGACGTCAACAGACCGATTGCGTGAAGCCACACTTGCCTTTGATCGCTTAAGTAGAAGGGCGCCGACCCGCTGGACTGTTGAATTTAACTATGTTGTTCAGCCATCGGAATTTAAACCTAGCTTAATTATTAAGACATACGGTCAAATTTGAAGATTGCGCCGTTTCGAGGCGACAATTGTCCTTCCTGGCATGACGCCATTCCATCCCTTTCTTTCAACGGTTGCGGCAAGTGCGTCCGTCGCGGCGCCCTGTCTTACGAGGTTCCCGATGAAACGTCCCAACATCAAGACAGCGTTGATCGGTATCTTCGCCGTTCTTGCCGTTCTTTTCGCCTTTACAGGTTATATCGCCCTCAAGGGTCTCGATACGTTCAACACGAACACCGAGACCTTTGCGACGAGCATTCAGCCGGGCATTTCAAAGGCCAAGGACATCCAGCTCGCCCGTTACTCCCTGCGCGGCTCCTATAGCGACTATGCGATGGGACGTACCTCGGGCGACATTTCGGCGCTTGAGTCCAAGATCAAGGATCGAGAAGCCAAGCTGCTGAAGACGGTTCAGGCTTTTCAGCCGCTCGTGAATTCGGATGTCGAGCAGAAGGCCTACGCCGCGATGGACGAATCTTCGAAGAAATATGTCGAAGAGGGCCAGAAGATGATGGCGCTCACCAAGGCCGGTAAAGCCAAGGAAGCCATGGATGCCTTTGACAACACGCTCGGTCCGGTCGCCGATGTCCTGGCTGACAATGTCGACGTGCTCGTGAAGTTCAACGAGGATGCTGCCGATGCAGGCCTCACCGATAGCCGCGCGGAATATTCCAAGACGCTGACGCTGATCTACAGCGTGCTTGGCCTGACCGCGCTCATCGTCTGCGCTGCTTCGTTCTTCGGCATCACAGGCATCGCCACGCCGATCGTTCGCATCACGGCTGCCATGCGCGGTCTCGCCAATGGCGATACGACCTCGCAGATTGCCGGCAAGGACCGCAGGGACGAAATCGGCGAGATGGCCAATGCCGTCGAAGTCTTCCGGCAGGCTGCCATCACCAATCGTAAGCTCCAGGCCGATACCGAGGCCGACCGGAGCAGGGCAGAGGCCGAACGTGCCCGCCTGACGTCGGAAGCCGAGGCTATTGCCCAGGCGCGTCTGGACGAGGCCAAGGCCGGTATTGCCGAGGCACTGCGTCGCCTCGCTGCAGGTGACCTTGCCTTCCAGCTGAACGAGCCTTTCGCCGCCGACTTCGAAGCACTGCGCCATGATCTCAACGGCGCAATCAGCCAGCTCGGCGAAACACTGAAGGCGATTTCCTATTCCGCCAGCGCCATCGACGGCGGTACGCAGGAAATCGGACAGGGTGCGGAAGATCTTTCCCGCCGCACCGAGCAACAGGCCGCCTCGCTCGAAGAGACCGCTGCTGCTCTCGATCAGATCACCGTCAACGTCTCGAACTCGTCGAAGCGCGCTGACGAAGCCCGTCAGGTCGCGATCCAGGCAAATCAGAGCGCCGCGCAATCGGGTGCGGTCGTCGCCAACGCTGTCGATGCCATGCAGCGGATCGAGCAGTCCTCCAACCAGATCTCCAACATCATCGGCGTAATCGACGAGATCGCCTTCCAGACCAACCTGCTCGCTCTGAACGCCGGTGTCGAAGCGGCACGTGCCGGTGAAGCTGGCAAGGGCTTTGCGGTCGTCGCACAGGAAGTGCGCGAACTGGCCCAGCGTTCTGCCCAGGCCGCCAAGCAGATCAAGGAACTGATCCACAACTCCTCCGTCGAGGTCGAAAGCGGCGTGAAGCTCGTTCGCGAGACGGGCGAAGCCCTGAAGGTCATCGAGGGGCTCGTCGTGACGATCAACCACCATATGGATGCGATCGCCACCTCGTCGAAGGAACAGTCCACCGGCCTGTCGGAAGTCAATTCCGCCGTCAACCAGATGGATCAGGTAACGCAGCAGAATGCCGCCATGGTCGAAGAGACAAACGCGGCAAGCGCCACGCTGCTTGCCGAGGCAAACCGCATGAAGCAGCTCATCGCCAAGTTCCAGCTTGCCGGCAGGAACAGCGGGTCTGCAGATACAGCCGGCCTGCGTCAGGCTGCATCGGCCATGGCTCGTCCCTCCCGCAAGGCCTCCGCGCCGGCAACACATGGCAATGCGGCCCTGAAGCAGGAATGGTCGGAATTCTGATCACTGATCGCAAACGGCAATCCAAGGGGTCGGCATCGCCGGCCCCTTTTTCTTTTCGTCGCTTGCCGCAGGGGGTACTTTGTCTTACGACGGCAATGTTCTCAGGGCGGGGTGAAAGTCCCCACCGGCGGTAAGGGCTTCGGCCCAAGCCCGCGAGCGCCTTCCGACGCTTCGGCATCGAAAGGGTCAGCAGATCCGGTGCAATTCCGGAGCCGACGGTTACAGTCCGGATGAAAGAGAATGAGCATGACCGCGCGCGGGCAGGGGACTGCCGGCGTTTACGCGTCCTTGCCTCATGCGTCCTGATTTATGTTTGGTCCCTAATTTCGATGGATGACATGAATCAGAATTCCCTTACCGTCTCGCATTCCCGCGCCTTTGCAGGCGCCGCCTTCATGGTGGCGGGAGGCGTTGCCTTCTCGCTTCTCAATGTCGCTACCCAGTGGCTGACCATGACGCTTGCCTTTCCGGCGGCATCCGCTGCTTTTTGGCAATACGGCTTCGCTTTCCTCTTTTCCTTACCCTTCCTGCGAAAGGTCGGGCTTTCGGCCATGCGGACGAATTATCCCTGGCGGCATGTCGTTCGCGTCGCTTTTGCCGCGCTCGGTGTCGAAGCCTGGGTTTCCGGCCTTGCCTTCGTGCCGATCTGGCAGGCGATCGCACTCGTCATGACGTCGCCTTTCTTCATCATCCTTGGTGCCCGTCTGTTCCTCGGGGAGCGTGTCGGCCCCGACCGCTGGATGACGACGGGTATTGGCTTCGTCGGCGCGATGATCATCCTTCAGCCCTGGTCGGACAGCTTCACCTGGGCCGCACTCCTGCCTGTTCTGTCGGCGCTCCTCTGGGGGGCTTCTTCGCTCATCACCAAGAGCCTGACGGGCATCGAGCGGCCGGAGACGATCACCGTCTGGCTTCTGGTCCTGCTGACGCCGATCAATGGCGGCCTGGCGCTTGCGTCAGGCATTGTCGTCCCGACAGGCACAGCACTCGCGCTCTTCCTTCTGGCGGGCCTTCTGACGGTGGTTGCGCAATATCTGCTGACACTTGCCTATGCCAGCGCCGATGCTGCCTATGTGCAGCCCTTCGACGATCTGAAACTGCCGTTGAACGTGCTCGCCGGCTGGCTTTTCTTCGGTTACGCACCGACCGGCTATCTCTGGCTGGGGGCTGCCCTCATTCTCGGTGCATCGCTCTTCATCATGCGCATCGAGATGCGCCGCGAGAAACAGGCGCACGGAGGCTAACTGTACAAAATGTCGCACCCTGTCATGTGTCTGTCATAGCCGTCCCGCAAAACGCCACTGTTCGATTTTTCGACATTGGGGGATTTCCATGACTACGTTTTCGCGCAAGGCAGCGCTCGCTGCCGTGCTTCTCGCATCCGTTGCCTTGCCGGCAGCGGCCGAGCCGGTTTTCAACCGCATCGCCTCTTTCCCGGTCGCGACCAACCTGCCGGCCGACAAGGACAAGCTTTCGACCACTTCGGCCGAAATCATCACCGCCTCGCAGGACGGCAATACGCTGATCTATAGCGATAGCCCGCTCGGCGCGATCGGCTTCATCGACATCACCGATGCCAAGGCCCCGAAGGCCGGCGGCGCGCTGATGATGGACGGTGAGCCGACCTCGGTGACGACGGCAGCCGGAAAGGCGCTCGTTGCCGTCAATACCGGTGAAAGCAAGCAGAAGCCGTCGGGTCGCCTGGCGATCGTCGATATCGCCACGAAGAAGATTGACGCCACCTGCGATCTCGGCGGTCAGCCTGATTCGATCGCCCTTAACAAGGACAGGACGCTCGGCACGATCGCGATCGAAAACGAGCGCGACGAGGAAGTTAACGATGGCAAGATCCCGCAGATGCCGGCAGGTGACCTCGTCGTCTTCCAGGTCAAGACCGACGGTACCGTCGATTGCGGCACCATCAAGCACGTCGCTCTGACCGGCCTTGCAGGCGTAGCTCCCGAAGATCCGGAGCCGGAATTCGTTGCCTTCAACAGCCAGAACGAAATCGCCCTGACGCTGCAGGAAAACAACGAGATCATCATTCTCGACGGCGCGACCGGCACGGTGAAGGCGCACTTTACCGCTGGTACTGCTGATCTCGCCGGCATCGACACCAAGCGTGACGGCTCCCTGAAATTTACCGGCGAAAAGAAGGGTGTCATTCGCGAGCCCGACGCCGTGAAGTGGCTGGACGATAATCGTCTCGTTGTCGCCAACGAAGGCGACTATGAAGGTGGTTCGCGCGGCTTCACCATATTCGACAAGACCGGCAAGGTTCTCTTCGAATCGGGCTCCTCGTTTGAACGCGCCGTTGCGACCCTCGGTCACTATCCGGAAAGCCGCTCGTCGTCGAAGGGCGTCGAGCCGGAAGGCCTCGAAGCCGCCAAGTTCGGCGATGACAACCTGTTCTTCCTGCTGGCCGAGCGAGCTTCGGTCGTCGGCGTTTATAAGGATACGGGCGCTGAACCGGAACTGCTGCAGATCCTGCCGTCAGGCACCTCTCCGGAAGGCGCCATCGCCATTCCGCAGCGCAACCTGATCGCCACCGCCAACGAACTCGACCTCGGCAAGGACGGCGGCCCGCGTTCGCACGTCATGATCTACGAGCGCAGCGAAGGCGAGAAGGCCTATCCGCAGATCGTCTCGGCGGAGAAGGACGGCAACCCGATCGGCTTCGCAGCCCTTTCCGGTCTCGCTGCCGTTCCGGGCAAGCCGGGCATGCTCTATGCCGTCAGCGACAGCGTTCTGAGCTCGCAGCCGACGATCTATACGATCGACGCGACGAAGAAGCCGGCCGTCATCACCGACGCACTCGTCGTCAAGCGTGACGGCGCCCCGGCCCAGAAGCTCGACATCGAAGGCATCGCTGTTGCTGCCGATGGTTCCTTCTGGCTGGCTTCGGAAGGCTATACCGAACGCCTCGTTCCGCATGCGCTCTACAACGTCACTGCCAAGGGCGAGATCAAGACCGAGATCGCCCTGCCGAAGGAACTGCTCGCCAACGAAATCCGCTACGGCTTCGAAGGTGTGACGATCATCGGCACCGGTGACGACGCGACGCTCTGGATGGCTGTTCAGCGTGAGTGGAACGACGACCAGAAGGGCTTCGTGAAGCTTCTGTCCTATAATCCGAAGAAGAAGGAATGGGGCGGCGTACGCTATCCGCTCGACAAGAGCGAGAACGGCTGGGTTGGTCTCTCCGAAATTTCGGCCCAGGGCGATAGCGTCTACATCATCGAGCGTGACAATCTCGTCGGTGATGCAGCCAAGCTGAAGAAGCTCTACAAGGTCGCGATATCAGACCTGAAGCCCGGCAAGCTCGGCGGCGAATTGCCTGTCGTCAAGAAGACGGAAGCCTATGATTTCATCGGCGACCTGAAGTCGGCCACCAACGGTTACGTTCTCGACAAGCTGGAAGGCTTTGCCTTCGATGCGTCGGGCAAGGCCTATGCCGTGACCGACAACGATGGTGTCAGCGATTCCTCGGGCGAAACCCTGTTCTTCCCGGTCAACCTGTCCGCTACGAACTGAGTTCGCATTCTCAGCTAATGGAAAGGCCGGGTATTCACCCGGCCTTTCTGATTCGCCATCTGGACATGAAGGGCCCCCTGGAGGGACCGGTCAGGCCTTACCAGCGCTGATGCACATGCGGGGCGATCAGGCGCTCGTAGATTTCGCGTGTCGCCGCCATGACATCGGCGGAGAGTGGTGCGAGATCCGCAGCGGCCGCATTGGCCTTGGCCTGCTCGGCGTTGCGGGCACCGGGAATGACCACGGTGACGGCATCCGCCATCAGGATCCAGCGCAATGCGAAAGCGGCCATGCTGGCGCCAGCCGGCACCAGCTTGCGCACGTCCTCGACTGCCTGCAGGCCGACCTCGAAGGGTACGCCCGCGAAGGTCTCGCCTACGTCGAAGGCTTCGCCGTGGCGGTTGAAGTTGCGGTGGTCGTCGCTGGCGAACTTGGTGTCGCGAGTAATCTTGCCCGAAAGCAGGCCGCTTGCGAGCGGCACGCGCGCGATGATCGCCACGTTCTTGCGGCGGGCCTCGCTGAAGAACAGATGGTCAGGACGCTGGCGGAAGATGTTGTAGATGATCTGGATGCTGACGACGCCGGGATATTCGATCGCCTTCAGGGCTTCCTCGACCTTCTCGACGCTGACGCCGTAACCCTTGATCTTGCCGGCCTTCTGCAACTCGTCCAGTCCTGCAAAGACCTCGGGGCGGTAGAGCACCTCCGTCGGCGGGCAATGAAGCTGCACGAGGTCGAGGCTGTCCACCTGCAGGTTCTTGAGGCTGCGGTCGATGAAGCCTTCCAGATTGGCCTTGTTATAGCCGTCTGCGATATGCGGGTTCAGTCGGCGACCGGCCTTGGTCGCGACCATCGGGCGCTCGCCGCCACGTGCCTTCAGCACGTCGGCAATGATCTTCTCGGAGCGACCGTCGCCGTAAACATCGGCGGTATCGATGAAGGTCATGCCGGCATCCAACGCGGCATTGAGCGCGGCGCGGCCATCCGCTTCGCTGACATCGCCCCAGGAACCGCCGATCTGCCAGGCGCCGAAGCCGACATCGGTGACGGTGAAGGGCAGGCGGCCGAATGCATGATGTTTCATGGAAATCCTCCGTTCTTGATGAAAGGCCTTCGCAGTAGCAGGGGCCGAATTGGGCGGCAATCGCCAATGAGCTTGGAACGCCTGCTGCGATCAAATATCCTCGTCCGAACCAGCTTCAACGGAAGATGACGGAAACAAGGGACAGAACATGGATATTAAGACCGCAGGCGCACGACCCTCCATGAAAGGCCGGGCGGACTATTTCACCGGTTCCGTACGTCTCGATCCGCTTATCGATGCACCGGACCCGGCCCGCGTACAGGCCACGCACGTGACCTTCGAACCCGGCGCGCGCACGACCTGGCACACGCACCCCTTGGGGCAGACCTTGATCGTAACGTCAGGCAGAGGGCTTGCTCAGACATGGGGCGGGGAAATCAGGGAAATCCGCGCCGGTGATATCGTCTGGTTCCCGCCAGGCGAGAAGCACTGGCACGGTGCGAGCGCCGAGACGGCCATGAGCCATATCGCCATCCAGGAGGCGCTGGACGGGAGTGTTGCGGACTGGCTGGAGCAGGTCAGCGACGAACAATATGCCGGCAAGGCCTGAGTCGGCGAAGCGCTGCTTTCGTATTTCCGGCGCGGCTGTGATTCGGGCACCCACGGCGATCAATGGGGGGGCGTTCGCTGCGCTGTCGATGCCGGCGGCCTGTGGAAAAGTCCGGCAACGGCCGAAGCGGCCGCAAAGACAGGGAAAAGACTTCGCATCGGGCAGGGCGCGCCGGTGCGAGCGATGGAGACGCGTTGTTCAGGCAGGCGATTTCCGAGGCTTTTCGAAACAATTTCAGGACTGTCATGGTTTTGTCTCCAAACCTGCTTGACACTAAAAGGCGAACCCCGTAGTTAGCCGCTCATCCGAACGGCCAGCCCGTTTGGAGAGGGTGCTCAGGCACCGGATTGCTTAAAAGAGTGCGGGTGTAGCTCAGTCGGTTAGAGTGCCGGCCTGTCACGCCGGAGGTCGCGGGTTCGAGCCCCGTCACTCGCGCCATTTTAAAGCAGGCGACGAAACGTCGCTGAAGGTCCGGTTTCGTGTTATCCTCACGGTCCGAAAGGTCCAGTGCGCGGGTGTAGCTCAGTCGGTTAGAGTGCCGGCCTGTCACGCCGGAGGTCGCGGGTTCGAGCCCCGTCACTCGCGCCATTTCCTTCCAAAAGCCATGCAGTTTCCAATGGTCAGCCATGCGGCTTTCCGCAACTTGTGCGGATTTGTCGCGACATCGTTGCATCTGCTTGGTAATGTCCATCTCACACTGTTCGAATAGCTTCTGTAAAAGTCTTGCGCCGGGGCTCTGGCTGCGCTAACCACGGCTTGTTGCAACGCACGTTCGCTTGCCGGGCATTTGCCCAGACGCGCCGCCCGGCGCCGCCCGCAAGCAGGGATGAACATGATGACTGAACTGCTCAGTTCCTATATTCCGATCGCTATTTTCATCGGCATCGCGCTCGTTATCGGCCTGGCGCTTCTCATTGCGCCGTTTGCCGTTGCCTTCAAGGCGCCCGATTCGGAAAAGCTTTCGGCTTACGAATGCGGATTCAACGCATTCGACGACGCTCGTATGAAGTTCGACATCCGCTTCTACCTCGTGTCGATTCTCTTCATCATCTTCGACCTCGAAGTCGCCTTCCTCTTCCCGTGGGCCGTTTCCTTCGGCGCAATCGGCTGGTTCGGCTTCTGGTCCATGATGGTCTTCCTGCTCGTGCTGACCATCGGCTTTATCTATGAATGGAAGAAGGGAGCCCTGGAATGGGAGTAGCCCCCGCTGGCAATCAGACGCTCGTAGCGCAGCAGCCGAAGGGGATCATCGATCCCTCGACCGGCAAGCCGATCGGCAGCAACGACGCGTTCTTCGGTGAGATCAACAACGAACTCGCCGACAAGGGTTTCCTCGTCACCTCGACCGATGAGTTGATCAACTGGGCTCGTACGGGCTCGCTGATGTGGATGACCTTCGGTCTCGCATGCTGCGCCGTCGAGATGATGCAGCTCTCCATGCCGCGCTACGACGTCGAGCGTTTCGGTTTTGCGCCCCGCGCCTCGCCGCGCCAGTCGGACGTCATGATCGTTGCCGGCACGCTGACCAACAAGATGGCCCCCGCGCTCCGCAAGGTCTATGACCAGATGCCCGAGCCGCGTTACGTCATCTCGATGGGCTCGTGCGCCAACGGTGGCGGCTACTATCACTATTCCTATTCGGTGGTTCGTGGTTGCGACCGCGTTGTGCCGATCGATATCTACGTGCCGGGCTGTCCCCCCACGGCCGAGGCGCTGCTTTACGGCGTGCTTCTGCTGCAGAAGAAGATCCGCCGCACCGGCACGATCGAACGCTAAGGGCAAGGACAGGAAATTATGAGCGAAGCCCTCACTGAGCTTTCGTCGTACCTTTCGGAGGCGCGCGCCAATCTGATTGCTGCCTCGCAGCTCAAATTTGGCGAACTGACGCTGACGACGACCGGCGACAATCTGATTCCGCTGCTGACCTTCCTGCGTGATGACGCTAAATGCGGCTTCATCAACATGATTGACATTTGCGGTGTCGACTGGCCGCAGCGCGAACTGCGTTTCGACGTCGTCTATCACCTGCTGTCTCCGAAGCAGAACCTGCGTATCCGCGTCAAGGTGGCTACCGACGAAGACACTCCGGTTCCGTCGGCCTGTGCCGTCTATCCGGGCGCCGACTGGTTCGAGCGCGAGACCTGGGACATGTACGGCGTGCTCTTCACTGGCCATCCGGACCTGCGCCGCATTCTGACCGACTATGGTTTTGAAGGTCATCCGCTGCGCAAGGACTTCCCGACGACCGGTTTCGTCGAAGTGCGCTACGACGATGCGGCAAAGCGCGTCGTTTACGAGCCTGTCGAGCTGAAGCAGGAATTCCGTAATTTCGATTTCTTGTCTCCCTGGGAAGGTACGGAATACGTGCTGCCGGGCGACGAAAAGGCGAAGCAGTAAGTTTGAGGCGTGTGGCGGGCCGAAGCCCGTCGTTCACTGACTACCTGAAAAAGCGAGCCCATCGCCATGACCGAACATAACGTCCGTAACTTCAACATCAATTTCGGGCCGCAGCATCCGGCAGCGCACGGCGTTCTGCGTCTTGTGCTGGAGCTTGACGGCGAAATCGTGGAGCGCGTCGATCCGCATATCGGCCTGCTGCACCGCGGTACCGAAAAGCTGATCGAGACCAAGACCTATCTGCAGGCCGTTCCCTATTTCGATCGCCTCGACTACGTGGCGCCGATGAACCAGGAACATGCCTATGCGCTGGCGGTCGAAAAGCTGCTGGACATCCAGATCCCGATTCGCGGCCAGCTGATTCGCGTTCTCTATTCGGAAATCGGCCGTATCCTGTCGCATCTTCTGAACGTCACGACGCAGGCCATGGACGTCGGTGCGCTGACGCCGCCGCTCTGGGGCTTCGAAGAGCGCGAAAAGCTGATGGTATTCTATGAGCGCGCCAGTGGCTCCCGCATGCATGCCGCCTACTTCCGTCCGGGCGGTGTCCATCAGGATCTGCCGGAAGAGCTCGTACAGGACATCGGCAAGTGGTGCGACCAGTTTCCCGGCAAGCTCGACGATATCGACGACCTTCTGACCGGCAACCGCATCTTCAAGCAGCGTAACGTCGATATCGGCGTCGTTTCACTGGAAGATTGCTGGGCCTGGGGCTTCTCGGGCGTCATGGTACGCGGTTCGGGTGCTGCCTGGGATCTGCGTCGTTCGCAGCCCTACGAATGCTATTCGGATCTCGAATTCGATATTCCGATCGGCAAGAATGGCGACTGCTACGATCGTTACCTGATCCGCATGATTGAAATGCGCGAATCGGTGAAGATCATGAAGCAGTGCGTCAATCGCCTGCTCGGCGACGCCAAGACCGGACCGTATTCCTCGATCGACGGCAAGGTCGTTCCGCCGAAGCGTGGCGAGATGAAGCGTTCGATGGAAGGGCTCATTCACCACTTCAAGCTCTACACTGAAGGCTATCACGTTCCGGCCGGCGAAGTTTACGCCGCTGTCGAAGCGCCGAAGGGTGAGTTTGGCGTCTATGTCGTGTCTGACGGCACGAACAAGCCCTACCGCTGCAAGATCCGCGCTCCGGGTTACGCGCATCTGCAGGCGATGGATTTCATGTGCCGTGGCCACCAGCTTGCCGACGTCGCAGCCGTTCTCGGTTCGCTCGACATCGTCTTCGGCGAGGTAGACCGCTGATGCAGGCTCTGCTGCTCGCAGTTGCACTTCTTCTTTCGGCATCCGCTGCTTTTGCGCAGGATGCCGGAAAGCTCGGCACGCCGCTGGGTCATGAGGAAGCGCAGCAGCCGGCAGAGCAATCGTCCATGGGCGAGCTTTTGTCCAAGGGCTATCAAATCAAGGCCGCCGTGCCGAACGGCGGCAAGTTCGTGGTATTTATGCAAAAAGACCAGTCGGCCTATGCCTGTGAAATGCAGTCTTTGACTGCTTCGCGGTGTGGAACGCTAAACTGACAAGGCGTGAGGAAGAATGTCCGTTCGTCGATTAGCAGAAGATCAATTCCAGCCGGCCGCATTCGCTTTCAGCGATGACAACGCGGTCTGGGCGGAAAAGACGATTCAGAAATATCCCGCAGGCCGTCAGCAATCAGCGGTCATTCCGCTGTTGATGCGTGCGCAGGAACAGGATGGCTGGGTCACCCGCCCGGCGATCGAAAAGATCGCCGACATGCTGGACATGGCCTATATCCGTGTTCTCGAAGTCGCGACCTTCTACACCCAGTTCCAGCTGCATCCGGTCGGCACCCGCGCTCACGTGCAGGTGTGCGGTACCACGCCGTGCATGCTGCGTGGCTCGGAAAAGCTGATGGGTGTCTGCCGCAGCAAGATCCACCAGCATCCGTTCGAGCGCAATGCCGAAGGCACGCTGTCCTGGGAAGAGGTCGAATGTCTCGGGGCCTGCGTCAACGCCCCGATGATCATGATCGGCAAGGATACCTATGAGGATCTGACGGCTGAGCGTCTGGAAGAGATCATCGATACTTTTGCTGCCGGCAACGGTGCGAGTGTCAAGGTCGGCCCGCAGATCGACCGTCATCTGTCCTCGCCCGAGGGTGGTCCGACGAGCCTGCTGGACGATGTCGGCGCGACCCGCACCTGGGTCGACGAGGCACCGGCAACGGCTCAGGTCGATGCCGCGCCTGTCCCGCCCTCGGAAGCTGCCCGTCCGAAGAGCACTGATGCAGAGACCAACGCTGCGCTGAAGACCCCGGCAACTGCGCCGGTTGCATCGGCCACGAATGCTAAGGCTGCCGAAGTTCAGCCGCTGTCGGGCACTGCCGCTTCCGAACCGGCGCCGAAAGCTGCGGCTGAAGCCGTTGCAAAGCCCTCGTTGACCGACAAGAATCGCCCGGCCGGCATCGAAAAGCCTGCCGCTCCTGATGATCTCAAGATGATTTCCGGCGTCGGCCCGAAGATCGAAGCAACGCTGAATGAGATCGGCATTTTCACTTTCGCGCAGATCGCGGGCTGGAAGAAGGCCGAGCGCGAATGGGTCGATGGTTTCCTGAATTTCCGCGGCCGCATCGAGCGTGACGATTGGGTCAAGCAGGCCAAGGCGCTCGCCAAGGGCGGCGAAGCGGAATATATCAAGGTCTTCGGCAAGAAGCCGCGGTAAGAGGTGTGAGACATGCTACAAGATAAAGACCGCATCTTTACCAACATCTACGGCCTGAAGGACAAGTCTCTGAAGGGTGCGATGAGCCGCGGCCACTGGGATGGCACCAAGCAGATCCTCGAAAAGGGCCGCGACTGGATCATTGACGAGATGAAGGCTTCCGGCCTTCGCGGTCGTGGTGGCGCAGGCTTCCCGACGGGTCTCAAGTGGTCGTTCATGCCGAAGCAGAGCGATGGCCGCCCGCATTACCTCGTCGTCAACGCTGACGAATCGGAGCCTGGCACCTGCAAGGACCGCGACATCATGCGCAACGATCCGCATACGCTGATCGAAGGCTGCGTGGTTGCGAGCTTCGCCATGGGTGCCAACGCTGCCTATATCTATGTACGCGGCGAATATATCCGCGAGCGCGAGGCCCTGCAGGCCGCGATCGACGAATGCTATGACGCCGGTCTTCTCGGCAAGAACAACAAGCTCGGCTGGGATATGGACATCTATGTCCATCACGGCGCCGGCGCTTACATCTGTGGCGAAGAAACCGCCCTGCTCGAAAGCCTCGAGGGCAAGAAGGGCCAGCCGCGCCTGAAGCCGCCGTTCCCGGCCAACATGGGTCTCTATGGCTGCCCGACAACGGTCAACAACGTCGAATCGATCGCCGTTGCCCCGACCATCCTGCGCCGTGGCGCCGGCTGGTTCTCGGCGATTGGCCGTCCGAACAATGTCGGCACCAAGCTCTTCATGCTTTCCGGTCACGTCAACAAGCCGTGCACGGTCGAAGAGAGCATGGGCATCACCTTCCGTGAACTGGTCGACAAGCATGCCGGCGGTATCCGCGGCGGCTGGGACAACCTGCTTGCCGTTATTCCCGGTGGTGCATCGTGCCCGATCGTTCCGGCAAAGGACATCATCGACTGCCCGATGGACTTCGACGGCCTGCGTGCTGTCGGCTCTTCCTTCGGTACGGCCGCCTCGATCGTCATGGACAAGTCCACCGACGTCATCAAGGCGATTGCCCGTATCTCGGCCTTCTTCAAGCACGAAAGCTGCGGCCAGTGCACGCCCTGCCGCGAAGGCACGGGCTGGATGTGGCGCGTGATGGAACGCATGGCGCGCGGCAACGCGCAGAAGCGCGAAATCGACATGCTGTTCCAGGTCACCAAGCAGATCGAAGGTCACACCATCTGCGCGCTCGGCGATGCAGCCGCATGGCCGGTGCAGGGTCTGATCCGTAACTTCCGTCCGGAAATTGAAGCCCGAATCGACCAGTACACGGCCAACGCGCTCGATCACGGTGCGGTTCTGGAAGCAGCCGAGTAAGCACATGACAACCAAGGCATCCGACAACAAGGCGAAGGAAGGGGCGGTCGATTTTGCGGCCGACTTCGGCCGTCTTGCTGCCGGTATGCTGGAAAATGCGCGCTCCATGCCCGTCCATCCCCTGATGGCCCATCCGGCTGCGGCTTTTGCCGCTGCGACTGCGATCGGCTTCGGCATCTCGACGCAGATGGCAGGCGTCTTTTTCGGCGCGCTGCAGGGTGCGTTCGAGACGGCGAACAAGGCTGCAGCTGCGCTCGATGAAACGCCGCCGGATGAGACGACGCCGGAGATGGACATTCGTCCCGAGAACATTCGCAAGCCTGCCGAAAAGACCGAACCGGCTCTCAACGCGGTAAAGCCCAAGCTGACTGTGGTTTCGGCCAAGGCGCCCTCGAAGGACGTTGCCAAGCCCGTGTCTGCCAAGGCCAAGCCCGCCGCAAGGTCCAGGAAGGTTGACGACCTGAAACTGATCGCCGGCATCGGCCCGAAGCTGGAACAGGTGCTGAACGAAAAGGGCATCCGTACCTTCGCCGATATCGCGGCGTGGAGCGACCAGGATATTGTGAGCCTGGATGCTGAACTCGGTTTCGAGGGGCGCATCCTGCGCGACGACTGGGTCGGTCAGGCCAAGGTGCTGGCGACGCGAGGCCGCAGGAAGAAGTAGATTTCCGGCCGATGCGATGGCCGGAGGAGTGGCGGACCGATCGACGGGGCAGGGGGCTCCGGGTCGCAATGCCAATGGCAGGTTCCGGGTCTTGGAACCGGCGAAAGAGAATTTGGGCAATACCGGCGCCAGGACAGACAAAATGTCTGCCTTGGCAATATGGATGTTGCAAAAATAGGTTTGTTTGCCGGTACCCGGCGAATGGGAAACAGGACTGAGTGACGATGGCAAAACTGAAGATTGACGGTAACGAGATCGAAGTTCCGGATCATTACACGCTGATTCAGGCGTGCGAAGAGGCCGGTGCTGAAGTTCCGCGCTTCTGCTTCCATGAGCGTCTGTCGGTTGCCGGCAATTGCCGCATGTGCCTCGTCGAGGTCAAAGGCGGTCCGCCGAAGCCGCAGGCTTCCTGCGCCATGGGCGTGCGCGACATCCGCGGCGGCCCGAATGGCGAACTGCCCGAAGTTTTCACCAATACGCCGATGGTCAAGAAGGCCCGCGAAGGCGTGATGGAATTCCTGCTGATCAACCATCCGCTCGATTGCCCGATCTGCGACCAGGGTGGCGAATGCGACCTGCAGGACCAGGCCATGGCCTTCGGTATCGACACCTCGCGCTATCAGGAAGACAAGCGCGCCGTTGAAGACAAGTACATTGGGCCGCTCGTCAAGACGGTGATGAATCGCTGCATTCACTGCACGCGCTGCGTCCGTTTCACGACCGAGGTGGCCGGTATCTCCGAACTCGGCCTGATCGGTCGCGGCGAAGATGCCGAAATCACCACCTATCTCGAACAGGCCATGACCTCCGAGCTGCAGGGCAACGTCGTTGACCTCTGCCCGGTCGGCGCGCTCACCTCCAAGCCCTTCGCCTTCACGGCCCGTCCGTGGGAACTGAACAAGACCGAATCGATCGACGTCATGGACGCCGTCGGCTCCGCGATCCGCGTCGATACGCGCGGCCGCGAAGTCATGCGCATCCTGCCGCGCGTCAACGACGCGGTGAATGAAGAGTGGATCTCCGACAAGACCCGTCATGTCTGGGACGGCCTGAAGACGCAGCGTCTCGATCGCCCCTACGTCCGCAAGGATGGTCGTCTGCAGCCCGCGAGCTGGGGTGAAGCTTTCGGCGCCATCAAGGCTGCCGTCGCGGCAACATCTGCCGACAAGATCGGTGCGATCGCCGGCGATCTGGCCTCGGTAGAAGAAATGTACGCGCTCTCCGAACTGGTAAGGTCGCTCGGCTCCGAGAACCTCGACTGTCGCCAGGATGGGACGGCACTTGATCCGTCGCTCGGCCGTGCAAGCTACCTCTTCAACCCGACCATTGCTGGCATCGAACAGGCTGACGCGCTGCTGATCATCGGCGCTAACCCGCGCTTCGAGGCAGCCATCCTCAACGCCCGCATTCGCAAGCGCTTCCGTCGCGGCGGTTTCCCGATCGGCGTGATCGGCGAAGGCGGCGAGATGCGCTACAAGTATGATTATCTCGGCGCTGGCCCTGATACGCTGAAGGACATTGTCGATGGCGGCCATGCCTTCGCCGAAGTCCTTTCCAAGGCTTCCAAGCCGATGATCATCATCGGTCAGGGCGCTCTGACCCGCACGGATGGCGCTGGCGTGCTCGCAACGGCTGCCAAGCTCGCCGTCAATGTCGGCGCAATTGCTGAAGGCTGGAACGGTTTCGCCGTGCTCCATACCGCGGCGTCCCGCGTTGGCGGCCTCGACCTCGGCTTCGTTCCGGGCGCCAAGGGCGTTGACGCTGCCGAAATGCTGAAGGCTATGGACGTGCTCTTCCTTCTCGGCGCTGACGAGTTTGAAGCTTCGGCCAAGACGGCAAAGTTCGCAGTCTATATCGGCTCGCATGGCGATAACGGCGCACATGGCGCCGACGTCATCCTGCCGGCTGCCGCCTATACCGAAAAGTCTGGCACCTGGGTCAACACCGAAGGCCGCGTGCAGATAGGCAACCGTGCCGGTTTCGCACCGGGCGACGCCCGCGAAGACTGGGCCATCATCCGCGCCCTTTCCGACGTGCTCGGCAAGAAGCTTCCCTTTGATTCTCTCGGCGAATTGCGTGGCAAACTCTACGCGGCATTCCCGCATTTCGCGGCCGTAGACGAGATCGCCGAAGGCGACAGCGCTCAAATTGCCGCACTGGCGAAAAAAGCCGGTAAGATGAACAAATCCGGGTTTGCGTCGCCGGTCAAAGACTTCTATTTGACGAACCCGATAGCGCGTGCCTCGGCTGTCATGGCCGAGTGCTCGGCATTGGCCCGCAACAATTTCAAAGTCGCGGCAGAGTAAGGGCAGGGACTCATGGATTCTTTCTTCTCGACCTATGTCTGGCCGGCGATCATCATGATCGGTCAGTCGCTGTTGCTGCTCGTCTGCCTGCTGGTCTTCATCGCCTACGTCCTGCTTGCCGACCGCAAGATCTGGGCTGCCGTACAGCTGCGCCGCGGCCCGAACGTCGTCGGTCCCTTCGGCCTGTTCCAGTCCTTCGCCGACCTCCTGAAGTTCGTCTTCAAGGAGCCGGTGATTCCGGCTGGCGCCAACAAGGCGGTCTTCCTTCTTGCTCCGCTCGTTACCGTGCTTCTGGCGCTGTCGACCTGGGCGGTCGTGCCGCTCGCTGACGGCTGGGTGGTTGCCAACATCAATGTCGGCATTCTCTACATCCTGGCGATTTCGTCGCTCGAAGTGTACGGCATCATCATGGGTGGCTGGGCTTCGAACTCGAAATACCCGTTCCTCGGCGCCCTGCGCTCCGCTGCGCAGATGGTGTCATACGAAGTTTCGATCGGCCTCGTCATCGTCACCGTCCTTCTCTGCGTCGGTTCGCTGAACCTGACCGATATCGTCAACGCCCAGCGCACCGGCCTCGGTACGATGATCGGCCTGCCGAACTCGTTCCTCGATTGGCATTGGCTGGCACTGTTCCCGATGTTCGTCGTCTTTTTCATCTCGGCGCTCGCTGAAACGAACCGTCCGCCCTTCGATCTTCCCGAAGCAGAATCCGAACTCGTCGCCGGCTTCATGGTCGAATACGGCTCGGCTCCGTACATGATGTTCATGCTCGGCGAATATGCGGCCGTCGTCCTCATGTGCTCGCTGACGACCATACTTTTCCTGGGTGGCTGGCTGCCGCCGGTGGATTTGTGGCTCATCAGCTGGGTGCCCGGTATCATCTGGTTCCTGCTGAAATCGTGCCTGGTGTTCTTCATGTTCGCCATGGTCAAGGCTTTCGTGCCTCGTTATCGCTACGACCAGCTCATGCGTCTCGGCTGGAAGGTCTTCCTTCCGCTTTCGCTCGCCATGGTCGTCATCGTTGCATTCGTGCTGAAACTGACGGGATGGGCAGGCTGATGTCCAACCTCGTTTTCGGCAAAATTGGAGATTGAAGATGGGAAGCCTGTCCGCCTCCATCAACTCGCTTTTCCTAAAAGAATTCGTCGGCGCCTTCTTTCTGTCGATGCGCTATTTCTTCAAGCAGAAGGCGACGATCAACTACCCTTTCGAAAAGGGTCCGGTCAGCCCGCGCTTCCGTGGCGAGCATGCGCTGCGTCGTTATCCCAACGGCGAAGAACGCTGCATCGCATGCAAACTGTGCGAAGCGATCTGTCCCGCTCAGGCGATCACCATCGAGGCCGGCCCGCGCCGCAATGACGGCACCCGCCGTACGGTGCGTTACGACATCGACATGGTGAAGTGCATCTATTGCGGCTTCTGCCAGGAAGCATGCCCTGTCGATGCGATCGTCGAAGGCCCGAATTTCGAATTCGCCACCGAGACCCGCGAAGAGCTCTACTTCGACAAGCAGAGGCTCCTCGAAAACGGCGACCGGTGGGAGCGTGAAATCGCCCGCAACATTGCGATCGACTCGCCATACCGCTGATTGAAATTTGAAATGCCGCGGGCAGGGCGCGTTTGCTCACTGCGGTCAACATGCACCGGGGCTTTGTCGGCGAAAGCTGCACGAAGTCCTATCGGGCAGGGAAACTCCCGGCTGCCCCGGGGGAAGATGAAAAAGGCACCAACATGGGTCTGCAGGCTCTATTTTTCTATCTTTTCGCCTTTGTCGCGATAGCGTCGGCGTTCATGGTCATCTGGGCGAAGAACCCGGTTCACTCGGTTCTGTTCCTGATCCTGGTGTTCTTCAACGCGGCGGGTCTCTTCCTGCTGCTCGGTGCTGAATTCCTGGCGATGATCCTGCTTGTCGTCTATGTGGGCGCGGTCGCAGTTCTCTTCCTCTTCGTGGTGATGATGCTCGACATCGACTTCACCGAGCTTCGCGCCGGTGTTCTCGAATATGCGCCGATCGGCGCGCTGATCGGTCTCATCCTCGCAGCCGAGCTCATCGTCGTCATCGGCGGCAGCACGATTTCGCCTGAGATCGCCAAGACGGTCGCCATGCCGATCCCTGCACTGACCGAACGCACCAATACGGCTGCCCTCGGCGACGTGCTCTATACGAACTACGTCTACTTCTTCCAGATCGCCGGTCTGGTCCTGCTGGTCGCCATGATCGGCGCGATCGTGCTGACGCTGAAGCATCGCACCAATATCAAGCGGCAGAATATTTCCCGCCAGGTTGCCCGCACGCCTGCCACCGCCGTCGAGGTGGTCAAGGTCAAGCCGGGCCAGGGCGTGAGCTGAACCGAGAGGTCAAGGAACAAAGAACATGGTCATCGGACTTGCCCACTATCTCACGGTTAGCGCCATCCTCTTCACGATCGGCATCTTCGGTATCTTTCTGAACCGGAAGAACATCATCGTCATCCTGATGTCGGTCGAACTAATCCTGCTGTCGGTCAACATCAACATGGTCGCCTTCTCGTCGTTCCTGAACGACATCGTCGGCCAGGTGTTCGCACTGTTCATTCTGACCGTTGCTGCTGCAGAAGCGGCGATCGGTCTTGCAATTCTCGTTGTCTTCTACCGCAACCGCGGTTCGATCGCGGTCGAAGACGTCAATATGATGAAGGGCTGAGCGGCTCATGTTCCTCTATAAGGCTATCGTCTTCCTTCCCCTGATCGGCGCGATCATCGCCGGCCTCTTCGGCCGTGCGATCGGCGCCAAGGCGTCGGAATATGTCACCAGCGGCCTGATGATCATCGCCGCCATCCTGTCGTGGGTCGTCTTCTTCACGGTCGCGCTCGGCCATCCGGAAGGCGCGATCAAGGTTGAGGTTCTGCGCTGGATCCAGTCCGGCGGCATCGACGTCTCCTGGTCTCTGCGTGTCGATACGCTGACCTCTGTCATGCTGATCGTCGTCAACACGGTCTCGACGCTGGTGCATATCTACTCGATCGGTTACATGCACACCGATCCGCATCGCCCGCGTTTCTTCGCCTATCTCTCGCTCTTCACCTTCGCCATGCTCATGCTGGTGACCTCCGATAACCTCGCTCAGATGTTCTTCGGCTGGGAAGGCGTCGGTCTGGCCTCGTATCTGCTGATCGGCTTCTGGTTCAAGAAGCCTTCGGCATCGGCGGCCGCAATGAAGGCCTTCATCGTCAACCGCGTCGGCGACTTCGGTTTCGTGCTCGGTATCGCGACTGTCTTCGTGCTGTTCGGTTCGATCAATTTCGATACGATCTTCGCCAATGCTTCGACCTTCGCTCCGGCGGAAGGCGGCGGTGAAGCCGGTGAAGTGATCCTGAACCTCTTCGGCATGCATCTCGACAAGGCTCATGCGCTGACCGGCGCCTGCCTACTGCTCTTCATGGGCGCGATGGGCAAGTCGGCGCAGTTCCTGCTGCACACCTGGCTGCCGGACGCCATGGAAGGCCCGACGCCGGTTTCCGCGCTCATCCATGCCGCAACCATGGTGACCGCAGGCGTCTTCCTCGTCGCCCGCATGTCGCCGATCTTCGAACTCTCGCATGATGCACTCGTCGTGGTGACGATCATCGGCGCGATCACCGCCTTCTTCGCAGCGACCGTCGGCCTCGTCCAGAACGATATCAAGCGCGTCATCGCCTACTCGACCTGCTCGCAGCTCGGCTACATGTTCGTTGCTCTCGGCGTCGGTGCTTATGGCGCTGCAATCTTCCACCTCTTCACGCATGCCTTCTTCAAGGCTCTGCTGTTCCTTTGCGCCGGCTCGGTCATCCACGCCGTCGATGGTGAGCAGGATATGCGCTACATGGGTGGCTTGCGTCCGCACATCAAGGTTACCTTCTGGATGATGATGATCGGCACGCTGGCAATCACCGGTGTCGGCATTCCGTTCACCCCGATCGGCTTTGCCGGCTTCTTCTCGAAGGACGTCATCATCGAGGCTGCCTATGCGTCGCATTCGCCGGCTGCAGGTTTCGCCTTCACGATGCTGGTGATCGCCGCTCTCTTCACGAGCTTCTATTCCTGGCGCCTGATCTTCATGACCTTCTTCGGCAAGCCGCGCGCGTCCCATGAAGTCATGCATCACGTCCATGAATCGCCGCAGGTCATGCTGGTGCCGCTCTACATCCTCGCCATCGGCGCCGTTGTCGCCGGCTTCCTCTTCGAAGGCCGCTTCTACGGCGAGGAATATGCGGAGTTCTGGAAGGGCGCGCTCTTCACTGGTGCCGAAAACGAGCTGGTGGAAGAATTCCATCACGTTCCGGCCTGGGTTGGCCTTAGCCCCTTCATCGCCATGCTGCTCGGTTTCGTGACCGCCTGGTACATGTACATCAAGTCGCCGTCGACACCGCGCAAGCTCGCACAGCAGCACCGTGTTCTGTACCAGTTCCTGCTCAACAAGTGGTACTTCGACGAGCTCTACGACTTCCTCTTCGTCCGCACCGCCAAGGCTCTTGGCAACTTCCTGTGGAAGAAGGGTGATGTCGGAGTCATCGATACCTACGGTCCGAACGGCATTGCCGCCCGCGTGGGCGACGTGACCGACCGCGTCGTGCGCCTGCAGACCGGTTACCTCTATCACTATGCCTTCGCGATGCTGATCGGCATTGCGGCGCTCGTTACCTGGATGATGCTCGGGAGTTCCTTCTGATGACCGATTGGCCTATTCTTTCAACGGTCACCTTCCTGCCGCTGGTCGGCGTGGTGCTCCTGTTGCTGATGAACGGCGAGACCGAGAACGGCCGCAAGAACGTGCTGTGGATCTCGCTGATCACCACGGTCTTCACCTTCATCCTGTCGCTCTTCATCTGGATCGGTTTCGACAGCTCCAATCCGGGCTTCCAGATGATCGAGCAGCATAGCTGGCTCGGTACCGGCATCGGCTACCATGTGGGCGTCGACGGCATCTCCATGCTGTTCATCATTCTCTCGACCTTCCTGATGCCGTTCTGCGTGCTCGCAAGCTGGCTCTCGGTCGAGAAGCGCCTGAAGGAATACATGATCGCCTTCCTCATCCTCGAAGTGATGATGGTCGGTGTTTTCGTGTCGCTCGATATCGTTCTCTTCTACGTCTTCTTCGAAGGCGGCCTCATTCCGATGTTCCTGATCATCGGCGTTTGGGGCGGTGCGAACCGTGTCTATGCGAGCTACAAGTTCTTCCTCTACACGTTGCTCGGCTCGGTGCTGATGCTGCTTGCCATCATGGCCATGTACTGGCAGTCCGGCACGACCGATATCGCCCAGCTTCTGGCGTACAAGTTCCCGCCGGAAATGCAGACCTGGCTGTGGCTGGCCTTCTTCGCTTCCTTCGCGGTGAAGATGCCGATGTGGCCGGTCCACACCTGGCTCCCGGACGCGCACGTCCAGGCGCCGACGGCCGGTTCCGTCATCCTGGCAGGCGTGCTCCTGAAGCTCGGCGGCTATGGCCTGATCCGTTTCTCGCTGGGCATGTTCCCGGTCGCTTCGGACTATTTCGCGCCGCTCGTCTTCGCCATGTCCGTGATCGCCATCATCTATACCTCGCTGGTCGCGATGATGCAGGACGACATCAAGAAGCTGATCGCCTATTCCTCGGTTGCTCACATGGGCTACGTGACGATGGGTATCTTTGCGGCGAACGCGCAGGGTCTGCAGGGTTCGATCTTCCAGATGCTGTCTCACGGTATCGTCTCCGGCGCGCTCTTCCTTTGCGTCGGCGTGGTCTATGATCGCACCCATACCCGCGAGATCGCGGCCTATGGTGGCCTCGTCAACAACATGCCGAAATATGCCGTGGCCTTCATGGTCTTCACCATGGCCAATGTCGGTCTGCCGGGTACCTCGGGCTTCATCGGCGAATTCCTGACGCTGATCGGCGTCTTCCGCGCCAATACCTGGGTTGCGCTTTTTGCCGCCACCGGTGTCATTCTCTCGGCCGCCTATGCGCTCTGGCTCTATCGCCGGGTGATCTTCGGTGCGCTGGAGAAAGACAAGCTGAAGGCTCTGCTCGACCTCTCGACGCGTGAAAAGATCATCCTCTACCCGATGATCGCTCTCACCATCTTCTTCGGCGTCTACCCCGCTCCGGTCTTCGATGCGACCGCAGCGTCCGTAGACCATCTGATCAACAGCTATTCGGCCGCAGTGCAGGCAGCGCAGAATGTTGCGCTGTCGATGAAATGACGGGACTTTAGGACATGACTGCTGAAACAATCTCCCTGAGCCTGTACCTGTCCGCGCCGGAAATCATCCTCGCGATCGGTGCCTTATTTCTGCTGATGATCGGCGTCTTCTCGGGCGAGCGGTCCGGTCCGCTCGTCAGTGCGCTGGCGATGATCGTGATTGCCGTGGCCGGCCTCTGGCTGGTCTTCATTCCGGGTGACGGCCTTGCCTATGGCGGCGTCTACCTCGCCGACGGCTTTGCACGCTTCATGAAGGTGCTGGCACTGATCGGTTCCTTCGTCGCCATCTTCATGTCGATGGGGCTTGCCAAGGAAAACCAGCTCGACAAGTTCGAGTTCCCGGTTCTCATGGTGCTCTGCACGCTCGGCATCATGCTGATGATCTCGGCAAACGACCTGATCGCGCTCTATCTCGGCCTCGAGCTGCAGTCGCTGGCGATCTACGTTATCGCGGCGATCAACCGTGACAGCCTGAAGTCCACCGAAGCCGGCCTGAAGTATTTCGTGCTCGGCGCGCTGTCCTCCGGCATGCTGCTCTATGGCATGTCGCTGGTCTACGGCTTCACCGGCCACACGCATTTTGCCGATATCGCTCAGGCGCTGACGGTTGAAGGTGCTAAATCGCTCGGCCTGATCTTCGGTCTCGTCTTCATTCTTGCCGGTATCGCCTTCAAGATCTCGGCCGTTCCCTTCCATATGTGGACGCCGGACGTTTATGAAGGCGCCCCGACCCCGGTTACCGCCTTCCTGGCGAGCGCACCGAAGGTTGCGGCTATGGCGATGATGACCCGCATCGTCATCACCGCCTTCCAGCCGGTGCTGACAGACTGGCAGCAGGTCGTTGTCTTCATTTCGATCGCCTCTATGCTGCTTGGTTCCTTCGCTGCTATCGGCCAGAAGAACATCAAGCGACTGATGGCTTATTCCTCGATCGGTCACATGGGCTACGCACTGGTCGGCCTGGCGGCCGGCAACCAGACGGGTGTAACCGGTGTCATGCTCTATATGGCGATCTACATGGTCATGACGCTCGGCTCCTTCGCGATCATCATGTCGATGCGTCGTAAGGACGGCACGGTTGTCGAAAACGTCAGCGATCTCGCGGGCCTGTCGACGACGAACCCCTTCATGGCCGTCGTGTTGACGGCGCTGATGTTCTCGCTTGCCGGTATCCCACCGCTTGCAGGCTTCTTCGCTAAGTACTTCGTCTTCGTAGCGGCCATCGAGGCCAAGCTTTATGCGCTGGCCGTCATCGGTGTTCTGGCTTCGGTCGTCGGCGCCTATTACTACCTGCGCGTCATCAAGCTGATGTGGTTCGACGAAGCGACCGGCGAATTCGCCCGCGTCTCCGGCTCGCTGCGTCTGGTCTTTGGCCTCTCCGGTCTGTTCGTTGCTGCCTATGTTCTCATTGGTGGCCCGATCGGCGGCGCTGCTGAACTCGCTGCGGCGACGCTCTTCTGATGGCTTCCGACAAGCGGCGCCGGATATCGCTCGGCGATATCCGGCACGAGGCCTTGTCGGATACGTCCTCCACCAATACGGAATGCCTTGCCCGGGCTCGGGCAGGGGACGCCGGCCTTCTCTGGGTGACGGCGGAACGACAGACTGGCGGCCGCGGCCGCCGTGGCCGCCCGTGGGTTTCGGAGCGCGGCAATCTCTACGCCTCCCTTCTCCTTATCGATCCGGCGCCGATGGAGCGCCTTGCCTCCCTGCCACTGGCGATCGCAGTGGGCGTGCATCAGGCGGTACGCAATGTGTTGCCGTCAGGCACTGAGCCGCTGGAGGTGAAATGGCCGAACGATATCCTGATCGGCCGCAAGAAGACCTGCGGCATCCTCGTGGAGGGCGAGCGACTGGCTGACGGTCGCCATGCCGTCGTGATCGGCATCGGTATCAATGTGTCCGTTATGCCGGACAACCCTATCTATCCTGTCACCTGCCTTCGAAATCAGGGGAGCGCGGCCTCGCCCGAGGAACTCTTCGCTCATCTCTTCGCTTCGATGGCAGAAGTGCTTGATGTCTGGGACGAGGGGCAGGGTATAGCCGAGATTACCGCACGCTGGCGCACTGTCGCCTGCGGTATTGGCGAAAAGATAACCGTGAATTTGCCCGACAGGTCGATTTCCGGATATTTCGCCGGGATAGATGATAATGGCCTGTTGATGCTCGATACCGGCACAGGCAGGATGATGCCGATTGCGGCCGGTGACGTATTCTTTGGATAGTGGAAAAAACAAACATTATGGCGAAACAGGACGAACTGGTATTTCTCCCTCTGGGCGGCGTCGGCGAGATCGGCATGAATCTCGCGCTGTACGGCTACGGCCCGGCGGATCATCGCCAGTGGATCATGGTGGATTGCGGCGTCACCTTTCCGGGGCCGGATCTGCCGGGTGTCGATCTCGTCCTGCCGGACATTCGCTTCCTTGCCAATGAGCGTAAGAACCTCAAGGCGATCATCATCACCCACGCTCATGAGGATCACTACGGCGCGCTCGCCGACCTCTGGCCGGGCCTGAATGTACCGGTCTATGCTTCGCCCTTCACGGCCGGCCTGCTGGAAGCCAAGCGCAACTTCGAGAAGGACGCGATCGGCGAAGTCCCGATCACGATCTTCAAGGCAGGTGATACGATCAATATTGGCCCCTTCAGCATCGAGGGTGTGGCGGTCAATCACTCGATCCCCGAGCCGATGTCCCTGATGATCCGCACGCCGCTGGGCAATGTCGTCCATACGGGCGACTGGAAGATCGATCATGAGCCGTCGCTCGGGCCGCTGACCGACGAGACGCGCTTCCGCCAGCTTGGCGATGAGGGCGTGCTGGCGCTGCTCTGCGATTCCACCAATGCCCTGCGCGACGGCGTGTCGCCCTCGGAGAAGGATGTTTCGGAAAGTCTGCGCAAGATCATCGAGAATGCCGAAGGGCGCGTCGCGATCACCACTTTCTCTTCGAATGTCGGCCGCATCCGCACGGTGGCCGAGGCCGCCGAGGCTGCTGGTCGCGAAGTACTGCTGCTCGGAAGCTCGCTGAAACGCGTCTGCGATGTCGCCCAGGATATCGGCCTGCTGGAAGGCGTGAAGCCGTTCATCTCCGAAGAGGACTACGGTTATATCCCCCGCGACAAGGTCGTTGTTATCCTGACCGGCAGCCAGGGTGAACCACGTGCCGCTCTCGCCAAGCTCTCGCGCGACGAGATGCGCAATGTGGCCTTTACTGCCGGTGATATCGTCGTCTTCTCCTCGCGTGCCATCCCCGGCAATGAGAAGGCAATCCAGGATATCAAGAACGGTCTCGTGGAGCAGGGTGTCCATATCATCACTGACACCGAGGCGCTGGTGCATGTCTCCGGCCATCCGCGCCGCAACGAACTGCAGAAGATGTATGAGTGGACACGGCCGAAGATCGTCGTGCCTGTGCATGGCGAGGCGACGCATCTGACGGCGCACAAGGAGCTTGCCGAACAATCCGGCATTCCAACCGTGCCGAAGGTGCGCAACGGCGATGTACTGAGGCTCGCTCCGGGCCCGGTCGAGGTGATCGACGAGGCGCCGCATGGCCGCATCTACAAGGATGGGTCACTGATCGGTGACTTCGACGAGATGGGCATTGGCGAGCGCAAGAAGCTGGCCTTTGTCGGCCATGTCGCGGTCAGCGTCGTGCTCGACAGCCGCTACGATATTATCGGCGAGCCCGATCTCGTGGCCATCGGCCTGCCGGCCTATGATGACGAGGGTGAGGATATGGAAGACGGGCTCTTCGACGCCGCGATCGGCGCGATCGAAAGCATCCCGCGTGCCCGCCGCAAGGATATCGATATGGTGCAGGAGGCCGTGCGCCGCGCAGTTCGCGCCGCCGCCAATCACGCCTGGGGCAAGAAGCCTGTCGTCACCGTCTTCCTGACCAGGGTCTGAGAGATGCTCGGCCGGGTGAACCATATCGCCATCGCCGTGCCGAACCTGACGGCTGCGACTGCAAGTTACCGTGACACGCTGGGAGCCGCCGTCTCCCAGCCGCAAGTCTTGCCGGACCATGGCGTAACAGTCGTCTTCGTGGAGCTACCGAATACCAAGGTGGAACTGCTGGAGCCGCTCGGTGAAGCCTCGCCGATCGCGGCCTTCCTCGAAAAGAACCCCTCAGGCGGTATGCACCATATCTGCTACGAAGTGGACGATATCCTCGCCGCCCGCGACGAGCTGGCCGCGTCGGGAGCGAGAGTGCTTGGAAGCGGTGAGCCGAAAATCGGCGCGCATGGCAAACCGGTGCTGTTCCTCCATCCAAAGGACTTCTTCGGTACACTGATCGAACTGGAACAGGTGTGACGCGCCTTTAAAATACAGCCAGTCTCTTGCTTACATGCTTGCTCTTGGTTGTTATCAATCTCCATTTCTGGAGATGGTTGCGTGTTTAAGTCGTCATGTATAGGCGCGTCGATTGCGATGATGACCTCTGTCGCAGCGTTCGCGCAAATGGATGCCAGCGCGCTGGCCGACAAAGCGAAGCGTCAACTCGAATGTGCGGCTTTGTACGGAGCGATCGCCGCAGAATATCCGGAAAACTGGCAGACGCGTAAACGAGAGGCAATGCAGGGCGCCTTTGCTCTGTTCCGTAGCGCGGGCCGGCAAAATTTGATCCGCTCGGGTGCCTCGGGCGAAGTTGCAGACTCGATCATTCGGACACACGTTGAGGAAATCGTGAAACTTGCCGAGAGCGAGGCGAATGCGGAGCTTCGGCATCTCATCGACAATTGCAAAGAGCTGCATAGAGAAACGCTCCACAGGGATTGAAGCTGGTTACTGCGTCAGAGTGACCGAAATTATTCCCCGCCTTTGAACTCTCCGTCATTCCGGCTTATAAGCTCCCAAAATCAGCCGCCAAGGCGCCATATCGACGGGAACCACAATGTTTCAGGCCTTCCTCCAGGGATTCGCAGTTTACTTCATCATCTGGTGGATCACGCTTTTCGCCGTGTTGCCGATCGGCTTGCGCACGCAGGCGGAGGACAATGACGTCGTGCTCGGCACCGTGCCAAGTGCGCCGAGCCGCTTCCGCCCGGTTTTCGTCTTCTCTTTGACGACGCTTATTTCGGGGGCGATCTACGGCATCTGGTACATCGGCTCGACCTATTTCGGCCTCGGCTTCGACGCACTTCCACAAATAGGGCCTAGCTTCTATTAGGAGTAGCTTTTGCTCAAGCTTTGAGCAGATGTAAACGCAACCGCGAAAAAACCGTCATACGCTCGTCACGCAACTAAGGCACAGAGCTTGCGTAACGGAAAGCAGGTTTACCTTGCGAGAGGGAGATAAGCTTTTCGGGGTGGGTTGGAAGCCGAAAAAGCAAAAAAAAACAAGGCTAAAAGCCTTGTTTTAAGTATCGCGTGATCCTTAACCGTTGCCGGGGCTGCGACGAGCGCGCCTAAGATCTGATCCTCCCAAGACTTGACCGCGAGTTCGGCAAGAATTTAACCTTCCTGCCTGTTTTGTGAGCTAAAGCTAGCTCAAAGATTGTGCTTTGTCACCAGCTTTTTTTGCATTTTTGCTACACTCGCGCAAAATTTTTCTGTTGACAAGATTTGCCTTCAACCCCTTATAAATACGCGTTTTTTCGAGCCTGCTGAATTTATGGGCGCTAACATGCGTCTGCGGGAGGCGGCTGGCACCAGTCGCGGGTTTCCTTCCTGGCGCGAAGCGGCTATGAACGCTCCCAATATTAACAAATGCCGTCGATTCCGCTTGGGTAAGCGGCGTCTCAACTGTACCGGAATCCGCCATGCGTCTGTCCCGCTTCTTTATGCCCATCCTGAAGGAAAATCCCAAGGAGGCGGAAATCGTCTCCCACCGGCTGATGCTGCGTGCCGGCATGATCCGCCAGCAGTCGCAGGGTATCTATTCCTGGCTGCCGCTGGGCAAGAAGGTGCTGGACAAGGTCAACAACATCATCCGCGAAGAGCAGAACCGCGCCGGCGCCATCGAGCTTTCGATGCCGACGCTGCAGTCGGCTGAGCTCTGGCAGGAGAGTGGCCGTTACGACGCCTACGGCAAGGAGATGCTGCGCATCAAGGACCGCCAGGATCGTCCGATGCTCTACGGCCCGACCAACGAAGAAATGGTCACGGATATCTTCCGGTCCTTCGTCAAGTCCTACAAGGATCTGCCGCTCAACCTCTACCATATCCAGCTGAAGTTCCGTGACGAGATCCGCCCGCGCTTCGGCACCATGCGCTCACGCGAATTCATGATGAAGGACGCCTATTCCTTCGACTTGACGCGCGAAGGGGCGGAGCATTCCTATAACAAGATGTTCACTGCCTACTTGCGCACTTTCGATCGTCTTGGCCTCCGCGCCATTCCGATGCGCGCCGACACCGGCCCGATCGGTGGCAATCTCAGCCACGAGTTCATCATCCTTGCCGATACCGGCGAGTCGGAAGTTTTCTGCCACAAGGATTTCGTCAATTTCGACATCCCCGCTGAAAACACCGATTTCGACAACGTCGACGGACTGAAGGGCATCTTCGACAAGTGGACGTCGCTTTATGCCGCGACGTCGGAAATGCACGACGAGTCAGCCTTCAACGCGGTTCCGGAAGGCGAGCGTCTTTCTGCACGCGGTATCGAAGTCGGCCATATTTTCTACTTCGGCACCAAGTATTCCGAGCCGATGGGTGCGAAGGTGCAGGGTCCTGACGGCAAGGAACACTTCGTTCACATGGGTTCCTACGGTATCGGGCCGACACGCCTTGTTCCCGCCATCATCGAAGCATCGCATGATGAGAACGGAATCATCTGGCCGGATTCGGTCGCGCCCTTCGATGTCGTGGTCATCAACATGAAGGCCGGCGACGAAGCCTGCGATGGCACCTGCGAGCTGATCTACGCGGCCTTGCTGAAGGCCGGCAAGGACGTGCTCTATGACGACACGGACGACCGTGCCGGCACCAAGTTTGCGACCGCCGACCTGATCGGCGTTCCTTACCAGATCATTGCCGGTCCGCGTGCGGTTGCGAACGGCGAAGTGGAAGTGAAGGACCGCAAGACCGGCGCTCGCGAAACGATGACCATCGAGGCGGCGATCAACAGGTTCGTGGCTTAAGAAAGACGGAGGCGAAATGGCAGAGGCAGCAGTGGACCGGAGTTCCAAATCCGGCTTGGGTCCGGCTGGCAAGCCATTTTCCATCTTCGAACGCATGGTGGCGTGGCGCTATCTGCGCGCCCGTCGCAAGGAAGCCTTCATCTCGGTCATTGCCGGCTTCTCCTTCGTCGGCATCATGCTGGGCGTCGCGACGCTCATCATCGTCATGGCCGTCATGAACGGGTTCCGTACGGAACTGGTCTCGCGCATCCTCGGCATTAACGGCCACATGATCATTCAGCCGGTCGATGGCCCGTTCACCGATTATGCGGACCTCGTGAAGAAATTCGAGGCCGTGCCCGGCGTCAAGATGGCGTTGCCACTGGTGGAGGGCCAGGTGCTGGCCTCCTCGCAGACGGGCGGCAGCACCGGCGCACTGGTGCGCGGCACACGTGCCGAGGACCTCACCAAGCTCAAGACGGTCTCCGATAACATCAAGTCCGGCGACATGGTGGGCTTTGCGGCGGGTGATGGTGTTCTCGTCGGTACGCGCATGGCCGATCAGCTCGGACTGCGGGTCGGCGATCTGATTACGCTGACGTCACCGGAGGGTGACGTGACGCCGATGGGCATCAATCCTCGCATAAAATCCTACAAGGTTTCCGGCCTCTTTGAGATCGGCATGTCGGAATACGACGCCTCGATCATCTATATGCCACTTGAGGAATCGCAGCTTTATTTCAATGCCGACGGCCTGGTTCAGTCGATCGAGCTTTTCGTCAATAATCCCGACGATATCGACAATTTGAGGCCCAAGGTCGAGGCGGCGGCCGGGCGGCAGATTGCCATCACGGATTGGCGCCAGCGCAACCAGACTTTCTTCTCTGCCCTGCAGGTGGAGCGCAATGTCATGTTCATGATCCTGACGCTGATCGTGCTCGTCGCCGCGCTCAACATCATCTCAGGCCTCATCATGCTGGTGAAGGACAAGGGCAGCGATATCGCCATTCTGCGCACCATGGGGGCAAGCTCCGGCGCCATCATGCGCATATTCTTCATGACGGGTGCTGCAATCGGCATCGTCGGCACAATTGCCGGCGTGCTGCTCGGCGTGCTCGTCTGCGTCAATATCGAGTCCATCCGCCAGTTCTTCTCGTGGGTGTCGGGTACCGTGCTCTTCGATCCGCAGCTCTATTTCCTGAGCCAGCTTCCGGCGGAAATGGACGTGAGCGAAACGGTGTCCGTCGTCGTCATGGCGCTGACACTCTCCTTCATCGCGACGATCTTCCCGGCCTGGCGCGCCTCCCGCCTCGATCCCGTCCAGGCCCTTCGTTACGAATAAGGCCGTGATTCAAGCCCATGCATGATCCAAGGCCAAATCCAAGGAATGCCGCATTCATGAAACGCAACGTCGTTCTCAAGCTTTCGGGCGTCGAGCGCCACTACGGGCAGGGCGAAACGCTGCTGACAATTCTCAAGAGCGCGGATTTCTCCCTGACAAGCGGCGAGATGGTGGCGTTGGTCGCTCCCTCGGGTACGGGCAAGTCGACGCTCTTGCATGTCGCCGGCCTGCTCGAACATCCCGATGGCGGCGAGGTAACGGTCAACGGCCGGCCCTGCAATGGCCTTTCCGACGAGAAGCGCACGGCGATCCGCCGCAGCGAAATCGGTTTCGTCTATCAGTTTCATCACCTGCTGCCGGAATTCTCCGCACAGGAAAACATCATGATGCCGCAGCTCATCGCCGGTCTCTCCTGGAAAGAGGCGAGCGAGCGGGCAAAGATGCTTCTGGACTACATGCGCATCGGTCATCGTGGCACGCATCGCCCGGCAGAGCTCTCCGGCGGTGAGCAGCAGCGCGTGGCGATTGCCCGCGCGGTTGCCAATGCGCCGAGCCTGCTTCTCGCCGATGAGCCGACCGGTAACCTGGATCCGGAAACCGCCAGCTACGTCTTCGACGCTTTGGAAGCACTGGTGCGCCAGTCCGGTCTTGCCGCGCTGATTGCCACTCATAACCACGAGCTCGCCCGGCGCATGGACCGTCGCGTGACGATTTCAGACGGCAAGGTCGTAGATTTCTGATCCCTCATCGCACTGCGCGACATGGTTCAGTGCATCTGGGCTTCAGGCGATGATCAGTCCGCCGCGGTAGTCAAGCTCATAGGCTTTGCGACCATCCACCTCGATGAATTCGTGACCGCGAAAATGACTGCAGTCGCCTTCGCTCGTATCGATATAGTTTCCAAGGGCATGATTGAATGTCATGCCGCCGAGGAAGCGCCCCTGCTTATAGAGCTGTGACAGCGCGACACGGATGATGGTGCCGGCGACAGTGGCATCGATGATTGCGGGTTCGACGATCCGCCCGAAATAATTCATCGCCCAGACCGGCTTTTCCTCCAGCCAGACCACCTCCTGGCCGGCAAAATCCGTGCCGCCGAAATAGCTGTCAAGATAGCGCCAGATGCCGCGCTTGTAGCCGATGTCATGTGCCCCGATCCTGTTGGACGGCTGCGCCTTGGCGCCGGCGACATAAGTCTGCGACTTGGCTTCGACGATGAAGCCGTTGAGTTCATGCGTGTCCATTGCCCTCTGCTCCAATGTTAACCATGTCCCGCGGAAGCGGGGGGTAAACCTGTTGACAACGGAACATACATGGAACAAATTAAAAACATAAGAGCAAAAGGAGAGCCAAATGACTGACATGATCCGTGATATCGCAGCATTCACCTCCATCGCAATGTTCATTGCCAGCTTCTCGCTGATCGTCATGGCAATGTAAGAATTCAGGGGACCGCATGGCTGCCATGCGGTCCTGAAGCGGGAGTTTTTCTGGACAGAATCGCCTTCAATGCCGACAATGCGCATTCTTCATTGGTGCAGTTGGAAGGGCATGTCATGGCGGATGCGGAACAGGGTGCGATCGGCGGCAAGCCAGGCTTCGTCCATCTGAGGGTCCATTCCGCCTATTCGCTGCTCGAAGGCGCGCTGCCGCTCAAAAAGATCCTCTACAAGGCAGCCGGGGATAACCAGCCGGCCATTGCCATCACCGATACCAACAATCTCTTCGTCGCCCTGGAATTCTCTCAGAAGGCGATGGATGACGGGCTGCAGCCGATTATCGGCTGCCAGGTCTCGATCGATATGGAAGACGGCCTCGAAACCGAAAAACGGGGAAGCCAGCAGGCGCTGGTCAAGCTGCCTTCGATTGTACTCCTGTCGGCCACCGATGCGGGCTACGAACGGCTGGTCGATCTTGTCAGTCGTGCCTATCTCGGTGGCGAGGGGAATTCGACCATCCATATCCGCTCCTCCTGGCTGGATGAGATCGGCACGGAAGGCCTGATTGCCCTGACGGGCGCTTCGACCGGCCCGATCGATATGCCCATCAAGGATGGTCATGCCGCCCAGGCCGAAAATCGACTGCTGACGCTGAAGCGCATCTTCGGCGACCGGCTTTATGTCGAGCTGCAGCGCCACGGCACCTACGACAAGCGCCATGAACAGAAGATTATCGGCCTTGCCTATAAGCACGACCTGCCATTGGTGGCCACCAACGAAGCCTTCTTCCCGACGCGCGATGACTACGATGCCCACGACGCGCTGATGGCCGTTGCCCACAATGCCATTGTCTCTGACGACAGCCGTTTCCGCCTGTCACCAGATCACTATCTGAAGAGCCGTGGGGAGATGGAAAAGCTCTTCGCGGATCTGCCCGAGGCGCTCGACAATACTGTCGAAATCGCCCGGCGCTGCTCCTTCATCCTCAAGACCCGCAAGCCGATCCTGCCGCGCTTCACGGGTGCGACCGACGATCCGGAAGAAGCCGAACGCGCCGAGTCGCTCGAACTTCGCCGGCAGGCGGAGGAGGGGCTCGACATGCGCCTTGCCGAACTCGGCATGTCGGCTGGCTACGAGGAAAAGGATTACCGCGAGCGGCTGGAATTCGAACTCAGTGTTATCGAGCGCATGAAGTTCCCCGGCTACTTCTTGATCGTTGCGGACTTCATCAAATGGGCCAAGCAGCATGATATCCCTGTGGGTCCCGGCCGCGGTTCGGGCGCCGGCTCGCTGGTCGCCTATGCGCTGACGATCACCGACGTCGATCCGCTGCGTTTCTCGCTGCTCTTCGAACGCTTCCTCAATCCGGAACGCGTGTCGATGCCGGACTTTGATATCGACTTCTGCCAGGATCGCCGCGAAGAGGTGATCCGCTATGTGCAGCGCAAATACGGGCGCGAGCAGGTGGCGCAGATCATCACCTTCGGTTCGCTGCAGGCGCGCGCCGCACTGCGCGACGTCGGTCGCGTTCTGGAAATGCCCTACGGCCAGGTCGACAAGATCTGCAAGCTGGTGCCGAACAATCCGGCAAACCCGACACCGCTTTCGAAGGCGATCGAAGAGGAGCCGAAGCTGCAGGAAGAGGCGGCCAAGGAGCCTGTCGTAGCCCGTCTCCTCGATATCGCACAGAAAATCGAAGGCCTCTATCGCCACGCCTCGACCCACGCCGCAGGTATCGTGATCGGCGACCGTCCGCTGTCGAAGCTCGTGCCGATGTATCGCGATCCGCGTTCCGACATGCCGGTCACCCAGTTCAACATGAAGTGGGTGGAGCAGGCCGGCCTCGTTAAGTTCGACTTCCTCGGCCTGAAGACGCTGACTGTGCTCAAAGTCGCGGTCGACTTCTGCAAGAAACGCGGCATCGAGGTCGATCTTGCCAAGATCCCGCTCGACGACAAGAAGACCTACGAAATGCTCTCGCGTGGCGAAACGGTCGGCGTGTTCCAGGTGGAAAGTGCCGGCATGCGCAAGGCACTGATCGGCATGAAGCCGGACTGCATCGAAGACATCATCGCGCTGGTGGCCCTCTATCGTCCAGGTCCGATGGAAAACATCCCGACCTACAATGCCCGCAAGCATGGCGAAGAAGAGCTGGAATCGATCCATCCGATGATCGACCATCTGCTCAAGGAAACGCAGGGCGTTATCGTCTACCAGGAACAGGTGATGCAGATCGCCCAGGTTCTCTCGGGCTATTCGCTCGGCGAGGCCGATCTTCTGCGCCGCGCCATGGGTAAGAAGATCAAGGCCGAGATGGACCAGCAGCGCGAACGCTTCGTCGTCGGCGCGGTCAAGAACGGCGTGTCGAAGCCGCAGGCCGACAATATCTTCGAACTGCTCGCGAAGTTCGCAAACTACGGCTTCAACAAGTCGCACGCAGCCGCCTACGCGATTGTCTCGTACCAGACGGCCTACATGAAGGCGCATTATCCGGTCGAGTTCCTGGCCGCTTCGATGACGCTCGATATGTCGAACACAGAAAAGGTCAACGACTTCCGTCAGGATGCCAAACGCCTCGGCATCGAGGTCATCGCGCCCTCGGTCCAGACTTCGTTCCGTCAGTTCGAGACGGGCGACAACCGCATCTATTACGCGCTTGCGGCTCTCAAGGGCGTGGGCGAATCCGCTGTCGATCACATTGTCGAAATGCGCGGCGACAAGCCTTTTGCAAGCATCGAGGATTTCTGCCTGCGCATCGATCCGCGCCAGGCGAACCGACGTGTGTTGGAAAGCCTGATCTATGCCGGTGCTTTCGACTGCTTCAACCTGGATCGTGCCCAGCTTTCGGCGGGGCTTGACCGCGTGCTCGGCTATGCGCAGCGCGCCCAGGAAAACAAGCTGAGCGGCCAGTCTGATATTTTCGGCGGTGCTTTATCCTCCGGCCCGGAGAAGATCGCCCTGCCGCCGTTCTCGCCCTGGCTGGCCTCCGAGCGCCTGCTCAAGGAATTCCAGGTTCTTGGCTTCTACCTGACCGCCCATCCGCTCGACAGCTACAACAACATTCTCCAGAAAATGCGCGTGCAGACCTTCGCCGATTTCTCCGCCGCCGTGAAGCAGGGAGCCACGAACGGACGACTGGCAGGAACCGTCATTTCCAAGCAGGAGCGCAAGACGCGCACCGGCAACAAGATGGGTATAATCGTCTTCTCGGATTCCTCCGGCCAGTATGAATCCGTGCTCTTTTCGGAAATGCTGAACCAATATCGTGATGTGCTGGAGCCTGGGAAATCCTTCGTCATCACCGCGACGGGTGAGGAACGGCCCGAAGGCGTCAGCCTGCGCCTACAGACCATCCAGTCGCTGGAGGAGAAATCTCTGCAGATGCAGAAGGCGCTGCGCGTCTATGTTCGCGATTCCGGCCCGCTGCGCGCCGTCGCCGCTCATCTGAACGCCAAGGGCGACGGCCTCGTCTCCTTCATCGTCATCAAGGAAGAGGGCAAGCGCGAAGTCGAGGTTGTGTTGCAGGAAAAATATCGCATCACGCCGGAGATTGCCGCTGCCATGCGCGCTGCTCCCGGTGTCGTCGATGTCGAGCTTGTCTGATCGGCTGGCGGCGACCGCCTGTGGATCGCCTTCATCTGTCGGCTGATCAGTTCAGCTCTCGCGAGTGATGGTGATGAATTCCGTGCCTTCGCCGGTTTCGGTGCCAAGACCGGTATCGCTGATCGTCAGCGTCGAGCCGGGCGAGATCAACATGTCGATCCGGTGGCGCGTCTCGTCCGACATCGAGATCCGGCCGAGCGCTTTGGCGATCGGTCGGCCGCTGATGATGGAGCTTTCCTGATTGACGATACCGAGCCGTTTCACCGTCTCGCGTGACAGGTTGTTCTCCAGCGTCACGCCAAGCCACTCCGCGCTTCCTCCCGTCTGATCGACGGCATGAAGCGAGAAGAAATGCGTTCCAAGCGCCAAGCCGGCATCGGCGATCGTGACGGGTGCTTCGAAAAGCGGCTTGAAGTCGCGACGCACCATGATGACGCCATTCGGTGGCTCGCCTTTGCCTGCGGCCGCGTACACTTCTCTCAGAAGAGTGTCTGTGATCAGGCCCTTGTCACGGGCAAATTCCGTTGGCCGCAGCGCCTTGAAGGCATTGATGGCCTGAACGGTCGCGGGGCCGGTCAGCCCGTCAGGGTCGCCAGCGGCAAAGCCGAGCTGGTTCAGGAAGGTCTGTATGTCCTTGACGTTTTCACGCAACGTCCGGCGAGTGATGAGCATGCTGATCGGCGCGCCATCAGTAGCCGGCGCCTCGAGCTGTATCCGCGGCATCGGCAAGGCAGCCGTCGTCTCGTTCATGGCGACCTGCACTTGCGTCTTCGCGTCGCCGATGGCCGGGCGCAGCTCGACGTCGGAAAGCAGCTGCGCAGGTTCCGGCCGATCAGGGCGGAACAGTGTCGGATGGTCGATTGGCTCAGGCGTCAATGCGCTGTCGGTGATGATGACGGGCACGCCCATCTCGGTCATCTGGTAGAGCGATTTCGCAAAGGCGCCGGGCATGCGCACGCAGCCATGCGATGCGGGATAACGCGGGACTGAATTGGATTCGTGCAGGGCAATGCCGGACCATGTCAGCCGTTGCATGAAGGGCATCGGCGCGTTCGAATAGATATTCGATTCGTGGTATTTCTGTTTCTCGATCACTGAGAAGATGCCGCTCGGCGTCGTATGCCCGTCCTTGCCGCTCGAAATCTTCGACGTTGCGACAATCTCGGTGCCGTCATAGACGGCCAGCGATTGTTTATCCTTGGAAACGAATATCTGCAGAGTGCGCGCATCGGCGGCGAGGGCCGGATGGACAAGAGCAGTTGCCGACAGCAACCCGATAAGGACGCTTACACGCACAGACATGACGCAATACACCACATGCACAAAAACGACGCGAGTTAAGCACGCGAAGTTTAACGAAGGCTTGAATACGCACGCACGCTTCGATCACGACATTGTGGGGTATTCAATTTTATGCAAATCTAAAATACCGGAAGTCTTGGGGGAGACTTGGAAATGCATGTCGATATTGTCTCTGCGTTCGATGATCTGCATGCCCTGAAGGACAATTGGAACGAGGTTTATGCCGCCGATCCTGAAGGACATTATTTCCTGTCCTGGCACTGGATTGCCCAATGGCTGGAGCGACGGTCGCGGTGGTTCGTTCTCGCTGCTAGGCGAAAGGCGGATGACGACCGCTATGTCGCCTTTCTACCCATCCAGTTGCATATCGATTTCGAGGAGGGGCAGGGGCTTGGCAATATCATCAGGCTCGGCGGCACACCCTATGCCGGTTACAACGGCCTGCTGACGCGTCCCGAGGACGCGGAGGCGGCGCTGACAGCCTTTGCCGAATGCCTGCAAGGCTTTAACTGGAAACATCTCGATCTCGACGATGTCTATATGTCCGGCGAGAGGCTGAAGACCTTTCTCGCCGCCTTTCCCATCTCGGAATTCTCACGAAGGAAGGTGCCTCGCCGGCCCCACATCACCGCTGATGGCGAAAACATCGATCACGATGTCTATGTCTACGTGCCGCTCGGTGAGAGCTTCGAAACGCTCCTTGACGAGCGTATGGGTGTCAAGACGCGGCGCAACGCGAGGAAGGCACTGCGCGATCTGGTCGCGCCGGAAAACGAGCTGAGCGTCACCCATGTGACGCCGGAGACGATGGAGCGCGATCTCGAAATCTTTTGCGAGATGTGGAACGTGCAATGGGGTGAGCGTCAGCCGCGTTACGGCAAATTCATCCTCGATAACAGCCGTCACATGCTACCGGCCTGTATCAGGGACGGCTCGGTGTTCATGCCGATCCTCTGGCACAAGGACAAGCCGGTCGCGGCATTCATCAATTTCCTCGATCCTCACCGCAGATCGATGATGTGCTTCCTTGGAAGCCGCGACCTGACCTTTCACCGATCGATCAGTCCCGGCTTCATGCTCCATTGTTACAATATGCGCTGGGGCATCGAGAACGGCTATCGTACCTACGATCTCGGCACCGGCAATTACGGCTACAAGGATCTTTTCGGCTCGGAACACCATATCGTCGAGAAGCTGCAGATCTCCACCCTATCGGGCCGCAACATCGGCGATCGCGTCGATCCGCGCTCGCTGGATCTTGCGATGCATCAGGCGGTGCATTTCTTCAGGAACGACAACGCCGATGCCGCCGAACTCTGCTGCCGGCAGGTTCTTGTTTCCGACGCCACGCACGCGTCGGCAACCTCCTTGCTGGCGAAAATCGAGGCACCGCAGCGACGGAGGTTGATAACCGATCCCGCGGCCCATTTCAGCTCGGCTGCCGCGCGCCACCGCGCCGGTGATCTTGCCGCCGCGGAAGCGGGCTATCGGGACGTGATCTCTCTCTTGCCTGATCATTTCGATGCTCTCCAGCATCTGGCGCTGCTGCTCTTGCAGAAAGGTGAAATCGGCGAAGCCAGGGCCTGTGTCGACAAGGCAATCGAGGTACAGCCGGCTTCGGCGTCTGCCTATTGCAATCGCGGCAATATTCTCGCGCGCCTGTCGAATTTCGAAGAAGCGCTGAGAAGCTACGACCGGGCGATTGCATTGGACGCACGCCACGCTATTGCGCTCAACAATCGCGGAAATGTGCTGCGCCGGCTGGGACAGCACAGCCAGGCGCTGGAGAGCTACGACCGCGCCATCGCAATCGACCCCGGCTATGCCCAGGCGGTGAAGAACCGCGATGCAGCGCTGCAGGAGATGGAGAGCGTGCCGGCCTGACTTACTTGTTGCCCTTGCCGCCGAACGTATAGCCTGTTTCCACAGTGCCCTTGCCGAACTTGTCGCGCAGCTTGTCCATCGCTGCTTCCGCTGCCGCACGCCGGCCGGATTGCCGGTCGATGAGGTCAGGCGGATCGGCACGACCGGCATCTCCGAGGTCTGTGACACCGATGCCGATCAGTCGGAATTTCGTGCCGTCCGTTTCCTTTTCCAGAAGCTCGAGCCCGGTACGGAAAATCTTGTCGGCAAGCTGTGTCGGATCTTCGAGCCGCCGGTTGCGGGTGCGCGATTTGAAATCGGCGGTCTTCATCTTCAGCACCACCGTCTGCCCGGCAATGTCGCTCTTCTTCAGCCGCCAGGAAACCTTCTCCGAGAGATTGCGCAGGATCGGGACAAGATCGTCATAGCGCGAGATATCGTCGAAGAAAGTGGTCTCCGAGGACACGCTTTTGGCGGCATCGTTGATATGGACCTCGCGATCGTCGACGCCGCGCGACAGGCGGGAAAGCCGCTGGCCGATGCTGCCGTAGCGGCGCATCAGGTCGTTCTCCTCCATCTGCTGAAGCTGACCGATCGTGCGGATACCGTCCGCCTCAAGCGTTGCCGCGAAAGCCTTTCCGACGCCCCAGATGGTCGTCACCGGGCGTGGGGCCAGAAATTCCACCGCCTCTTCACGTCCGATGACCGAGAAGCCGCGCGGTTTCTGCAAGTCCGAGGCGACCTTGGCGAGGAACTTGCAATAGGAAAGTCCGACCGAGACGGTGATGCCGATTTCGCTTTCGACGCGGCGTGCGAATTTCGCCAGCGTGCGGGCCGGCGGATCGTGATGCAGCCGTTCGGTGCCGCCGAGTTCCAGGAAGGCCTCGTCGATGGAGAGAGGCTGTACCAACGGCGTCAGTTCCTGCATCAGCGCTCGAACCTGTCGACCGACCTTTACATATTTCTCCATGTCGGGCCGGATGACGATCGCCTGCGGACAGGCTTCCAGCGCCTTGAACATCGGCATGGCCGAACGCACACCATGGATGCGGGCGATGTAGCAGGCAGTGGAGACGACGCCGCGCTTGCCGCCTCCGATGATCACGGGCTTGTCTGCGAGCTCCGGATTGTCGCGTTTCTCGACCGCCGCATAGAAGGCATCGCAATCGATATGGGCAAGCGTCAGTTGATAGAGTTCCTTGTGGCGCACGACGCGCGGGCTGCCGCAGGCATGACAACGACGCAGGTCTCCCTTCTGCTCGGCAAGGCAGTCTCGACAGAAGCCGGTTGTCTTGTCAGGTGCAGACGTCATCATGGGAACAAAGGTTGAACATCGCAACATTAGCCCCTAAGCTTTCGAGTCTCAAGAGCGGGAGGAGGGCTTGGCCGTGGATATCGATCTTCGTTTTGAACCTGTCACGGCGGAGCGCTGGAACGATTTCGAAAGGCTCTTCGGTCCCCAGGGCGCTTTCTATAATTGCTGGTGCGTGGCGCTACGTCTGCCGCATGCTGTCCGCACGAAGATGGAGCCTGCCGAGCGCAAGGCCCACATGCAGAACCGTATCGCGAACGGGCCGCCGCCGGGCATTCTCAGCTATTCCGAAGGCGAGCCCGTCGCCTGGGTGCAGGTGGGACCGCGCCACGATGTGCCGCAGTTCAATTCGCCGCGCACGGTCTCGAGGCCACTGGAAGAAGGCGATGCATTTGATGCTGCGATCTGGGCCGTCAGCTGTTTTTTCCTGTTGCCCAAGCTGCGGGGGAAGGGGCTGAGTCATCAATTGCTGGCAGGTGCAATCAATTATGCCCGCAGCCAGGGTGCGCGCCTTCTGGAAGCCTGTCCGATCGACCATGTGAAGCAGTCGAAATCGGTGACGCTCTGTATCGGCTCGGCGGCGGTTTTCGAAGCGGCCGGTTTCGAGACGATTGCGAGGCGCAAGGATGGAAGGCCGCTCATGCGGCTGGATTTGCATGCCTGATCGTGCGCGCCGCAAGATGCTGATCAATCAGCTCAGCGGCATGCACCCAGTCCCGTGCTCGGGCGATATCTTCGGCAGCGGGCGGCGCGAAACGATGAACGGGCGAGTCCGGCATGAGATGAATGAGCAGGCAATTGCCGACATGCTCCTTCACGGAATGCAGGTTGCGCGCCATATCATCGATAAAGACGACTGGAAGGTCGCGACCATTATGCAGCGCTTGCGCGATCGGTCCCTTCGGTTGCTCGCTGGCAAGCAGCGGGAAGGTCAGGCCGGTTCTGTCGAGCAGCCGGCGGCGATGAGCGGAAAACTGCGGCGGCATGGCAGTGAGGAACAGGATGTCGGCGTCATCAGACAGGCGTTCCAGCGTCGATACGACAGGATCAAAGGGCGTCTGCCAGCTCTCCTGGTCTTCGAAGAACTCCTGGATCAGCCGGCTGACATGCTGATCCTCGAGCGCAAGCCCGTTGGCCTGTGAAACGATATTGCCGTGCAGACGGAAGGAGCGCGGCACGAATTCATGTCCGAGGCTTTTGAGGTACAGCTGAAAAGGATCGATGAATTGCAGCACCACATCATCGACATCGCAGACGATAAGCGGCCTTTCGCCGAGGTGGATATGCGAAATATCGAGGGCAGTGCTTTCGCTCACGGTCAATATTCCCCGGAATCGAGCCCGGGCGGCGAGAAGTGGCGCCAGGCAGCCGTAAGTGCTTCCGGTACAGTGCCCGTCGCCTCGCAGAAGGCCATCGCCGTAGGCTCGTGGTTCATTAGGAAATCCAGCATGCCGGCGAGAAAGCCGGGATCGTTGATGGCGTTGCGCACCTGTTGCGGCTCGACGCCGGTCAGTGCCAGAAACCGGCCGAACAGATCCGGTTCGTTTGCCAGCCAGCCGAGCACGGCAATGGCTGTTTCTTGCGGATTGGCCGACGCAAGTTGTTTCGAAGTCTTGAAGTTGCTTTGCATTGTGGCGGTCGAGTTACCTTTTCTTCAACCAAATACCGGTAGCTTGCACTATCGGTTTCATGGAGCCATTTGTCAGCTAATGTCTTTATCATGGGACATCTGGCTTCAAGAACGGACGTAGGGACAGCGTGCCATGCCCAAACAGGTGATGATAGTAGAAGATAACGAGCTTAACATGAAGCTCTTTCGCGACCTCATCGAGGCCTCGGGCTACACCACGATCCAGACCCGCAATGGCATGGAAGCGCTTGATCTCGCGCGCAAACATCGTCCCGATCTTATTCTTATGGATATTCAGCTTCCCGAGGTTTCCGGCCTCGAAGTCACCAAATGGCTGAAGGAAGACGATGAGCTGCACGTTATTCCGGTCATTGCCGTCACTGCCTTCGCCATGAAGGGCGACGAGGAGCGGATCAGACAGGGCGGCTGCGAGGCCTATGTCTCCAAGCCGATCTCCGTTCCGAAATTCATTGAGACGATCAAGACTTATCTGGGCGACGCCTGAGGCATCGGAAAAGATCCATGACTGCGCGAATACTGGTTGTTGACGATATCCCGGCAAATGTGAAGTTGCTCGAAGCGCGGCTTCTGGCCGAATATTTCGACGTGCTGACCGCCGCCGATGGTCATGAGGCGCTGGCGATCTGCGACCGCAACCAGGTCGATCTCATTTTGCTCGACATCATGATGCCCGGTATCGACGGGTTCGAAGTATGCGAGCGGCTGAAGGCCAATCCGAAAACGGCTCATATTCCCGTCGTGATGGTCACCGCGCTCGATCAGCCGGCAGACCGTGTGCGCGGCCTCAAAGCCGGTGCCGACGATTTCCTGACCAAGCCGGTCAACGACCTGCAGCTTATCTCGCGCGTTAAAAGCCTGCTGCGCCTCAAGACACTGAGCGACGAACTGCGCGTGCGTGCCGAGACGGCTCACACGATGGGCATGGACGAACTGATGCGGGGCGGCGACGGACGCGCCGACGAGGCTGGACAAGTCCTGCTGGTCGATAGCCGTGCCAACTCGCAGGAACGCATCATCAAGACGCTGAAGCCCGTCGCCGACGTCACTGCCATCTCCGATCCGCAAGCCGCCCTTTTCGAGGCGGCGGAGAGCGCCTTCGAACTCGTGATCGTCAACGCCAATTTCGATGACTACGATCCGCTCCGGCTCTGCTCGCAGTTCCGTTCTCTGGAACGAACCCGCTTCCTGCCGATCCTGATCATCACGGAACAGGGGGCTGACGAGATGGTGATCCGCGCCCTCGACCTCGGCGTCAACGATTATATCGTTCGCCCCGTCGATCCGAACGAGCTGGTTGCCCGCAGTCTGACCCAGATCCGCCGCAAGCGCTATAACGACCGGCTACGCGCCAGCGTCAAGCAGACGATCGAGCTCGCTGTCACCGATCCCCTGACCGGCCTTAACAACCGACGTTATCTCGATAATCATCTCAACATACTCTTCAACCGCTCCATGGCTCGCGGACGGCCGCTCTCGGTCCTGATCACCGATATCGACCGTTTCAAGCAGGTCAACGATACCTACGGGCATGACGGTGGCGATGAAGTGTTGAAGGAATTTGCAAGCCGCGTGCGGTCGACCGTCCGCGGTGCCGATCTCGCCTGCCGTTTCGGTGGCGAGGAGTTCGTCGTTGTCATGCCGGACACTTCGCCCGAGGTCGCTGCGGCCGTTGCCGAGCGACTGCGCGCAGCCATCGAAAGCACGCCATTCCTGCTGAAGTCGTCAGGGGAGATGCTGAGCGTAACCGCCTCTTTCGGCATATCATCGCGCATACCCTCGGTAATTACGCCCGACCAGCTGATGAAGCAGGCAGACCTTGCGCTTTACGAAGCGAAGAATACCGGCCGCAACAGGGTTGTCGCTGCCGCGGCTTAGAGACGCATTCGTTTGGCGACGCGTTGGCTGAAGTTATCCACTGATGGTGGCTGAACCTTACGAATATTTAATGTTGGCGGCTGCAGCAGAGGGGCTTGTTTTTCAAGTCGATAGCCCAAAAATGGACTTTAAAGCGTGTTTTCTGGAATGACACGTTTCGTCTGCTCCCTAAAAATAGAGGCCGTGCGCGAAAATAGAAGAGTGGAATATAAATCGCTGATGAGTGGTCTTTTGGCGTAATTCCTATTTTTAAAAATGTAACGCCGACGCTTTACGTAAGGGGAAGTTGCGCTGCTGTTATTGTAATATATTTATGAAGTTCTTTGGAGTTTGAAATATTGTCCTTTTGGTAAAAGAGAATTGGGAGCGTCTTTACACGTACCAAAACTGGACTTTTAACCATAGAATCACGCCCGGAAATTTTACCATTAAGAATTTGTTGATTTTCTTTCATTTTTGCGCAAATTATCGGCTCAGAACACAAAGCGCTCCGAGTAAGGAGCTACCGATACCCCATGATGCTCAGGTCCGCCGCATCTCCTGGGTCGTGGGGTCGGTCGGCTAGTACGCAAATTTAAACGGTTCCTCGTGCCGTTTTGCATGCTGGCCGACCCCCTTTTCGAAAAAACGCCGCCACTTCCCGAAGATGGAAGGGCGGCGTTTTTTTGTTTGCGCTATCATTATTTTAGAAAATGAAAATACAAAGAAAAAGCGCGCAACCCGAAGGCGCGCGCTTTTTAAAAGTCCGCAAGATCAGGTGATTACTTGATCTTGGTTTCCTTGAACTCGACGTGCTTCTTAGCAATCGGGTCGTACTTGGTCTTCGTCATCTTGTCCGTCATCGTACGGCTGTTCTTCGTCGTGACGTAGAAGAAACCGGTGTCGGCCGTCGACAGAAGCTTGATCTTGATAGTGGTAGCCTTGGCCATGGTCGTCCTGCCTTTAAGAAAATGAAAGCCGTGGAAAGCCGGATAGGCTCCACGGCAAATTCTGGCGCGAAACTACGAATCTAGCCCGAAAAGTCAAGCCCGCTTTCCAAGGAAAAGCAGTCTTATGCCGGCAAGCACGGCATAAAGCCCGAAGAAACAGGCAATTGCCCAGGCAAAACCATTGTTTCCGGCAACATCGATCGCGGCGCCGATCACTTGCGGGCCGGCAACCGTGCCGACCGCATAACAGAAAACAAAAGCCGCATTGGCCGCCGCAAGGTCAGAACCTGTCAGCCGCGAGCCGAGATGGCTGAGCCCGACCGTATAGAGGCCGGAGACGCAGCCACCCCAGAAAAGCAGGATTCCGGCCATGAGCAGCCAATTATCGACGAGCAAAGGCAACAGCATCGTGCCAACGAAACCGGTGAACGCCATCAGCACCAGCAGGGGACGTTTGTCTTTGATCCGATCGGAAAGCAGCCCGAGTGGGATCTGGAAGATCACATTACCCACTCCCATCATGGTGAGAAGCAGTGCCGCCTGCGATTCGCTGAAATGGGCGCGCACCGCAAAGATCGGAAAAAGCGAGAGGCCACCGGCTTCGACCGCGCCGAAGATGAAGACGGCAGCGGTTGCCGTCGGCACCAGGAAGACGTAGCGCATGAAATGCAGCTCCGGCTTTTCATCCAGCACAGGGCTTTCGTGGCGGGCTATGAAGATTGGGATGGCAGCGAGCAGGATCGCGAAGGCACCGACCAGGAAGGGCAGGATGCCGTCGCTGCCGAGCAGCGAGAAGATCAGTGGTCCTGCGGCAAAGCCAAGTGAGAGCACTGTCGCATAGATGCCAAGCACGAAGCCGCGCTTGGAGGGTGGCGAGGCGGCATTGATCCAGAATTCCGACAGGATGAAGAGCGTGGTCGTCGCGCCGTGGAAAGCGAAACGCAGCGGAAACCACATCCAGAAGTCCTGCGCATAATAAAAGCCGAGCGCGCTGAGCGCCGAGATCAGCACGGCGCACATCATGGTCGGCGCCACGCCGTATTTATGCGCCAGCTTGGTGGTGATCGGCGCCGCCGCCATCGCGGCGATACCGGCCATGGCGGTATTGAGGCCGATCAGGGTGGAGGAGATGCCGCGCTTTTCGAGGATGATACTGAGAAGAGGAAGCCCCAGGCCGATTGCGATGCCGACTGCGGAAATGGACGAGATGGCTGCCACCAGAGAAGGCCAATGGATTTCCTCGACATCGCCCGGTGTGCCGTTTCTCGGCTGAGACATTTATCCATCCTTAGAGAAGTACGCGAACGAATCGTCCGTATGGGTGTCACATAGAAGGACATAGGCATGCCAAATCCAGGTGACGGGCAGGGTTTCATAATATTTCCAGCATCCGCCGGCAATTTCTGGAGTGTAAGCCTTCCCCGCACAAGAAATGATTACCGTTTCGGCCCGCCGCGAATAGTCGGCTACAGGCCATGGCGCCCCTGCCGCTGCCACTACACGCGAAATATGTCTGGAAGGTGAAGGTGTTCAAGCTTGCCGGCCGGGTATATCGTAGTCATCGGGTTCGTCGTCATGGCCGCCGAAACCATGCATTTTTAAGGCCCATTGCAGGCCTATGACGCCACCCTTGATCGGCTGGATCGAAACGAGTGCGGTGATGATGGTAATCGGTGTCCAGATGGCGAGGTGCACCCAGACAGGCAGCACGACCGCCATGTCCGTCAGCATGAAGCCGCCGATGACGATATGGCCAAGAACCAGGATGACGAGATAAGGCGGCAGGTCGTCGGCCCGCTGGTGATACATCGCCTCGCCGCATGCAGCGCAATGATCGACCGGCTTCAGAAAAGCACGGAACAGCTTGCCGCTACCGCAGGCCGGACAGCGGTTCAGAAAGCCACGCATAATGGAGCGTCCGAGCGGGCGCTCGGCATCGGTCGTATCGCCGTAGCGGACAACCTCGTCTGTCGGTGTGCTCATCGATCGTTTCCTTCTCGGAACTAGCGTCGCCCGCGCGGCGGCCTCGTTCCGGCCATCTTGCGAGCGCGGTTTGCATCGCGCCGTCCCGCCTTGTGGAAGGAACGCACCGCCGTCGGCATCTGGCGTCCTTCGCTCAGCATCTCGAAACGCAGTGCGCCCGCAAGCGGGATCGCCTCTGCCAGCCGCACCGTCACATTGTCGCCAAGACGATAGCCGAGACTCGTCTTTTCGCCGGTGAGCGCCTGATGCGCCTCGTCATAGATGAAGTAATCGGTGCCGAGCGTAGATATAGGTATGAAACCATCAGCGCCATAGTCCGGCAGCATGATAAACAGGCCGGATTTGGTGACGCCGGAAACGCGCCCCTCGAACTCCTGGCCGACGCGGCCGGCAAGGTGATGGGCAATCAGCCGGTCCACCGTCTCGCGCTCCGCTGCCATCGCACGGCGCTCGAAGGTGGAGATTTCGGCGGCGATATCGTCGAGTGTCGCTTCCTCGTCCGGCGTGATCCCGCCTTCGCCGAAGCCAAGCGAACCGACGAGCGCGCGATGCACGATAAGGTCGGCATAGCGGCGGATCGGTGAGGTGAAGTGCGCATACTTCATCAGGTTCAGGCCGAAGTGTCCGATATTTTCCGGACTGTAAATCGCCTGGCTTTGCGAACGCAGCACCATCTCGTTGACCATCGTCTGGTGCGGCGTGCCGTCGGCCTTGGCGAGAATGCCGTTGAAATTATTGGCGCGCATATTGCCACCCTTGGCCAGCGAGATGCCGAGTGTGGCCAGGAATTCGCGTAGCACCTCCTGCTTGGCAAGCGTTGGGCCGTCGTGGATGCGGTAGATCAGCGGTTGACGCTTTTTCTCCAATGTCTCGGCCGCGGCGACATTCGCCTGGATCATCATTTCTTCGATCAGCTTGTGCGCGTCGAGACGCGGCGGCACGAAGACCCGGTCGACGGTGCCGTCGGGCTTCAGCAGGATCTTGCGCTCGGGCATGTCGAGTTCGAGCGGCTGGCGCCGTTCGCGGCCACGCTTCATCGTCTCGTAGGCGTGCCATAGCGGCTTCAGGATCGGCTCCAGCATCGGTCCGGTCTTGTCGTCGGGCTTGCCGTCGATCGCCGCCTGCGCCTGCTGGTAGGACAGCTTGGCCGCACTCTTCATCATGATGCGGTGGAAGGTATGGCCGATCTTGCGGCCCTCCTTCGAAAAGACCATGCGCACAGCAAGGGCAGGGCGGTCCACACCCTCCTTCAGCGAGCAGAGATCGTTGGAGATGCGTTCCGGCAGCATCGGCACGACGCGATCGGGAAAATAGACCGAGTTGCCACGCTTCAGTGCCTCGCGATCGAGCGGCGAGTTCGGCCGCACATACCAGGAGACGTCGGCGATCGCGACGGTCACAATGACGCCGCCTGCATTGTCCTCGGACGGATCATCCTCGGCATAGACGGCGTCGTCATGGTCCTTCGCATCCGCGGGGTCGATGGTAATCAGCGGCAGATCGCGCCAGTCTTCCCGATGCGACATGGTGGCAGGCTTGGCGTCATCCGCTTCGGCGACGACAGCCGGCGGGAAGACATGCGGTATGCCATGAGCATGGATGGCAATCATCGAGATCGCCTTTTCCGAGCCGACGGAACCGACGACCGAAAGAACCTTGGCGCGCGGCAGACCAAACCGGCCGAGACGGGCAATTTCCACCTCGACGAGATCACCGTCCTTGGCATCACCCTTATATTCAGGGTCGATCACCATTTCCTCGCCGCGCCGTTCGATAGGCAGCAGGCGTCCGGCTCCACCGGGTGCATCCTTGAAGACACCCATGCTGGCGCCGCGCCGCTTGTCGATCACCTTGATGATGCGAGCCGTATAGGCCGGGCCGCCGCGATCGACGGCAGGGAATATCTTTGCGAGGATGCGGTCGCCGAGGCCGGCGACCGGCGACTTGCCCTTGCCCTGGCGGCCGGCCGGCGATTGCTGTCGGATGGCGACGGCCGGCGCCACTCCCTGATCTTCAGGCCATTCCGCCGGGCGGCCGATCAGTTCGCCGTCCTTGTCACGCGTGGTGATGTCGAGCACTGTCACGGGCGGCAAGGCACCCGGACGGATCAGCGACTTGCGCGTCTTCTGCAGCATGCCTTCCTGCTCCAGCTCCTGCAGCATGTGCTTGAGTTCGACACGGTTGTCGCCCTTCAGCCCGAAGGCTTTCGCGATTTCGCGCTTCGAGGCTTTCTGGGGATGATCGGCGATGAAACGCAGAATGACTTCGCGCGACGGCAGGGCGCCATGCACGATGTTCAATGGCTCGGGCGCAGCGTCCTTGCCCGCGCGGCCGATCTTTCCCGGGCGCTTGCCCATGGTTCTCGCAGTCTCGCGCGGTTCTCTTGCCACTCTCAGCTCTTTTTCGTTTTCGCCGGCGCCGTCGCCTTGCTCGTCTTCGGCTTGGCGGCGGTCTTGGTCGTCTTGGCTTCTGCGGCTGCCGCTTTCGGCTTTGCTGCAGCTTTCGGCTTGGCCGCAGCCTTCGCCTTGCCCGCGGGAGCCTTGCCGGCCTTTTCCACGATCAGCGCCAGGGCTTCCTCGACGGTAATGGCCTGGGGATCCTTGCCCTTCGGCAGTGTCGCATTGACCTTGCCCCAGTTGACATAGGGGCCATAACGGCCGTCGCGGACGGTGATTGCACCGCCGTCAGGATGATCGCCGAGCTCCTTCAGCGCTGCCGGCGTCCCGCGGCCTCCGCCCGGCGCCTTGGCCTGCTTTTCGGCAATCAGCGTCACCGCACGATTGAGACCGACCGAGAACACGTCCTCGATGCTTTCCAGATTGGCATAGGTGCCGTCATGCAGCAGGAACGGCCCGTAGCGGCCGAGACCGGAAGAGATCATCTTGCCGGATTCCGGGTGCTTGCCGATATCGCGCGGCAGCGAGATCAGTGCCATCGCTTTTTCGTAATCGATATCTTCAGGCTTCCAGCCCTTCGGGAGCGAGGAGCGTTTCGCTTCCTTGCCGTCGCCACGCTGGATATAGGGCCCGAAACGGCCCGAGCGCAGCGTCAGTTCCTCACCGGTGGTCGGGTCGGTGCCGAGGTTCTTCGGCTCGTTCAGTGCAGCCCCATCGGCATCGCCGCCATTCTCGGAGGAGAGTTGGCGGGTGTAATTGCACTCCGGATAATTGGAGCAGCCGACGAAGGCGCCGTACTTGCCGAGTTTCAGCGACAGGTTGCCGGTACCGCACACCTGGCAGATGCGCGGATCGCCTCCGTCCTCACGCTTTGGGAAGACCAGCGGCGCAAGTGCTTCGTTGAGCGAGTCCAGAACGTTGGTGACGCGCAGTTCCTTGGTGTCTTCGATCTGGGAGAAGAAGTCTTTCCAGAAATCACGGAGCACCTGCTTCCAGTTGAGTTCGCCGGCCGAAATCCGGTCGAGCTTCTCTTCGAGGTCGGCCGTGAAGTCGTATTCGACGTACTTCGTGAAGAAGCTCTCGAGGAAGGCCGTCACGAGACGGCCCTTCGCCTGCGGGATCAGCTTGCGCTTGTCGATCGTCACATAGTCGCGGTCGCGCAATGTCGCGAGCGTCGCGGCATAGGTGGACGGTCGGCCGATGCCGAGCTCTTCCATCTTCTTGATAAGGGAGGCTTCCGAGTAACGCGGCGGCGGTTCGGTGAAATGCTGCGTCGAGTTGATCTTCTGCTTGGCGAGGTTCTCGCGCGCATTGATCTCCGGCAGGCGGCCATCCTCGTCGTCGGCGTCATCGCTCTGCTCGCCGTCTTCCTTCTGATCGGTATAAGCGGCAATGAAGCCGTCGAAGCGGATGACGGAGCCGACGGCGCGCAGACCGGCCTTCTGGCCATTATTGTCGGCAATGATCTCAGCCGTCGTGCGCTCGATTTCGGCCGATGCCATCTGGCTGGCGATACCGCGCTTCCAGATCAGGTCGTAGAGACGGATCTGGTCGGCATCGAGGAATTTGCGAACACGATCCGGCGAACGGTTGAAATCGGTCGGACGGATCGCCTCATGCGCTTCCTGAGCGTTCTTCGCCTTGGTGGAATAGAAGCGCGCCTTTTCCGGCAGGTAGCGTGCGCCGAACTGATCGCCGATGGCGCTGCGTGCGGCATCGATCGCTTCCGGCGCCATCTGCACGCCATCCGTACGCATATAGGTGATGAGGCCGACGGTCTCGCCGCCGATATCGAAGCCTTCATAAAGCTTCTGGGCGATCTGCATGGTGCGCGAGGCCGAGAAGCCGAGCTTGGAGGAGGCGGCCTGCTGCAGCGTGGAGGTGGTAAAGGGCGGTGCCGGGTTGCGCTTGACTGGCTTTGCCTCGACGCTTTCCACGACATAACTTGCGCCTTCGAGCAGCGCCTTCAGTTTGCCGGCTTCTTCGCCATTGCCGATCGAGCGCGGCTGCAGTCGTTTGCCGTCGGCCGCAACCAGCCTTGCCTCGAACTCGTCGCCGCGCGGCGTCTTCAGGAGCGCCGAAAGATTCCAGTATTCTTCGGAGATGAAGCGCTCGATCTCCGATTCACGATCACAGACGAGGCGCAGCGCGACCGACTGCACGCGACCAGCCGAACGCGCGCCGGGCAGCTTGCGCCAGAGAACCGGCGAAAGATTGAAGCCGACGAGGTAATCGAGAGCGCGGCGTGCCAGATAGGCATCGACCAGCGGCACGTCGATATCGCGTGGATCGGCCATTGCGTCGAGCACGGCCTTCTTCGTGATGGCATTGAAGACGACGCGTTTGACCGGCTTGCCGTTGATGACGCGCTTCTTGTTCAGAAGGTCGAGCACATGCCAGGAAATTGCCTCACCTTCGCGATCGGGGTCGGTTGCGAGGAACAGGGCATCGGAGGATTTTACCGCATCGGCAATATCCTTCATGCGCTTGGTTGAAGCGCCATCAACCTCCCAGAGCATTTCGAAATCCTGATCCGGAAGAACTGATCCATCCTTAGCAGGCAGATCGCGCACATGGCCGAAAGAGGCGAGCACTTTGTATCCAGGACCCAGATACTTGTTGATCGTCTTGGCCTTGGCAGGCGATTCCACCACTACAACATTCATGATGATTCTCTAAAAAGTGTGCCGATCCGGCGAAGAAGCAGGCGTTACCCGCACTGCAACATGAATACCGGCTCTCCGACATGGACAGGGAATCTGCTCTGGTCAAGAGGTTTGCTTCAATTTTACCTGTTTGCACCGCATCGCAACCATTGCGAGATTATATGGTTACTGCAATTTAAGATGATTGCGCTATCGTTTTTGAAGTGCGGTTCGGGCTTCTGGTAAAGCAGCCTTCTGCGATTTCACAGAGATAAATATGGCGCCCAAGGTTGCAAAAAAAGACATCGACCGCTCCGCTTCACTGGAAAACATCGCTTTCGTCAGGCAGATGCTCGGTGAGCTACACCAGGTCGCGGAACGTGAAAACGCGGAAATGCTCTGCTATCTCATTGAAATGGCCTATGTCGAAGCCGGAGACCTGCAGTCGCGCATGCGCGTCCGCTCAGTCGGTCATGGAAATTGAAACCAGCCCGCCGGCATGGCGGTGCAGTCGCCCGGCCATATCCAGTTCCAGGAGAACGAGATAGACGGCCGAAGCCGACAGGCCGGTATGGCGGATGATGTCGTCGACTTCGACGGGTGTCGGGCCAAGTGCATCGATGATCAGAGTGCGATCGTTCTCGCCTGGCGGATGCGATAACGTGTTGCTCTCGTGCTTCGGTTCTTCCGCTACGGGCAAAGAGAAGAGATCGGGCCCGGAGAGCGGCGCGAGGGCTTCCACGACATCTTCGGGCGCGGTGACGATCATCGCCCCGTCCTTCAGAAGCCCGTTGGTGCCCTGACAGCGAGGATCAAGCGGGGAGCCGGGCACGGCAAAGACCAGCCGGCCGAATTCACCCGCCAGTCGTGCGGAGATCAGCGATCCCGAACGCAGCGCCGCCTCCACGACCACGAGGCCGAGGGAGATACCCGATATCAGCCGGTTGCGGCGCGGGAAGTCGCGGGCACGAGGCTCCCAGCCGAATGGCATTTCGCTGACTGCGAGCCCGTTACCGTTCCAGATCTCCTCGAGCAGTCCGACATTTTCAGGCGGATAGGGGCGGTCGAGCCCTCCGGCCAGAGCGGCAATGGTTCCGGTCGCAAGGCTTGCCCGATGCGCGGCGGTGTCGATACCGCGAGCAAGGCCGGAGACGACGGTATATCCGGCCCTGCCGCAGTCTCGGGCAATCATCGCCGCGAATTTTGCACCGCTGATCGAAGCGTTGCGCGAACCCACGATGCCGACGGCGGGCCTGCTTGCTGCCGAAAGATCGCCCTTGACCGCGAGCAACGGCGGCGCGCCGTCGATCTGTCGTAGGGCCTGAGGGTATTCGGGCTCACCGATGCCGACAAAGCGGGCGCCGAAACGCTGTGCCGCTTCCAGTTCCCGATGCGCTTCGGCTTCGGTCGCGATGCGGATCGAGCGCGGCGCACCGCCGCGTGCCGAAAGCTCCGGCAGCATCGCAAGTGCGGTTTCCGCCGAGCCGAAATGATTGATGAGGTCGCGAAAGGTCGACGGGCCGACATTGTCGGAGCGGATCAGCCGCAGCCAGGCGATCTTTTGCCTTTCCGTCAGCGCAATTCCCTTTGGTCTTGCGCTGAGTGTGTCCATTACCCCTTAGCCCCGATCTTGCTTTCCGTCCCGCTGAGCAGCCGGGAGATATTGGCTTTGTGCTTCCAATAGGAAATGACAGTCATCATCGCCATGATTGCCGCAACCTTTTCGTCGCCCAATATCCACAATGCAACCGGAATGACAAGCATCGCGATCAGTGCTGAAAGCGAGGAATAACGGGTCATAAACGCGGTGCCCAGCCATACGGCTGCAAAGAGGAGAACCATCAGCGGTGCAACGCCGAGAAGTGTACCGATGTACGTGGCGACACCCTTGCCGCCCTTGAAGCCGATCCAGACCGGGAAGAGGTGGCCGATGAAGGCAAAGAAACCGGCGATAATGCCCGCTTCCTCACCCGCAAAATAGGCCATGATCCACGCAGCGGCAGCAGCTTTCAGCGCATCGAGCAGCAGCGTTGCGGCGGCGAGCTTCTTGTTGCCGGTGCGCAAGACGTTGGTCGCGCCGATATTGCCGGAGCCGATGCTGCGAACATCGCCGAGGCCGGCGGCGCGCGTCAGGACGAGACCGAACGGGATGGAACCCAGAAGGTAGCCGACGACGACGGCAGCAAGCGCCAGAGGCAGCGTAATCTGCCAGGTGACAAGATCAGATATCATTTTTGTTCCCCAAGTCTTTTGCCGAGAGAAGGCCCGCGACGGCGAGGCAACCCTCAGCCCTGCAATGCGTGAACCAGCTTGCCCCCGACATAGGTCGCGACGGCGCGTCCGCTGAAACGCGCATCCTCGAACGGCGTATTCTTTGAGCGCGACAGAAGCATGTCCTTGGCGACAAGCCAAGGTTCTTCGAGGTCGATCAGCGCGATATCGGCCTTGGCGCCGGGCTTCAGCGTTCCGGCATCGAGACCGAAGATCTGTGCCGGGCGCGTCGACATCGCATCGATCAGGCGCATCAGGCTCACCTGCTCGCTGTGATAGAGCCGCAAGGCTGCTGCCAGCATCGTCTCAAGCCCCACCGCGCCGTCCTCGGCCTCGCCGAACGGCAGGCGCTTGGTATCGACATCCTGCGGATCATGCGAGGAAACGATAATGTCGATCGCACCCCTTGCCAGCGCATCCACCAGCGCCACCCGGTCGTCTTCCGAGCGTAGCGGCGGGTAAAGCTTGAAGAAGGTACGGTACTCGCCGATATCGTTTTCGTTCAGCGCCAGATTGTTGATCGACACGCCGCAGGTGACATTGGCGCCGCGCGTGCGGGCAAGCTCGATCGCCTGGACTGATTCCGGAACCGAGATCATCGCAGCATGGTAGTTGCCCCGCGTCAGCTGGGCGACGCGCAGGTCCCGCTCCAGCGGGATCAGTTCGGCTTCCTTCGGAATGCCCGAAAGGCCGAGCCAGCTCGCGAGCAAGCCCTCATGCATGACGCCATTGGCGCCGAGATATTTGTCGCGCGTGGCGCAGGAGATGACGGCGCCGAATTCGCGCGCATAGGTCATCACCCGACGTAATACCTGCGTATCCTGGATGCTCGAATCGGCGTCCGTGAAGGCAACAGCGCCCGCCTGCATCAACAGGCCGATCTCTGTCATCTCCTCGCCGCCAAGCCCCTTGGTGATAGCCGCTGCCGGATAGACGTTGACGACGGCCGTATCCCGCGCCGTCTTCTTGACGAATTCGACGAGCGCGATGTCGTCGATGACCGGATGCGTATCCGGCATCATGATGATGGAGGTCACACCACCCGCTGCCGCAGCCTTGCTGGCGGAAGCGATGGTCTCGCGGTATTCACCGCCCGGTTCGCCGATATGGACGCGGGCATCGACGAGACCAGGTGTTGCGACGAGGCCGGTGCAGTCACGTACGCTTGCGCCTTCAGGTGCAGCCTGGCTCTGTGCATCCTTGCCAGCGGCGACGATCAGGCCATCCTTGACGATAACAGCGCCGATTTCATCCAGGTTGCGGGAGGGGTCGATGATACGGACGTTCTTGAGGACGAGGTTGCTCATGCGCCCACTCCATCGGTGCGAGGACCCTGGTTCTGGGAAACAAGCAGGGCCTCCATGACGGCCATGCGCACGGCGACACCCATTTCCACCTGTTCGGCGATGACGCTCTGCGGGCCATCGGCAACCTCCGAAGCGATTTCCACGCCGCGGTTCATCGGTCCCGGATGCATGACAAGCGCATCTTCCTTCGCCGCCTTCAGCGTTTCCGCATCGAGGCCGTAGAAGTGATAGTATTCGCGCACCGACGGCACGAAGGCGCCAGACATGCGCTCCCGCTGCAGCCGCAGCATCATCACCACATCGGCGTCCTTCAGCCCTTCCTTCATCGAGTGGAAGACCTCGACGCCCATATCGGCAATGCCGGCCGGCAGCAGCGTTGCCGGGGCGACGACGCGCACCCGCGCGCCCATTGCGTTTAAGAGAAGGATGTTGGAACGCGCCACACGCGAATGCAGGACATCACCACAAATCGCCACGATGATGCGCGAGAGCCGCCCCTTGGCGCGACGGATCGTCAGCGCGTCGAGCAGCGCCTGGGTCGGGTGCTCATGCTGGCCGTCGCCGGCATTGACGACGGAGCAGGAGACCTTTTGGGCGAGAAGTGCCGCAGCGCCTGCGCTGGAGTGACGGATGATCAGCACATCGGGCCGCATCGCGTTCAGCGTCATCGCCGTGTCGATCAGCGTCTCGCCCTTCTTTACCGAGGAATTGCCCACCGACATGTTCATCACGTCGGCGCCGAGGCGCTTGCCGGCAAGTTCGAAGGAGGATTGCGTGCGCGTCGATGCCTCGAAAAAGAGATTGATCTGCGTCAGACCCCGAAGGGTCGACGTCTTCTTTTCTCTTTGTCGGCTGATCTTGACGGCTTCGTCAGCCTTGTCGAGAAGATAGGTAATATCCTGCTCGGTGAGGCCCTTGATGCCAATGAGGTGGCGGTGGGGGAAAAAGACCATGACCCTGCCTCTTCTTGTCTTCGCGGGGTCTATAAAGAGTGTGGGGGGAAGGGGCAAGCTTGTGCTGTGAGCAAATTCCTATGTCCCCATGCATTTTCCGTCGAATCCCGCTACTGCATGATTCGTTAAATCGGAATCGATTTAAGGATAAAATTATGCAGCAATTTAAAGTGCTACCGCGTCCTTTGCGCGTCTGAAAGACCCGCGGCGCTGTAGAGCTGAAATCTGCGAATCACGAACTTCCGGTTTACCTTTGCCGGGCTCATGAAATAGAAGCGAACTATGACCTCCGCAAACCGGACTGACGACAAACTCGCCGAACTCAACCAGCCGAGCCTCTGGTCGGGTATCAACGCCTATCGATCCGATCCGCTGATCGTCGATCTGACCGCCACGCTGCCGCGAACTATCCGCGAAGACCTTGAAAACATGGGCCGTTACGTGACCTCGCCAGAGGCACAGGAACTGGCGCGCATGGCAAACCAGGGTACGCCGCAACTACGCACGCATGGCCCGCGCGGCGAGCGGCTGGATCTCGTCGAATTCCACCCGGCTTGGCATGCGCTGATGCGCCGCTCGATGGCGTCAGGCCTTCATTCTTCCGTCTGGGATCCGCAGGCCGATACGGAAGCCAAGGATCAGGCCCACCACGTTCGTGCCGCGCGCTTCTATCTGACGGCGCAGCTCGAAACCGGCCATCTCTGCCCGGTGACGATGACGAGCGCATCCGTTGCCGCTCTCTCGGCTTCGCCGGCTGTACAGAAAGACTGGGCGCCGAAGATCCTGTCGCGTAAATACGACTCGTCGAACCGCCCCGCCATGCAGAAGTCAGGCGTGACGATCGGCATGGGCATGACGGAGAAGCAGGGCGGCACCGATGTGCGCGCCAACAAGACCTCGGCCGAACGGGTAAGCGAGGGCATCTATCGCCTTTCCGGCCACAAGTGGTTCATGTCCGCGCCGATGAGCGACGCCTTCATCATGCTGGCGCAGACCAAGGAGGGCATGGGCTGCTTCCTGGTGCCACGCCTGCTGGAGGATGGCTCGGCCAACGGCCTGCAGTTCCAGCGCCTGAAGGACAAGATCGGCAACCGCTCGAACGCTTCGTCCGAAGTCGAATTCACCGATACGTTCGGTTTTCTGCTTGGCGGACCGGACGCCGGTATCCGCACCATTCTCGATATGGTGACCCTGACGCGGCTCGATTGCTCCCTGGCATCTGCCGGCATCATGCGTGCCTCGCTGGCCGAGGCCGTACACCATACCCGAGGCCGCAACGTTTTCGGCAAGATGCTGGTCAACCAGCCGATCATGACGCGCGTACTCGCCGACATGGCACTCGATGTTGCTGCCGCCACTGCTCTCTCCTTCCGGCTGGCCGATGCCTTTGACAAGGCGCGCGGCAATGCCGAGGATGCGGCCTATGCCCGCGTCATGACGCCGGTCGCCAAATACTGGTGCTGCAAGATCGCTCCGGCGCTGATCGCCGAGGCGATGGAATGCATCGGCGGCAGCGGCTATATCGAGGAGCGCCCGATTGCCCGCCATTACCGCGAGGCTCCCGTCAATGCGATCTGGGAAGGCTCGGGCAATGTCATGGCGCTCGACGTGTTGCGCGTGCTGAACCGCGGTAAGGATTTGTTCGAGACTGTTTTCGCGGGTCTTGCGCGTGATCTTGGTCCGGCCGGCAAGAAGACCATCGACGTGCTGCGCGCAGCGATCGCGCTTTGTGAACAGGACGAGGGCGCTGCTCGCCTTCTGGTTGAGCAACTGGCGCTTGCCGCAGGCGCTGCCGAACTCTATCGCCTTGGGGCAGGGCGCATTGCCGACGCCTTCATCGAAACCCGCCTTGCTGGCGGCTGGCGGGCGACCTACGGCATGCTCGATTCCCGCTTCGACGCGAGTTACATCGTCGATCTGCTATATCCGCCGGCTGCCTGATGCAAATATTTCGGAACGCGCGACCGGACGATCTCGATCAGATCTATGCCATCTCGCTTGCGACTGGTCACGGCGGCAAGGATGCGCGCCATCTCTATCGCGATGGCCGTATGGTCGGCCATATCTATTCTGCGCCCTATGTAGTGCTCAACCCGGAAATGACCCTGGTGGCGGAGGATGAACTGGGCATTGCCGGTTATATCGTCGGCGCCTACGATACATCCGCGTTCGAAGCGCGGCTTGAACGGGAATGGTGGCCCGCTCTGCGCGCTGAGTATGCCGATCCAACCGGTGAACCCTCTACATGGACGGCGGGCGAGGGTCGCAGCTTCGCGATCCATCATCCGCGCACCATGTGGGCTGAGATCGTCGAAGCCTATCCTGCTCATATCCACATGAACCTCATGCCGCGCCTGCAAGGGCAGGGCGTTGGAAGCCGCCTTCTCGAGCAATGGGTTTCCGAAGCGTGCAACGCTGGTGTTCGCGGCATTCATCTCGGCGTCAATGCCGGTAACCAGGGCGGCTTGAACTTCTGGTCGTCCCGTGGTTTTGAGCGTCTGCTTCCGCCGCTCGTCCCGGCGACGGAAATATCCGTCTGGTTCGGCCGGACGCTCTGAATATCAGCTTTCCGGCCGCCGAACATTTCCTGAGATTGGACTGCTTTATAGTCCTGTCGTGGCCGGCTTTGCTGGCAAGATAAGCTGTGTTCTCCATAGAGACGTCGCCGCAGCAGCCGGTGTTGTGACAATGGAACAAAAAATCCGGCCACGTTGCCGTAGCCGGATCCTGTTATCTATCTCCGAAAATCAGCTTTCAGAAGAAGCCACGGCGCTGCCACCAGCCAGCCTTTTTCGGCTTGCCGTCGCCTTCAGCCTCGCCACTGTCGGCGCGGTTCGAAGTCACCGTCGGCTCGGAAGACGAGATGTTGGAGCCACGGTTGGCACGCGCGGGCTTTGCCTCTTCCTGCGCAGGTGCGGCGAGGTCCGCGGAGGCTTCCGCCGCTTCCGGCTCGGCTTCGGCAACCGTCGCTTCTACGGCAACCGTTTCGACCGCTGCCGTTTCAATGATGGGCTCTTCGACCGGCGAGGGAGCGGCAGCCTTGCGGCGGCCACGGCTGCGGGCCGGCTTGACCTTTTCGGCAACGCTTTCGCTGCCTTCGATGGCAGCCGCCGCGGATTGACCCTCATTGGCCTCGGCAGCGACGACTTCGATCACCTCCGCTTCGGTCGCGACGGTTTCTTCGGCTGCATCATCGCCGTCCTCGTCCGTGCTTCCGGCCTCGGAGGTTTCACCGCTTTCGGCACCTTCCTCACCACGGTTGCGACGGCCGCCACGCTTGCCGCGACGACGGCGCTTGCGGCGCTGGGCATCGTCACCTTCGGCGTGGGCATCGGTTGTTACCTCGGCGGCATCGCTGTCGCCTTCGCTGCCGTCATCTTCGCCCTCATCACCGTCATCGGCCTCGCCGGAAACGGAATCGGCAGACACCTGCTGCTCGGCACCACCGTTACGGCCGCGACGACGGCGACGGCGCTTGCGCTTGCGTCCACCTTCGCCTTCACTCTCTGCGCGTGCAGCAGGACGCTCGGCGGCAACGGGCTTTTCTTCCAGCTCTTCGTCTTCGTCCTCATCATGCTCGATGACGACATCGTCATCATCGTCGTCGTCGGGGATGGCTGCGAAATTAAAGAGGCTTTCAATCTTGACCGGGTTTTCGACCGGCTCGCCGCGATCGATCGCGAAATGTTGTGCACCGACCGCACCATCTGCATCGATGATGATCGCCACGCCGAAACGGGCTTCATAATCGACGATGGTCTGGCGCTTGTGGTTGAGCAAATAGAGCGCGATATCGGGCGTCGTGCGCACGGTGATATTGTGCGTCGTGTTCTTGAGCAGATATTCCTCGACGCCGCGCAGAACATGCAGTGCGACTGAAGACTGCGAACGGACGTGGCCGGTGCCGCCGCAATGCGAGCAGACCTGCGTCGTCGATTCAAGAACGGAAGCGCGGATGCGCTGGCGCGACATTTCCAGAAGACCGAAATGCGAGATACGGCCGACCTGGATACGGGCGCGGTCGTTCTTCAGGCACTCCTTCAGCTTCTTCTCGACAGCGCGGTTGTTGCGCTTTTCTTCCATGTCGATGAAGTCGATGACGATAAGGCCGGCAAGGTCGCGCAGGCGAAGCTGACGGGCGATTTCTTCCGCCGCCTCAAGGTTGGTCTGGAGAGCCGTATCCTCGATGGAATGTTCGCGGGTCGAACGACCGGAGTTGACGTCGATCGAAACCAGCGCTTCCGTCTGGTTCATGATCAGGTAGCCGCCGGACTTCAGCGTTACCTGCGGCTGCAGCATGCGGTCGAGCTGCGCCTCGATGCCGGAGCGCGAGAAGATCGGGTGGATGTCGCGATAGGGCTGAACGACCTTGGCATGGCTCGGCATCAGCATCTTCATGAAGTCTTTCGCTTCACGATAGCCTTCTTCGCCGGCAACGATGATCTCGCTGATATCCTTGTTGTAGAGGTCGCGGATCGAGCGCTTGATGAGCGAGCCTTCCTCATAGACGAGGCAAGGGGCTGTCGAGGCAAGCGTCAGCGTGCGGACGTTTTCCCACAGGCGCATCAGATATTCGAAGTCGCGCTTGACCTCGACCTTGGTGCGGTTCGCACCGGCCGTGCGCAGGATCACGCCCATGCCCTGCGGCACTTCCAGCATGCGGGCGATTTCCTTCAGCCGCTTGCGGTCCTGCGGGTTGGTGATCTTGCGGGAAATACCGCCGCCACGCGCCGTGTTCGGCATCAGAACCGAATAGCGGCCTGCAAGCGAGAGATAAGTGGTAAGGGCAGCACCCTTGTTGCCGCGCTCTTCCTTGGCGACCTGCACCAGCAGGATCTGGCGGCGCTTGATCACTTCCTGGATGCGATACTGTTTGCGCGGCTTGCGCTGCACGCGGTCCGGAACCTCTTCCATCGCATCTTCGGCGCCGACGGATTCGATCACTTCCTCTTCGCCGTGGTCGTCGTCGTCATCATCGTCGTCCTGACGGCGCTTGGAGACGTCGACATCCTCGGAAATGGAGTCGGTTTCGACCATCGCGGCCATTTCGCCGCCGGTCGAGCCTTCATCGTCATTGTCGGAAACGGATGCATCTGTGGCTTCCGGTGCTGCCGCTTCTTCGGCAACTGGCTCGACTGCCTTCTTGCGGCTGCGGCGGGCGCGGGGCTTCTTGGCGGGGGCCTCTTCGGCAACCGGTGCCGCTTCTTCGGCAGGCGCTGCCCCTACGTCTTCTGCCGCGGCTGCTTCGGGCTGCTCGACCGGAACGATGCCGATATCGGGCTGGTCCTGTGTCGAAAGATCGACGAGCGGCGCGGTTTCGACATGCTCGACATCTTCGTCACGGCGATGCTCTTCGGCTTCGGCGCGAAGCAGGGCCTGGCGGTCAGCAAGCGGGATCTGGTAATAGTCGGGATGGATTTCGGCAAAGGCCAGGAAGCCGTGCCGGTTGCCGCCGTAGTCTACGAAGGCGGCCTGCAGCGAGGGTTCGACCCTCGTTACTTTTGCAAGATAGATGTTGCCGCGAATTTGCTTCTTGTGTTGGGATTCGAAGTCAAATTCTTCTATGCGGTTCCCGCGAACGACAACGACGCGCGTCTCTTCCTCGTGAGACGCATCGATAAGCATTTTGTCTGCCATGTAAGCTGTGCTCCTCGGCGAGGCCGCGAGAGCGCATTCCCGACTGCTGTTGAAACAGGAAGAATGCGGTTCGCCGTAGCCGCGCCGGATAATGAAAGTCGCGTTTGGTGCGAGGGGGAGGGCAGCAGCCAGACCGCAGCCGGAACGTCTTCGATCCGGGGCCTGTACACTTCAGATAAAACCTGCTGCGAAACCATCAACAACCAAGCGTGATCGACAATGACGAAGACCCATTTCGGGTCCGATGAGTTTGCTCCCTGAGAGCGTGGTGGCTGATCCACCAATGAAATCCCAACATGAAGCCGGAAAATCAGGATCCAGTTCGTGGATAGAAATGCATTCGACGGCGGACGATTACCGGTTGTGGCGCCAGATCCGGTGCGGCTGGCTGCCTCGCGGCGACTCTATCCCGTCAACACTTCTACCTAAAATTCGTTGTATGTTTTCTCTGTCACAATAGCAAGGGAAAAGCCAAATGTGCCATAATATTGATGGATTTCGCGTCGCATAAACTCCTCGGGGATAAGCGGTCCCGATTCGTGTATCGTCGTCGATGCGCTCGCCTCTGGCGGGCATCCGCCGGGACGAACTAGGGTCCATCGCAGAAATAAATAGGGTGTGGCGGTCTATTGTTTAAGTGGTTTCGGATCGCGGCGAAAATGTCCGCAGGGCGCAAACTGTTTCATGCGGCATGGCTATTTGCCTTTGCCGCGCTTTGTGCTGTTCCCGGTGCTGCTGCCGGTGCAAAGGATCCGCTGCTGGCCTATGGTGCCCGTATCGTCGGCGACGACGCCAGAACACGCATCGTCATCGATTTCGATCGCGAGCCGCATTTTTCTGTCCATTATATCGCCAACCCCGAACGCATCGTCGTGGATCTGCCGGCGACTGCCTTCGGCTTTCCGGCCAAGGATCTCGAAGCGCGCGGCCTCTTCAAGGATATCCGCTACGGCGCCATGGACGAGGAGAGCGCCCGCATCGTGCTGACGGCGGCGCGTCCGGTGCAATTGGCTTTCGTCAAGGTGCAGACCGATGAAAACGGCAATGGCCACAGGCTGGTGCTCGATGCCGAGATGATTGACAAGCAGAAATTCGCCGAGCTGGTAAAAACACAGTCCTGGACCGATCAGGCCGAGGCCGCTCAGACGACGAGCGCCATTCCCCAGCCGGAAAAGACCGCACCCGGCGATTTCGTCATTGCCGTCGATGCTGGCCACGGCGGCATCGACACGGGCGCAATTGGCGTCGATACGAAAACCGAAGAAAAGCAGGTGACGCTCGCATTCGCAAAGGCGCTTGCCGACCGCCTGAACAAGGAGCCCGGCATCAAGGCTTTCTTGACTCGCGACGATGATGAATTCCTCTCGCTCGCCCAGCGTGTGCAAATTGCCCGGCAAAACCATGCGGGCCTGTTTATTTCCCTGCATGCCGATACGCTGAAGCAGAAGGATATTCGCGGCGCGACGGTCTATACGATTTCAGACAAGGCCTCGGACAAGCTGGCGGCCGACCTTGCCGAGCGCGAAAACCTGTCGGACCAGATCGCCGGCAAGGAAACGACCACCGAACCGCCCGAAGTCGCCGATATCCTTCTCGACCTGACGCGGCGCGAGACGCAGGCCTTCTCAATTTCGCTTGCTGAAAGCGTGCTCTCGTCTTTCAAGGATCAGGTCAGCACGATCAACAATCCGCATCGCCATGCAGGCTTCCGCGTCTTGCAGGCGCCAGATGTTCCCTCGATCCTGCTCGAACTCGGTTTCCTGTCCAATGTCGATGACGAGAAGCTCCTGCTGGACGAGAGCTGGAGGGGGAAGATGGCCGATCTCCTGACGAATGCGGTGAAGCGCTACCGAACCAGCGTGATGGCGAATGGCGGCTGAGGGCGTTTCGACCTGATTTTTTCAACCGCGTCGCGAAAACCTCTTAACCGGGCGTTGCCCGGAAGTGACACCCGGGGGCAAACCCGGTCTCTTGTCGGACTGGACGGGGAAAGTGGCGGGACGAGCCCTATTTTGCTCACATTCGCGCCGTTACTCCGGTCTATATGTTTCGCATCCATAAGACGGAATCGTCTTGTGGCTCCGACGCGCATGGAGTAAGCCGCGCAACGTGCAAAAAGACACGATCTGTGCGATTGTCGCGGATGCGCCGATCTAATGATTAGAAATACCGGTAGCTGAAAATATGGTTAGACTTCTTGGATATTTCTTCGGCATTGCCTGCGTCCTGTTTCTGGGCGTGGCGGCTGTCGTCGGCGTTTATCTTGCCAGCGTCACGAAAGAACTTCCGGATTATGCCGTACTGAGCAGCTATGAGCCGCCTGTCACGACGCGCGTTCATGCCGGCAACGGCGCGCTGATGGCTGAGTACGCCAAGCAGCGCCGCCTGTTCCTGCCGATCCAGGCTGTGCCTGATCGTGTGAAGGCGGCCTTTCTTTCGGCTGAAGACAAGAACTTCTACCAGCACCCGGGTATCGATATCACCGGCTTTGGCCGTGCCGTCGTCGCCTATCTGACCGGTGGTCCGACGCAGGGCGGTTCGACGATTACCCAGCAGGTTGCCAAGAACTTCTTGCTGTCCAGCGAGCAGACCATGGAGCGCAAGGCCAAGGAAGCGATCCTGTCCTTCCGTATCGAGCAGGCCTACAGCAAGGACAAAATCCTCGAGCTCTACCTGAACGAGATCTTCTTCGGCCTCAATTCCTATGGTGTCGCCAGCGCGTCGCTCACCTATTTCAACAAGTCCGTCAGCGAGCTGACCGTTGCCGAAGCCGCCTACCTCGCGTCGCTGCCGAAAGGCCCGGCAAACTACCATCCGTTCCGCCATCCCGATGCCGCGATCACCCGCCGTAACTGGGTCATCGATCGCATGGTTGAAAATGGCTATGTAAGCCAGAGCGATGGCGAAGAGGCCAAGAAGCAGCCGCTCGGCGTCACCGCCCGCAATACCGGCCCATCGCTCTTCGCGTCCGATTATTTCGCTGAAGCCGTGCGCCGGCAGCTGATCGACCAGTATGGCGAAAAGATGCTGTATGAGGGCGGCCTTTCGGTGCGCACCTCGCTTGATCCGCAGATGCAGCTCGAAGCTCGCAAGGCACTGCAGGACGGCCTGATCACCTATGACGAGCGCCGTGGTTTCCACGGACCGGTCAAGCAGATCAGCACCGGCGGCGACTGGGGTCCGGCGCTTGCCGACATTCCCTCTCTTTCGGACGTGCCGGAATGGCGCCTTGCCGTTGTGCTGTCCGTTTCCAGCGACACGGTCGATATCGGCCTCCAGCCGTCGAAGGACGGCGGCAACAAGGTGTCATCTGAGCGTGAGCGCGGCACGATCGCCGCCAAGGACATGCAGTGGGCATTCCGCTCCGCAACCGGCGACCGCAAGACGACGAAGTCGCCGGTCGGCGCCCTCACCGCAGGCGATGTCGTCTATGTCGAACGCCTCGGCGGCGACAGCTCTACCTCCTACCGTCTGCGCCAGCCGCCGAAAGTGCAGGGCGGTCTCGTCGCGATGGACCCGAAGACCGGCCGCGTTCTCGCCATGGTCGGCGGCTTCTCCTATTCTCAGTCGGAATTCAACCGCGCCACGCAGGCGATGCGTCAGCCCGGTTCGTCATTCAAGCCCTTTGTCTACGCCGCTGCGATGGACAACGGCTATACGCCGGCCTCTGTTATCATGGATGCGCCGATCGAGATCGTGTCGGGCGGCCAGGTCTGGAAGCCTGAAAACTATGGCGGCGAAGTTGGCGGCCCCTCGACGCTTCGCTCCGGTATCGAGAATTCGCGCAACCTGATGACCGTGCGTCTCGCAAACGACCTCGGCATGAATATCGTCGCCGAGTATGCCGAACGGTTCGGCATCTACGACAAGATGCCGCCGCTGCTCGCCATGTCGCTTGGTTCGGGTGAAACCACCGTGCTGCGCATGGTCTCGGCCTATTCTGTCATCGCCAACGGTGGCAAGCAGATCAAGCCGACGCTGATCGACCGCATTCAGGACCGCTACGGCAAGACGATCTTCAAGCATGAGGAGCGCCTCTGCGAGGGCTGCAATGCAGGCGACTGGCAGGATCAGGAAGAGCCCAACATCGTCGATAACCGTGAGCAGGTTCTCGATCCGATGACCTCCTACCAGATAACCTCGATGATGCAGGGCGTCATCCAGCGCGGTACGGCTGCCGGCAAGGTCGATCTTTCCGGCCGCGATGTGGCCGGCAAGACGGGCACGACCAATGATGAAAAGGACGCGTGGTTCGTCGGTTTCACGCCGGATCTCGTCTGCGGCCTCTACATGGGCTTCGACACGCCGGCGCCTCTCGGACGTGGCGGTACGGGTGGTGTTCTCTCCGCGCCGATCTTCAACGAATTCATGCAGGCGGCCGTCAAGGATATGCCGGAATCGAAATTCGTGGTGCCGGCCGGCATGAACATGATCGCGATCGATCGCAAGACCGGCATGGCAGCCGCTGAAGGCGATCCCTACACGATCATCGAAGCCTTCAAGCCAGGCACCGGCCCGGCTGATAGCCTGTCGGTTATCGGCATGGATGGCACGATGGCGCCGGAAGAAATCCTCCGTACCTCGCCGCAGGCAAACCAGGCAGTCCAGACCAACACGCCCGGCCTGTTCTGATCGCCATCTATCTCCATTGCGCCCGCCACGGCTCTTTACATCCGCGGCGGGCGTCTCTATGTCACCAGCCTGACAGAAATACCCCGGCACTCACAGAATACCGAAGCAAAGAAGCAGGAAAATGCGAGCGGAAATCCAGAATGTAGTCGATGAAACCAAGCAGGCTATCACCCTGCTGAGGAGGCATCTTTGACTGGGATCAGGCGGTAAGACGACTGGACTGGTTGAATAACAAGGCAGAGGATCCGAACCTCTGGAACGACGCGCAGGAAGCCCAGAAGCTGATGCGTGAGCGCCAGCAGCTTGATGACGGCATCAACGGCGTCAAGGCGCTGGAAAAGCAGGTTTCCGACAATATCGAGCTCATCGAGCTTGGCGAGGAAGAAGGCGACGCTGGCGTCGTCAAGGAAGCCGAGGATGCGCTGAAGGCCCTGCAGGCCGAAGCTGCGCGCCGCCAGGTCGAAGCCATGCTGTCAGGCGAAGCCGACAGTAATGACACCTATCTGGAAGTCCATTCCGGTGCCGGCGGCACGGAAAGCCAGGACTGGGCGAACATGCTCCTGCGCATGTACACCCGTTGGGCCGAGCGCCAGCGCTTCAAGGTCGAGCTGATGGAAGTGCATGACGGCGAAGAAGCTGGCATCAAGTCCGCCACATTGCTGGTCAAGGGCCACAATGCCTATGGCTGGCTGAAGACGGAATCCGGCGTGCATCGCCTTGTGCGCATCTCACCTTATGACAGCAATGCGCGCCGCCATACGTCCTTCTCGTCCATCTGGGTCTATCCCGTTGTTGACGATTCGATCCAGATCGAGATCAACGAAAGCGACTGCCGCATCGATACCTACCGTTCGTCGGGCGCTGGCGGCCAGCACGTCAACACGACGGACTCGGCCGTGCGCATCACGCACATCCCGACCGGCATCGTCGTGCAGTGCCAACAGGAACGTTCGCAGCATAAGAACCGCGCCAAGGCCTGGGACATGCTGCGTGCTCGCATGTATGAAGCCGAGCTGAAGAAACGCGAAGATGCAGCCAACGCCGAAGCCGCTTCCAAGACGGATATCGGATGGGGTCACCAGATCCGCTCCTACGTCCTGCAGCCCTACCAGCTGGTGAAGGACCTGCGCACGGGCGTTGCCAGTACCGCTCCCGACGATGTGCTGGATGGTGACCTGAACGAATTCATGGAAGCTGCTCTTGCTCACCGCATCAGCGGCGCAGCCGATGCTGTGGTCGATGACATAGACTGACCACCGTCGATTGTTTGACGATTGGAAGCCCCGGACACGGGGCTTTTTCTTTTTCAGATGATGGCTGGACTACTGATTCCATGAAAGAATGCAGCTGAAAGCTCGCTGATCTCTTCGTGGACCGAGGCGCGCTCTATGCCGGCGGGATCGCTGAAGAGATGCTCCGCAAAAGAAAATCCGAGGGGCGTGCCCTCCGGCAGGAAGACATAGTGCCCGAGACCGCCCGCCAGGATCTCCAGGCGGCTTCGCTCGAGCCGAGCATTGAGCCAAGATGAGCATTCCTCGATCGGGGCAGTGGTATCGCCATCGCCGACTAGAATGACAGCGGGCGCATCGATCGTCCTCAGGCTCTCTTCGCTGAAGGCTCGAACGGACCGGCCAGGTGCGCAGACGAGCACCGCCTTGATCCTGTCGTCGCGATAGGATTGCGATATTCGCGACCATGACTGACGAAAGACGGAGCTTTTGCGAAGCAGGGAAGGAATATGGTCGGCGAGATCGGGAAATTCCCTCGGACCGCGCGGGCCACCGGGTTTCAGCCTGTTTTGTTCGAACTGGGAAAACTGCGCGACGGCGCCGGCAAGCAGCATCACCGTATAGGCGCCAGCCGAAAATCCGGCGGCGAACACGCGGTCACGGTCAATCAGTCCGCCGAGATCGCCCTGCCAGTCTTCAAGGCGATCGAGCATCAGGCTCAGATCGGGCGCACGCTCCCAGAGCGCGGCGAAACCCTCGGCGCGATAAGGCTCCCCGGCGGTGTTGCCGTGATGACTGACACCGAGCGCGATAAAACCGCGTCGGACCAGACGGCGGGCAAGCCATTCCAGCCCGGCGGCAGAACCGCCGGTTCCATGCGACAGCAGCACCAGCGGATAGGGCACGTTCGCCGGACGAACGGGCGCATCGTGTGCAACCGCTGCCCTTCGAAACCAACTCCGCCCCGGAATTTCGGTTTCGATCGAATCCTTGGCCGCCGGATACCAAAATGACCAGCGCACGGGTCTGGGACCGCTCGCGTCCCAGTCAGTCCGCGTTTCGTCGTGGAGAATGCCCTCGCGAAAGCCGAGTTTCATGGTGCGCCCCCAGGGCCCGGCAACGATCAGTTCGTCGCCTTCTCCACGGTGATATCGCCGAACTCGTCGATCAGCACCGTCCAGCTATCTGATTCTGCGGCCGGATCGGTCTTCAGATACACCGTAGCGAAAAGGCCCGGTTCTTTTATGATGCCCGTCGAATTCTCCGGCCGGATATCCGTGACATAAGGCTTGAGATCACTGATTTCCTGCAGTTCGACTGTCGAGACGATGGCCGGCCCGTCGTCGCTTTGCGCGATCTGCTGCAGATAGACCTTGGAGGTTTTGTCCGGCTGGCGCACGGCGAAGAGCTTGTAATAGCCATGCCGCTGCTGCGGCTTGACCTCTCCTCCGGTTGCCCCCTGCACACTCACGCTTTGCGTGGTTGCGGGCGCGCGCTCGATCGCCGGCGAATTGCCGTCGTCTTCCCAATAGCCGGTACTCGTGGCGAAGATGATCGAGGCCGGCAGGACTTCGTCATGAACGGTCTGTGCCTCGGCGGCAACGGCCCATCCCGCCGCAAGCATCGCCGCTAAAAATGTCTGCCGCATCGCCATCATCTCAATCCTCGAATTGCTCTGCCAGGATCCGGTCCGACCAGGAACGGTCGGGATCGGAAAGAATGCGTGCCGTCATGTCTTCCGACTGGGCGATGCGCACATGCAGGATGGATTTGATCTCCGTATTGTCGGCCACGGCATTCACGGGCCGTTTCTCGGCTTCCAATATGTGGATATCCACTGTCACCCGGTTCGGGAGCAACGCACCTCGCCAGCGCCGCGGCCGGAAGGCGCTGACCGGCGTCATGGCGAGTAAGGGGGCTTCGAGCGGCAGGATCGGGCCGTGGGCGGAAAGATTGTAGGCGGTGGATCCTGCGGGTGTTGCCACCATCAGGCCGTCGCAGATCAACTCCTCGAGCCGTACTCGTCCGTCGATTTCCACCCTGAGCTTTGCCGCCTGGTAGGATTGGCGGAAAAGATAGACCTCATTGATGGCAAGAGCGGTCGAACTGCTGCCATCGGCATTGACCGTCGTCATCTTCAGCGGATGAAAGGCGTTCTCGACAGCCTCGCAGATGCGATCCTGCAGGTCCGATGTCTTGTAGTCGTTCATCAGAAAGCCGACCGAGCCGCAATTCATGCCATAGACAAGCTTGCCGCTGTTCATCGTGCTGTGCAGCGTCTGCAACATGAAGCCGTCGCCACCGAGCGCGACGATGACATCGGCCTCGTTTGCGGGCACGTCGCCGTAAAGGCGAATCAGTTCGTCTCGTGCGGCAAGAGCTTCCGTGGTCGGCGAAGCGATGAAAGAAAGCGTTTGAAATGAACGGCCCATGCAATGCCCTTTGTTATGCTGTCCTAGCTAAAGGATAAAGGGCTTGTACGACAAGACGTTTTGCGTTGCGCACGAAGTTCGCACGAACTTGAAGTCTCGATAAATCCGGCCGTGTTTCAAACGCGAGCGCGGGGTAGGCGAAACCTTCGTGCTTTCCATTCACCGACGGCTTGCTGTGGATAGTCGTGTTGCTTTGTCCGAAGGGGCAAATTTTCTTTACAAAAGATCAGAATCTGCTACTTCGCAGCCACTGCCCTTGTAGCTCAGTTGGTAGAGCACCTGATTTGTAATCAGGGGGTCGCGGGTTCGAACCCTGCCGGGGGCACCATTCTTCCACATCATTCCGTTACATGAACAGAGACTGAAGAGCCGCTTCAGCGGCAATTCATAGGCGTGGGATCATCCTTGCTTCATCATAAACGAGGAAGTGAGCCATGAAGATCGCCAGTTTTCTGCTAGCCGCCGCGCTGTCGGCAGGAGCATTGTTCTCAGCCGTAGCTCCAGCTGCGGCTGTCCCCGTCAATCGTCCGGAAGTCTCGCATCAGAGTGATGTCGTGCAGGTCCGCGATCGCGACTGGGGCGATCGTCGTGATTGGCGTGAGCGTCGCGACGGGCACTACCGCAATTGGCGTGATGACCGCCGCTATTGGCGTCCGGCCTGGGGCTATGATCGCCGCCAATGGCGCCCGTCGCGTGAAGAGCGTTGGCGCGAGCGCCACTATCGTCGCTATGAGGGCGGCCCGGTCTGGTATTTCCGGTTCTGACGACTGATTCTGCAATAGGCTATCAGGGACACACTCCCGTCGCGACAGATGGTTCGCGGCGGAATTTTTCGTTGCCTCCAGAGGCGGATCCTGCGGTCGAAACTTTCTAAAAATCAGAATATTGTTGACTGACGTAGGTTGGCGGGCGTGGGCAAGGGCTGCTCAGCGTCATTCACGGCGTCTCCAATCAGGATTACGCTGGCCATTATGCTGCGGAACGGGAGAGATTGATGCGACGTGTCGAGAATATCGCCCTGCGCCTTGTCCGCTGAAGCAAGCCATGAAAGTCACTTCTGCGCGGGCTCGTTCACGCTTGATGCGATCTTCGTACCGTTGCCGGTCTGCCCTGCACCGGATGGTGACATCATGGCGATGCTGAGCACCGAGGCAATCATGACGACAACGATGACGATCATCAGGCGCATGAACGTTTAAATCCCTGTTTGTCTTGCGGGATGAAACGTTCGATGGCTTTGCAGGTTCCGGCTAGGTTTCGGCAAAGGGTTGGATTGGCTATTGCGTCGGCGGCGGCGAGTTTGCCGGGGCCGTGGGGGCGAGCGGATCCGGCTGCCGGATCGGGTGCGATTTGTCCACCCAGATGATGCTCAGAATGACCAAGACGAAGACCGCGATGAAGAGTACGCCGAAAATCAGCGGTCGAAATGCCATGATGTGGATTTCCTCTTTGTCGGCGCGCCCCGGAAAAATGCCTGAATGATCATAGTGACCGGCAGGCGCTTTCCAAGGCGGAATATGGACCATGACGGGAGGCGTTCAACCGCAGGAACGGCAATCATCCCCTCCGTCCACGACATATTGGTGGCGACGTGCACGGCCAACGGGCCAGGCAACCGGCTTACGCTTTCAGGTGCAGTCCTGCCGCATAGAGCGCAATCGCGGCTGCATTCGACACGTTCAGCGATTTGATGGCGCCGGGCATATCGAGGCGGGCAAGCGCGTTGACTGTCTCGCGTGTCTTCTGCCTGAGGCCCTTGCCTTCGGAGCCGAGTACCAGCGCGATCCTGCTGCCCGAGAATGTGCCTTCGAGCGGCGCCGGTCCTTCCGAATCGAGACCGATCGTGAAGAAGCCGAGCTTGTGCAATTCGCCGAGCGCGTCCGAAAGATTGGTGATCTGTATGTAAGGTATCAGTTCCAGCGCGCCGGACGCGGACTTCGCAAGCACGCCTGATTCCGTCGGGCTATGTCTCTGGGTGGTGATAACCGCGCCGGCGTTGAATGCGACGGCAGAGCGCATGATGGCGCCGACATTATGTGGATCGGTCACCTGATCGAGCACGAGAAGCAGCGGGCTGTCCTTCAATGCTTCCAGCCGACGGACGGGCAGGGGACGCGTTTCCAGCATCACGCCCTGATGGATGGCTTCGGGGCCGAGCACCTTGTCGATATCCTGCGGTGAGACCATCTCGACGGGAATGCCGATTTCTGCCTCGTCGATCTCCAGCCGGGCAAGCGCATTCGGCGTCACCGATAGCTTGATCTTCTTGCGCTCCGGATTTTCAAGTGCTGCCCGAACCGTATGAAGACCGTAAAGAAAGACCTGGTCGGGGGCGAGTGCCGGTGGTTTCCAGTCGTCGCCGCCACGCCTGCGCTTCTGCGGCGCTGGCGTCGGGATTTCCCCGCGCTCACGTTTGCCGTCGCGATGTGCGCGCCGGAGCGTTGCATAATGTGTGTCCTTTGCGGACTTGTCGGTGGCGGCAGGGCCGCCGGTTTTCTTATCTTTGCTCATGCGGCTTTATAACGGTGGCGCCTGTCATCGCCTAGGCCCTCTTTCATGCGCCGGCTTTCAACAGGCGATGAAATTTTTCCTGTCTTTTCTATTGTCATCGTGTTGACAGACTGAAATCGTCCGGTCATATACGCGGCGCAGACGACGGGGCGGCAACGCTTCAACGTCTGACGAACTTGGTCTCACGATCCGGACGAAAAACTGGAGAGATGCCCGAGTGGTTAAAGGGGACGGACTGTAAATCCGTTGGCTCAGCCTACGTTGGTTCAAATCCAACTCTCTCCACCATTCGTCATTGGATCGGACCAGCCCCGCGGGTATAGCTCAATGGTAGAGCAGCAGCCTTCCAAGCTGAATACGCGGGTTCGATTCCCGCTACCCGCTCCATCTTATTATCCCGCTATCGAAATTCAGGCTTCAAGCTGAGGCCATCATGTATCTGCGCCACGCGTGGCATGATTGCGGAAATTGCAGTCCTACTCTGAGCCTGGTCAAGATGCGGGCTCTGGACTCCAGGCGATTTCGTGAGGGATTTCAGTTGTTTTGGGCGAGGCGGCGACGAATCGCCTGGCGGGTTGCAAATTATCCCCTACATGCGCTGGCACGCCAAGAATGGCGTCTGCAATTAAGTCTTGCGCAATTTCGCCGAAAGCCTTAAACGGCGGCACTAAACCGGTTCGCCGGGGTCACCCATTTACGTCCACAGGAAGCATTCAAATGGCAAAGAGTAAGTTT
>UCGV01000043.1 GCA_900471925.1 Hyphomicrobiales bacterium
CGCTTCGATCATCGAATAATCCGGAATTGCCTCGGATTTAAGGAAAAACCCCGCTGCAACAGCGGGGTTTTTTCGTTTTACAACGGCCTTGGGCATTCATGAGATGTTGTAAATATATCGTTAAGATGCCCCATAACAGTATTTTGTTCATCTCACATTCAGAAAGCGTTTTGCGATCCGGGCTTTTTGGTCCAGACTCCCTTCTGTAGAGAGGAGAGTACGATGATTCATAAGGCTACATTCGTTGCGACGATCTTCGCGATGTATGTTTTCACGATGTTTTTCATCGCTGCAATTCCGCAAGAAGTTGTTCAGGCAGCTGGCGTGCAGATAGACGAAATAAGCGTCGTTAAATGATAGCGTAGAAGGAGCGCCGGGTTTCTCGGCGGGCCATGAAAAATAAAAAGCGCAGGAGCTTCCAGTTGGAAGCTCCCGGCCGAAGCGGGTTTGAACCTGCTCATGATACGCTCGCTTGCTCTTCGCGCGGAAGAGTTTATCTATGCCTCCGTTTTCATGACGCGGAGGATATTCCATGAAAAAGCGGATTCTATTTACCGGTGGTTCGGGCAAGGCCGGGCGCCACACCGTGCCGTGGCTCGTCAACGCTGGCTATGAGGTCCACAATGTCGATCTCGTGCCGCTGGAAAGCCCCGGTGTCACCAACCTCATTGCCGACATCACCGACAGCGGCCAGATGTTCAATGTGCTCTCCATGCATCGGGACTTTCCCGATCTCGAAGCGGGCAGGGGCGTGCAGCCGTTCGATGCCGTCGTCCACTTCGCCGCCGTGCCGCGCATCCTGATCAAGCCCGACAACGAGACCTTCCGCATCAATACGATGGGCACCTATAATGTCATCGAGGCAGCGGTAAAGCTCGGCATCAAGAAGGTCATCGTCGCGTCGAGCGAAACGACCTATGGCGTCTGCTTCGCCGAAGGTCATCGCGATTACCACCAGTTCCCCCTGGATGAAGACTACGACGTCAATCCGATGGATTCCTACGGTCTCTCCAAGGTACTGAACGAGAAGACGGCGCGCGCCTTTGCCGAACGCTCCGGCTTCGACATCTACGCTCTGCGCATCGGCAACGTCATCGAGCCGCATGAATACGAGAGGTTCCCGACCTATTTCGCCAATCCCGAGATGCGCAAGCGCATCGCCTGGAGCTATATCGATGCGCGCGACCTCGGTCAGATCGTCCATCTCTGCATTCAGAAGGACGGACTGGGCTTTCAGGTCTTCAATGCTGCCAACGACACCGTGTCAGCCAATACGCCGTCGAAGGAACTCGCAAAGACGTTCTACCCCAATGTGCCCTTCACCCGCGAGATCGGCGAATTTGAGGGCTTGCTGTCCAACCGCAAGATTCGCGAAGTGCTCGGTTTCAAGGAAGAGCACGACTGGCGCAAATACGTGAAAGTATGAAATCCGGCTAAAAAGATTCGGCTGCCGGTCGCGTTCAACTGCGCATCCGGCAGCGGAATACGCAGCCATCGGCCCACTTCTTCCGATCGCCGGAGGAGAATGGTTCTGAAAATCAAAAATCGCTCTTGCATATCCCGAGCCGCCGTTTTAAAGGGTGCGCCATGCTTTCACCGGCTGATGATCGCAAGGTCAACAGGCTGAATGCAAAGCGTAAAGGGGTATAGCTCAGTTGGTAGAGCGGCGGTCTCCAAAACCGCAGGTCGTAAGTTCGAGCCTTACTGCCCCTGCCATTTTCCTTGAACGGACAGCGCGGACGTTTCGCAGTGTTCCGGCGAGGATTGACTATATGGCAACTAATTTCGTTAAACATCAGTTTCCCTCTTGTGTATCCGGAAATCGATGTTTATTTAGGGTTCAACAGACACGCGGTGCGTGGGGCTGATAGTTTCAGCTTTACGCGCCGTAATTGCGTGGGCAGTCGATGGCATCCAAATCCAATCCATTTGCGTTTCTGCAGCAGGTCCGCACGGAAACGTCTAAAGTTACCTGGCCGTCGCGCCGCGAGACGATGATCTCGACGGTCATGGTTCTGTTCATGGTTGTTTTTGCTGCGCTGTTTTTCTTTGCCGCTGACCAGCTGATCGGCTGGGCGCTGAGCTTCGTGCTTAATACCGGCAACTGATACGGGTGGAGATGAAAATGGCGGCACGTTGGTACATCGTCCACGCATATTCCAATTTTGAAAAGAAGGTGGCTGAGGACATCGAGAACAAGGCTCGCCAGAAGGGTCTTGAGCACCTGTTCGAAAAGATCCTCGTGCCGACCGAGAAGGTGGTGGAAGTGCGTCGCGGCCGCAAGGTCGATTCCGAGCGCAAATTCTTCCCGGGCTATGTCATGGTTCGTGCCAACCTGACGGACGAAGCCTATCACCTGATCAAGAATACGCCGAAGGTTACGGGTTTCCTTGGCTCCGACAATAAGCCGGTTCCGATTCCGGATTCTGAGGCTGATCGCATTCTCGGTCAGGTTCAGGAAGGTGTCGAGCGTCCGAAGGCTTCCATTACTTTCGAAATCGGCGAGCAGGTTCGTGTTTCCGATGGCCCGTTCGCGTCGTTCAACGGCACAGTTCAGGATGTGGATGAAGAGCGTTCGCGTCTGAAGGTGGAAGTGTCGATCTTCGGTCGTGCGACCCCGGTCGAGCTGGAATACGCTCAGGTCGAGAAAGTCTGATTTTTAAGGATCGGATGTCAGCACGTCGTTGCTGACGTCTGCGCGGCGAATGCCGCATCGCGTGGAAGGTGAGGGGTCTTAGCCGGACCTCAAAGATCCGAACCACGCAACCGCAGCCGCCGGAGTGATCCGGCATCAAGGCCGGGTAACTGGCCGTCAAGGAAAGGCAGAGAGATATGGCTAAGAAAGTTGCAGGCCAGCTCAAGCTTCAGGTCAAGGCAGGATCGGCAAACCCGTCCCCGCCAATCGGCCCGGCGCTTGGTCAGCGTGGCATTAACATCATGGAATTCTGCAAGTCGTTCAACGCGGCTACGCAGGAAATGGAAAAAGGTATGCCGATCCCGGTCGTCATCACCTATTACCAGGACAAGTCCTTTACCTTTGCGATGAAGCAGCCTCCGGTCAGCTACTGGCTGAAGAAGGAAGCCAAGATCCAGTCCGGTTCCAAGACCCCGGGCAAGGGCGCAAAGGCTGGTACCCTTACCAAGGCTCAGATCAAGACGATCGCTGAAGCCAAGATGAAGGACCTGAATGCAGCGGATATCGAAGGTGCAATGGCGATGATCGAGGGCTCTGCCCGCGCCATGGGCCTGGAAGTGGTGGGTTAAGACCATGGCAGGCAAGCGCACTCAGAAGATCAACGAAGGTGTTGATCCTACCAAGCTCTACGCTCTGACGACCGCCATCGGCATGGTCAAGGAACGTGCCGTTGCGAAGTTCGATGAAACCATCGAAGTTTCGATGAACCTCGGCGTTGATCCGCGTCATGCTGACCAGATGGTCCGCGGCGTCGTCAACCTGCCGAACGGCACCGGCCGTACGGTTCGCGTTGCTGTCTTCGCACGTGGCGTCAAGGCTGATGAAGCCAAGGCCGCCGGTGCAGACATCGTTGGCGCAGAAGAGCTCGTCGAAATCGTTCAGGGCGGCAAGATCGAATTCGATCGCTGCATCGCGACCCCGGACATGATGCCGCTCGTCGGCCGCCTCGGTAAGGTTCTCGGCCCGCGTGGCATGATGCCGAACCCGAAGGTTGGTACGGTTACGATGGACGTCGCTGGTGCCGTCAAGGCTTCCAAGGGAGGTGCTGTCGAGTTCCGCGTCGAAAAGGCTGGTATCGTTCACGCCGGCATCGGCAAGGCATCCTTCGATGCCAAGGCTCTGGAAGAAAACATCCGTGCCTTCGCTGACGCCGTCATCAAGGCAAAGCCGGCTGGCGCCAAGGGCAACTACGTCAAGCGCGTAGCTCTCTCCTCGACCATGGGTCCGGGCGTCAAGATCGAAGTCGGCTCGGTCACCGCAGCAGCTTCTGCTGCTTAAGTTTCATCGGACGTCAGTCCGATTGTAAAGAATTCCGGCCTCGCAAGGGGCCGGAATATTCCGGAGAAATCCGGAATCCTGTCCGAGATTGCAGGTGGTTTTCCCTTAATCACTGTTGCCTGCATGAGACGGGTAAGACCCGAATTGCATGAAGTTCTGCTTCTAGTAAATCGGTTCGAGCCTTGGATGCCTTGTGCCTCCTTTGCCTTAAGTGGCGCGGAGCGCGAGGGGACAGGATCCTCAAGCGTCGCTTGGGATCGCTTCTGATCCCAGGAGGCAAAGGCAACCCGGTGGGTCCGTTCAACGGTCCCGCCAACTGGAGATAGGCAGTGGAAAGAGCGGAAAAACGCGAATTCGTCACGGAACTGAACGATGTCTTCAAGGCATCGGGCTCGGTTGTCGTGGCCCACTATGCTGGTGCTACAGTCGCACAGATGAACGATTTTCGTTCGAAGATGCGCGCTGCTGGCGGCACCGTCAAAGTCGCGAAGAACCGCCTGGCCAAAATTGCCCTTCAGGGTACGGAAGCGGAAGGGATTTCCAATCTCTTCACGGGGCAGACGCTGATTGCTTACAGCACTGATCCGATCACCGCTCCGAAGGTCGTCGTGGATTTCGCCAAGACCAATGACAAGATCATTGTTCTGGGTGGCGCCATGGGAACAACCACGCTCAACGCCGAAGCAGTCAAGTCGCTTGCGACCCTGCCTTCGCTGGACGAGCTGCGTGCGAAGCTGCTGGGCATGATCCAGACACCGGCTACCCGCATCGCTGGGGTTGTTGCAGCACCGGCAAGTCAGCTTGCTCGTGTGTTCGCGGCCTACGCCAAGAAGGACGAAGCCGCTTAAGGCGGTTTTTCGCTGTTTATAGAAAACCGGTTCGAACCGAACAAAAGGAACTGATAAAATGGCTGATCTCGCAAAGATCGTTGACGACCTCTCCTCGCTGACCGTTCTGGAAGCAGCAGAGCTTTCCAAGCTTCTCGAAGAAAAGTGGGGCGTTTCCGCCGCTGCTCCGGTAGCTGTTGCTGCCGTTGGCGGTGGTGCAGCTGCTGCTGTCGTTGAAGAAGAAAAGACCGAGTTTGACGTCATCCTCGTAGATGCCGGCGCAAACAAGATCAACGTCATCAAGGAAGTCCGCGCTATCACCGGCCTCGGCCTCAAGGAAGCCAAGGACCTCGTCGAAGGCGCTCCGAAGGCTGTCAAGGAAGCTGTTTCCAAGGCTGAAGCTGCTGACATCAAGAAGAAGCTTGAAGACGCTGGCGCAAAGGCCGACGTCAAGTAATCTTGAACGTCTTTTGGGAGACGGTATCTACCGTCTCCCATTTGCCGTTTTCCTGAACGAATTACCCAAAAGCCGCGTGAAAACGGCTTTTGGGTAATGGGTTCTTCAAGAGCATGGTCTCGAACCGAGGCGCCAAGGCAATCCGGCCTGGCTGTTTCGGGAGGTGGGACGAGGTTGAACTACTCATTGGTTGACGGGATCGACTGGCCATCGGTTCCCGTCCGTTGCAGGCCCGGATGCAATTTTTGAAGGAGCGACGATGGCTCAGACCCTTTCGTTCAATGGTCGCAGGCGCGTACGCAAGTTTTTTGGTAAAATCCCCGAAGTCGCAGAAATGCCGAACCTTATCGAGGTTCAGAAGGCATCCTACGACCAGTTTCTGATGGTTGAAGAGCCCAAGGGCGGTCGTCCCGACGAAGGCCTTCAGGCTGTCTTCAAGTCTGTTTTCCCGATCACCGACTTCTCCGGCGCTTCCATGCTGGAGTTCGTATCCTATGAATTCGAGCCGCCGAAGTTCGACGTCGATGAATGCCGCCAGCGCGACCTGACCTATGCCGCGCCGCTGAAGGTTACTCTCCGTCTGATCGTGTTCGATATCGACGAGGATACCGGCGCCAAGTCGATCAAGGACATCAAGGAACAGTCCGTCTACATGGGCGACATGCCGCTCATGACGAACAACGGTACGTTTATCGTCAACGGCACCGAGCGCGTGATCGTATCGCAGATGCACCGTTCGCCGGGCGTCTTCTTCGACCACGACAAGGGCAAGAGCCATTCTTCCGGCAAGCTGCTCTTTGCTGCCCGCGTCATCCCCTATCGCGGTTCCTGGCTCGATATCGAATTCGACGCCAAGGACATCGTCTATGCCCGTATCGACCGCCGCCGCAAGATTCCGGTGACGTCGCTGCTGATGGCCCTCGGCATGGACGGTGAGGAAATCCTCGACACCTTCTATACGAAGTCGCTCTACAAGCGCGACGGCGAAGGCTGGCGCATTCCCTTCAAGCCGGAAACGCTGAAGGGTGCCAAGGCTATCACCGAGATGGTTGACGCCGATACCGGCGAAGTCGTCGTCGAAGCCGGCAAGAAGCTGACCCCGCGTCTGCTCCGTCAGCTCTCCGACAAGGGCCTGAAGGCCCTCAAGGCGACCGACGACGATCTCTATGGCAACTATCTTGCCGAAGACATCGTCAACTACTCGACGGGCGAGATCTATCTCGAAGCCGGCGACGAAATCGACGAGAAGACGCTCGGCATCATTCTCGCCAACCACTTCGACGAGATCCCGGTTCTCGGCATCGACCATATCAATGTCGGCGCCTACATCCGCAACACGCTGACCGCAGACAAGAACGAGAACCGTCAGGACGCTCTGTTCGACATCTACCGCGTCATGCGTCCGGGTGAACCGCCGACGATGGATTCGGCCGAAGCCATGTTCAACTCGCTGTTCTTTGATGCGGAGCGTTACGACCTCTCCGCAGTCGGCCGCGTGAAGATGAACATGCGTCTCGACCTTAGTGTCGAAGACACCGTCCGTATCCTGCGCAAGGACGACATCCTGGCCGTGGTCAGGATGCTTGTCGAACTGCGCGACGGCAAGGGCGAGATCGACGACATCGACAACCTCGGCAACCGCCGCGTCCGTTCGGTCGGCGAGCTGATGGAAAATCAGTATCGTCTCGGCCTGCTCCGCATGGAGCGCGCGATCAAGGAACGCATGTCCTCGATCGAAATCGACACTGTCATGCCGCAGGACCTGATCAACGCCAAGCCGGCTGCTGCAGCCGTCCGCGAATTCTTCGGTTCCTCGCAGCTCTCGCAGTTCATGGACCAGGTGAATCCGCTCTCGGAAATCACCCACAAGCGCCGTCTCTCGGCTCTTGGCCCGGGCGGTCTGACCCGCGAGCGCGCCGGCTTCGAAGTCCGCGACGTTCATCCGACGCACTATGGCCGTATTTGCCCGATCGAAACGCCGGAAGGCCCGAACATCGGTCTGATCAACTCGCTGGCGACCTTTGCGCGTGTCAACAAGTACGGTTTCATCGAAAGCCCGTACCGTCGTATCGTCGATGGCAAGGTCACGACCGACGTGCTTTACCTTTCTGCTATGGAAGAGGCGAAGTACTACGTTGCCCAGGCTAACGCCGAACTGACGTCGGACGGTTCCTTCGTCGATGAGTTCGTCGTCTGCCGCCACGCCGGCGAAGTTATGCTCGCCCCGCGCGACAGCATGAACCTGATGGACGTCTCGCCGAAGCAGGTTGTTTCGGTTGCAGCCGCTCTCATTCCGTTCCTGGAAAACGACGACGCCAACCGCGCTCTCATGGGATCGAACATGCAGCGTCAGGCTGTTCCGCTGCTGCGTGCTGAAGCACCGTTCGTCGGCACCGGCATGGAGCCGGTCGTCGCTCGCGACTCCGGCGCTGCCATCGGCGCCCGCCGCAGCGGCGTGGTCGACCAGGTCGACGCGACGCGTATCGTTATCCGCGCCACGGAAGACCTCGAAGCCGGCAAGTCCGGTGTCGATATCTATCGCCTGCAGAAGTTCCAGCGTTCGAACCAGAACACCTGCGTTAACCAGCGCCCGCTGGTCACCGTCGGTGACGTGGTCAACCGCGGCGACATTCTCGCCGACGGTCCGTCGACCGACCTCGGCGATCTGGCTCTCGGCCGCAACGCGCTCGTCGCGTTCATGCCGTGGAACGGCTACAACTACGAAGACTCGATCCTGATGTCGGAACGCATCGTTGCCGACGACGTGTTCACCTCCATCCACATCGAAGAATTCGAAGTGATGGCTCGTGACACCAAGCTTGGTCCGGAAGAAATCACGCGCGACATTCCGAACGTTTCGGAAGAAGCGCTGAAGAACCTCGACGAAGCCGGTATCGTCTACATCGGTGCCGAAGTTCAGCCCGGCGATATCCTCGTCGGCAAGATCACGCCGAAGGGCGAAAGCCCGATGACGCCGGAAGAAAAGCTTCTGCGCGCCATCTTCGGTGAAAAGGCATCCGACGTGCGCGACACGTCGATGCGCATGCCGCCCGGCACCTACGGCACGATCGTCGAAGTGCGCGTCTTCAATCGCCACGGCGTTGAGAAAGACGAGCGCGCGATGGCAATCGAGCGCGAAGAGATCGAGCGTCTTGCAAAGGACCGCGATGACGAACAGGCAATCCTCGACCGTAACGTCTACGGCCGTCTGATCGATATGCTGCGCGGCCAGTCCTCTATTGCCGGCCCGAAGGGCTTCAAGAAGGGCACCGAGCTGTCGAACGCCGTCGTTTCCGAATATCCCCGCTCGCAGTGGTGGATGTTCGCCGTCGAAGACGAAAAGGTCCAGAGCGAGCTCGAAGCACTCCGCGGCCAGTACGACGAATCCAAGTCGCGCCTTGAACAGCGCTTCATGGACAAGGTCGAAAAGGTCCAGCGCGGCGATGAGATGCCTCCTGGTGTCATGAAGATGGTCAAGGTCTTCGTCGCTGTTAAGCGCAAGATCCAGCCGGGCGACAAGATGGCTGGCCGTCACGGCAACAAGGGTGTCGTGTCGCGCATCGTTCCGGTCGAAGACATGCCGTTCCTCGAAGACGGTACGCATGTCGATATCTGCTTGAACCCGCTCGGCGTTCCCTCGCGAATGAACGTCGGCCAGATCCTCGAGACACATCTTGCCTGGGCTTGCGCTGGCATGGGCAAGAGGATCGGCGAGCTGCTCGAAGAATATCGGAAGTCGATGGACATCACCGACCTGAAGCGTGAGCTGACGGACGTGTATTCGTCGCAGGCGAAGGACGAAGTCGCCAACTTCGACGATGCATCGCTCGTCAAGCTGGCTGAACAGTCTCGCAAGGGCGTCTCCATCGCAACGCCGGTCTTCGACGGTGCGCATGAACCTGACGTTGCCTCGATGCTGAAGAAGGCAGGTCTGCATGAGTCCGGTCAGTCGGTTCTGTACGACGGCCGTACCGGCGAGCCCTTCGACCGCAAGGTCACTGTCGGCTACATGTACATGATCAAGCTCAACCACTTGGTCGATGACAAGATCCACGCTCGTTCGATCGGTCCGTACTCGCTTGTCACTCAGCAGCCGCTGGGCGGCAAGGCACAGTTCGGCGGCCAGCGCTTCGGCGAAATGGAAGTCTGGGCTCTGGAAGCTTACGGCGCTGCCTACACGCTGCAGGAAATGCTGACGGTGAAGTCGGACGACGTGGCCGGCCGCACCAAGGTCTACGAAGCGATCGTCCGCGGCGACGACACCTTCGAGGCAGGTATTCCGGAAAGCTTCAACGTTCTCGTCAAGGAAATGCGCTCGCTGGGTCTCTCGGTCGAGCTCGAAAATTCCAAGGTCGAGGATCTGCAGGGCGCAGGCCAGCTGCCGGATGCTGCCGAGTAACCACTTGATAGGGTGTGCGCCTTAATAGGGCGCACACCGTTCCCGCCATGGCCCCGTAATGTGTCGGCCGGGCAGGGACGCTTTCGCCGCATTTTGCGGTTATTGTCGTTTTAGCGATGGCGCGGCTCCCGGGAATTTGCCGCCAACCATCGCAAGCTAAGGGCGCTTTCGCCCATGAAGGAGACAGGCATGAACCAAGAGGTCATGAATCTTTTCAATCCGCAGGTGCCTGCACAGAACTTCGATTCCATCCGGATTTCGATCGCCTCTCCGGAGAAGATTCTTTCCTGGTCCTACGGCGAGATCAAGAAGCCGGAAACCATCAACTACCGCACGTTCAAGCCCGAGCGCGACGGTCTCTTCTGCGCGCGCATCTTCGGACCGATCAAGGATTACGAGTGCCTGTGCGGTAAGTACAAGCGCATGAAGTACAAGGGCATCATCTGCGAAAAGTGCGGCGTTGAAGTCACGCTGTCGCGCGTTCGCCGTGAGCGCATGGGCCATATCGAGCTCGCCGCTCCCGTTGCCCATATCTGGTTCCTGAAGTCGTTGCCGAGCCGCATTTCCACGCTGCTCGACATGACGCTGAAGGATGTCGAGCGCGTCCTCTACTTCGAACACTACATCGTCACCGAGCCGGGTCTCACCGCGCTCAAGGAGCACCAGCTCCTGACGGAAGAAGAATACATGCTGGCCGTTGATGAATATGGTGAAGACCAGTTCACGGCTATGATCGGTGCTGAAGCTATCTATGAGATGCTGGCATCGATGAATCTCGAGAAGATCGCTGGCGATCTGCGCTCCGAGCTTGCCGATACCACGTCGGATCTCAAGCAGAAGAAGCTGATGAAGCGCCTGAAGATCGTTGAGAACTTCATGGAATCCGGCAACCGTCCGGAATGGATGATCATGAAGGTCGTTCCGGTCATCCCGCCGGATCTGCGCCCGCTCGTTCCGCTCGATGGCGGCCGTTTCGCGACATCTGACCTGAACGATCTGTATCGCCGCGTCATCAACCGTAACAATCGTCTGAAGCGCCTGATCGAATTGCGCGCTCCGGGCATCATCATCCGCAACGAAAAGCGCATGCTGCAGGAATCTGTCGATGCGCTGTTCGACAACGGCCGCCGTGGCCGCGTCATCACCGGCGCCAACAAGCGTCCGCTGAAGTCGCTGTCCGACATGCTCAAGGGTAAGCAGGGCCGCTTCCGTCAGAACCTGCTCGGCAAGCGCGTCGACTATTCGGGCCGTTCGGTCATCGTCACAGGTCCGGAATTGAAGCTGCATCAGTGCGGTCTGCCGAAGAAGATGGCGCTCGAGCTCTTCAAGCCGTTCATCTACGCCCGCCTCGACGCCAAGGGTTACTCCTCGACCGTCAAGCAGGCCAAGAAGCTGGTCGAGAAGGAAAAGCCGGAAGTTTGGGATATCCTCGATGAGGTCATCCGCGAGCATCCGGTTCTCTTGAACCGCGCACCGACGTTGCACCGCCTGGGCATCCAGGCCTTCGAACCAATCCTGGTCGAAGGCAAGGCCATCCAGCTGCATCCGCTCGTCTGCACGGCCTTCAACGCTGACTTCGACGGCGACCAGATGGCCGTTCACGTGCCGCTGTCGCTCGAAGCCCAGCTCGAAGCCCGCGTTCTGATGATGTCGACCAACAACATCCTGCACCCGGCAAACGGCGCACCGATCATCGTTCCGTCGCAGGACATGGTTCTAGGCCTCTACTACCTCTCGATCGTGAACCAGAACGAGCCGGGCGAAGGCATGGCCTTCTCCGACCTCGGCGAGCTGCACCACGCGCTGGAAAACAAGGTCGTGACGCTGCACACCAAGATCCGCGGTCGCTTCAAGTCGATCGGCGAGGACGGCAAGCCCTACTCGAAGATCTACGAAACGACGCCTGGCCGTCTGCTCATCGGTGAACTTCTGCCGAAGAACGGCAAGGTGACCTTCGACATCTGCAACCAGGAAATGACCAAGAAGAACATCTCCAGGATGATCGACGCGGTCTACCGTCACTGCGGCCAGAAGGACACGGTCATCTTCTGCGACCGCATCATGCAGCTCGGCTTCACCCATGCCTGCCGCGCCGGCATTTCGTTCGGCAAGGACGACATGGTCATTCCGGAATCCAAGGCGAAGATCGTCAACGATACGGAAAACCTGGTGAAGGAATACGAGCAGCAGTACAACGATGGTCTGATCACCCAGGGTGAAAAGTACAACAAGGTCGTTGACGCTTGGGGCAAGGCCACGGAGAAGGTCGCCGAAGACATGATGGCCCGCATTAAGGCCGTCGAATTCGATCCGAACACCGGTCGCCAGAAGCCGATGAACGCCATCTACATGATGTCGCACTCGGGTGCCCGTGGTTCACCGAACCAGATGCGTCAGCTTGGCGGTATGCGCGGCCTCATGGCCAAGCCGTCGGGTGAAATCATCGAGACGCCAATCATCTCGAACTTCAAGGAAGGCCTGACCGTCAACGAGTACTTCAACTCGACGCACGGCGCCCGTAAGGGTCTGGCAGACACCGCCCTGAAGACCGCAAACTCCGGTTACCTGACCCGTCGTCTAGTCGACGTTGCGCAGGATTGCATCGTCACGCATGTCGATTGCGGCACGGAAACCGGCCTCACCATGACCGCCATCGTCGATGCCGGTCAGGTTGTTGCTTCGCTCGGCGCCCGCATCCTTGGCCGTACGGCACTCGATCACATCGACCATCCGATCACCGGCGAGCGTATCGTCGATGCCGGCAAGATGATCCTCGAGCCTGATGTCGTCGAAATCGAAAAGGCTGGTATTCAGTCGATCCGTATTCGCTCGGCTCTGACCTGCGAAATCCAGACGGGTGTCTGCGCGGTCTGCTACGGCCGCGACCTTGCTCGCGGTACGCCTGTTAACATGGGCGAAGCTGTCGGCGTCATTGCCGCTCAGTCGATCGGTGAACCGGGCACGCAGCTCACCATGCGTACGTTCCACCTTGGTGGCACGGCAACGGTGGTGGACCAGTCGTTCCTGGAAGCCTCGTACGAAGGTACGGTGCAGATCAAGAACCGCAACATCCTGCGCAACTCCGATGGCAACCTCGTCGCCATGGGCCGCAACATGACCGTCCAGATCCTGGACGAGCGTGGCGTGGAACGCTCCTCGCAGCGTGTTGCCTACGGTTCGAAGCTGCACGTCGATGAAGGCGACAAGGTCAAGCGCGGTCAGCGTCTGGCGGAGTGGGACCCCTATACCCGTCCGATGATGACGGAAGTGGCCGGTACCGTTCAGTTCGAAGACGTCGTCGATGGTCTCTCTGTTCTCGAAGCGACGGACGAATCCACCGGTATCACCAAGCGCCAGGTTATCGACTGGCGTTCGACCCCGCGTGGTTCGGACCTGAAGCCGGCCATCGTCATCAAGGACGCCAGCGGCAATGTCGCGAAGCTGTCGCGTGGTGGCGAAGCCCGCTTCCTGCTCTCGGTCGATGCGATCCTGTCGGTCGAGCCGGGTACGAAGGTCTCGCAGGGTGACGTTCTTGCCCGTTCGCCGCTGGAAAGCGCCAAGACCAAGGACATCACCGGTGGTCTGCCGCGCGTTGCAGAACTGTTCGAAGCCCGTCGTCCGAAGGATCACGCCATCATCGCTGAGATCGATGGTACGATCCGCCTCGGCCGCGACTACAAGAACAAGCGTCGCGTCATCATCGAGCCGGCAGAAGACGGTGTCGAGCCGGTCGAATACCTGATCCCGAAGGGCAAGCCCTTCCACCTTCAGGAAGGCGACTATATCGAAAAGGGTGACTACATCCTTGACGGTAACCCGGCTCCGCACGACATCCTGGCAATCAAGGGCGTGGAAGCCTTGGCTTCCTACCTCGTCAACGAAATCCAGGAAGTCTATCGTCTGCAGGGCGTTGTCATCAACGACAAGCACATCGAAGTGATTGTCCGTCAGATGCTGCAGAAGGTGGAAATCACCGATGCAGGCGACTCCACGTACATTGTCGGCGACAACATCGACCGCATCGAACTGGAAGACGTCAACGACCATCTCATCGAGGAAGGCAAGAAGCCTGCCAGCGGCGAGCCGGTTCTGCTCGGCATCACCAAGGCATCGCTGCAGACCCCGTCCTTCATCTCGGCCGCATCCTTCCAGGAAACGACCAAGGTGCTGACGGAAGCCGCGATCGCCGGCAAGACCGACGGCCTGCAGGGCCTGAAGGAAAACGTCATCGTCGGTCGTCTGATCCCGGCCGGTACCGGTGGCACGATGACCCAGATCCGCCGCATCGCGACGGCTCGCGACGACCTGATCCTGGAGGAGCGCCGCAAGGGCTCCGGCGCAGCGGCTGCAACGCCGATGCTGCAGGATATGGCGAACGAAAGCGTGCCGGCCGCGGAATAATCTGCGGTCCTGCATCTTTGACATTCAAAACCGCCCGGAGAAATCCGGGCGGTTTTTCTATGCCGGAGAGTTTGCCGGGTGAATGACGCATGGAAAAAGCCGCCGGGCATGACCGGCGGCTTCCTAATGGTGCGTGAATGAGGCTTAGAGGCCGAGCGCGCCGCGCAGCTCGCTCTTGGCCGCGTCATACTCGGCCTTGTAGTCGTCGTGCTGCATGATCGTCTGGGCGATCGCAATGCCGGAAATGCGGCCGGCTTCGATATCGGTCGGGTAGTGAATGCCACCGACGACACGGTTCCAGCCGTATTCCCAGGCGCGCGCCATGATCGCGTCCTTCTTCTCCGGAACCATATCAGAGAGGACGACGCCCATCAGCGTACCGAGCGTCGTATGGCCGGACGGATAGGAGCCGGACTTCGAAAGCGGTACGGCAGGCTTGATGAGGTCGGGATAGAGCAGGTGCGGACGCGTGCGCTTCCAGACATCCTTGGCCGGATCGACGACAGCGGCTTCGGTTTCGACGATACGGTCGAAGAAGGCAGAAAACTTCGGCAGGTTCTCCTTGGTGAACTTCGCATTGTCGATCACGTCGGAATAGCGCCAGATATTCTCCTCGGCATCGGCAACGGCGCGGTCGACCATCTCGGGTGTGCGCGTGACCTGGATGGTCAGGATCTCGCCGATCTCGGCCTTGGTCTTGGCCGAGTCATTGGCCGGTGGCGGCGGAAGGAGATCGATGAGATTGACCTCCTTGGCATCGGTGAAAGGCTTCGCCTTGTCTTCGGCGAGAAGCGGCGATGCGATGGTGACAGCAAACGCAAGGCCGAGCGCGACGAATTTCGAAAGATTGCGCATGATAACTCCTTTGGGGGCAATAATTGCAATCCGGCTCTAGCCAAAGATTGTTTTGTTCGCGTGACACTCTGCGTGCAACTGCGACGTCGGCCGATAGAGGGGAGGGGTTTCGCGCTTGCTTGCGCCTCGACCCGATGTCGAAAACCGCGAAAGGCGAGACCGTGCAAACATGTTTGCGGCGGTGCATTCGGAAAAAAACAATGAGGCAAAGGCGGGGGCGGCCTGTTGGCGCGAAGATCGCGCGTTCGCCTGAGATTGTCGGCTTCTTCAATATAGGAGAACGGAAAAGAGGAGCCCACGCCGGGCGCGGGCTCAGAACTCCTGGAGAGCCTTAGCTGAAGCGGATGATCGAGACTTCGCCGTCGAGCGCGCCCTGGTAGGCGGAAGCATGCGGCTCCTCGGACGGAACTTCCGTCAGCATGCCGATCTGATCGAGATCGGCTTCGATGAACCCTTCCTCTGCGAGTGCGTTCAGAGCCTCGCGCACGGCGCTGTCGTCATCGGCTGCCTTCAGCATGACGTGCAGGTCAACGCCTTCGCTCGTATCGGTTTCATAGCCCTTGCCGATGATGATGAAGACCATCGGTCCGTCAAAATTGTTGTCGTTGTCCGGTGTATCGATCATCTTTCTGTCCTTCGGCTCTCTGAGAATCGCAATATGCAGATCCCATATAAGGGCTTGATGTCTGCAATGAACGATTCCTATCCGTTTTTGCTGCAATGCCCAAGATTATCTTGGCGGCTATCCTTAATCGACCTATACAGGCTCGAAACGGCCCGTTTACAGGGCTTTGCGAGCCGTTCCGCCGGAGATTATTTCTTAACCGGCCTTGACGAACAGGGTGGAAACCAGTAGTACGCCCGCCATCAGATCCGATGTGAGGTTTGGCTGTCTGGGGCGACGCGCTCTGGAGATCGCCTCAAACAAGGTTCTAAACGCACGTTGAAGTCATGATGCTGCACGCACGACGCGCCTTTTTGCGTCCTCTGCTCTATGTGGTCCATCTGCGGAAGCGGATCGGGCCATATTTTGCGCATTGAGGGAAAATATGTGTGGCAGTGCCGGAAACGGCGAAGTTCGAGCCCGCAAGGGTGCTAAGACAAACGTAAGGGATGGTTGAATGCCTACCGTAAACCAGCTGATCCGCAAGCCTCGCCAGGCGAACGTAAAGCGTAACAAGGTTCCCGCTCTCCAGGAGAACCCGCAGAAGCGCGGCGTTTGCACCCGCGTCTACACGACGACGCCGAAGAAGCCGAACTCGGCTCTGCGTAAGGTTGCAAAGATCCGCCTCACCAACGGCTTCGAAGTCATTGGTTACATCCCCGGTGAAGGTCACAACCTTCAGGAACACTCTGTCGTCATGATCCGTGGCGGCCGCGTAAAGGACCTTCCGGGTGTCCGTTACCACATCATCCGCGGCGTTCTCGATACCCAGGGTGTCAAGAACCGCAAGCAGCGCCGCTCCAAGTACGGTGCGAAGCGTCCGAAGTAATTTCGCCCCGGGCGTTAACGCCCGGACCGGCTTGAAGTGAAATCCCGGCGCTGCGCGAAGTCCTCCGCGTGGTAGAGCGCCTTAACAGTTAAAGAGACGAGAAGTATGTCCAGACGCCATAAAGCAGAAAAGCGCGAGATCAATCCGGACCCGAAGTTCGGCGACCTCGTTGTCACGAAGTTCATGAATGCCATCATGCTGGACGGCAAGAAGTCCGTCGCCGAAAGCATCGTCTATGGCGCGTTTGACTCCGTGCAGGGCAAGTCGAAGCAGGAGCCGCTCACGGTTTTCCATTCCGCACTCGACAACATCGCTCCGCACGTCGAAGTCCGTTCGCGCCGCGTCGGTGGTGCGACCTACCAGGTTCCGGTCGACGTTCGTCCTGAGCGCCGTCAGGCTCTTGCTATCCGCTGGCTGATCGCTGCTGCTCGCAAGCGCAACGAAACCACCATGATCGATCGTCTCTCGGGCGAACTTCTCGACGCATCGAACAACCGCGGTTCTGCGGTCAAGAAGCGCGAAGACACGCACAAGATGGCTGATGCCAACCGCGCGTTCTCGCATTATCGCTGGTAATCCCGAACGATATCGAAAGGCAGTCCATAATGGCTCGCGAATATAAGATCGAAGACTACCGCAATTTCGGTATCATGGCGCACATCGACGCCGGCAAGACCACGACGACCGAGCGTATCCTTTACTACACCGGTAAGTCGCACAAGATCGGTGAAGTCCACGATGGCGCAGCCACGATGGACTGGATGGAGCAGGAGCAGGAACGCGGCATCACGATCACGTCCGCTGCCACCACGACCTTCTGGAAGGGCCGTGACGGCAAGATGCGCCGCTTCAACATCATCGACACCCCCGGCCACGTCGACTTCACCATCGAAGTCGAGCGTTCGCTGCGCGTTCTCGACGGCGCAATCGCGCTGCTCGATGCCAACGCCGGTGTCGAGCCGCAGACGGAAACCGTCTGGCGTCAGGCCGAGAAGTACAACGTTCCGCGCATGATTTTCTGCAACAAGATGGATAAGACCGGCGCGGACTTCTACCGCTCGGTTGAGATGATCAAGACCCGCCTGGGCGCGATCGCTGTCGTCATGCAGCTGCCGATCGGCGCAGAAAGCGACTTCAAGGGCGTTATCGACCTCGTCGAAATGAACGCCCTCATCTGGCGCGACGAATCGCTCGGCGCTCAGTGGGATGTCGTTGAAATCCCGGACGACATGAAGGCCAAGGCTGAAGAATACCGCGAAAAGCTGATCGAGACCGTTGTCGAGATCGACGAAGCCGCGATGGAAGCCTACCTCGAAGGCACGATGCCCGACAACGACAAGATCCGCGAACTCGTTCGTCGCGGTACGATCGACGTCAAGTTCCACCCGATGTTCTGCGGCACCGCCTTCAAGAACAAGGGCGTTCAGCCGCTGCTCGACGCCGTTGTCGATTACCTGCCGTCGCCGCTCGACATTCCTGCGATCAAGGGCATCGACTTCAAGACCGAAGCCGAGATCGAGCGTCATGCAGATGACGCCGAGCCGCTGTCCATGCTCGCATTCAAGATCATGAACGACCCCTTCGTCGGTTCGTTGACCTTCGCTCGCATCTACTCCGGCAAGCTCGAAAAGGGTTCGTCGGTCATGAACACGGTCAAGGACAAGCGCGAGCGTGTCGGCCGTATGCTGCAGATGCACTCCAACTCGCGTGAAGACATCGAAGAAGCCTTTGCTGGCGACATCGTTGCTCTCGCAGGTCTCAAGGAAACCACGACTGGCGATACGCTCTGCGATCCGCTGAAGCCGGTTATCCTCGAGCGCATGGAGTTCCCGGAGCCGGTCATCCAGATCGCTATCGAGCCGAAGTCCAAGGGCGACCAGGAAAAGATGGGCCTCGCGCTCAACCGCCTGGCAGCAGAAGATCCGTCCTTCCGCGTGAAGACGGACCAGGAATCCGGTCAGACGATCATTGCCGGCATGGGCGAACTGCATCTCGACATCATCGTCGACCGTATGCGTCGTGAGTTCAAGGTTGAAGCAAACGTCGGCGCGCCGCAGGTTGCTTACCGCGAAACCATCACGCGTCAGCACGAAGAAGATTACACGCACAAGAAGCAGTCGGGTGGTACCGGCCAGTTCGCGCGCGTCAAGATCGTCTTCGAACCGAACCCGGATGGCGAAGACTTCAAGTTCGAATCCAAGATCGTCGGTGGTGCTGTTCCGAAGGAATACATCCCGGGTGTTCAGAAGGGTATCGAAAGCGTTCTGTCTTCCGGCCCGTTGGCTGGCTTCCCGATGCTGGGCGTCAAGGCGACCCTCATCGACGGCGCCTTCCACGACGTCGACTCGTCGGTTCTGGCGTTCGAAATCGCTTCTCGCGCTTGCTTCCGTGAAGCAGCGAAGAAGGCCGGCGCTCAGCTCCTCGAGCCGATGATGAAGGTCGAAGTCGTTACCCCGGAAGATTACGTCGGTGACGTTATCGGCGACCTCAATTCCCGCCGTGGTCAGATCCAGGGTCAGGAAAGCCGCGGTGTGGCCGTTGTCATCAACGCCAACGTGCCGCTGGCAAACATGTTCAAGTACGTCGATAACCTGCGCTCCATGTCGCAGGGCCGTGCACAGTACACGATGACCTTCGATCACTACTCGCCGGTCCCGTCGAACGTCGCAACCGAAATCCAGGCAAAGTATTCCGGTCAGAAGTGACCGGAATACCAATTGACCGATAACAAGAATTAGCGCCCCTCGGGGCCAAAGAATGGAGAGCCGAAAATGGCAAAGAGTAAGTTT
>UCGV01000004.1 GCA_900471925.1 Hyphomicrobiales bacterium
CCACCGCCCCCTCCGCCGCAGCCGCCGCCCAAGGTTTTTCGCCGCAGCGAACCTCTCAGCATCAAGATCGCACCGCACGCGTTCGATCAGCCGCAACCGGATCTTCCCAGCGCGTTCCTGCGCACCTGGCGCATGTCTGGACCCGCCATGTGTGAAGCCCTGCGTTCCGCAGGCATCGAGACCAGTGAATGGGCAGAGACCGCCTTCAACTCCGATACGTTCGAATGCTCCTATGAACATATCTACAAGAAGGAGAAGGATCGCATCGTCAGTTCGCTCTTCCTCGTCATACGCGGCAATGGCGCGGGCACGATCACCGGTATGCGGGTTAAGCTCGTCGGACCTGCGACCGACGCCAACGGACAGCTCGACGCCGGTATTCTGCGGATCTTCGAAACCATGCTGACACAACCGGCATGGCTGGATTTTCACGATGCGCTCGCAGCGATCCGCAATCTCAAGGATGTGAAGGAGGAAGGATTCGGCGCGCTTATCAACTTCACCCAGGAGTATTCACATCCCGGCAGCTTCAACTTCACGCTTCTCCTTCAGCAGAGCTCTGCCCAGCAACGTCGCACGAAGGATTATTTCTCCCCGAAGACCTGGCTGCCCGCGCCGGATCCCGCCTGGCAAACGCCGGTACTTATCTTCTGGCGCCGTGCCTGATCATTTTATGCGGCGAGATCGGGAGAATGCGACTTCGCTGGAACGTTTTCGCACATGTGTCGGCGAATAACGTTTACGCCCCAGGCTGCGCCTCACTTCCATGCTAATTTAGAGCGCCAAACTTCAGACGCATTTAGCTCAAAATACGGGGTAAGCGCTTTCCAACCTTGACTTGAAGCGGCCACGGATTAGCTTTGCGCTGTCTTGAACCGCTCGTCGGATCCAGCAGCCACCTCTCTCGCGCGAAACATATCGGGGAGTACCGCATGGAAACTAGACTGCAGTCCAAACTCATTGAAGCGATCGACTACCAGCGCGAGACCCGACACCTCACGCTCTATCTGACCAACGGCCAACGCCGTTACTACGAAGATGTCCCCGAAGGCATCGTCGTCGGACTAACCGCAGCAGCTTCTCCTGGCGATTTCTACATGAGCCAGATCCGCGGTCGTTTCCGCACGACCTGAAAAATACGGCACGCGCCCAAGGCGTGCCGTCTCGGTGCATTCAAAGGCGCGTGGCGCATGCCCAGCCGGACCAGCCGAAACCGGTCCCCTCTCATTCACCAAAAGAATTTACCGCCTTACGCCCTCAGAGGGCCACGCTGCGCGAGTTGTCATCGCTGCCGGTCGAGACAAGCAAGCGCCCGATATCGGCAGCGCTGGAGGGATGGCCGAGCGCAAAGCCCTGCAGGCTGTCACAGCCGAGCCATGACAGCGTCACGGCATGGGCTTCTGTCTCCACCCCCTCGGCGATTACTTCCACGCCAAGCGCCTTGGCGATCTCAACGATCGACCCGACCACGCGCCGCTGTTCGGCCGATTCCACCACATCCGTGACCAGTTGACGATCGATCTTCAGCCGCTTCGGTTTCAGCCGCACGAGGCCGATGAGCGAGGCATGGCCGGAACCGAAATCATCGATCTCAATATCGATGCCCATTTGCTTGATGAGTTCGATATTGGCGAGGAATTTCTCGTCGCAGTCATCGAGGAAAATCGTTTCCACCAGCTCGAAGACGATTGCACCCGGCGGTATGTCCAGCCTGCGGAGCTTGTCCAGAAGAGCCGGATCGGCAAGACGCGCGGGCGAAATATTCACGGCGATGCGTGGTACATGGCAACCCATGGCCTGCCATGCGATCCGGTCCGCGAGCGCACGCTGCAGAACCGCGGCGTCAATGTCGGCAGAAAGCCCGTATTCATCGGCAATGCGCAGGAAAACACCCGGCGCAAGCACACCCTTTTCCGGATGGATCCAGCGGGCCAGCGCCTCAAGCCCGGTAATCTCACGGGTGCGCGCATCGAGTTGCACCTGGTAATAGGGAACGATCTGCCCCTGCTCCAGTGCCTGGGACAGTTCCTCGGCCAGGCGACGCCTGCCGCGCAGATCGTCCTGAAGCTGACGACTGAAGAATTCGATGCGGTTGCGGCCGAGCTTTTTTGCCTGATAGAGCGCCAGATCGGACTCGGCGAGCATATTATTCGCGCGCCGGTCGCTGCTCCAGGCGACACCGATCGATGCACCCGATTGCAACATCTCCTGCCCGAAACGGATCTTCTTGCGCAATCGCCTCTGCACATCCTCGACGATCGCCTTCAGCGCGTCGAGGCCATCAAAATTCATGAGTACGATGACGAACTCGTCGCCGCCGACGCGGGCAGCCATGCTGTTGGCGGGGATGGCGGCAGCTATTCGCAGCGACGCCGCGCGCAAGACGGCATCTCCGGCGGAGTGACCGTGGCCGTCATTGATCTGCTTGAACTGATCGAGATCGAGATGCAGAACGGCAAGCGTGGATATGCTTTTGTCCGACCTCAGCTCGGCGAGACGCTTGTCCAGCAGCCGCCGGTTCGGCATGCCCGTCAGGTAATCGTGGTCGGCAACATACTCGATGCGGGCATTGCTTTCCTCAAGCGCCAGCGCGCGCGCCTCGGCCATCATCTTCTGCTTGCCGAGCTCGGCATTGAGCAGCACGTCTGACGTTACGTCCCATTCGGCGCCGATGAAGGACGGCGTGCCCTCTTCATCGACGTAGAAATGCGCGCGCGACCTCAGATGCCGGATTTCGCCGCTTGGCTGAATGATGCGGAACTGGGAATTATAGGCGCCGCGGGTTGCAATGGCCTTTTCGAAATCCAGCTCGGCCTGCTCTCTGTCGTCAGGATGGATCGCATTCGTCCAGACCCAGTTCGGCACCTCCCGATCTGTCTGGCCGGTCGCATAAAGGCGATGCATCTGCGCATCCCAGAGAATGACATCCCTGTTGAGGCTGTGCTCCCAAACACCGATCTGAGAAGCGTCGAGCGCAAGCTCCAGTCTCCGGAGAAGATCCTGGAACTCTCGCTCGGACCGTGTTGGTTTATTCTCGGGCAAATCGGGTCCAGCCTCAGAAGCCTGCAAAAACAGATAATATAGTCACAAGCCCCAATTAATGAAGCCTTTTCGCAAATACCGAACTAGTTACTAGGTGAACTGTTCGTTGCAACTGCCTCCTTTTCGATCAGTAATATTTTTACCTAGATAGTTTCATCAATCAGTGATTGTGACGCGGCGGATTCTTTGAGATCTGCCGGAAGTCGGCCGCTCCCTCGATGACAGCGCCGTCCGAAAGTTGCGTCACGGTGTTGCGGTAGATACGCTGCCACGGCGTCGCGTCGGCAGGCACCTTTGGAATTCCGTCCCCCTTGCGTCGCTCGATCTCGGCATCATCTACCAGCATGTCACAACGGCCCTCGTTGAAATCGATGCGGACGATGTCGCCGGTCCGTATCCAGGCCAGGCCGCCGCCGGCAGCGCTTTCAGGCGAAGCATTGAGGATCGAGGGGCTGTCCGATGTGCCGGACTGGCGGCCGTCGCCGATCGTCGGCAGGCTCTTGATGCCGCGCTTGAGGATGTGATCCGGCGGCTGCATGTTGACGACTTCGGCCGAACCCGGCCAGCCAAGCGGACCGGCGCCGCGAATGACCAGGATCGTGTTTTCATCAATGCCGAGTTCCGGATCGTTGATGCGCTTGTGGTAGTCCTCCGAGCCGTCGAAAACGACGGCCTTGCCTTCGAACACACCTTCGCGGCCCGACTCCTGCAGGTAACGTTGGCGGAAATCCTCCGAAACGACGCTCATCTTCATGATCGCGAAATCGAAGAGATTGCCCTTGAGCACCAGGAAACCCGCGCGCTCCTTCATCGGCTCGCCATAGGGCTTGATGACATCGCGGTCGCGAGCTTCCCTGCCGTTGAGGTTTTCCCCCATGCTCTTGCCGGTGATGGAGCGACAGTCGCCGTCGAGCTTTCCTGCCTGCAGCAATTCCCACATGACAGCGGGCGTGCCGCCGGCCCGGTGGAACTTCTCGCCGAGATAGGCACCTGCCGGCTGCACATTGGCAAGCAGCGGAATATCGAAACCATGCACCTGCCAGTCTTCGGGATAAAGCTCGACGCCGGCATGTTTCGCCATGGCGGCAAGATGCGGCTGGGCATTTGTCGAACCGCCGATCGCCGAATTGGTCTTGATCGCATTGAGGAAGGCTTCGCGCGTCAGGATGTCAGACGGCTTCAGGTCTTCGAAGACGATCTCGACGGCACGGCGACCGGTGCGATAGGCCATCTGGCCGCGCTCGCGATAGGCGGCCGGAATATTGCCGCAGCCCGTCAGCGACAGGCCGAGCGCTTCGGCCAGCGCATTCATCGTCGAAGCCGTGCCCATCGTGTTGCAATGACCGACGGACGGGGCGGAATCGAGAGCCGTCTGAAGGAATTCCTCTTCATCGATCTCGCCTGCCGCCAGCTTGCGGCGCGACTGCCAAATCGCCATGCCGGAGCCGGCCAGCTTGCCTTCGTGCCAGCCGTCGAGCATCGGTCCGCCAGAGAGAACGATCGCCGGAATATCGACCGTCGAAGCCGCCATGATTGCTGACGGCGTGGTCTTGTCGCAGCCTGTCGTCAGCACGACACCGTCGAGCGGGTAACCGTATAGAATTTCAACGAGGCCGAGATAGGCGAGATTGCGGTCGAGCGCCGCTGTCGGGCGCTTGCAGTTTTCGAAGATCGGATGTGTCGGAAACTCGATCGGGATACCGCCCGCATCACGGATGCCATCACGCACGCGCTTGGCCAGTTCGATATGGACGCGGTTGCACGGCGTCAGATCGCTGCCGCTCTGGGCAATGCCGATGATGGGCTTGCCGGACCGCAATTCCTCTGGCGTGATACCGTAATTCATGAAACGCTCCAGATAGAGCGCCGTCATGTCGATATGGTCAGGATTGTCGAACCAGTCCTGCGAACGCAGGCGGCGCTTGTCGGCTTTGCTCTCGGTCATTTCTTTCCTCCCGGTCGGGCATTCCTGTCTTCGAGATGGAGCAGCAGGGCGCTGTGATCCGTCTCGCCGTTGCCCTTGGCAACAAAATCGGTGAATTCGGCGTGGACCGCTTCCGTCAACGGCAAGGTCAGCGACAAGGCCTTTGCCGTCGCCATAACCGCATCGAGATCCTTCAGCTGATTGGCCGAGGAACCGCCCGGCGCAAACTGCCGGTCGATCATGCGCTTGCCGTGAAGCTCCAGAATGCGGCTGTCGGCAAAGCCGCCGCGTATGGCGTCACGGAAGGCGGCCGGCGAACCGCCGCCAGCCTCGATCAGCATCATCGCCTCGGCGACGGCGCCGATCGTCACCGCAACGATCTGCTGGTTGGCGAGCTTGGCAAGCTGCCCGGCCCCATGCGGGCCGACATGCGTAACGCGGCCCATCGGCGCGAAAACATCGGCAAGCCCAGTAATATCGGAAGCCTCCCCGCCCGCCATGATCGCGAGCGTACCGGCCGTTGCACCGACCACGCCGCCAGAAACGGGCGCGTCTATATGGCGAATACCGCGAGCGGCCAGCTTCTCCGCGTGCTCGCGTGCAAAAGGCGGAGCGATGGAACTCATGTCGATGACAACGGCGCCCGGCTTCAGGGCATCGACGGTGCCCATATCGAACAGCACCTGCGCCACGGCCTGAGCATTGGTCAGCATGGAAATGACGATATCGGCCTTGGAGGCGGCCTCTGCAGGCGTGGAAGCGATTGTGGCGCCCTCGCCGGAAAGAGCGTCGGCTTTGGCCCGGTCACGGTTCCACACTATGACGGAGAAACCTGCACCGAGCAGGCGCCGTGCCATCGGCGCTCCCATGAGGCCGGTGCCGAGGAAAGCGATCTTGCGCTTCCCGTTGTCGTTGGATGCGTGTGTCACCCAGCCCTCCCGAACTGTGTTGCCTGCCCTTGATAATCCCCTCACCTCAGCATGCAACCGTTTTGATGGACGTAACGCATTTTTGTCGCAACCCCCAAAACGAAACGGGCGAGAACCGAAGTTCCCGCCCGATTTACCCGACAAAGGAGAGGTTACTCCGCAGCGACCTTCATATGGTCGTCTTCGTCCTGCGGATGATTGTCATTGTGCTGGATGAGCGGACGGTTACCCGTCATCCGGCGCAGAAGCACGTAGAATACCGGCGTCATGAAGATGCCGAAGAAGGTGACGCCGATCATGCCCGAGAACACCGCGACACCCATGGCCGCACGCATTTCCGAACCCGCGCCGGTCGAGGTGACGAGCGGCACGACGCCCATGATGAAGGCCATCGAGGTCATCAGGATCGGGCGCAGACGCAGGCGGCTCGCTTCGATCGCAGCTTCACGCGGCGTCCTGCCTTCGAACTCAAGTTCGCGGGCAAATTCCACGATCAGGATCGCGTTCTTGGCCGATAGACCGACAAGGACGACAAGGCCGATCTGCGTGAAGATGTTGTTGTCTCCACCGGTGAGCCAGACGCCGGTCAAGGCGGCCAGAACACCCATCGGCACGATCATGATGATCGCCAGCGGCAGGGTCAGGCTCTCATACTGGGCAGCAAGCACGAGGAAGACGAGCAGCAGGGCCAGCGGGAAGACGACGACACTGGAGTTACCGGCAAGGATCTGCTGGTAAGTCAGGTCCGTCCACTCGAAGTCGATGCCGGCCGGCAGCGTCTCGTGCAGGATCTTCTCGATTGCCGCCTGTGCCTGGCCGGAAGAGAAGCCCGGTGCCGGACCGCCGTTGATATCGGCAGCGAGGAAGCCGTTGTAACGGTTCGCACGCTCAGGACCGGTACTTGCATCCACCTTCAAGAGAGCCGCAAGCGGGATCATCTGGCCCGATGCCGAACGAACCTTCAGCTGACCGATATCTTCCGGCTGAGCACGGAACTTGGCATCAGCCTGCACACGGACGCTGTAGGTGCGGCCGAAGGCGTTGAAGTCGTTCACATAGAGCGAACCGAGATAGATCTGCAGCGTCTGGAAGACGTCCGTGACGGACACTCCAAGCTGCTCGGCCTTGGCACGGTCGAGATCGGCATAGAGCTGCGGCACGTTGATCTGGAAGCTGGAGAACAGGCCGGCCAGTTCAGGCGTCTGATAGGCCTTGGCAAGCACGGCCTTGGTAGCTTCGTCGAGCGCCTGGTTACCCAGGCCCGCGCGATCCTCGATCTGCAGCTTGAAACCGCCCGTCGTGCCGAGACCGTTGACCGGCGGCGGCGGGAACATGGCGATGAAAGCGTCCTGGATAACACCGAACTTCTGGTTCAGCGCCATCGCGATTGCCCCACCCGAAAGATCAGGCGTCTTGCGCTCATCGAAGTCCTTCAGCGTCACGAAGACGATGCCGGCATTGGACGAGTTGGTGAAGCCGTTGATCGACAGGCCCGGGAAGGCGATCGCATTGGCAACGCCCGGCTGCTTCAGGGCGATATCGGTCATGCGCTTGATGACGTCTTCGGTACGATCAAGACTTGCGGCATCCGGCAGCTGGGCAAAGCCGATCAGATACTGCTTGTCCTGCGACGGCACGAAACCGCCGGGAACAGTATTGAACATGCTGTAGGTCGCACCGACCAGCGCCAGATAGATAATCATGACGATGCTCTTGCGCGATACGAGACCGCCGACGCCCTTGCCGTAGGCGTTCGAACCGGCGCCGAAGGCGCGATTGAAGCCACGGAAGAACCAGCCGAAGATCGCGTCCATGAACCGCGTCAGCCAGTCCTTCGGCGCATGGTGGCCCTTCAGGAGAAGAGCGGCCAGAGCGGGAGACAGCGTCAGCGAGTTGAAGGCCGAGATGACGGTCGAGATCGCAATCGTCAGTGCGAACTGGCGATAGAACTGGCCCGACAGACCCGAGATGAAGGCGAGCGGCACGAACACCGCGACGAGCACCAGCGCGATCGCAATGATCGGACCGGACACTTCCTTCATGGCCTTGTAGGTCGCCTGGCGCGGACTGAGCCCCGCCTCGATGTTGCGTTCGACGTTTTCAACGACGACGATCGCGTCGTCCACCACGATACCGATCGCCAGCACCAGACCGAAAAGGCTGAGTGCATTGATCGAGAAGCCGAACATGTACATGACCGCGAAAGTACCGATGATCGACACCGGAACGGCGATCAGCGGAATGATCGAAGCACGCCATGTCTGCAGGAACAGGATGACGACGAGAACGACGAGCGCAATGGCTTCGAGCAGCGTATCGATGACCTTCTCGATCGAGGCGCGCACAAATTTCGTCGTATCGTAGACGATCTCGTACTTCACGCCTGTCGGCATGGCCTGCTGCAGGTCATCCATCGTGGCGCGGACATTGTCGGCGATCTCGATCGCGTTCGAACCCGGTGCCTGCAGAACGGCGACAGCCACAGCCGGCTTGCCGTCGAGCAGTGAACGCAGCGTATAGTCGGCAGCACCGAGTTCGATCCGCGCAACGTCGCGCAGACGGGTGATCTCGCCATTGGCGCCCGTCTTGACGATGATATTGCCGAATTCTTCCGGCGTGCGCAGACGACCCTGGGCATTCACGTTGAGCTGCAGGTCGACACCCGGCTGGCTCGGCGATGCGCCGATGATGCCGGCGGCTGCCTGAACGTTCTGCGAGCTGATCGCATTGCTGATATCGCTGGCGGCGAGATTATGCTCGGCTGCCTTCTGCGGATCGATCCAGACGCGCATCGAATAGTCGCCGGCGCCGAAGACCTGCACCTGGCCGACACCGGCGATGCGGGCAAGGCGGTCCTTGACGTTCAGCGTCGCGTAATTGCGCAGATAGGTGATGTCATGGCTATCACCGTCAGAGACGATGTTGACGACCATGATGAAGTCGGGCGAGCTCTTGACCGTGGTGATGCCCAGCGCGCGCACTTCCGCTGGCAAGCGGGGTTCTGCCTGCGACACGCGGTTCTGTACGAGCTGCTGCGCCTTGTCCGCATCGGTTCCGAGCTTGAAGGTGACGGTCACGTTCAGAGCGCCATCAGACGTCGCCTGACTGGACATGTAAAGCATGCCCTCGACACCGTTGATCTGCTCTTCCAGCGGCGTCGCCACCGTTTCGGCAATAACCGACGGGTTTGCACCGGGATAGGTAGCGTGCACGACGATCGATGGCGGCACGACCTCGGGATATTCGGAGATCGGCAGCGACCGCAGGCCGATCAGACCAGCGACCACGATGAGGACCGAAAGAACACCGGCGAAAACCGGGCGGTCGATAAAGAATCTGGATATGTTCATTTCAAAGCCCTCTCCGGGGTGAACATGGATGCAAAGCCCCTGTCCGGCGGCCAGAAGGCCAGCCGGCAGGTCATGTTATCTGGGGTTAGCGGCCCCTCCCCGCAGAGAGGGGCTCAAATCTTACTGAGCGGTCGCGACCTTCTCTTCCATCTGCGGAGCGACGACTGCGCCCGGACGGATACGCTGCAGACCGTTGACGACGATCTTGTCGCCGACATTGAGGCCGTCTTCGACCACACGCTGGCCATCGAAGATCGTGCCAAGCTTGACCTGCCGGTAGTTCACCTTGTTCTGGTCGTCGACCACGAAGACGAACTTCTTGTCCTGGTCGGTGCCGACGGCACGGTCACTGATGACAATCTTGTTCTCGGCCTTCGGCTGGCCCATGCGCACCCGCACGAACTGGCCGGGGATCAGCTTGCCGCCGGGATTGTCGAAGACTGCCCGCACGGCAATGGTGCCGCTGGCCGCATCCACCTCGTTATCGACGAGCTGCAGCTTGCCCTTGATCGGTGTTCCCTCATCGGCAAGCGTGCCGATTTCGACCGGGATCTGTTCGACCGCCGGCAATGCCGCGTCGGTTGCCGGAAGTTCCGAAAGCGCCTTGGTGACCATCTCTTCGCTGGCATTGAAGCTCGCATAGATCGGATCGACGGACACGAGCGTCGTGAGTTCCGGCGATGCCGAACCGGCGGCAACGATGTTGCCAACCGTGACCTCGATCTTGCCGATACGACCGGAAACCGGTGCCTTCACCTGCGTATAATCGAGATCGAGCTGGGCGGACTGCAGGGCCGCCTGTGCCGAACGCAGGCTTGCCTGTGCCTCGGCCAGAGTGCTCTGCCGCTGGTCGAGATCGCTCTGCGAGATCGTGCGATTGTCAGAAAGACGACGACCGCGGTCGAGTTCGGTCTGAGCCAGGCTGACCTTGGCTTCCGCCGAAGCGACCTGACCCTGCGCTTGGGATACGGCCGCCTGGAAGGGAGCCGGATCGATGGCGAACAGCAGGTCGCCCTGCTTCACCAATGCGCCTTCACGGAAATGCACGGACTGAATGGCGCCCCCGACGCGGGGACGGATCTGCACACGGTCGATGGCTTCGAGACGGCCGGAAAAATCTTCCCAGTTCGTCACGTCGCGGCTGGCGACGACGGCAACCGTCACCGGCACAGCGGGAGCCTGCGCAGGTTCGGAGGCAGCCGTGGCGGTTGCGCTCATCGGCAGTTCGAAAAAGATGGCGGCGGCCGAAACGGACGCAGCTAGACCCAGGCCGGCGCCCACAAGGGCCCAGCGCTTATTTTTGGACGTCATTGGTACTCTCCTTGCGGCCTCGAATGGCCGTAAAAAATCAGTTCGTCTTCAATGCAATTGCGGCTGAATGCTCACATCCTGAAGGAAATCTCCGAAATGGCGGCTGACGTTGTCCTGCCAGGTCGACGTCCCCTCAGATTTTCCGCCATAAATAGATGGCCAGCCCGTCCCGGCGGGGAGAACATGCTGGCGCACGCCGACGCCTGCCTTCTTGAGGCGCGCGGCGTAACCGAGTGTTTCGTCATGCAGCGGATCGTCTTCCGCCGTAAACATCAGCGCCGGTGCTACACCTGATATGCGCGAGCATAGGCACGGCGCGGCATAGGGGTGGCAGCCGCCGCCGCTCAAATAGTGGCTCCAGCCCTCCGTCCAGCGCTGGCGCATGCCGATCTTGTCCGCCTTGCGGATAGAGGATGTGCCCATGAACGGATCGAGGAGCGGTGAAAGCAGGATCTGGCCGTCGAGCGCGTCCGGCATCTGGTCGCGCGCCTTCAGCGCCACGCCAGCGGCAACATTACCGCCCGCCTCTTCGCCGGCGACGAACAGCAGCGACTTGCGGTCGCCAAGGCCGGCCTTCTTGAGCGCAAGATAGGAAAAGATCGAAAAGGAAACTTCAAGCGCCTTCGGAAAAACATTGCCCGAGAGCGTGCTGTAATCGGCGGAAACCACGATCGCGCCTGCCCTTGCGAGGCTGGCCGCAATCGGCCGATCGGCATTCGGGTCGCTGTCGAGAAACGCGCCACCATGCAGATAGAGAACGATCGGCGGGCCCTTGCCGAAGTCGGCGCCCATATAGACACGCGCAGAAACGGGGCCAGCGGCCACCTTTTCCAGCACCATGTCCTTAATTTCGGGCACCATAATCTCTATCTCTTCGCTGCTTTGCACATGGACGGACAACGCCCGTCTCTTGCATTTTGCATCAAAAAGATATTGTTATTCAAAACCGGGAATAAGAAGCGATATCGCGATAACACTATTCCAAATCCCGAACAATGTTGCAACGCAAACTGCGGACTTGAACCGATGGATCAACTCTCGGCAATGCGCGTCTTCATCCGCGTGGTGGAGACGGGCAATTTCACCCGCGCCGCCGACATGCTCGCCATGCCCAAAGCGACGGTGACCAACCTCATTCAGGGGCTGGAAGCGCATCTGCACACCAAGCTCCTCAACCGCACCACGCGCCGTGTCATGGTCACGACCGATGGAGCCCTCTATTACGAACGCGCTGCACAGATCATTTCCGAACTCGAAGAGTTGGATGGCAGCCTTTCCAATTCACAGAGCCTGCCGACGGGACGGCTGCGCGTCGAGATGGCCGGCGCCTTTGCCGACTCCATCCTCGTGCCGGCGCTCTGCGATTTCTACCAGCGCTACCCCGATATCCGCATCGATCTCGGCGTCGGCGATCGCACCGTCGACTACCTCGCCGAAAACGTCGACTGCGCGCTGCGCGCCGGCACGCCGGCCGATCAATCGCTGATCGCCAGGCGCGTCTCGGAGATCGAGATGATCACGTGCGCCGCACCGCTCTACGTGGAAAAATTCGGCCTGCCGCAGCGGCCGGAAGAACTTGAGACGGAACATTACTCCGTCAATTACTTCCGCGCCCAGAACAATCGCACGGTGCCTTTCGAATTCCGCAAGGACAATGAGAGTATCGAGGTCAATCCGCGCTATATCGTCTCCGTCAACGACAGCCGCACCTACATGACCGCGGCGCTCGCGGGCCTCGGCCTCGCGCAGATTCCGATCTTCATGGCGCGCGAGCCGCTGGCGAGGGGCGAACTTGTGCAGACGCTGAGCGAATGGACGCGCGAGTCGCTGCCGCTTTATGTCGTCTATCCGCCGAACCGCCACCTCAGCAACAAGGTCCGCGTTTTTGTCGATTGGCTGGTGAAACTGCTCGCGGATGCAAAGCTCAACGCGCGCTGAATAAAAAATGGCCCGTGATGGGAGGGATAACCGTCACGGGCCTTGACTGATGTCTGAAACTTGAAGGCCTGTCGCACCGCAGGAAAGGCGCGGCAGGCCCTTGGAGTGGAGGTCGGGAGACCGGCAGCGGGAACGCCGTCTGCCTCCGTCCATTCAGATATAGGCTCTCTTAGCCGGATAGTAAGGGGCGGCTCACAGAGACGCCGTTCACAAGTTTGCGACGACCGTTATCCCTTCGTGACGGGCTTCAGCAAATCCTCGATCCCGATGCGACGGAAAAGTTCCGCACGCACACGGTCGGCAACGCCATTGACGATTTCCGCACCATCCTCCGACGGGTCGATATGCGTGCGGAACGGCCTTTTGCCGAAAGGCATTTCAACGACATCGACGATGGCGGTCGCGACAGTGGCGGCATCCCCATCGGCCGGCTCAAGCGAGGCGAGGCCCTTCAACGCCTGGTCCGGCAGGCCCTTGTAGGGACCATCATTATATTCGGTAGCGCGAGCCGTATCGGCGGGCGAGCCGGAATGGGCAAAATGGTTCGTGCCCTTGGTGAAGGCACCGGGAACGATGATCGCCGTTTCGATGCCCCAGCGGGTCAGTTCGCTGGCATAAGAGACGGCAAGTGAGTCCATCGCAGCCTTGGCGGCGAAATAGGGAGCGAGATACGGGGGCGTGCCACCGCGGGTGCTCGAAGAGGAAACCCAGACGACCAGCCCTTTGCCCTGGTTGCGCAGATGCGGCAGCACCGCGCGGTTCACGCGCTGGGTCGAGAGCACGTTGATATCGAAAAGCTCGGCATATTGCTCCGGCGTGAAAGCTTCGGCCGGACCAAACGACATGTGCCCGGCATTGTGGATGATGGTATCGATATGGCCCTCGGCGGCGATTACCTTGGCAATCCCGGCCTCGACCGAAGCATCCGAGGCGACATCCAGTTCGACGGCTTTGAGAGCGACGCCGTTTTCTCTGGAGAAAGCTTCGACAGCCTTGAACTGAGGCCGGTTGCGGCCTTCAGTTTCGCGCATCGAGGCATAGACAGTGTGGCCAGCCTTGGCGAGCGCGCGGGCGGTAAGAGCGCCGAAGCCGCTGGAGGCACCAGTGATGACGATGACTTGCTTGCTCATGATCCTGTTCCTTTATTCGAGTTCGAATGGAATTGGTTGGAAGAATGCGGGGAACGAGCGTGGCGGCGCTGAGGCCGCCACGAGGCATGCGTCAGACCATGCCGCCATTGGCACGCAGCACCTGACCGTTGACCCAGGCACCATCAGGGCCGGCGAGGAATGCAACGACGCCGGCGATATCTTCAGGCGTGCCGAGACGTTCGAGCGGGTTTGCCTTGGCAAGACGATCGATCAGTTCATCCGACTTGCCGTTGAGGAAGAGATCCGTGGCTGTCGGACCGGGAGCGACTGTATTGACGGTGATCTGGCGGCCGCGCATTTCCTTGGAGAGGATCGCGCCCATTGTCTCGACGGCAGCCTTCGTGGCGGCGTAGACGCTGTAGGCCTCCGGCTTCAAACCAACGACCGAGCTCGAGAAATTGATGACCCTGCCACCGTCACGCAGACGCTTGGCGGCTTCGCGCAACGTATTGAACGTGCCCTTGAGGTTGACGCTGATCTGGCGATCGAAAGTGGCGTCATCAACATCGGCAAGGCGCGAGAGCAGCATGATACCGGCATTGTTGACGAGCACATCCACACCGCCGAAGGCAGCTTCTGCCGCATCGAACATGCGGCGCACGGCCTCGGCATCGGCGACATCGCCCTGTGCCGTCAGCGCCTTGCCGCCGGCCGTCTCGATCTTCTGGGCCAGTTCTTCGGCAAGGGCTGCGTTGCCGGCATAGTTGATGACGACGGTGAAGCCGTCCTTTGCGAGACGTTCTGCGATCGAAGCACCGATGCCACGGGAAGCGCCGGTAACGAGAGCGACCTTGTTGTGATTGGCAGACATTTTCTTCTCCTTTGGTTCGGCGCCGTAGCGCCCGTTCGATGAGAAGAAGATGGCCCTTTTCACTTTACGGATAATCGGCCATTATCCGGCATCACTATCCGAAAAGTTCGAACAAATATAATGGACAGATTTGATGCCATGCGGGTCTTCTCCCGCGTCGTCGAGCGGCGCAGCTTCACCCTTGCAGCTGAAGATACCGGCTTGCCCCGCTCGACGGTGACCGATGCGGTTAAGCAACTGGAAGCACGCCTCGGCGTACGCCTGCTTCAGCGCACCACGCGCCATGTCAGCCCGACGCTCGACGGTGAAGCCTACTACCAGCGCTGTCTCTCGATCCTCGCCGACATAGAGGATGCCGAAGGCGCCTTTGCCGGCGCCAAACCGAAAGGCCTGCTACGGGTCGATGTGCATGGCACGCTCGCTCGCCATTTCGTGCTGCCGAGCCTGCCGTCCTTCCTGGAGACCTATCCCGATATCGAATTCTACATGAGCGAGGGCGACCGGCTGGTCGATCTGGTGCGGGAAGGCATCGACTGTGTGTTGCGCGTCGGCACCCCGCAGGATAGCGACATGGTCGCGCGCCGCGTCGCCATGCTGGAAGAGATAACCCTCGCCTCGCCCTCCTATGTGGCCGCTTTCGGCAGGCCCGATCATCCGGCAAAGCTTGATGCACATCGCATGGTCGGCTTCCGCGCCACGGGCAGCGCCGGCCCGTTGCCGCTGGAATTCATCGTCGATGGCAGCGTGCGCAACATCGCCATCCCCGCCACCGTTACCGTCAATGCGGCCGAAAGCTACATTTCCGCCGCCCGCATGGGGCTCGGCATGATCCAGATTCCGCGCTACCACGCCGAACGCGATCTGGCCGCCGGCACCCTTGTCCAAGTGCTAACCGATTTCCCGCTCACGCAGACCCCGGTCTCGTTGCTTTATCCGCGAAACCGCCAGCTCTCGCCGCGCGTACGCGTCTTTATCGATTGGCTCGTAAAGGTCTTTGCTCGACAAAGTGCCGAAAACACGGTTCACTCATATTAGCGCCCTCGGAGGAACGGTCATGCCACTCAGCGATATCATGGTCTATCAGACCGACGAGGGCTTTGTTGTCGAGTTCGGCAGCGAGGGCGAAGACAGGATCGCCGTCACCCTCCGAGAAGCACCCGATCTCACCCATGACACGGCGGTCGCCAAGGCCAGGGCACTTCTGACCGCCGCCTTCGAGCCCGTTCACGGCGACGGCGCCCGCAGCAAGGATGCTGCCGTGCTCGAGGAAGAGCTGAACGAGGGCCTGGAGGATTCCTTCCCGGCAAGCGATCCGGTCTCCGTCACCGTCTCCTCCATCCCGATGCGGGACCCGAATGCCGGTCACTAGAAAATAGGACCTGACAGATCGCTTTTCGTTTGGCCTAGGCGACGGCAAGCCGCAAAGACATCGCTTGAACCGATGGCTGCAATCCGGGAGATCGATTGGTCGATGGCCGCAAACATCGGCATGGTCAGTGACGAGAATTCCTCTCCTCACAAGGCGTTGCCGATGTTGAACTTCTACTTCCATGCCACTCCCAACTCGATGAAGGTGGCGGTTTTGCTGCATGAATTGCAGCTTCCCTTCCAGACAATCGCCATCGATATCTTCAAGGGCGAGCAACACCATCAGGCGTTTTTGGCCATCAATCCGAATGCAAAGGTCCCCGCAATCGTTGACGACGGGATCGCGGTTTTTGATTCACACGCAATCCTCCTCTACCTGGCGGAAGAACATCTCGCCTTTGTGCCGAAAGAGCGTCCAGCGAAAGCAGCCATGCTGTCATGGCTGCAATTCGTCGCGACCGGCCTCTCCCCGTTTTCCGGACAGGCAATTCATTTCCTTCACTATGCGCCGGAAGACCTCCCCTATGCGAAAAACCGGTATGTCAGAGAGCTGGAGCGGCACTACCGGGTGCTCGATCGGCACCTCGCTGCATCGAAATGGCTCGCCGGCGACGAATACACAATTGCCGATATGGCGCTCTGGGGCTGGGCCGCGTCAGCAGGCTATGTATTTGGTGAAAAAGGTCTGGCCGACTTCCCCCATGTCCAGCGCTTCATGGAAGATATGTCGAAACGGCCTGCGGTGACGGCAGCGCTCGCGATGAAGGCGCAGCACGCGTTCAAATCAACCCTCGACGCAGAAAGTCGCCAATCGCTTTTCCCACAGAACCAGCAGAACAAGGTCGCGACTGCAGGATAAGCCGCTGCCGAGAAGATAATGGCCGCGACGACGTGGCATATCGGAGCGCCACGCGCCGCGGTCGATCTTGTGATCGATCGTTGCGGGTGGCGGATCGGTAAAGGCGATGGTATCGCCATATCCATGACCACAAAGACGATCAATGGCGCTGTTGGCGCCGGCCCGCTTGTTGGGGAAAGCCTTCGCAAGTTCTTCGAACGTGATGCGATCGAGGTCGCCCGCGACCTGCTCGGCTGCCACCTGACGGTCAACGAAGCCGGCGGGCGGATCACCGAGACGGAAGCCTATTATCCTGATGATGAGGCATCCCACAGTTTTCGTGGTCCGACCAAGCGCAACGGCGCCATGTATGGCCGTCCGGGCAATGTCTATATCTACCGCATCTACGGCATGTACTGGTGCCTGAACTTCGTCTGCACGCCGGGCTCGGCGGTGCTGATCCGTGCGCTAGAACCTGAACTCGGCCTTGCTTCGATGGCGGAACGACGCGGCACCGACGTGATCACACAATTCTGCAGCGGCCCCGGAAAGCTCTGCCAGGCGCTGGGGATAGATATCGAGATCAACGACCGGATGCTCGACCAAGAGCCCTATGCGATTTCGCCGTCCGCGCCCGTTCCGATCGTCTCGGGCAAGCGGATCGGCATTACGAAAAATGCCGAAGCACCATGGCGCTTCGGCATTCAGGGATCGCGATATCTGAGCAAGCCGTTCCGCTGAGCAGTGGGCTGGTCGTCATTCCATGACGGCGCTGTGGTCCACAGCCGGCGCCACTTTCGGCTTGCGCAGCAGCAGCACCAGCGGCATGACCGCAAGCGACATCAGCATCAGCAGCTTGAAGTCGTCCATATAGGCGATGATGGTCGATTGCAGCGTAATGACATCGTTGAGCGCTGCCCTGCCCACCGCCGTCAGCGGGCTGAGGCCCTGGGCGGCCGTGGCATCGAACGCGTGGTTGAACGGCGTTACATAAGCAGCGATCGACTCGTGATTGCTCTGCGTATTTTCGACGATCAGCGCCGAGACGATCGAGATACCGACCGACGAGCCGATGTTGCGCGACAGATTGTAGAGACCGGTTCCGTCGCCGCGCATCTGGGCCGGCAGCGTCGCGAAGGCGATCGTCGTCAGCGGCACGAAGAGGAAGCCGAGGCCTGCCCCCTGGATGAAGCCGACCGACACGATCGTCCACTGCGAAACGTCGGGCGTCCAGCCGGTCATGTCATACATCGCCCATGCCGTCAGACCGAGGCCCAGCAGCAGCAGCCAGCGCGTATCGACCTTGCCGATCAGCCGACCGACGATGAACATGCAGAGCATGGTCCCGAGCCCGCGTGGCCCCATCACGATGCCCGCGGTGATGACTGGATACCCCATCAACGTCTGCAGATAGGGCGTCATCAGTGCCAGAGAGGCAAGATAGGTGATGCCGATCACGAAGATGAAGATCATGCTGACAGTGAAGTTCTGATCCAGGAACAGTCGCGGATTGACGAAGGATTTCTCCGCCGTCAGCGTGTGCACCAGAAGCAGGTAAAACGCTGCGGCGCAGACGATCGCTTCGAGAACGATTTCACCCGACGAGAACCAGTCAAGCTGCTCGCCGCGATCGAGGAAGAGCTGCAACGAGGCGATGAACAGGCTCATCATCCCGAAGCCGAACCAGTCCAGCTTGGCGAGCGCATCCCTCTTCGTCTCGGAAACAAAGATGACGATACCGGCAAAGGCGAGCGCGCCGATCGGAATGTTGATGTAGAAGACCCAGCGCCAGCTGATATTATCCGTCAGCCAGCCGCCGATGACGGGCCCCAGAACCGGCCCGACCATGACCGAGACGCCGAAAAGGGCCATGGCCGAGCCGCGCTCCTCGACGGTATAGATGTCGAGGAGGATGCCCTGGGAAAGCGGAACCAGCGAAGCGCCGAACAGGCCCTGCAACAGACGGAAAGCCACGATCTGCGGCAGCGACTGCGCCAGGCCGCAAAGTATCGAGGCGACGACGAAGCCGACGATCGCCGTCAAAAGCACGCGCTTGCGGCCGAACTTGGCTGCAAGAAAGCCTGACGGCGGCGTCATGATGGCAGCCGCGACGATGTAGGAGGTCAAAACCCAGTTGATCTGGTCGGCCGATGCCGAAACACTACCCTGGATGTAGGGCAGCGCCACGTTGGCGATCGTCGTATCCAGCGCTTGCATGATGACGGCCAAGATGACACAGGCCGTGATCGCGCCGCGATTGGCAACGGGGGTTGTTGCCGGTGATGCAGGAGCATTGCTCATGGCCGTTACTCGTGGCTCTTGCCCTGGCCCAGAAGCTTGTTGACGAAATCCGGCAGGCCGCGCGCATGACCGGTATCGACATCGACGACCGTGCTCATGCCAACGCGCAGCGGTGGCTTGGCATCAGTCTCATCAATGCTGACACGCATCGGAATACGCTGGACGACCTTCACCCAGTTGCCGGTGGTGTTTTGTGCCGGCAGCAGCGAGAAGGAGGAGCCGGAAGCCGGGCTGATGCTTTCGACCTTGCCCTTCCACACGACGCCTGGATAGGTATCGACATAGATGTCGGCCGTCTGGCCCGGCTTGACATAGGTAAGCTCGGTTTCCTTCGGGCTGGCGGAGATCCACAGATGCGTGGTCGAAACAAGTGAGAAGGCCTGCTGCGAAGCCTGCAGGTAAGAGCCGACCTGTAATGCGTTCACGTTGGTGACAATACCGTCGAACGGCGCCTTGACGACACTATGATCGAGTTCACGCTGGTCGTTGTCGACCTGCGACTTGGCCTGCAGATAAAGCGGATTTTCCTCGACCGACTGATCGGCATTGCCGCCGAGCTGGGCGAGCGTCGTTGCGGCTTCCGCCTTGGCGACGGAAACCTTCTGCTGCGCGACCTCGAGATTGTGCTTGGCTTCGTCATAGGCCGACTGCGTGGCGCTGCCGTTGTTGACGAGGTTCTGCTGCCGGTCGAACTGGTCTTGATAATAGGGCAGATCAGCTTCGGCCTGCGTAATCTCGGCCAGCGACTGCCGGTAGCTGGCCTGCATATTCATGATCTGGTTGCGCTGCGCGCCGAGCTGCGCCTTGGCGCCGTCGAGCGCGATCTTGAAGGCGTCGGATTGCAGGGTGAAGAGCACCTGCCCCGCCTTGACCTGCTCGTTCTCATGCACGTTGATCTTGTCGACGATGCCCGAAACGTCGGTCGTGATGCCCACCATGTCCGCCTGAATATAGGCATTGTCGGTCGACATGATCTGGCCGCCGTTGACGTAGTAGTATCCGCCGACGACCAGAGCGACTGGCAACAGGGCAAAGAGGACGGGGCGGGTGAAGCTGCGCCGGCGGCGGACCTTGTTGCCGCCAGGCGCAGCCACCGCGGCAGCCGCGGGCGCTGAATTGGATGAAGGCGCCTCAGCTACCGTTTCCTGTTGTTGGGGGATCTCTTTTTCTTCGGCAGGATTCTTGGCATTCGCGTCCGATACGACGCGCAGGGGGGATTGATCAGCCATGTTTCGTCTCATTATCGGCGACCGGAGTCCGGCACGCCTGCACCAGGTTCGTCTTCATTACGGATAGGGTCTGGAAAAGCTGGTCGCGCTGCTCGGGCGTGACGCCTTCCAATGCTTCGCCGCGGGTCACCTCGCCGATCTCGCGCATTTCGGCGAGGATCGGGTGGGCTTCCTCGCGCATATAGAGCAGCCAGATTCGCCGGTCGGTGGGATGCTGGCGGCGTTCGATCAGGCCACGCTCTGCAAGCTTGTCGAGGATGCGGACCAGCGTAATCGGCTCGATTTCGAGGATTTCGGCAAGCCCGCTCTGATGGATGCCTTCATTATTGGCGAGATAGGCTAGCGTCTGCCACTGCGACCGTGTCAGCCCAAGGTCTTTCGCACGCTGTTCAAACCGCTTGCGCAGCAGGCGGGCAACGTCGTGGAGCAGAAAACCAAGTGTTGGATGTGCGGTCATTTACCTTCGCCGGCTAGTAATAAGCATCCTTATGATGTTGGTAGATATATTGAGCATGTGCAGCGCACAAGGGCATGCAGGCGAGATTTCGCAGCTGCGGCTAAAATGCCGCAGCCCACGGTTAAGCGGAGGTTTCGACTGGCGTCCGCAGGATTGCAGCGCGAACGCCGATGTCCACCGAAGCGTGGTCGGCGCAATCAATTGGCATTTGCAATTTTCGAATTGAGCCGTTTATAGTCTGCCTTCAGAGGGTTACGGAGATCAGGATTTCTCCCTCCGGTTGATTTCGCGGTGCTTGTTTGCACCTGTCATCTTCCTGGAAGCCACGCATGAGTAGAATTCGGACTTAGGACGAAGGCTCATGCTTTCGTCCCGGCAGGCATGAACAGCTTATCTCAGGCATAGGTTCAGGCGGCCGCGTTCGGTCGCCCGCAAGGGGGACTGCAATGGCATATTCGCTTCGACAGACACTGGCGCTCGGCTGCTTCGCAGCCTTCTTGCCCTTTATCGCAGAGGCCCAGCAGGCACCTGCTCCGCCACCTGTCACCGTTGCCAAGCCGGTCATGCGCGACGTGGTCGATAGCGATGAGTTTATCGGCCGTTTCGAACCTGTCGATGAGGTCTCCGTGCGCTCGCGCGTTGGTGGTTACCTTCAGGAAGTCGATTTCACCGACGGCGCACTCGTCAAACAGGGCGACCGCCTCTTCGTCATCGACCAGCGCCCCTTCGTCACCGCGCTCAATCAGGCCAACGCCTCCCTCGAAGCCTCGAAATCGGCGCTTGTCTTTGCCGATGCGCAATATAAGCGCGCGCAATCGCTTACTTCGACCGGCAGCCAGTCGGCGCAGACACTGGACGATCGCCGCCGCGAATTCGATTCTGCACAAGCCAACGTTCGCGGCGCCCAAGCTGCCGCCGATCGCGCCGCGCTCGACATGGAATATACCGAGATCAAGGCGCCGCTCAGCGGCCGCATCGACCGCCGCCTGATCTCCGCCGGCAATCTCGTGCAGACTGACCAGACGGTGCTGACGACGATCGTCTCTCTCGACCCGATCGACTTCTATTTCGACGTCGACGAACGTCGCCTGCTGAATTTCGCCGACACTGCACGCAAGCTCGGCAAGGATCTCCAGCAAGGCGGCGGTGGACTGGACGTGACCGTCACGATCTCCGATCCCAATGCCAAACCATTCCAGGGAAAACTCGATTTCGCCGAGAACCGCATCGACAACGAGAGCGGCACCATTCGCCTGCGCGCCCGTTTCCCCAACCCCGATCTCATCCTGCAGCCCGGTCTCTTCGGCCGCATTCAGGTCGAAGCTTCCAACACTTATCAGGCCATTCTCGTGCCGGATGAGGCGATCGGCTCGGACCAGAACGAGCGCGTTGTTTACGTCGTCGGTGCGGATGGCACCGTTTCCACCAAGCCCGTCAGGCCCGGTCCGCGGCTTTACGGCTACCGCGTCATTCGTGAAGGCCTCGACGGCAGCGAGACGATCATCGTCAACGGCCTGATCCGTGCCCGGCCCGGCGCCAAGGTCACGCCGCAGATGACCGAACTGCCGAAGGAGCGCACCAACGCTCCGCCCGAAACCGCCGGTGCGGAGAACGTGCAATGAGATTTGCCCATTTCTTCGTAGACCGACCGATCTTCGCGGCCGTAATCTCGATCCTTTTGCTCGTCGTCGGCAGCATTGCCTATACGCAATTGCCGGTTTCCCAATATCCCGAGATCGCGCCGCCGACCATCGTCGTGCGCACCTCCTATCCGGGCGCCGACCCTCAGACGATCGCCGATACGGTTTCGACGCCGCTCGAACAGCAGATCAATGGCGTCGAAGACATGCTCTATATGTCTTCCTATTCCAGCGCCGACGGCGCCATGTCGCTGACGATCACCTTCAAGCTCGGCACCGATCTCGATAAGGTTCAGGTTCTCGTCCAGAACCGGGTTTCCATCGCCCTGCCCCGCCTTCCCGAAGAGGTCCAGCGGCTTGGCGTGACGACCGACAAGAGCTCGCCCGACCTGATGATGGTCGTGCACCTGCTGTCGCCATCGCACCGCTATGACCAGCTCTATGTCTCGAACTATGCCCGCAACCGCATACGCGACACTCTCGTGCGTCTCGACGGCGTCGGCGACGTGCAACTCTTCGGCGAGCGCCAGTATTCGATGCGCATCTGGCTCGATCCGGAAAAACTCTCCGCCTATGGCATGACGTCGGACGATGTCGTTGCCGCGCTCAGAGACCAGAACGTGCAGGTATCGGGCGGCAAGATCGGCGCTCCGCCGGTGACTGGCCAAAACGCGTTCGAATATACGGTGCGAACCGATGGACGCTTCTCTGACGTGCGCCAGTTCCGCTATGTCATCGTTAAATCGACTGCCACCGGCCGACTTGTCAGCCTGCAGGACGTCGCCCGCATCGAGCTTGGCGCCCAGGACTACGTCACCAACAGCTATCTGAACAACGACCCCGCTGTGGCTCTCGGCATTTTCGCCCGGCCGGGAACCAATGCGCTGGATACCGCCCATCAGATCCAGGGCATCATGAAGGATCTCTCGCAGAATTTCCCGCAAGGCCTCGAATACCGCATCGTCTACGATACGACCGAGTTCATCTCGGATTCCATCACCGAGGTCTACCGCACCATCGCCGAAGCGGCGATCCTCGTGGCGATCGTCGTTCTCGTCTTCCTGCAATCCTGGCGAACGGCAATCATCCCGATTGTCGCCATTCCCGTGTCGCTGATCGGCACCTTCGCGGTGCTGCTCGCCTTCGGATTCTCGCTCAATATGCTGACCCTGTTCGGCCTCGTTCTGGCGATCGGTATCGTCGTCGACGATGCGATCGTGGTTGTCGAGAATGTCGAGCGCAATCTGGCGCGCGGCATGTCGCCGAAAGAGGCCGCCCATGTCACGATGGACGAAGTCGGAACCGCCGTCATCGCCATCTCGCTGGTGCTGATCGCGGTCTTCGTGCCGACGGCCTTCATTCCCGGCATTTCCGGACAGTTCTACAAACAGTTCGCCGTGACGATTTCCGTCACCACGGCGATCTCGGCACTGAATTCGCTGACGCTGTCGCCGGCGCTTGCGGGCATCCTCTTGAAGACCCACGATCACGAGGCCAAACGCAAGAATATCTTCTCGCAGATCGGCAGCGGCCTCGCGAACGGCTTCAACCGGGGCTTCGACCGGATGAGTTCCGGCTATTCCTGGATCGTCCGGCATCTGGTCAGCAGCTGGATCGGCTTGACCTGCTCGCTGATCGTCTTCGCCGGCCTGCTCGGAGCAACCTGGTATATGGGCCAGAAGGTGCCCTCCGGCTTCATTCCGACCATGGACCAGGGCTACGCGATCATCGTCATCCAGCTCCCGGACGGCGCTTCGCTTGAGCGCACCGATGCCGTCGTCAAACAGGTGGGCGATATCGCCCGCACCGTGCCGGGCGTCGGCAATGCCGTGCAATTCGCCGGCTTCAGCGGCGCAACCTTCACCAACGCCTCGAACGCGGGCGTCGTCTTCGTACCCTTCAAATCCTTTGCCGAGCGCGAAGAGGGCGGCGAGACCGCCAACAAGATCATCGGCGAGCTCTACGGCAAGCTGCAGAGCATCCAGGAAGCCTTCATCATTGCCATTCCGCCGCCGTCCGTGCGCGGCGTCGGCAATTCCGGCGGCTTCAAGATGCAGATTTCCGACCTTGAACATTCAGACATGACGCGTGTCCTCGGCCTCGCTCGCCAGATGATGGGAGCCGCCGCCACGACCCCGGGTCTGACAGGTGTCTTCACCACCTTCTCGGATGCAAGCCCGCAATATTTCCTGGCGATCGATCGCGACAAGGCGCGCTTCCTGAACGTGCCGATCCCCAACATCTTCAACGCGCTATCGATCAACCTCGGTGTCGCCTATGTGAATGACTTCAATGCTTTCGGGCGCGTCTATCAGGTTCGTGCCCAGGCCGACCGCCAATACCGCATGGACCGCGAAGACATCCTGGCTCTGAAGGTCCGGTCGGCAACCGGCGCGCTCGTGCCGCTTGGCACCCTTATGGATATTCAGGATTCCAGCGGGCCGGCTTTGGTGCAGCGCTACAACATGTATGTCTCGGTGCCGTTGCAGGGCAACCCGACGCCCGGCACATCGACCGGCGAGGCCATCCAGAAGATGCAAGACTTGGCCACGCAGATCCTGCCGCCCGGCACGACATATGAGTGGACGGAGCTTGCCTATCAGGAAACACATACCGGCAACACGGCGATCTACATCTTCGCGCTGTCGGTGATCTTCGTTTTCCTGGCGCTGGCTGCGCAATATGAGAGCTGGATCCTGCCGCTGGCGATCATCCTCATCGTCCCGCTTGCCGTACTCGCCGCATTGATCGGCGTGTCTTTGAGAGGAATGGACAATAACGTTCTAACGCAGATCGGCCTGATCGTTCTGATCGGCCTCGCGGCCAAGAACGCCATTCTGATCGTCGAGTTTGCAAGACAGGCGGAAGAAGAGGGCAAGAGCGTCGTGGAAGCCGCTATCGAGGCAAGCCACCTTCGCCTGCGCCCGATCCTGATGACGGCCTTCGCTTTCATCTTCGGCGTTCTTCCGCTCGCCATCGCCACCGGTCCGGGTGCCGAAATGCGCCAGTCACTCGGCACCGCCGTCTTCTCCGGCATGCTGGGCGTGACGATCTTCGGCCTGTTCCTGACGCCGGTCTTCTACGTCGTGCTGCGCCGCTGGCGCAAGAAGCCGGCGGCAGAAGTACCGGCTCATACGGAGGCTGAGGAAAACGCCGCCTGATTCAGGTGGAGAAGAGATGAACCTGTCCCTGCCAGAGCCGGGCAACCGAGAGCCGGTCGCTCCGGAAGGCGCGCGTATCCAGGTTCAGCCGCATCGGCTGCACATCCGGCTGTTCGCCGGGCGTGTGCCCATGCACGATGAGCTTCGGCAATGGCAGCGGGCTTTCAAGAAAACGCTGGCGAATGAAGGCCAGATCGTCGTCCGCCTGCTCGTCGAGCGGCACGCGCGGATCAATGCCCGCGTGGACGAAAACGACATCAGGCGTTTCGACCATGATCGGCAGCGAGCGGATGAAATCGATATGCGTGTGCGGAAGCGATTGACGGATGAAGGCGTCGAGCTGCGCACCGGAGCGAAAGACGAGCGGCAGGTGATCGGGGTCGAGACCATAGGATCTCAGAAGTTCCGCAGACCCCATCGTCATCCAGTCGTCATAGGATGCCCAGCCGTCCATATAGTCGAGCATGACGATCTCATGGTTGCCGGCAAGACAGATGCGCTCGAAACCCGCTGGCGGCGGCTCCATGAGATGGCTGAGAACATGAGCCGATTGCGGACCGCGATCGATGTAATCGCCGAGCATGATGATGAGCTTGGTCCCGGGGAGATGCTCAGCATCGCGCACGATCGCCTCTTCCGCCTTCAGCAGCAGATCGAGACGCCCATGCACATCGCCAATGGCATAGGTCGGGATATCAGCTATATCCATGCTCACACGGGGGCGCGGCTGACGTCCAGCCTTCGAACCCTCGCGGCTTCGTGCAAGAGAATTACTCATCACCATTCCTGATCAACTGGCCATCCCTTAACCATAAGTAGATCATACGGCAAGTCGATCAAGCTGGTAAGAAAATTCATGAGGCCGGGCTTTTGTGGAAAATCCGGCCTTACCCAAGCCGATGCAATCGCGCACTTTTTTAGTGTTAAGAAAGAGCGGAAGATGGGAACAGTATCGCAATTGCACGATAATGTGCGCCCTCCGGCGCACCGGATCGAGACCGAAGAAGAGGCTGTTTCCACGGCCCGTGAGCTTGCTGCAGCCTTTCGCCGGCAAACGAGTGAGCGCGATATCAGCCGCCTCATGCCCAATGCCGAACTCGACATGCTCTCGCAATCCGGCCTGACCGCAATCACCGTTCCGCCCGAATATGCCGGCCTCGATATCTCCAACGCGTTGCTCGCGGAGATCGTCGCGATAGTGGCCGAGAGCGATGCCTCTGTCGGCAATGTTCTTGCAGTCCACATGCGCGTTCTGGAAGGCGTACGCAACCAGCCGTCAGAAGAGCTGAAGATCGCCCTCTTCAATCGCGCGCTCGATGGCGACCGTTTCGCCGCCACCCGTTTTGCCGATGAAGCAAGCCTCGCAACGGAAGGTTCCGGCTTTCGCCTGACCGGCCGGTCCGAACAGACAGAAGCCATTCTGTTCTCTGATTGGATCGCGGCGACGGCAACCGATCCCGCTGGTCGCGGGGTAACACTCTATCTTCAGGGTGACAGCGACGAACTGCAGGCGGTTGACGATTGGGACGCCTTCGGCCTGCGCACCAACGGCACGGCGACCCTGATCGCCGGCAAGCTGCATGTGAACGCGGACACCGTTACCGCCACCGCATCCGGCGATCGCACAACGGAAAAGTCGCTCGGTCTGCTGATGCATGCTGCCGTCAGCCTAGGCATCGCGCGCGCTGCCTTCGCCGATCTGCTGGCCATGGCCAAGGAACCATCAGCCCTATCCGCGCGTATCGGAGCATATGCCATTCGCATCGAGACCGCGACAGGGGCGCTGGAACAGGCTGGCCGGAAACTGGATATCGCCCAGGTCAGCCCTGCCGAGGCCGTGATGTCGCAAGCTTATTTTTCGGCGACAGCCGCCTGCCTTACGGCAACCGAAACGGCGCTGGAGACGGCGAATGCCCTTTTTGAACTGGCGCGCGGCGCCTCCGGCAGTATCGCGCTGAACCTCGACCGTCACTGGCGCAATGCCCGCATCCATGACATGGCAATCCCACGCGAAGCGCTGCTCAACGCCGCCGGCAAGCATATCTGGAAAAGCAAAGGCAATTGAACCGGCGCCAGCATAAGCGCCTAGAGTTATGCGCCAGCAAAAGCGCGATCCAAAAGAAGCAAGATCAGCTGGCCGCGGAAACCGGCAGCTTCTCCTCGACGGTTTCTATGCCGCCGCCGGCAACGAACTGCTCGAGCGTCATGTTGTCGAGAATGGCGGCGATCGCGTCCCGAACCTCGGTCATCGAGCGCCGCACCTGACAGGTTTCGGGATCGGCGCAATCGTCGCAGGCTTCATAGGCCGTGCGGCTTGCACAGCGGATCGGCGCAAGCGGGCCATCCAGGGTGCGGATGACATGACCGATGCGGATCTCCGATGCGGGCCGAGACAGCGAATAGCCGCCGCCAGGCCCCTTCTTCGAACGCAGGATGCCAACATTGCGCAGTTCGAGAAGGATCGTATCGAGAAACTTCTTCGGGATATTGTTGCGGGAAGCGATATCGTTGATGAAGGCGGTTTCGCCCGGCGCGAGCCGCGCCAGATCAACCAGCGCCTTCAACCCGTACTTTCCCTTTTTCGTCAACATCTGGATCGCCCTGCACTTTGCGGCATTATGCTTCGCTAATAGCAGGGAAATAGCGTCGAAACCATGAAGAGACAACAAAATAACCCGTTTTTGTAGGTTATTTAGACGATTCATGTTGCCGTAATACCGCGTATGCAAGTTTGAAGCATGAAGGAGGTCTCGCACCGACAAGCCGGTACGAGACTGAAAGCCGTGACCTAAACCGTCTTCAGCATGCCGCCATCGACGAAGTACGTGGAACCGATGCTGTAGCTCGACCGGTCGGAGCAGAGGAAGACGAAGAAATTCGCCAGTTCCTCCGGCGTGCCGAAACGCTTGGACGAGGCATGTTCATCCGCCACGCTCTGTAGATAGCCCTCCCAGTCGCCACCGGTCTCTGCCGTCAGTTGCTTGGCGGTCTTGATCCAGTCAGGCGTCAGGATGAGGCCGGCATTGACACAGTTGACGCGGATCTTGTCCTTCACGAGCTCGGTCGAGAGCGTCTTGGAGAACATCATCAGCGCCGCCTTGGTGACGTTATAAATCGGCTCGTACCAAAGCGGCTGTACGGCGCAGATCGAAGCGTTATGGAGGATCACGCCACCACCGCGCTTCTTCATCTGCGGCGCGATCCCGCGGGCAAGACGTACGGCCGCCATCACATGCAGATCAAAATAGGCCTGCCATTTTTCGTCCGGTGCCTCCATGACCGTCTCGTTGGAGCCGGTGCCGGCATTGTTGATGAGGATGTCCGCACCGCCGCGTTCCGCCGCAGCCGCAATGATCGCCTGCGTGCCCTCCACGGTCGCCACATCGCTTTCGACCGCAATGGCGCTGACGCCATATTTTTCGGCAATGCGAATGGCTTCAGCATCAAGCCGCTCGCGTCCACGCGCCGACAGAATGAGATTCGCGCCTTCGGCCGCCAGTCCCTCGGCGATGGCAAGTCCGATGCCGACGGAGCCGCCGGTAATGACGGCGGTCTTTCCCTTCAATCCAAGATCCATGAATTCCTCCCAATCCGGCCGGCGATCCGGCCGATCCCCCAACTCTTCCGGCATTGGTTCTGCCCGTCAAGCCAGGAAGGAAAATCATTGGCATACCCGGACGATCCCTCTTGCCGCAGGCAACGATCTGTCGCATGCCTGCGGCAACTGTGGAGGAATTTTCATGCGACTTTATTCAGCTTGCATTGAGTGGCTGTTTGCCGAGGAAGGCGACCTCTTCGCCGATCGCATTCGCCGAGCCCACGCCGCCGGGCTCAAGGCCATCGAGTTCTGGCGCTGGACGAACAAGGATCTCGATGCGATCGAGGCAGCATTGACGGAAACCGGCCTCAAGGTGACGAGCCTCGTTGCCGAGCCGATGATCGCACTGACCGACGCTGCCAATCGCGAGGCATGGCTAAAGGGCCTCGCGGATTCCGTTGTCGTCGCAAAGCGCCTCGGCGCCCCTGTCCTGATTGCCCAGGCAGGCGACGATCTCAAGGGCTTCACGCGGGATGAGCAGCGTAAGGCGTTGACTGAAACACTGCGCGCCGGCGCCGACATATTGAAGGGCAGTGGCGTCCGCCTCGGCGTCGAACCGCTCAACATCCGCATCGACCATATCGGCTATTTCCTCGATTCCACCCGCGAGGGACTGGATATCGTCGATGATGTCGCACGCCCGGAAATCGGCATCGTCTACGACATCTATCATTCCGCCGTCATGGACGAGCGCACGGAAGATGTTCTGGCTGGCCGCATCGACAGCGTCCTCCACGTCCATGTCGCCGACCATCCCGGCCGCAACGAGCCCGGCACCGGCACGATCGATCTCGCCCACCGCCTGAACTGGATCTTCGCCAATGGCTATACCGGCGCTGTCGGGCTGGAATACAAGCCGACGAAGCCGGGCGCAGATGCAGTCAGGGCTGCGATTGCGACGCTGGGCTGACGTCAAACCGTCAGCGGCGGCCCTGCAGAGCCAATCCGATCACTTCACCAGCGCGCTGATTTGAACGGGTTGCGCATCTCGCGTCGCAGGCTCCATCAGCGCTGGAACTTTGCATGGGCCTGCCGAGCGTCGCTCGACAATGCGCGAGGCGATCATGATGCGCCGGGCGGGCATGCCCGGCAGCCGTGGATTTTCGATCCGCTCCAGCAGAAGCCGGAGGCCGACAGCCCCGCACTCCTGGCCTTCCATCTTCACCGTCGTCAGCGCCGGCGAGATCTGCGTCGCGGGCGAGAAATCGCCGAAACCGACGACCGAAACGTCGTCGGGAATGCGGTAACCCTGACCCAGCAACTCGGAAACCACGGTCAGCGCCAGGCCGTCATGGGCACAGAAAAAGGCCGTCGGCTGAACGCCTTTCGCCTTGAGATCGCGAAACGCTTCGCCAAAACCGATCTGCTCATCGAACCGTAGCACATGCAGGGAGACGTCTTCGCAGCGCTCGGCGATCTCTCGCGCCCCGTAAAAGCGCTCGCGCCGGCCGCGGAAACCGGGCGTGCCGTTGACGTAGACGATCGACCGATGGCCGAGTTCGATGAGATATTGCAGGACCGCTTGACCCGCCTCATGATCGGTCCCGGTCACCTGATCAGCCTGCTCCAGCGGATCGACCCAGCCGAAACGCACGACAGGGATACCCGTCGCCGTCGCCGCCACGATCGCTTCCCGGTCATGTGGGCCGACAAGCAGCAGCCCAGCGCAGGAATGCGCCAGTTCTTCCAGCTGACCAGGGTTATGGGTCCAGCGAATGCGCAGTGCCATGCCAAGCTTGTGCGCCTCGCGCTGCACGCCGTTTTGAACCTGCATATAGAGTTCGCTGTTGACGGCATCGAGATCGTGAAAGACGACAGCAATATCGTTGGTCTGTGATTGGCCGGCAGGACGCGTATAGCCGAGCCGCTCGGCGGTCGCACGGATCAGCGCGCGCGTCTCTTCGCTGACGCCGCTCTTTCCAGCAAGCGAGCGCGACACCGCATATTTCGAGAGGCCGACCTCCCGCGCGATCGTCTGTAAGGTAACTCGCCCCCTGCTTCCCAACTCTTCACCTCGATATACCCTGAGCATCCGGCGTCTGGTTACACCTTCCCCACCGGAACTGCAAATTCTTGCACTAACAAAACATAACTCTTTACCTAACAATATCCAAATGTAATCTTTCCTTCATCCCGGCCTGAAACCAAAAAACAACGATAAGGGCCGCGGATTTTTGGAGGAGAACCCTATGATCAAGCTGAAACGTCGTGCGTTTCTGGCCGGGACTTCGGCCGTTCTGATCTTGCCGGCCCTGCCGGTTTTCGCCGCCGACTTCAAGGAAGCGGACATTCTGAAAGACAAGGTTTCAAGCGGTGCGCTACCGGCCCTCAAGGACCGACTGCCGGAAAACCCGCTCGTCATCAAGCCGGTCGAAAGCGTCGGAAAATACGGCGGTGACTGGAATATGGCGCTCGTGGGCGGCGGATCGCTGTCAATGCTGTTCCGCTATCAAGCCTACGAACCGCTGCTGCGTTATACGCCCGACTGGTCCGGCGTAACGCTGAACGTCGCTGAAGCCTTCGATGGTAACGCAGACTCCACCGAATACACGATCCGCCTGCGCAAGGGCATGAAGTGGTCGGACGGACAGCCCTACACCACGGCCGACGTCAAATTCTGGTACGATACCATCCTGACCGACAAGCGCGTCGCCGTGAACGGCCAGGGCCACTGGAAAACAGCCGGCAAGCCGGCCAAGCTCGAAATTGTCGACGAACAGACGTTCAAAGTTATCTTCGATAAACCTAACGGTATGTTCCCGTTGCAAGTCGCTTGGGCCAATAGTGACCACACGACGCGCTGCCCGAAACATTATCTCGAGCAATTCCACATCGATTACAACCCGAAGGCCGACGAGCTTGCCAAACAGCGCGGCTTCGAGACCTGGATCGCCGCCTTCCAGTCGGCATCCGGATTCCAGGACGACAACGCCTTCTTCCTGAACTCGTCGAAGAAGCCGTGCCTGAATGCCTGGATGTTCACCACCGCGCCGGGCGAGAATACTGAACGCGCCATTGCTGAACGTAACCCCTTCTACTGGAAAGTGGATACAGAGGGTAACCAGCTCCCCTATATGGACCGCATCGTCTACCAGATGGTCGCCGATCCACAGGTACTGCTCCTGAAGGTCATGCAGGGCGAAATCGACCTGATGGACCAGTATATCGCGACACCGAACAACAAGTCGGTGCTCTATGATGCGCGCGAGCAGGGCAAGTATGATTTCTACACGCTGACTTCGACCGAAGCCAATGTGATGAACTTCATCTTCAACCTGAACCACAATGACGAAACCAAGCGGAAGCTGTTCCGGAACAAGGACTTCCGCGCCGCACTCTCCATGGCGCTCGATCGTCAGTCGCTCATCGACGCCGTTCTCGTCGGCCAGGGCGCCCCTGCCCAGCCTTCGATCAAGCCGGGCGATCCGCTCTACAACGAGCAGCTTGCCACACAGTTCACCAGCTATGACGTCGACAAGGCGAATGCCATGCTCGACACGCTCATACCGAAGCGCGACGACCAGAACTTCCGTCTGGACGAAAAGGGTCGCCGCCTGACGGTGATCTTCGAGATCGACCAGGCACGTGCCGTCTTTCTCGACCTCTTCCAGCTGGTCATTCCGATGTTCCAGGCCGTCGGCATCGATGCGCAGATGCGCACCATGGACCGTTCTCTCTGGGAGACCCGCGTCCGCCAGGGCCGCGATTTCGATGCGACGGCCCACCAGTTCGGTGCGAATGGTGGCGTCGCTGCCATGCTCGACCCGCGCTACTACGTGCCGACGGATTCGAACGCCATGTACGCTCCGGCCTGGCAGCTCTGGTATCTCGACCGCAACAATGCCAATGCGGAGGAGCCGCCGGAGGAAACCAAGAAGCTGCTTGAACTCTACGACAAGCTGAAGGCAACCTCCGATCCCACCGGCCAGCAGGAGATCATGAAACAGATCCTGCAGGGTGCCGCCGACAACTTCTATGTCTTCGGCATTTCCCAGCCGCCGGATGGCTACGGCGTCGTCAAGAACAACATGAAGAACATCACCAAGACCATGCCGAATTCCTTCGGCTGGCCAACTCCCGCTCCCACCATGCCGGAGCAGTTCTACAAGGTCTGACGGCCTGCAAAATGATGATGCATTCAAGGCGCCGGCTTTAACAGTCGGCGCCAAGGCCCCTCTTTTGCCAATGATTGGATGAAGTCGATGCTCGACGCCAGAAGACAGAATACCGACACGCTGCGCACGCCGGACTGGTTCAAGACCGCGACGCGCTGGACCCAGCTCACCTTCGTGGAGGACGACCCGGAAAAATACGATCCGGCCTTCTGGGTCGATGTCTTCAAGCGCACCAAATCCAACGCCGTATGCCTCAGCGCCGGCGGCTACATCGCCTACTATCCGAGCGAAGTACCCTATCACTATGTGAGCAAATATCTCGGCGACAAGGACATCTTCGGCGCACTCGTCGATGCCGCCCGCAAGCTCGACATGCATGTCATGGCGCGCGTCGACCCGCACGCGATTCACGACGATGCCGCCAAGGCGCATCCGGAATGGGTGATGATCAATGCCGATGGCACACCGCGCCGCCACTGGGCTTACCCGGATGTCTGGGTCACCAATGCCTATGGTGATTACAACACCGTCTTCATGCCCGAAGTGGTGAAGGAGATCGTCCGCAAATACGATATCGATGCCGTCTTCGCCAATCGTTGGCAGGGCCATGGCGTCGATTACAGCGAAGACAGCGCTCGCCGCTTCAAGGACATGTTCGGCCACGCCCTGCCGAAGAAGGCAGATGCCGATGATCCGGCCTGGCAGAGCTGGTTGCAATGGCGCCGTCGTGTGCTGACCGACATGATCGCCCAGTGGGACGATGCGGTCAAAGCGATCCGCCCGCATGCAAGCTTCATCCCGAACATGGGTGGCGCCTCGCTGATGGAATTCGACCTCTCGGTCATCGCCAAACATTGCCCCTTCCTCGTCGTCGACCACCAGGGCCGCAAGGGCCTGGAACTTGGCTGGTCCGCCGGCCGCAACGGCAAGCGCATCCGCGCCACCTTCCCTGACCGCCCGGTCGTCCTGATCACTTCAATTGGCCCGGAAGAGGAATATCGCTGGAAGGACGCCGTCACCTCCGGCGAGGAAATGCAGCTCTGGATCAATGACGGCACGGCCCACGGCCTCTATGCCTGGTTCACCAAGTTCAACGGTGTCGTGCCGGACAAGCGCTGGGTGGAACCGGTCGCCGATGCCTTCGCCCTGCAGGCAGCCGTCGAGCCCGTCCTTGAAAGCATGCAGCCGACGGCCGAAATCGCCGTTATCGACCCCTCGACGACGCTCCGCCACTGGGCGCCGGAAGAACGACACGGTGCCGAGAAGCATGATCTCGGTTTCTACCATGCGCTGGTCGAAGCCCGCCTGCCCTTCGAGCTTCTCTCGGATCAGGTTCTGACGAAGGAAAACCTCGACCGTTTCAAGCTGATCATTCTCGCCAACGCGTCCTGCCTTTCGGATACGCAGAACGAGGCGATCCGCGCCTATGTCGATCGCGGCGGCAGCGTCATCGCTTCCTACGAAACCTCGCTTCGCGACGAATTCGGCAAGAAACGCAGCGAGTTCGGACTTTCCGACGTGCTTGGCGCCAAATTCGTCTCCGGCCCGCGCGGCATCGTCAAGAATACCTATGTCGCATTGTCAGGCAACCACCCGATCAACGAAGGGTATGAAGGCGCCGAGCGCATCATGGGCGGTACCCGCCTCATCCATGCCGATCCGATCGGCAATGCGACGACACCCTTCCTCTATGTGCCCGATTTTCCGGATCTGCCGATGGAGGAAGTCTATCCGCGCAAGGCCCCGGAAGGTGCTGGCGTTATCGCCCGCGAAACCGGCAAGGGTGGCCGCACCGTCTATATCCCCTGGAACATCGGCGAAATCTTCTGGGAAGTCTTCGCCGTCGACCACGGAAAGCTGATCGGCAACGCGGTGCGTTGGGCGCTTGGCAAGACGCCGCGCGTTACCGTCGAAGGCCCCGGCGTCATCGACATGGCGCTGCGTGACAGTGCCGAAGGGATTGCCGTCAGCCTCTTCAACCTCACCAACCCGATGATGATGAAAGGTCCGATACGCGAGAATTACCCTCTGGCGGCTCAGACGGTTTCAGTGGAAATTCCTCCGGGCAAGTCGGTGGCCAAGGCGTGGCTAACCGTTACCGACCGTGCCGCAAACTTCAGCGTTAGGGATGGCCGTGCACAGGTGGAGGTGCCTGCTATCGAAAGGCTGGAGGTGCTGCACCTCACCTGGAAATGAGGTGCTGATGTAAGGGAGGAGCGCTTTCGGCCTGGAGGGGCCGAAAGCGGATAAAGATCCGAAGGAAGCGCCTGGCCGGGCGCTCTCAACGGGAGGAGAAACATTCCGATGCTTGGCTACATCTTCAAGCGCGTGCTTTATATGATCCCGACGCTGATCGGCATGTCGCTGATCTCGTTTCTGATCATTCAGCTGCCGCCGGGTGACTACCTGACCTCGATGATCGCCACGATGAGCGATAGCGGCCAGGCTGTCGATCCCGCACAGATCGAGCGGCTGAAGCAGATCTACGGCTTCGACGACCCCTTCTATATTCAGTATCTGAAATGGATATGGGGCATTGTCAGCCGTGGCGATTTCGGCTGGTCTTTCGAATGGAACCAGCCCGTCTCCGGCCTCATTTGGGCGCGCATGGGCTCGACTTTGGTCATCTCGCTCTTGAGTCTGCTCTTCGTCTGGATCGTCGCCCTACCGATCGGCATCTATTCAGCCGTGCGCCGCCATTCGATCAGCGACCACGTCTTCACCTTCTTCGGCTTCATCGGCCTCGCGGTCCCGAATTTCATTCTGGCGCTGACGTTGATGTACATTGCCTATAAATATCTCGGCCAGAGCGTCGGCGGGCTGGTCTCGCCGGAATATGCGGAGGCTCCATGGAGCCTTGCCAAGGTCGGCGATTTCCTCGCCCATCTCTGGATACCCATCATCATCATCGGCGCATCAGGAACGGCTGCTATGATCCGAATCCTGCGCGCCAACCTGACGGACGAGCTTCACAAGCCCTATGTCATTACCGCCCGCGCCAAGGGCCTGCCGGAATATAAAGTCATTCTCAAATATCCGGTGCGTATCGCGCTCAATCCTTTCGTCTCGGCCATCGGCTGGGTACTGCCGCATCTCGTCTCCGGTGTGACGATTACCGCGATCGTGCTGAATTTGCCGACCGCAGGTCCGCTGCTCTTCCGTGCTCTTGTCTCGCAGGACATGTATCTCGCCGGCAGCTTCATCCTGCTGCTGTCAGCGCTGACCCTCGTCGGCATGCTCCTGTCGGACCTGCTGCTTGCGCTGCTCGATCCGCGCATCCGGTTCAATTGAGGAGGCGCCGATGACACACGAAACTTTCGGAACGCACGCCGGTCCCCTACACGTCGCCACCGACGGCCCCTCGATCAGCCCGCTGAAGCAGGGCAAGACCGTGTCGACCGCAGCGATCGGCCCCTGGCGGCTGATTGCCGGCAAACTGATCCGCCAGAAGGTGGCGATGGTCGCCGGAGCGATCATTCTCTTCCTCTACCTCGTCGGCCTCTTCGCCGAGTTCTTGGCACCGTCGCTCCCCGCGACCTCCAAGCCGCAATATACCTATGCGCCGCCACAAGGTTTCAGCTTCTTCGTCGAGAAACCTGACGGTAGCTCGGAATTCAATTTCCATGTGAAGGGCTACAAGGTGGAGATCGACAAGGTGGCTCTCAGACGCACCTTCGTGGTCGACGACACCAAGGTCGTGCCGATCGGCTTCTTCGTCAAAGGTCCGGCCTATGATCTCTGGGGCCTGATCCCGATGACCACGCATTTCATCGGCCCGATCAACCCCAACGACCCGATGTACCTGCTTGGCGCCGACCGCCTCGGCCGAGACGTTCTGACCCGGCTGATCTATGGCACGAGAATTTCAATGTCGATCGGCCTCGTTGGCGTCGCCATGTCGCTCGTGCTCGGCGTCGTGCTCGGCTCCATCTCCGGCTTCTACGGCGGCTGGGTGGATACGCTGATCCAGCGCGTCATTGAAGTGGTCAGCGCCATGCCGACCATCCCGCTCTGGCTCGGTCTTGCGGCGGCAATCCCGCTCACTTGGTCGCCGGTCAATGTTTATTTCGTCATCACTATCATCGTTTCGCTGCTCGGCTGGACGAGCTTGGCCCGCGAGGTGCGCGGCCGCTTTCTGGCACTGCGCAGCGAGGATTTCGTCACTGCCGCAAAGCTCGACGGCTCGAGCGAGACGCGGCTGATCTTCCGCCATATCCTGCCCTCGCTGACGAGCCACATCCTCGCCGTCGTCACACTCGCCGTGCCGACGATGATCGTCGCCGAAACTTCGCTCTCCTTCCTCGGGATTGGCCTGAAGCCGCCGGTCGTGAGTTGGGGTGTGCTGCTGCAGGATGCCCAGAATATCCGCACGGTCGCGACCGCGCCCTGGCTGCTGATCTGGCCGTCTCTGGCAGTCGTCATCGCCGTCCTGTCCTTCAACTTCTTCGGCGACGGCCTGCGCGACGCAGCCGATCCCTATGACAATTGAGGAGGAAGCCATGACCGAACTTCCTGATGACGTCGTTCTCTCGGTTGAAAATCTCTCGATCGATTTCCGGCTGCGCACCCATATCCTGCATGCCGTCGAGGATGTCAGCTTCCAGCTCAAGCGTGGCCAGACACTTTGCCTCGTCGGCGAAAGCGGCTCGGGCAAGAGCGTGACCGCCCGCTCGTTGCTGCAGATCGTCGACAAGCCCGGCAGCATCATCGGCGGCCGTATGCTTCTGCGCAATGGCAGCGAGATCACCGATATCGCAACGCTCCCGCCAGGCAGCCGCGCCATGCGCGAAATTCGCGGCCGGCGCATCGGCCTCGTCTTCCAGGAGCCGATGAGTTCGCTGTCGCCGGTGCACACGATCGGCTCGCAGATCATCGAGGCGATCCGCCTGCATAGCGATCTCGACAAGAAGGCGGCACGCGCCCGCATGGTCGAACTGCTGCGGCAGGTGGAAATCCCCAATCCCGACAAGATGGCCGACCGCTACACATTCGAATTTTCCGGCGGCATGCGCCAGCGCGCCATGATCGCCATGGCCCTCGCCGGCAACCCCGATATCCTGATTGCCGATGAGCCGACCACCGCACTTGACGTAACGACGCAGGCCGAAATCCTCGACCTCATCAAGCGCCTGCAGGTCGAGCGCGGCATGGCGATGTTGCTGATCACCCATGATATGGGCGTGGTCGCGGAAGTCGCCGACGACGTCGCCGTCATGCGTTTCGGCCATATCGTTGAGCGCGGCCCGGTCGATGCAATCTACCATGCCGCCACTCACCCTTATACGCGCCAGTTGCTCGCTTCGACCGTAAAACTCACCCATCACGTCGAAGGCAGGCTGCCCGCGATCGCCCTCTCGTCGGAAGCGCCGCAACCAATCCTCTCGGTGCGCAATCTCAGCAAGACCTTCGGCTGGCATGGCAATGCCAATACGCTGCGAGCCGTCGATGACGTCAATTTCGACCTCTATCCCGGTGAAAATCTCGGCATCGTCGGCGAAAGCGGTTCGGGCAAGACTACCCTTGGCCGCCTGATTCTGCGCACCGTCGAGCCGACGACCGGCACGGTCCTCTACCGTGGAAAGAATGGCGAGACTGACGTCACCAAGCTCGGCAAGAAGGAGTTGCGCAACTTCCACCGCGAAGTCCGCCTCGTCTTCCAGGATCCTTTCGCCTCATTGAACCCTCGGATGACAGTCAAGGAAGTGATCGCCGATCCCCTCATCGTCAACGGTCTCGCCAAAGGCAAGGCGCTGGAGGATCGCGTCGCCGAACTGATGCGCCTCGTCGGCCTCGACCCGATGGGCATGGAGCGTTATCCGCACGCCTTTTCCGGCGGCCAGCGCCAGCGCATCGGCATTGCCCGGGCGCTCGCGCTCGATCCGCGCATCATCATCGCCGATGAGGCAACCTCGGCGCTCGACGTTTCAATCCGCAGCCAGATCCTCGACCTTCTGCTCGATATCCGCCAGCGGCTGAACCTGAGCTTCATCTTCATTTCCCACGACATTTCCGTGGTCCGCTATTTCTGCGACCGCGTGGCCGTCATGCATCGCGGCAAGATCGTCGAACTCGGCGAGGCCGAGCAGATCTGCACCGCGCCGCAGGAAGCCTATACGAAAAGCCTCATTTCAGCCGTTCCCAATCCCGACCCTCGCGACAAGCGCATGCTGCATCGGCATCGTTTCGTCGCTCCCGCCAATGCCTGAGGATGTTCCAGTGCCGAAATTTTCCGCCAATCTGTCCTTCCTGTACCAAGACCTTGCCTTCCTCGATCGTTTCGCCGCCGCCGCGAAAGACGGTTTCGGCGCGCTCGAATATCTCGGCCCCTATGCCGAGCCGAAGGAAAAGGTCGCCGATACGCTCCAGGCAAACGGTCTGAAACAGGCTCTCTTCAACGTTCCCTCGGGGGACTGGGCCGGCGGCGAACGCGGCATTGCCTGCCTGCCGGATCGCATCGAGGAATTCCGCAGCGGCATCTCGCTGGCGCTCGATTACGCCAAGGCGCTCGCCTGCCCGCAGGTCAACGTCATCTCCGGCCTCGTGCCGAAGGGCGCCGATCTCGAAACGCTGGAAAAGGTGCTGGTCGAGAACCTGAAATATGCAGCACGGCTCACGGCCGATGCCGGCGTGAAGCTGCTGATCGAGCCGATCAATCTGCGCGACATTCCCGGTTTCTTCCTGTCGAACACCGATCATGCCGAGCGCATCCTCGAAAAGGTCGGCTCCGACAATCTCTATATCCAATATGATTTCTACCACATGCAGATCATGCAGGGCGACCTGATCCCGACCTTCACAAGGCTCAAGGACCGGATCGCCCACGTGCAGATCGCCGACAATCCCGGCCGCAACGAACCTGGCACGGGCGAGATCAACTACGGCTTCATCCTCTCCGAACTCGACCGCCTCGGTTACGACGGCTGGGTCGGCTGCGAATACAAACCGAAGGCCGGCACCAGCGAGGGCCTTGGCTGGATGAAACCCTATCGGAAGTGAGCGTGACATGAATATCGGTTTTATCGGACTGGGCGTCATGGGCCGCCCGATGGCGGAACACTTGATCGATGCCGGCCATACATTGCATCTGAGCCGCGTGAAGGAAACCTCGCAGCACCTCGTCACCAAGGGTGGCAAGGCTGCTCACAGCGCCAAGGCTGTCGCGGAAGCCTCCGACATCATCATCCTGATGCTGCCGGATACGCCTGATGTCGAAGCCGTGCTCTTTGGCGAAGGCGGCGTGGCCTCCGGCCTTTCCTCGGGCAAGCTGGTGATAGACATGAGTTCGATCTCGCCTGTCGCCACCAAGAGCTTTGCCAAGCGCATCGAAGCGCTCGGCTGCGACTATCTCGATGCACCGGTCTCCGGCGGTGAGGTCGGCGCCAAGGCCGCCTCACTGACGATCATGATCGGCGGCAAGGAAGAAGCTTTCGAACGCGCCAGACCACTCTTCGAGAAGATGGGCAAGAACATCACCCTGGTCGGCGGTGTTGGCGACGGTCAGACGGCCAAGGTCGCCAATCAGATCATCGTCGGTCTCACCATCGAAGCCGTCTCCGAAGCGCTGCTTTTTGCCAAGCGCGCAGGCGCCGATCCGGCCAAGGTGCGGGCAGCCCTGATGGGTGGCTTTGCCGCCTCGCGCATTCTCGAAGTACACGGCGAGCGCATGGTCAAGGAAACATTTGATCCTGGTTTCCGCATCCGTCTGCATCGCAAGGACATGACGCTTGCGGTTGACGCCGCCCGCGCACTCGATCTGTCGCTGCCGAATACGGCCACGACCCAGCAGCTCATGAACGCCGCTATCGCCAATGGCGACGGCGAACGCGACCATTCCGCCCTTATCCGCACGCTTGAGCTCCTCGCCGGAGGGCCGCGCTAGATCACGACCACCTAGAACACCCGGACGACATCTTCGATTGCCTCCTGCCGGAGCCATTTCTCCGGACGGCGAAGCCATGTCCGGACATCGATAGAGAAGGACAGGACAATGCTCAGAAACGATATCCAATTCCCTTTCGGCGCCGTCTATTTCCGCAAGTCCAATCCGCCGCGCGACGATTGGGAACGCGATTATACGACGGCCGGCGAAGATGGCCTCAACATCTTCCGCCACTGGTTCATGTGGAGCGCGATCGAAGTGGCTCCCGGCGTCTACGACTGGGAGGAATATGACCGCCAGCTCGATCTCGCCGCCAAGAACGGCATCAAGACCGTCATCGCCGAACTCATCCACGCCGTGCCCGACTGGGCGGTGCGCAAATATGCCGATGCCCTGCAGGTCAATGCCGATGGCACCAAGCTCGGCTCCTATATGGGCGTCTCGGCCGCAACCGGCGGCTTTTCCAACAATGGTGGCGGTGCCGGCGCACTGACGCTGAATTGCCCGGAGGTGAAGGAAGCCGCCGGCAGGTTCCTGACGGCACTCGCCACCCGCTACAAGGACCACCCGGCGATCTACGGCTACGACGTTTGGAACGAGGTCAACTATTCCGCCGATGTCGATTACAGCAGCTATGCCAAGGCCGCCTTCCGTAAATGGCTGGAGAAGAAATACGGCAGCCTGAAAGTGCTGGCCAAGGCGTGGCATCGCTACAGCTATGCCGAGTGGGACGATGTCGAGCCCCCGGTCCACATGGCACCCTATCCGGAATGCATCGACTGGCTGCAGTTCAAGCGCGACAATTTCTATGACCAGATGCAATGGCGCATCGATACGATCCGCGCCGTAGACCAGAAGAACGTCATTGCCGCGCACGGCATATCAGGCGCAATCCCGAACATGGCCGCCAATGGCTGCGACGACTGGCTCGCCGCCTCCAAGGTGGAAATCTACGGCTTTACCTGGATCCAGGCCCGCAAGGGCACGGAGCCGTGGAAGACCTGGTACGGCGTCGATATCAACCGCGCCGCCGCCCGCGGCAAACCCTTCTGGCATGCGGAGCGCCAGGGCGGCCCGCTCTGGCTGCAGCCGCAGGTGATCGGCCGCGACAAGGAAGACGGCCGCGTGGCCGAGCCCGAGGATATCCGCATCTGGAGCATGACCTCCTTTGCCGGCGGCGCCCGCGGCGTGCTGAACCTGCGCTGGCGTCCGCTGCTCGACGGCCCGCTCTTCGGCGCCTTCGGTGCCTATGGCATGGACGGCAGCCGCACGCCGCGCTCCGACATGCAGAGCGCCATGGCGAAATGGGCGAACGACCCGGCTCAGAAGACACTCTGGGATGCAAAGCCCGTGCGCGGCGAAGTCGGCATTCTCGTCGTCCCCGAAACCCAGGAATGGGATTACCTGCTGAACTACGACCGCAAGGAAAAGCCCTATCCGGAAGCGATGTGGGGTGCCTACCGCGCCTTCCTCGCACAGGGCCTGCAGCCAGACTGGGTGCATATCGAGGATATCGATGCCTATGATTTCCTCTATTTCCCCTACCCGATCATGTTTACCGCAGCGCAGGCAGCACGTCTGAAGGCATGGGTGGAAAAGGGCGGCACGCTGATTGCCGAAGCCTGCCCCGGTTACTTCGGTGACCGAGGCCATGTCGGCCAGGTACAGCCGAATATGGGGCTCGATGAAGTCTTCGGTGCGCGTGAGGAAGAAGTGGAATTCATGCCTGATATCGGCGACCGCATCCACTTCAAGTTCGACGATATCGCAGTCGATGGCGGCGGCCTCCTGCAGTCCTATCGCCTGACCGGCGGCACCGGACGCGGCGCTTTCGATAGCGGACGTCTTGCCGTCGTCGAAAACCGCTTCGGCAAGGGCCGTACGCTGCTGATCGGCACCAATCCCTCCGTCGCGTTCTACCGCACCAACGGCAAGGCCAATGCCTCGTTCTTCGCCGAACTGGTGAAATGGAGCGGCAGGACGCGTCATGCGACCCTGTCCAACGACGCGCTCTTCGCCCGCATTCACAAGGGTGAGAACGGAAGCTTCCTCTGGCTGGTCAACCCGACACGTAAGACCCAGACAACGACGGTCACACTGGCAGACGGGAAGCTGTCAGGCCACAAACCCGCCTGGCCAGTGAACCATGCCTATGATGCCAGCCACATCGAGGTGCCAGCCCGCGATGTACTGATCCTGCCCCTCGTGTAACTAGCGTGCGGCAAGCCGCTCGACCCAGCCGCCTTGCGAAAGCGCGGCGCGGTCGAGTTCGCTTTCGATGCGACCGGCCTGCATCAGCACGGCCCGGTCGCACATATGCGCAACGACGCCGGGATCGTGGCTGACAAGCACGAAGGTCATGCCATGCGAAGCCTTTAGGTCGTTCAGCAGGTTCAGGATTTCGGCCTGAACCGAGACATCGAGCGCCGAGGTCGGCTCATCGAGCAGCAGCAGCTTCGGCTTCAAAAGCAACGCGCGGGCAATGGCTACACGCTGGCGCTGCCCGCCGGAAAGCTGGTGCGGATAGCGGCCGGCGGCAGTGGCCGGCAGACCGACCTGATCGAGCGCGACACGCACCTCGTCCTCGACGTTGCGCACACCTCGCAAGGCCAGAGGCTCACCCAGAATGCGGGAGATGCGATGGCGCGGATGGAGCGAGGAATAGGGATCCTGAAACACCATCTGGATGTTGGACCGCAGCGCTCCGGTAATCTTTTGACCCGGCAGCAAGGCCTCGTCGAAGACCGTGATGGCGCCTTGCCAATTTGTGTTCAGCCCTGCAACGGCCCGCAGCGCGGTCGTCTTGCCGCATCCGGAAGGTCCGATCAGCCCGAAGGTCTCTCCCGGCGCAACCGCAAAGCTCACGCCACGTACGGCGGTAAAACCCTTGCCGCTGCCCTGGAAGGTCACGGAAAGATCGGAAACGGAAAGCGCTCTCATGCCTCGCCTCCATAGACCGGCAACCGTGTTCCATAGGTCGCAGCCGAAAGCCGCGCCGCCCAGAGTGCGCGCGTATAATCCGATCTGGCATTGGCAAGATCGGCCGACGCCATCTGTTCCTCGATCTTGCCGTTCCGCATGACCATGACGCGATCGGCGTAGCGCGAGACCTGCTGCAGATCGTGGCTGATGAGCAGCAATCCCATGCCGAGCTCGTTGGTCAGCGACCGCAGCAACGTCAGGATCTGGTCCTGCAGACTGCGGTCCAAAGCTGAGGTCGGCTCGTCGGCGATCAACAGCTTCGGCCGATTGATCAGCATGGCGGCGATCATCACGCGTTGCCCCATGCCGCCGGAAAGAGCCGCCGGAAAGCTCGAATAGACACGTTGCGGATCGGGCAACCCGACTTTGTCCAGAATATCGAGCGCTCGCTCCCGCCGTTCACCAGACGATAGTTTCGTGTGCAGAAGCAGCGCCTCTTCGACCTGCCGACCGACTTTATGGGCCGGGTTCAGCGAATATTTCGGATCCTGCAGGATCAGTCCAAGGCCGCTGCCACGCAGCCTGTTCCAGCCGGATGCAGACAGCGTTGTCAATTCCTGCCCGTCGAAGGCGAGACGCTTTGCCCGCACCTCGGCACGGCGCGGCAGAAGACCCATGATCGCCCGGCCGGTCATCGATTTGCCGGAACCGGATTCGCCAACCAGCGCCACGACCTCGCGACCGACAGAAAAGGAAATGCCATCGACAACGCGCACTGACCCTGTCTCGGATGGAAAGGCGATCGACAGATCCTCGACGGAAAGCAGCGGCTCAGTCATGGCGCGGATCCAGGATATCGCGCAGGCCATCGGCCAGCAGGTTGAAGGCGAAGGACGTGATCAGGATGGCAAAGCCGGGAACGGCCGCCACCCACCACTGATCGAAGATCACCTGCGTACCCTCCGAAACCATTGACCCCCATTCCGCCGTCGGCGGACGAACCCCGAGACCAAGGAAGCCGAGGCCGGCAGCGGCAAGAATGATACCCGAGAGATCGAGCGCCAGACGAATGATCGCCGAGGGCAGCACCAGCGGCAGGATATGCCCCCAGAGCAGCCGCACACCGCGGATACCAACCATTTCGGCCGCCGCCAGATAATCGCTGCGCCGCAGCGCCGCCGTCTCGACGCGGGCCTGGCGCGCGTAGGCGGGCCAGCTCGTCAACGCCAGCGCCAGCGCACCATTGATCAGCCCCGGCCCCATGATGGCAACGAAGGCGAAGGCAAGCAGCAGCCGCGGGAAAGACATGACGATATCGGTGAGCCGCATCAGTACGCGCTCGGTGATGCCGCCGAAGAAACCGGAAAGGATGCCGACAAGGATGCCGAGCGGCGCCATCAGCAGCACGACCACGAGCACCAGCAGCAGCGTCGGCCGCGCGCCATAGATGATGCGCGACAGGATATCCCGGCCGAAACCATCGGTGCCGAACCAATGCGCCGCATCAGGCGGCATCAGGCGATTGGCCGTTTCCTGCAGGTTCGGATCATAGGGCGCAATCAGCGGCGCCAGCAGTGCAAGTAACAGAATGAAGAGCACGACGGCACTGCCCACCGCGGCCGAAGGCGAGCGCAGCACGCGCCGCAGGAAGGATGGGCCGCCGAGCGGCGCCTGAACAATAGCGCTCATCGTTTCCTCCCCAATTCCAGCCGTGCCACGCCAAGATCGGTCAGCGCGTTGAGCAGCACGAAGGAGGCGCCAACGACAAGTGTCGCGCCAAGAATTGCCGGCATGTCGCCAGCAAACATCGCCGTCGTCAGATACCGGCCGATACCCGGCCACGCAAAAACAGTCTCCGTCAGCACAGCGCCTTCGAGCAGGCTGGCATAGGAAAGGGCGATCACAGTCAGCAGCGTTCCGGATACATTCGGCAAGATATGGATGAAGACGATACGGCCAAGGCTGGCGCCCTTGGCGCGCGCCGTCGTCACATATTCCTGCCCGAGTTCGGTTAGGATCGAAGCGCGTGTCAGCCGGGAAATGGCTGCGAGCGCATGAAAGGCGAGCACGATCGCCGGCAGTGCCAGATGCGCCAACGCATCACGGAAAGCTCCTGCCTTGCCAGACAGCCACGTATCGATCAGCGCAAAGCCGGTGACGGATTTGACCGTATATTGAAAGACCACATCCGCCCTGCCCGGCCCCGGTGCCCAGTGCAGCCGAGCGTAGAAGAGCAGCAGCATCAACAGGCCTAGCCAGAAGATCGGCACGGAATAACCGAAGAGCGAGACGAAACGGGCGAGACCATCCACCCACGTCCCCTGCCGCATTGCGGCCGCGATACCAAGCGCAAGGCCGATGACGGCACCAAGGATGATCGCCGCCGTCGCCAGCTCTATCGTCGCCGGAAAGGTGCGGGCAATATCCTTCGCCACCGGCTGGCCTGTCGAAATTGACTGCCCGAAATTGCCTGACAGCGCCGTCTCGACATAGCGGAAAAACTGCACCGGGAGCGGCTGGTCGAGGCCGAGTTCGATCCGCGCCTGCGCATAGGTCGACTGACTGGCATGGTCGCCGACCAGCTGCAGCGCCGGATCGATCGGCGATAGCCGCGTCATCGCAAAGGTCACCAGCGCCAGCCCGAAGAGCGTCAGCGCAAAGGACCACAGCCACTTCGAAAGCGGCCAGATGAACGACAACTCCCGCCAGCTGTTGCGCTGGCGGGAGTTGGTCATGTCGGCTTTATCTGTCGTTGCCGTTTGCGGCACTTATTTCGCTACCTTGTCGTAATAGACCTGGTCTGCATTGAGACCCTGGGCATAGTTCTTCACTTTGTCGCTTAGCACGACCTGGTCATTGCCTTGAAGCATGAAAACGAAGGGCGAGCTTGCCTGGACCTTCTTCTGCAGATCCTGATAGAGCGCAGCGCGCTTGGCGGCATCCTGTTCCTTGACGGCGGCGAGCGTCTCGTCGGTCAATTCCGGGATCACCCAGCCGGCATATTTGGCAGCGGTGTTAGCCGAGTTGTCCTTGTTGATCGCGAAGGCGCTGGCGTTGGAGTGCGGATCGAAATAGTCCGGGATCCAGTAACGCAGCGTCATCTCGAACTTGCCGGAGCGACCGCGAGCGTAGATGTCGCTTGCAACACCCGGCTGAATATCGAGCGTGATGCCGGCCTGCGCGAAGGTCGATTGCAGCGACTGGGCGATCGACAGGAACGGCTGGTCGTTGAAGACGATGAATTCAACCTTGAACGGGGTCTTGATACCGGCATCGGCAAGGATCTTCTTTGCCTTCTCGACATCGAGCTTGAACGGCGTGTCGCTGAGCGCGCCCGGGAAGCCGTTCGGCAGGAAGGCCTGGTGAACGCTGCTCTGGCCGCGCAGCAGGTTCTTGGTGATGCCGTCATAATCGACGAGATAACGCGCCGCCTCCCAGAAGGCCGGGTTGCCGAGCGTCGGGTTCGCCTTGCTGTTCAGCAGGATATAGTCCTGACGGGCGGAGGGAACGGAGAGCACCTTGATGCCGGCCTTGTCCTTCAGCGCTTCGATCTGGTCGGCAGACAGGCCGCGGGCAATATCGGCATCGCCCTGCTCGACGAGCAGGCGACGGGCGCCGACATCAGGTACGTTACGGATGATCACGCTTTCGAGCGTCGGCTTGTCGGAGGAATTGGCGTTTGCCTGCAGCACCAGAGCTTCATGCGGCGTGTAGGTGGCGATCGTGTAAGCGCCGCTGCCGGCCGAGTTGGTCTTCAGCCAGCCATTGCCGAAATCATTGTCCTTGGCCTGCGGCGAAACCGTCTGCTCATCCACGACGGAGGCGATCGGCGCGGTCAGCAGCGACAGTGCAAAACCGGAGCCGACATCGGCCGTCCAGGTCAGCTTGACGTGCTTGTCGTCAACCTTGGTGATGGCGGCATCGACATTGTCCGCCTTCCAGCCGAGTTCGTTGAGGATGAAAGCCGGCGACTTGTTGAGCTTCACCGCACGCGTCAGTGAAAAGATCACGTCTTCGGGGCGAACCGGATTGCCGGAGGCGAACTTGGCATCAGCAAGCGCAAACGTCAGGCTCTTGCCATCGCTGCCGGCTTCCCAGGAAGCGGCCAGTGCAGCCTCGATCTTCGTGCCGTCGTCACGGTTGGACTGCACGAGGCGCTGGTAGAGATTGTTGAAGGACTGAACGGTCGTCAGTTCGAAGCCTTCGGCCGGGTCGAAGCTGACGGCATCATCGATCGACTGGGCAACGACGAGCACAGTCGCAGGCGTTTCGGCGTGAACGACCGGTGCGCTGAAAGCCAGCGCCAGGCCAAAGACGGAGCCGAGCAGCTTGGCGCGGCGGGAAATGACAGACATGGAAAACTCCCCTCGGGTGATAAAAAACTCAGTTTGCGCCTTCGGCGAAAGCCTCGAGCTCGGGATCGAAATCGACCTCGACGACATTGATGTAGACGGCAGTGGCAATCATGATTCCGGCAAAGGCGACGAGATCGACGAGCACCTTGGTGTCGTAGCGCGCCTTCAGGTCGGCCCAGATATCGGCGGGAATAGCTTTGGAATCGGTGACAATTGCGGCGCCAAAACGTTTAAGCAGCAGTTCGGTATCGCTCAGTTCCAGGGCATCCGGATTGAACCCGTTCTTGATCAAAGCCCGGCGAAAGAAGGTGACGGCGATATCGGACTTCAACGCCTTGGAAATCGAATGCGAGAAGATCCAGATCTCACGGTCGCTGATGGCAGGGTTGAGCTCTGCCCTCAGCGTGAACCATTCGGCATAGATGCGATGTGCTTCAGGCGAATGCAGCAGCGTCCGCTTCATGTTGGTCATGTTGCCGCGAACCCGCACTTCCTCGTCATGCGCTGCCTTGATGTCTTCGGAGGCGGTGTCGTAATCGATGTGGGGAAGCTGGCTCATGCGGATTGCTCTTTCTTTGTGCGTTAAAGGCTAACGAGGTGGCGAGATATTGTGCAGTCCATATTCATCCAGCTTTTCCACCTTTTGACGAAAATTATTCCGCAGAACGTTACCGGAAAAAACGAACTTTTCGTCACAGATATATCAGCATTTCACATTAAGCGTTCTTGACATCAGCATACACAAACGACACGATGAAACCGGTTTCAATCGTACATAAGGGAGTGATCGTGCGGTTCGACCTTTCGATCCTCTTGCCCCATCTGGGCTTTCTCGCGCAAGGCGCACTGCTGACGGCGGAGGCCTGCGTCCTGGCGCTGATCGGCAGCGTCATCATGGGCGCCTTCGTCGCCATTGCGCGCACCTCTTCCTCCGCTCTTCTGCGCAGGATCTCCTTCGTCTATGTCGATATCTTCCGCAACGTCCCCTTCATCGTGCAGCTGTTCTTCTTCTATTACGGCCTGCCGGAAATCGGCATCTATATCGATGCGTTCACGACTGGGGTCGTGGCCCTGTCGATTGCCGGCGGCGCCTATGCCTCCGACGTCATCCGCGCCGGCATCCTGGCGATCGATCCCGGCATCATCGAAGCCGCCGAAGTGAGCGGCCTGTCGCGCAGCGTGGTTTTCACCAAGATCGTCCTGCCGATTGCGCTCAGAACCTCCGTTCGCCCGCTCGGCTCCGTGCTGATCAACATGATCCTGACATCCTCGATCCTCTCGACCATTACACTGAACGAGTTGACCGGCTCGGCACAGATCGTCGTCTCGCAGACCTACCGGCCATTCGAGGTCTATGTCGTGCTGCTCGTCGTTTATGCCGTCCTGACCTATCTCGTCTCGCTCGGTATCACCCTCCTCCACCGCCGCCTGAACCGCGACATGATGGAGGCCGTAGCCTGATGCGTTTCTCCGATTTCACACCATTCGATATCTGGCTGCTGCTGCAGGGCCTCGGCGTCAGCATCGGCCTGTTTCTCTCGACCTCGTTGATCGGTCTTCTGGTCGGCACGCTCTGGGCCGTCTGCCGCTTCTATAGCGTGCCGGTGCTGACCCCGGTCATTACCTTCTTTGCCGAACTCCTGAAGAATTCGCCTGTTCTGGTGCAGCTCTTCCTCGTCTTCTTCGGTCTGCCTGGCCTCTTCCATATCCGCATAACGCCGACCACGGCTGCGCTGATCACGCTTTCGGCTAATTCCGCCGCCTTCGTCTACGTCATCGCGGTCTCGGCAATCGAGTCCATCGGCCGCGATCAGATCGAGGCCGCCCGTGTCTTCGGGCTTACCCGCTGGCAGGTGCTGCGCCATGTCGTGGCGCCCCAGGCCATGGCCTTCGCCATCGGGCCGCTGACGGCACTGTTGGTCAACCAGCTGCAGGTCACCTCGCTGATCTCGGTCATCGGTGTCGTCGATCTCACCAAGATCGGCAACATCCTCAACCTGCGCACGCTGAAGCCCTTCATCGTCTGGACGGTGGTCGGCCTGCTCTATTACGCCTGCGCCAAGCTGCTCGCATGGCTCGGCGCCCGCTTCGAAAATCGCCTCAGGGCGCATGCCGCCTGGAGAGGGCTCTGATATGCTCAAAGTAGAAAACGTCAAAAAGGCCTTCGGTCCGGTCACCGTTCTCGATGGCGTCAATCTCGCCATCAATCCCGGCGAGGTCGTCTCCATCCTCGGCTCCTCCGGCTCCGGCAAGTCGACGCTGATCCGCTGCATCAACGGCCTGGAAAAATTGAACGGCGGCAGCATCACCGTCGATGATTTCGACGTCGGCAAGCCGAAGGAATTGGCGGAAGCCCGCAAGCGCTCGGCCACGGTCTTCCAGCTTTTCAATCTCTATCCGCACATGACGGTGCTCGGAAACGTCACGCTGGCGCCGATCGAAGTGCTGAAGAAGCCTCGCGCCGAAGCGGAAGCCAACGCCCGCGCCCTCCTGAAATCTGTCGGCCTCGGCGACCGTGCCGATGCCTATCCGGCCCAGCTCTCCGGCGGCCAGCGCCAGCGCGTCGGCATCTGCCGCGCGCTTGCCATGCAGCCGCGCTACCTGCTGCTTGATGAGGTCACCAGCGCTCTCGACCCGGAAATGACGGCTGAAGTCCTCGATATTCTCGCCAAGCTCGCAGCGGAAGGTACGACGATGCTCTTCGTCACCCACGAGATCGAATTCGCCCGGCAGATTTCAAACCGCATCGTCTTTCTCGACAAGGGCAAGCTGCTTGTGGACCTGCCGACTGCGGATTTCTTCGCTGCCGAAGGCGGCATGGCAAATCCGCGTATCGCTCAGTTCCTGTCCAAAATGCGTAAAGATTAGAGGTATTCATGCTGCTCTTGGCCAATAAAGAAGCCTGGCCCGGTTTCCCGACGACAGTGCAGATGCTGCGCGATGGCGCCATCAGCCTCGACGCCATGGTCGCCGGCATCAGCAAGGTTGAAAGCGAAGTCCAGGTCCGCAGCGTCGGTTACGGTGGCTGGCCAAACATGCTCGGCAACATGGAACTCGACGCCGCCGTCATGGACGGCAACACCCGTGATGTCGGCACCGTCGGCGCCGTGCCGAACACGCTGCCCGTCGCCCGCCTCGCCCACGAAGTCATGAAGCGCCTGCCGCATGTGATGCTGACAGGCGACGGCGCCCGCCGCTTTGCCAGTGAAATCGGTTTCTCGGAAGACGACGTTCTTTTCGAGGACAGCAAGCGCGTCTGGTGGGAGCGGCTGGAAAAGGAACTTCCGCCAGAGGACCTGGCGAAATTCCCTGACATCCCGCTGGCGCCGCTGAGCCGCGCCATCACCGATCCCGAGCGCGTGCGTGACACCACCGTCTTTCTGTCCGCCGACTCGGCACGCGGCATCCATGCCGCGACGTCCACCTCCGGCTGGGCCTGGAAGTATCCTGGCCGCCTCGGCGACAGCCCCATTCCCGGCGCCGGCTTCTATGCCGACAGCCGTTATGGCGCCGCTGCCTGCACCCATACCGGTGAGATGACCATGCGCTGCTCGACCGCGCGCACCGTGGTCCTGGCGCTCAAATTCGGCTATTCGCTTTCCGACGCCGTCAAGCTGGCTGTCGAGGAGCTCAACGAACTATCTTCCGGTTTCCTGGCCGGCGTGGTCATCCACGCCGTCGACGCCAAGGGGAACCATGAGGTCGTGAATTTCAGATGCGAGGGCGAAATCCGCTACTGGCTCTGGGAGGACTCGATGCCCGAACCCGAACTTCGGGCAGCGAAACAGGCATAATCAAAAGAGGGAAATGGAACCATGAAACGCATTCTCACAGCCATTGCCGCGCTGGCCGTCGTTGCCGGCTCTGCGCTTCCGTCCTTTGCTGGCATGCTCGATGATATCCGCTCGCGCGGCGTCGTGCATATCGGCGTATCGCTCGGCGGCGAGCCGATCGGCTTCCGCGACGCGCAGAACAACCCGGTTGGCTATGACGTCGATGTCGCCAATCGCCTGGCTGAAAAGCTCGGCGTGCCGGTCGAATTTACCGACGTCTCGGGCGACGCCCGCATCTCCATGCTGGTCTCCGGCCAGATCGATGTTGCGATCGCCAATACCTCCGCCACGCTCGAGCGCGCCAAGGTCGTCAACTTCTCGATCCCCTATAACCGCGCCGGCCTGCGCGTCATCGTCCAGAAGGACGCCGGCATCAAGGAACTGAAGGATCTCGCCGGCAAGAAGGTCGTCGTCGGCCGCGGCACGACGGGCGAAACCTTCCTCAAATCAGCCGTTCCGGACGCACAGCTCGTCTATGTCGATCAGTTCGCCCCGGATGGCGTGCTGCAGCTTCAGCAGAAGCGCGTCGATGCCGCAATCGAAGACTCCTCGCTGCTCGACTACCTCGCTACCAAGAACCCGACGCTGGTCACCCTTGCCGGCCTCTATTCCAACGACCCGATCGGTATGGCCGTCGCCAAGGGCGATCCGGAATTCGTTCGCTGGCTCGACATGTTCGTATCGGACTACATCCAGTCCGGCGCTTACGAAGCCAATTACAAGAAGTGGTGGGGTGCAGAAGCCAACCCGCCAGCTCTGAACCCGCAGTGGTAAGATAATACTCAGAGGTCGCCATACAGGCGGCCTCTCCCCGCTTCCGTCATCCTCGGGCTTGTCCCGAGGATCTAATCACGTAGACGAAAGCTGCACCGGCTTGGATCCTCGGGACAAGCCCGAGGATGACGGGGGAACAGTTGTACCCTCCATCAAGAATACCCTCCGACTGGAGCGGTTCTTAAGATGTCAAACGCGAAAAATAGGTCGTCGGCACGATGACCGGCGGCTGGCCGGCACGGAAGTCGCCGGGATTGGCGATGAAATCCACGATATGCTCGACATAGGCGCCCTTGTCGTATCCGATCGAGGAGATCGGATAGGCATCGAAATCGGTGAGAGATAGATTGTCGAAGCCATAGAGCCGGAAACGTGTCGGACGGTTGCCGGGAAAATCGGCGCGGCAGACATCGAGAATGCCCATGGCCATCGCATCCGACGTGCAGAAGATCGCATCCGGGCAATCCGCAGCAGTCAGCTCCTTCGCCGCAGCATGCCCGCTTTCATAGGAATAGTCGCCTTGCACCGTGCGCACCAGCTCAATGCCATTCTCCGCAAAGGCTCGTCTGTAGAAGCCGATACGGGCCTGCTCCATCGGCGAGGACGAACGGCCGGTAACGAGACCAGCCCGCTTCACGCCCTTCTTCGCCGCGTCGGCGACGGCTTCGGCAATGCCGCTGCCCTCATCGGGAATGACGACGGGCGAGAGATCGTCGTGAAGACCGTTCAGCATGACGACGAGATCCGAGCGGAACATGCGCCGCACCGTCGGCGCATCCGCAAAATCCGAAAAGACCAGCGCCGCATCGACATGATAGGCAACGCCATTGCGCAGGAATTCCTCGACGCGGGCGACCGAGCCGATACGGATCATGATGACCTGCTTGCCGATCGACTGGATCTGATCGAGCAGCCGGTCAAAGAGATCAAGGTCCGAGAGATCGTGAATATGGTTGACGACGACGGCGATGAGATTGACCGTCTTGGTCGTCAGGCTCTGCGCCAGAAGGTTCGGCTTGTAGCCGAGCCGAGTGGCGGCCTCGATCACTCTCTCGCGCTTATCGGCCGAAACCGGACGCGGCTCGCTGGAGAGCGCCCTGCTCGCAACCGCGCGCGACACCCCCGCCAGCTTTGCAACATCGGCAATCGTCGGAGCGGCATCGCGGCCAATGTTCTGTGTCATATTCGAGCGCTTTCCAACCTGTCATGGCGTGATAGCGCACAGATGTGCATCTTCGCTATCGGAAACTTACAATCATCCACGTTCACGGCACTGAAACCGGTGCCACCGGCCCTTTTCACCGCAATACCCGCTTGAATGGAGGAAATGCATGGCAATCAACCTATCACCCGTCACCCTGCCCGATTTCGGACCTGTAACCGCCGACCAGCCGCAGATCTCGGCCGAGACCTATGCTGGCCGCGCCGATGCTGCGCTGAAAGCCGCCGGCACCGATTGGCTCGTCGTCTATGCCGATCGCGAGCATTTCGGCAACATCATGTTCCTCTCCGGTTTCGAGCCGCGCTTCGAGGAAGCCCTGTTGCTGCTCGGCCCCAAGGGCAAGCGCGTGATAATCACCGGCAATGAATCCGAAAGCTACACGGTGCTGGCGCGCTTGCCCGGCATCGAAGTGCTACGCGCCCAGAGCTTCAGCCTGATGGGCCAGGACCGCACACAGAACCCGCGCCTTGCCGACCGCCTTGTCGATGCCGGAATCGGCAAAGGCGACAGCATCGGCCTCGTCGGTTGGAAATATCTCTCGGCGGAAGAGGACGAAGACCACGCAAACTGCTACTTCGTGCCCGATTTCATCGTATCCGTGCTGCGCCGCCTCGCCGGCAGCGTCACCGATGCAACGTCCGTCCTGATGCATCCGGAAAACGGCCTGCGCTCCGTCGTCGATATCGACCAGCTCGCCGCTTTCGAATGGGCCTCGGCCCGTTGCTCTCGCGCACTCTGGCGTGTCGTCTCAGGCATCCGCGAAGGCGATAGCGAATTCGAAGCGCTCGGCCGGCTCGGCTATGAGGGCGATCCGCTGAACGTCCACACCATGTTCGCCTCCGTCAGCAAGGGCGAAAACATCGTCGGCCTGCGCAGCCCGACGGCACGACGCATGAAGAAGGGCGATGGCGTCACCACCGCTCTCGGCTACTGGGGAGCCCTCTCCTCACGCGCCGGTCTACTGACCGATCACGACGAGGCCTTCCTCAAGCCCGCCAAGGCCTATTTCGAGGCTTTGATCACCTGGTACGAAACCGCCGATATCGGCACGACCGGCGGCGATCTGTTCACTGCAGTCACCGAGAAACTGAAATCCGCCGGCCTGAACTCCGCTCTCAATCCCGGCCATCTCGGCAGCCACGAGGAATGGCTGCATTCGCCTGTTCGCCCTGGTTCCACCGAGCGCCTGCGCTCCGGTATGCCCTTCCAGGTCGATGTCATTCCCATGCCCATGCCCGCCGGCTGGGCGCTGAACTCGGAAGACGCGATCGCCTTTGCCGATGCCAGTCTACGCGATGCCATCCGCACCCGCTATCCCGACATGCATGCGCGTATTACTGCGCGCCGAGCCTTCATGGCCGACAAGCTCGGCGTTGACTTGAAGGAGAACATCCTGCCGCTCTCGGATACGCCGCTCTACCTCCCGCCCTTCTGGCTGAAGGCCGATCATGTGCTGATCCGCGAATGATGGATAAAGGATAGGCAGCCCTTGGCTGCCGGTCCCGCCTTGCCTAGATTGACTTCAAAAGCAGGAGGAGCGGCATGAGCGACGATCACGACCACAAGCATATCGACTGGCGCGAACACGGCGTGAAGGTCATTCCCGGCAATGCGCTCGATCCGAATACTGCCCAGACGCCGGGCATGAACCGCGCGACCGCTATCAACAATGCGCGCGCCGGCGCCGAGAAGATTTGGGCCGGCACGGTAACGATCCATGCCAATGCCAAGACCGGCGCCCATCACCACGGCGATCTTGAAAGCATCATCTATGTCGTGAAGGGCAAAGCCCGCATGCGCTGGGGCGAAAACCTCGAATTCACGGCGGAAGCCGGCCCCGGCGATTTCATCTTCGTGCCGCCCTTCGTGCCACATCAGGAAATCAATGCCAGCCGCGACGAGACGCTGGAATGCGTGCTCGTGCGTTCAGGCCAGGAACCCGTCGTCGTCAATCTCGATATTGAACCGGTCGAGAAACCTGAAGATGTCCCGTGGATCGACCCGATCCACCGTCACTAGTAGCCTATCACGCCGCGGATGCCAGGATCATCGCCGCGCCCTTCTCCGCCACCATCATGGTCGGCGCGTTGATATTGCCCGCCGTGATGTTCGGGAAAACCGAGGCATCGACGATCCGCAACCCGTTGATGCCATGCACCTTGAGGGATGCATCGACAACCGATGTCGTCGCATCCGGCCCCATCGTTGCCGATCCGCAGAGGTGATAGATCGAACCGGAATTGCCACGGAAATAAGAGAGCAATTCTTCATCCGTTCGCGCCTCAGCCGAAGGCGGCATCTCCATTTCGGTGATCGCCCGCAATGCCGGTGCTTCCATGATCCTTCGCACCAATCGGCTGCCCTGAATGACCTCCTCCTCATCGTGGACCGTGCCGAGATAGTTCGGTCGGATCTGCGGCGCATCCGTCAATTCGGGCGAGATGATGCTGACACTTCCACGGCTCGTCGGACGGCAGGAGTTGAAAGCCAGCAGGAAGCCTGAATAAGGCTCCGGCTTCAGCCCCGCCTTCGGATCGGTAGGAATGCGGTAGGAGAGCGGGTTGAAATAGAGTTGGATATTCGGCCGCTCCTCGTCCGGACTGCCGCGCAGGAAGGCGCCAGCCTGATTGACGCTGAGCGCCAGCGGCCCCCGCCGCGTCAGGATGTAACGCAATGCCTGTCGCGCCTGTCCGAAAATCGTGCCGAGTTCGTCATTCAGTGTCGGTACGGTAGAGCGATAATAGAAGCTGGCGCAAAGATGATCCTGCAGGTTTCTGCCGACCGCCGGCAGATGCCGGACAAGCGGAATGCCGAGGGATTGCAGATGCGCGCCGTCCCCGATGCCGGAAAGCTGCAACAGCTTCGGCGTATCGACCGCACCGGCAGAGAGAATAACCTCCTGCCGCGCCGCATAGCTGGTGATGCCGCCCGGCCCGATCACCTCGACACCGGTCGCACGTGCCTCGGCATCGACGATGACCCGCCGCACCCGGCTGTTACGCAGGATCGCAAGATTCGGACGCCCGAGCGTCGGCCGCAGATAGGCAAGCGACGAGGAAGAGCGCACGCCGTTGCGCGTATTGATGTCGTAGATGCCGGCGCCCTCGATGCTCTCGCCGTTGAAATCCGCATTTAGCGGCAGCTGCAATTCGGCGCAGGCCTCCAGAAAGCGGTCGGTGATCGCATGCGACTGGCCGCGCATCGGCGTCACATGGATCGGCCCGCCGCCGCCGTGATATTTGCTCTCACCGCCCGCATGGGTTTCCAGCTTGCGGAAGAAGGGCAGCACGTCGTCATAACCCCAGCCGGTATTTCCGGCGGCCTTCCAGTCGTCGAAATCATCGGCCGCCCCACGCACGAAGATCATCGCATTGATGGAGCCCGAACCGCCCTGCACCTTGCCCCGCGGCGCATAAATGCGCCGGTTATTGAGTGCTGTTTCCGGCTCGCTCCAGTACATCCAGTTAACCTTCGGATCGTAGTAGGAACGCGCATAACCGACCGGGATACGGAACCACGGCGAGCTGTCATTGCCACCGGCTTCGATCAGCAGCACATTGTGCCTGCCGCTCTCGCTCAGGCGCGCGGCCAGAATGCAGCCGGCAGAGCCGGCGCCGACGATGATGTAATCGTATGTCGTCATCTTCGTTCTCAGCCGCGAGCCGGCGCAAAGGCCTTCACGTCAGCAGGCTTGTCATCCATTTGCAGATGCAGCCGCTGCCCTTCGTAAGGCGAGTGTTTGGCGACAACATCGAGATTGAGTTCCACGCCCAGCCCCGGCTCGTCGGACGGGATCAGATAGCCGTCTTCGAAGCGCAGCGGCGTCTTCAAGATCTCGGCATAGAAGCCCGAGAAATCGACGATCGCCTCGTGGATCAGGAAATTCGGCGAGGACGCGGCAAGCTGGATGCTGGCCGCGGCACCGATCGGACCGTTATAGAGATGCGGCGCGATCTGCGCATAATACGCCTCCGCCATACCGGCGATCTTCTTGGATTCAAGAATGCCGCCGGCGCGTGCGACGTTCATCTGCAGGATCGAGGCTGCACCGGTTTCCAGCACACGCTGGAACTCGTATTTCGTCGTCAGTCGCTCGCCGGTCGAAATTGGGATCGAGGTCTTGCGGGCGACTTCCGCCATCGCCTCCTCCTGGCCGGGAGGCACCGGTTCCTCGAACCAGAGCGGATCGTATTTCTCCAGCCGCTGCGCCAGCCGGATCGCCGAGGACGGCACCATCTGCCCATGCGTTCCGAAGAGCAGATCGGCGCTGCTGCCGACAGCCGCACGGATCTTCGCGCAGAACTCCTCGCAACGGTCCATGACTCCGAGCGACACCTGATGGCCGGAATAGGCCGTATAGGGGCCGGCCGGGTCGAACTTGACCGCGCTAAAGCCCATCTCGACCATCTTCACCGCACATTCGGCAGCGAGGTCCGGATCGTTATAGTCATACTCGCCTGCGGCATTCTTCGGGTAGAGATAGGTATAGGCGCGCAGCCTCTCATGCACGCGCCCGCCGATCAGCTTGTGCACCGGCTTGCCGGCGGCCTTGCCGATAATATCCCAGCAGGCAATCTCCAGGCCGGAAACGATGCCCATCATCGTCGGGTCCGGTCGCTGCGTGAAACCGCTCGAATAGGCAAGGCGCCAGAAGCGCTCGATGTCATGCGGATCATGGCCGAGCAGATAGCGCTGGAAGACATCTTCGATCAGCGGCACGAGCGCCTGCGGATGGAAAGCGGTGGAATAGATCTCCCCGACGCCCTCGATACCGTCTGCCGTCGTCAGCCGCACGAAGATCCAGTACATGCCGCCGATATGCGGCGGCGGAACGGCGACGACATGGGTGGAAAGCGATGCGATCTGCATGGCCGTAATCCTCAGTGCTTGAGTATGACGAGGCGCGTCTGGGTGAATTCGAGCATGCCATGTTTGCCGTCATCGCCGCCGAGGCCGGAGCGCTTCCAGCCGGCGTGATAGCCCTGATAGGGATCGGCCGGGAAACGGTTGACGTAGAATTCGCCGGCCTCGATCGCGTCGGAAAACCGCATGATCGTGCGGTGGTTATTGGTGAAAAGCACAGAGCTCAGCCCGAACTGGTGATCATTGGCGAGCGCCAGTGCCTCCTCCGTCGTATCGTAGGCAACGACAGGCAGAACCGGTCCGAAAATTTCCTCGGCGATGATCTCCATGTCCTGACGGCAATTGGAAAGCAGCGTCGGCGGATAGAAGAAGCCCGCGCCTTCAGGCAGGATTCCGCCAGCCTCGATATTCGCGCCCTGCTCCACCGCCTTCAGGACGGCCTTGTGCACATTCGTCTGCGCGGACTTCGTGGCGAGCGGCCCGACGCGAGACGCATCGACCGAACGGTCGCCGAAGGCGCGTGCGGCAAAGCTGACCTTCAGCTTGGCAAGCAGCGCATCATGGATCGAGCGATGCACATAGACGCGCTCCGGCGCTGTGCAGAGCTGGCCGCAATGATTGGTCTTGGCGGCAACAAGCTGCGCGGCAACAGCATCAAGATCGGCATCCGGTTCGATAATAACAGGTGTCTTGCCACCCAATTCCAGCGACGGCTTGGCAATGTTCGCCTTGCAATAGTCGAGCACGACACGGCCCGCCTGCAGGCTGCCGGTCAGCGTGATCATCCCGACCTTCGGATGGGTGCAAAGTGTGGCCGCGACATCATGCGACATGGTGAGAATATTGACGAGACCGGCCGGCAGACCGGCCTCGACAGCGGCTTCGGCAATCTCGAAGGCCGAGGTCGGCGTCGAATTGCTCGGACGCACGACAACCGCATTGCCGGCGATCAGCGCCGGCGCAATCTTGCGCACCAGCGTGTAGATCGGGAAGTTGAAAGGGATCAGGCAGGCGATGACGCCGATCGCTTCGCGCTTCAGAAGCAGCGTCTCATTGGCGTTGTCGCTCGGGATGATTTCACCTTCGATACGCCGCGCCCATTCGGCGTGATAGCGCATCAGCTCGGCGCCATAGATCGCCTCGCCCGTCGCATCGGCAAGGCTCTTGCCGGATTCCAGTGCCAGAGCGGTACCGATCTTCTCCGCCCGCTGCTCGATGACGGCAGCAAGCTTGCGCAGTGCGTCACCGCGCGCGATGGCCGGCAGCGCACGCCATTCCTTCTGTGCCCTAGCTGCCGCCTCCACGGCCTCGACGGCTTCTTCGGCAGTCGCCGAAGGCACTCTGGCGAACTGGGCTTCCGTTGCCGGATTGAGTACCGGCACCAGAGTGGCGGAAGACCGGAATTCTCCGGCGATGAAATTGCGATATTCCGTCATGACGGTATCCTCAGGACAATAGCTAACCACGCGCATGCCGGCCTTTACCGGCCATGCGTTGAAACGAAACAGGGTGCCGTCGCCCGTAAGCGGCGGCTAGAACGTGCTGCGGCCCGGCGCCGCGTCGAGAAGCGTTCTCGTATAGGGGTGTGTCGGCGCCTGCAGCACCTGGGCCGCACTGCCGCGCTCGACGATTTCACCCTTCTGCATCACCACGATCTCGTCGCTGATCTGAGCTGCGACGCGCAGGTCGTGAGTGATGAAGACGATGGCAAGCTGCAGCTTCTCCTGCAGCTCGCGAAGCAGTTTCAGAACCTGCGCTTGGACCGACACATCGAGTGCCGAAACGCTCTCATCCGCGATCAGTACATCCGGCTGCATGGCAAGCGCACGCGCAATGCCGATGCGCTGACGCTGCCCGCCGGAAAAGGCCGATGGCTTGCGCCAGTAGGCACTCTTCTGCAGGCCGACGAGATCGAGCAGTTCCTCCGCGCGGCGCCGCGCCTCGCCTGCCTCCATGCCGGCGAGCTGGGCGGAGCGTGCAATCATCGGCCCGACGCGACGGCGCGGATTGAGCGAGCCGAACGGATCCTGGAAGATCATCTGGATCGACCGCCGCCGGGCGCGCAATGGGGCTGGCGCAAGGCCGAGAAGATCGGCGCCCGCCACTTCCACGCGGCCGCTCTTCGGCTCGATCAGGCGGATCATCGCCTTGGCAAGGGTAGACTTGCCGCAGCCGGATTCACCGACGATGGACACCACACGGCCCGGCGACAGGCTGAGTTCCACATGTTTCAGAACCTGGACGCTGCCATAGGAATGCTGCAGATCGTGCACGGCAAGCACCGGCGCCTCACCCTGCGGTGGCGCGGGACGGTCATGCGGCTTCAGGCTCGGCACGGCGGCGATGAGCTCTTTGGTGTAGGGATGGTTCGGCGCCGTCAGCACCTGTTTTGCCTCACCGATCTCGACGATCTCGCCGTAGCGCATGACGGCGACGCGATCGGCAATATCGGCAACGACACCGAAATCATGCGTGATGAAGAGAATGCCGTGGTCGTGCATGTTGCGAAGCTCGCGTACGAGCTTCAACACCTGCGCCTGCGTCGTCACATCGAGCGCCGTCGTCGGCTCGTCGGCAATCAGGACGCGCGGGTTCATGGCAAGCGCCATGGCGATGACAACACGCTGGCACTGGCCGCCCGAAAGCTCATGCGGATAGGCCTGCAGGATACGATCAGGATTCGGCAAATGCATGGATTCGATCAGCGCACGGGCACGCTTCTTCCGCTCCACGGCATCGAAATCCGAATGCAACTCGAAGACTTCCTCAATCTGCGCCGAAACCGTCATCGCCGGATTGAGCGAAGCGATCGGCTCCTGGAAGATCATGGCGATATCGCTGCCTCGGACGGCGCGGAAGGCCCGTTCGGAGAGGCCGACGAGATCGGTATCGCCGAGCATCACCTTGCCGCCCGCAACCTTCAGCCCCTCCGGTACAGCGCCCATCAAGGCGGCCGACAGAACCGACTTACCGGACCCGGATTCCCCGACGATGCAGAGAATTTCACGCGGCCTGAGATCGAAGCTCGCCGCCTTGACGGCATAGGGCCTGTCGGCGCCCTTCGGCAGGGCGACGCTCAGATTTTCGACCCGAAGGATCGGTTGGTTTTCATTGCTGCTCATGCACGCCTCCCCTGCGCTTCCGAGACTTCCCGCAATCCGTCCGCCAGCAGGCTCAAGCCCAGCATCAGCGACGAGATCGCAAGGCATGGAAAAATCACGAGATGCGGGAAGGCGATCGCCATGGCGCGGCCTTCGTTGACCATCGTGCCCCAATCCGGCGTCGGTGGCGGCAGGCCGAGACCGAGGAAGCCGAGCGTGCCGATGGTGATCGCCGTGTAGCCGAGGCGCAGGCAGAAATCGACTGCGAGCGGACCGCTGGCATTGGGCAGGATATCGAAGAGCATGATGCGCCAGGTGCTTTCGCCCTGCGTCACCGCAGACGCTACGAAATCGCGGCTCGACACATCGATGGTGATGCCGCGCACGATGCGGAAGATCGCCGGCGCGCTGCCGAAGGTGACGGCAAGCACGATGTTGAAGGGCGAGGAACCGACCACGACTATGATGACGATGTACAGCACCAGAACCGGGAAGGAGAGCACGACATTGGCGATGTAGGACAGGACCGCATCGATCCAGCCGCGCCAGTAGCCGGCGATAAGCCCGAGCGCCACGCCGACGACATAGGCCGTAACCGTCGCAAGGGTCGAAAACACAACGACGGTGCGTGCGCCATAGATCAGGCGCGAGAGGATATCGCGGCCGAGCTTGTCGGTTCCGAGCCAGAACACGCCGCCTGTCGGAGCGGCAGTACCAGGTTTTGCCAGCGGCAACAGCGTGCGGATCGGATCAAAGGGCGCAAGGATTGGCGCGAGGATCGCCACCAGCAACCAGCCGATCGTCAGGAACCCGCCGATCAGCACGACCGGATTGGTGAGATAGGGTGTTACAGCTTTCCGCATGGCGCCCTCACTTCCGTCCCTTGGCTGCATCAAGCAGCGAGACACGCGGATTGAGCCAGCCATAGGCGAGATCGGAGAGAATCTGCGTCGCGACAACGACAACGACACTCACCATCGCGCATGCCTCGACGAGGCGAATGTCGCTGTTGAGCGCGGCATCATAGAGAAGCGTACCGAAGCCCTTGTAGGCATAGAAGACCTCCACGACGATGACGCCGGACAGCAGCCACGGAAATTGCAGCATGATGACGGTAACAGGCGTGATCAGCGCATTGCGCAAGGCATGCCGCCAGACGATGCGTGCCGTGCTCGCCCCTTTCAGCCGCGCCGTGCGGACATAATGAGTACCCATCACCTCGATCATGGAGGCGCGGGTGACGCGTGCCAGATAACCGGTGGAATAGAAGGCAAGGACCAAAACCGGCAGAATGATCTGCTGCAACGAAAAACCCGTCAGCATGGTGCTGGCGCCCGGCAGCCAGTGCAGCCAGAAAACGAAGACGGCAGAGAAGAAAACGGCGGAAGCGAAATCCGGGATCGAGGTCGTGGCGATCGCGATGAAGGAAACGGCGCGATCGAGCAGCGAACCGGGACGCATGCCAGCAATGATGCCCGCAAACAGGCCGACAGGCACGATCACCAGCAGCGCGCCGCCGGCAAGAATGCCGGAGGCCGCAAGGCGGTCCGGAATAAGCTGGGCAACCGGCGCACGGTAATAGGTGGACATGCCCCAGTCACCGGTCACGAAGGACCAAAGCCAGCGTCCATAGCGAATGATGAAGGGGGCATCGTAACCGTTGGCCGTCAGCCACTGCGCACGCTGGGCCGGCGTCGAGAACTGACCGAGGACCTTGACGGCGACATCGCCGACATTGACCTCCAGCGCCAGGTAAACGAGCAGCGACACGGTGAACATAACCGCGAGAGCGCTTGCCAATTTACGGAGAATGAAAAGAAAAACGGTCACGAACCACCTCTTTGCCGGGTCGGGGCCGCCTTTCGGGCGGCCCCTGCCAAAGATCAAGCCTTGGCGAGCCAGACGCCATCCATGCGGAAGTAATCCGCCGGATGGAGCACGTAACCGCGGACGGTGGTAGCCGCGGCGCTGAAGCGGTTCGGCCAATAGGGCTGAATGATGACGGCAGAATCCTGCAGGATCTGTTCGACATCCTTCATGGCTTCGGGGCGCTTGGCCGGATCGACGACGGCAAGTGCCTTGTCGAGCGCAGCATCGAATTCCTTGCTGGCGAAATGGCTCTCGTTCCAGGCGCCGCCGGAGCGGTAGGCAAGGTCGAGCGTCATGGCGCCGAGCGGGCGGTGCGCCCAATAGGTGAGACCGAACGGAACCTTGTCCCAGATCGGCCAATACTGCGAGGCCGGCAGGACATTGAGCTTCAGCCGGATACCGGCTTCGGCAAGGTTCTGCTGCAGCACCTGCGCGGTATCCTGTTCCCAGGTACCCTGCGTGTTACCTAGCGTCAGTTCCAGATCGAGGCCGTCCTTGTGCCCGGCTTCAGCGAGGAGTGCCTTGGCCTTCTCGACATCACGAGTAACCGCCGGCAGTGCGAAATAGTCAGGCTGGACCGGCGAGACGTGGAAGTTGGCGCCGACTTCACCCTCGCCGCGATAGGCGACATCGAGCATCTGTTTGTTGTCGGCAGCAAGCTGCACGGCCTTGCGGACGCGAACGTCGTCGAACGGCTTCTGGTCGGACTGCATGCGCATGACGAGCGTATGCGCCGCCTTGCCGGTCAGGATCTGGATGTTCGGCAGCGACTTCATGAGATCGTATTCGGCGATCGTCGCGCGGTAGATGATATCGATCTGGCCGCTCGAAAGGGCAGCGAGATGCGTGGTGATATCAGTGCCGAGGTCGATATACTGAATGCCATCGAGATGGGCCGGCGTGCCCCAATAATCGGCGCGCTTGGAGAAGACCGCCTGACGGCCGACTTCGTAGGCATCCAGCTTGAACGGACCAGTACCAACAGGATTGGCCGGCCAGTTGGCGCCGCCCTTGACGAAGTCGCGGTGCAGCATCGGGCAGGTGTAGGAATAGAGCTGTTCCGGCAGTGAAGAAACGGCGCGCGACAGCGTGATGCGGACGGTATGGTCGCCGGTCTTTTCGACCTTTTCGACAGCCGAGAAAGCCGTTTTGTTGGAAGACTGCGAGTCCGGTGCAATCCAGCGCTGAATGTTGAAGATCACGTCCTCGGGGGTGAAGGCATCGCCATTCGACCACTTGGCGCGTTCATCGAGTTCGAAATCCCAGGTCTTGAGATCGGCAGACGGCGTCCAGCTCTTGGCGAGATAGGGATGCGTGACATTGTCGGCATCGACGAATGTCAGGAATTCCAGGCTGTTGCGATAGAGGTTCGAAGCCTCGATCCAGCTCGTCATCATCGGATCGGTCAGTTCCTGGATCTGGCAGCCGAAACGCAGCGTGCCGCCATCCGTAGGCGTTTCCTGGGCGAATGCAGGCTTGCTTTCACCGAGGAAGGCGCTGGCGGAAGCCGCCGTCACACCGAGCCAGGCGACGGCACGCAGGAAGCCGCGGCGATCGATCTTGCCGGCGCGGACCTGTTCGCACAGTTCCGGCACCGAGGGATGCAGCGGCTTGCCGCTATTGGTCTTCAATTCAGTCATAATCTGCCTCCTCCTTGAATGGGCAGTATGTTCGCTATCAGGCACCCTCTGTGCCAGACACGATGCGCAGGGCGGGCTTTTCACCTTCGTTCACCATACGATTGCTGAAGCGGCTGATGATCCAGGATCGAAACCCTGCAATCAGAGGATCCACCAGCCCTTCCGCATCGGTCTTCAGGTAATACCCGAAGCCTTCGTAATAGTGTGCGGTGACCGGCGCAACCAAGCGGCCGCTTTCTATTTCCTCCCGGAAAAGGGCCGGATCTGCCAACACCAGCCCCTGCCCCGACAATGCGTATTGTACCCCGAGGCTGGCGCTGTCGAATGTCACGCCCCGCGCCACGGAAACCCCACCAAGACCGTTCTGGACAAGGAAGCGCTGCCACGTGAGGTAAGGCTCCATATCGACGATTTTGATGTGAATGATTTCGTTTGCCGCAATGAAAGCCGCAATATCCGAAACCCCTCCTCTGGCCAGATCGGCCCGCACCAAATCAGGATGGCACAGGATCGTCGGCCGCTCCTCCCAGAGCAAGTCGGTGATCCATTCATCGACGGCCGGCCGAGTGTAGACGACCGCCACATCGAATTCGCTGTCCGGCACCCCATAGGGTGTCGAAACCTCCAGAAGCACGTCCGGGAAGCTGCGTCGGAAATCGGTCAGCAGCGGCACGGTGAGCTTCATGGCAAAGCTCGGCGGCAGGTTGATGCGCAGCTTGCGCTGGCGCTGCTCATCCGGCGCGCAGACTTCGCGCATCGCCTGTTCGATACGATCGAAGCCCTTGCCGATGCCGGCGGCGAGCGAGCGCCCGGCGTCGGTCAGCGTCGTCGCCTTGTGACCGCGTTCGAAAAGCTTGCGCCCGATGCTCTCTTCCAGACCGATGACATGCCGCGAAAGCGCGCTCTGCGAAATATTGAGCGCTGCGGCTGCCGCCGTGAAGCTGCCGTGATGCGCCACAGCCTCGAAGGCCCGGAGCGCATTCAGCGGCAACCGGCGGCGATCGACCGCCGGCTCCTTCTTCGTCTGGGGAGAGCGATCCTCCGTCATTATCCTGCAAGCCCACCGAACAGGACGTATTTGCTCTCGAGATATTCATCGAGCCCTTCGGCAGCGCCTTCACGGCCGAGACCGGATTGCTTGACGCCGCCGAAAGGCGCGACTTCCGTCGAGATCACGCCTTCGTTGATGCCGACCATGCCTGCTTCCAGCGCCTCGGCGACACGCCAGGCGCGACCGAGATTCTGCGTGAAGAAATAGGCCGAGAGGCCGGTTTCCGTATCGTTGGCGAGCGCGATTGCCTCTTCCTCACCCTTGAAGCGGAAAATGCCTGCAACCGGACCGAAAGTCTCTTCGGTCGCCAGCGCCATATCTTTCGTCATGCCGGTCAGCACCGTCGGCTCATAGAAAAGGCCGCCGCGCTCATGCCGCTTGCCGCCCGTCAACACCTTGGCGCCCTTCTCGACGGCATCGGTCACATGCCGCTCGACCTTCGTCAGCGCCGGCGCATTGATGAGCGGCCCCTGCGCTGCGCCGTCCTCGACGCCTGGCGCGACCTTCATCGCCGCTACGGCCTTGGCAAGCGCTTCGGCATAGCGGTCATAAATGCCATCCTCGACGAGGATGCGATTGGCGCAGACGCAGGTCTGACCGGTATTGCGGAACTTGGAGGCGATCGTGCCACGCACGGCCTGATCGATATCGGCATCGTCGAAAACGATCAGCGGCGCGTTGCCGCCGAGTTCCAGGCTGATGCGCTTTACCGTATCCGCACTCTGGCGCATGAGCAGCTTGCCGGTCGCCGTCGATCCCGTGAACGAGAACTTGCGCACGACCGGGCTCTTCATCCAGACGCCGACGACATCGGCCGGCGACTTCGTCGTCACCACGCTGACGACACCGGCGGGAACGCCGGCCTGCTCGCCGAGACGGGCAAGTGCCAGCGCCGAGAGCGGCGTATCCTCGGCCGGCTTGATGATGATGGTGCAGCCGGCAGCAAGTGCCGGGCCAACCTTGCGGGTGATCATCGCCAGCGGGAAATTCCACGGCGTCACAGCCGCGACGACCCCAACCGGCTCCTTCATCACGACGATGCGCGCATCGGCCTTGTGCGACGGCACGACGCCGCCATGCGAGCGGCGGCCTTCCTCGGCAAACCAGGTGAGGAAACCGGCCGCATAGGCGACTTCGCCGCGCGCTTCAGCCAGCGGCTTGCCCTGTTCGGCCGTCAGCAGACGCGCAAGATCTTCCTGATTGACAAGCATTAGATCCGCCCAGCGGCGGAGAACTGCAGAGCGCTCCGAGGCAAGCGTCTTGCGCCAGGTCTTGAAAGCCCTGGCAGCAGCATCGACTGCCTGCTGAGCTTCCGCCGCGCCGCAATCCGGCACGGTCGCAAGCTCGCTGCCATCGGCAGGGTTCAGCACGGCGAAGCGCTTGCTGTCAGCAGCACTCCCCCAGCCTCCACCGATCAGCGCATTGTCTTCCACAAGCTTCATATCAGGCGACCTTCGGCGTGAAGAACGGATTGCCGACCGTTGCCACGCCTTCGGCAAGCTCGGCACGCGACGGCCAGCCCTTCAGCAAAGCGCGCTTGGCGGCAAGATGCGTTGCAGCCTTGTTGTTATGATACACTTCTTCAGCATCGTTTGCCGACGGATTGACCCAGACGGCGGCAATTGCGACCCAGTCATCCTCGGCTTCCGCCGGCAGCGAGCCGTCGAGGAGCGCTGCGGTAATGCCGGCGGCAACACCGGCCTGCGCCGGGCCCCAGGTCATCAGCTCATGCGACGAACCGGACTCCATCACCGCCTTGGCGATGAAGAGCGTCACGGGCTTGGCCGGCAGGTTCGGCTTCAGCACCGCCTGGAACGGCAGGTGACCCGGACCGGGGCTTGCCGCAGCCCCGGCAAGCGCGCCGGAAATCGGGCCGTTCTTAGGGCCGATGTAGAGGTTGATATGAGCAGCGTTCGGGCCGGAACCCTCGAAGCCTTCACCGATATAAAGCATTGAAATCTCCAGTAGCGATGCGAGTCGAACCCAGTATGCCCTTGCCCATTACGCCTTCGAAAGCGCACGCGGGCGGCGGACCGGGTTATAGTCGTTGATCATGTCGCGCGGGCGGTAGGGTTCTTCGAGGAAGGCGCGCTCTTCTGCAGTGAGTTCGATCGCCGCGGCCTCGATGGCGGCAGTGACATGCTCGGGGCTTTCCGTGCCGACGATCGGAACCGTGCTGTTGCCGGAGCCGATGACCCAGGCCTGGGCGATCTGGCTCGCCGTCTTGCCGCGCTTGGCAGCGAGTTCGTTGACGCGCTTGGCGATCTCCTGGTCGATCTCGTCGCCGAACCAATCGAGATAGAGGTCATGGGCGATGCGCGGTGCCGAACCGCCGCCGGCGAGATAACCGCGGGCGAGCGGCGAGAAGGTCGTGACTGCGATACCTTCGTCCTGGCAATAAGGCATCATCTCGCGCTCTTCCTCGCGGTAGAGCAGCGAATATTGGCACTGCATGTTGACGAACCGCGTCCAGCCGTTCTTGTCGGCGACGTGGTTCATCTTGGCGAACTGCCAGGAATACATGGTGGAAGCGCCGATGTAGCGCGCCTTGCCAGATTTCACGATGTCATGCAGCGCGCTCATCGTCTCTTCGATCGGCGTTTCCGGATCGAATGCGTGGATGACATAGAGATCGACATAGTCGGTGCCCATCTGCTTCAGCGACTTGTCGATGGATGCCATCAGGTGCTTGCGCGACAGACCCTTGTCGTTCGGATCGTCGCTCATCGGATAGAAGGCCTTAGTCGCGAGCACCAGCTTTTCACGATCGGTCAGCGACAGCAGCGTGCGGGCCACGACCTGCTCGTTGACGCCGGTCGAATACCAGTCCGCCATGTCGAAGAAATTGATGCCGACATCGAGCGCCTTCTTGAGGATCGGCACCGACTTTTCCTCGTCCAGCACCCAACCCTTCCACTTGGATGTCCCGATACCCATGGTACCAAGGCAAAGCGACGAAACCTTCAGGCCGGTCCGGCCAAAGCGCACATATTCCACAGCAATGTCCTAAAAGTGTTTCTCCCTCCTAAGACTATGCCGTGGCGACACTATTGTGACAAATAGGTTTATTCGATGCGGCCATCTCAAAATGAGATATGGCACCGTCAGCGGCCCGGATAAGCCTGCGAAACTGGCTTTTCCCGCACCGATCGGGCATTCAGCAGCAGCGCAATGCATCCATAAACTGCCGCCAATATCCACAATGTCAGGAACGGCACCCTGACCGCCTGGAGCGATGCGCCGAGTTGCGAAACCTCGACAATGCCGTTGATGGCACTCGTGCTCGGCAACAGCACGGTCAGCGTCCTCAACGGTTCGGGTATGGCTTCGCTGGGCCAGGAGAACCCGGCGAGAAACAGGAAGGGCAATCCGAGCGCCGCCGAGACAAGCTGCACCACGAGCGGTTTACGGAAGAGAGCCGAAATCACCATGCCAAGCGTTGAAACCGCCAGAACGAAGGGCAGGCAGAAAGCGGCGATCACAGCGAGCCCGCCGAGCCGCGGAATGCCGTAGAGATACGGCAGAACGATCAAATAGAAGGGCAGCACGATCGCTTCGATGACGAGATAGGCCAGTAATTTGCCGCCGACCCGTCCAAATGGCCCGGCAGCAGCGGCCGCGGGATCGCGCGCCGCCGCATCATTGCCGATCGTTCCAAGCAAGCCGACGCCGATCAGCAGCGTCTGCTGCATGATCAGCACGAAGGCTGCAGGCAAGATATAGGTCGCGTAACCGCCCTGCGGATTGAACAGCGCCACCGCCGTCAGCGGCATCGGATCGGGCGCGGCAGCGGCCAAAACCGGATCGATATTGGCAGCAACCAACCGTGCCGTTTCGATTTCCGCGCCCATCGTCCTGGCAACGGCGACGACCGCGCCGGAAATGCGCTGATAGATCAGAAAATAGCTGGCATCCGCATAAAGCGCGACCGGCGATTGCCGCCCATGCAGCAGATCACGCTCGAAATATTGCGGGATGACCAGAATGCCGTAGAGCTGGCGCCCATGCACCTCGCGCTCGGCGCTCACCTGATCTGGCAGCATAGCGGCCACGGCGACATCGCTGGATGCATCGATGCGGCGCACCAACTCGCGGCTGCTCGTCGTGTCATCGAGATCGACGACGGCGATCGGCACGTCGCGTAGTGCCTCGTTCGTATAGGGCTGCGGATAGTAGAGCGCATAGATCAGCGGCCCGATGAGCATCACGGCCATGACCGGCCGAAGTGTCAAAATGCGCATCAGTTCGATGCGGAAGATCGCGAGAAAAGCCCTCATGGCGTGACCTCCCTCAACCTTTGCGCCGCCTGTCGCTGCCGGCGGATACGGAATACCTCCAGCCGCAATGCTGTCAGGATTGCCAGCGTCAATACGAATATGCCGAGCACCATCAGCGGCTTCAGCGACAGATCGATCGGCGTGCCGCGGATCGTCTGGTCGATCCTGGCCGTCAGATACCAGGTGCCGGGAATGAACTGGCCCCACCAATAGGCAAAATCGTTCATCGCCAGCCGCGGAAAACCGATGCCCATATAGCCGAAGGATGGTGCAAACATCAGCGTGCCGATGCTGATGGCGCTTGCGACCGGCCGTAGGAAAAGCGCCAGCAGCACGCCGACGAACTGGTTTGCAAGAATGAAGAGCACTCCGGCGACGAAGAGAATCCAGCGCTCACCCTTGAGCGGCATGTCGAGCACGCCGAAAAGCACGGCATCGGAAAGGCCGAGAACCACGAGGAAGATCAGCGTATAGGGCAATATCTTGCCGGCGATCGCCGGCCACAGACCGCCGCCAAGCCGGCGCAGAACGACGAGACGATGCATCGTCTCAGCATCCATGCCGATCGAATAGGCCATCGTCGTGACAATCACCACCTGCAGCAAGGCAGGCATCAACGCCGCGAGCAGAAAATGGGCATAGTTGAGCGTCGGATTGAAGAGCGGATTAACCTGAACCGGGATCGGCGAAAGATCGGATTGGGCAATTTCGACCGGCTCGCCCTTTGCCGTGCGCAACGACAGGCGGACGCCTGCTTCGACGGTCGGCACGGCAGCACTGACCCCCCTGAGCGTCAGATTGCCCGTCGTCAGCGTTTGAGTGTTGTAGAAGAACACGACCTCGGGCCGCCGGCCGGCAAACACGTCACGCTCCAGATTGCGCGGCAGCATCAGCAAACCATGAACCTTGCCGGAGAGGATCAGTTGACGTCCTTCCGTAAGGTCGCTGACATTGACGGCAACGGCGGTATCCGGCGTCGCATCGACGGCGCGGATGATGGTTCGCGAAAGGTCGCTGCCATCAAGATCAAGCACGGCAATCGGCAGCCGTGTCGCAAGACCTGCACTGAAGACGATAGACAATATACCCATCAGCAGCAGCGGCAGGACGGTGGTCAGGAACAGCAGAAAAGGCCGGCGATAGAACCAGTCGAACTCCCGCCGGAATACCAGCAGAAAGCCGGGGCGAAGGCCGCCGCGCGGCTTCATCTCAATGCCCCGCCGGCGGCCAGGAAGCGATGACGCTCATGCCCGGCCGCAGTCCTTCGACGGGATTGGCGGGAACCGCGCGCACCTCGAACGTGCGCAGGTCGAAATCACCGGTGGCGCGCGTCGCACGCCAGGTCGCATATTGCCCCTGGGCGTTGATCATCGTCACCTTGACCGGAATCGGCCCGCCGGCCAGTGCGGGAACGGTGACGTCAAAACCATCGCCGACCTTCAGGCCTTTCAGCAGGTCCTCGCGAAGATTGAAGGTGAACCACGGGTTCCGCAGGTCGATGATCGAAAACAGCGGCGCGCCGGGGCTGAAATTCTCGCCGAGCTCGGCAATACGCGTCGTCACCTGGCCGGAAATCGGAGCATGGATGGTGAGTTCCGAAACATCCACCTGCTGCTGGTTGAGCGAAGCGCGTGCCTGCTCGACCTGTGCAGCGGCCAACGCTTTTTCTTCCTTGCTCGAACCGGCCGTCACCAGCCGCACATTGGCGGCTGCCGATTCCTGCTTGCGGATGGCTGCCTCCAGATTGCGCGCCGCCTGATCGACCTGTGCCTGCGTCGACGCGCCTGTCGTGATCAACCGGCCCTGACGGGCAGACTCTTCCTGATAGAGTGTCACATCCGCATTCGCCGCCGCAAGCTCGGCATTTGCCGCATCGATCGTCTCGGGACGTGTGCTGTTGACGCGGACAAGATCGGCTTCGGAAACACCGACCGCCGCCTGCGCCATATGCAGTGCCGCCGTCAATTGTGGGCTTTCCAGCTCGGCGATGACGGCGCCCTTCTCGACATTATCGCCGACATCGGCATTCAGGTTGAGGATACGGCCGGCAACGCGTGGGCTGATATCGACGCGATTGGCGGAAACCTCGCCCTGCACCACCAGCGGCGGTGGGCGCGTCGCAAACCACAAGAGAAGACCTAGAACGACAAGGGCCACGATACCCACGACTGCCCTAACCATTCCTGCTGCCTTCATCGGTGTCCTCTTTCGATCGGAGCGCTCACGCCTGACTGTGTCTCAGGATAATCCTTCTGGCAATATGACACGCTGGCTGCGACACATTGGCAACCGGCTCCAGTATAGCTTTCGGTCGCCGATCACCCCTGCCTTCAAGGGGCGATTCAACGACATCCTCCCAGGATATGGACCTGCCGTTTTGTATGGCCGGACCAAAACCTAAGTATAGTTATGCCGGAGGTCCCTTCGATCTACTGTCTACATGTAGCTCGGAACCACCAAGACCATCCAGGTTCCGGGCTGGTGGCATCGCCCCTTGCCACCGTCAGGGCCGGCGCTCCCCTCCGCCGAAGCCCCGCGGATCCTCCCATCCGCCATAGACCGTCCCGCCGCCCGGGACGGTCTTTTCTTTTGCCGTCCGGAGACAATTCAGCCTACACTTCCAACACTTTGGTATAGTTTTGCAGCATCGGGCACGCCATTAAGGTAAATGCGCATCAACCGGCATCGATAGTGAACCGGAACCAATAGCGAGGGGGAATGGGATCATCTATCCTGTCAAGACTGATCAATCGGCGGGGGTCGGTTTCGCATGAGGTCACGCTCGGGCTGATCGCGCTCGTGCTCGGTATTACCGTTCTCTACGTCGACGCCTTCACCGAGATCGAAAGCGCCATTGCCGTTCTCTATGTTATCGTGCTGCTCCTGTCGGCCGAAATCATGACGAGGACAGGCGTTACGCTTCTTGCCGCGATCTGCGGCGCCCTGACGCTTTTTGCCTTTTTCTATTCGCACGGGCTCGAGGAGGATGTTCCCGCCCAATTGCGCCTTGCGGTTTCCCTTGCCGCCATCACAATCACCTGTGCGCTCATCCTCAGAAACGAAACCGCCCGTGCCGGCCTCATCGAGGCCAACCTGCATCTCCGCGACAGCGAGACCCGCTACCGCTACATTTTCGAACATAGCCGCATCGCATTGTGGGAACGCGACTACTCGGCCGTACGCGCTTTCCTGATGTCGCTGAAGGCTGAAGGCGTTACGGATCTCAAGGACTATGCCCGCGCCAATCCCGGCATGATCCCCACCTGCATCGGTCTGATCCGCACCATCGCCTCCAATGACGCCGCGCTCGAACTTCTCGGCCACGTGGCCGATGGCCTGCCCTCGCGTACGATGCGCCGTTATATCGCCCCCGACGACGATACTTTTCTCGATCTGATGAGCGCCATTTTTCGCGGTGAACGCCATTTCGAGGGAAAGGGCAATCTGGTCGCCGAAAATGGCGAGACCAGGCTCGTCATCATGAGCATGAGTTTCCCGGAAGATCCCGCCGCCTTCAGCCGCGTGGTCGTAGGCATGATGGATATCACCCAGCGGGAAATGATGCAGAAGGCAATTCGCGAAGCCCAGGACGAGCTCGCACGCGCCTCGCGCGCGGCCACCGTCGGTACCCTGTCGGCCTCGCTTGCTCATGAACTCAACCAGCCTCTCGGCGCCATCGTCGTCAACGCCCAGACCCTGCTCAGATGGTTGAACCGTGAGCCGCCGGATCTTGCCGCCGTACACCGCTCAGCCGAACGCATAATCCGTGACAGCCAAAGGGCGAGTGAGATCATTCACAATACCCGCTCCATGCTGACCCAGGGCGACCGCACGCCCGAACAGGTCGACCTGGAAACGCTGATCGAAGAAACGCGCACGCTGATGGAACACGACTTCCAGCGCGACATGGTCAGCTTCGATGTCGCCGCCGTCGAAAAGCCGCTCGCGGTGAAGGCGATCCGCATCGAATTACAGCAGGTGCTGATCAACCTCGTCACCAATGCCGTGCAGGCCATGCGCGAAACGGCAATCGACCAGCGCAAGATTCTGATCTCGCTCGCCAGGAAGGATGATATATTCGTCACGCTCTCGGTCAGGGACTTCGGCCCCGGTATCAGCGAGGAGGCGATGGCGAAGCTCTTCACCCCCTTCTTTACCACCAAGCCCTCCGGAATGGGCATGGGGCTTTCCATTTGCCGCAGCACGCTGGAAGCGCGCGGCGGCCAGCTCGTGGCCGGCAATCATCCTGAAGGCGGCGCCATCTTCGAAATGATCATACCGATCGAGGACGACCATGACCGACACTAGTGCCGCATCCAGGGCAGCCGCTCAATCCGCATTGCCGGTCGTCTATGTTGTCGACGATGACGAATCCATTCGCGAGTCCCTCGTCGATCTCTTCCGGTCGATCCAGATGGATGCCGTTTCCTTTGCCACCACGACCGCCTTTCTGGATACTGCCGATCTGCGCCGGCCGGGCTGCATCCTTCTCGACGTGCGTCTACCGGGCCTGAGCGGCCTGGATTTCCAGCTTCATCTCGAACGGATCGGCAGCAGGATGCCGATCGTCTTCATGACCGGCTTCGGCGATATTCCGATGAGCGTACGTGCCATGAAGGCCGGCGCCGTGGATTTCCTCACCAAGCCTTTCCGCGATCAGGATATTCTCGATGCTGTCGGCGTCGCGATCGAAAAGGATATGGCCCGCCGTCGGGAAATGGCCGCCAGCGATGCCGTCGCCTCGCTGGTCGACACGCTGACACCGCGGGAGCGCGAAGTGATGGCCGCCGTCGTCAAGGGGCTGATGAACAAGCAGATCGCCTACGACCTCGGCATCAGCGAAATCACCGTGAAGCTGCATCGCGGCAATGTCATGCGCAAGATGCAGGTCCGTTCGGTGGCCGATCTGGTGCGCAAGGCCGAGATGCTGGAAGGCAGATAGGCAAACCTAGACCCTTGTATGGTACCACGAAGCAAGCCCGAACCCCATAATAGACCGTACGAAATACAAGAATAAACAAGGCTACCAATCTCGTGTCAAATACATCCATAATCGCGGTCGTCGATGATGATCAGGCCATTCGGGAGGCGCTTGACGATCTGATCCAGTCCTGCGGCTACCAGAGCAAGCTTTTTGCCTCAGCCGAAGAATTTCTGGCCTTCGGCGACAGGGCAGCGATCGACTGCATGCTCGTCGATGTAAAAATGCCGGGCCTCAGCGGCATCGAACTGCAGGAGATCCTCAACGGCCAACCTGAAAAACCGCCAATGATCTTCATGACCTCCTATCGTGACGAGCGGACCCGCACCGCCGCCATGGAAGGCGGCGCGCTTGCCTTTCTGGGCAAGCCGGTCGAGTTCGATTCCCTTATCAACTATCTCGAAATGGCCCTGAAGCCGTAAGGATTCGCTCCGCCGGAGCGATCTTATTTACGCAATATAAATTTCGGATATACAGATATAAACCTACGTATAATTAAGTTATAAAGCGTAATTGGTAGAATACCTCTCGTAAAATCCAGAACAATACACGGATGAAAACGAGGTGAACGCCATGATAAAGCTCAAGAGCCCGATATTTATCAGTGTCGGAAAGAACATCCTGATGGATGTCATTTTCTCTAACATCGTCACAGGTACGAATTACAAGCTCCACTGCGCGCTTCTTCGCCTGGAGCCGGAAACTCCTGTCCACGAATATCAGCCGGTCCGTATTGCCGCGCAACGCCCGCAAGACTTCGTCCGGACGCATATCTGATCTTTCCCCTGCGCTGACCGGCTTCCTCCTCCCGGCCGGTCGGCGCATTTGTCGGCAGACGATTCATGACCCTCAAGAAGCCAATTCAGCCCTTCTGGTCAGCGGACGCAAAAAGCAGCGCGCCCGGTGGATCCGATCCCGCTGTAGGTTTTTCCACTGCCCTGTACGATACCATGCAAGCACATGGCTTCCGCTTTTTCCTGACCACCAGATTTCCGCAGGCCGACAAGCTCGGCTTCCGCAGCAACATCATCGCCGGCAACTGGCCACAGGAACTGATCGAGCGTTACGACGCCTCGGATCTTTTCTGGCGCAGTCGGCTGATCGATGGCCTGAAGAAGACCGTGATGCCGATCTATTCCGGCACGGGCATCTTCGCTCAGCCCGGCGGCGATAAAGGCTCGACGAACCTCACCCGCCGCTTCGAAGAGCTCGGCCTCCACGACACCGTCAGCTTCACGCTGCATGATGCCATACTCAGGCACTACGTCATCATGTTCTCCGGCCTGCGCAATCCGCTCGACGAGCAGGAATGCGCGCGCATGGTCTTTGCCGTATTGAAGGCGCTGGACGTTTTCAGCCTGGCAACGGAACCGCCGCTTGCCGATTACGAACGTCTGACCGTCCGCGAAATCGAATGCCTTCGCTGGTCCGCCTCCGGCAAGAGCAGCGAAGAGATCGCCATCATCCTGAAGATTTCCGCCCACACGGTGAACGGCTATCTGAAGACGGCGATGCGCAAACTCGACGCTGTCAACCGGATGCAGGCCGTCGCAAGAGCCTACCGTTTCCGGCTGCTCTGAAGACGGCCGCGTCGAGTGACATATCTGGATCTGCCCCCGTCCAGACCTTCGTATAGATGCCGATCGACAGGCATCGTTCTATGATCAGGTTGTGGAGGTGACCGGTGGTCACCTCTCGCTTTCAAATGTGTTGAAACGGCAGGTGCCCCATGACGCGGATAGTCCTGATCGATGCAGACAAGAAGCACATCCCCTTAAAATCCTACGACGCCGCCAGCCTTGCATGCGCCTATGGCGTCAGCGAATTCGAGGCGACCGGAATCCTCACCCGCTACGGTAGGTCGCGGACGGAAATCGACCTCCTGATGGCCGCCCGTCGCGTGCCGATACGCGTAGCACCCCAGTTGCCCGACACTCGGCAGGCGGCGGGAAATTTCGCTCGACTTCAGGCCATCTCCCGTTACGCCGCACGGCCGCTGACGAAATATCTGCGCGATTCCGGCTGAAGTCGGCGCCAACAAGAGCCCGGCAATTCCTGACGAACAGGCACAGAATAGCTCAACCTGCGCATGCCGGTTAAAAAGTCACACTATTGTTCCCGTTGTCGACAGGAAATGCTAAGTTGCTGGCGGGAGGGACATTTCTCAGGAGTTCTCTTGTCCGCCGAATACACGTCAGCCGATACGGCCCACGCCACCGGTGATCTGCCGCAGATGGACTCGCGCCAGCGCGCCGAGGCGGTTGCTGCGCGTCTCGTCACCGAACAGCACGACAGGCCCTCTCTGGTTTCCACCATTGCCCGCGAAGTGGCAGCCGAAATCATCGAAGATATTCGCAAGCCGGGTGATGACCTGAACTCCGTCGATCTTGCAAAGCGCTACAAGACCAGCCGTACGCCGATCCGTGAGGCCCTGATGCTTCTGGAGAAGGAAGGGCTGGTCGAAATGCCGCCGCGCCGCCGCCCGCGCGTGGCGAAGCTCTCGATCAAGGAAATCCGCGATATCTACCGTGTCCGCGCCAACCTGCTGGAACTGATCGCCGGCGACATCGCCCGCGACGTCTCCCTTGAGGATATCCGAACGCTCGAACCGATCATGCAGATCATGAAAACGGCGAGCAAGGCCGGCGACGTGACCGCCTATTTCTGGGCAAATGTCGACTTTCACGAGCGCAATACCGAACTTGCCGGCAACCGCACGGTCAAGAAGATCATCGATTCCCTGCTTCTGAGAACGCTGCGTCTGCGCCGTGTCAGCCTTTCGCAGCCCGGCCGTCTGCAGAAATCCTATGAGGATCACGAGCGCCTGTGCCGCGCCTATGAGGATCGCGACCCCACACTTGCGGCCGCCCTCATCCGCTCCAACCACATCACCGGTCTTTCAGTGCTGGAGACTATCTACTCCTGACATGAAGGGAGAAGCGAATGGCAGGCATCACGGACCTCTCTGTTCTTCTCGCGACCATGGAGCCTGAACTGGTCGAGGGTGAATTCGTCTATAGCACCGTTCCGGCGTCCGAGCTGGAAAACAGCCTACGCCTGCGCCCCCTCGGCCTCTTTCACGAGGCCGAGGGACTGACGCTTATTCTTCCGCGTGAGATAGCGCAAAGGGCCGGCCTGCAGACAAGCCCGCCCATGCGGCAGATCACGCTGAAGATCCATTCCGCGCTTGAGGCGGTAGGCCTCACCGCCGCCTTCTCCCGAGCACTGACGAAAGCCGGCATCAGCGCCAATGTGGTCGCTGGCTATTACCACGACCACATTTTCGTGCCCGCAGCCGATGCGGAACGAGCAATCGAGGCACTCCGGCAGCTGTCTGCCGCAAGCCGCGGGAGCTGAGATCAGTTCGGCGCGGCGTCGAGCGCGTGCAGAATCCCGCGCAGTTCCGCAAGGCCTCGAAGACGGCCGATTGCCGGATAGCCCGGTGTGACGGTCTTCTGCAGATCGTCCAGCATGCGATGGCCGTGATCCGAGCGGAATACGATCGACTGATCTGCGCCGCGGCGGCGATCCTCGGCAACCAGTTCCTTCAGTACCGCAACCATGTCCACATCGCCTTCAAGATGCGCGCTCTCATGGAAGGTGCGGCCATCGCCCTCGCGGGTCGTGGCGCGCAAATGTGCGAAATAGATGCGAGAAGCGAAACGCCGCGCAATCGCCGGCAGATCGTTACCGGCACGCACGCCGAGACTGCCCGTGCAGTAGCACATGCCGTTGGCCGCAGCCGGCACGGCGTCGAAGAGCGCCGCATAGTCCTCAGCCGTCGAAGCGATGCGCGGCAGGCCGAAGAGCGAACGCGGCGGATCATCCGGGTGCAGCGTCAGCTTCACGCCGCGCGCTTCCGCGACCGGCACGACGGCCTCCAGGAATTCGATGAGGTGCTGACGCAGCTTCTTCGCATCGATGCCTTCATAGGCGATCAGCTTCTCGCGAAAGGCAGGGATGGTCAGCGGTTCGGTCGTCGAGCCTGGCAGGGCCGAAGTGATGATGCGGGTAATCTCGGCGATTTCCGCTTCTGTCATGCTTTCATAGACCGCCTTGGCCCGCGCCTTGTCTTCATCCGAATATTCCGCAGCGGCGCTCGGTCGCTGCAGAACGAACAGTTCGAAGGCGGCGAAACGCTCATGGTCGAAGCGCATGGCGGTGGCGCCAGTCGGCGTCACATAGTCGAGGTCGGTGCGCGTCCAGTCGACGACAGGCATGAAATTGTAGCAGACGATCGGGATGCCGCAGGCTGCAACGGCCTCGAGACTGGCGATCCAGGACTCGATCTCGGCTTTCGCCTGCCCGCCTTTGCGCTTGACGGCATCGGGGATCGGAATGCTTTCGACCACGCTCCAGGTCAGTTTCGAGCGGCCGGCCGGCGTCGTTTCGATCATCGACTGCCGTTCAAGCACCTCCGCCTCCGTCCAGGCGCGGCCGATCGGCACCTGATGCAGAGACGAAACGATATTCGTCGCACCCGTCTGGCGCACCTCATCCAACGTGACCGGCGCTTCCGGCCCGAACCATCTCCAACCTTGCCGCATATCCTCTCCTCCCTTTGTATCCTCTGTTTTATCGTTCCGCCGTCAGCAGAAATAGTCGGGGAACTGCGAGCGCAATTCCGCGACGTCGGGTATAACCGCACTCAGGTGATGAATCATGGCCTCGCGCGCCGCCGCGACATCATGAGCCGCGATCGCATCGCGAATAACAGTATGTTCGTGCACCACATTATCCATGCGGCCGAGCACCGGCAGCGTCAGGCGTCGCGCCCGGTCGATTTGCACCTTCACCGTCTTGAGAATGGCCCAGATGCCGGGATAGCCGGCAATCTGCGCGATCGCCTCGTGAAAGGCCTCGTCCTCTTCGTGAAAGCTTGAGGCATTGCCGAGCGCGGCATGCGTCTTCTGCCGGGCAATGATCATATCGAGCCGCGCAACATCCGCTTCACTCGCAATATTTGCGGCCGCCTCCACCGTCGTCCCTTCAAGCGCTTTGCGCACGACGACGGCTTCGGGAATGGCGGAGACCGGCACCCGTGACACCACGGTGCCCGACTGCGGATAGATATCGACGAGCCCGCCTTCCGAAAGCCTGAGCAGCGCCTCGCGCACCGGCGTACGGCTCACACCGAAATCCTCGGCAATGCGCTTTTCCTGCAGCACCGTTCCCGGCGAAATCCTCAGCGACACAATGTCGGCATGCAACCGCTCATGGATCGCAGCCGCCGTCGTCACGCGCCGGATCTTTCCTCCGGCATCACGCGGTGCCGGAAAGGCGAGGATTTCAGGATCGGAAGCCTGCCGCATTGCATGGTCTCGGGACGTTGACACTTTCGTGCATACTAGTATATCAATTGAATTCTGTTGCCAAGACATGCCGCGGAGGAGAACGCTGGCATGGCATTGCATCCGGAGGAAAAGCTTCGAGCTGCGAGCATTTGATGCTGCCGGAAGACCGGCGCATCAAGGCATGGGACGTGCATTGCGATGCAAACGGGCGGCGCTCGGGGCAAAGGCCGGCACCGCCGCAAAGAGGAGGATAAAATGAAGATTACACGCAGAACATTCGTCGGCGGAGCTGCCGGTGTCGCGGCGGCCGGTATGCTGCCGCTTCGCGCATTCGCACAGGCAAAGGCACCATCAAGTCCTGTTACCATTACGATCGTCGATGTCGCCGGCAACCTGGCGCTGACGCAGGGCATGTTCGAAAACTATGCCAAGGCCAAGCCGGATTTCGTCTCCAGCTTCTCCTTCACCAAGGCACCTGCCCCGGAACTGCCGGCCAAGATCCAGGCCCAGCAGGCCGCCGGTAAGGTGGATATCGACCTCGTCCTGACCGGCACAGACGCGCTCTCGGCCGGTGTCGACCAAGGCCTCTGGATCGATATGTCGAGCAAGAAGTCGGCGCTGCCCGATCTTGAAAAGATCCTGCTGCCGCAGGCCTTCAAGATGCAGGCACTCGCCAAGGATCAGGGCGTCGTCATCACCTATTATCCGTCCGGCCCGCTGATCGAATATATGCCCGATAAGGTGGCGACCCCGCCGAAGACGGCGCAGGAGCTGCTCGACTGGACGAAGCAGAACAAGAACAAGTTCCTCTATGCCCGCCCTGCAAATTCCGGCCCTGGCCGCACCTTGCTGATGGGCCTGCCTTATCTGCTCGGCGACAGCAACCCGCGTGACCCGGTCAACGGCTGGGCCAAGACCTGGGAATATCTGGCCGCCCTCGGCGAAAATATCGAATACTACCCGACCGGCACGGCCGTGGTCTTCAAGGAACTCGGCGAAGGCACGCGCGACATCGTCGCCACCACCACTGGCTGGGATATCAACCCGCGTGCCCTCGGTATCGTTCCTGAAGAGGCCAAGGTCGGCAAGCTCGAAGGCTTCCACTGGGTCACCGACGCACATTATGCGGCTATCCCGAAGGGCGTTTCCGACGAGAAGGTCGGCGTCCTGCTCGACGTACTGAACTTCATCTACCAGCCCCAGCAGCAGGCGATCGCCTATGACGCAGGCTATTTCTACCCGGGTCCGGCAGTGAAGGACGTCACCCTCGATATGGCCCCGGCGGAAAGCCAGGAAACGATCAAGGAATTCGGCCGCCCGGAATATGCCGACTGGATCGCCGGCAGCCCGCTGGAAGTACCGCTCGAGCCCAAGCAGCTCGTTCAGGCCTTCCGCATCTGGGACGAAAAGATCGGCGCCAAGAAGGGCTGATCCCTGACAATTGAGATATCCCGGCGCCGGGTTTTCCGGCGCCGGTTTTCTAGCGGCCATGTTTGCCGAAAAATGGAGATTGCATTGACTTTGCCGGTTCAAAACGCAGCAGCAGCGTCATCGCGGAAAAATGCGCGCCTTGAGCTTGATGGCATCAGGCGATCTTTCGGCGCCTACAACGCCCTTGACGGCATCGATCTCACCATCGAACCCGGTGAATTCATCGCCCTGCTCGGCCCCTCCGGCTGCGGCAAGTCCACGGCGCTGAACTGCATTGCCGGCCTGCTCGGCCTTTCCGGTGGCGAAATCCGCCTCGGCGGCAACCGTATCGACCAGCTAGAGCCGGAAAAGCGCGGTTTCGGCATGGTTTTCCAGAGCTACGCGCTCTTCCCGCACATGAGCGTGCGCAAGAATGTCGGTTTCGGTCTTGCCATGCAGGGCATCAGCGGCGCTGAAGCCGACAAGCGCATCATCGATGCACTCGCCCTCGTGCGCCTCGAAAGCCAGGCAGACAAGCTGCCGGGCCAGCTTTCCGGCGGCCAGCAGCAGCGCGTTGCCATCGCCCGCGCCATCGTCATCCGCCCGCCGATCGTCCTGATGGACGAACCGCTCTCAAACCTCGACGCCAAACTGCGCCTGGAAATGCGCGCCGAAATCCGTGGCATCCACGACCAGATCGGCTCGACGACCATCTATGTCACCCACGATCAGGACGAGGCGCTGTCGCTTGCCGACCGCATCGTCGTCATGAGCCAGGGCCATATCCAGCAGATCGGTACGCCGCAGGATCTCTACCAGCGCCCGATCAATCTCAACGTCGCCGATTTCATGGGCTTCCGCACCCGCATTCCCGGCCGCGTCGTCTCCGTTTCCGGCACTGAGGCAGAAATCGAGGCCGCTGGCGCGCGGCTGACCGGCACCATGCGCGACACGGTGAAAATCGGCGATGCCGCCGTGCTCTCCGTGCGCCCGGAAGACCTCGTCGCCACGACCGACGGCACCGGCATCCCGGTCATCGTCGCCAGCACCGAATATCGCGGACGCGCCTTCTTCGGCATGGCCCGCTCGGCCGACGGATCGGAACTCTATTTCCGCTCCGATGACGCGTTGCCGCGCGGCTCTGCCGCCACGCTGCAGCCTGTCGCCGGTCGTTCTCTGGTCTTCAAAGGGGCACCTGCATGAACGGGGGGCCCTCACTGAAAACCAGGCTTGCCGCTCAGGGCCTTGATGGCACGACGCTGCTCGTTCTGCCCGGCCTGCTCTTCATGATCGCGCTTTTCATCTACCCCTTCGTCTACGGCGTTGCGGATTCGCTGATGCCGAAGGATGGCGGCGTCTGGTACGAAAACTATGCGAAATTCTTCTCCGACCAGTTCCAGTACGGCACCATCGCCAATACAATGTGGCTTGCCTTGCCGGTCACCATCGTCAACCTGGCCTTCGCAGTCCCCGTAGCCTTTCGCGTCCGGTTGATGCGCCGGCAGCGACTGCTGACAACCATTCTCGTGCTGCCGATCACCCTCGGCACCGTCTTCGTCGCCGATGGGCTGCTGACCTTCCTCGGCCCGCGCGGCTGGTTCAACGAGACGCTTATCCTGTTCGGCATCCTGGATTCGCCGGTCAAGCTCACCAACAATTACTGGGGCGTCTTCGCCTCGCTGCTGATTACAGGCTTTCCCTTCGCCTTCCTGCTGACCCTCTCCTATATCACCGGCATCGATCCGGCGATCGAGCAGGCAGCCGCAACCCTTGGCGCCAATGCCCGGAAACGCTTCACACGCGTTTTCCTGCCGTTGCTGGTACCGGGCCTCGCCGTGACCTTCTGCCTTTCCTTTGTCCAGGCCTTCGCCGTCTTCCCTTCGGCCGTCCTGCTCGGCGCGCCAGCCGGCCCGACGCGCGTCATCTCGATCGCCGCCTATCAGGCCGCCTTCGAGCAATATGACCATTCCTACGGCACGGCGATCGCCCTCATCATGGGTGGTGTCGAACTTATCGTTGTCGTCGCCGTTCTCGGCGCCCGTTCCTTCTTCTACCGCGGCCCCGCCGGCGGCACGAAAGGCTGAGCCATGATCCGTGACCAGGGCCTAACCTCGAAGATCTGGCGCATCGCCGTCTGGGCGCTCGCGACCCTCTTTGTCCTCAACCTGCTTGCTGTCATCGCAGCTGTAATCGTCAACTCCTTCGCCACGCGCTGGCTTGGCACATGGCTGCCGCGCGGCTGGACGGATCGCTGGTATTTCAGTGCCTGGAGCGAGTTCCAGCTTTCCAACGTCGTCATTGTCACCTTCGAGATGGCCTTCGCGGTCGTCATCATCTCGGGCATTCTCGGCGTGTTGACAGCCTATGCGCTGGCACGGCGCGATTTTCCGGGCAAGCGCGCCATCATCCTTCTCTTCCTGCTGCCGCTGCTGATCCCGCCCCTTACCTACGGCATTCCACTGGCAACCGTGCTTTACCAGCTCGGCCTCGGCGGCACCTTCTGGGGTGTTGTGCTGATCAACCTCGTCCCGTCCTTCCCCTTCGTCGTGCTCGTCATGATCCCCTTCATCGAGCAGATCGATCCACGCATCGAGGCAGCCGCCCGCGTCTTCGGCGCCGGTACAACCAGCCTCTTCATCCGCATACTGCTGCCATTGTTGCTGCCCGGCATGCTGGCGGCACTGCTGCTCGTTCTGGTGCGAACGCTCGCCATGTTCGAGCTGACCTTCCTGATCGCAGGGCCGCAGACACAAACGCTGGTCGTCTCGCTCTATTACGCGGTGTTCGCATCCGGCGTGCGCGCCGGCCAGTCTATCGATGCGATGGCGGTGATCTATATGGTGACGACGCTCTTCTGGCTCATCATCGCGCTGCAATTCGTCAATCCGACACAGATCGTCGCGCGCGCCAAGCAGCAGTCAGCGCATTGAAACTTGTCGCGCAAAACTGTGAAGCGGTTTTGTGATAACGGCATGTCAAAAAAGAGCCGCTGCCGGCAGGACCGGCAGCGGCTCGTTCATATCAGTAGATTTCCGGAACGTAGAGTTCCGGCGGAACCGGGATGCGCTGATAATCGTCGTGGCGCACGCGCTCGGGAAGTACGATCTCTTCCTTCGGCACATCCTCGTAGGGAATCTGGCTCAGTAGATGCGCGATGCAATTCAGCCGCGCCCGCTTCTTGTCCACGGCCTGCACAACCCACCAAGGCGCTTCGTCGATATGGGTGCGATCCAGCATCTCTTCCTTGGCCTTGGTGTATTCTTCCCAATGGACGCGGCTCTGCAGGTCCATCGGTGACAGCTTCCACTGCTTCAGCGGATCGTGAATGCGCATGTTGAAGCGGAATTCCTGCTCCTCGTCGGTGATCGAGAACCAGTACTTGATGAGGATGATGCCGGAACGAACCAGCATGCGCTCGAATTCAGGCACGGAGCGGAAGAACTCTTCCAACTCGTCCTTCGTGCAGAAACCCATGACGCGCTCGACGCCGGCGCGGTTATACCAGCTGCGATCGAAGAGCACCATTTCACCGGCAGACGGCAGATGCGGCGTGTAACGCTGGAAATACCACTGGTTCCGCTCGCGCTCGGTTGGTGCCGGCAGAGCAACCACGCGGCAGACGCGCGGATTGAGCCGCTGGGTCACGCGCTTGATCGCGCCGCCCTTACCGGCGGAGTCACGACCTTCGAAGAGCACGACAACCTTGAGCTTCTTGTATTGAACCCAGTCCTGAAGACGGACCAGCTCGTGCTGCAGGCGGAAAAGTTCGCGGAAATAGAGTTTGCGCTCCAGCGTCTGTTCCGCCGGGCTGGACATGCCCTCAGCAACCAGCTCGTCGAGCCGGTCTTCCTCCATCTGCATTTCCAGCTCCTCATCGAAGCTGTCGGCAATCTCGTTCTTGATGCGATCAAGCTCGGTGTTTTCGATCATGGCACACTCCCTATTCCATCAGCTCGATAAAGCACGTTCTCGCCATAGCTATATGACAGAGTTGCGACGATCGAAAATTTGCTTTGGCAAAACACAAAATTACCGGCTCGAAACATCGGCTTACGGCACCATGTTCCACCGTGTCGAAAGGCACAACCTGCAGGTTCGGCCAATGGGCTGCGGCTTGTGCCATATCAAGTTTTATGTATACATTGATACCGCTGAGCAAATTCCACGACAAGCGCGTTTTCCTCTGGAGGAGAGAGGGAAAACGCTCAAGTCGCGGGCGTATCTCCGGGAGAGAGATATCGTGCGCAACAATGGGAGGAGTATACATGATTTCGTTTTCGAGAAGACTATTCATAGCCGGCGCGGCGCTCGCCGCATTTGCCGGCACGCCTGCATTTGCACAGGAAACAGTGAAGATCGGCGTGATTCTGCCGATGACGGGACCTTTTGCCTCAACCGGCCGCCAGGTCGAGGCCGGGGCTCGCGCATACATGGCAATCAATGGTGACACGGTTGCAGGCAAGAAGATCGAACTGGTGCTCCGCGACGACGCGGGTACGGCCGATCAGACCCGCCGCATCGCCCAGGAACTCGTCGTCAATGACGGCGTCAAGATGCTGGTCGGCTTCGGCCTGACACCGCTTGCGATGGGTGTCGCACCCGTCCTCAACCAGGCGAAGGTACCGGCGATCATTACTTCGGCCACGACCTCGGCCATCATGAAACAGTCGCCCTATTTCGTGCGCACCTCGATGGCCGGCCCGCAGTCCGCCGTTCCGGTCGCCACCTGGGCCGTCCAGAACAACCTCAAGCGTGTCGTCACACTGGTGACCGATTACGGTCCGGGCATCGACATAGAGAAGGGCTTTACCGACCAGTTCAAGAAAGAAGGCGGCATTGTCGTCGAAGCACTGCGCGTTCCCCTGCAGAACCCGGATTTTGCCCCCTTCCTGCAGCGCGTACGCGATGCCAAGCCAGACGCCCTCTTCGTCTTCGTGCCTTCGGGCGTCGGCGCGATCTTCATGAAACAGTTCGTCGATCGCGGCCTCGCCGATGCTGGCATCAAGCTGATCGCCACCGGAGACGTGACCGACGATGATCTCCTGAACGGCATGGGACCGGCCGCCAAGGGCGTCATTACCGGCCACTTCTATTCGACCGATCACGACAGCCCGGAAAACAAGGCTTTCGTTGCCGAAGTCCGCAAGGCCAACAAGAACATGCGCCCGAACTTCATGTCGGTCGGCGGCTATGACGCCATGCATGTCGCCTACGCGGCGCTTGAAAAGACCGGTGGCGATATCGACGGCACCAAGCTCCTCGATGCCATGAAGGGCATGGAATTCGTCAGCCCGCGCGGACCCATCACTATCGATCCGGATACCCGTGACATCGTGCAGGATATCTACATGCGCGAGGTCAAGGAGAAGGATGGCGAACTCTACAATGTCGAGTTCGCCACCTATCCCAAGATTCGCGATCCGAACACGGCTGCCAAGTAAGCCTGAGGACCAGGCGGCGGGCACCATTCCGTCGCCTGGATTCAAGTGAGGTCTGATGCTGACAATCCTGTTCGACGGCATTGCCTATGGCATGCTTCTCTTTGTTCTCGCCTGCGGATTGTCGGTCACGCTGGGCCTGATGAATTTCGTCAACCTGGCGCACGGCGCCTTCGCCATGGCCGGAGGTTACATCACCGTCATCATGATGAACCGCTACGGCATATCCTTCTATTGGTGCCTGCCGGCCGCCTTCATCCTGACGGCGCTGGTCGGGGTCGTGTTGGAACGATTGCTCTACCGCCGCCTCTACTCGGCCTCGCATCTTGATCAGGTGCTGTTTTCGATCGGGCTCGTCTTCATGGCGATCGCTGCGATCGACTATTTCATGGGCGGCCAGCAGCAACTGATCAACCTGCCGCCGGAACTCAGCGGACGTTTCGACTTCATGGGCATTGATATAGGCCGCTACAGGCTCTTCATCATCGTCATCTGCGCGGTGCTGACGGTAGCTCTCCAGCTGGCGCTGACCCGCACGCGCTTCGGCAGCCAGCTTCGTGCGGCCGTCGATGACGGGCGTGTGGCACGCGGCTTGGGTATCAACGTGTCCCTCATCTTCGCACTGACCTTCGCGCTCGGTTCCGGCCTCGCCGGCCTTGGCGGCGCGCTCGGCACCGAACTGCTCGGCCTCGATCCGAATTTCCCGCTGAAATATCTCATCTACTTCATGATCGTCGTCACCGTCGGCGGCACCTCATCCATCACCGGCCCGTTCATCGCCGCATTGCTGCTCGGCATTGCCGATGTCGCAGGCAAATATTACGTGCCGCAGCTTGGCGCCTTCATCATCTATGCCGTCATGATCCTTGTCCTCATCCTCCGTCCCCACGGCCTTTTCTCCCGCGAGGGCAATCAATGAGCGGCGAGCACGACAACGCTTCGACCGCGGCCATGGAACTCTTGAAGCGCGCCGGCCGCTGGCACATCTGGGAATTTGTTCTCTGGCTGGTCGCCATTGCCGCGATCTTTGTTCTACCGTCGCAAATGCTGATCCTGACGGAAATCGCCATTCTGGCGCTATTTGCCATCTCGCTGGATCTGATCCTCGGTTACGCCGGCATCGTCTCGCTCGGCCACACCGCCTTCTTCGGCCTGGGCGCTTATACGGCCGGCCTTTTTGCCGTTTATGTCTCCGGCGAACCGGTCATCGGCCTGCTGGCGGCAGCCATTGTCAGCGGCCTCTTCGGCTTTCTGACCAGCTTCCTCGTCCTGCGCGGCTCCGATCTCACCCGCCTCATGACCACCTTCGGCGTCGCCATGCTGCTTGCCGAATTCGTCAATCAGGCGGCTTGGCTCACCGGCGGCGCCGATGGACTGAGCGGTGTCATGCTGAACCCGATCCTCGGCTATTTCGAATTCGATCTCTGGGGTCGCACCGGCTATATCTATTGCCTGGTCGTCCTAGTGGTTCTGACCTACGTCGCGCGGCGCATCGTGCATTCGCCTTTCGGCCTGTCGCTGAAGGCGATCAAGCGCAACCAGCGCCGCGCCTCCATGCTCGGCATTTCGCCCACCCGCCGCATCGTTGCGGTCTACACGATCTCGGCTGCCTATGCGGGCATCGCAGGTGCGCTGCTGACCCAGACGACCAGCTTCGTCTCACCCGACGTGCTGGCCTTCCACCGCTCGGCCGAAGTTCTGCTGGTGCTGGTCATCGGCGGCGTCGGTTATCTCTATGGCGGCGTCTTCGGCGCGATCGTCTTCTCCATCCTGCGCAACTGGCTCTCCGTCATCACCCCGCAATACTGGATGTTCTGGATCGGCCTCGTGCTGATCATCATCGTTCTGGTCGGCCGCGAGCGCCTGACGCGCTGGCAGACGCTGCTGCCCGGTTCTGCGCGAAAACGCGAGGCCCGAATGCAGCACACCGTCGCTGAGGAGAGCAAATGACGCTCGCGCTGGAAACCCGTCATCTCGTCAAGCGCTTCGGTGGCTTCGTCGCCACAAGCGACGTCTCGCTGCAAATCCGCCAGGGCGCCCGCCATGCGCTGATCGGCCCGAACGGCGCCGGCAAGACCACGATCATCAACCTGCTGACCGGCGTGCTCACGCCAAACAGCGGCGAGATATTGCTTGGTGGCGAAGATATCACCGGCGTCTCCTCCTATCGCCGCGTCGGCAAGGGCCTGTCGCGCACCTTCCAGATCAACCAGCTCTTCGGCGATTTCACCCCGCTCGATTCCGTGATGCTGGCGATCAGCGAACGCAGAGGGCATGGCCGTTTCGCCTGGCGTCCGCTCTCCGCGGACCGCGAGGTGGCCGATGAAGCCGCCACCTTGCTGGAGCGCTTCCGTCTCGCCGATGTCATGGGCACGCCGACAATGCTTCTGCCCTACGGAAAGCAGCGCCTGCTGGAAATCGCCCTTGCGATTGCCATGCAGCCGAACGTGTTGCTGCTCGACGAACCTGCCGCAGGTGTTCCCGAAGAGGAACGTCACGAGGTTCTCGGCATCGTCCGCGAACTGCCGGCCAATGTCACCGTCGTGCTGATCGAACACGATATGGACCTCGTCTTCTCCTTAGCCGACCGCATTTCGGTGCTGGCCGCCGGCGCACTCTTTGCCGAGGGAACTGTCGCTGAAATCTCCAGAGATCCGAAGGTGAAAGCCATCTACCTCGGGGAGGATGCCTGATGGCCGAACTGCTGAGAGTCGAACGTCTCGTCGCCGGTTATGGTGAGGCCCATGTGCTTGCTAAGGTCGATTTCACGCTGGAGCAAGGTCGCTCGCTGGCCCTGCTCGGCCGCAACGGTGCCGGCAAGACGACCCTGCTCAACACCATCATCGGCGTCACCACCCATCACGCCGGCTCCATCCACCTGCAGCAGCGCGACATCACTCGGCTCAGGGCGGAAAGGCGCGCGCCGCTCGGCATCGGCTGGGTGCCGCAGGAGCGCAACATCTTCCGTTCGCTGACGGTGGAGGAAAACCTGACGGCAAGCGCTCGCCGCGGTGCCTGGAATGTCGCCCGCATCTACCAGATGTTCCCGCGCTTGCAGGAACGCCGCCGCAATCTCGGCAACCAGCTGTCGGGCGGCGAACAGCAGATGCTCGCCATCGCCCGCGCCCTGATGCTCAATCCAAAGGTTCTCCTGCTCGATGAACCGCTGGAGGGCCTTGCCCCGATCATCGTCGACGAACTTCTGGCAGCCCTTCGCCGCATCGTTACCGGCGAAGGCATGTCGGCCATCATCGTCGAGCAGAAGGCCCGTAAGGTGCTGCCGCTGACGGATGAGGTTATCGTGCTCGAACGTGGCGCGATAACCTATCGCGACACGTCGGAAGCACTTCTCGCTTCACCGGAAACTCTGGATGCCCACCTGAGCGTCTGAGACTCAGGCCTCGCGCGGCGGCACGCGGGTGATACGCGCGCCAAGCGCGTTCAGCCGCTCCTCGATGCGCTCATAACCGCGCTCGATCTGCTGGGCGTTGTTGATGACACTGGTACCCTCGGCGCACATGGCGGCGATCAGCATTGCCATGCCGGCGCGAATATCGGGGCTTTCCACCTGCGCGGCGCGCAGCTTGGACGGACCTGCAACGATCGCGCGGTGCGGATCGCAAAGCACGATGCGTGCGCCCATGGCGATCAGCTTGTCGACGAAGAACATTCGGCTCTCGAACATCTTCTCGAACATCAGCACAACGCCTTCGCACTGCGAGGCGGTAACGATGGCAATCGACATCGTATCAGCCGGAAAAGCCGGCCATGGCTGGTCCTCGATCTTCGGAATATGCCCGCCGAAATCCGGCTGAATCTTCATTTCCTGCCCGGCCGGCACGACAAGGTCATCGCCTTCGATGCGGCAGCGGATACCAAGGCGCTCGAAAGTCATCAGCGTCGAGCGCAGATGCTCCACACCCGCACGGCGGATGACGATCTCCGAACCGGTAACGGCAGCAAGACCGATCAGCGACCCGATCTCGTTATGATCGGGACCGATGCGATGCGAGGCACCGCCGAGCGGCTGGCCGCCATGGATGATCATCGTATTGGTGCCGATACCCTCGATCTTAGCGCCCATCGCGATGAGGAAATGCGCAAGATCCTGAACATGCGGCTCGGAAGCGCAATTGCGCAGGATCGTCTTGCCCTCGGCGGCCACAGCCGCACAGAGCGCGTTTTCCGTAGCCGTGACCGATGGCTCGTCGAGGAAAACGTCCGCACCGCGCAGGTGCTTCGCACGGAAGCTGTACGAACCGTTGACGCTGATCTCGGCGCCAAGCTGCTCCAGAGCCAGGAAATGCGTATCGACACGGCGGCGGCCGATGACGTCGCCGCCAGGCGGCGGCAGCGTGATTTCGCCGCAGCGCGCCAGCATCGGACCTGCAAGCAGAATGGACGCACGGATGCGGGCACAAAGGCTGGGGTCGAGATCGGCCGGCTTGAGATCGCTCGCTTCGATTTCGAGCTCGTTGCGGCCGAGCCAGCGCGCCTTGGCGCCGACGGACTGAATCAGTTCGACGAGCGCCTCGACATCGCGGATGCGCGGCACATTCGTCAGATGCACCCGCTGGGCAGTCAGCAGCGAAGCCGCGATGATAGGCAAGGCGGCATTCTTGTTGCCGCTCGGTTCGATCTCGCCGGCGAGGCGATGACCACCCTCGACAATATATTGAATACGCTCATGCGGCTGTGCTTGTGCCACTGCTCTATCCTTATTCGAATCGATTTATCTGGGGGCATATCTGCGTTGTCATTGTGACATCGCAGTGATCGCCGATCGGGAAGTGTGGCTGTTTTTAGCGCCGCCGCTCGTCGTCGGCTAGAGGCAAGACGACGCAACGAATCCACAAAAAACGGCGCCCTCCCGGGCGCCGTCGTGAACACCGTGGATGGGTGTTGAACTTCAGCTCTTCTTGCTACGCCAGCTGTCGGCGTAATTCTCGCGAGCTTCACGGGAATAGGGAGTGGGCGACACCCGCACACGGATTTCTGCTTGCTTGTGCGGCTCCAACGAGGTCTTGCCGGAGCCGCCATCGGGCTCGCCCCAGACGAGGGTCAGCACATCACCGACCTCGACATCGGCATCGACGATGCCGAGCGAAAGCATGCAGCGTTCGTTGTAGCTATAGCCGTTGAACATCGACATGCCGACCATCTTGCCGTCGCGCAGGATCTTGTCGGCGCTGGTCGAAGCGTAATTTGGTTGAGGGAAATCGATCCACTTGAAGTGATCCTCGCCCGGACGGAAGGCCGAGGCGATGACATTGACCACGTCTTCGGCATTCCACTCGAACGTCACCTTCTTGCGGCTTGTCTGGCCCTTCAGCTTTTCAAGCGCGGCCTTGCCGACGAAATCGTCCTTCTTCCAGCCGATATAGAAGTCGTAGCCGAGCTCGAATGGATTGACGTAATAGTCCTCGATATTGCTGGAAACGAAGCTGCCACCGATGGCGCCCGTTGCCTCGTAGCTGTCGGCGCCCAGCCAGTCGCGATAGGCGGCAAGCATACCGTCGCCCGTATAGATGCCCGGCAGCGGCGATGGGATCCAGCCGGATTCCAGCGTGTTGGTGGAATAGGCGCGGCTACCGCAACGGATGAGATCAACGCCTGCATCCTTGGCCGCCTGCATGATGACGGAATGGATATAGGACTTGTCTTCGTACGGTCCCCATATTTCCAGTCCCGGTGCGCCGGACATGCCGTGGCGCAACGCATTCACCGTCTTCGAGCCGACCTTGATCTTGTCGACATGGAAGAACTTGATATCCGGGATCGGCCCGCCATTCATCTTCTCGAAGATCTTGGGAGCATCCGGTCCCTGGATCTGGTAGCGGTAATGCGTGCGCAACACGCGTTCGCCTTCCGGGCGCGAGGGCGAACGCGGATCATATTTCAGGCGTACATTCCACTTGCCGTAGGCCGCGCAGAACATCAGCCAGTTGGAGGTCGGCGAGCGGCCGACGAGGATGAACTTGTCCTCGCGCTCGCGAAAGATGATCTGGTCACCGATCACATGCCCGGCAGGCGTGACCGGGACGAAGTGCTTGGCGCGGTTCGTATCGAAATTCGAGAAGGAGTTGACGCCGTGATAGGCGAGGAACTTCTCGGCGTCAGGACCCTCGACGGTCAATTCGTCCATATGGTGCGACTGGTCGAAGAGCACGGCGGAGTTACGCCATGCCGCCTGCTCCGAACGCCAGTTGGAGAACTCGGCCGCCACGACCGGGTATACATACATGCCGACTTTGGAATTGCGCAGCAGCTCCACCGTATTGCCGGCCGACTTCAAAACTTCCGATAAATTCGATCTCGCCACCTGATGTCCTCCCACTGGTACGCGATTATGTATACATGAAATGCTCAATGCGATCAGATTGCAAGCCTATTTTGCGCCGACAACATTCGGTTCAACAGGCCGAAAATGAAAAGGGTGGCTATCCGCCGCCCCTCTGGAACCGAATTTTCCTGATATTATCGGTGAATCAGCGCAAGCCCCCTGATCTGCTCGATCAGGGTTGGGTCTTCGGCCAAAATGTATTCAAGATTACGCCGCGCCGTACGGGCATGCTCCCTGGCGATCGCCTCCGCGCGGCTGCCTTCACGCGCCTCGATCGCGCCGACCAGTGCTCTGTGCTGATCCTGCGCGGAGCGCAGCGAACGGCGAAAGGTGGCGATATCAGCCTTGTCCGGCAGGAAGGCCGAAGGGGAGGCAAAGGGCAGCGAACTTGCCCGCTCCACTTCACGGCGGATGATCTCACTGCCGGCAAGCGCGGCAAGCTGATGATGGAATTTCTCGTTCAGGTCTGAATAGGCGTCGAAATCGACGTCGTCGAGCTGCTCGCCGAAGCAGTCGTCGAGGCTGAGCACCGTCTGCTTGATATCCGCGAGCGCCTCCGGCGAAACGCCGCGTTCCGCGGCAAGCCTTGCCGCCATGCCCTCCATGACGCCGCGCACCTCGATTGAGTCGACGACATCGGCAAAACCAAAACGACGAACGACGAAGCCACCGTTCGGCAGGCGATCCAGCAGCCCCTCCTCCGTCAGTCGCGACATCGCCTCGCGCACCGGCGTACGGGAAATATCGAGCGCTTCGGCCAGCGGAACCTCGAATAGCCGCGTACCGCCCTGTAGTTCGCCGCTCAGTATCTTTTCCCGCAACTCGATAACGGCGCGACGCCCATGCGTTGCGGCTTCACTTTGTTTCATCAGCGCCTCCAATCCCGGCTAAAGGTATATAACAGCGCGAACGCATACAAAACCCCACCTTGAACCACCACACAAGCACGACCCTGTATGCACGATGGAAGCCACCCCGATCAAGCAAGACAATTATCGGCGCGATTTCTGCTCGAGACTTGACACGATGTATACATTTGTGGTGTCTGATCTGCGGGAGGAAATTCGATGACAACGCTCGTGCTCATACCAGGGCTCGTGTCCGACAGCATTGTCTGGGCGTCGCTCGCCGATGCCGTCTCACAGCGCATGCCAGTGCACATGGCGGATATCTCCCGGCACTCCTCGATACCATCAATGGCGGAAAGTGTTCTCGCGGCCACCGAAGGCGATCTGATCGTCACGGGCCATTCTCTGGGCGGCCGTGTCGCGATGGAAATGGCACATATCGCAGCGGATCGCGTCCGCGGGCTGGTGCTTGCCAATACCGGCCACCACCCGAAACGCGAAGGCGAGGAAATCCGGCGTCACCAGATGATCGACCTCGGGCATCGCAGCATGGAGGAACTGGCCGACGAATGGCTACCGCCCATGGTCAAACCCACAAGGCTGACGGATGCGGAACTGATCGCAAGCCTGCGCGCCATGGTGCTGCGAGCTGGCCCCGATATGCACGAGCGGCAGATCCGCGCACTGATCGACCGTCCGAACGCCTCATCCTATATGGCCGAGCTCGAATGCCCCATCCTGCTCCTCGCGGCACGTCACGACAGCTGGAGCCCGATCGACCAGCACCAGGAGATCGCCGACGCCGCACCTGATACCGAACTCGTCATCATCGAAGATGCGGGCCACTTCGCTCCCGTCGAACGGCCGGACGAAGTCGCGGCCGTCGTCACCGGCTGGCTGGCACGCCGATTTGGAGGAATTGATGCCTGACAGTACCGCGACCATCCCCGATACACCGCTGTTCGACCGGGCGGCCTCGATCCGCGGTTACCGGCTCAACAAGATGGCGATGGGGCTCGCTCAGGCGGACAACCGGAATGCCTTCAAGGCGGATGAGGATGCCTATCTCACCCGTTTCAGCTTGAGCGACGAGGAGAAGGCCGCCGTCAAAGGCCGCGACTGGCATGAGATGGTGCGCCTCGGCGGCAATCTGTTCTTCATCCTCAAGATCGCTGCCGTCGACCCGACGCCAATCACTGAGATCGGTGCGGCACAGGCCGGCATGTCGCATGAGGATTTTCTCTACCAAAGACTGGGAAAGAAGAGACATGGCTAAGATCATCGGCGGCCTCGGAACGAGCCACGTCCCCTCGATCGGCGCGGCGCTCGACAAGGGCCTGCGCAACACGCCGGACTGGAAGCCTTTCTTCGACGGTTACGAAGCCGGTAAGCAGTGGATGCGCGAGGCAAGGCCCGATATCGCTGTCGTCATCTTCAACGATCACGGCAACACTTTCTTCCTCGACCGTGTGCCGACCTTCGCGGTTGGCGTGGCGGAAACCTATCATCCGGTCGATGAAGGCTGGGGACCGCGGTCCATCCCGGCTTTCAAAGGTGCGGTCGATTTTTCCTGGCACTTCGTCGACAAGCTGGTCGAACGCCACTTCGATCCGCTGGTCTGCCGTGAGATCGAGGTCGATCACGGCCTGCAGGTACCGATGGAGCTCTTCTTCGGCCGGCCGGAGCACTGGCCCGTCAAAGTTCTGCCGATCTGGGTGAACACGATCCAGTACCCGATCCCGACGCCACAGCGCTGCTGGGAGATGGGAAAGGTGCTGCGCGAAGCGATCGAAAGCTGGCCGGGCGACGAGCGGGTCGTCATTCTCGGGACCGGCGGCCTGTCGCACCAGCTTCAGGGCGCCCGCGCCGGCTTCATCAATCAGGTAGCCGACCGCGCCTGGCTGGACGGTATCGCCGCCAATCCGGAACCCTATCGTGCCATGAGCCGCGAGGACTACGTGGAGCAGTTCGGTTCCGAAGGCGCCGAACTCATCATGTGGCTGGTCATGCGCGCCGCCATGAATGAACAGGTCAACCTCATCCACAAGCACTACCATGCCCCGGCCTCTATGACCGGTGCCGGCATGGTCGTATTGGAAAACGCCGCCTGATGCCTGCCTTTTTCCTCATGCGCTGCCTGCACCATCACGGGCAGGATAACGCCCGCGATCTGCATCGCCCCGCCCATCGCGCCTGGGTGCAGTCCGGCGGCGAAGGCCTTGCCACAGTGCTGATCGGTTCAGCCCTGCATGATGACAGCGGGATCTCGATCGGCAATTTCGGAATATTGGAGACGGCAGGTCTTGCCGAAGCGAAGGCCTTTGCCGAAGGCGACCCTTTCAACAGGGCAGCCATTGTGGCAAAGATCGAACTCACGCCATTGCCGGCGACATTCCAGGCCGGACGCATCAGCGATCCGATGACGCCAAGGACATAGAATTCGAGTTCCGCACCAGCGGGAGGGGGTGCCCCGGAGAGGGGCAGATGAGGGGGCTGGCAAAGCAAGGGAGGGAACGATCGAACCGAGAGGGACGGTCGCTTGTGCGCTACGGCCCCCTCATCCGCGTCATACCGCCCCCGCCCTGCTGCTCACCTCACTAGAGGCTTCAACCGTAATTCCAGCACGCGTCCGACAGTTTCTCCCAACCCACCGGTCTGCCCGACACCGCAGGCACCCATGCGCTCCTGCACCTCGGCGATCTCCATCGCCAACCCGCCGCGAAGCCCGAGCGCATCGAGTGTCGCAGCGCTCTCGCGCATTTCTGCCGCCCGCCTTCGCCCATGCCGCGTTGTGCGCTCCATCTGATATTCGGCAAATTGCGGCCAGTGGAGACCCGGGAACGAATTGGAAAGCGACGAAAGGATTTCGTCGTAGCAACCGGACGCCTTCGCCGCGAGCAGAGCTTCGACGGTAATCGCCTCGAGCCCTTTCACGAAAAGAGAGCGCACCATCTTGATCGCGGTCGCAGCGCCCGGTGCAGATCCTGCAATTTCTGCCGAAAAGCCGAGGCCGGTCAGTTCGGGCAGCAACTGCTCTGCCGGCGCACCGGCAAGCAGCACCGGCGTCTGGTGCTTGCGTGGATGGACCGGCGCCATGACCGCCATGTCGAGATAGTCGCCACCGACGGCTTCCACGGCGGCAGCCGTCTCCCGCTTTCGGCCCGGCGAAACGGAATTGATATCGATTACCACCTGCCCCTGCCGCAGATGCGGCAAGAGCGGTTCAATGGCAAGCAGGCTCTGGTCGGCGGTCACGGCGATGAACACCCAATCCGCCTCCGAAAGCCCTGATACCGTTTCGGAAATCTCGGCGCCGCGGGCGCGCATGGCCTCGCGTATCGCTTCGTCCCCAGAAGCGAGCAGAATATCATAGGCGATGAAGCTCAGCCCCGGTCGGCTCAATCCATCGTGAAAAGCCCGTGCCGCTTCGCCATACCCCAGAAACCCGATCCTCATCTCAGTCTCCCATTCCGCGAAAGATTGCGCAGCGTGAGAGCACTGCCGCAATCACGCAAAGACATAGCCGTCGAAAAGCTTGCGGGCGGTGCGCAACACCGCCGCATCGGTCACGACGCCATTCCTTACCGTGGCGACAACGCTCATTTCGCCGGTCGGATGCTCGACCGAAATCAGCTTCTCGTCGCCATCGGGCACGACAGCCAGTCTCGCCGCCGGTCCCTCTGGCAAAAGACACGCCGTCGCCACGCTGACGGCGCCAAGTACGCCGATCGCATCATGGCAGCGATGCGGAATGAAGGTGCGCGTCGAGATCGCACCGCCGTCCCTCGCAGGCGAGACCATTATCATCTTCGGCACGGATTTCTTCCTGACATCACCGAGATTCATCATCGGACCGGCCTCGAGCCGGATCGCCTCCAGCTTTGCCTTAAGGCTCGCGCTGGCTTCTAGAACATCAGGCGTTTCCGACCCTTCGATATCGAGATCTCTGGCAAGCATCACGACGCAGGGCATGCCATTATCGATCAAGGTGCATTCGATCCCTTCGATAATATCGACCGCACGTCCGGTCGGCAGCAGCGCACCGCAACTCGAACCCGCCGTGTCGGCAAAGGTGATCGGCACCGCCGCGGCCGTGCCTGGCACCCCATCGATGCGGGCATCCCCCGCGTAGGCCACCCGCCGATCCGGCGTCGATATCCTGGCGGTGGCGACCTGTCCGGTATTTTCCATGAAGATACGGACCTCCGTCAGGCCGTCCGCGGCTTCGATCAGGCCGCGTTCGATGGCAAAGGGACCGACGCCGGCGAGGATGTTTCCGCAATTCTGAGCATCGGTGACGATGGGTTCATCGACGAAGACTTGCAGGAAGAGATAGTCAATATCGACGCCGGGCCGCTCCGATCGCTTGACGATGGCAACCTTCGAGGTCAGCGGATCGGCTCCGCCCATGCCGTCGATCTGCCGTGGATCGGGCGAGCCCATGACCCGCAGCAGAAAATTGTCGCGATCCTCGGGGAGGTCTTCCCCGAGGAAATAACCGCCCTTGGAGGTGCCGCCACGCATCCACATGCAGCGCACGCCTGCCGGAACGATGGACCTAGACATATTTCAGCCCCTTCTCCGCCAGCCGTCCGCGCATGTTGTAGATATCGAGCCCGAGCTCACCGGCAGCCAGTCGCCGGCGCTTCTCGCCCTCCCCCGCGACGCGCTGCTCGGCCTTGTCGGCGATATCGGCGGCTTCTTCTCTTCGAACGACGCAGACGCCATCGTCATCGGCGACAATCACATCCCCGGGATTGACGAGCGCACCGGCGCAAACCACGGGAATATTGACCGATCCCAAGGTCTCCTTGACAGTGCCCTGCGCAAATATCGCCTTCGACCAGACCGGAAAATTCATCGCTCTGAGATCGGCGACATCACGCACGCCGGCATCGATGACAAGCCCGCAGCAGCCGCGTGCTATTGCCGATGTTGCCAGCAGATCGCCGAAATAGCCGTCCTCGCAGGGGCTGGTCGGCGCAAGCAGCAGAATATCGCCGGCCCTGATCTGCTCGATCGCCACATGCAGCATCCAGTTGTCGCCCGGAGGAACGGAGATGGTCACTGCGCTCGCCGCTATCCTCGCTCCCGGATAGATGGGCCGCATATAGCTCGCAAGTAGCCCCCGGCGCCCCTGCGCTTCATGGACAGTGGCAACGCCGCAGGTGGCAAGGCGATCGATGACGGATTGTTCCGCACGCTGGATATTCTGAACGACGACACCCATCAGAGTTCGTCCACCGTTCGGGGAAAGACAGACTGGAAGCCTTCCGCATGTGTTGCCTTGCGCCCGCCCGACTGTCCGCCGGAATTGCGCATGAAGTGATTGCCACGATTCTCGGCGACATTCTTGTAATAGTGCCAGAGGTGTTCCTGCCCTTCCATGCACTGGATCGCCGCCCACTTCTTCTCCCAGACGGGCGAGATATCGAGGAAGACGTCAGGCTTCCATTCCATCTGTTCGGTCTGATGCGGCTCGAAGAGGTAAAGTTGCGGCGCGCCAAGAACCGTTTCGCCGGGATTGTGTCCCCAGGCCTGGGCGATCATCCGCGCCTCGAGCGCTACCTGCGTCGCGTACATATGGTCGGTATTGTAGGGATCCCATTTGGAATGGCTGAGCATGAATTCCGGCTGCACCGCGCGGATCACATCCACAAGCCGGAACTTTGCCTCCTGGTCGACGACCAGCGGATAGTCGCCGAGATCGAAGAACTGGATATCGTGCACGCCGAGTGCCTGAGCGGCATTCTCTGCCTCGACGCGCCGACCCGCCTTCACCTTATCCAACGTCATCCCGGCATTCTTCCAGAGCTTGGCGCTCTCGCCGCGCTCGCCATAGGAGAGGCAGACAACGGTCACCGCGTAGCCCTTTTCCTGATGCAGCGCGATCGCACCGCCGCAGCGCCAGACGAAATCCGCCGAATGCGCGCTGATGACCAAGACCGTCTTCGCCATGAACTAGTCCTTCCTCGCCACCGGGGGCGTGCCATGCGTGTGAAACGTCTCGATCGTCTTCAGGCCCCAGGCCTGGCCCTTCTTGCGCTCCGTCTCCGTCCAGGTCACGGTCGGCCAGTCAGGCCTCAGGATCAGCCGCGCGCCGGCATTGGCAAGCTCGACACGGTTGCCCGCCGGCTCCCAGACGTAGAGGAAGAAGGTGCCCTGGATCGCGTGCTTGTGCGGCCCCGTCTCGATATGGACGCCATTCTCCAGGAAGATATCGGCCGCCCGCAAGATGTCCTCGCGCTGGTCGACCGCATAGGTGACGTGGTGAAAACGCCCCTTCGCCCCGGTATGGTCCTCGGAATAAGCGATGTCATAGGTCTTGTTGTTGACCGTGAACCAGCAGCCGCCAAGCCTGCCGTTGTCGAGTTGGATCTGCTCCGTCACCCGGCTGCCGAGCGCCTGTGTCATGAAGTCTCTGACAGCGCGGACATCAGTCGCGAGCAGGTTCAGGTGATCAAGCCGGCGCGGGCTGGCGCCGCGCCCGTGGTAGCGCTGGGCGATATTCTTCAGCGCCGGGCGCTCGCCTTCGGGCGCCTCATAGACATGCGTATCGTAATAGAGTTCGAAGACATGGCCATCCGGGTCGGTGAAGCGATAAGCCCGGCCATGTCCTGCGTCACCTTCGACCCAGCCAATGCCGCAACCCATGTCCTCTATCACCTTGACCCGCCGCTCCAGGGCCTCCGGAGATGAGGTGCGGTAGCCGACATGGCCGATACCGGTCGTGTGATGACGTACCAGCTTCAGCGTATGGAATTCGTAGTCGTCGAAGGCACGCAAGTAGGCGACGCCATCCTCGATCAGGCTCGGCGTCAGCCCGTAGACCCGCGTGAAGAAATCGAGGCTTTCGTCGAAGCGGTCGCTATAGAGTTCCACATGCCCGAGATGGGCGACATCAAAGCAGGGCTCGCTCATACGCCAATACCCCGCATGATCGCCTCAAGAACTTCTAGAGATTTCATGATGCCCTCCTCGCGAGCCAGACGCCTCCACGCCTGCCTGCTGTCAAAATACTAGGAAGGTCCGCAACCGCAGACAATTTAGTTTTGCTGACGGGGCATAAGCTGAGGTTACAGGAGCTGTGGCCAGCGGTAGTTCCACAGTGTCCGCATCCGCTGAGATGGCCCTGGAACCCATGATCCGACCGACGTCATGTCAGTCGTCCGGCAAGAAACTCTCCACCAAATCAGAAATGCGTTCGAAGAATGCTCGACTCTATAAATGAATACTTACATGTCGACACGAACGCTGGAAATTGCGTTTTGTGCTCTATAACGAGCATTTAAGATTGAAGTGGATTCTTTTATGTATACATTTTGATGATCTAAGGAGTATCCGAGGGGAGCGATGAATGGCTTTGTTGAATTTCACCAGCAAGTCGAGAGAACACACCCCCTCACCGGAATTCGCAGACATGATCGAGGGCTGGTCAATCGAGGTAATGCCGCGCACCGCCGCCAAGATCACTGATTTTCGCGCACTCCTGCCGGCAGGTACGCGCGTCTATATCGCCCATATCGACGGCACTCCGATCGAGGACATGGTCGCAACGGCAAGACGGCTGAATATGCAGGGGTTTCCAGTCATGCCGCATCTCCCGGCCCGTAGCATTCGCGATATCGGCACGCTGGCGGACTGGCTGGAACGTTATCGCGGCGAAGCCGATGTCCGCCAGGCACTGCTGCTCGGCGGCGGCAGGCTGACGCCCGCAGGGGATTTTCACAGCTCCATGCAACTGATCGAAACCGGCCTTTTCGATCGTCACGGCTTCACGCATCTACACTTTGCCGGTCATCCGGAGGGCAGTCGCGACGTTGATCCGGATGGATCGACTGCCCTTGCCGACCAGGCACTGCTCTGGAAACAGGATTTTGCCTCGCGAACTGACGCGAAACTCGCCATCACCACCCAGTTCACCTTCGATCCCCAACCTGTCATCGACTGGGCAGAACGCATTCAGGCCGCCGGCGTCACCATGCCCATCCACGTTGGGATTGCCGGCCCTGCCAAGTTGCAGACACTGATCAAATACGCACTCTCCTGCGGCATCGGCCCCTCCATGAAAGTGCTGCAGAAACGCGCCATGGACATGAGCAAGCTACTCTTGCCCTATGAACCGACCGATCTCATCGCGCGCCTTGCCGATTACAGGGCGGAGAGGCCTGAAAGCCTCATCAGCCAGTTCCACATGTTCCCGCTCGGCGGCATTCAAGCGGCGGCCGACTGGATGAACAAACACCGTTCCGTCGAATCATCCGTCGCGCTACCCTGAGGCTGCCAATCTGGGGCCTTCAGCAAAAGCCATGACGACGCCCACCCACCCGAGCCTGCGCCATATCAGGCTGTTCGTCGCCTGCTCCGATACCGGCTCGCTGACATCGGCAGCAGCCACCCTCGGCATTACCCAGCCGGCTGCATCCCAGGCTCTGAGGCGACTGGAAGAGCGTCTGGACGCAACCCTGGTGGAACGAGACGGCATGATGCCGACGCAAGAGGGTGAGATTGCCCTGCGACGGTTCCGGCGCCTCTGCGATCTCGTTCGACACGCCTGCTCTCCCGCCACAAAAGCGGCAATCGGCGTCATCGAGACGCGCCTGACATGGCCGCATCTGCGCGCCATTGCGACCTTTGCCGAGCATGGCAGCTTCAGCGCCGCAGCCCGCGCGCTGGAGCAATCCGAACCGGCCGTGCAGCGCGCCGCCCGCGAGGCCGAAATTGTCATGAATACGGCCCTTTTCGAAAATTCCACCCGCAATGTCAGACTGACTGCGGCAGGTCTTAACGCTGCCCGCTGGTTCGCGCTGGCGCTTTCAGAATTCGACAGCCTTCGCGACGAACTCATGGAAGCCCGCGACCACTATGCTGGCCGTATCTCGATCGGCACGCTGCCGCTGACCCGAACCTTCCTCGTGCCCGACGTCATTGCCCTCCTTGCCGACCGCTATCCACTCGCGCGTTTCGAAATCGTCGAAGGCAGCTACGAAGTGCTGGTTGACGATCTCGAGCGAGGCCGGATCGATATCCTTGTCGGCGCCCTGCGAAGAAACCTCACCTCTCAAACCCTCCATCAGGAGCCGCTCTTCGATTTCGAACTCGGCATCGTCGGCCGCGCCGATCATCCCTTGACGCGACACCAGGAGATTGGCCCGGATCAACTCGCAGACTATCCCTGGGTCGTCGCCCGCCGTGGCACGCCCTCACGCGAAACCTTCAACGCCATGACCGCGACCTTCCCCGCGGATAAACCGCCGCGTCAAAGTGTGGAGACCGGCTCACTCAATGCCATCAGGGGAGTGCTGCTGAGATCAAATCATCTCGCCCTGCTCTCCCGCCATCAGGTTCGTTACGAGCTTGAAGCAGGTTTTCTCGCTGTGATGGATTATCCGCTGCCGGATTCACGACGCCCCGTCGGCGTCACGCTGCGCCGCCACTGGCTGCCGACAGCCCTTCAGGCTGAGTTTCTGTCGTTGCTGAGAAAACATTCGGCAGAACTCGATTAGCTTCCGCGCTTCTCACGATTACGCGAGCGGCCACCATATCCTCGGAATATGCGATAATGGTGCTTTGGCCAAAGCGCCGACCGATAATTTATGGAGTTATTCCGATGCCGTTACGCTGCGCCATTCTCGATGATTATCAGCGCGTTGCGCTCTCGATGGCCGACTGGAGCGGCATCGAAAGCAAAGTCGCCATCGACCGTTTCGACGATCATATCGCTGACACCGATGCCCTGATTGCCAGACTGGCCGACTACGAGATCGTCATTGCCATGCGGGAGCGCACCGCCTTCGACGCCGAACGCCTGAGCCGGCTGCCGAAGTTGAAATTGCTGATCACGACGGGCATGGCCAATGCGTCGATCGACATGGCGGCCGCTGCCCGTCTCGGTATCACGGTTGCAGGTACGCGCGGTTTTGTCGGCTCCGCCGCCGAACTCACCTGGGCGCTGCTGATGGCGATGGTTCGCCATATCCCGGCCGAAGTCGCCAATTTCCGCGCCGCGCAAAACCCGTGGCAATTGTCCGTCGGCCGCGACCTCAGGGGCATGACGCTCGGCGTGGCCGGTCTCGGCAAGCTCGGTCAGCAGGTCGCCGCTTACGGCCGCGCCTTCGGCATGAACGTCATCGGCTGGTCGCGCTCCAACACGCCACAGAAAAGTGCCGAACTGGGCATCGGCTACACAGCCTCGCTCGACGAATTGCTGCCTGCTGCAGATATCGTCACGCTGCATCTCACCCTGAACGCGGAAACGAAAAGTATCATCGGCAAACGTGAACTCGGCCTCATGAAGAAGGGTGCCATTCTTCTCAACACCTCGCGCGGTCCGCTGATCGACGAGCCGGCACTGATCGAAGCACTGTCGACCAGCCATCTCGGCGGCGCCGGCCTTGATGTCTTCGACGAAGAGCCCTTGCCCGCAAGCCACGCCTTCCGGCAGCTTGCCAATGTCGTGGCAACCCCGCATCTCGGCTACGTGACGGAGGAAACCTACCGCATTTTCTATCGCGACGCCGTCGAGGAAATCACTGCCTGGATCGATGGGGTGCCGGTGCGTGTCTTGAACCCTCCGAAATAAGTCCGGAGCGAGCGAAGGCTCCCCGCTTTGCTGCAGGGAGCCATTTTCATCAGACCGGTGCGCGTGCATCATTCCGCGCAAGGCGGCGCAACAGATAGTCGACTTCCGCACGCGCCGTGGCGCTGAGCGCGCTTCCGGGCTTACGCTGCGCATCCGAAGTGATCACGCCCCGGCGCATGAGTACATGCTTGCGCACAGCCAGGCCAACGCCGAGCTGCTGCTCGTAACGGATCAGCGGCAGATGCGCATCGAAGAGATCATGCGCTTCGTCGCGTTTTCCGGCAGCGAACAGATTGATGAGTTCGACCAGCATGTCCGGGAAGCCATAACCGGTCATCGCGCCATCGGCGCCGCGTTCCGGCTCGAAATCGAGGAACATGCCGCCATTGCCGCAGAGGATAGAGACCTGGCGAAGCTCGCCGGCCTTCTGCAGGGCGCGCAGTTTCGAGATCTTTTCCAGCCCCGGCCAGTCCTCGTGCTTGAGCATCAGGCAAGACGGATGATCCGAAATGATCTTGGCAACGACACTCGCCGACATGACGACCGTCAGCGTCAACGGATAATCCTGCAAGACCCAGGGAATATCCGTCCCGACGGCTTCCACGGCCTGCGCGAAATACTGGACGATCTGCTCATCGGTGCGAAGTGCCGGCGTCGGCGCGATCATCACACCCGCAGCCCCCATATCCATCGCATCACGGGCAAGCGAGCGCATCGCCGCGAAACCGGGCGCGGAGACACCGACAATGACCGGCACTCTGGAGCGGCCGACCACCTGGCGAATGATCGCCCGCGATTCCGCAGGCTCCAGCTTCGGCGCCTCGCCCATGATGCCGAGGATCGTCATGCCCGTAACGCCGCTGTCCTGATAGAAATCAGTCAGCCGGTCGATCGATGGCGTATCGAGCGTGCCGTCAGGAAGAAACGGCGTGGTTGCGATTGCATAGACGCCCTTCGCGTCAATTCCGAAGCTCATTGTGCATCCTTCCACGCCTGATAGCGTGCCTTGGTTTCCGCATTCATGGGATAGAGACCGGGAAGCGGCACGCCCCGGTCGATTTCAGTCATGATCCAGCCTTCCATGCGTTCCTGCTCCGGCGCTTCTGCAAGCACCGCATCGAGCAGGGCAGCCGGGATCAGCACCGCGCCATCCTTGTCGGCAACGACGACGTCGCCGGGAAAGACCGCAACGCCACCACAGGCAATCGGCTGCTGCCAGCCGACGAAGGTCAATCCGGCAACGGAAGGCGGTGCCGCCATGCCATCGCACCAGACCGGCAAGGCGCTGCCGAGGACGCCTTCGAGATCACGCACGACACCGTCGGTGACGAGAGCCGCAACCTTGCGCTTCATCATCCGGGCACAGAGTATATCGCCGAAGATACCCGCATCCTGCACGCCCATGGCATCGACCACTGCAATACAGCCTTCCGGCATGTCTTCGATCGCCGCGCGCGTGGAAATCGGCGAGGCCCAGCTTTCAGGCGTCGCCAGATCCTCGCGCGCCGGTACGAAACGCAGCGTAAAAGCCGGACCGACGATCCGCTCTTGGTCCGGCCTCAGCGGCTTGGTACCGCGCATCCAGACGTTCCTCAGCCCCTTTTTCAGAAGCACGGTCGTCAGCGTTGCCGTGGAGACGCCCTTCAGGGTTTCGATGACGGCTGGATCGAGAGACATCAACAGCTCCTCATATGCTCTGGATAAGGCCGCCGTCGATGCGGATGACGGAGCCGGTAATGTAGGATGCACGCGGGCTCGCCAGAAAAGCAACCGTGTCTCCATATTCCTCCGGCCGGCCGTAACGACCGACAGGAATGGAGGCCGTGCTTTCCGCCGTCACCTCTTCCACCGGCCGGTTCTCGCGCTTTGCCTTCTGCTCATCGAGAAAAGTGATGCGGCCGGTGGCGATGCGCCCCGGCAGAACGATATTGGCGGTGATGCCGTCACGGCCCACTTCGCGGGCGAGCGTCTTCGACCATCCGACCAACGCCAGGCGCAGGCTGTTGGAAATGCCGAGATTTGGGATCGGTGCCACGACCCCCGACGATGTCGACGTTATGATCCTGCCCCAGCCGCCCTGCTTCATGCCGGGCAGAACAGCATCTGTAACCGCAATCACCGAGCGCACCATCATGTCGAAATATTTCGACCATGTTTCAGCCGCCTGCCCGGATGCCGGCGTGGGCGGCGGGCCACCGGTATTGTTGACCAGAATATCGACCGGACCGAAAGCCTCGACGATTGTTGCCAATTTTGCCTCGATGACGGAGAGATCGGCGATGTCCCAGCCGATTGCCAGCGCCTTCCCGCCCGCCGAAAGGATGCTTTCCGCCGTCTTTGCAGCAGCGGCCTCATCGATATCGGCAACAGCGACGCGAACGCCTTCAGAAGCCAGCGAGCGGGAAATCGCCCCACCCAATCCACCACCTGCGCCGAATACGAGCGCGGTCTTTCCATTCAAATGCATATCCAAGGCAGTCACTCCTGTTTCATCCGCATTATGGCGATCCGGAGAAGAAGAAAAATCTCGCTTTTTCTGATTTCAGAAGATAGAAAAACTTCTCTTATGGAGACACGTTTCCTCGATACGTTCCTTCTGGTTGCCGAGCTCGGATCACTTGCCGAAGCCTCGCGCCGCCTCGGGATGACGCCTGCAGCCGTCGCCCAGCGCATGCAGGCTCTGGAAGATGATGTTGGCGTACCGCTGCTGACCCGCGTCGGTCGCCGTGTTCGACCAACAGATACCGGCCACGCCATCATCGAAAAGAGCCGCAGGATACTCGCAGAGGTCCGCGATCTGCGCAGTCTCGCCAATGCCGGCCTGCCTTCTGGCGAACTGCGTCTCGGAGCCATCACCACGGCATTGACCGGGCTGCTGCCAGCCGCACTGCACGAGGTCTTTGCCAGCATGCCGCTTGTGGAAGTCTTTCTGCTGCCCGGTGCCTCGACCGATCTTTATCAGCGGCTGATAGACAGGGATATCGACGCGGCGATCATCGTAAAGCCGCCCTTTCCCATACCGAAGACATTGGAATGGGAGCTTCTGCGAACAGAACGTCTTGTCCTCGTCGCGCCCGGCGATTGCAGGCACGCGGACCCGCATGATCTCCTGAAGACCCGCCCCTTCATCCGCTACGACCGAAACAACTGGGGCGGCCGCCTTGCCGATGAATATCTTCAGAAACAGGGCCTGAAGCCCACCGAGCGCCTGGAACTCGACTCCCTGGAAGCAATCTCCGTCATGGTTGCCAACGGGCTCGGCGTCTCGCTTGTACCGGACTGGGCAAGACCCTGGCCCGAGGGCCTCCACGTCACTGTCCTGGAATTGCCTGTCCCCTTCCCGCCCCGCGAGGTCGGCATTCTCTGGCCACGCAGTTCACCATCGCGCCGGCTGACCGGCATCGTTCTCGACGCGCTGAAACGCTCGCAGGCAGGTAACACGCCCTGACAGTCATTCGCCGGAAATCAGGCCCTTGTGCTGATAGACATGCACATAGTCGACCAGCAGATAGGATGGATTCGGCGTTTCATCGATCGGCCACCCAGCCCCAAGCGCGAGATTGACCAGCGGATAGAGCGGCATGTGAAATTCCGGAAGCGTGTCGAAGCTCCAGATCGGCTTGCGATCGAGATAAAAGGTCGTCTTTTCCGGACCGACATCGACACCATAGGTATGATAGTCGTTGTTCAACGAACCGTCAGGCACGTTCGTCCAGTGCCCGTCCGTCGAGTTCTGTCCGCCCTGGCTCTGGCGCCAGACATGGTAGCCCATGCTGAATTCGTAGGGCGCGCGACCGTAATATTCGAGCACATCGATCTCTGCCGTATATTTCGAACGGTCGAGGCCGATCAGCCAGAAGGCCGGCCAGACGCCCTTGCCCGGCGGCAGTTTCATGCGCGTTTCGAAATAGCCGAATTTTTGCGAAAAACCCTCACCCTTCGGATTTGTCGAAGCGAGCAAACCGGAGCGCCAAGTACCGTCCGCTCCTTTTCGCGCTTCGATCCGCAGAATGCCGTTATCCACGGTAAATGGAAAACCGTCTTCCGGATCGGTAAAACGTGCGTCCCCGAAATCGCCGTTCCATGGCGTGTGGGCGATCCACCGCGATTTGGTTTCGCCCCAGGCAGAAACATCGAGCGCGTTGAAGTCCTCGGCAAAGGTCAGCTGGAAATCGTCGAGATTGAGCGCCTCCTCGGCTTCGCTCAGACGCGGCCCTGCGGGACCCAAAAGGCCGATGAGGATGAATAGCGCAAATCGTCCGGCATATTTCGCATAGTGCATTGTTATTGCTCCCTGAAATTCCCACCCTGTGACCGGGTTTTGTAGGCGGATCACGAAACCGCAACCCTGTTTCGCCACGGCATGATCTTCCTGAGGACAATGGCCTCCAGGCCGTCTGGACGCCCAACCGCCTCCCAAAGGAGCAGGGAGCAAAGCCAGAAGATCGAAAGCGCGGCTCCGCTGCAGAGGCCGACACCGATGACGAGTTCGATACCGAGCGGCATGGCAATGAGCAAAGGCTGAACCCACAGCAGGAAGCCGACCATCGGCAAACTGGCGGCAAGCGGACGGATGAAGGCATAGAGCTGGGCAGCGATCGAGGCACCGATCAGCCGTTGCGTAATGACGAGGCAGACCACATAGGCAACGATAGCGGCAACGACGCGCGCGCCCAGTGCACCATCAAGCCCGAACATCATGACACCGAACACGGTGACGGGCGCTCGCACGGCAAATTCCGCAAACATGCGGAGCGCCACATATCGGGTCTTGTCCAGCACCATGACCAGCGGCGGCATGATGGTCGTCGGCAGGCCGATCAGGCTGACGATGCAAAGCCACTGCAGGATCGGCGCAGCAAAGGCCCATTTTTCTCCGACGACGATCCGCAGGATCGGTTCTGCCAGAATGATGATGACGAGCAGAATGGGCGCCGCGACGACCATGATCGCATTCGTCGCCTTCAGATAGGCGGTGATCTGCTTGCCCCGGTCGCTGACATTGGAGAAGGCAGCCATCAGCGGGCGCATCAGTGGACCGACGAATGTCTGGTAGGGAATGCCGGCCAGATTGTCCGCCACGCTGAAGGCGCCGTAAGTGGAAAGACTGGTAAAGCGCGGCAGCAACAGGCGGTCCATCTGCCAGTTGAGCGAATTGAGAACTTGCGAAACCGTGTTCCAGCCAATCATGTCCTGGAAGTGTTTCCATTCCGAGAGGCTGAACCTCGGCCGCATCGGCGCGAATATATAGGAGGCGATGGCCGCAGCGGTCGGCCCGGCGACAGCTCCGATCGCAAGCCCCCAGTAACTGTCGCTTGCGAGCGCTACGCCAACGCCGAAAATCAGCGTCGATCCCTTGGTGATGAGATCAAGGGCAAACTCGCGCCGGAAGTCGAAGCGCTGCATGAAAAGCACCATGCGCGGACTGACGACGCTGCGCATCGCCGGTGCGATCGAAACCACGGCGACCAGCGGAAAGAGACGCGGGTCATTGTAGAAGACCGCCATTGGCCAGGCGATGACGATCATCAGCAAACTGATTGCCACGCCCCTCATGAGGCTGAGCGTAAAGGCCGTGGCAAACATCCGCTCCGATGGCGAGGGAACACGCACAAGCGCCTGTGTCAGAGGCAGATCCAGGATCGCCTCGACGATGACGAGAACGGATGTCGCAATGGCGACGATCCCGAAATCGGCCGGGCTCAGCAGTCGCGCGAGGATGAGCAGGCTCACGAAATCGAGTAGCCTTGCCAGGAATTTCCCGCTGATTGTCCAAATACTTGCTGTCGCCGTTCTCTGCGATACGCTTGACACAATCTATTCCTTGGATCTGTGCAACGAATTTTTCCTGTGGTGGGATGCCGAAACAATCGCCACCCCACCTCTTGCCGACCGGTCAGCCGGTTACGACTTTCAGCGCACCGCCTTCATGACCGGGCTTGCGGTTTGATGGCCGTGCTTGGCGAGCTTTTCGTCGATGAGCGCGCCGAGACGCTCGCGGAAAACGGCGGCAGAGAATTTCAGTGCATGATTGCGGATCGCGACCGGATCGAGCGTGTCCTCCACCGCCTCGAAAGCCATGATCGCTTCCATCATCGCTTCCGGACTCTGCTCGTCAAAGCGGAAACCGACATGCGGCGCGGAAACGGTCTCGCGTGCACCGCCCGCATCGAAGGCCAGAACCGGCCGGCCGGACGCCATCGCCTCCACGGGCAGGATGCCGAAATCCTCCGTACCCGGAAACAGCAGTGCGCGGCAGCGCGACAGGTGATCGCGCAGGACCGGGAAAGGCTGGTGTCCCAGAAATTTCACTGTCGGCCCGGCAATCGACTTCAGGTAGGCTTCCTGCTCCCCTTCGCCGATCACGACCAGATTGCGCCCGGCTTCGGTGCAAGCTTTGACCGCAATATCCGGCCGCTTGTAGGCGGTCAGCTGGCCCGCATAGAGATAGAACTCGCCCTTGCCTTCCCCGATCGCGAAATCGTCGGTCGCAACCGGCGGATAGATGACCACGGCATCGCGATTGTAGAATCGGCGAATACGGCTCGCGACGTAACCGGAATTGGCCACGAACGTATCGACACGCGCGGCAGTCGTGACGTCCCAGGCACGCAATACCGGAGCCGTGAGAGACATCATCGTCCTGCCGAGCCAGGAAACACCGCGCCGGTACACGTGGAATTGATCCCAGATGTAACGCATCGGCGAATGGCAGTAGCAGATATGCAAGGCATCCGCCCGGGTAATGATGCCCTTCGCCGGGCCGGATTCACTCGATATAACAAGATCATAGTCCTGCAGATCGAAATGCTCGAGTGCGAATGGCATGAGCGGCAGCATCTTGGTGTAGTTGCGCTTGGAGCGCGGGATTTTCTGAAGAAAGGACGTATGGATGTTGCGGCTGTTGAGAAAATCGCTGATGCGATCGCGATCGTAGACCAGTGTGAAAATATCCGCTTGCGGGAACATCCGGCAGAGTTCTTCCACCACCTTTTCGCCCCCGCGCATCGATACCAGCCAATAGTGGATGATGGCGACGCGAGGCTGCTTCACATCGGCCCGGCTGCCTGTTTCGACAGCTCGGCTTCTTGCCACGACGGGCGCATCGCCGAGGAATGCCATGGCTTCGGGAAGAGAGCTTGCTGCTTTTACAGTCACCTGAACGCTCCTTGTACGATCGCCCCGCCCCTCGGCTCGGGCACAACATGTTTCGAAATCAGACTGCGATATTGCGTCAGAAGGGCATCGCGCCATTCTTCATGTGTCGTCGCCAGATTGGGCGAGAGGTGAAAAGCGCGCTCACTCATCAGACGCACATCCTCCTTCGGCAAATTGCGGAAAGCCGTCAGCGTTCCGGCAAAGGCTTTCTCATCCATCGTGTTGCAGGAGAGCGCCATTCCAGCGGCAACCATTTCCTCGGCAAGGAAGGCACCGTTGGTCATGATGACAGGAAGGCCGCTGCGCGCCGCTTCGATCGCCACGAGACCGAACGGTTCCGGATAGCGCGACGGCATGATGAGCGCGCTTGCGCTGCGAATGATCTTTCCAATCTCGGCATGGGATTTCCAGCCAACCGCCCTGACATGCTCGCCGGCGGCCATAACCTTGGGCATCAGCGGCCCGTCGCCGATGACGCAAAGCTTCGCTCCCGCCTTTCGCATCGCGGCGAGCGCGTCCTCGATGCCCTTTTCTTCGTCCAGTCGGCCAATGAAGACGAATTCGTCATTGTTCTCGGCCCCGATACGCTCCGCTGTCAGCGGCGCAATCGGATTGCGGATCGTCGTCAGCCGTTCCGGCTTGTAGCCGGAGCGCACAAGGAACTCCGCCATCTTTTCATGCAGCAAGACTATTCTGCCGAAGGCCGGACGGCTTCTGAGCGTGCGGAAAAGATTGGCGCCGCGAACGGTGCGCCAGAGTTTGTGCGCATAGCTGCGCTTGTCGCAGGACGTGGCGATGCAGCTCATCCCGAGCGGACGCCGCTCGCAGATCTCCTGCGCCTGGTAATCGAAAAAAGCCCCATTGGGACAACCGGTAAAGAAGTCGTGCGCGTGAACCACGCACCGTTCCGCGACCGGCGCAAGCGCGTCGAAAACGATCGGCGACAGGATCTGATGCCAGCCATGGATATGATACGCCGTCCCTGGCGTATCGTTGGCGCGCACCCAGGCGGAAATCATGCTGCCGGCCGCGGGATTATGAACTCCTGTTGCGAAAGCCTTTGCGCGGCTGGAGCTCAACAGATCGCGGCTATTCAGCCTGACGATCGACACGCCGAGAGATGCAAGCTCCTCATTCGCACCGTCGTCCCCGCAAATATAGGTCACGGCAATACCGAGCCCGCGAAGAAGCTTTGCCGAGAGCACCGCAAGCGCGGTTGCCCCACCTCTCGCGGTGGAATAGTCGTCAATGACGACCACCCGGTCGAGCGCTGGACGCGCATCGATGCCGTCTCTCCATAATTTTGCATAGCGCCCGGAAGCCGGCCACCGCAACGTCGAAACGGTGGACCCATTCTCATCAGGACGCACTTGGCCGATGTCGCTCATGAAGCTCTCCGACGACAGACAGGATGGATGCTTTGACGGCCTGGCCCCTAACGCCGTCATTGAGGGGATGAAATGGTCACGGACCGATCGCAGGCAGCGACTGGGCCATGCCGAAGCCCGTTACTTTGCCGACGCTGCACCGTCGGCATAGGCTTCGAGCGCCTTGCGGTTGAGAATGCGGATCTTGCCCTGTGCTCCGTCAATCACCTTGCATTCACGCAGGCGCCGCAAGCACTGATTGACCTTTTCACGGGAAGCCGGAAGCGTCGCCGCCAGATCGTTCTGGGAAATGACCAGCACGTCACTATTGGCCGGCGTGTCCTTGCCGTAAACCGATGATAACCGCAGAAGCATTGCCGCCAGCCGCGACTGCAGGCTTGATCCGGCATTCGAAATAATGCGGCGTTCCAGCTCCGAAACGCGCGCGAGGGTCCTGGAGAAGAGCTTCTCCTGAAATTGCGGATCGGTCGCGTACCTCTCCCGCAACAGGCGCCCCTCAAAGAAGTATAGCTCGCAGTCCGAACTGGCTCTATACTCCAGATTCAGAATCTGCTTGCGCAACACTTCAAGTTCCCCGATCAAACCGCCTTTCGGAATGATCTCGACGATGAATTCCCTGCCGTCCGGCAGCATCGTGCTGGCACTGACCAGCCCCCGCTGCACGCGAGCGAAGACGTCCACGAAGACTCCAGCACCGGCAATAAGTTCGCCACGACGAAAGCTACGTACAGTCGCGCGGCAGAACGGAAAGTCATCATCGGTTGAGATGCGGTTATTTAGAGGCGTTTCAGGAACAACGCTAAGAGCCGCTTTTCCTGCAGCAACCCGATAGTCTCGCGTTTGTGTAGCTCCGTCCATGCGCATAACTCCCCAACAAACAAGATTGGCCGTAGCTGATGCTGCACTGCATCATTTATATTGTCTCAACTTGAGAGTCAAACAACAATCGAAGATGAAAAGTGCATCTCAAATAATAGTGACAACACCTGCAGTTATAGCGGCCGCCGTTTTTCTAGCATCCGTCGAATTGCGGGGGTTTATTATGGTCAATTGCCCATTTTTGGGGCGATCGCGATCTATATAATTCAAAAAATAGTTACAGCGCCCGGCTTCATTTATGAAAGCCGTGCGTTGCCAACGCTCTGTAAGTTAAGATCGCGAATAAAATTAGGATGTGACAGTGCCCAACCATTTAATTCGCAGAGGATTCCGTAGCATCAGAGTATTAGCATAAAGAATTTGCTAATCATTATGACCACGGTCACAGACAAGCACATTGCGCTGCACCAAAATTCATAAGGTTCTAACCGGAAACTTTTGGAGACGGTCGATGACTTGGGAAGCACAGAGTATTGAAGTTCGTGAATCCTGGCCGAACGTTGACCAGTCTGGGCCGAATAACGATCGCCGCACAAGAATGCGCCCTCACGTGGTGGGCAAGGCATCCAAGCGGGCGGTCGATATCGTGATGGCAGCAACTGCGCTCGTCCTGTTGTCACCATTGTTGCTCATTGTTGCTCTCATCGTGAAGCTGAGCGACCGTGGCCCGATCTTTTACTCGCATACGCGCATCGGATATAGCGGTGCGACGTTCGGCTGCCTTAAATTTCGCACGATGAAAACCGACGCCGCCGCTCAGCTCGCAGAATTGCTGAGGACGAACCCGGCCGCGCGGACAGAGTGGGAAGCAACGCGAAAGCTTAAGAATGATCCGCGCATCACGAGCGTCGGAGAAATTCTGAGAAAGTCCAGTCTCGACGAGCTTCCGCAGCTCATCAACATTCTGCGCGGCGAAATGAGCATCGTCGGCCCTCGGCCCGTCACGGCAGAGGAGCTTGCGCGTTATGGCGAGGATGTCGAAAGTTACATGGCCGCAAGACCGGGCCTGACCGGCCAGTGGCAGACAAGCGGCCGTAACGACGTCAGTTACGAATATCGCGTCGCGCTTGATGTTCAATATGTCCGTGAATGGTCCCTCACAGGCGATTTCATCATCATCGCGAAGACGGTTCCCGCCCTGTTCTCGCAACGCGGCTGCTACTGATCCGAGAAAGACGCATGGCCGTCTCGGCCACGCGCAGCGCCGGACTTTACGGAAAAAGATCTCTCTCGCGATTGGATCAGCACACAATGAATTCAAATCACGTCTTCAGCAGCGTCTCTCCCATAGCATTGCCGACCACGACCGGTGGCAACTCGTCGCTGACGCTGCGGGATATCTCGTTCTTCGTGCGGATGCGTTGGCCCTGGATCGTGTTCACCACTCTGGCCTTTCTGACGATGGCCGGCATCTATCTCCTTGTGGCCAAGCCGACCTATGTGGCCAGTACTCAGCTGATGGTCTTTCCTCAGGTGAACGGGTCAGACGCCCAGCGGGCCTTCGCCGAAGACGCATTCATCGACGCACAGCTTGAAATCGCAAAGTCCAGCGATGTACTTGGCGGTGTCGCAAGCGCGCTCAATCTTGCGAGTGACCCGGCCTTCTCCGATCAGGCTCCTTCGGTGAGGGACAAGATGAAGGACTGGCTGACCGGCAACCTGGCCGGTACGGCCCAGTCTGAAACGGTGCCCGGCGACACTGCTGGCGGCGATGCGCTGCCGGCCGCGAAAAATGAGGAAACACAGCGGACGGACCGTGTGATCGCCAGACTGCGCAATATCGTCTCCATGCGCCGCATCGGCCAGTCGACGATCCTCGAAATATCGGCTTCCGCCACCAATCCTCAGAAAGCCGCCGCGATCGCCGATGCCATTGCGCAGCAATACATTCGCAAGAATGTCCAAATGAAGGCTACTGCATCCCAGCAGTACAGCGAATGGCTGGAACAGTTCGTCAATGAGCAGCAGCGCGGCCTTGCCGATGCAGCAAACGCGCTTGCCACCTTCAAGGCCAATCCACGCGACCAGTTCAAGCTTGCCGAACTGCAGAGCGCGACCGATGCACGCCGTACTCTCTACGAAAATACCCTTACGCAATATACGGAAGCCAAGCAGCGCATCTCCTACCCGGTCTCTGACGCGACCATCGTCTCGCAAGCCACCTCGCCGCTCTCCAAGGCCCAGCCGAATAACTCGCTGATCCTCGCCTTCGCGCTGATCGTCGGCGCCGGCTCCGGTTTCGGCCTTGCGATGATCCGCCACGTCAGCGACCGACGCATCATGCGCACGCAGCAGCTTGCGAACGCATCCGGTCTGTCATTCGTCACCCAGTTGGGACGGGCGAAGAAGACGGGACGTGACGCGGCGTTGCCTGCCGCCAATGACAGCGGCATCGTCGCCTATCCGCTGATCCCCGGCATGGCCGAACTCGGCGCGACAGTCACTGGCTTCCGCCGCAGGCGCCGTGTGGTAATCGGCATCGTGTCCGTCAACCCGGGAGACGGAGCATCCACGATTGCCTGTGAACTCGCCGTGCTGTCGGCCATATCGGGCTCTCGCACCCTGCTGATCGATGCCGCCGCCGCCAAGCCTTCGCTCAGCAGATCGATCGCCCCAAACAGCACCACCGGCCTCGTTGATGTCATCGACAATATCGAGACTCTGCGCAGTGCCACCTTGTCCCTGACGCCGACATTGAAGTTCCTGCCTCTTGGCAAGGTGCGTGCCGCGACACCTGCCATTCGCTTGAGCTCGCGCCGCACGCAGCTCAACTTCAATGACCTCAAGAAGGAATTCGACGCCATCTTCGTCGATATCTCGGCCTTCACCGCATCGCCGGATGCCAGTGCGATCTCTCCGGAACTCGATGGCGTTCTTGTCGTCAGCTGTTACGGACGCACCTCGATCGACGAAACCGTTCGCGTCATCGACAGCATGCGCAATGTCGGCACAGAAATTCTCGGCGCAATCGTCAACAACACACCTTCAGGTGTTCAGGCATGACGGCCGCGACCTCACAGGCATCAAAGCTGAAGATCGCCGTCGGCATTGCGTCGGCCGGCCGGCCGGCGACGCTTCTGGAAACCGTGGCCTATATCGACAGTCTCGAACGGCGCCCGGATCGCATCATCGTTTGCGTGCCGAACCCGGATGACGCCGCAGGGCTTTCCGGTCGCCCGGGCGTGGAACTGACGGTCGGCCCGCGCGGCCTTACATGCCAGCGCAACCGGATCATCCAGGCGGCAAGTCCGGACATGGACGTGCTCGTCTTCCTGGACGACGACTTTGTTCCTGCGCCAGGCTTCGTCCCGCGCATGGCAGCAGTCTTTACCGAAAATCCTGATGTGGTCATCGCGACGGGCGACGTGCTTGCGGACGGCATTCTCGGCAGCGGTCTCACCCAATCCGAAGCCGTGCAGATCATCCGGAATGCCGGCGAAAAAGACGAGCAAGTGCGCGACATCTATAATGCCTACGGATGCAATATGGCTGTTCGCCTCGCACCGATCGTCGAGAACCGGCTCGCCTTCGACGAAGCGCTGCCGCTCTATGGCTGGCTGGAGGATGTCGATTTCAGTCGCGCCATCGCCCGCTACGGCCGATCCGTCCGCATTTCCGGCGCCTGCGGCGTCCATCTGGGCGTCAAATCCGGACGCCAGCCCGGCAAGCGCCTCGGCTATTCGCAGGTCGCCAATCCCGTTTATCTGATGCGCAAGGGCACAATGTCCGGGACGCGCGCACTGGCGCAGATCGGCCGCAATATCCTGGCGAATGCCCGTGGTGCATTGCTCAATGATCGCGCGATCGATCGCCGCGGCCGGCTCAACGGCAATATACTGGCTTTGGCCGATGTTCTGGTCGGACGCGCATCTCCGATGCGCATCCTTGAACTCAGCCAATCCTCAAATCGCGAGATGTCTTCGCCATCCATCGCGGCAAAACGGAGGTAACAGACGCCATGAGGTTCACTTCTTTGCCTGATCGTCTAACATTCCTTGGCCTCGCCACCATTTTCGCCTGCGTGACGGGATGGAGCACGGCTCATGCCGACAACTACACGCTCGTTCCCGAGGACAAGATAAAGCTGCGGGTAGTGGAATGGCGCTCCGCCGATTCCAAATATGCAAGTTGGGAAGCTCTCGACGGAACCTATAATGTCGACGACGGCGGCAATGTGTCGATCCCGATCGCCGGCCAGATCAAGGCATCCGGCCAGACGACCGAGCAACTGTCGGACGCGATCTCGGATGCGCTCGCCGAAAAGGCCGAGCTTCCCGGTCGCCCCTTCATTGCCCTCGAAGTCGAAGAACATGCACCGATCTTCGTCAACGGCAATGTAGAGCGGCCCGGCCGCTACCCATTCGAAGCCAATATGACCGTGACGAAGGCCGTCAGCATCGCTGGCGGCTATATGCGCGCACGTGACGACAACAGCTATTACGAACGTGACCGTATTCAGGCCGCTGGCGACTATCGCACGGCTCTCATGAATCGCCGCGATCTGCTGATGCGCGCAGCCCGTCTGCGGGCCGAGATCGCTGGCCAGCCGGACTTTGACATTCCCGCCGAGCTTGCCGCCACGCCCGATATCGAAAAGCTTAAGTCCGAAGAACTGAACCTGATGCATCTGAGGGCTGTCGAAACCAACAGCAAGGTCGAGGCGGCAGACGACCTGAGCCGCCTCTATACTCAGGAAATCCAGTCCCTCGAAGGCAAGGTCGTTTCCCAGAAGCGGCAGATCGATCTCGCGCAGCAGGAACTGAACAATGTCAACAGCCTCGTCAGCAAGGGCTTGACCAGCAATACCCGCCAGTTTTCGGTCGACCGCAGTCTTGCCGAAACCCAAAGCGAATTACTGGATCTCGAGATCGCGCTCACCAAATCCCGCCAGGGCCTGAATGAGAGCCAGCGCGAAAAGGCTGACGTCATCAACAAGCGCAACGCCGAAAACCAGCAGGAACTGAACACGATCAGCCTCGCGATCAACAAGGCGGGGATCGACATGCAGATCGCACAGCTTCTTGGCGACCAAGCAGGATACAGTGCCGAACTCGCCCGCATGGGTGCGGAATCGGCATTGCTCGGCACGACGAAAAAGAACTTCAAGATCGTTCGCCGCAACGACGACGGCAGCTACACGAATATCGCGGCAGACGAAAACACGGCCCTTCTGCCCCATGACGTCATCGAGATTGGCGTCCAGGCAACCGTCGATGTTTCGACGGCAGCTCCGCAGGCACAGCAGCCGCAACTGAAGGCCGCCGCTGCCCTGATTCCGAATACAGCACAAAGCGATGCAGCCCCCAAGAACTGGGTTTCGCAATCGGGATCGAACTAGGGAGACAGCGGTAGGGACATGCCTGATCGCATCAGAATGGAGTTCGTATCTGCAGGAGCCGGAACGTTGTGCAATATGCACAGGCCCTACGATATATCGGCGACCGACCTTCGGATAGTGTCGGAGGCCGCCGCATGACAATCGAACCGATCGGCTTTATTGCCATCCTGCTCGGCTTCATGGTTGTCTATCACGGATCTCGATGGGCGATCACGGCACTCTGCCTCTCCACACTCCTCGGCGCCGCCGCGGCCTTCCAGCTTCCGGCGCTCGGCAGTAGCAGCATTCAGCCAAGTCACCTCATGTTGTTCTTCGCTGCGCTGGGCGTCATTCTGCGTCCGCGTCCAAAGCAGGCGACAATCGAAAGTCTGGCCTATCCCGGCCCCGGCTTCTGGTTCGCTGCCTACGTCCTGTTCTCGGTTGTATCGGCTTTTTTCCTGCCGCGTATTTTTGCCGGTGCAACGCTGGTCTATTCGTCTGCGCGCAACACGGCCGGCCTGACGTCTGTCATGGCCTCGCCGCTGGCGCCAGGCTCATCCAATCTCACGCAGTCCGTCTACCTGCTCGGCGACCTGGTCTGCTTCGCTGTCATCTCCGGTCTCGCCCGGCTCGGGCATGGCCGTTTCATCGCACACCAGCTCGTCCTGACCGCACTCGTATGCCTTGGTTTCGCCGTGGTCGATATCGGCACGTTCAGCATAGGCGCACCCGAGCTGCTCGATTTCATCCGAAACGCAAATTACACGATGCATACGGCGGAAGTTATCGGGGGCTTCAAGCGCATTGTCGGCTCCTTTCCGGAAGCCAGCGCCTACGGCACCGTCGCTCTGGCGTTATTCTGCTTTACCCTCATCCTCTGGCTGGAGCGCTTCCCAAGCCGGGTGACTGGTTTTGCGACGGTCGCGGTCGGCCTCACCGTGATCCTCTGCACCTCGACGACCGCCTATGTCGCCGGCCTTTTCATGATGTGCGTCGCGATACTGCTCAGCCTCAAGCGCCTCGTGACTGGCCAGGCAACCCGCCCCTATGCGACCTTTCTCCTGATCACGCTCTTCATGGTGCCTTGCATCATCATGGCAATCGCATTGATCCCCACCCTCTGGAACGCCATGAGCGCTTTGGCGGATGTGACTTTCGCCAGAAAACTTCAGTCGCAATCCGGCGAGGAGCGCACAGCATGGAATACCCTGGCGCTGATCTCATTCGTCGAAACATCGACCTTCGGAGCCGGTCTCGGCACCGTGCGCTCGTCGAGCTTCGTCGCCGCACTTCTATCAAATGTCGGCCTTACCGGCACCGTTCTGTTCCTGCTCTTCCTCTACAGTCTTCTGATGGCGGCGGCGCGCAGCAAACTGATCAGCCGTGAAAACCGTGCAATTGGAATAGCCGCCGTCTTCGCCTCCGTAGCCCAGATTGCCTCGGCGACGATTTCCGGAAGCAGCACCGATCTCGGCCTGCTTTTCAGCATCACGGCCGGGCTTGCGAGCGGCTGCCTGGCCGTGCCCTACGCACTGCCACGGCGAATGAATCGCCCGCAGAGGACACCGGCGTCTCTGATGAGCACACCGGTGTTTTCACCGCGATGAGGTGCGCCGCAGGGAAGACTTCAAAAAGGATTTCGGCGCTGTCAGTTTTGCCGCTGTTTGCTTGGCACCCGCGCCGGATCGGAAATCGTGCTTTCCTTGGCGGGCTTACGGCTGCGGCGCCAGATACCGGCCGTGAACACCCCTGTCACGTAGCAGACCTGCATCAGCGCGAGAATGCCGAGACCGTAAAGTGCCGCATCGAACAGCGACGCATGCTGCTGGGCGACGATGCCGAAACCGAGAGCGACGACAATCGCGAAAATGGCGAAGGCCCAGGCGCGAATGGCCGCTCCGGCCACGAGCGAAATGAGTATCACGATGATCGTGCCGCTCAACATTGCGATGCCCTATCCCTTTCCATCGTCCCGCACGCCCCCCATGCCGATCTTCACACTATGGGGACAAATCCACAACACCCAGCTTTTGGTAGTGAAGCGGTAGCAACGGTTAATTTTCCCACAATTCACCGTGATCAAAACGCCGGAGCACCAGGATTTTCTCCCGAACGGATGAGCAATATCTGCCGTTCAGACAGTAGAAACCACTATTTCGGCAACCGGAAATCTACAAAATCCTCAATACAGGCACCTCCCGACGAAGAACTACGAGAAGGATTGTACCATGAGTAATCAGTGCGTGGCCTACGTTACGGATGTCGAATATTCCTTTCCGACTATTCTTTCGGCGTTGCAGGCAAGAAAATTCTCAAATCCCGAGACCGACGTGTGTGTTCTCATGTCGGAACACCTGGACAATTTCGATGAACTGAGGAGCCTTCTGGCATTGAGCGGCGTCAAGCTGATGGACGCAACGGAAGCGCTGCATCAGTCCCTCGGCACGCTCGACGGTTCGCATTTCATGGGCCGCATCAGCGTCAGCACCATGGCCAAGCTCGTACTCGCCCAGGTTCTGCCTGACAACTACACCCAGATTATCTATCTCGACGGCGACACGCAGATCGTCAGCAGCCTTGCCGAACTCGAAAACGCCTACGCGCCGCCCGGAAAATTCTTTGCTGCCCGCGATTACACCTCGATCCAGGGCCTGCTGCAGACAGGCAGGGACAGCAGCTACTTCAACGCCGGCGTTCTGAAATTCCACCGTGACGGCTGGATCGGCCCGGAAGCGTTGCAGCTCTTCGCCACGAACCCCGAGGCCTGCGACGGCAAACACGACCAGGGCGCACTGAACTATGTCTGCGGCTCCTCCCTCATTCTGGTGTCGAACCGCTGGAATTTTCCCAAGCAGTTTCTGCACCTCGTGAACATGTCCTCGCTGGCCGTGGTCCACTACATGGCGCACCCCAAGCCCTGGCACGGCACCTTCTTCCCGTGGAGTGATACCGAAAGTCAGGTCTATATCGACCTGCGCAAGACGCACCCGGTCTATAACGCCCTTTACCGGGGCATCAGCTTCGATCGCAAGATGGTCTACAAGTACCGTTCGATGCGTGAGCGCATGCGTCATGCCCTGCAGAACCAGGCACCCAATCCGCGCGTCCAGACCCTGCTCGCCGGCGACTATGTCGTCTGACGCAAGGATGGCCCGATCCCTGCAGGCAAAGTCGGCCCTTGAGACCGGTGCGAATGTTCAGGAGCAGAAATGAGCGCTTTGACGACCAGTATCTCGCATTATGCCAAGGCCCGGCTGCGCCGTTCGCTGAAGGCCGGGCAACTTGGCTATGCAGGGCTGCGCGAGGGCCTGAAACAGGCTCGCCATGTGCTGATCTGCGTGATCCGCGACGAAGGACACCGCATGGAGTTCTTCTTGCAATATTACCGCGATCTCGGCGTCGAACATTTCATCTGCATCGACAACGGCTCAAGCGATGGCACGATCGAACTCCTGTCCGGCATGCGGGATGTCTCCTTGCTCTCGGCCACCGGCTCCTACAAGGCTGCGCGTTTCGGCAACGACTGGATCAACGCAGTCATGAACCGTCACTGCCAGGAAAAATGGGTTCTCTATGTCGATGCCGACGAGTTTCTCGTCTATCCGCATTGCGACACCCGCTCGATCGGCCAATTGACCGCCTATATGGAATCCGTTGGCGCCCAGTCGCTGCGCACCGTCATGATCGACATGTACAGCCGCAACCCCGTCAGCGAGAACATCTGCGCGCCGGGGCGAAATCCGCTCGACGTGTGCAATCTGTTCGATCGGTCAGGCTATGAATCGCATTTTGACAGGAATAGCCGGACGATCTGGATCAAGGGCGGCGTGCGCGGTCGCGTCTATTTCCGCGGCCGTACCTGGGATGGTCCGGCACTGAACAAGATTCCGCTGATTTACGTCTCCGGCGAGCGCCTTTATCTCAAATCCTCGCATCAAGTGTGGCCCCTGAAACTCAACCTTGGTGAAATGCGTGGCGCCGTCGGCATCACGGGCGCCCTCCTGCATTTCAAGTTCCTGTCGACCTTCCTCCATAAGGTCGCCGACGCGGCGAACCGCTCGGAACATACGGCCGAATATACGATGTATTCCTCTCCCGAAGACACCCACACCCTCGCGCATATGGAAACCGGAAGTTACCGCGACTGGAAAGACCTTTCGAGCAACGGTCTCGTACAGGGCGAAGGCTGGCAGGATTGGTATAGCGCCTCCGACGACGAGGTGCGTCAGAAGGGTCTGCCTGTATCCGAAAAAACGACAACTCCCGTCCGACGAGACGCCGTCGTGGCCGGCGAGGCAACGCTCTTGCGTTAACCTTCAGAGGACAGGCACGCCGGGCTCTCACGCGTCCAATCGACTTACAGCACGATTATAGTAGACTACCCCGATGATACCGCTGTCAGGGGCGCAACCGGACGCGCGAAACGATGACCAGCGTCGAAAATCCGGGGAGTTTTCATGGCAGACGCGACGCCACAGGCCCTCTCCAAGGGCGCCGTGATCGATAGCATCACGATTAGAGGAATGGAGATGGTGCCTGCCGGGACGCCGGTCGACGTCAGCGCGGGTCACGTGGAATTCGGATCGTTTACCCTGCATGCCACGGAACGGCGCCTGCTCAGGGACAAGGTGCCCGTCCCGCTCGGAAGCCGTGCGCTCGACATCCTTATTCTGCTCGTCGCAAACGCCGGAAACGTCGTCACCAAACAGGAACTCATCGACCGGGTCTGGCCCGGCATTACCATCGACGACAGCGCCCTGCGTGTCCATATCGCCGGTCTGCGCAAGATCCTTGGCGAGAGCGACGAGGCGCGATACATCGTCAATGTCGCCGGGCGCGGTTATTCCTTCGTCGGGCAAGTCCGGCAGGCCGTTTACCGGCCCGCGGCACCTTATTCCGTTACCCCTCTTCGCAATGGTGGACAATTACCGCCATCACCCGCTAGCATCACCGGGCGCGAGGCGGATATCGACGGCATCCTCGAACTGCTGGCGCATCGGCGCTTTGTCACCGTTCACGGTGCTGCAGGGATCGGCAAGACGACAGCCGCGGTCGCGGCCGCCAACAAGCTTCGTGACAGATTTGACGACGAAATCCTGTTTCTCGACCTCGGCATCCATGGAAGAGGCGAGTCCGTACCGGATATCCTGGCCGCCGCACTCGGCCAGATCGTCCAATCCAGCGCCCAGATAGACAATATTATTCGCCATCTGCGCGACCGCCGGATGCTTCTGGTCTTCGATTGCTGCGAGCATGTCATCGAATCCGCCGCGGCCCTCGCCGAGACCATCTTTGAAAACGCACCTGACGTCAGCATCCTGGCAACCAGCCGGGAACCCCTGCATGTCGAAGGAGAACATGTCTTTGCGCTGCAGCCGCTGAGCACTCCTTCTGAAGATATGATCGTCAATTCTCTCAACCTGCTCGACTATTCCGCCGCCCGGCTGCTGGTCGAGCGCGCGGTCGCCGGCGGTCACCAGATCGAGCTGAATGATGAGAGCGCGCGGACGATCGCCGATATATGCCGTAAGGTCGACGGCATCGCCCTCGCGCTGGAGTTGACAGCACGGCGTATCGGCACCCACGGCCTGCGCGAGACTGCCTCGCTAATCGACAGCCATCTTTCGCTTTCATGGCCGGGTCGGCGCACGGCCATGCCGCGCCACCAAACACTCCACGCTACGATGGATTGGGGGCATGGCCTGCTTCTCCGGCGTGAGCAGACCGTCCTGCGAAGACTTTCGATATTCGTCGGACCATTCACGCTTGCCGAAGCGCAAGCCGTCGCCGGGACAGGCGATTTCGACGGCAGCGAGGTTGTCGAAGCGATGACGCAACTCGTTTCCAAGTCGCTGGTCATCGCCACCCCGAGCGAAAACGGCGTGACCTATCGGTTGTTGGACGCCATGCGTGTCTATGCAGGGATCAAGCTGTCCGAGAGCGGTGAACGGAGGATTATCGCCTGGCAGCATGCATCCTACTATCGCCGGCGCCTTTCGGCGGACCCGATGAAGCTTGCCATGGCATCCGACCTCGTTCATCTCGGCAATATCCGCGCAGCACTCGAATGGTCATTCTCCGATTCCGGGGATACCGAGCTCGGGGTTCGGCTTGCGGCGAGTTCCGCCTATCTCTTCCTAGTTCGGTCGCTTCTTGCAGAGTGCAACAGCTGGAGCGAACGTGCGCTTTCGGTCCTGCCTGACCACATGCGCGGCACCCATGACGAAATGGCCCTGTGTGCCACGCTCGGTCGCGCGCTGATGTTTGTCGTCGGCAATGACGCGAGGGTTCTCCGGCTGATCGAACGGGCCCTGGAAATTGCCGAAACCCTCGAGGATGACGTTCGCGAGTTCCAACTGCTGACGGTACTCCACATCTTCCATCGCCGCGCAGCCGATTTCCAGCAATTGCTACCGCTGGCAGAACGTGCCGAAAAAGTGGCGGCGCGGCTGGCGAGCGGCGATATCAAGGCAGCGGCCAATGTCATGCTCGGCGCTTCCTATCATCTAATCGGCAGGCTTGCAGAGGCGAAAGCCTCTCTCGATATGGCCCTGTTGCGGCCGCCGACACCGCAGGACATCAGGACGAATTCGCTCGATCTCTATTCCGAAGCCCATTTCGTCCTGGCCCGGAACACCTGGCTGCAAGGCTTTCCAGACAGTTGTCTCGATATGCTGGGCGAAGCCGAGCGCGACACCCTGAAATTTCCGATCGTCGCCTGCAATGCTCTCATCCTCGGAGCGACCGTGCACCATTTCAGGCAGGACTGGCGGGCTTTCGAAGGCCATGTCGACCAGCTCATTCAATGTTCTGAAGAATATTGCCTCAACCCCTACAAGTCCCTCGCATCCGGCTTCAAGGGAGAAGTACTCTTCCATCGTGGCGAAGTGGAAGCCGGTCTGGGCATGATCAGGGATGCGCTCGCCCGAATGCGCGCGGAAAAGTTCGAGATCTACGCGTCCTGGCTTGGCTGCACGCTTGCGGAGGGCATGGCTGCTCGCGGCCACACGGACCATGCCCTTTCGATAAGCCAGGAAATTATCGATAGGGTCACCGAGGGCGGCAGCGCCTTCAACATGCCGGAGATCCTGCGCATCAAGGGAGAAGTGCTCGTGAAAGCCGGCGCCTTGCGGGAGGCGGAAGAGTGTTTCGAGCAGTCGATTGCCGCAGCCGACCGTCAAGGCGCCCTGTCATGGCGGCTCAGGACCGCAACAAGCCTCGGGCGGGCTCTCTTCGCCCAGGGACGCCGGGAGGGTGCCAGACATCTCCTCTCCGAAACATATAGCCGTTTCACCGAGGGCTTCGATACGGCCGACCTGATCTCGGCGAAATTACTGCTGGATGAACTCGGCACATGAAATGAATGCGTCAGCTCACGCCACCGGCAACCGGCAGCGTGAAGGTGAAACTGGCGCCGCCTTGGCTATCGGCGTCGGCGACGATACGTCCGCCATGCGCCTCGATGATAGACCGGCAGATCGGCAGGCCCATGCCCATGCCGCCTTCCTTGGTCGTGAAGAAACTTTCGAACATTCGGCCAATATGTTCCGGTTTGATGCCGGGGCCGGTGTCTTCGATCGTGCAGCGGACGGTTGCGCCGTCCGGTGCGCTCGTGTGGATGATAAGCCTTCGCACCGGACTTTGCGCCTGTGCCATCGCTTGCATCGCATTGACGGCAAGATTGACGATCACCTGCTGGATCTGAATACGATCGCCAAATACCTGTGATCCTCCGGCGGCAAAGTGCTGCGACATGATGACCCCGCGCATCTGAATCTCGTGACGCAGAAATAACAAAGCCTCGCTGATGATCTCATCGAACGAAAACGAAGCCCGGTCCGGTACCTTCCTTCCGGCCATGGCACGAACGCGCGAAATGATATCGGCAGCGCGGCGTGCATCGGCGACGACGCTCTCGGCGACCTCCCGCAATTCGTCGAGATCCGGATTGGGACGACCAAGCCAGCGCAACCCCACCTCGCCATTGGCGGCAATGGCCGCAAGCGGCTGATTGATCTCATGCGCAATGGAGGCGGTCAGTTCGCCGAGGACCGAAACGCGCGAGGCATGGGCGAAATCCGCCTGGATACTGCTCAGCATTTCCTGTGCGGCCACCCGATCGGTGATATTGATGAGGCCGGCCAGGCTTTTCTCGGCAAGCGTGCCGGATCGGGCGATGGTCAGCAGAACCTGGATATCCCGCCCGTCGACGGTGGTCATTTTCGTCTCTTCCTCGAAGAGCAGATCGCCGCGAAAATGCCCCTCGACCTTGCGTCGCGCCGTTTCCGGAGGCAGGTGCAGATAGCGGGTCGCCGGACCTGCCATCCAGGACGGGTTCTGTGCGCCGAACATGCGGGCGATGTGCTCGTTGGCCGCCTCGATGATCAAAGCATCCATGGCGCGCTCGACAAAGTCGGGGTGCTCATCGATATAGGCCCGGATGTCGGTGACGCCTTCGGCACGAAGCGTGTTCATCATCTCCAGCACACCACTCAAATCGAGCTGGATCAATCCGATCGGCATGTTCTGGAATACGTTGCGATATCGCTGCTCGCTTCGCTCGAGTGCCGCGTAGGCTTCCTTACTACCGGTGACATCCGATACTGCCCCGATATAGGTAAGCGGCTCCTGCTCCCCCGGCGCGGGATGGGCGACCGCCCGCACGTGCTTGACCGAACCATCAGGCATCAACAGCCGATGCTCGTGATCGAAGCCTTCCCCCTCGGCTGCGGCCCGCTCGATGATCTGCCGCATATCGGCGGAGTCATCGGGATGCACGCGCTCCAGCACCATGGCGATCGAAGCAGACTCCCTGGGCTCGTATCCGAAGATCCGAAAGGTCTCGTCGGACCAATGCGTCTCGCCGGTGGCAGGATTCCAGCCGAAACTACCGGTGCGGCTAAGCTTCTGTGCCTCCGCCAGATAAGCCGCCTGGCTGCGCCGCACTATGTCTTCGGCGCGCTTGCGCTCGGTAATATCCGAATTGCTCTCGAGGATACTGAGCAACTGGCCGCGATCATCCTTGCGCATCGACCAGCGTGTCGCGACGTGGATCTGGCTGCCATCGCGCCTGTGATGGACAAGCTCGCCCTCCCAGCGCCCCGATGACAGCATCATCCTGTCGACTTCGGCGACGACATCGGGTTCGGTCGGGCGCAGCACTTCCTGCGCATTCTTCCCCAGAACCTCTTCGCGGCGCCAGCCGTAGAGCTCCTCGGCGCCGCGGTTCCAGTAAGTGATAGCTCCGCTCGCATCACGGGAAATAAAGGCATCGTTGGTAAGTTCGATCAGGCGCGCTTCCTCGCGCCGAAGCTCCGCCATATGGCGCAACCGACGCACCAGGCCGGTCACGGCAAGCGAGCAGACGAGGAAGGCGATCATCGCCGCGATGTCCTGCACATCGGTGACATCGAGCGTGTAAAGCGGCTCCACGAAAAAGTAATTGAGCGAAAGGATCGCAACAATCGAGAAGAAAGCCGATGAGGCAAAACTGTCCAGCAGCGACAGCAGGACGATCACCACAAAAAAGGCGGCGGAAACCGTGGCGAAGTTCAGGTGAAACAGGAAGCAGACCCATGTCACGATGCTAAGCGCAACAATGCCAAGCACCCACAGCACGCCGAGGCGCTGCAACTTGGTCAGCCTGTCGAATTCCGCTGCCAGGGACGGCATCCGATGCCGATGCGGATCGGAAGGCGCCATGTAACGCTCACCGGCTCGAAATGAGCCGATCCCCACTTCCCCGGCGGGAGGATCGTCTTGTGATCATGGCCACTATTGTCAGATGTCAATTTCCCCTGCTTTTCCTTACAGAAAAGGCCATCTGGGCGCAAGCGCCACAGGGTGTAGTCGCTTGCAGGAATGCAACCAAGACAGGGTGGCCGGGATCGTTTTGTAGCGCTGCTCCGCTCGAAGAGTGGCCCTATACTTTGAGAGCGCTCTCCAGGCACTGAACAAGCCGTGGCGTTTCCAGCGGCTTTTTCAGGAAGCAGACCGCGCCATTCGCAAAAGCAGCCTCCTCGAGCCCGTCTTCCGGGCGCGCGGTGATGACGATGACGGGGATCGGCGGTTCGTGTCTGGAAAGCACGCCGGCCAGGTCGATCCCGGTCATCCCGGCCATCTGGATATCGGTGATGACGCAGGAGCAGTCTTTCGTGATGCCGGCCGAGACGAACTCCTCAGCAGACAGGAAGCCGCGAGCCTGGTAGCCCAGAGACCGGACGAGCCGGACGAGCGCGCTCTGCAGCGACTTGTCGTCTTCGACGATGGATATGAATGTTTCCGCCACTGAGCGGCCTTCCTTTCATTCAACTGTCAGACAAACAGACAGGACAACTTAGGCGTGGACCATCGCATGCTGGCGGTTGATTCCCAATAATACTCAGGTGTTAGCAAGATCTTATGAATAGGCCGACGACGATCTGGAGAGGCCGCCGAACAAGAGAAAGCCGACCGGGGGCGGAACCGGTCGGCTCTAAGCGCATCGGGAGGGGAAGATGCGCGGGCTCGGCGGGGAGGAAACGCCGGCAACGACTGAAAGATCGCGCATTCAGCCCGAAAATGCCATCAGACAGATGGTTCATCGACCTCATACCTAGGTGTAGGTAGGTCGGGTGCTGAATGATTTTAAGTTCGCAATCCCTGCAGGGGCGGCCGGGTGCGTGACCAAGGTATTGCCGCCTGGCCTAGTTGCTTTGCGTGCCGGTGAAATGGCCGTCGGCCAGAATTGGAGACGGAGCCTTGCTGAGGAGATCGGCAATCCGCACGAGATCCGGCACCGTTCGGGCATTCAGCTTTCGCATGAGACTGCCGCGGTGGATCTTCACCGTGATTTCGCTGATGGCAAGGGAAGCAGCGATTTCCTTGTTCAACAGGCCGGCGGCAACAAGCGGCATCACATCCCGCTCGCGTGCCGTCAGTTCATCGAAACGCCGGCGCAACTCGCTGATGACCGCAACCGTCGTTCGCCGCTTGCGGTCTTTTTCGATCGCTACCGCCACCGCGTCCAGCATGTCCTGCTCGCGGAAGGGTTTTGTCAGAAAATCGACAGCACCGGCTTTCATCGCCCTCGCCGTCATCGGAATGTCTCCAAAGCCCGTCATGAAAATGATCGGCAGTTCGATACCGGAGCCTGCGAGCTGCTTCTGAAAATCGAGGCCGCTGACGCCCGGAAGCCTGATGTCGAGAACGAGGCAACTCGGCACATCCGGGAGCGCGGTATCGAGAAACTCGGCAGCGGATGCGAAGACTTCCGCATGCAGATGTACCGACCGGAAGAGCCGCCGCAACGCCTCCCTGATCGAGTCATCGTCATCGATAATAAAGACGACCGTTTCCGGCTTCGACTTCCGTTCACCGGTCCTGACCTGCATGCCCCCCACCTGGTTCATAGTCTCGATCCGCCTGAAGCCATATGATCTCAAACCGCAATTCGATGCCGGTGTGCCAATTTTAGAAACTTCGCTCAACGGATTGAATAAAAAAGATAATTATAACTGACACTCATTGCCGGTAACGTCGCAGGATACTTATAAATCAAATGGCGGATCCTGAGATACCAGGACAAAATCGCCCAATAATTTCAATTTTCGATGGAATTTTATCTGTTATTAGCAGTATATCACGCCAATATACATTAGAATTATCGATAATGATACTTGCCAAAACGCCAACTGCTTGATGGTTCGCAAGCGATACCCAGACGGCGAAGGATTGCCGAAAAGCAATTTTGTCGCCAGTTAAGAGTTGTGAAAAAGTGTAATACAGCAGCTTGCGGGATGGGCAGATCATACCTTTGTGTGATCACGGTTCCGTGAGCCTCATGCTATCGTGCCTGCAATTTTGGCGAACAGGATTTTCCAGATGTCGCTCGACCAGGATAGCCCGGCGGTTGTCCATATTATCGATGACGATGAATCGCTGCGCCGCGCGCTGCAACGCCTGTTTCGTTCCGTCGATCTGGAGACGCGCATGTACGAAGCCGCGCAGGATTTCCTCGCGGCCAAGGATTTCGACAGGCCAGGCTGCATCGTGCTCGACGTGCGCCTGCCCGGTGTCGGCGGCCTCGAATTCCAGGCGCAACTCTCGGAACTGGGCATCGACCTCCCCGTCATCATGGTCACGGGCTATGGCGACGTGCCGATGACGGTGCGCGCCATGAAAGCCGGAGCGGTGGATTTTTTGCCGAAACCCTTCCGCGATCAGGATATGCTCGATGCGGTCGCCTCGGCCATCGAACGAGACCGCAAACGGCGCAACACGCAAGACCAGTCCGCCACGCTTGCCAAGCGTTTTGCCACCCTGTCGCCCCGCGAACAGGAAGTCATGTTGATGGCGACGGCCGGCATGATGAACAAGCAGATCGCCGGCAAACTGGGCTTGAGCGAAGTGACGGTGAAAATCCATCGCCGCGCCGCCATGCAGAAAATGAACGCCCGCACACTCGCCGATCTCGTGCGCATGGCCGATAAGCTGCGCCCCAAAGAGAATTGACGATCCGCCGCTTCCGGTCGCTATCGAAACAATCTCACAGAACCGACTTCCGGTCCCCCGACATTCCAGGCGGCTCTAGCAGTCGCCTCGTCTGCCGGCCGCCGCATACCAAAGTATGGGCGAGGCACCTGCTGGTTGGAGCTCTCCACCCCACTGTAGGATTCCGTCCTTCCCACCTCCGCGGCAGTATCTCCTCAGCTTCGGCGAGGGCCGGAGCCAATGATTAGCGCAGATTGATATTTCAGGCTCTCCGGCCCTTACCCCTCCGGAGCGGCGGTAATGATGCATTTTCTGGAGGAGAACATGCCACAGATCACCATGGAGCAGGCCCGGGCCGCCATCTCGGCCGGTGAGGCGAAAGCTGCCCAACTGGGCGTGCCGGTCAATATCACGGTGCTGGACGCCGGAGCCCATCTCAAAGCGTTCAGCCGCATGGACGGCGCCGTTCTCGGCTCCATAGACCTTGCAATGGGCAAGGCCCGAACAGCGGTCCTGTTTCAGACCACAAGTGAGGCCGTCTGGGAATATTGCAAGCCCGGAGCACCGGCTCATGCCCTCGAACATTCCAATGGCGGCCTGACACCCTTTCCTGGCGGCATCTCCCTCTTTGCCCGCGACGGCACGGTCATCGGCGCCGTCGGCGTTTCCGGCGGCGCCGTGCCACAGGATCTCGAAATCGCGGAGGCCGCCGCTGCGGCCCTTGCCTGATTTTTTATCAACCCCTGATTTTCAACAGCCCCAAATCAATCGACCCCAAGCAATAGAAAGGAATATCGCATGACCAAGACCATTCTGATCACCGGCGCAGGCTCCGGCTTCGGCAAGGGTGCGGCTATCGGCATGGCCAAGAACGGCCACACCATTATTGCCACGACACAGATCTCCTCGCAGGTGACGCCGCTGCGCGAAGAAGTCGCCGCTCTCGGCCTGACGAACGTTCGCGTCGAACGCCTCGACCTCACCGACCCCTATGACATCAGGCAGGCGCAAGGCTGGGATTTCGATGTGCTCTGGAACAATGCCGGCATGGGCGAAGCCGGCCCCGTCTGGGAAATCCCGATCGAGCTCGTCCGCAAGAACTACGAAATCAACGTCTTCCTGCCGCTGGTGCTGACCCAGGGCGTTGTCCAGAAATGGGTACGCGAAGGCAAGAAGGGCAAGGTGGTCTTCACCTCCTCGATGGGCGGCCTCTTCACCCCGGCTAACTGGGGCACCTATGTCTCGATCAAGCACGCGCTGGAATCGATTGCCGAAGCATTGCAGCAGGAACTTGCCCGTTACGGCATCAAGATCCAGACGATCAATCCGGGTGCCTACTACACCGGCTATAATGAAACGATGGCCGACAATCCGTTCCGCTGGCTGGATGACACCAAGAACGTCACCAAGCGCGCCGATCTGCGCAGGGGATTCGACGATTTCTTCGCCACTCCGGAAGGCAAGATGGATCCGAAGGAGATGATCGATCGCATGATCGAGGTCGTTCCGGCCGATACCGGCAAATTCCGCAACGTGGTTCCGAAAGTCATCGAAGACATGCTGAAGGACCATCAGCTCAAGGCCTGGGAAAACCAGATCTAACCGGACTTTTGGCGGCGAGCCCCCCGCCGCTCACCTCCCCGCGGGCTACGCGTTGCATCCCGCAGGACGCTCCACCAAGCATTTCGCCAGTTTTTGGAAAGGACACGAGAGATGAGCACCAGGACTTCGATGACCGCCACATCTACAATCACGCGCAACATCATGGCTCTTGCCATCGTGGGCATGGCACTGGTCGCCGGCCCGCAGATATCGAAGGCACAGACGGCTGCCGACCCGATCGGCAACAAGGCAATCGTCCAGCGCGCCTTCGAGGCGTGGGCCGCCGGCACCGGCAGTCCCTATGACCTGCTCGCCGACAATGCGACATGGACCATCACCGGCAACTCGCTTGCCTCGAAGACCTATCCCAGCCGCGAAGCCTTCATCAATGAAGTCATCCGGCCGTTCAACGCCCGTATGAGCGTCGGCCTGAAACCGACGATCCGCAACATCTATGCGGAAGGCAACACGGTCATCGTCTTCTTCGATGCGAGCGGAACGGCCCGCGATGGTAAGCCTTATGTGAATACCTATGCCTGGTTCCTCGACCTGCGGGACGGCAGGATCGCCAATGCCTCGGCCTTCTTCGACAGCGTCACATTCAACGATTTCTGGACCCGCGTTGCCGTCCAATAGTCCATTTGCAGCGACTGGCGGCCGGAGTTCCAGGAAACCGGCCGCTGATCACTGCTTTCAAGGGAGATCGATCATGAAGACCTGGTTCATCACCGGCGCATCACGCGGCTTCGGCAGCCGGATCGCGCAACTGGCGCTTGCGCGCGGCGACAATGTCGTCGCGACCGCCCGCAACGCCGCTACCGTCACCGAGAAGCTTGGCGATAGCGCCAATCTGCTTGCCGTGCCGCTCGACGTGACCAATGAGATGCAAGCTCGCGAGGCGGCCGCCCGCGCGATCGAGAAATTCGGCCGTATCGACGTGCTGCTCAACAATGCCGGTTTCGGCCTCGTCGGCGCCGTCGAGGAGGCGAGTGCCGAAGAGGTCGAAAGACTTTACCGCACCAACGTCTTCGGCCTGCTCGGCGTCACCCGCGCTGTGCTGCCCTACATGCGCGCCCAGCGTTCCGGCCGGATCCTCAATATTTCGTCGATCGGCGGTTACCGCAGTTCGGCGGGTTTCGGCGTCTATTGCTCGACCAAATTCGCCGTGGAAGGCCTTTCGGAAGCCCTTCATCACGAGCTTGCGCCTCTCGGCATCCATGTCACCGTCGTCGAACCAGGCTATTTCCGCACCGACTTCCTGGATTCAAGCTCGCTATCGATCAGCCCGATTGAAATCGGAGACTACAGCGACACCGCCGGGGCTGTACGCCATCACGCGTCGGATCTGAACCACAGCCAGCCAGGCGATCCGGAAAAGCTTGCCCACGTACTCGTCGAATTTGCCGATACCGCCAACCCGCCCGTCCGACTGCCACTCGGCAGCGACACCGTCGCCGCCATCGAAGCCAAGCACGCATCCGATGCGGCGATCCTTGCAACATGGCGCAGCCTCTCGATCTCGACGGATTTCACTTCAGATACAGTCGCGGCCTGAGGTAAAGACTGGGCAAGTAAAGCATATCGTAAACGCCTGTATTAACATCGGCGTTTACGGTAACGTACTTCCGCATGGGCCTATCCGCCCTATGGTGCCATCCCGGTGAAACCAGGAAGTATTCATGCTGAGACGCATTCTCCTCGCCGGACTTTCGGTGCTAGCCGGCTGCGGCCACCCGACAGGCGTAATGACACCCGTAGCCCTTACGGCCAATACGCCGAAGACATCGAAGGTGGAAATGCTGGTCGCAACCACGCGCCAACCATCAGGCGATCCGGCCACCCTCTTCAACGGCGAACGCAGTCCGACGCCTTATCTGACGGACATTACCATCTCGATCCCGCCGAAGCGCGCCGCCGGCACCGTACAGTGGCCCCAGCGGCTGCCGCCCAACCCGGCGACCGATTTCGCTGTCACCCATGTCGAGCAGCTTGAAACGCGGACCGAAGGGCGCGCCTGGTTCAATCAGCATCTCAAGGATGGCCATGCGCTTGTCTTCGTGCACGGCTTCAACAACACATACGAGGATTCCGTTTTCCGCCTCGCCCAGATCGTCCATGACAGCGGCATGGACGCCACGCCCGTTCTCTTCACTTGGCCTTCGCGTGCCCAGCTGACGGCCTATGAATATGACAAGGAAAGCACGAATTATTCGCGCACTGCTCTAGAACAGGCCCTGCGGATTCTCGCCCAGGATCCGAGCGTCAAGGACATCACCATTCTCGCGCATTCCATGGGAACTTGGCTCGCAATGGAATCTCTGCGCCAGATGGGAATACGCGACGGACATGTAAATCCCAAGATCCGCGATGTCATTCTGGCCTCGCCCGATATCGATATCCAGGTCTTCGCCAAACAGTATGTGGAGATGGGCACGCCCCGTCCGAAATTCACGATCTTCGTTTCGCAGGACGATCGGGCTCTGGCGGTCTCAAGCTTCATCACCGGGAAAGTATCCCGGCTCGGCGCGATTGACCCATCCAAGGAGCCCTATCGCAGCCGGCTGGAAGAGGCTGGCATCACCGCGATCGATCTCACCAAGGTCAAGACCGGCGACAATCTGAACCACGGGAAATTCGCAGAAAGCCCCGAGATCGTCCAGCTGATCGGCCAGCGACTGATGACGGGCCAGACGTTGACGGATTCCAACATCAGTCTCGGTGACGGCGTTGCCGCCGTCGTCGGCGGCACAGTGCAGACGGTCGGCAAGGTCGCCGGAACGGCAGTCGCCGCGCCGCTGACGATCATCGAGCATCCTCCGGCGGCCCAGAAACCAACTGATGTCGAAGATACGTTGCGCACCAATCCGCAATCTGACCCGCTGACCAACTGACCAACTGACGGATCGATTTACGCTGGCGGTTACATCCCGCAACACCTGCATTTACGGTAACGTACTTCCGCAAATGGCCTCAAAGTAGAAGTCTCTCCCGGTCGAATGGCGACGATCCAGGTCCGGCGGGTTTGCCCTGTCCGACATCAGGGAGACCGTAATGATGAACGAGCTTGCGAAGGAGAGAACGTGATGACCACGACACTCTCCAGGAGACTTCTTTCGGCGACAGCAGCTGCCGTGAGCCTTGCTGTCCTGCCATTCGCTTCGATGGCCTATGCTCAGCAGGCTGCACCGGCGGGCGACGCCTCCAAGCCCAACATTCTCGTCATCTTCGGTGACGACATCGGCCAGACGAATATCAGCGCCTATTCCTTCGGAGTGCTCGGATACAAGACGCCAAATATCGACAGCATTGCCAAACAGGGGATGATGTTTACGGACTACTATGCCGAAAACAGCTGCACTGCTGGACGTTCGACATTCATCACCGGTCAGGTTTGCCTTCGCACGGGCCTCTGCAAGGTCGGCGCGCCCGGCGCTCCGGTGGGATTGCAGGCAGGCGACATCACGATCGCGCAGGCGCTGAAACCGCTCGGTTATGCCACAGGCCAATTCGGCAAAAACCATCTCGGCGACAGAGACGAATATCTGCCGACCAATCATGGTTTCGATGAGTTCTTCGGCAACCTCTACCATCTGAATGCCGAAGAAGAACCGGAAGCGCCCTATTGGCCAAAGGACGACCAGGAGTTCCTGAAAGCCTATAACCCGCGCGGCGTCATCAAGGCATCGGCCGACGGCAAGGTCGAGGATACCGGCGCGCTGACCAAGAAGCGCATGGAGACGATCGACGACGAGACGACGGCGGCGGCCATCGACTTCATGGGGCGGCAGGTGAAGCAGAACAAACCCTTCTTCACCTGGATGAACACCACCCGGATGCACCTCTTCACGCATGTCCGCGAATCCATGCGCGGCCAGAGCGGCATGCAAGGCAACGAATATGCCGACGGCATGGTCGAACACGACGGCGATGTCGGCAAGCTTTTGAAAGCGCTCGACGATCTCGGCATCACGGATAACACCATCGTCGTCTACACGACCGACAACGGCCCCAACCAGTTTTCCTGGCCGGATGCAGCCACCACGCCGTTCCGTAGTGAAAAGGACACCAACTGGGAAGGTGCGTTCCGCGTTCCCGCCATGGTGAAATGGCCGGGCCATATCCAGCCCGGGCAAATCTCGAACCAGATGATGGCCGGTCTCGACTGGTTCCCGACGCTGCTCGCAGCTGCTGGCGATCCCGATATCAAGAACCGGCTCCTCAATGGCTGGCAACCTGCCGGAAGCACGACGACATTCAAGAACCACCTCGATGGCTACAACCAGCTCGACTACCTCACCGGCAAATCGGACAAAAGCGCCAGATCAGACTTCTATTACTTTGACGACGACGGCGACCTGGTAGCAACACGCTACGACGACTGGAAGGTCGTCTTCAAGGAACAGCCTGCCCCCGGCGGCTTCGCTGTCTGGCAGACACCACTGATCACATGGCGTCTTCCGAAACTGTTCAACCTGCGAATGGACCCCTACGAGCGGGCAGACGTCGTATCGGACCAGTATAACGACTGGCTCGTCCGCAACGACTATCTGCTCGTAAAGGGCCAGTTGCAGGGTGCCGCCTTCCTGGAGACCTTCGTCAAATATCCACCAAGCCAGCGCGTCGCCAGCTTCAATATCGAAGGCGTGCGTGCCCAGGTGGACAAGGCGATCGACCAATCCTTCAAGGATCGTGGCATCGAGAAATAACCGAGCGATCAAGGGCGCGCAGATAGTCTGCGCGCCCTTCTGTTTCTTCTCAACCGAGGCGCACATGACGGCACGCAACGACATCCTCGATCTCGGCAAACGCATCGGCCAGTCGATCATCGGACAAGAGACCATGGTAGAACGGCTGCTGCTCGGCCTGCTTGCCAACGGCCATCTTCTGGTCGAGGGCCTGCCGGGTCTTGCCAAGACGAGGGCGATCAAGAGCCTCGCGAAGAACCTCGATTCAGAGCTTTCGCGCGTCCAGTTCACGCCGGATCTGCTACCTGCCGATATTACCGGATCGGAGATCTATTTCTCCGAGGGCGGCAAGGGCGAGTTCAAGTTTCAACAAGGGCCGATCTTCGCCAATCTGATCCTCGCAGACGAAATCAATCGCGCCCCGGCCAAGGTACAATCGGCCCTCCTGGAAGCGATGGAGGAGCGACAGGTTACGGTCGGCGGCAAGAGCTATCCGCTGCCCGATCTCTTCATGGTCATGGCGACGCAGAACCCGATCGAGCAGGAAGGCACCTATCCGCTACCCGAAGCGCAACTCGATCGCTTCCTCATGCATGTCGAGGTCACCTATCCCGACGAGCAATCGGAAGCCGCGATCATGCGGCTCAATCGCGACGAGGAGAATGCCACTCATGACAAAGGTTCGGCGTCCGCGGTCGAGCGGCTGAACCCGCAGGCTGTCTTTGATGCGCGCACGGAAATTGGCGCGGTCACCGTCTCTGAGCCGGTCGAGAAATACATGGTCGCGCTTGTTTTCGCGACGCGTTACCCGGACCGATATGACAAGGATCTGGCAAACCTCCTGCAGGTTGGCGTCAGTCCACGCGGTGTCATCGGTCTCGATAAGGTCTCGCGCGCATACGCATGGCTGAAGGGTCGCGATTACGTGACCCCCGACGATGTGAAGGCGATCGTCAATGATGTCTTCCGCCATCGCCTCATCCTGTCCTACGAGGCACATGCCGCTAATACCAGCGCCGATCAGGTCATCGACCGCATCACCGAACTGGTCGCAGTCTCATGAGCAAAGCAGCCCTTGACAGCGACGGCGTCTATGTCACGACGGAACAACTTGTCGCTCTCGAGGGCCGCGCCCGCAATCTGACCTTCGTCCAGAAGGCGAAAAGCCATCAGCAGCTTGCCGGCCGCATGCAGTCGGCCCTGCGCGGTCGCGGCCTGATCTTCGAGGAGTTGCGGGATTATCTGCCGGGCGACGACATCCGCTCTATCGACTGGCGCGTGACGGCGCGCACCAGCAAGCCAGTCGTTCGCATCTATGGCGAGGAAAAGGAGCGACCAGCAATCCTCGTCGTCGATCAGCGGATCAACATGTTTTTCGGCAGCCGCCGCGCCATGAAATCCGTTACCGCCGCCGAGGCCGCCATACTCTGCGCCTGGCGCATTCTCGGATCTGGCGACCGCGTGGGTGGCTTCATCTTTGGCGATGGCGACATCGACGAGGTGAAACCGCATCGCAGCCGCAACGCCGTCATCGCTCTGGCCGACAGGATCGCAACGAAGAACGCCGCGTTGAACGCCAGCTTTGCCGGCACCCCTTCCCCGGCTTCGCTTGATGAAGTGCTGCAGCGGGTTTCCGGCATCGCCCATCACGACCATCTCATCGTTATCATCAGCGATTTCAGCGGACATGGCGAGCCGACCCGTGATCTGCTGCTGGCGCTCTCGTCCCGCAACGACGTGATCTGCCTGCTGGTCTACGATCCGTTCCTGCTCGAGCTGCCCAAATCCGCCGATATCGTCATCAGCGGCGGCGGCTTGCAGGCGGAGCTTTCACTGAGCGAGGCCGGTGTGCGAAAATCCATCGATACGTTCGCCCGCAACCGCGGACGCGAACTGATGGCCTGGCAGCGCGAACTCGGCCTCCCCATGTTGCCCGTCTCGACGGCGGAGGAGACGGCCCCGCAGCTTCGCCGCCTGCTCGAACAATCCGCCTGGCGGCAGCGGAGGCGCTGATGGAGCCGAAAGTCCAGCTCGATCCGATGACGGAAACGGCGCTGCGCTCCCTGCACGATATCGCGCTTCCAGAACCCATCTCCTGGCTTCCGCAGACCTGGGGCTGGGTGGCACTGGCCGAGTTGCTCGTCATCGCACTGCTTTCGGCATTCCTGATCTGGCTCAGGCACTATCGCCGCAATGCCTACAGGCGGGAAGCGCTGCATCTCCTCGATGCCATTGAGGCAGACATTCGAAATCAGACCAGCCGCGAAAAGGGTGTCCATGAACTCTCGGAACTGTTGAAGCGCACGGCGCTCGCTGCATGGCCGAGAGGCGATGTCGCATCGCTGACCGGCCGTGCATGGATAGAGCGACTGAACGCAAACGGAGGAGATGGCGCGCTCGCCGTCCTGCTCGACGATCTCGAATATCACAATGGAACTGATATCGCCGCGCTTCCTGCCGAAACCACCGATGAACTCATCCTCAATTCGAGACGGTGGATCAGGAGGCACCATGTATCAGCTTGAGCATCCCTGGTTGCTTCTGCTGCTGCCGCTCCCTCTGCTTGTGTGGTGGCTGCTGCCGCCGCATCGGGAAACCTCGGCATCGATCCGCCTGCCATTTTTCGATCAGGTAACCCGCGCCGCCGGCGTTCAGCCGACCGAGGGTTCGGTCGTGCCGAGACGGCCCCGGCTGCAGATAATGGCCGAGGGTCTTGCCTGGTGCCTTGTCGTGCTGGCACTCGCCCGGCCGCAACTCGTCGAGCCGCCGCTCGAAAAATCGCAGCCGCAGCGCGATATCCTGCTCGCGCTCGACCTGTCTCAGTCGATGGAAACCCGCGATTTCGCAGGCACCGACGGCAGCCTCGGAACGCGCGTCGATGCAGTGAAAACCGTCGTTGCCGATTTCGTTGCCAAACGGCCCGGTGACCGTCTGGGTCTGATCGCCTTCGGTGACGCCCCCTACCCGCTCGCGCCCTTCACCATGGACCATGAACTCGTCCGGCTGATGATCGACGGGCTGCGGCCCGGCATCGCCGGTCCGCGCACGTCACTCGGGGATTCCATCGGGCTTGCCCTGCGAATGTTCGAAAAGACCACGGTCCCGGAAAAAGTGCTGATCCTGCTGACCGACGGCAACGATACGGCAAGCAAGATGCCACCGCTGAAAGCGGCCGAGATCGCCGGCAGGAATAACATCATCATCCATGCAATCGGTATCGGCGACCCTGCCGCGACTGGCGAGGACAAGCTGGATACAGCGACCTTGCAGAAGATCGCCTCCGATACCGGCGGACGTTATTTCTTCGGCGGCGACCAGAGCGAACTTGCGGCGATCTACGAGGTTCTCGATCAGATCACTCCGGAAGACCAGAAAGTGCTCTCCTGGCGCCCGCGGATCGAACTCTTCCATTGGCCACTGGGCGCAGCACTCGTCATCCTCACCCTCTATTACATATTCGCAGGTTCTCTTGGCCTGATCCGCAGGAGGGCTGCGGCATGATCGCGGATCTGCATTTTCTGCGGCCTTGGTGGCTGCTCGCCTTGCTTGCTCCCCTCCTCATTCTCTGGCTGGCCGCCCGTTCCGACGATATTCGCGACCGCTGGAAGGGCATGATTGCGCCGCATCTGCTTGACAAGCTGATCGTCGAGGCAAACCGGCGCGGCCGCATCAATCCGTCATGGCTGCTTGCCGGCCTCATGGCTTTGGGTGCGATCGCCGCCGCAGGCCCGACATGGCAGCGCGAGGCGCCGCCTTTTGTCGAAGATACCGCACCGCTTGTCATCGCTGTCGATCTTTCGCCCACGATGGATGCGATCGATATCAGTCCGAGCCGCATTGAACGCGCCAAGCTCAAGATCAGGGATATTCTCGCAGCCCGACCAGGCGCAAAAACCGCGATCATCGCCTATGCCGGCACCGCCCACCTGGTCGTGCCGCTGACCGAAGATGCGTCCTTGATCGAAAGTTATTCGGACGCGCTGGCGACACGCATCATGCCCCAGCCGGGCAAGGACACGTCATCAGCGCTTTCGCTTGCGAGCGGCCTTTTCAAGACCGAAGGCGTGACAGGCACGATCCTCCTGCTGACTGACGGTATCGAGCCGGCAGGGCTCGATGCGCTCAAGACCGCCAAGACTGATAACATCGTCATTCTCGGCATCGGCACCGCCGAGGGCGGTCCGGTCAAGACGGCAGACGGCAACTTCCTGACCGGCGCCGGCGGCGGGCGTCTTCTCCCTAAACTCGACCTGGAAGCACTCAAACAGGTGCAATCGTCAACGGAGGCGGATGTCGCCACCATCACCGACGACGATACCGATGTGCGGTGGATCATCCAGCGCGTCAGCACGAATTTCTCCGATGCGCAGGCCTCTGAAGGCAATCGCTGGCGTGATGCCGGCTGGTGGTTGGTCGCCCCCGTCGCCTTGCTGCTTGCCCTCTCCTTCCGGCGCGGCTGGGTGGTCAGGCTCGGTACCTTGCTTCTCGCGATCCGGCTGCTGATGCCGGTACCGGCCGAAGCGGCCGGATTCATGGATCTATGGCTGACGCCGGACCAGCAAGGGCGACTGGCCTTCGAGCAGGGCGATTTCGAGGGCGCCGCGCGCCACTTCCGGGATCCGATGTGGAAAGGCGCAGCATTTTACCGGGCGGGCCGTTTCCAGGACGCCCTCGACGCCTTCGCTGCCATCGATACGGCGGAGAGTTGGTACGATCAGGGCAACACGCTCCTGCATCTCGGCAAATTCGAAGAAGCCGTCGCCGCCTATCGGAAGGCGATCGAAAAGCGGAGAGACTGGTCAGAGGCCCAGGCCGATCTCATCGTCGCTGAACGACTTCTGAAAGAGCAGCAGGACAAAGAACAGGAACAGCAGCAACAGGACCCTAACCTGAAACCTGACAGCGTCCAGTTCGACGACAAGGGAAAGCAAGGCAAGGAAGGGCAGGTCAGCATTGCCGAGCAGACCTCGGAAATGTGGATGAAGAACATTCAGGTGAGTCCGGCCGACCTGATGGCGCGCAAGTTTGCGCTCGAAGCACAGGAGCAGAAGCCTTGATGCGGTTCGCTCTTCTGTTCTGGTTATTGGCATCGGGCAGCACGCTCGCTGCGGAACCCTTTGCCCGCGCCGCGATAGAAGGCAGCGGCGAGATCGTGCCGGGGCAGCAGGTGCGATTGACCGTCGATGTCTTCGTGCCCGACTTCTTCACCTCTCCGCCACAATTTCCGCTGTTCGACATTCCCAATGCCATGGTCAGCCTGCCTGAGGAACGCAGTTCCAACCTCACCCAGACCATCGACGGTGTACAATATTCCGGCATCCGCCGTAGCTATGCGATCGTACCGGAAACGTCCGGCCCCTATGCCGTGCCGGACGTCCCGATCGAGCTTGGCTATTCCGTGGACGGCAAGCCTACGAAAACGACCGTGACCATACCCGGCGTCTCCTTCACCGTCGGCGGCAATTCCCTGCCGAGCCAGCCGGTCTTTGCGGCGCATGGCCTGACGATCGAGCAATCCTTCGATCGCGATCCATCAAAGCTCAAGGCGGGCGACGCGCTTTCGCGCACCATCACCATCACGGCCATGGAGACGCAGGCCATGATGATGCCGCCGGTCGAACTCGGGAGCGTGTCCGGCCTGCAGCAATATGCAAAACCGCCGAAGATCGAAGACGGCATAGAGATGAACCGGGAGACGGCAAGCCGGCACACCGAAACAATCGTCTACACCGCAGCCGCAGCCGGTACGTTCGACATACCGGCAGTTTCCTATCCATGGTTCGACGTGGACAGCAAGTCGGAAAAGACCGCAACACTTCCCGACGTGAAGGTCACGGTCGCCACCGCCGCAGCCAAAGAGGCGATCGCCCCGCAGCTTTCGCAGGAAAACGACAGACCATCCGGGCATGTCAGCATCTGGCTCCTTGCCGTAATCGCCGTTGCCTTGGCGGCCATCGCCTTCGTGCTTCGCTGGCTCATGCCCCGCATCGCGGCGCGGCGCGTGAAAATACAGGCGCTCAAGCACAATTCCGGCTCCTACCGCCGTCACCAGATGCTACGGACGATCAAGACCGGCAATGAGACGGCAGTCTATGCGGCCCTTCAGGCATGGGCCTCGGAATCAGGATACCGCACCATCGCCGACTGGCTTGCGAAGGAAGGTACGCCAGCGCTCAGGCAACAGATCGACCTTTTGGAACGAAAGCTCTTTGCGGGCCAAGGCGGGGCAAAGATCAACAGGGTGGCAATCGTCAAAGCCATCACCCAGCACAGCCCTGCGGTCGACCAGAAAAGACAACCGGCCCTGCCGCCGCTCAATCCCGGCGCGATCAAGGAAAGATTGCGTGCCTGATGGCAAGCTCCATCCTATTTCGGAAACAGGAATGTCATGCCCACACGAAACGCCCAGCCTTCGGCTCCATTATCGGGCGCATCGGCCCAGTAGCGCACACCGGCGGCAAGGCTGACCGGCTGCTGGCCGAATTTCAGGAGCTTCGAGGCCTGCAGATTGATCGGTACCGACCACTGGTTGGCCTCCCAGTCATAGGTGCTCTCGGTATTGAGCGTGAAGGTCCAGGCGTCCTTCGTCGTGTAGGAAAGGAAAGGCTGCAGGAAGGTGGAGCTCACATCCGCCCTGTCGCTCTGGCCAGCAAAGGACCAGATGTGATTGGCAAGGATGCCGTAGGTCCAGGGACCGTCCTGCTTCAACAGCACCGCTGTGGGACCCGCACCCCATTTGCCGGTTCCCAGCAGTTCGTCGGTCGCGGTCGGAATGAGAAAGACCGGACCGACGCCCCAGATAAGGCCGCCGGGGCCGGGTTGTTTGGGGGAAAAGAAGAAGCTCTGCGTGATGTCGCCGATACCGAACTGGTGGCCGGATGAACCGGCAATATCGTCCTGCCAGATAACCGGGAGAATGGTACGCGAGATGACATTCCAGTCCTCATTGATGGAAAATGGAATGACCGGCTGGATGTTCAGCGTCTCGCGATTACCGTCCTCGGGACCGAAGCCGCGGTCGTAGTTGAACTGGAAGGGGACGCTGATAAGCGAAGCGACCGGATTGCTGAGCTTCTTGGCAAGATCGCTGTCGGACTCCTGCGCTACGGCAACACCAACCATGCCGCCGAACCCTGATAGAAAGGCCAGCAGGCAAGACCCAAACCCAATGCGGCTCATAATATCCCTCCGATACCCTGAGAGACGAAAAGACATAGGCGCGGCGCGGCAAACAAGTACGTTACGGTAAATTTACGCCGGCCGTTACACGACGCGCCGGCGCGTTTACCGTAACGTACTTCCGTCTCCTCGCCTGACGCGCGAAGCTTCCGGCTCACATTCCGGAGGTGACGATGGCATTGGCATTCGATGATGGGCAGGCACCCGGTACGGCGCCCGAAGGCATGGTGTGGATTCCAGGCCGGACCTTCACCATGGGTTCCAATGACCACTATCCGGAGGAAGCGCCGGCCCATCCCGTCAAGGTCGATGGCTTCTGGATCGATGAGATCCCCGTGACGAACCGCAGGTTCATGGAATTCGTCAAGGCAACGGGCTATGTGACCTTTGCGGAGAAAGCACCTGAAGCAAGAGATTATCCCGGCGCCAGGCCCGAAATGTTGCGGGCGGGATCGCTCGTCTTCTTCCAGCCGAAAACCGTCAACGGACCAGACATCACGCAATGGTGGACCTTCAAGTTCGGCGCGAACTGGCGCCGGCCGCTCGGCGGCCTGAGCGACCTGCGCGGCAAGCTCGATCATCCCGTCGTCCACATCGCCTGGTGCGATGCGAAAGCCTATGCGGACTGGGCCGGCCTCGATCTTCCGACCGAAGCCGAATGGGAGCTTGCAGCCCGCGGCGGCCTCGAGGATATCGAGTTCGCCTGGGGCAGTGAACTGATGCCCGGCGGCAAACCCATGGCCAATACATGGCAGGGAACTTTCCCCGTCACCTCCACGAAACCGAAGGGCCATGAGCGGACGTCCCCCGTCCGCAGCTTCGCGCCGAACGGCTACGGCCTCTACGACATGATCGGCAATGTCTGGGAATGGACAACGGACTATTGGTCCGATCGCCACCCGGAACCATCGGCGAAAGCGTGCTGCATTCCCAGCAATCCGCGCGGCGCCGGCATGGAAGCGAGTTACGATCCGCGCCAGCCCGATATCCGCATCCCGCGTCGCGTCCTGAAGGGCGGCTCGCACCTTTGCGCACCAAACTACTGCCGACGTTATCGCCCGGCTGCCCGTCATGCCGAGCCGGAGGATACCTCGACCAGCCATCTCGGCTTCCGTTGCATCAAACGTGTTTCAGTGTCACCGGAGAATGTCCATGAGACGATCCATCCAAGCCATTGATACCTGCCTTGCCTCTCTGACCCTCACTCTCGTCATGCTGATCGCGGCAGCGTGGAGCCCTGTGCTTGCCCAGGAACCACTGCCTTCATGGAACAATACTTCCGCCAAGACCCGCATCATGGATTTCGTCAAGGCGACCGTCACCGAAGGTGGCGATGGCTATGTCGCGCCTGTCGCCCGCATCGCCGTCTTCGACAATGACGGCACACTCTGGTCGGAGCAGCCCTATTATACCCAGCTTGGCTTCGTGCTCGACCGCGTCAAGACGCTGGCGCCACAGCATCCGGAATGGAAGACCAAGGAGCCTTTCAAAAGCATTCTCGATGGCGACCTGAAAGGCGTCGCCAAGGGAGGAGAGAAGGGCATGGTCGATCTCGTCATGGCAACACATGCCGGCATGACGACGGACGAATTCGCCAAGATCGCTACCGACTGGCTCGCCACCGCGAAACACCCCAAAACCGGCAAGCCCTTTACCGAGATGACCTACCTGCCGATGCGCGAACTCCTGGATTATCTTCGCGCCAACGGCTTCCGCACCTATATCGTTTCCGGTGGCGGCGTGGAGTTCATGCGCCCGATCACCGAACAGCTTTACGGCATTCCGCCCGAACAGGTCGTGGGCAGCACCATATCAACCGAATATGATCTTGTTGGTGATGTACCGGTTCTCAAGCGCCTTCCAAAGATCGATTTCGTCGACGATGGCCCCGGCAAACCCGTCGGCATCAACAGGTTCATAGGCCTCAAACCGATTTTCGTCGCCGGCAATTCGGATGGCGATTACGAGATGATGCGCTGGACAACCGCGCTCAAAGGTCCGGGCTTTGCCATGCTGGTCCACCATACCGATGCCCAGCGTGAATATGCCTATGACCGGGACTCGGCCTTCGGAAAGCTGGACAAGGCGCTCAATGAGGCTGAGCGCCGCAACTGGCTGGTGGTCGATATGAAGAACGACTGGAAAAAGATTTTCGCCTTCGAGCAGTGAAAAGCGCTCGAACGTGATCGCGAGCGCTCACCTGGCCTCAAAAATGGAAAACCACGCCCAGGATCGGGCCATGCTCGACGATATCGTTGGTCAGCGTATCGTCGCTATAGTCCACTCCGAGAGCGCGATAGCCGGCGATGGCGGAGATGGTATCGTTCCATTTATAGCCGACGGCGGCCATCACATCCCAGTCAAGGTCTGCGCCACCGGCGCCGATCAGGCCCCACCCGGTCAGATAGACCGAGGGCGTGATCGAATACATTCCCCTGAACCCGGCCATGGCATCGACCCAGGTGGCTTCATCGGTGCCCGATACGCCGCCCAGCGGCCCGCCGGCGAAGGAAATCGTCGTCTCGGTGTACCAGATCTTCACGCCACCAATCACATCGAGCCGGCCTTGGGGTTCGTCGATCACGGAGTAGCCGGCACCGATCATCGCGGTGAAGGTTTCCTGCTTCAGATCGACCTCATCTGCCAATATCCCGCGCGGCGTTGCGGCATCCGTCGTCACGCGGACATAAGTGATATCGGTCACGATGCTGAAACGGTCGTAGCGGGCATCACCCGCTGCCATGAAGGCGAAATCGAGATCGGAGAGAACGTCGCCGAAACTCTCGTCGATATGGACCTCGGGAAGACCGAAGACACCGCTATCGCCATTGATGCCGGCCGCCCAGAAGTAAGGCGACATCGAAAAGGTCCACCTATCGGGATCTTCAGGCCGCGGCTGCGGCGCCAGGACGGGAGCAATATCCGCAGCCTGCACGGCTACGGGAGCGACCAGAATGGCCGCGGAAAGCAATAGCATGGTGGTTCGCATCCAATATCCCTCTGCTGACCCACGAAATTGAAGTCGCCCCTGTAACGATAGGATACATGTCCGTTGCCGCGCGGAAGTACGTTACGGTAAACCGCACCGTAAATGCCGTCGTAAACAGGCCCATCGCTACTGGAATTCTGCACCACCGCCACCTGCAAGGTTGGACGGCGAAACGCCTGGAATTGTCTGGTCGCAACCGCCGGAGCGTTTGCCGGGAGAGCTTGCGGAAGCCGGGAACGAACCTTCAATCCCATCTAAGGACCCAGGGCTCCGGTAACGTCGTTCAACGCGAACACCGCTCCAGCCTTGGTCAGCCCGTCCTGGATTTCGGCCGACAGCACGGGCTGGAAGCGCCTTGCCTCGAGCTTCTGCCGCAGAGTGCGCTCGAAATCGGGATCTCGGCCTCGCACATCCGCAAGCCGCTGCTTTGCCTGGTCGGACCCGAGCTGACCGAGAGCCGCTGCCCGCAAGGCACGTACGACGAAGTCGGTGCAATTGACCTGCTCTGCAAGCAGCGACGCCTCCGACCAGTCGCCCCGGCGATAGGCATCCAGTGCCAGAACCAGCATGGCGTCACGCGGCACGATATCGACCGCCCGTCCAGCGTCCTGCGCCATGGAGACCCCGGCATCGAAATATCCGGCAGAAAACAGCACCGACGCAAGCTTCGCTACCGCATCGGGGTTGCTCGGATTGAGCGCGATCGCCCGATTTCCGGCCTGTAGCGCCGCATCGACACGCCCGTCAGCGAACTGCGTCATCATGAGCGCCACATAGGCACGATCCGACATGGGGGCGATCGACACCGCGCGATTTGCCAGATCGAGAGCCCGGGCACGGACCACCGCGTCTCCAACCGCAGCTTCGGGTGCGATCAGCACACGCGCCAACAGCGCCGCAGCATCGGAATTGTTCCGATCGACGGCAAGCGTGCGCTCAAGGCAGGAGCGTACCGCAGCCATGTCTCCGGATCCGCCGTCGTCAAGCTGATATTCGGCGCGCAGCACGCAGCTGTTTCCGATCGAATCTATGTTGTTGGCATGCGTCTCGATATTGTTGATCGCTCCGCGCGTCGCAGCGAAACGTCGGGCGAGAACATCGACAATCTCCTGCCGGGTCGCCGCAGGGCTTTTGCCGTCGATCGGGATTGTTTCGAGCCCGGATTTCAGAAGGTCGCCGGACTGGCTGTCGACAATCTGCCACCAGACGCTTCGATCATCCCCATCGCCATAATATTTCATGTCGATTTCGTAGGATCGCCCCGTGGCTTTCTGCGTCCGCGCGCCATCATAGCCGGCCTTGGCGACCGTCAGCGTCTGAAACTGCGTCAGCGCCGTCAGCAGCATGTCACGTGTCTGGCTGGCCTCGCCCTGCATCCTGGCATCGACGGCATCCATGGAAAGAGCAACCGACGGGCGGACCGTCAACACCGGGCTGGAGGCATGCAGAATGGCGCCGGCAGCGATACCGACGCAGATCAGCAGTGCGAAGGCCCCATGAATTGCAAGATGCCGACTGGGCGGCGTGACGGTAGCGGCATGTTCTGCATTCTCCGCCATGGGAATGCCGACCGGCGCTTCGCAGGTTTCGTCCGCAAGCAACGGCTCGTCTTCGTCGTGCTCATAGGGCATGTGCGAGCGCGGAAAGATCGTCACATAAGTGCCCTTGGGAATGTGGATCGTCACATCCTGCTCGGCACCGAAGGCTTCGTAGTAATTCTCGACCGAGGAGCGCAGCCGGCTCACCTCGATACGCACGATCGGGTCGTTCGACGCATCGAAGTTGCTCGCCCGCCCCAATACGTCGAGCGCAATCGAATAGGCCTTCACACCCTCTTCGCAGCCGGAGAAGCGCCTTTCCGCAAGATATCGAAGGATTGCCCGTTGACGTTCCGTCGCATGGAACCGGGGATCGGCAAGAAGTCGTTCAAGTTCCGCCTTGGCTTCTGCCAGCGTTACTTCGTAAGCCCTCGCATCGTGTACTTCGCCACCCATGACCGCCCCGTACTGCGTTGTTAGGCTAAAGTAGAACAATGTTATCTATTGCCGAGACGGCAAAGAGTTGCAACTGAAATTGCTAACAAAACCATCAGATGATCGATTTTAGCGCGAGTCTTCGCCGCGACCAGACACGTCTGAGCGGTGTTCCAGCACGTATTGGATGATATCGGACTCTATTTCGGCACAGATGGTTTCATACTCGGCAACCATGGGGCAATGTTCGTCGCCTGGCAGCCGCATGAGCCGCTCAAGGGCGAGACTTGCCTCCTCATAGGCCTCGAAGAGTTCGTTCAACGAGCGTGACTTCGCCGCGAGAATTTGCAGCTTTCCCCGTATTGCAGGCAATTTGAGCATGAGCCGCCACAGCCCCCGCTGCGCGGTTTCCTTCCCATTGCGGTCGGTGCCTCCGTCCCTACCCATAGAGATCCGCGCCTCCTGCTCATCTAGCCGACTATGAAGTGGCGGCACGAAGATGGAAGTACGTTACCGTAAATCCACCCCGGTTTACGCCGCTCACGAGGTCTTTACAGCGGCGTTTACAGTAACGTACTCCCATATTAGCATCTGCTGTGTTCATCCTTTCATGTTTGAAGGAGCGCGCATGGGTGGATCGGTAGCGGCCTCTGCTACAGCCGGCGGCTCTGCCGGGAGATATATCGCATGATCAGACTGGCAGTCTTTCTTGTCGCGCTCCTTATGGCCGCCGTAGCAGGCGCACAAAACGCGCCACCGCCACCCTCCCAGCAGAAGATCGATCAGCTGATCGGACTGTTGCAGGATCCCGAAATCCAGTCCTGGCTGGAAAGCCGCAAACAGGAGCAGGAGACGACGGCTGCGGCAGCCGGACCGTCGGATTTCGCCACATGGGAAGGACGTGTGAGAGCACGCATCGACCGCATTGTTGCCGCGGTTCCACGCATCCCTTCGGAAGTATCGCAGGGTGCCGCCCGCGCACGTGAAGACGCAATCTCGCACGGTTACGCGCCGATCTTCCTGATCTTTGCCGGGCTGGTCGCCGTCGGCGCAGCGGCTGAATGGGTCTACAAGCGTGCCCGGCCGCAATCGATCGGCCCTATCGCCCGCCTGGTTCCGGTTGCGGTTTTCACCGTGGTCGTGGCGATCATATTCTTCGCCGTCGAATGGCCGCCGCTCGCCAGGCTCGTTCTTCTCGCCTATCTGGTCGCCTTCGTCGTCTACCGCATCGGCGCCGTATTGATCGGCTTCGTCGAAGGCAATCGTCCGCCGCTCGCCTTTCGTGCCCGGCTTTTTCTCGCCATCACGTTGTTTGCCGCCGCGACCTCGACCCTCGGCGCACCGCTTGGCATCGATCACGCAGTGACCGAAGCCATCTCCTATTGTTTCTCTGTGCTGTTGCTGGCGCTCGCGATCGAAGCAATCTGGTCGGCCTTGTCTCAGCCGCTCGTCATCAAGGCCGGTCTGACCGCCTTTGTCTGCCTCCTGTGGGTCATCTGGTGCGTCGATCTGAAGGGCGTGTTCTGGCTCGGCGTCTATGCCCTCGTGCTGCCCGGTCTGCTGCGCGCAACAGGACGCGCAGCGGAAACGCTGACATCCGCAGCACCGGCAAGCGCGAGGAGCATATTGATCGTTCGTGGCAGCCGCGCCATCGTCATCGCACTTGCCGTGGGCTGGCTGGCTCTCGTCTGGCGTCTCAGCCCGGGCTCGCTCGCGCATCAGAACCCGACGATCGCCACCATCCTCAATGGACTGGCGAAAGGCGTCATCGTGCTTCTGATTGCCGATCTTCTCTGGCAGCTTGCCAAGGGCTGGATCGACCGCACCATTACCATCTCCTCCGACGCGACAGGCCTTGCCCCGGCAGAAGCCGCAAAACGCGCACGCTTCCGCACTCTACTGCCGATCTTCCGCAACGGGCTCGCGGTCCTCGTAGCGGTCATGGCGGCCCTGATCGTCCTCTCCCAGCTCGGCGTCGAGATCGGGCCGCTGATTGCCGGCGCGGGCATCTTCGGCGTCGCGATCGGCTTCGGTTCGCAGACGCTGGTCAAGGACGTCATCAGTGGCGTTTTCTACATGCTCGACGACGCATTCCGTGTCGGCGAATACATCCAGGCGAAGAACTACAAGGGAACGGTGGAAGGCTTCAGCCTGCGCTCGGTGCGACTGCGCCACCATCGCGGTCCCGTCTTCACCGTTCCCTTCGGCGAACTCGGCGCGGTGGAGAACATGAGCCGCGATTGGGTAATCGACAAGTTCCGCATCTCGGTCGCCTACAACACCGATATCAACAAAGCGCGCAAGATCACCAAGACGATCGGCGCGGATCTGAAGGCCGATGCCGAGCTCGGCCCACTCTTCATCGAACCGCTGAAGATGAAGGGCGTCGAGGAATTCGGCGATTACGGCATCGTACTGAGCTTCGCCATGACAACAGTGCCCGGAATGCAGACTTATATCCGCCGCAAGGCCTACGCCATGATCCGCGAAGCCTTCCAGAATAACGGCATCGAATTCGCCCAGCCCATGGTGCAGGTCGGTGGCGAGGATAAGAACGGCGGCGCTGCTGCAGCCGCAACCACGCTCCGCGCTGCCCAACAGGCCAAAGCAGCCGGCGCAGAGGGCTGAAATATACCTGCCGTCCCTAATCGGCCTCGACGAGATAGCGCGTCAGCTCCGCCGCTGACATCTCGCGCGCAAGGCTGGCGGCCTGGCCGGCCCACATATTGCTGAAATCCGGCCGGCCGTCCTTTTCTGTCACCGCCCTCAGCGGCGCCAGCGCACCCCCGGCGGTCGGGAAGGCCGGTGCAGCCTCCGCGAGCGGTCCGACCTCCCGCATGATGCGATTGACGATCCCCCGCGCCGGACGACCGGTGAAGATGTTGGTGAGCGCCGTATTGTCATCCCGCGCCGACTTCAACGCCTCGCGATGAAATCCGGTGATCTTGGCTTCGGGCGTCAACAGATAGGCCGTACCGACCTGAACGGCGGAGGCACCGAGCGCGAAGGCGGCGCGAACGCCGCGCCGGTCGCTGATGGCACCCGCCGCAATGACCGGCACCGAAACCGCATCCGCGACCTGCGGTACAAGCGCCATCGTGCCGACCTGCGTCGCCATGTCATCATCAAGGAAATTGCCACGATGGCCGCCGGCCTCAAGCCCCATGGCGATGACAGCATCGACGCCATGCTCGGCAAGCCAGCGCGCTTCCGCAACTGTTGTTGCCGAGGCAATGATCTTCGCACCGGTGCGCCGCACACGCGCTAACAGATTCGGACCCGGCAAGCCGAAATGGAAGCTCACGACCTCGGGCCGGTAGCTTTCGACGAGCGCGCAATAATTGTCGTCGAAAGGCGCGCGTCCCGCCGCCGGAACCGGTGCGGCAGGGTCGAGCCCCAGCTCGACATAATAGGGTGCGAGGGTGGTACGCCACGCCATCTGCGCGACAGGATCGGCAGCGGGATTGGCATGCGCGAAGAAATTGACATTGATCGGCTTGCTCGTTGCCGAGCGGATCTGGTCGAGTGCCGCTTTCGTCTGCTCGATCGTCAGCAGGGCCGCCGGAAGTGATCCGAGACCGCCTGCTTCGCTCGTCGCGATCACCATTTCAGGAGTTGTAGCCCCGGCCATCGGCGCCTGAATGATGGGAAGCTCGATCCCGAAGAGATCGATAATGCGATTGTCCTGCCAGTTGCCCATGGCACGTTACTCCATGCATTTCACTCGGATCTAAAGCGAGTGGCGGCCCTGCGGCCGCCACGTCACTATTTCTGCTTGGCGGCTTTTTCGGCAAGCCGCTTGCGATATTCCGGCACCGGCAAACCGCCGACACCCCAATTTCCCATCTCGATTTCGTCGATCACGACAAAGGTGCTGTCATGCGGCTTGCCGAGTATATCGAAGAGCAGATCGCTGACGCCCTTGATGAGCGCTGCCTTCTGCTCCGGCGTGGTGCTGGTCGCACCTGGAGCCGTGCCTTCACGCGTCACTTTGATATTCACATATGGCATTGACGTTCTCCCTGGTGGCGGGCGCTCATGGGCGCCCTGTCCGTTTCCCTCTTACCAACGGCCAGCGTGCTGACCGCCATCGACATTCAAGGTCTCGCCGGTGACGAAGCCGGCACGCTCCAAATAGAGCACGGCATCAACGACTTCACTCACCTCGCCCAAGCGGCCAAGTGGATGCAGGGCGCTGAGGAAGTCGTGTGTTTCCGGCGCGTGCATCGGCGTCTTGATGATACCGGGCGCCACCGCATTTACGCGAATGCCGCTCTTGGCATATTCAATGGCCAGACCACGCGTGACGGCATCGAGACCGCCTTTGGTCAGCGTCGCAAGACCTGTGGGCACACCGGCAATCGGCTGGTCCACAAGAGCCGTCGTGATCTGAACAATGTGACCATGGCCCTGCTTCAGCATCTGGGCAATCGCAAACTGCGTGACATGGAAGAAGCCGGCAACGTTGACGTTGATGACGTTGTTGAAGTCTTCGACCGTGTAATCGGTGAACGGCTTGCCGATGAAGATACCCGCATTATTGATCAGCGTATCGACACGGCCGAAACGCTCGACGGCCATCTTGACCACCTGTTCGGCCACGCCACGCTCGCCGATGCTGCCGGGCACCGCGACAATGCCGGCATCGGAAAAAGCCCGGATGCTGCGCGAATTGGCGATGACAACATAGCCTTCCCTGCGGTAGGCTTCGACGATACCAGCGCCGATGCCCTGCGATGCACCGGTAACGATGGCGACTTTCTGTTCATTGCTCATTGCATGTCTCCTTGGATGATTGGCGCTTTGCGTCAGTTGGGGGATGCTCAGACCGTCAGGTCGACGGTGAACGGTCTGCCTTTTTCGAAGAGCTTCAGGCGGTCTGCGAGGTTGAAGACCGAGAAGGTGTGCGCGAGCTGGTCCTGGCTTTCACGGAAATGCACCCAGCCCTCGTTATGCGCGGATACGAGCAGCGCATTCGGGAAGGCGTGCGCCGCCTCCAGAGCATCCTCGCTGCCCATCGTCACGTGGAAGCGGCCGCGGGGCTCGGCAGCGCCCGTAAACAAGACCACCACTTTGGGAGAGAAGAGGCGCGCGACCTCGGCCGTGCCCTCGTACCAGACCGTGTCGCCGGTCACGTAGAGAAGGTCGCCCGGTTTTTCGCGACCGAGCGCAAAGCCGACCACATCGCCTGAGATCGGCTCGATGCCGACGGGACCGTGGCGGGCGGGCGTTGCCGTCACCAGCAGCTTCTCCCCATCGGCACCTTCCAGCGTAACCGTCTCGAAGGGAGCAAGCCCGAGCGCATTGCCGCCAAGTCGCTCAGCACCTGCCTTGGTCGTATAGGTGGTGCTCACACTCGGCAGCATCGCCCGGCCGGCATTGTCGAGATTGTCAAAATGCTGATCATGACTGAGCAGAACGACGTCCAGCTTGCCGATCTCTTCAATCGACAAGGCAGGGCCGGAGGTCTTTTCGAAACGGACCGGTTTCTCCTTGTAGAGGCCCGGAGGATCGAAGGTCGGATCAGTCAAGAGGCGAAGACCGCCATATTCGATGAGCACGGTCGGCCCACCGATCAGCGTAAGAGTGAGATTGGAAGAGGTCATGTCAGCAACCTTTCTGTTTCGAGGTCGCCTCCTATCTAGTCCCGTTTCATTCTGCGAAAAATTCGCTATTCTTTGCCAATGGCTGATAAAAAACGCACAGAGCCTGACTGGCAGGACATCAGGGTCTTTCTCGCACTCGGACGGCACGGCAGCTTGTCGGCCGCCGCCCGCACGCTACGCGTCAACCATGCGACAATCGCCCGCCGCCTTCATTCCCTGGAGGAAACGCTCGGTGAAAAGCTGGTGGAGCGCCGCCCTGATGGTTATGTGCTCACACCTGCCGGAACCCGTGCATTGACGGCAGCGAGCGACATGGAAGCCTCCGTTCAGACACTCGGACGTGGCTGGAAAGACGATACGCCGAAGGGCCTCGTGCGCATCAACGCGTCACCCGCGCTCTCACAGGGCTTCCTGATCCCGCGTCTGGCGAAAATCACGACACAGTTCCCCGGCCTGGACATCGAGCTTGCGACCGACCTGCGCAGCATCAGCCTCGAACGCCACGAGGCCGACATTGCCATACGCCTCGGAAAACCGCAGGACGGCGATTTGATCGCCAAGCAGATCACGACGATCGGATACGGTTTCTACGGAACGCAGGAAGTCTGCCGGCAAGTCGAAAACGGCGCCGAACCAGTCTTCGTCAGTTTCGACGAGGTGAATGCCTTCGTACCGGAGGCGATCTGGTTGGCTCGCCATTTCCCACATGCGCGCGTATCCTTCCGCGCCAATAATCAGGTGTCGCAATCAACAGCTGCGCAGGCAGGCGCGGGTCTCGCGCTGCTGCCACACTATATCGGCCGTACGGAAAAGAGCCTCTGTCACTGCCCACTGGAGCCGGTGCCGCCGCCGAGGGAGGTCTGGCTTCTTACACGCCGCCAGCAGCGAAAGGATCTGCCGATCCGCACTGTGACCGAATATGTGATGAAGATATTCGCGACGGAACGCGCTTTGTTCGAGGAATAACCTTCCTCAGAAGGACAGGTCGAGCACACGTCCTTCGAACAGGCGATCACGCGAGCCCTCGAGATGCGCCCGCATCAGGTCATGAGCGTGCTCCGCCTTGCCCTCTGCAATCGCCTTGTAGATTTCGTTATGCTCCTGATAGACCTGCTCCAGACCCGGCCGCGGACCAAGCAGCGACAGGCCGTGCAGATGCATGCCGACGGCGATATGCGCTTTCAGCGCATCCATTGAGGCCGTGTAATAGTGATTGTTGGCTGCCTCGGTGACGGCGCGGTGGAAGATGAAGTCGGCATCGACGCGATGCAGCTGATGGCTTGTCGCCTCACGCAGATCTGAAAGTGCGGCGGCAATCTTCTGGATCGCGGCATCGTCGCGGCGCTTGGCGGCGAAATAAGCGGCCGCCGGCTCGATCGTCAGGCGGAATTCATAGCAGCGCTGGATATCGGCAATGGTCTTGACCGGCGAATAGGCAAGTTGTGCCGTCGGCGAGCCATGCGCGCTGACGAAAGTGCCGGCACCCTGCCGAGCATAGACGATGCCCTGCTCGCGCAGGCGCGCCAGCGCGTCGCGCACGATGGGGCGTGAGACGCCGAGCATGGAGGCAAGCTCATGTTCACCGGGAAGGCGTGAATCCGGCGGGTAGTTGCCGGCGCGGATACGTTCCATCAACTGGTCGAAGACACGGTCGACCAGCTTGACGGCTCTGCCGCGCTCCGGCCGTGCTGCCGGCGCCGCTTCCGGATTCACCGATCCGCCATTCGCTTCGTCCACTCTCATTCTCCCTGCTGGCATTCGATCAAGCCGCCTGATTCCGAACAATCAGTCTTAGCAAACTATCGGAATTGCCAAAGCCCCCCGACTTGACGGCACATCGGAATTGCCGCCCGCTGGCACCAGTCACATCGAACCACGGAACGCCGGGCTCGATTTCGCCCTTCGGCAGCAGGACGTTGACACCGAGTTCACGGAAAACCGCAAGCGCGGTATCGCCGCCGCCCACCATGATCATATCAGGGCTCGTATCATCTATGACCGATTTGACGCCCCGCGCAAAGCGAGTGGCGACGAGGACCGCATCACTCTTCATCTCACCGGTGCATCGCATCAGCGCCGGCAAGGCCAGCCCCTCGCCGCTCTCGGCCACGCCCATCGGCGCATCGACGACGACGCGCAACGCACCCGATGCCTCGAGACGATCCATCTGCGCGGCCGTGATCGGATCACGGGAACCGAAGGCAAACAGCGTCTTTCGTGTCGCGAGAAATTCCGGCATCGTCCGCGCCGTCTCGCCGAGCCGCCGCGCCAGCGCCGAGCCCAGACCGCGCGCACCGACGGCAAGTGTCGAAAGCCAGTCATTCTCGGCAACAATCACATCGAGGTCGGCATCGTCCTCGGCATCGGCAACCATGACCTCGCGGCCATATCCCGCAAAGAGATCGGCGATCGGCAACGGATGTTCCACCCCACGCCCGACAACGCAGCCGCGGTAGGTGATGCGCTCCTGATCAGGGATGGCAGGCGCCATGAGGATCGTCGTGAGACCGAGCACATCGGCAAGCGCGATGCTTTCGGCCGCAACGTTGCCTTTGAGCCGGGAGTCGATCTTTTTCATGAAGACGACCGATCCGGCGGCGCACAGCGTCTCGGCGACGGCTCGCACCCGAGCGGTTGCATCCTCTTCCGACAGTCCGCGCGAGGCCGTGTTCACGACGACGACCTCCGCGCCGGTTTCCAGCGCCTTGCCGGCAGCTTCGACATCAATCGCCACGGCGACGGACAGACCAGCCTCCACAAAGGGGGTGCCCGTATCCAGCGAGCCGGTCAGGTCGTCAGCGATGATGGCGACTTTCAGCGTCATGAGGCCTGGCCCGTATTGACGGCATGGCAGGCGACGAGATGGCCGGGCTTCGCTTCCTTCCATTCCGGAATGACCTTGCTGCAGACCTCCATCGCAATCGGGCAGCGCGTATGGAAACGGCAGCCTGTCGGCGGGTTCAGCGGGCTCGGCACGTCACCCTGCAAGATCTGGCGCTTGCGCGTACGCTCAAGCTCGGGATCGGTCTCAGGCACGGCCGAAAGCAGCGCCTTCGTATAGGGATGCAGCGGATTGTCGAAAAGTTCTTCGCGCGTTGCAAGCTCGGCCAGGCGACCGAGATACATGACGCCGACGCGCGTGCTGATATGGCGCACGACCGCAAGGTCATGGGCGATGAACAGATAGGTCAGGCCATATTTTTCCTGCAGATCGAGCAGCAGGTTGATGATCTGAGCCTGGATCGACACGTCGAGCGCCGATATTGCCTCGTCGCAGACGATGAACTTCGGCTGGCAGGCAAGTGCACGCGCAATGACGACACGCTGGCGCTGGCCGCCGGAAAGCTCATGCGGATACCGCTGGGCAAAACGCGTCGGCAGGCCGACATCAGTGAGCAGCGCCGCGACCTTGTCCTTGAGCTGAGCCTTGGTTGCAAGCTTGTGGAAGAGGATCGGCTCGCCGATCGCCTCGCCGACCGTCATGCGCGGGTTCAGCGTGGAATAGGGATCCTGGAAAACGATCTGCAAGTCGCGGCGGAAGGGCCGCATCTGCTTCTCATCGAGCGTTGCAAGATCCTGGCCCTTGTAGACCACCCTGCCGCTCGTCGCCTTGTAGAGATTGAGAATGGTAAAGCCGGTCGTCGACTTGCCGCATCCGGATTCGCCGACGAGGCTCAGCGTCTCGCCTTCCATGATCTCGAGATTGACATTGTCGAGCGCATATACGGTTGCCGAGCGCTCGCCGAAAGCGCCGAGCTTGACATGGAAATGCTTGACGAGGTTTTCGACCTTCAGCAGCGGTTGGGCACCCATCACGCAGCCTCCTGCATTCTCTGGACGACGAAACAAGCGGTACGATGCGCGCTGTTGCCGGCAACAGGCTCGAGCCGCGGCACGCGCTCGTGGCAGACGGCCTCGACCAGCGGGCAGCGCGGCGCGAAGGGGCAGCCCTTCGGACGTCGGCCGGGCTCCGGCGGCGTGCCGCCGATCGAGGACAGACGGCTTGCCGGCGCATCCGAGAGCTTCGGGATCGAGGACAAGAGGCCACGCGTATAAGGATGGCTGGGACGAGCGTAGAGCTCGTCCACCGGCGCATCTTCCACGACCGTGCCGGCATAGAGCACGGCAACGCGATCGACGAGACCGGCGATCAGCGCGAGGTCGTGGGTGATCCAGACGACCGACATGCCGAGCTTGGCGCGCAGATCCTTCACCAGATCGACGATCTGGGCCTGGATCGTCACGTCGAGCGCGGTCGTCGGCTCGTCGGCGATCAGAAGCTTCGGATTGCAGGCAAGGCCGATCGCGATCATCACGCGCTGGCGCATGCCGCCGGAAAGCTCGTGCGGATAGGCCATCAGCCGCTCTTCCGGACCGGGAATGCCGACAAGACGTAGAAGCTCGACGGCACGAACGCGCGCGTCCGCCTTCGACATCTTGCGATGATAGATCAGCGGCTCACAGATCTGGTCACCGATGCGCATGACCGGATTGAGCGAGGTCATCGGATCCTGGAAGACGAAGCCGACATCACCGCCGCGCACCTTGCGCAGGTCGCCGTTTGACATTTTCTGCAGGTCGCGGCCGTCGAACGTCGCCGAGCCCTTCGTCACCTTGATCTTGTTCGGCAGCAGCCGCATCAGGCTGAGCATCGTCAGGCTCTTGCCGCAGCCGGATTCACCGACGACGCCAAGCGTCTCGCCCTTGTTGACGTAGAGATCGATGCCGTCGACGACGACGGCGGGGCCGCGGCGCGTATCGATCTCGATCGTGAGATCCTTCACGTCCAGCAGTCGTTCACTGGTGGTTGCGTTCATCACTTGCTGCCCCGCGGATTGAGTGCGTCGTTGAGGCCATCGCCGAGGAAGCTGAAGGCCACCGAAGCAAGACCGAGCACGGCCGCCGGAGCGGCGAGGAGATGAGGATAATGCTGCCAGACGCGCAGACCGTCCGAGATCATGTTGCCCCAGCTGGGGGTCGGCGGATTGACGCCGACGCCGAGGAAGCTGAAGGCGCTTTCCAGCACCATGGCCGTACCTAGGCCGGCGCTGACGGAAACGATCAGCGGACCAAGCGCGTTAGGCACGATGTAGCGCAGGATGACGATCCAGTTGGACAGGCCGAGCGCCTGTGCCGCCATGACATAGGGACGATTGCGGATCGACAGAACCTGGGCGCGGACAAGGCGCGCATAGGGCGGCCAGGAGATCAGCGCCATCGAGCCGAAGACCAGCAGGAAATCCACCCAGACCGTCTGGCGATAGAAGGGATTGAGGGTCGCAAGATACTGCGCCTCCATCCATTTTGTGATCGGCGTCTTCAGCGATGCATTGATGACGACGACGAGCAGCAGGTTCGGCACCGACATCGTGACATCGGTCAGCCACATGATGGCGCGATCGTAGGGATTGCCGAAGAAGCCGGCGACAGCGCCGAGCAGAAGCCCGATCAGCACCGCTATGAAGGTGACGATGACGGCAACGAGGAAGGCCGTGCGGGTGCCGAACACGATGCGGCTGAAAACGTCGCGACCGAGGTCGTCGGTGCCGAAGAAATGAGCGAGCGACGGCGGCGCATTGCGCGACGCGAGATCCTGGCTGAGATAGTCATAAGGCGTCAGGGCAGGTCCGAAGATCGCCGTGAAGGCGAGGATGACGATCACAATCAGACCGAAAATCGCAAGCTTGTTGCGCTTCAGGCGCTGCCAGGCATCACGCCACAGGTTGACCGGCGGCTCTTCTGCCGTCTCGACCGTCGAAAGAGGAATGGCGGACATGATCAACGGCTCCTTCTGGAATCATTGGCCCGTGGATCGAGCAGCGGATAGAGCACATCGACCAGCAGGTTCGACACCATGACCAGGAAGGATCCGATCAGGGTAATCGCGAGAATGACGGGATAATCGGAATTGGTAAGCGCCTGGACGGTCAACCGGCCGAGACCCGGCAGACCGAAGACAAGCTCGACGAAAATGGCGCCGTTGACGATGGTGATCATGATCAGCCCGAGCTGTGTCACGACCGGCGTCAGGACCGGGCGCAGGATATGCTTCAGCGCAACCACGATTTCCGGCACGCCCTTGGCTCGCGCGGTGCGGACGAAATCTTCGGACAGGACCTCAATGACGGCCGCGCGCGTCTGGCGCACGATCAGAGCGATCGGCTGGAAGGAAAGGACGATGAGCGGCAGGATGATGCGCACATCGAAGACGCCGCCCCAGCCATAGGGCACCTTGATCATCGGCAGGAGCACGATCAGCGCCACCATCAGCAACGGACCTGCGACATAAGCCGGGATCGCCCAGAGGAAGAGTGCCGTGCCGAGGATCGTATAATCGACGCGGTTATTCTGGTTGAGCGCAGCGATCATCCCGAGCGGGATTGCGACAACAGCCGTCAGGACGATGGAACAGAGCGCGAGCTGGAAGGAAACGGGTGCCGCCGCAGAGACCATTGCCCAGACGGAGCGGCCTGACGTCAGCGAATTGCCGAACTGCCCGTGCAGCAGGTTCCAGACGTAGAGGCCGAACTGCTCGATGAAGGGCTTGTTGAGACCAGCGCTTTCGCGGATCGCTTCGATACGTTGGGGATTATAGGCGACGTCACCAGGCGCACGAAGGAAGATCAGCTTGATCGGATCGCCCGCACCGTAGAAAGCCATCGCGTAAACGGCCATCATCACGACCAGGACGGACGGAATCCAGATGGCAAACCGCGTGAACACATAGCGTAGCAACGCCACCTCCCATTCTTGCCCGGCGCATTCCCGCGGGAGGCCGCAGCCGCCGGTTCTTCTTGAAATATAGCGCGAAGGCCTTTCGGCCCTCGCGCCGCTGCTTCAGCCGCATCATGCGGCCCAGTTATCGGCTTCAGCCGATCGAAACGTCCCAGGGAGCCACGACCTGCCAGTCGAGGTTCTTTTCCATGGCCTTGACGTCCTTGGTGGCCCAGCGCGACATCGCCTGAGAATACCACGGAAGGAAAGCCCAGTCGTCGCGGAAGGCCTTCTGGGCTTCCTGCGCGAGCTTCACGCGATCCGGATCGTCGGCAGCCTTGGTTGCAGCTTCTGCAAGCAGGCTGTCCACCTTGTCGTTCTTGTAACCGCCGAGCTTGTTCTGAGCGTTGGAGGACGAAGAGGCGATGGAGCCGGCGAGATAGGAAACGGCGTCAGGAACGCGCGTACCGACGTCGTCGCGGAAGATCTGGACCGCATTCTGGTCCGGACCGGCATAGGCGTCCTGCTGCGGCTTCATGTCGACGGCAGTGATGCCGAGGTTCTGGCGCCACTGCTCAGCGATGAACTGGGCAGCCGCCTGGATCGCCGGGCCGGAAATACCGACGAACATCAGCTTCGGAAGACGCTCCGGACCACCGTAGCTGGATTCTGCGAGCAGCTTCTTTGCCGCTGCCGGATCGTACGGATAAGGCTCGAAACCGGAATTGTCCGCACCCGGAACCGAGTTCAGGATCTGGTCGGCCTTCTTATGCGGGCCATCCGGATAGGAAGCCTTGAACAGACCGTCGCGATCGACCGCCATGATCAGCGCCTGGCGAACCTTCGGATCGTCCATCGGTGCACGCGAGGTGTTGAACCAGAAATGCTGGCTGGTCGGGATGAGCGGGCCGGCGGAGAATTCCGGGCCGAGATCCTGGATGATCGTCGAGGTGACGAGCTCGGTGTGAGCGTTATATTCGCCAGACTTGATCAGCGAAGTCGCGGTCACGTTGTCTTCGATCGAGCTGATCTCGATGCGAGCGAGCTTCGGCTTCGGTCCGAAGAACTTCTCGTTCGGCTCGAAGGTCAGCGTGCCGGCGTCGATGTCGAGAGCCGTCAGCTTGAACGGGCCGGAATAGACGGCCTTGCTATCGGGCTTGTACCAGTCGGCCACTTCCTCGCCATCGCTGCCGCGCGACTGCTCGGCCTTGGTGATCGGCACGATATGGTTGGCAAGGCGCATGAAGAAAATCGGGTCGGCTTCAGTCAGCGTGCAGACGACGGTCGATTCATCCGGTGTCGCAACGCCGGTCAGCTCGTTACCGGAGCCGGCAGACACTTCCTTGTAGCCAACAACCTTGCTCAGAACCTGATCGACGCGCTGGTTCTTCGTGTTGGGCATGGCCGAAACCTGCCACGAGCCCTTGACGTCGGCCGAGGTGATCTTGCTGCCGTCGGAGAAGACGGCCTTCGGGTCGATCTTGAAGGTCCAGACCTTCTTGTCCGGCGATTCCCAGCTGGTGAAGACGTAGGGCTGGATCTTGCCGTCGGCATCGAAATACATCGGCGAAGCCCACCAGAATGAATTCCAGCGGAAGGTTCTGCCACCGCCGCGCAGCGGCGACCAATCCTGGTCGAAAGCGGGATTGATGGCTTTCAGAACCTGGCCATCCTGCGCCATGACGATACGAGCGCTCGCGCCAAAGAGCGAGAAGCCGACGCCGGCTGCAAGCCCGAGCTTCAGCGCATTACGACGGGAAATCTGCGAAAAATTTTGGTCATTACCAATTGTCATTTGCTCCTCCATGGCAAATAGCGCGCCTTTCGAAAGACCTCCCGGAAGCTGCGCGATATGCCGCTGACATTTGCGCGATAATGTAAATCTGTCAATGGAAAATAACAGACGAAACATTAAATCCGAGACGGAGAAATATTTATATAATTAAATCAGTATCTTAAAAATTGACGCTTGAAGATTTCAAATTTGTAAGATTGACAACTACCACACATTGGGATGAATACGGCAGGGTTAGGAACGTGCCGGGAAGGCCCGGTCTGACGAGGAGGATACCTTGAGCAATCACAAGATTACAGGCGTCTATAGCGCCGCAACCACCCCTCTCAACACTGATGGCAGCCCGGACCTCGGCCTTTTTACAGAACATTGTCAAAGGCTGATCGAAGAAGGCTGTCATGGCGTTGCACTGCTCGGAACGACAGGTGAAGCCAACTCCTTCTCTTCTGCCGAGCGCCGCATGATCCTCGAAGCTGCGCTGAAGGCTGGTATTCCCGCCGACAAGCTGCTGCCGGGCACCGGCGTCGTCGCCATTCCGGAGACGGTTGAGCTGACCAAACATGCGCTCTCGCTCGGCGTCACCAAGGTCGTCATGCTGCCGCCCTTCTATTACAAGGGTGTATCAGACGAAGGCCTCTTCACCGCCTATTCACAGATCCTGGAAAAGATCGGCGATAGCAGGCTGCAGGTGATCCTCTATCATATCCCGCAGGTTTCCGGCGTTCCACTTTCCATTCCGCTGATCAGCCGCCTCGTCGAAGCCTTCCCGGATACGGTGGTCGGCATCAAGGAATCTGCAGGCGATTTCAATAACATGCAGGCAATCATCGCGGCCTGCCCGGGCTTCTCGGTGCTCTGCGGCGCCGACCCGCTATTGCTGCCGCTCCTGAAGGCCGGCGGCGCAGGCTGCATCACCGCCACCTCGAACCTCGTCGCAAATTCGCTGCGCACGGTCTACGACCACGTCCATGACGAGGCAAAGAGCGCAGAAGTCGAAACTGCGCAGGCACGTATCAATGCCTTCCGCACCCTGTCGAATTCCTATGTCCAGATCCCGACGATCAAGGCCATGGTCGGCATCAAGACCGGCAATGCCGGCTGGCGGCGCACGCGCGCACCGCTCGTGCCGCTTAACGATGGCGAATATGCCGCCCTCGCCGAAGGTTACGCAAAGCTGCCGTAAGGGAGGAAGCCATGCAATTGACAGGTCAATCAACGGGCCAATCAACGGGCCAATCAACGGGTTTGAAGCCCGAAGAGGTTCCGGCACTGATGAACGGTACGCTCAGGCCAAATGATGCCATAAGCGGCCGCCTTGACGCCTATCTGCCCTCTCCCTGCATACAGAACCACGCTGCCAATCTTGCATTCCTGGCAGATGGCACGCTGACCTGCGTCTGGTTCGGTGGCACGATGGAAGGCATGGGCGACATCTCCATTTACATGTCGCGCCTAGCACCCGGCGCCGACCGCTGGTCCGAACCGGAAAAAATGTCCGACGATCCGGCGAAATCCGAACAAAACCCCTTGATTTTCAACGCCCCGGATGGCCGCGTCTGGCTGCTTTACACGTCTCAGACATCCGGCGACCAGGATGGAGCAGTTGTCAAATGCAAGATTTCCGACGATGGTGGCGAGAGCTTTGCTCCACCTGTAATCCTCTGCGACCTGCCGGGTACTTTCGTGCGCCAGCCCATTATCGTCAATGGCAATGGCCACTGGCTGCTTCCCGTCTTTCGCTGCATCAGCCTGCCCGCCCAGCGCTGGAGCGGGGACGCCGACACAGCCGGCGTTCTGGTCTCCCGCGATGGCGGAAAAAGCTGGCAGATGAATGAGATAGCGGACAGCCTTGGCGCCGTGCACATGAATATCGTACGGCTGGATGGGGACAGGATGGTCGCCTTCTTCCGCGACCGTTATTCCGAAAACATCCGCACCTCGACCTCTGACGACCAAGGCGAGACCTGGAGCGTGCCGGCGCACACCAATCTGCCCAACAACAATTCCTCAATCCAGGCCGTGGGTCTCAAGGATCGGAGGATAGCGGTGGTTTACAACCACAGCAACGCTGCGACTTCCGATGCCCGCCGCCATTCGCTCTATGACGAAATCGAAACCGACAAGACGCCCGCCGCAGAAGCCGTCGGTTCGTCGATCAGGAAGGCCGTCTGGGGCGTACCGCGCGCACCGCTCAGCCTCGCGGTTTCAGTTGACCAGGGCGGTCATTTCGAGCGCAAATTCGACCTCGATACCGGCGATGGCTACTGCCTGAGCAACAATTCGAAGGACATGCTCAATCGCGAGTTCTCCTATCCCTCGATTACACAGGGGCCGGATGGCACGTTGCATGTGGCCTATACCTATTACCGGCGCGCCATCAAATATGTACGTATTCCATTGGAATCAATTGCTTAAAGCCGAGTTCGAGGGCTAATTCCTCGTGGAGAGGCCGGCAGTGTCAAAGCACTTCGGCCCCTCCATGCGCTTTCCGGTTTTTACAAATGAACGACAAGTAATTTACAAATTACGACCTACAGATTCAGAATTTTCGAAAAAAATATTAATATATATATTTCAATGAATTAAAGAGCGAACGGCAGCCAAGACAGTATCTGAAATCCGGCAGGGCCGATCCAGAAATAAGAAAAGCATCCATTCATTCTTGCCAAAAATCATCGAACAGGATAACAAATTTACATCATTGACGGTCAAGTCCGTCGCGCATCGGGGAGGACCGCATATGGTCAGTTTGGATTCACCTATTACCGTTGTCCGGCCACACCTGATCGAATTCGGTGTCGGAACCGCAGGGAAGCTGGGAGCTTGGGCTGCCGGCAAGGGCTATTCCCGGACATTGGTCATTTCGGATGCCTTCAACGCAGCACGCGTCGATCTCCTGCAGCTGAAGGGTGAAGTCTCGGTCTTTTCCGACGTCACGCCTGAGCCGGATATTGCCAATCTCGACAAGGTACTCGCAGCAGCGGAAGCCGCTCAGGCAGAGCTGATCGTCGGATTCGGCGGCGGGAGTGCCATGGATCTCGCCAAGCTCGCGGCCGTGCTTGCGGGCTCGTCGCAGACGCTTCGCGAAGTAGTTGGCCCGAACAAGGTTCACGGGCCACGAAAGGCAGCGCTCGCGCAGGTGCCGACCACATCTGGCACAGGCAGCGAGGCAGGCATCCGTGCGCTTGTTACCGATCCCGACACCAAGGCCAAGCTCGCAGTCGAGAGCCTTCACATGCTCGCCGATATCGCTGTGATCGATCCGTCGCTGACCTTCTCCGTTCCGGCCCGCACCACCGCTGCGACCGGTGTCGATGCCATGGCGCATTGCGTCGAGGCCTTCACCAATCGCAAGGCGCATCCGATGATCGACATGTATGCGATCGAGGGCACTCGGCTTGTCGGCAAATATCTCGCCCGTGCCGTGCGCGATGGCTCTGATGCCGAAGCGCGTGCCGGTCTGTCCCTCGCCTCACTCTACGGCGGTTTCTGCCTCGGCCCGGTCAACACGGCGGGTGGCCATGCGCTTGCCTATCCGCTCGGCACGCGCTGGCATGTCGCCCACGGCGCCGCCAACGCGTTGATCTTCCCGCACGTGCTGGCCTTCAATACACCGTCCGTACCCGAAAAGACCAAGGCCGTCATGGAAGCCCTTGGCTACGAGACCTCCGATAGTGTCAAATCGGTCTTTGATGCTGCCTATGCCTTCTGCGCCGAACTCGGTATCGAAATGACCCTGTCGGGTCTCGGTGTTCCCCAGAGCGATCTCGATGCCATGGCAGATGATGCCTTTGCCATCCGCAGACTGCTGGATAACAATCCGCGCGATCTGACGCGCGCTGACATACGTTCGATCTACGAAGCAGCCTATTAAGGCAGGGCTTTCAAGAGGAATTTGACTGATGGACAGAAATGCAAGAGTCGCAGTGACCCTCGGCGATCCCGCCGGCGTCGGCCCTGAAGTGATCGTCAAGGCGCTGGCTGCCCTGCCGGCAGTCGAGCGGCAGGACTTTGTCATCGTTGGCAACACCGAGGCGCTGGAACGCGCCGCCCGCGCCACCGATATCGGCCTGCGCTTCGGCCCTTCCGCCTCAGAGGACGGCAATACGATCGCCGTCGACGAGGTGGCGCTTGATGCCCCTCTGCCGGAAATCGGCAAGGTCAGCCCAGTCGCCGGCGACGCGTCCGTACGCTATATCGCCCGCGCCGTCGATCTCGCCATGTCGAAGGAAGCTGACGTTATCGTCACCGCGCCGATCAACAAGGAAGCCATGAACCTTGCCGGTCACCATTACGATGGTCATACCGGCCTGCTGGCACACCTGACCGGTTCCAAAAGCTCCTTCATGCTGCTCGCTTCCGAGCGACTGAACACCATCCACGTTTCGACCCACATCTCGCTGAAGGGCGCGATCGAGCGGGCCAAGACGGAGCGTGTGCTGGCGACGATCGAAGCCGGCCACAACCACTTCATGCGCCTCGGCAAGAAGGCCCGCATCGCCGTTGCCGGCCTCAACCCGCATTGCGGCGAAAACGGCCTCTTCGGAACCGAGGACACGGAATTCCTTGCGCCTGCCGTCGAGCTCGCCCATGCCAAGGGCATCGACGTGGTCGGCCCGATCTCGGCCGACACGGTCTTCGCACGTGCCTATAACGGCGCTTTCGATCTCGTCATCGCCCAGTATCATGACCAGGGTCACATTCCGATCAAGCTCGTCGCCTTCGAAACCGCCGTCAACGTTTCCCTCGGCCTGCCGATCGATCGCGTCTCCGTCGACCATGGCACCGCCTTCGACATCGCGGGAACCGGCAAGGCTAACCACGTGAACATGCTCTCGGCAATTGCCTATGCACGGCTGATGGCGCGTTCACCGCGGAAGGCCGCAGCCCAGGCTTCCTGAGCAAGAGCGCTTTAGATTAGCCTTGTCCAACAAAAGCCCGCTCTCAAGCGGGCTTTTCTATCGGTAGCCTGTTCCGATTTAAGATACACGCCCAGAGCGGCGGCCGCTTCGCGTAGCCCACAGGATGCAATTTCCTATCGTGCTATGAGTTTGTCCGTATTTGCCAACACCTTACGGACTGCGTTACGCGCCAGATTCGGTCGCTGCAATCGAATGTTTTTCTCAATATTTTCATGAAGCTTCAGCACATATCGTAAGTCATCTTCTTCACGCGTGACATGGGTGAAGAGATTGTTCAGCGCTGATTCGATCAATACGCCAAGCGGAACTACCAGATCATTTCCGGAGGCGCGCAAGATCGCTATGTGAAATCGTGTGTCAGACTCTGTTCGCTGCTGGAGTGATGTCGCCTGACGCATGTCATGGAGAGCCTGGCTGATGGCGTTCATTTGCTCTTCAGTTCGACGCTCAGCAGCGAGCGCTGTCGCTTCCGGCTCGATCATATGCCTGAGTTCTTGCACAGTCCTGAGAAAGGCTTCCCGATCGGGAGACGCCGCATACCAGCCCAATACATCTCGATCCAGTAGGTTCCACCGTTCCTTGGGCTCGACCCAACTGCCGATTTTCGGGCGGGAAGAAAGTAGCCCCTTCGCCATCAACATCTTGATAGCTTCGCGCACCGCCGATCGGCTTACCTCAAAGACCTCAGACCATTTGGCCTCATTGGGCAGGATCGAGCCCGGTGGATAATCGCCACGGACGATTCGGAGGCCGATCTCACCTGCCAAGGACACATGAACACTCGCCCCGGTCATGCGGGGAGTATTTGGGCGCCTTGTGGTGGCCAAGCGGTCAACCATCACCACCTCGACCGAAGCCGTCAGCTTTCCCGATTTCTTGTCAGGCATTTACGTCTACTGCCTCAGCATTCTTTCGATTGTCCGCACGTACTATCAAAACAATCGTAATAACGAGGAAGTCGCCTGCGATTGACTCCGACAAAAGGACGCGGAATTCAAGGCGCGTCAAGCCGCCGGATGTTTCGATCCGTCTTGTCGGGCAATTGGCGCACCCGCAAACCGAGTGCGCCAAACCGTGACCTTATTTTTGGATGCAGGTATCCACTGTATCCTTCGTGCATTCGTCAAGCCCGGTAAATACCGGATCATCAACCGGCTTGCCGGCTATCAGATCCATCATCACCGAAGGTGCCTTGTAGCCCATCTCGAACGGCCGTTGGCCGACGAGCGCGGTCACCAGACCTTCTCTCGCAATAGCAACCTCGTCACCGATCGTATCGGCCGCACCAATGACGAACTCGTTGCTTGCGATCTTGGCAGCCATCGGCTTGAACAGATCACGATAGGGTTGCGGCGCGCCAAACAACGGCCAACCACCCATGATACCGAATGCGGTCAGGTCAGGATTGGCCGCGAGAATATCGGTCATTGCCTGAACACCCTTTGCGCCGTCGTCATTCGTGAACACGGGGCAGCCGGCAACTTCCGTCCAACCGCCCTCGCCCTTCAGCTCCGTAAGGCCTTTTTGGCCGGTAAGCGTATCGCGCATGCCTTGCGCACGGCGTAGAATATTATCTGCCCCCGGATTGCCCTCGATTGTGCAGATCTTACCGCCGTTCGGCTTGGCCTTCTTGATGTACTCGCCGATGCGTGCGCCCATGAGATAGTTGTCGGTGCCGAGATAGGTCTTGCGCAACGCTGCATCCTCGGCCGCAAGATCGGCATCGAGTGTCATCACCGGAACAGTTGGATTGGCGGTCTTCAGCGTCTGGGCGATGAGCTTTGCGTTTGACGGAGAAATTGCGATTGCAGCAGTGTCCGCCTTGCCCAACATATCCTGAACGATCTGTGCTTCGCCGGCTTCATCGGATGTTGACGCCGGACCTGTGTAGAAGCACTCGTATTCCGCAGTCGGGTTCTCCTTATTCCACTTCTGGCACCCTTGGTTGATTGCCTCGAAGAACGGATTGTCGAGGCCTTTGACGACGATGACGAGTTGCTTCTTGGCCAAAGCCTGCCCCGCCGTCAGCGCCAAGACTGCCGCCGTAAGTAGTAATGCCTTCCTCATTGTTTCCTCCCTTGAAACAGACGGGCACCCCCGTGCCCGCCATCCGAAATCAACCCGGATACCAGACGACACGAGGCTCGGTCGTCGAACGCTCGTATTGCCATGCCGAGTCGATAAGCTTTTCGAGATCGTAGCTTGGCCGCCAATCCAGCAGATATTTCGCCTTGCTGTTGTCCATCCAATTGGAATGAAAGCGGCTTGGTATGTCGACAGAGCCGAGATTTCGTGTCCGTGACAGATAGGTCGCGACCTCCCCGTAGTCGACGGGTCGATCCATACAGATATTGAAGAGTTGCCGTTCCGCCCGTGGGTTGTCGATCGCTGCCAATATCGCCGATACGAGATCATCGACATGCACGAAGTTGCGCTTCAACGGACGACCGTCTGCATCGAGCAGCAAGGGCACCGTACCCATGGCTGCATAGCGCCGCGCGGCGTCTTCAGGAACGAGCGTCTTCCAGTCCGGGCCACCGAATACGTCATCTCCGAAAGATAGCGAGTACTTGAAATCGTCCTTCTCCATGATCCAGGGGGCGCGCAGGCAGCAGCCGTTGAGGTGATACTGAATGCCGAACTGCTCCAGCATGACCTCTTCCAATACCTTGGAAAGGGCATAGCTTCCGGGATAGGCGCAGTGGGGGGCGTTCTCGGTGATCGGGCCTTCGTGGCGATAATGGAAATGTCCTATTCCGGCATCACCGCCAATGAGGATAAATTGGCGTGCTGTAGCGCTCGCGCGAAACTCCTCGAGTAGCCAGAAGAGCCCCTTGACCGTGACGTCCATGATGTCTGCAGGGGTTTCTTTGCAGGTGGCAAGATGCACGACATGGGTAACGTCTTTGAGCGCCGCCGCCACAACTTCGCGCTCGGAGACCGAACCACGTTTCACTTCAACACGGTCCGTCTCATCGCACAGCCGATTGTGACAAAGCGCGCGAATACGAGCTTCGGAAAATCTCGGATCGTCAAGCAGCCCAGCAATGAAGCGCCGCCCGACCTTGCCCGTCGCACCGGTAACAAGGATCAGCATGCTCTCTCTCCCACAGATAGCTAATATTCGCGCAATGGTTTCGTCAAATGGTATTTGTCAGACAAAACAGATTTTTGAGACAACAACTCTCGATATCTCAGACAATGAGTTGACGCTATCATGGGGTTTTGCATAAATGCTCATATTCGCTTTTCCTGGGAGGACATGGGAAAAGCGAGTTCGCGGGAATCCCGCATCGAACATAAGCCAGGTTCGATGTGATGGACGTCTGCCATTTTTGGGAGGCATGGAGACTGGTGGCAGTTCTTGAACTTACCAACATTTCCAAACATTTCGGCGCCATCCAGGCAGTCAACGATGTTTCGTTTTCACTCGAAGCGGGGCAAGTGGTCGGCCTCATGGGTGATAACGGTGCCGGTAAGTCCACATTGGTTAAGATGATCGCCGGTAACTTTCGACCGAGCCATGGCACAATGCGCCTCGACGGCGCCGATCTCTTGCTTCATCGGCCGAAGGAAGCGCGCCAGCATGGTATCGAGATCGTCCACCAGGATCTGGCGCTCTGCAACAATCTGACAGCGGCGGCAAACGTGTTCCTCGGACGAGAATTGCGTCGCGGCATATGGCCTATTCGCATTCTCGACTACAAGACGATGTATAAGCGCGCCGGAGAGATTTTCCGCGAGCTCAAATCCGAAACGCGACCGCGCGATCTCGTCAAGCAAATGTCAGGCGGCCAGCGGCAAGCGGTAGCGATCGCGCGCACCATGCTGTCGGAAGCGAAAATCGTCTTGATGGACGAGCCGACGGCAGCCATTTCGGTGCGCCAGGTGGCTGAGGTTCTGAATCTGATCCGGCAGTTGCGTGACCGTGGCATTGTCGTTGTCCTGATCAGCCACCGCATGCCCGATGTCTTTTCGGTTGCCGACCGCGTGATCGTGATGCGGCGAGGCAGAAAGGTCGCTGACAAGCCAATTGCGGCAAGTTCGCCAGAGGAAGTGACGGGACTTATTACCGGCGCCATCGAACAGGTGTGATCGATGCTATCCGTTGCAACAGGAACGAAGAAGGTCGACGATGGCGATTACACTGGATCAGACGATCGGACAGAAGCAGCGAAGCTGGCTTGCGACAGTTTTGGGCGGCCAGACATTTTGGGTTCTGATTGCGGTCATTCTCGCCTGTATTTTTCTCTCGGTATCGACGGATTCCTTTGCGACGGCAAAGAACATCTACAACATCACCCGTAACGTCACGTTCGTCGCGATTATCGCGCTGGGCATGACGCTGGTCATCATCACCGGTGGCATCGACCTGTCGGTTGGCTCCGTGCTGTGCCTATGCAGTATGGTGCTGGCGGTCGTCATGCATGCGGGATACAGCATTGAAATCGGCATCGCTGCTTCGATCGGTACTGCGCTTGTAGTGGGCGCTTTCAACGGTCTGCTGATTGCCTATCTCGGCTTCCCGCCTTTCGTCGTTACGCTCGGCATGTTGTCGATTGCGCGCAGCCTTGCGATGGTTGCCTCCAACAACACTGTCGTTTTCCAATTCGGCCCTGACCATGACAAGCTACTGGCGCTGGGCGGCGGCGCCTGGCTCTTCGGCATAGCCAATCCAGTGCTTTACATGATCGTACTGGCACTCATCACCGGTTTTGTGCTGCGCTGGACGAAGTTCGGCCGCTATGTTTTTGCCATCGGCGGCAATGAGCACGCAGCGACGCTCACGGGCGTTCCCGTGCAGATGATCAAGGTCATCGTATACATGATTTCCGCCCTGTCCGCGGGGATTGCCGGCATCATTCAAACCGGCTGGCTCGGCGCTGTCACCACAAATATCGGCGCCGGAATGGAACTTCAGGTTATCGCAGCCGCGGTTATCGGCGGCGCCAATCTCGCCGGCGGCGTTGGTACCGCCTTCGGGGCATTGATTGGCGCAGCACTGATCGAAGTTATCCGAAACAGTCTAGGTCTGCTCGGCATCAACGCATTCTGGCAAGGTAGTTTTATTGGCGGGGCGATTGTACTTGCCGTTCTTTTTGACCGGATTCGCAACCTGCGACGCGACGAGTAGGCCCACCGTGCCTTAGAGTGCGAGATGGCGTGACCGGCTGCTGCGCCCTTGCAATCTTTGTGTCTGGAAGCTGGGCTTTGTCTCAGTATATAAGCTTTGCCATTGTTGCCGGTCGACGGGGTGGGCGGTGCCGGTGAGCGATCCCATTCTCGACAAAAAAGGCCGCTTTCTGCGTGCTCAGCTGCCGACAACCCTTTGGCTGATCCAGGGGTTTGTGATTCACTGGGACATGTTGAAGAAACCTGCTCCCGAATAGACGGCTCTCAAGATAGTGACGCTCGACAGTCTTGTGCCCAAGGATCACCTTTCGCGTCGGATCGATGCAGTGATCGACTTTTCATTTATCCACGATCGTGTTGCCGGCTTGAACTGTTACGACAACGGCCGCCAGCACTTGATCCCACCTTGATGTTCAAGACATTGTTCATGGCGCGACACATACCGCCGGCCCTGCGCGAAACAGCACTCATTGCTGAATACCATCGCGTCGAAGAAGCTAGCTTCACGGATCGATGTCGCTGGAAGCAACCTGAGCTACCAAGGGTTTTCAAGCAGAATTATCGCGCTTCATCCACCAAGCGCGATCGTCACGACGACAAGAATGCCTCCGATCGACGTTACCGCGAATGCCATGGGCCAGGGTTTCCTGCCCACATATCTGCCGAGTTGAGCGCCAATTATAAACAGCATGATGAGAGCGATGGCGTTCGACACACGCATGGCCCTTTGCAGCTCGTCGATAAAAAAGAAGGGCAGGCTCGGCGGGAGTGTCGAAGCAACGACGAGCACAAAGATAAGAATAGCGGCTTTGATATCGCTCAAATTGACAACCCGCGGATTCAGGACCTCCGGTGTCTCCCTGATCCGCGAGAACAGGACCTCTGCCTCGTCCTCCTTCAATGCCCGTTGAATCTGCTCGGGGAGGTTTTCTGCGAAAACACGACGAGCCTCCGACAATGGCTTCGAACGGATGGACGTGAGCAGATGCAGATCTCTCGCCCGCCCCACGACGCTCGCGAGCACGAACATCACACCATCGACGATACCCCATGCCACATTGCATCCCAGGGCAGCGACGAGGACACCGCCGACATCCTCCCCTCCCGCGACTGCCGCACTCATTGTACCCGTAAATGAGAGCGCCATCAGCAGCCCGAAGATAATCTCGGACATGCGATCGATAGGATCGAGAACTGATCGCGTGCCCTCCGGTACGTTCATGTCGATATCCCAACCCTTCGCGCATCAGCCATGGCGAGAGACGCCAACTTTTGAAGTCCCGCCATGTCAATCCGCCGTCCACTGGCGTTCGAAATCACTCGACCTATCCGCAAAGGACCGAAGCCACGGCTCGCCTCGCAGCATTGCTCACAGGTTAACACCGATCAGAATGAAGGATTAGTTGTGGAGATCACTGAGCCGAATATTGCTCGCGTCGTCAGGAAAACGTCGCTTTTCGTTCCCCTCGACAACGTGTAACCGCATTGCAATCTTTGCGATGTAACGTCATCCCATGTTCCGGGACCATCTTCGACGAGCGCTTCTCACAACCTTGCTGAGCATTGTGCTTCTGGCATCTCTTGATGCAAGCCCGCTTCGCGCGGACGAACCTGCGGAAATCCAAAGCACCTGCTGGGCATCAGGCGACCTGTCGGAAGATTTGGTTACGATTGTCCGCTCGCCCAGACGCTGGATCTGCGGGGACAGAAATTATTCGCTCGAGGGCGAGAGAGCGCTTCTACGCTTTGACATCGGCTCCAAAGATGCCCCACCTCAATACCTCTTCTCCAGGCGAACCGCGCTCGAGGCCGTGCACTTGTTGGCAATCGACGGGGATGGCACGATACGCCAATCCTCCTTGGCTGCGGGTGACCTGCCGAGTTCCCTGCGTGGGGGATATTTCAAGGCCGCTCTGCCGGGAGTAACCAACGATACGAGACAGGTCGTTGTCGCCTTCGATCTGCCGAGCCATCGAATGACGCTGGAGAGGGCCTATCTCTCCCCCTACGACATCCCTCTCGACTCCGGCTTCCTGCGCTCGCTCCTGGTCCTCGCGACCCTTGCCGGCATGCTGACCATGCCACTCATTTTCAATGCGGCCTTCTACCGAATTCTGCGCGAACCATTCGTGCTATGGCATTCCGCGCTCACGATCTCTTTGCTGCTGACGATCTTGACGTCATCGGGACTTGCCGTCGTGCTCTTCGATCCGCCGGCGATGACATTGAGCTGGCTGACGACGGTGATCTTCGGTCTTACCGTTGCTTCCGGAGCGATGTTCGCCCATAGTTTCATCGAACCGGGCCGCTTGCATCCGCTTCTTCGCCGGTCACTGCTTTATAGCGCCATCTGGGCAATGCTCCTGAGCACGTTTCACGCGGCATTTCCCTTTGTCGAGCGACCGATACAATCGACCGCCTACACCGCGGCTTTCGCACCGGTGATCGCCATTTTCATCTTGTCGATGCTCGATGCCTTGCGGAGAGGAAGTCGCGGGGCCAAATTTCAGGCAGTCGGCTACATCCCTGTGATCATGTCCGGGCTGGTACGCCTGGTCACCGGCGTGGTTCCCTGGCTAGAGAGCAACGACGCGATGCTCCTGTTCTATATGGGATGCGTCTGCGAAGTCCTGTTCACCACCCTCGGCGTTGCCGACCGCTTCATGGCAATCAAACAGCAGCGAGACAAGGCACGCTTCGACGCCGACGCCCTGAAGCGCCTGTCCGAACGTGACGCGCTCACGGGGTTGCTGAACCGACGAGCGATCGAGCAGAATTTCGAAACATATCGCGCTGAAGGCTACCGTGCGATCGCCGTGCTCGACCTGGACCATTTCAAGGCGATCAATGACGGCCACGGCCACGGTGTCGGAGACGAAGTGTTGAAAGCAGTGGCTGACGTCCTCCAGGGAGACCGGCAGGTCCAGGCGTTTCGCCTCGGAGGCGAGGAGTTTGTACTGCTGGTGCGCGGAGAGGATGCTCAGTTGCGAGCGGAACGTCTGCGCCAGGCGATCCCTGCTGCCGTCGCGAACGCAGTTCCAGGCCTCGGCCGTGCTGTCACGGCCAGCATGGGCATGACCGATACACAGCCCGATGCTGATATTGAATTTTCAGAATTTTATAGACAGGCGGACGAGCTGCTTTACGACGCAAAACTCGCTGGCCGCAACCGCACAAAGGCGATGTTGGCGCAAGGCGCAGAGGGATGATGCGATATAGCTCTTCGTTCGCGGCTTTACGGACGATGGTGGTGTTTTAAAAGTCTGGACCGGCCTGTAGCCGCAGCATTCGCTCCGCATATAGGAATCCAAGACTGCGTCCCGCAGTATGATGCATCGCCCTCCCCTTCACTTTGTGAGTTTTGT
>UCGV01000006.1 GCA_900471925.1 Hyphomicrobiales bacterium
CGCTTCGATCATCGAATAATTCATTCGGCTGTCTCTTCGGGGCAGCCGATTCGATGACATTATTATGATGCAAGCGGCGCAAGCCGCTTGCTTATTACACAGAAATGTTGCAAATGGCGCGCGAGCGCGATTTGCGTACTGCTTTGGTTTACGAAGCGGTGACTAGAACAAACAATAAGGTGGGCTAAAAGGCCCTGAAGAGTGGATAGAGATGCCGCCCAAGGCGTTTCTCTCGATCTTTGAAACCGGTGGTCCGCCTTAGGAAGAAAGAACAACCCGTGTCTTTTCAAAAGACGCGTGGAAAACAAACACAAGGATAACGTCGAATGAACGGCCAAAATATCCGCATTCGCCTGAAGGCGTTCGATCACCGGATTCTCGATGCTTCCACGCGCGAGATCGTGTCGACGGCGAAGCGCACCGGTGCTAGCGTCCGGGGCCCCGTTCCGCTTCCGACCCGCATCGAGAAGTTTACGGTCAACCGGTCCCCGCACATCGACAAGAAGAGCCGCGAACAGTTCGAGATGCGCACGCATAAGCGCCTGCTCGACATCGTAGACCCGACCCCGCAGACGGTAGACGCGCTGATGAAGCTCGATCTCGCCGCTGGTGTCGATGTTGAGATCAAGCTCTGAGCTTGCTCGAGCTGAGTTGGAAGGATTGAACCGATGCGTTCAGGTGTGATTGCACAAAAGGTGGGAATGACCCGCGTCTATAACGACGCCGGCGAGCATGTCCCGGTAACGGTACTGCGTATGGAGAGCTGCCAGGTCGTGGCTCAGCGCACCGTAGAAAAGAATGGCTATACCGCGCTTCAGCTCGGTGCTGGCCAGGCCAAGGTAAAGAACACGTCCAAGGCTATGCGCGGCAACTTCGCCGTTGCTAACGTCGAGCCCAAGGCCAAGCTGCAGGAATTCCGTGTTTCGGAAGACAACCTGCTCGACATTGGTACCGAGCTCAAGGCTGGTCACTTTGCTGCAGGCCAGCTCGTCGATGTCACCGGCACGACGATCGGTAAGGGCTTTGCCGGCGCCATGAAGCGCCACGGCTTCGGCGGTCTGCGCGCTACGCACGGTGTGTCGGTTTCGCACCGCTCGCACGGTTCGACGGGTTCGCGCCAGGATCCGGGCAAGGTTTTCAAGAACAAGAAGATGGCTGGTCACATGGGCCAGACGCGCGTGACGACGCAGAACCTTGAAGTCGTTTCGACCGACGAAGATCGCGGTCTGATCCTGATCAAGGGTGCAGTACCCGGTTCCAAGGGTGCCTGGATCATCGTGCGCGACGCCGTCAAGTCGGCAGCGAAGTAAGGGAGCCAGACCAATGGAATTGAACGTCAAGACCCTCGAGGGCAAAGACGCTGGGAAGGTTTCCCTTTCTGACGCGATTTTCGGCCTTGAGCCCCGCGAAGACATTCTCGCCCGCGTAATCCGCTGGCAGCTTGCTAAGAAACAGCAGGGCACGCACCAGGCAAAGGGCCGCGCGGACGTTTCGCGCACCGGCGCCAAGATGTACAAGCAGAAGGGTACGGGCCGCGCTCGTCACCATTCGGCTCGCGCTCCGCAGTTCCGCGGCGGTGGTAAGGCTCACGGCCCGGTTGCTCGCAGCCACGAACATGACCTTCCGAAGAAGGTTCGTGCTCTCGGCCTGCGTCATGCACTGTCTGCCAAGATCAAGGCTGACGATGTCATCGTTATCGACGATCTCGTCGCTACGGAAGCAAAGACGAAGGCTCTTGCCGGCGCGTTCGCGTCGCTCGGCCTGACCAACGCCCTCTTCATCGGTGGCGCTGAGCTCGACGGTAACTTCAAGCTCGCAGCCCAGAACATCCCGAACATCGATGTTCTGCCGATCCAGGGCATCAACGTTTACGACATCGTCCGCCGCGGCAAGCTCGTGCTGTCCAAGGCTGCCGTTGAAGCTCTAGAGGAGCGATTCAAGTGACCGATCTTCGCCACTACGATGTGATCGTTTCTCCGTCGATCACCGAAAAGTCCACGCTGGTATCGGAAAACAACCAGGTTGTTTTCAATGTCGCCAAGAAGGCGACGAAGCCGGAAATCAAGGCTGCAGTCGAGGCGCTCTTCGGCGTCAAGGTAACGGCCGTCAACACCCTGCTGCGCAAGGGCAAGACCCGTCGGTTCCGCGGTTTTGTCGGCAAGCAGCAGGACGTGAAGAAGGCTGTCGTGACGTTGGCTGAAGGCCAGACGATCGACGTCTCCACCGGTCTCTGAGGTATAAAAAGATGGCATTGAAAACATTCAATCCGACCACCCCGAGCCAGCGTCAGCTGGTCATCGTCGACCGTTCGGGCCTCTACAAGGGCAAGCCGGTCAAGTCGCTGACGGAAGGTCTGACCAAGAGCGGTGGTCGTAACAACCTCGGCCGCATCACGGCCCGCTTCATCGGCGGCGGTCACAAGCGTACCTACCGCATCATCGACTTCAAGCGTCGCAAGTTCGACGTTGAAGGCACGGTTCAGCGTATCGAATACGACCCGAACCGTACCGCGTTCATCGCGCTTATCAGCTACGCTGACGGCGAGCAGGCCTACATCATCGCTCCGCAGCGCCTCGCTGCCGGCGACAAGGTCATCGCGTCCGAAAAGGCTGTCGACGTGAAGCCCGGCAACACCATGCCGCTTCAGTACATCCCGGTCGGCTCTATCGTCCACAACGTGGAAATGAAGCCGGGCAAGGGTGGTCAGATCGCCCGCTCCGCCGGTGGTTACGCACAGCTCGTCGGTCGTGATGCAGGCATGGCTATCCTTCGCCTGAACTCGGGCGAACAGCGTCTCGTGCACGGCACCTGCCTTGCTTCGATCGGTGCTGTTTCGAACCCTGATCATGCCAACATCAACGACGGCAAGGCCGGTCGTACTGTTTGGCGCGGCAAGCGTCCGCATAACCGCGGTGTCGTCATGAACCCGGTCGACCATCCGCACGGCGGTGGTGAAGGCCGCACCTCTGGTGGTCGTCACCCGGTTACTCCGTGGGGCAAGCCGACCAAGGGCAAGCGCACCCGGTCGAACAAGTCGACCGACAAGATGATCATGCGCTCGCGTCATCAGCGTAAGAAGTAAGAGAGGAAGTCTCCAATGGCTCGTTCAGTATGGAAAGGTCCGTTCGTTGACGGCTATCTTCTCAAGAAGGCTGAGAAGGTTCGTGACGGCGGACGTGCAGAAGTAATCAAGATCTGGAGCCGTCGCTCCACGATCCTGCCGCAGTTCGTCGGTCTCACCTTCGGCGTCTACAACGGCAGCAAGCATGTTCCGGTCAGCGTCAACGAAGACATGGTCGGTCACAAATTCGGTGAATTCTCTCCGACCCGGACCTACTACGGTCACGGCGCGGACAAGAAGGCAAAGAGGAAGTAACAATGGGCAAGGCAAAAGCCGAACGCCGGCTGAAGGACAACGAGGCGCAAGCAGTCGCCCGTACGCTCCGCGTCAGCCCACAGAAGCTCAACCTGGTTGCCGCAGCCATCCGCGGCAAGAAGGTCGATCGTGCACTCGCTGAGCTGGAATTTTCCCGCAAGCGTATCGCAGGCGCCGTCAAGAAGACGCTCGAATCTGCGATCGCCAACGCCGAGAACAACCATGACCTCGACGTCGACGCTCTCGTCGTCGCCGAGGCCTATGTCGGCAAGTCGATCGTCATGAAGCGCTTCCACGCTCGTGGCCGTGGCCGCGCATCGCGTATCGAACGTCCGTTCGCTCACCTGACGATCGTCGTTCGTGAAGTGCAGGCACAAGAGGAGGCCGCATAATGGGTCAGAAAATCAATCCGATTGGTTTCCGTCTTGGCATCAACCGTACCTGGGATAGCCGCTGGTTTGCGGACAATGCCGAATACGGTCAGCTCCTGCACGAAGACCTGAAGATGCGTAAGTTCGTCATGAGCGAACTGAAGCAGGCCGGTATCTCCAAGGTGGTTATCGAGCGTCCGCACAAGAAGTGCCGCGTCACGATCCACTCGGCCCGTCCGGGCCTGATCATCGGCCGCAAGGGCGCCGACATCGACAAGCTCCGCAAGAAGCTGTCGGAAATGACGAATTCGGAAACGCACCTCAACATCGTTGAAGTGCGCAAGCCGGAAATCGACGCAACACTCGTTGCACAGTCGATCGCCCAGCAGCTCGAGCGCCGCGTGGCTTTCCGCCGCGCCATGAAGCGCGCCGTTCAGTCCGCGATGCGTCTTGGCGCCGAAGGCATCAAGATCACCTGCGCAGGCCGTCTCGGCGGTGCAGAAATCGCTCGTACGGAATGGTATCGCGAAGGCCGCGTTCCGCTGCACACCCTGCGCGCTGACATCGACTACGGTACGGCTGAAGCCGAAACCGCATTCGGTATCTGCGGCATCAAGGTCTGGATCTTCAAGGGCGAAATCCTTGAGCACGATCCGATGGCTTCCGAACGTCGCGCGCTGGAAGGCGACGCACAGGGTCCGGCAAGCCGCGAACGCGACCGTGGCGATCGTCGCCGCGAACGCGACAACGCGTAATTAGCGCTGGCGAAAGATAAGCTCGGAGAAGTAAGAAAATGTTGCAGCCAAAGCGTACTAAGTACCGCAAGCAGTTCAAGGGCCGCATCAAGGGCGTAGCCAAGGGCGGTTCCGACCTTGCCTTCGGCGAATTCGGCCTGAAGGCTCAGGAGCCGAACCGCGTTAACGCACGTGAAATCGAGGCGGCTCGCCGCGCGATCACGCGTTACATGAAGCGCGCCGGCCGTGTTTGGATCCGCGTGTTCCCGGATGTTCCGGTAACCGCAAAGCCTACCGAAGTCCGTATGGGTAAGGGTAAGGGCGGCGTTGAATACTGGGCATGCAAGGTCAAGCCTGGTCGTATGATGTTCGAGATCGACGGTGTCTCCGAGGAAATTGCGCGTGAAGCGCTTCGCCTCGGCTCGGCCAAGCTCTCGGTCAAGACGCGCTTTGTACAGCGCATCGCAGAGTAAGGAGAAGGCACGATGAAAGCCGAAGAAGTACGCGGCCTCACGGCCGACCAGCTCAAGGACAAGCTTGCGGACCTGAAGAAGGAGCAGTTCAACCTGCGCTTCCAGAAGGCGACCGGCCAGCTCGAAAAGTCCTCGCGTATCAACGAAGTTCGCAAGGACATCGCCCGCGTGAAAACCATTGCCCGCCAGAAGGCGGCGGAAGCAAAGGCGTAAAGGAAGAAGAACATGCCGAAGCGCATTCTGCAGGGCGTCGTCGTTGGCGACAAGAACGAGAAGACTGTCGTAGTTCGCGTTGAGCGTCGTTTCGCTCACCCGCTGCTCCAGAAGACCGTTCGTCGTTCCAAGAAGTACAAGGCCCACGACGAAAACAACCAGTACAAGATCGGCGATATCGTCTCCATCGAGGAGTGCGCGCCGATCTCCAAGGACAAGCGCTGGACGGTCATTGCCGCCCAGGCCAAGTAAGAATTTTACGCGAGGCCTTGCGTCTCGCGGAAATTTCTGTATGAAGCAGCGTCGGAACGCTCGAATGCCGGGCGTTCTTTTGCTTTAAGCGCACGGAAGGTCCCATCTGGGAAACCACCCTGGCAATGATCTATCCCGCGCTATTCAAGCTATTGCCGTGTTTTCGCTGTCCTTGTGACGAGCGGCCGGTAGACAATTTTCATAAGCCGGAAGAGGGGGCTTTGCCCAACCATTCCGGTAAGAACAAGAAGGCGACCTGATATGATTCAGATGCAAACAAACCTCGACGTCGCGGATAATTCCGGCGCACGTCGTGTCATGTGCATCAAGGTGCTGGGCGGCTCGAAGCGCAAGTATGCCTCGATCGGCGACGTCATCGTCGTTTCGATCAAGGAAGCTATTCCGCGCGGCCGTGTGAAGAAGGGTGACGTGATGAAGGCGGTTGTCGTTCGCACCGCCAAGGACATCCGTCGTCCGGATGGCTCTGTCATCCGCTTCGACACCAACGCAGCAGTCCTCATCGACAACAAGAAAGAGCCGATCGGCACCCGTATCTTCGGACCGGTTCCGCGCGAACTGCGCGCGAAGAACCACATGAAGATCATCTCGCTGGCTCCCGAAGTACTGTAAGGAGCGGCAACGATGCAAAAGATTCGTAAGGGCGACAAGGTCGTCATGCTCGCAGGCAAGGACAAGGGCCGTACCGGCGAAGTCCTTCAGGTCCTGCCGAAGGAAGATCGTGCCGTTGTTCGCGGCATTAACGTCGTAAAGCGCCACCAGCGCCAGACGCAGACCCAGGAAGCCGGGATCATTTCCAAGGAAGCTTCCGTTCACCTGTCCAACGTCTCCATCATCGACAAGGACGGCAAGCCGACCCGCGTCGGTTTCAAGGTCGTTGACGGCAAGAAGGTCCGCGTGGCCAAGCGTTCGGGAGAAGTGATCGATGGCTGAGGCAAAGTACGAGCCGCGGCTCAAGAAGGAATATGTTGAGCGGATCCGCAAGGCGCTTCAGGAGAAGTACTCCTACGCCAACGAGATGATGATCCCCAAGCTCGACAAGATCGTTATCAACATGGGTGTGGGCGAAGCTACGGCTGACTCCAAGAAGCCGACCGTTGCTGCTGCCGACCTGGCTGCCATTGCCGGTCAGAAGCCGGTCATCACCCGCGCACGCAACTCTATCGCTGGCTTCAAGGTCCGCGAAAACATGCCGATCGGCGCGAAGGTTACCCTGCGCGGCGCCCGCATGTACGAGTTCCTGGATCGCCTGGTCAACATCGCGCTTCCGCGCGTTCGCGACTTCCGCGGCCTGAACCCGAAGAGCTTTGACGGCCGTGGCAACTTCGCCATGGGCATCAAGGAGCACATTGTGTTCCCAGAAATCAACTACGACAAGGTTGATCAGATGTGGGGCATGGACATCATCGTTTGCACGACGGCCACGACCGACGACGAAGCTCGCACGCTCCTCACGGAGTTCAGCTTCCCGTTCCGTCAGTAACCGTAACGACGAGCGTAGAAAAGGAACCTGACATGGCGAAGACAAGCGCAGTTGAAAAGAACAAGCGCCGCCGTAATACGGTCGCAAACCAGGCTGCCAAGCGTGCAGCTCTGAAGGCGATCATCATGAACCAGGCTCTTCCGATCGAAGAGCGGTTCAAGGCCTCGATCAAGCTGGCATCCCTGCCGCGCGACGGATCGAAGACCCGCATTCGCAACCGTTGTGAAGTGTCCGGTCGTCCGCGCGCTTACTACCGCAAACTGCGCATGTCGCGTATCGCGCTGCGCGAACTGGGCAATCTCGGCAAGGTGCCGGGTATCGTCAAGTCCAGCTGGTAAGGAGCAGGTTAGATGACAATGACTGATCCGTTGGGCGATATGCTCACCCGTATCCGCAATGGCGCTTCGCGTCGCAAGTCGTCGGTTTCGACGCCTGCTTCCAAGCTCCGTGCACGTGTTCTCGATGTGCTCCAGGCTGAAGGCTACATCCGTGGTTATTCTGTTGTCGATTTCGGCAACGGCAAGTCTGAGCTGAATATCGAACTCAAGTACTATGAAGGCGCATCGGTGATCCGTGAGATCGGCCGTGTGTCCAAGCCGGGCCGCCGGGTTTATGTCTCGGTCAAGTCCATTCCGCAGGTCGCGAACGGCCTCGGCATCACCATCCTTTCGACCCCGAAGGGTGTGATGGCCGATCACCAGGCTCGCGAACAGAACGTTGGTGGTGAGGTTCTCTGCTCGGTCTTCTAAGACTGCGCAGGGTCTCCATAGCGAACAGACAGGATTGAAACATGTCTCGTATCGGTAAGAAGCCCGTTCAGGTGCCTGCTGGGATCACGGCTACGGTCGATGGCCAGAAGGTTACTGCTAAGGGCCCGAAGGGCGAGCTGGTTTTCGTTGCAAATGACGAAATCGGCATCAAGCTCGAAAACAACGCGGTCGTCGTAACGCCGCTCACCCAGACGAAGGATGCTCGTTCGAAGTGGGGCATGTCCCGCACGATGATCGAAAACATCTTCAAGGGTGTTAAGGACGGCTTTGAGCGCAAGCTCGAAATTAACGGCGTCGGCTACCGTGCCTCGCTGCAGGGCAAGAACCTGCAGTTGGCGCTCGGTTTCAGCCATGACGTGGTTTACGAACCGCCGCAGGGCATCACGATCGCTGTACCGAAGCCGACGGAAATCGTCGTCACCGGCATCAACAAGCAGCAGGTCGGTCAGGTCGCCGCCGAGATCCGCGAATACCGCGGTCCGGAGCCTTACAAGGGCAAGGGAGTCAAGTATGCCGAAGAGCGGATTGTCCGCAAAGAAGGCAAGAAGAAGTAAGGATCACGCGAAATGGCTAGCAGGAAAGAAGCACTTGCACGTCGTGCCAACCGCGTGCGCCGTCATATCAAGTCGGTGGCCAATGGCCGTCCGCGCCTGTCGGTTCATCGCTCCTCGAAGAACATCTACGCTCAGGTTATCGACGATGTCGCCGGCAAGACCCTTGCCGCTGCATCGACCCTCGATAAGGATCTGCGTGGTTCTCTGAAGACCGGTGCTGACATTGCAGCAGCTGCCCTCGTCGGCAAGCTCGTTGCAGAGCGCGCCTCCAAGGCAGGCATCCAGGAAGTCGTTTTCGACCGTGGTGCCTTCATCTATCACGGCCGTATTAAGGCCCTGGCAGATGCAGCCCGCGAAGGCGGCCTGACCTTCTGATCAGTTTCCGGCCGAAGGCTTTTTGACCTTCGGCCGGATTTCACCGGACCGCAAATCGTTCCCCTCGGGAAGCTGATGCGGTCCTCGTTTTGTTTGCCGATTGCACCCGGAAAAGAAAAAGGAAGAGGACAATGGCACAGGAAAAGAGGGCTCCGCGGGAAGACCGTCAGAGCCGCGAAGAGCGCGACAGCGAATTCGTCGACAAGCTTGTCGCGATCAACCGCGTCGCGAAGGTCGTCAAGGGTGGCCGTCGCTTCGGTTTCGCAGCACTCGTCGTCGTTGGCGACCAGAAGGGCCGCGTAGGCTTCGGTCATGGCAAGGCACGCGAAGTGCCGGAAGCTATCCGCAAGGCTACCGAAAGCGCAAAGCGCGACATGATCTTCGTACCGCTGCGTGACGGCCGTACCCTGCATCATGACGTCCATGGCCGTCATGGCGCCGGCAAGGTTCTGCTGCGCTCGGCCAAGGTCGGTACCGGTATCATCGCCGGTGGTCCGATGCGCGCCGTTTTCGAAACGCTCGGCGTCCACGACGTCGTCGCCAAGTCGACCGGTTCGTCGAACCCCTATAACATGGTTCGCGCTACCTTCGACGCTCTGAAGCACCAGGTTCACCCGAAGGACATCGCAGCTCAGCGCGGCATCAAGTATGCTACGCTCCAGGCTCGCCGTGCCGCTTCTGGCAACGCCTCTGAAGAATAAGAGGAGCTGACCAATGGCCAAGGCTACCAAGAAGGCTGAAGCGAAGACTGTCACGATCGAACAGATCGGCAGCCCGATTCGCCGTCCGGACGTCCAGCAGCGCACGCTGATCGGTCTCGGACTGAACAAGATGCACCGTCGCCGCACGCTGGAAGATACTCCGGCTGTTCGTGGCATGATCCGTGCAGTCCAGCATCTCGTTCGCGTCGTCGACGAGAAGTGAGATCGGAGTAACGCTCATGAAACTCAATGAAATTAAAGACAACGAAGGCTCTACCCACAGCCGCAAGCGCCTCGGCCGCGGTATCGGTTCGGGCTCCGGCAAGACCGCCGGTCGCGGTGTGAAGGGTCAGAAGGCTCGTTCGGGCGTCGCCATCAACGGCTTCGAAGGCGGTCAGATGCCCATCTACCGTCGCCTGCCGAAGCGTGGCTTCAACAACATCTTCGCAGCCGATTACGTCGTTGTATCGCTGGCACGCATCCAGGCTGCCGTCGATGCCGGCAAGCTCGATGCGAAGGCGACCGTTGATGCAGCTGCTCTGAAGGCTGCCGGCGTCATCCGCCGCGCCAAGGACGGCGTTCGCGTTCTCGCCGATGGCGAGCTCAAGGCCAAGATCACGCTCGTAGTTGCTGGCGCTTCCAAGCCGGCCGTCGAGAAGATCGAAAAGGCTGGCGGCCAGGTAACGCTTCTTTCTGCCGCAGCGGCAGAATAATAAACTCATGATATATCGCCCGGGGTGCTTCACACCGGGCGATTTTGCTCCCATATGTGAGCCTCACGAAACCTGTCTGGACGCGGCCTGCGTCGGGGCGGTTGGACTGAAAACGAGGGTGAGGCCCAGGGTTGCGCCAGCGATCCGTCCGAAGCCCGGTTTTTAAAAGAAATTCATACTGATTCCGGTGCCGGCCATCTCGAGAGCGCCGGAATTGGTAGCGCGGAGAAACGCATGGCTTCTGCAGCGGAACAACTGGCTTCAAACCTCAACTTTTCGACCTTTGCCAAAGCCGAGGATCTTAAGAAGCGCCTGTGGTTCACACTGGCAGCTCTCCTTGTCTACCGGCTAGGTACGCATATTCCGCTTCCGGGCCTTAATCCGCAGGCCTATGCCCAGGCATTCCAGGGCCAAGCCGGCGGCATTCTCGGTCTCTTCAACATGTTCTCGGGCGGCGCTGTACAGCGCATGGCGATCTTCGCGCTGGGCATCATGCCCTACATCTCTGCCTCGATCATCGTGCAGCTCATGACCTCGGTCGTGCCGGCGCTCGAAAACCTGAAGAAGGAAGGCGAGCAGGGCCGTAAGGTCATCAATCAGTACACCCGCTATGGCACGGTGATTCTCGGTGCGCTGCAGGCTTACGGTATTGCCGTTGGTCTTGAGAGCGGCAACGGCCTCGTCGTCGATCCGGGCTTGTTCTTCCGTATTTCCACCGTTCTGACGTTGCTTGGCGGCACGATGTTCCTGATGTGGCTCGGTGAGCAGATCACGTCGCGCGGCATCGGCAACGGTATTTCGCTGATCATTTTCGCAGGCATTGCAGCCGGCCTTCCGACCGCGCTTGCCGGCACCCTGGAGCTTGGTCGTACCGGTGCTCTGTCGACGACGCTCATCCTGACGGTTATCATCGTCGCGATCGCCGTTATTGCCGTTATCGTCTTCGTCGAACGTGCGCAGCGTCGCCTGCTCATCCAGTACCCGAAGCGTCAGGTCGGCAACCGCATGTTCCAGGGCGACACTTCGCACCTGCCTCTGAAGCTGAACACCTCTGGCGTCATTCCGGCCATCTTCGCATCCTCGCTGCTGCTTCTGCCGGCGACTGTCGCAGGCTTTGCCAATACGACGGCGATGCCCGGCTGGGTGACCTCGATCGTTGCCGCCCTCGGCCACGGTCAGCCGCTCTACATGGTGCTCTACGCAGCCCTTATTGCCTTCTTCGCCTTCTTCTACACGGCCATCGTTTTCAATCCGAAGGACACGGCCGATAACCTGAAGAAGCATGGCGGTTTCATCCCCGGCATCCGCCCGGGTGATCGCACGGCCGAATATATCGACTACGTGCTGACCCGCATCACGGTGCTCGGCGCTATCTATCTCGTCTTCGTCTGCATTCTGCCTGAGATTCTGGTGTCGCAAACTGGCATCCCATTATCCCTTGGCGGGACTTCGCTTTTGATCGTGGTTAGCGTAACTCTTGATACGGTGGCACAGATCCAGGGCCATCTGATCGCACAGCAGTACGAAGGCCTGATCAAGAAATCGAAGCTGCGTGGAGGAAAGAGGGGGCGATGAGACTTATACTTTTGGGGCCGCCGGGCGCGGGTAAGGGGACCCAGGCCCAGCGGATCGTGGAAAAGCATGGCATTCCGCAGCTTTCCACGGGTGACATGCTGCGCGCCGCCGTCCAGGCTGGTACTGAAGTCGGCAAGCGCGCCAAGGCTGTCATGGACGCCGGAAATCTGGTCTCGGACGAGATCGTCAACGCCATCGTCTCCGAACGAATCGATCAGGATGATTGCGCCAACGGTTTCATCCTCGACGGCTTCCCGCGCACACTTGTGCAGGCGGACGCCACCGAGGCCATGCTGAAGGCCAAGGGTCTTGATCTCTCGGTCGTCATTGAATTCCGTGTCGACGACAAGGAACTGGTCCGCCGCGTGGCAGGCCGCTACTCCTGTGCTCAATGCGGCACCGTCTATCACGACTCTGACAAGGTTCCGGTCAAGGAAGGCGTCTGCGACAAGTGCGGCTCGACCCACTTCAAGCGTCGTCCCGATGACAACGCGGAGACCATGACCAAGCGTCTCGAGGTCTACTACAAGGAAACCTCGCCGCTGATCGGCTATTATCACGCCAAGGGCAAACTGAAGTCCGTGGATGGCATGGCCGAGATCGATCACGTCACTGCCGAGATCGAAGGCATTCTTTCCAAGCTTTAAAGCTTTGAAAATAAACTTTGCGGGAGCGGTTGCTTTTTTGCACTGATTCCGCTAAACCGCGCCAACTCGCGACACTCCCTGCGATCGGCGCGGATTTCCCGAAGGAAATCCGGGTTCGGTCGTTTTGTGATGTTGCGAACCCGAATTAAACGAGCAGCCTCTGGCTGCATAACGAAGCCCTATTGCCGGATGGCAACTGGAATGCAAGGAGAATAGGCGTGGCACGTATCGCTGGCGTCAACATCCCGACTGCAAAGCGCGTCGTCATCGCGCTGACCTACATTCACGGGATTGGACAGAAATTCGCGCAGGAAATCATCGAGAAGGTCGGTATCCCGGCTGATCGCCGCGTACATCAGCTGACGGACGCTGAAATCCTTCAGATCCGCGAAACCATCGACCGCGACTATCAGGTCGAAGGCGACCTTCGTCGCGAAACCTCGATGAACATCAAGCGTCTGATGGACCTCGGCTGCTACCGCGGTCTGCGTCACCGTCGTGGCCTTCCGGTCCGCGGTCAGCGCACGCACACCAATGCTCGTACCCGCAAGGGCCCGGCAAAGGCGATCGCTGGTAAGAAGAAGTAATTTCCGGGAAACCGGGATGGGGAGGCTGGCGGTCTGCGCCGGCCTCTTTTGAGTTTGGAGCGGTGCCGTTCAGGTGCTGGTCCGGTGTAGCCGCTGGGATTACGGCGGTGAAGAGATCCAAGAAAGGAATACCATGGCTAAGGAAGCCGTCCGCGTTCGCCGTCGCGAACGTAAGAACATCTCGTCGGGTGTCGCTCACGTCAACTCGACCTTCAACAACACGATGATCACCATCACCGACGCGCAGGGCAATGCGATTGCCTGGTCGTCTGCTGGCGCCAAGGGCTTCAAGGGCTCGCGCAAGTCGACCCCGTTCGCTGCCCAGATCGCTGCTGAAGACTGCGCCAAGAAGGCTCAGGAACACGGCATGAAGTCGCTGGAAGTCGAAGTCTGCGGTCCGGGTTCGGGTCGTGAATCGGCTCTGCGCGCGCTCCAGGCTGCCGGTTTCATGATCACGTCCATCCGCGACGTGACCCCGATCCCGCACAATGGCTGCCGTCCGCGCAAGAAGCGTCGCGTCTGATCATCGCTATCGTCACCGGTGAGCGCTTCCGCGCTCCTGGTGGTTTTCAAGCTCGGTTGTCACGATTGGATGGTGGCAACGAACGGAAGGCAAAATCATGATTCAGAAGAACTGGCAGGAACTGATCAAGCCGAACAAGGTGGAGTTCTCTTCGAGCTCGCGCACCAAGGCGACTCTCGTTGCAGAGCCGCTTGAGCGCGGTTTCGGCCTCACCCTCGGCAACGCATTGCGTCGCGTTCTGCTCTCCTCTCTGCGCGGTGCCGCTGTTACGGCCGTGCAGATTGATGGCGTGCTGCATGAGTTCTCGTCGATCCCGGGCGTCCGCGAAGACGTTACGGACATCGTACTCAACATCAAGGAAATCGCCATCAAGATGGATGGTGACGATGCCAAGCGCATGGTCGTGCGCAAGCAGGGTCCGGGTGTTGTAACGGCTGGCGATATCCAGACGGTCGGCGATATCGAAATCCTCAACCCCGAGCATGTCATCTGCACGCTCGACGAGGGTGCCGAAATCCGCATGGAGTTCACCGTCAACAACGGCAAGGGCTACGTCCCGGCCGAGCGCAATCGTGCGGAAGATGCTCCGATCGGTCTCATCCCGGTCGACAGCCTCTATTCGCCGGTCAAGAAGGTGTCCTACAAGGTTGAAAATACCCGTGAAGGACAGGTTCTCGACTACGACAAGCTGAACATGACCATCGAAACCGATGGCTCGATCACCGGCGAAGATGCCGTCGCTTTCGCGGCACGCATCCTGCAGGACCAGCTTGGCGTCTTCGTCAACTTCGACGAACCGCAGAAGGAAACCGAGGAAGAAGCCGTCACCGAACTGGCCTTCAACCCGGCGCTCCTCAAGAAGGTGGACGAACTCGAACTGTCCGTTCGTTCGGCAAATTGCCTGAAGAACGACAATATCGTCTACATCGGCGACCTTATTCAGAAGACCGAGGCAGAAATGCTCCGCACCCCGAACTTTGGTCGCAAGTCGCTGAACGAAATCAAGGAAGTTCTCGCTTCCATGGGCCTGCACCTCGGCATGGAAGTGCCGGCATGGCCGCCCGAGAACATCGAAGATCTCGCGAAGCGTTACGAAGACCAGTATTAAGAACCAAAAAGGCAGGCTCTTTACGGCTGCCTTTCCCCGTCAAACAGCAGGCCTATCGCCTGCATGTGCCAGGAAACGGCAGGCCCGGTAATCAAGTAAGGGCACTGCATTAAAGGAGAATAGCAATGCGCCACGCAAAAGCCGGCCGCAAGCTGAACAGAACCGCAAGCCATCGCAAGGCAATGTTCGCCAACATGGCTGCTTCGCTCATCACCCATGAGCAGATCGTAACGACGCTGCCGAAGGCGAAGGAAATTCGCCCGATCGTCGAAAAGCTGGTCACCCTTGGCAAGCGCGGCGACCTGCACGCTCGTCGTCAGGCGATCTCGCAGATCAAGGACGCCGCTGTCGTTTCGAAGCTCTTCGACACGATCGCTTCGCGCTACGCAACCCGCAACGGCGGCTACCTGCGTATCATGAAGGCTGGCTTCCGCCAGGGCGACAACGCCGCTCTCGCCGTCATCGAATTCGTTGACCGCGACACCTACGCGAAGGGCGCAGCCGACAAGGCTCGCGTCGCTGCTGAAGAGCAGTCTGTCGCTGCCTAAGTTTTTCCGATTTCGGAGAACAGAAAAGCCGGGCTCGCGCCCGGCTTTTTTCGTTTTGCGGCCTCATGGCGGTCGGCAGGCATTGTTCTCTCGGCGTCTCCGAGACTCAGGCATGGACGCACTGGTCGACATGATTGCCGTGGCGATGATCCTGAATGTCACGATCCCTACGCGGCGGCGCCTTTGATAGTTTAGTGCCTTGCAGCTAGGCCTTTAAATCAGCTGGGAATATGGTGGTCGATTGCATTTGCGCAGGATAATTGAACGCGGGCAGGTTCGGCGTTTCGCAGCCCTGATCCTGATCATCGTTTCCGGTTTGCTGCTCCGGCGCTTTGGCTACTCCGCTGATCTACCCTTCTTCATCGTCAAATATGGCGGATCGCTGCTTTGGGGATCGATGGTCTATTGCCTGCTGGCATGTGCTGTGGGAAGCCTCGGTATGACACTTCGCCCGGCGGGAATTGCTGCCGCCGCTCTCACCGTGGCCATTTGCGTCGAGCTTTTCAGGCTCTACCACACCCCTTGGCTCGATGCCTTTCGATTGACGACGGCTGGCGCCTTGTTGCTGGGGCGGGTCTTCTCATTGTGGAATATCGTGGCGTATGCGATCGGAATTGCCGCGGCCTGCCTGTTTGATCCCGTCCGCAGGCATAGCGCCTGACTTCTAAGAAGCCGATGATGCTGCCGGACGGGTGCCGCGCGATCGCCCTTGCCCCTTCTTCCGGCTTCGCCCGATCGGCTTGTAGGAGCGGTAGAGGATAAGTGCGATGATCAGCCCGACATAGATATACTGCTCGAGGTCCAGGATCTTCGTCGACAGGGCGAAGTGCAAGGCTGCCGAGGCGGCGATGATGTAGATGAGGCGGTGCAGCCAGATCCAGTTCTTGCCGAGCCTGCGGATCGAGAAATTATTGGACGTGACGGCGAGCGGGACAAGCATGGCAAGCGCAGCCATACCGAACATGATGAAGGGACGCTTCACCACATCATCGATAACCGCAGCGATATCGAGCGCCTGATCAAGCACCATGTAAACGGTGAAATGCATCAGAGCGTAGTAGAAGGTCAGCAGGCCGAGCGCGCGGCGATAGCGCAGATAATTCCAGCCGAGAAGATCGCGGACAGGAGTGACTGCAAGCGTCAGGATCAGGAAACGGATGGTCCAGATGCCAAGGAAAAGCTCGAAGGTTTTCACAGGATCGGCGCCAAGCTGATCCGTCGCGCCGAGATAGAAGTTCCAGGTGGCAGGCACGAGGCCGACAACATAGAGCAGCCAGACGGAAGCCGGCTGCCAACGCTTCGGGATGGCGAGCGAAAACGCTGCCATCAGAAATTCGCCCTCAGATCCATGCCGTCATATAGACTGGCGACTTCGTCGGCGTAGCCGTTGAAGGGCAGGGTGGGGTGTCGGCTTGCGCCAAAGAAGCCGCTTTCACCGATGCGCCGCTCGGTTGCCTGACTCCAGCGCGGATGATCGACGGCCGGATTGACGTTGGCATAGAAGCCGTATTCCTGCGGATTGGTAATCTGCCAGGTGTTTTTCGGCTGCTGGTCGGTGAGCGTGATGCGCACGATTGACTTGATACCCTTGAAACCATACTTCCACGGCACCACGAGCCGCACAGGCGCGCCATTCTGGTTCGGCAGCGTTTCGCCATAGAGCCCGACGGCAAGCAGTGTCAGTGGGTGGCGCGCTTCGTCCATACGCAGGCCCTCGACATAGGGCCAATCCAGCGACTGGAAGAAACCGGCCTGCCCCGGCATCTCCTCGGGGCGCACGACGGTCTCGAAGGCGACATATTTGGCGCTGCCCTGCGGCTCCACCTTGTCGAGAAGCGAAGCAAGCGGAAAGCCATTCCAGGGAATGACCATCGACCAGGCCTCCACGCAACGCATCCTGTAGACGCGCTCCTCGATCGGAAACTCCTTCATCAGCGCTTCGATGTCGAAAGTGCCGGGCTTGTTGACCATACCGTCGACCTTGATCGTCCAGGGCAGCGGCTTGAACTTGTCGGAAAGCGCTGCAGGGTCACCTTTGTCTAGGCCGAATTCATAGAAATTGTTGTAGGTCGTGACGTCCTTGATCGGCGTCAGCTTCTCATCGACCGCGTATTTGCTTTTGACGGTCGTCAGCGCCGCAGCACTGGCCTTGCCGGCGCCGTAGAGCGCCACGGCACCGAGTGTCGCAGCGCCGAGAAATTCGCGTCGCTTGAGGTATATTTCGCGCGGTGTGACTTCCGAGGAGCGTATCCTGGGCGGACGATAGGCTGGCATATCGAATTCCTCCTGGGCGGGGGGCGGCCCGTGTGAATCTTTAGACGCAGATTGCGCGCTTTAGATCAGTGTGTATGCCTTGAATCTTAGCCTCGAAAAGCCAATTTTTTGTGTTCACCTGTGATGGAATAGGCCGTAACAAAATCGCCCCTGCATCCGTATAGGCCTGATGGTGCCACCCGTACCGCTTTGGGCATTCCCGGTAGTGACAGGTTGAGGCGATTGATTTAGGACAATTCCAAAAAGCAGCGATTGCCCGGCCTTCGCAAATTCCTTGCCGCCCCGCATCGCCTGACAATTCACTGGATAGTGAGGAAGACACCGATGCCAGCTTATCGTTCCAGAACCACGACCCATGGCCGAAACATGGCAGGCGCGCGCGGCCTTTGGCGTGCGACGGGCATGAAGGATTCGGATTTCGGCAAGCCGATCATCGCGGTGGTCAATTCCTTCACCCAGTTCGTGCCGGGCCACGTTCACCTCAAGGATCTCGGCCAGCTCGTCGCCCGCGAAATCGAAGCGGCAGGTGGTGTCGCCAAGGAGTTCAACACGATTGCCGTCGATGACGGCATCGCCATGGGCCATGACGGCATGCTCTATTCGCTGCCCTCACGCGAGCTGATCGCTGACAGCGTCGAATACATGGTCAACGCCCACTGCGCCGACGCCATGGTCTGCATCTCCAATTGCGACAAGATCACCCCCGGCATGCTGATGGCCTCGCTGCGCCTCAATATACCCACGGTCTTCGTCTCCGGCGGCCCGATGGAAGCCGGGAAGGTCGTCCTGCACGGCAAGACGCACGCGCTCGACCTCGTCGATGCCATGGTTGCTGCCGCCGACGACAAGATCTCCGATGAGGATGTCCAAGTTATCGAGCGTTCGGCCTGTCCGACCTGTGGTTCGTGCTCCGGCATGTTTACCGCAAACTCGATGAACTGCCTGACGGAAGCCCTTGGCCTGTCGCTGCCCGGCAACGGCTCGACGCTCGCAACCCATGCCGACCGCAAGCGCCTTTTCGTCGAGGCTGGACACCTGATCGTCGATCTCGCCCGCCGTTACTATGAACAGGAAGACGAGAAGACCCTGCCGCGTGTGATCGCCTCCAAGCAGGCTTTCGAGAATGCGATGGCGCTGGATATAGCCATGGGTGGCTCGACCAATACCGTGCTGCATATTCTGGCGGCGGCCCATGAGGGCGAGGTGGATTTTACGATGGCCGACATCGATGCGCTGTCACGCCGCGTTCCCTGCCTTTCCAAGGTCGCGCCGGCCAAGTCCGACGTGCATATGGAAGATGTCCACCGCGCCGGCGGCATCATGTCGATCCTCGGCGAACTCGATAAGGGCGGCCTGCTCAATCGCGACTGCCCGACGGTTCATGCCGAAACGCTGGGTGACGCGATCGATCGTTGGGACATCACCCGCACCAACAGCGAAACCGTCCGCAAGTTCTATCGTGCTGCTCCCGGCGGTATCCCGACCCAGGTTGCCTTCAGCCAGGAAGCCCGTTGGGACGAACTCGACACCGACCGCGTCGGCGGCGTCATCCGCTCGGTCGAACATCCGTTCTCCAAGGACGGTGGCCTCGCAGTCCTCAAGGGTAATCTGGCGGTTGATGGCTGCATCGTGAAGACGGCTGGTGTCGATGAATCGATCCTGAAGTTCTCCGGCCCGGCCCGCGTCTTCGAAAGCCAGGATGCCTCCGTCAAGGCTATCCTTGCCAATGAAGTCAAGGCCGGCGATGTCGTCGTCATCCGCTACGAAGGCCCGAAGGGTGGCCCCGGCATGCAGGAAATGCTCTATCCGACCAGCTATCTGAAGTCGAAGGGCCTCGGCAAAGCCTGCGCGCTGATCACCGATGGCCGCTTCTCGGGCGGCACGTCCGGTCTCTCCATCGGTCATGCTTCGCCGGAAGCGGCAAATGGCGGCGTTATCGGCCTTGTGCGCGAAGGCGACATGATCGACATCGATATCCCGAACCGCACGATCAGCCTGCGTGTCAGCGATGCGGAACTTGCCACCCGCCGCGCCGAGCAGGACCAGAAGGGCTGGCATCCGGCCGAGGCACGCAAGCGCAATGTCTCGACCGCGCTCAAGGCCTACGCCGCCTTCGCAACCAGCGCCGACCGTGGTGCCGTTCGCGATCTGAATGCGCGATAAGACCATTTTTCGCAGATGAGTTGGAGCAGCTGATTAAGAGTCAGCTGCTCTTTCGTTTTTAGAGATGCCGTGTTTCCGCCGGTACAGTCCACCAGCTGTTGTTCCTACCGTCGAAATATTGCACCGGTGCCTCTGCAAGCTCGGCTGGATCGAGGTCGTCAAGGCAGGCGAGATTGATCGAGACATAGGCGCCGCCCATTGCGTCGATATAACCGTCGCCATAGGCAGGCACTCCGCAGTTGGCGCAGAAGCGATGATGGCCTGAGAAGGTTCCGAACTGATAGTCGCTGATGCCTGTTTCCTCGCACAACAGGCGGAAATCCTCCGGTTTGATATTCGTACCCCAGTAGCGGAGCTTCCAGCAGATCGAGCAATTGCACTTTCCCGTCCCGGCCTGAATGTCGATATCGGCCTCGTAGCGGATCCGGCCGCAATGACAGCTTCCGTGATAGGTCTTCTTCATGTGCTCCTCCTTGTGTATCGCTGCGTCATATGACAACATATTGTCATTGTCGACGAGTGACAATATGTTGTCAAGATGACCAGGAAACGAACGCCCGACGGCGATGCCTTTGCCGCTCTTTCCATCGCCGTGATCCGCCTCTCGGCCCATTTGCAGGCGGAGGGCGATGCCCTTGCTAAACCCGCTGGCCAGACCAGCGCGCGCTGGCAGGTACTAGCGGCGGCCGACCATGCGCCGATGTCGGTTGCCGATGCTGCGCGTGCACTTGGCCTTGCACGTCAGGGCGTACAGCGCATTGCCGATCTTCTGGAAGGCGAGGGGCTGATTGCCTACCGCGCCAACCCCGTTCATCAGCGCGCCAAGCTGATGGAGCTGACGGAAACGGGTAGGAGCGCTCTGACCGATATCTCTGCCCGCGAGGCGGTCTGGGCAAACGAACATGGCACTCTCTATGGCGAAGAGCAGCTACTGCTTGCGGCCAACCTCATCAACGAGATGATTGCCGATTTCCAAAGACGACGAGATCAGGACTGAACGTCATCAAAGCGGGCGATTGATGTTCTTGTAGGTCTCGCCGAGCTGCTTCAGCCGCTCCTGATAGGCCGCCCCGATGCAGGCTGCGTCAGCACCGCAGGCCTGCCGTTTCTTCAGCCACGCGGTTTGCTCGTCCTGCAGCGTACCGCGAGCGCCCATGGCGAGCAGGCCGGACAGCAATTCGAAGGTCGTGACCATCTTCACATCAGCATCGTTGAGCGACCGGTCTTCGCAGATCATTTTCTCATCCGGCTGCAACTCCTTTGCATCGCAGTTGAAGCTTGCTGCCTGCGCATCGTGCTGCGCGAAAGTGAGAAGCGTGGCGCAGATCGCGGCTGATAGGACGGTACTTTTCATGATCTCTCCTGCTGCAGGGGAATTCTATTTTCGCCTCACAGCAAACATGATGCAGGTCCGTTTTATGGCAAGGTTCAAACGGCTCTACAGGCCCGCAAGGCTATGTCTCTCTGTGGTGACTGCGTTTCGCTTTTGAGCTTGGATATCAGCAACATGATTGATTTTCCTGAATCAAATTCCCAGATCCGTAATGCCGTAGCCTTCCATGCTTCCGCCCTCTTTCCTTTCTAGCGTCGGGCGCTACAACATTTCTCGAGAGCATTTCAAAAGGATTCCCATGCAAGGCCTGTTCAAACACGCCTCCGTTTCTCTTCTGGCATTGACGTTCCTGCTGCCGGCTGTCGCCGAGGCGCAGACCAAGACCGTGCCGGAAAGCCAGATGCAGATGCAGCTTTCTTTCGCGCCACTGGTCAAGCAGACCGCCGGCGCCGTCGTGAATGTCTACGCCGAAAAGACCGTTCAGCGGCAATCGCCCTTTGCCGGCGATCCCTTCTTCGAGCAGTTCTTCGGCCAGCAGATGCCGAACCGCTCCGAAAAGCAGTCATCGCTCGGCTCGGGCGTCATCGTCGAGGCGAACGGCACCGTTGTGACCAACAATCACGTCATCGAGGGTGCCGACGATATCAAGGTGGCGCTGTCGGACGGTCGTGAATTCCCTTGCAAGGTCGTTCTTCGCGATGATCGGGTCGATCTCGCCGTCCTGAAGATCGACACCAAGGCCGAGTTTCCGACGCTGCCGATCGGCAATTCCGACGGGGTGGAAGTCGGCGATCTCGTGCTGGCGATCGGCAATCCGTTCGGCGTCGGCCAGACCGTTACCAGCGGCATCGTCTCGGCGTTGGCCCGCAACCAGGTGGTCAAGAACGAGTTCGGCTTCTTCATCCAGACGGATGCATCGATCAATCCCGGCAATTCCGGCGGCGCCCTGATGAACATGAAGGGTGAGTTGATCGGCATCAACACGGCGATCTTCTCGCGCGGTGGCGGCTCGAATGGTATCGGATTTGCCATCCCCGCCAATCTCGTGAAGGTCTTCCTTGCCTCGGCCGATGCGGGCGTCAAATCTTTCGAACGCCCTTATATCGGCGCGAGTTTCGATCCGGTGACCTCTGAGGTCGCCGATGCGCTCGGCCTCGACAAGGCACGCGGCGCGCTGATCGCCAAGGTCACTCCTGATGGCCCTGCCGCCAAGGCGGGCCTCAAGGCGGGCGAAATCATCACCGCGGTCGATGGCGTCTCTGTCGAACATCCCGACGCGCTTCTCTACCGTTTGACGACCGCCGGTCTCGGCAAGTCTGTCAATCTGACGGTCATGGAGAACGGGCGCCCCGAGCAGATGGCGCTCGTCCTTGCCCGTGCGCCGGAAACCCAGCCGCGCGACCAGCGTACGATCGGCGGGCGCACGCCCTTTACGGGTGCTGTTGTCGAAAACCTTTCACCGCGTGTCGCCGATGAACTGCGGATGCCGCTCGATTCGACCGGTGTCGTCATTTCCGATGTTGCCGGCGATTCTCCTGCGGCCCGGCTCGGCTTCGAGCCGAAGGACATCATCGTCTCGATCAACGGCGCCGAAGTGAAAACCAGCCACGACCTGCAGGAAATCGCTGATTCCGATCCGGGCCTCTGGCGGGTCGAGATCGAGCGCGATGGCCAGCGTATCCGGCAGTTCTTTCGATGAGCAATGATCTCTTCGCGCCGCGTGTTCCGGACGAGGTCGCCAGCCGGCGGCCGCTTGCCGATCGCCTGCGGCCGAAGACGCTTGGTGAAGTCACCGGTCAGGAACATCTGACCGGTGAGGATGGCGTTCTGCGCCGTATGATCGAAAGCGGTTCGCTTGGCTCGATGATTTTCTGGGGGCCGCCCGGCACCGGCAAGACCACGGTTGCGCGGCTGCTGTCGGGAGAGGCGGGTCTGGCTTTCGAGCAGATCTCGGCCATCTTCTCCGGCGTTGCCGATCTGAAGAAAGTTTTTGAAACGGCTCGCCTGCGCCGCATGGACGGGCGCCAGACGCTGCTCTTCGTCGACGAGATCCACCGCTTCAACCGCGCCCAGCAGGACAGTTTCCTGCCGGTCATGGAGGATGGCACTGTCATCCTCGTCGGAGCGACCACAGAAAATCCGTCCTTCGAACTCAACGCCGCGCTTTTGTCCCGCGCCCGCGTGCTGACTTTCAAGTCGCATGACGAAGAGAGCCTGGAGGAATTGCTGAAGCGCGCCGAGACGATCGAACAGAGGCCATTGCCGCTGACCGAGGACGCTCGCGCCAGCCTGATCCGCATGGCCGATGGCGATGGCCGTGCTGTGCTGACATTGGCCGAAGAGGTCTGGCGTGCCGCTCGCGAGGGTGAGACCTTCGATACCGAGGGCCTGACCCGCATCGTCCAGCGCCGGGCGCCGGTCTATGACAAGGCGCAGGACGGCCACTACAATCTGATTTCGGCACTTCACAAGTCCGTTCGCGGTTCCGATCCCGATGCCGCGCTCTACTATCTCGCCCGCATGTTCGATGCCGGCGAAGATCCGCTCTATCTGGGGCGTCGGCTGGTGCGCATGGCGGTGGAGGATATCGGCCTTGCCGATCCGCAGGCGCTGGTCATCTGCAACGCCGCCAAGGATGCCTATGACTATCTCGGCTCGCCGGAAGGCGAGTTGGCGTTCGCGCAGGCTTGCGTCTATTTGGCGACCGCACCGAAATCCAATGCGGTCTACACCGCCTTCAAGGCAGCGACTGTCGCTGCCAAGCAGAATGGCTCGTTGCTGCCGCCCAAGCATATTCTGAACGCGCCGACGAAGCTGATGAAGGGCGAGGGCTATGGGGATGGCTATCGCTACGATCACGATGAGCCGGATGCCTTCTCAGGCCAGGATTATTTTCCGGAGAAGATGGGCCGCCAGACCTTCTACGATCCTCCCGAACGAGGTTTCGAACGTGAGATCCGCAAGCGGCTTGATTGGTGGGCGAAGCTTCGCAAGGAGCGCAATACGCGCTGAGGTCAGGCGCGCTTCTGGGCGACGGGAGCGTTGATCAGCTTGACGGAGGAATCGGCAAGCCCGTGATGGCCTTCCATATCGACGACGATATGCCAGTGGCCGCTTTCAGGAATAGCGAGCTTGATCGGTGACTTGCGCGCGACCCCGCCGATATATTTGAAATCGAGCACTTCGGTGAACCGCTGGAAATTCGGCGCCGTCATCAGCCGCACATTGTTCACGGCGCTCAACGAAACCTCGACGATCGTTCCGGCGCGCTGTTCCTTGATATCATAGTGGGTGAAGCGGAAATTAGGTTTCGGCATTGGTCTCGCGGCATATGTAGTCTCTGCATGCGGGACTCTATCAGGGCGCCGGTTAAGGAAAAGTTGGAAAGCGTGGGCCGGATGCCGTTCCTGCTGTGCCAAAATGGCAGGAACGGCACAGTATTTAGTGGATATTGCCGGTGCTACGCGCAAGAGGCGCAAAATCGAGCACCGTGCCGGCGGTGGCGCGGCAAATCTCGTCCGGATTGTGGTTGCACTCTTCCGCAGCGAAATGAAGGGCCGCGGCTTCATTGATGAAGAGGCCACCGACAAGGCCCTCGCGGTCCTGGACGATCCAGCGTCCGCCCATGTCGCGGCCGACGGTGAAGCGGGCGGGGCGAGGGGTGAGGGGGGCCGAAATCTGTCGGCGTTGCTGTGCGTTTGCCATCGTCTTGATCCTCTGTCCGGCGCTCACTGGGAAATCAGGTGGAAGCTCATCTGCGCGAGCCCGGCAAAGGCCATGACGGCGCCGAGCCGCGGTGCAACGGCGACCAGGCCGGCAAACAGCGGATGGGAGGGATCGGCCGCGGCCGCGTGGGCACTGTCGCCACGTTGCAGCGGGTCGGCCTTGGAATGCGTATCAGTCAGGCGTGACATTGTTTGTCCTTTCGAAGTCTAACTCAACCGCCGTTTGGTAGAAGCGGCGGTGTCACGCTCATCAAGATAGATGCCGGCGGATAGGGTTTCCATTTGGCATCGGAACCGAAAACATTAAAATCTCATAGGGATAGAGCCAGGCGCTGGGCGTCGCCACCGACGAAGGGTGAAAGCGCCTTGACAATCGCAAAGCGGCTTTCGGCCTCTGCCGGTACGAGCGGCAGGCGAAGATCGGCCACCGTACCGCGCAGCACCTGCAGCGCATATTTCAGCCGGGCAGGATCGCCCTCGCGACCGAGCGCGCTCACGAGCGGATGCAGCCTGTCGCTAAGCGCAAGTGCTGCCGAAATATAGCTGCCATGGGCAGCCTGCTGCAGTGAGGTGACCAGCCTCGGCAGGATATTGGCCGCTGCCGACACGATGCCGTCGCCCCCCGCCAGATGAAATGGAAGGGCGGTGGCGTCATGCCCGGACAAGAAGCGGAACCGCTGCCGCAGTGTCGGAGGTATGTTGGCGAGGCGCGCGATGTCCCCGGTCGAATCGATGATGGCGGCGATCGTGTCGAGCTCGGCGAGCTGCCCGAGCGTTTCCACCGTCAAATCGCTTGCGGCGCGCGTCGGCGCATTCTCGATCAGAACAGGCAGGGTGCTTGCTGCAGCGATTTGCCGGAAATGATGAAGAATGCCCTTCTGCCCCGGTTTGGAATAATAGGGCACGGTGACAAGCACAGCGCGAGCGCCGCACTCTTCCGCATCGTGGATCAGCGAGATCGTGCTCTCTGTGCAATTGGTTCCGGCCGCGGCGATCACCGGAATACGGTCCGCCGCGGCCCTGACGCAGGTGTCGAGCACAACGCGGCGTTCCCGAGGTGAAAGTGTCGGTCCTTCACCCGCCGCAGTGCAGACAGCGAGGCCATCGACCCCGCTCAGCACCTGCCATTCAACAAGGGCTTCCAATGCCACGCCATCGACCTCACCGTCGCGAAACGGCGTGACGAGAGCGGTGATCACACCGCCTGGGCGCAGTCTTCCTTGGCTGTTCATGATGAGACCTCAGAGCGAGCCGAGGATCACGTAGAGTTCGACGCAGGCAAGGACGATGCCGAAGATCATCAGTGCCTGGGCCGTGCGCTTCTCGCGCATCTGCCGCTTTCCGCGCGTGATGCGGTAAGGACGAAGCGGCAGGTGGTGAGGGGAGATGACATCTCGCATGGCAGTGACCTTTGCTGTTGTGGCAAAGGCTACTGCCGCCTCCGATAGGAAATCCATTCGGGCGGGAGAGCGACAATATAGGAATTGCATAAAAAGGCTGACGTCAGCCGCGCTGGTTTTCCTTGTCGAGCTGGCTTGCCAGCGCCAGCACGACTTCGGAGACAGGCGTCGGTACATTGGCGGTGCGTCCAAGCGCCACGACCATGCCGACCAGCGGCACGATCTCCAGGGCCTTGCCGGCGAGAAGATCCTGCAGCATCGAGGTGCGGACCGCTCCGATATGGCGCGACTGCTCAAGTCTCTCCTCGATGGTGATGCTGAATCTCGCTCCAAGCGCGGTGCCGACGGCGCGCACTTCCCTCATGATCTTGCCGACCATGTCGAAGAGCGCCGGATTTGCCATGATATCGGTCATCAAGGCGCGCGTCAGGGCGCTGAGCGGGTTGAAAGCCGCGTTGCCCGTCAGCTTGCTCCAGATCTCGTCGCGAATGCGCGGTGTGGTCGAGACGTTGAGGCCAGCCTTCGCAAACAGGCCGGCAATGGTTTCGAGATCGCCCGACATCTCGCCGGAGGGTTCGCCGAGTGCGAAACGGCCATTGTTGGAGAGGCGGATTTCACCGGGATTGATGACCTCGGCACCCTGCAGCGCCACGCAGCCGATAACACGTTCCGGCCCGATCAGCCGCCACAGCTTGCCGTCGGGATCGAGCTCATCGAATTGCAGCTCGGCATGACCGCTTTGTGTATCGCGATGGAAATACCACCAGGGAATGCCGTTCAGCACCATCACGACGCGTGTATCGTCCTTCAGCAATGCCGCCATCCCCTCGGCCGCCGGGCCGAGCTGGTGGCCCTTGAGGCCGGTGATGACGAGATCCTGCTTCGGTAGCGTTGTTGGGTCGTCGGTGGCGGTGATCTTCACATTGATCGGCTTGTCGGCGCCGGCTTCGTGCAGAGAAAGACCTTCGCTGCGGATCGCCCTCAGATGCGTGCCACGCGCAACCACCGAGACGATCGCGCTGTCGCCGAGTCGGCTTGCAAGCTTGACGGCAATTGCGCCCCCGAGCGCACCGGCCCCGTAGATACAGATGGATGTGCTCGCCATGATCGCCTCTTCCTCTTCGCAATGACGCGGTACACTTAGGCGATCGAGACGGCCGGGGCGAATGAAAATCCTGTCTTCACGCCGAAATGAAACAAGCGCGCTCGCACGCGCTTGTTTCAGTGGGGAGGATCGCACCCTCAAGCCGTCTGTTAGAAGTCCGTGGAAACGGCGAGTTTGCGCCACTCGGCAAGTTCCTTTTCCACATTGGCATGCTCTTCCTCGATCTTGGCGACCGTATCGCTGCCGAAGGGCATGCGCAGCGGCGGGTTGGCGGCATTCACCATCTCGATGATCCCTGCGGTCAGCTTGGCCGGGTCGCCCGGCTGGGCATGATTGGCGCTCGCCGCAAAGTCGCGCATGTTGCCGGCCGGCGTTCCGACATAGTCGGGGATGGAAGCCGGGCTGACCGCCAGCGAGTTGTCATGCAGGAAGTCCGTGCGGAAGAAACCGGGCTCGACGATGGTCACCTTGATCCCGAAAGGCTCGACTTCGGTCGCAAGCGATTCCGACAGGCCTTCGACGGCAAACTTCGTGGAGCCGTAAACGCCCCAGCCGGGGAAGCCGGCATAACCGCCGATCGAGGAGAAGTTCAGGATATGGCCCGAGCGTTGGCGGCGCATATACGGCAGAACAGCGCGGGTGACCTTCAGCAGACCGAAGACATTGGTGGCGTAGATCTTCTCGATCTCTTCGGCCGTTGCTTCCTCGACCGCGCCGAGCAGGCCGTATCCGGCATTGTTGGCGAGGATGTCGATGCGGCCGAAGCGGGCAATGGCTGCTGCTGCTACTTGCCTGGCCTGATCTTCGTTGGTGACGTCGAGAGCGACGGCAAGCAGGTTCGGATGATCGCCGAACTGTTCGGTAATGGTTTTCGGGTTGCGGGCGGTGGCAACGACTGCGTCACCGCTGGCAAGAGCGTCCTTGGTCATCAACGCGCCGAAACCACGCGATGCACCCGTAATGAACCAGACTTTCATGGCAATTCCCTTTCCTCGGTTTGTTTGTTTCAGCAGTGTCTTGCTGACGGAGAGGAATTTGACGCAAATCTCGCTCATGTATAAGATTTGTTATTTGAGAGACTATGATGAGTGAAATTCAGCAATGCGCGCGACTGAGCTTTCCGAAATGGCGGCCTTTGCCGCCGTCGCCAGACACAAGAGCTTCCGAAAGGCCGGGGAAGAGAGGGGCGTCACTGCCTCCGCCATCAGCCACGCGGTTCTCAATCTGGAAGACCGCATCGGCATCCGCCTCCTGAACCGCACCACCCGCAGCGTGTCCCTGACCGAGGCCGGCGAATTGCTCCGCTCTCATCTCGATCCGGCCTTCGGCGAGATCAATTCCGCACTCGACGCGCTGAACCGGTTCCGCGACACGCCATTCGGCCGTGTGAGGATCAATGTCGGCAATTCCATCGCGCCCTTCGTCGTCGGCCAGGTCATCGGGCCGCTCTTGATCGCCAACCCCAACCTGCAGCTGGAAATCGCTGCGACGGATCGGCTGGTGGATATCGTCGAGGAGGGTTTCGATGCCGGCATCCGCTTCGGCGAACGTGTCACGGAAGGTATGATCGCCGTGCGCATCAAGCAGCGTATGCGTCTTGTCGTCGTCGGCTCTCCCGCCTATTTCGAGACACGGCCGCAGCCGCAGACCCCGCATGATCTGAAGCGGCATATCTGCATCCAGAACATGTTTCCGTCCGGCGCCCGCTACCCCTGGGATTTCGAGAAGGATGGGCAGGCTATCACCTTCTATCCAACCGGACCGCTCTCTCTCGACGACCACGAATTGATGACCTCAGCCGCCTTGAGCGGCGTGGCGCTCGCCTATGTCTGGGAGGGCAGGGTGGCGCCGCTCATAGCAAGCGGACAGCTCGTCCAGGTACTGGACGACTGGTGTCAGCCGGAGGAGCCGCTTTATCTCTACTATCCCAGCAGACGCCACATCTCGGCGGGCTTCCGGACCGTGATCGACGCGATCCGCGGTGACTAGCAGTCAGAGCTTGCGAAACTCCAGCCGATAGACGACATCCTCACCGGTGACCGGATCGGTGCCGGGCGCATCGCTGATAACCAGCGTGTCGCCGTCTATACGGACGGGGCGGATGAGCGGACGCTCCCATGTCGGGTTCCAGGCGGCCTCGACATGATGGACGACCCTGTCTTCTTCCAGCGTATATTCGGCCGTGTAGGCGAGCATCGTATCGAAGAGCGCTGCCTTCTCGAGGTTGTCAGGCGCTTTGCCATTGGGTTTTGGCCTGCGCCGGTTGGTGACGAAAGCCATCATCCGGCCGTCTGCATGATAGGCGATATATCCTATGGGATCGGCACCCATGGCGTCGCTGACCTCCCCCGTCGCGACGACGGTTCGCGTCCACGAGATCATGCGCCACGTCCCGATGAGGGCTGTTCTGTCCATGATCTTCCCTCCTTAAAGTAATTTATCACAACCAGTAAATGCAGACTACGAACCTATGCGATCACACAAAACTCTCTTTTGACTCTCGATGGCGAAGTGGAGAATATGCGCGGCACGAAGGAAGATCAGCGCCGGAGGGGCGAATGACGAAGCCGGTTTTTTCTGCTGGCAATCGATGGAACGCAGGATGTTGCAAGCGGCTGCTATCGGCCCTTGTCGCGGTGTTTATATCCGCTCTTCCTCTCGCCGCAGAGGAGATACCCGCGCAGACGCCAGCCTCGAAAGAGCAGGTCGAAAAGCTGCTCTCCCGCAGGGCGGAGCATTTCAAGGGTGTGGAAAGCCTTCGGGACCGGCGCACCGCATTCCGCAGTTTCATGGAATCATTGCCGGAGCCGACGCGCATCCAGATCCGGCACGTCGATGCCGATGGTGTCGAGGCGGAGCTTATGTGGCCGGCGCGCCTTCACCATCCGATCGGCCGTCGCGCGATCCTGTTCATCCATGGCGGCGGCTTCTACAGCGGTTCCATTCGTACCCACAGCCTGCTTGCCGGTTCGCTTGCCAAGGCGGCATCCAGTGATGTCCTCCTCATCGAATACCGCCGCACGCCGGAATATAGCTATCCCGCCCAGGTCAACGACGCGCTGAGCGCCTATCGCTATTTGCTCGAGGAAGGCTACAGCAACGGCAATATCATCATCCTCGGTGATGGCGCCGGCGGAAATCTCGCACTTGAAGCCGTGCTGCGGCAGATGCGTTCCAGGCAGCCGCTGCCGGCCGCCGTTGTCGCCTTGAGCCCGATCACGGATCTCTCCGCGTCAGGCGCCTCGGTTGCTGCCAACGGGGAGAACGATCCGGTTCTGGACAAGCATGTGCTGGAGGCGCTGCGCAAGGCCTATCTCGGCAATGGTTCAGCGACCGATCCCGACATTTCTCCGCTCTATGCCGATCTCTCTGGCTTCCCGCCCTTGCTGCTGCAGGTCGGCTCTGGTGAGACATTGCTCGACGACACGCTGCGGTTTGCCGACAAGGCGAGCAAGGCGGGCGTCGATGTGACGGCCGAAGTCTGGCCGGGAATGCCGCATCAATGGCAGCTATTCCCATCCTTGCTCGAGGATGCCGATAAGGCTGGCCAGAAGATCGCGGAATTCGCTATCGCGCATTTTGCCGATCCGCCGGCCGTGGGGCCGTAACGAATCGGTATTCCAGGCGTCATGCGTGACCTGAATTCAACCCCTCGATCGGCCTGCCAATGGTGAGGTTCTGGCGCACCTTGGGATCGAGCCGTTCGGCATAGGCGTGATCGGGTGCTGCGCCCAGCGCATCCAGCATCTTGGAGAAGAAGCAGCGTGCCGCCGCTGCCGCCGTAACGTCGAATATTTCGGCGTCGCTGAGGCGATGCCGTTTTAATCCGTCGATGTCCTGCTGCGTGACGGAGGTCGCATCGCGCGCCACCTTGGCGGCAAAATCCATGATCGCCCGTTCGATCGCATCGATCGGCGCCTTCTCGCTGCCACCGGCGACGGCCGAAAGGCTGTCATTGGTAAAGCCATCGCGCAGCAGCACGGAACCATGGGCAAGCATGCAGTAGGATGATTTGAGCTCCCTCGCAGCTGCAAGCGTCACCAGTTCATAGCGCCGTTGGCTCATATGGCCGCGAATGCTTGCAAGCAGCGCCCCCCAGTTTTCCATCACTTCCGGTCGGTGGCCGAAAGCGCGGTACATATTCGGCAGATAGCCGTAACTCGCCTCGGCCGAGGCATACATGGAAGCCGTCTTCTCGCTCGCGGACGCATCCGGGGTATGAATGAATGCCATGGCACGATCCTCCCTTGATCCATGAGGAGAATAGAGCGGCATCTGACGACATCAATCTGCCCAGGGGTTGCTTTGCGAAAAACGAACGCCGGGCAGCACTAGCCGATTGTTTGGTGCTGAAGGTAGAACGGCAGGATGTGATCTTCCGTCAGCGGCGCCATGATGATCTCTCCCAGTGCGTCCGGCGGTACCCAGCGGATCTCCTCGATCTCGGCCGTTGGCTGGATGTCGGCATCGTCCACACGCAGCAGGAAGACATCGGCGATCACGATATGATCAGGCTCATTGGCGGCCGCAGCCTGAAATTGCCGCAGAAACGTAAGTTCGGCGGCCGTTGCGATGATGCCGATCTCTTCGGAAAGCTCCCTGATCAGGGCGCCCTCCGGCGTCTCGCCGGGTTCGATTTTGCCGCCCGGCTGCATGAAGGCCACGGTGGCACGTTTGCGCACCAGCAGCGTCTGGCCGTCTCTTCGCACGAGCAGGGCGGCCGAAATTCTGATCGTCTTCGTCATGCGTAGATCTGACCGGATTCGCCGCCGTAATTCAATTGCCGCGGCTGGTGCGTCCGTTTGTCAAAACCTGTTTGAGTTCCTATATCAGCGGTCTCAGAAACAGGACGTGAGTGTGACAATGTTCCAGGCGGCATCGATCGAAGTGGACAACAAGGCCGAATTCTACCGCGAGCTTGCCCAGCAGTTGCAGGGCTTGCTCGAAGGCGAGCCGGACATGATCGCCAACGCCGCCAACACGTCCGCCTTGATGTATCAGATGATGCCCGATCTCAACTGGGCAGGCTTCTACCTGTTGAAGGGCGAGGAACTGGTGCTTGGCCCGTTCCAGGGTAAACCCGCCTGCGTGCGCATTCCCGTCGGTCGCGGTGTTTGCGGTACGGCAGTCAAGGAGCGCGCCTCCATTCTGGTCGAGGATGTTCACGCCTTCCCCGGCCATATCGCTTGCGACGACGCATCCCGCTCCGAACTTGTCGTTCCCGTCCGCAATGGCGACCAGATCGTCGGCGTGATCGACCTCGATAGCCCGCTTCCCTCCCGCTTCGACGCCGACGACCAGGCAGGCATCGAGCGCCTGGCTGAAATCTTCGCCGCGGCAACCCGCTTCTGAGCGATTTGCGGCTCCGGCTGTCGCGACGACGATGCCGTCGCCGCGCTGGCGATTGGTTTTGATCCTGTATTCACCTCAAGCGAAATCGTGCTAGGTCACTGGCCGGGCGGCGTTCGCGCCGGGCCAGTTTGGTTGTTGGGAGAGAACCATGAAAAAGCTGATCAACGATCCTTCGTCCGTCGTGCGGGAAATGCTGGAAGGGGTTGTGGCGCTCAGCCCGGCGACGATCTTGCTGGCGGATGAAAATGTCGTGATTCAGTCTAATCTTCCGGAGCCTGTCGGTCGCAAGGTCGCCGTCCTCTCCGGCGGTGGCAGCGGCCACGAACCTGCCCATGCCGGCTACGTCGGTGCCGGCATGTTGACGGCGGCAGTAGCAGGCGATGTCTTCACGTCGCCGAGCACCGACGCCGTCCTGGCAGGCATCCGAGCCGTGAGCGGCCCGGCCGGCGCCTTGCTCATCGTCAAGAACTATACAGGCGACCGCCTGAATTTCGGCCTTGCCGCCGAACTGGCCCGCGCGGAAGGTATCCCCGTCGAAATCGTCGTCGTTGCCGATGACGTCGCACTGCGCGAAACCGTGCCTGCCGATCGTCGCCGCGGTATCGCCGGCACGGTTCTGATCCACAAGCTTGCAGGCGCTGCCGCAGCAACTGGTCTGCCTCTGGCTGATGTCGCCCGCATCGCCCGCTCAGCCGCCGAAAAGCTGTCATCCATGGGCATCTCGCTCGGCTCCTGCACTCTGCCGGCTGTCGGCAAGCCCGGCTTTTTGCTGGGCGAACAGGAGATCGAAGTCGGTCTCGGCATTCATGGCGAACAGGGCGTTCGCCGCATGTCGATCGCACCGATCGATGAACTCGTCTCGATCATCCTCGAAACGATCGAGGCCGACGGCAAGCTCAGCAGAGGTGACCGTGTCGCCCTGCTGGTCAATGGTCTCGGAGCGACACCGCCGATGGAATTGTCGATCGTAGCCCGCTCGGCAGCTGCGGCCCTCGAAAGCAGGGGCGTCATTGTCGAAAGGGCTTGGGCCGGCACGCTTCTGTCGGCACTCGACATGCCGGGCTTCTCGCTCTCCATCCTGCATGTCGACGGTCATTCTCTCGAACTCATCGATGCGCCGACCGCTGCCGATGCATGGCCACGCGGCGGCGCGGTCAATCGCAACCGCGTGCTCCCTTCGTCGCGAACAGCAGAAGGCCCGGCGGAATCCCGTGCGATTACCGCGGGCGGCAGACAGCTTCAAACGACAGCGCAAGCCGTGGCAAAGGCACTGATCGAAGCAGAAGCGCATCTGACCGAACTCGATAGCATCACCGGCGACGGCGATCTCGGCGCCAGCATGACGCGCGGCGCCGAAGCCGTTCTCGCACTTCCAGACAGCGCTTTTGCAGAGGTCGCGGGTGGCCTGATGGCGATGGGGGACACACTTCGGCGGGCAATCGCCGGCAGCTCCGGCCCCTTCTATGCCACCGCCCTGATGCGCGCATCACGCCACCTTGCCGGCATCGGCTCTCCAACCGCGGCTGATATGGCCGAAGCCTTCTCCGTCGCCGTTCAGGCCGTCTCCGACCTCGGCGGCGCAAAGCCTGGCGACCGGACAATGATCGATGCGCTCCGCCCCGCCGCAGACGCCTTCACCGCTAGTCTTGCACAGGGCAAACCAACCCAGGAAGCATGGCAGCAGGCCATCGCTGCCGGGATATCAGGAGCCGAAGCGACCAAGGCAATGCGCCCGAGGCTCGGTCGCGCAAGCTATCTCGGCGACCGCGCCATCGGCCATCCGGATGGCGGAGCCGTGGCCGTGACTGTCTGGTTGAAAGCGATCGGCGCGGATTGACCGCGCCTAAAAGATGAAACCTCTGGCAATGATCGCCAGTGGAAGGATCGCCGCCGAAAACAGCAGCACGATATTGTACCAGCGCGCGTACCACGGAAACGTGGTGCCGCTCGGCAGAGATCTACCGGCACGATAGCCGAGCACCGCACCGAACGAATGCCAGGCAAGCACGACCAGCGCCCCATAGGCGGCGGGAATTGAAAGCCTCGCAAAGACCCAGATCAGTGCGGCGGACACCGAAACGCCGCCGACGAAATAGGCGATCGCCATGAGCCCGCGCCCGAGATAGGCCATCGCCACATCAGGACCGAACACCAAGCCGACAATGGCGGCACAATCAGGACGACGGGCTCGGAACGCTTCTAAAATCCGCATGAAAATCCCGGTGAAAATCGATGGCTTGCGACACTGCAAATTTCTCTGTTGTAAGTTGTATTCGCTGCCGTGAAAAACGCCAGCCATCACCGGAAGGCGAAGGTTCATGGGAAGTGGGGTCCTAGTCGGCTGACAAATGACGAAATCTTGATCGCAGCAGCGGTTTTCGGAGGATGAGATCCGCCTATCTGCATGAGCCATGACACTGACATCTGCGTTCGGGTGTCATCGATTACCGATATTGGGGGTAAATCATCATGTCTCGATTTGGAAAGCTCCTGGCGGCTGGCGCCGCTGTCATCGCGGTTATCACAATTTCGTCCTGCTCGACGAGTTCGGATAGTACGATACAAACAGGCTCGGTCGGCTATACCGCGCACGGTGCCGATTTTGGGCTCAGGCCTGCATGCGCTGGCGGATTCGGCAACGACCGCCCCTGCAGTTATTGACGCGCGAGCTTGGTAGCTGCGCTTTCGGAAGCGGCTGAATGTTCGGTCCGTCGGCCTATGTGACCGCGTGTCATCGTGAATTCAGTCGCGTTGCTGACGTCCGATCGTTGGCCGTCTGGAGCGATTATTGGCAATCCCACTCATCGCGGCGCTTCGCTTATGGCCGCTCATGCCGTATAGATGTCCCCGAGATCGTTCGATCCGTCGACGCCGGCCCGGTTCAGGGCGGCGGATTTTCATAACCTATGGGAGCTGCATGATGGAATATCGTCGTCTAGGGAAGTCGGGTCTGAAAGTGAGCGAGTTCTCGTTCGGATCTTGGGTTACGTTCGGCAAGCAGGTCAATGGCGGCGATGCCGTCGATATCATGAAGCTTGCCTACGACAATGGGATCAACTTCTTCGACAATGCCGAAGGATATGAGAGCGGCAAGTCCGAAATCGTCATGGGCGAGGCGCTGAAGTCGCTTGCCTGGACCCGCGACAGCTATGTCGTCTCCAGCAAGGTGTTCTGGGGTGGCCAGAAGCCGACACAGCGCGGCCTGTCCCGCAAGCACGTGACGGATGCCTGTCACGCAGCCCTCAAGCGGCTCCAGGTCGATTATCTCGACCTCTATTTCTGCCACCGCCCTGATATCGACACTCCGATCGAGGAAACGGTTCGCGCGATGCACGATCTCGTCGCCCAGGGCAAGGTGCTCTACTGGGGCACGTCGGAATGGTCGGCACAGCAGCTGACGGAAGCCTATGCCGTCGCCCGCGACTTGCGCATCACGCCGCCGACCATGGAACAGCCGCAGTACAACATCTTCGAACGCCAGAAGGTCGAAGCCGACTACCTGCCGCTCTACGACCTGATCGGCCTCGGCACCACCATCTGGTCGCCGCTTGCCTCTGGCGTTCTGACCGGCAAATACAACGATGGCGTACCGGCCGACAGCCGCATGAACCTGCCGGGCTACGAATGGCTGAAAGAAAAATGGTCCACCGACGCCGGCCGCGCCCAGCTGGACCAGGTTCGTCAGCTCGCCAAGCTCTCGAGCGAGATCGGCATCTCGATCACCCATCTCGCCCTTCTCTGGTGCCTCGCCAACAAGCACGTCTCTACTGTGATCCTCGGTGCATCGCGTGAAAGCCAGCTGCAGGACAACCTCGCGGCGCTCTCGCACAAGAGCAAGCTGACCGCTGACGTCATGGAGCGCATCGACAGCATCGTCGGCAACAAGCCGGAAGCACCGCGTCGGTTCTGATGATTTTGCATCGCGCATATAATGACGAGAGCTAAAGTTTAACGGGATTAGGGCTCGGTTTGCGATTGCAGATGAGTTTTGCTACGAGCGCGATCAGCATTTTGTTGCTGATCGCGCTAGGACGTCCAAAATTCTTTGACGTCATGCTTCGCACGGGCTCTGATTAAGAAATAGTGTCAAAATGCTATAGCTATCGCTGTTGCAGTTCGTCACGAAGCTCCGAGATACGATTCGCTGCCTTTACCAATGACGGCGATAATGCGTCTTCGATAGCCTTCTCCACATTCCAGTGCTTATCAATGAATTCAAAGATGGCAGCACCGTACTCTGGCCCAACAATCGCGCCGTCTTCGGGGCGAGCCGCTAGTCGAGATTTAAGGTCTCTTTGTCGAGATTTAGCTGCTAGTTGAGCTAGATTTTGTTTCGGATCTAAAATGTTTTCAGGTGATTTCGGAATGAGGGAAGATTTGACTCCCATCCAATTTGCGAGCCCTTCTCGATCCGCAAAGAGCCAAGATTCTATACTTCTTACGACCACTCGAAACCGAGCAGGAGGTGAGAGTTGTAGATTCGCAACGGCTATCAAAGCTGGGGCGCATTCTGCGTCGTTATCTAAATCTCTAAGTATGACCCACGGCATATGATTACTCGCAGCAAGGAAGCCTGGCAGACGCTTGTCAAGTTTGGATTTACCTCGGCAGTCGTATTTCGCTGCCACCTCCAATCCATAAATCTCCAGTATGCGTTCAACCGCGCGCACATCGCAGGCGCCTTCTCCAGCTATATTGACGCGCATCATAGCGGAGAAAATAGCGAGAGTTGCTCTACTCGATCGGGCTTTACCAAAGGAAGCGCAGCTTCACCAATCGATATTCCGGCTTCATAGAGATGTTTAACGGTATCAATATCCGAAGCGGTTCTAACTTCAGTTCCGTTGTCTGTTGAGAGCAGAAGATGAACCTCACCTGTCCCAACGCCAGCGTCAGAGAGCAACGCTTCAGAGTGAGTTGTTACAATCACCTGTCTTCCCGACAAGCGCTGCATTGTGGCCAGCATTGAGGGTATTTGAGCAACAACGGCGTCGTGTAATGATAATTCCGGCTCTTCAAGGAGGAGTGGGCCGGCTTTTTCGCCTAGCGCCCAAAGCAAGCCCAAGAGACGGAGCGTTCCGTCTGAAAAGCTCTCTTCTCTTTGCTTGCTGGGGCTTTTCCGCCAGTGTCTATAGGCTGCGGCCAGGTGTGGTTTGCCAGCTTCATCAACTTCAAAAGACAAATCTTCGAATTGAGGAACAGCTATCGCCAGTGCATCTTTCATTCGGCGCAATCTAGCTTCTCGCTGCTTCTTAGGTGTTTCGTGTATTCTTCTTAGGAAGTCACCGCCAAATGGATCTTCTACGTCGTCCACGTTACGTCGGCTATCACGAATAATCTGTGGGACGATATGCGAATAACGAATATCTAGGAAAAAATTATAAACTTCGCGAAAATCTCTATTCGTCCCAATTTGTTCGAGATGCGTTTGGGTTAGAGTCAAAGGGTCATTTTTTTCCTGATCCGCGCTTCGATCGAGCAACATAGCTCCGTCCTTCGCTACGGATTCGCGAACGATACGCGGTCGTTCCTCTGATTTATTTTGGTTAAAGGAAAGAAAGTACTGCCATTTCGAATTGTCGAGGGTGATTTCTACGTCAATTTCTACGTTTGATGGTATTCGCCCGTGGAGGCAACGAACCTTGGAAATGCCGCCCCTTCTTCGAACGGCTTCTGCCAGTCCACCGCCCACGGACACAATGTCATGCAGGAACCGAAATGCATCAAGGATATTGGATTTTCCAGATGCGTTTGGGCCTATAAAAAAAGCTCTAGGACGTAGACGAATGTCTACGTCCCTAAAGTTTCTCCAATTTTGAAGTCGCAGTTTAGAAAAGTGCTTCACCGATGACCACCCTTAGCTGCACCCACTCGTCGCACCGCAAGTGTCGCACTTCTCACACGTCCCATTACGCACCATCGTGAAGTTCTGGCATTCGGAGCACATGTTGCCCGTATAACCCTGCATGATCGAGCGGGCGCGGCGTTCGGCTTCCATCTTCTTGGCATCCGTCTTGGCGGATGCAGCGTCGGCTGCGGCCTTGTCGGAGAAGAGGGCGGTTGCTTCGGTGCCGGATTCTTCGAGCGCTTCCTCAGCGATCTCCTCTGCCAGTTCCTTTGCACGCTCTTCATAGTCGCGCTTGAAGGCGACGATTTCAGAGGTGGAGATGGCGATAGTCGGCTCCAGCTTGCGGGCCGCTGCACCTGCAAAGGCCGTTACCGAGCCGCCTGTCGAGGAGGCGCGGGCTGGCGCCGTCGTTGCCGCACCCTTGGGCTCGCCGAGCTGGCGGTCGGTGCCGGTATTGGAGACCAGCGTCGGCTTGTAGCCCCGGGTCCAGCCGGTCGAGACGAGGTTCGTCTTGCCTTCCTGGATGCCCTTGCCGAGTGCCGTGTTGGAGAAGTCGGACGTATCGACATGGGCGAGATCGTGGCGGCCGAGATAGGAGACGGCAAGTTCGCGGAACACGTAGTCGAGGATCGACGTTGCATTCTTGATCGCGTCATTGCCGATGACGATGCCGGCCGGCTCGAACTTGGTGAAGGTGAAGGCCTCCACATATTCTTCCAGCGGCACGCCATACTGCAGGCCGAGTGAGATCGCGATGGCGAAGTTGTTCATCATCGCACGGAAGGCAGCACCTTCCTTGTGCATGTCGATGAAGATTTCGCCGATGCGGCCGTCGCCGAATTCGCCGGTGCGCAGATACACCTTGTGACCACCAACGGCAGCCTTCTGGGTGTAGCCCTGACGGCGGTTCGGCAGCTTCTCGCGTTCGCGGGAAACTCGCTCGATCACGCGCTCGATGATCTTTTCGGTCACCGTCACGGCCTGGGCCGCTGCCGGCTGCTGGATCAGATCCTCAAGCGCATCCTCGTCACTCTCGTCTTCGATCAGCGAAGCGTTGAGCGGCTGGGAAAGCTTGGAGCCGTCACGGTAGAGGGCATTCGCCTTCAGACCGAGCTTCCAGGACATCATATAGGCGTTCTTGCAATCGTCGACCGTTGCCTCGTTCGGCATGTTGATCGTCTTGGAGATCGCGCCGGAGATGAATGGCTGGGCAGCCGCCATCATGCGGATATGGCTTTCAACCGAGAGGTAACGCTTGCCGATCTTGCCGCACGGGTTGGCGCAATCGAAGACCGGGAGGTGTTCCTTCTTGAGGAAGGGCGCGCCTTCCAGCGTCATCGCACCGCAGACGTGGATATTGGCAGCCTCGATGTCCTTCTTCGAGAAGCCGATATGGTCGAGCAGGCTGAAGCTCATGTCGCCGAGCTGTTCGTCGGTGACTTTCAGCGTGGTCTTCAGGAAGTCGGCGCCGAGCGTCCACTGGTTGAAGACGAACTTGATGTCGAAGGCGCTCTTCAGAGCAGCATTGACGGTTTCCACCTTCTCGTCGGTGAAGCCCTTGGCCTTCAGCGTCGAGGGGTTGATCGCCGGCGCCTGGTTCAGGTTGCCGTGGCCGACCGCATAGGCTTCGATCTCGGCAATCTGGCTTTCGGAATAGCCCAGCGTGCGCAGCGCATCCGGAACGGCACGGTTGATGATCTTGAAGTAGCCGCCGCCGGCGAGTTTCTTGAACTTCACCAGTGCGAAGTCAGGTTCGATGCCGGTCGTGTCGCAATCCATCACGAGGCCGATCGTGCCGGTCGGTGCGATGACCGAAACCTGCGCATTGCGGTAGCCGTGCTTTTCGCCGAGTTCCAGCGCCTTGTCCCAGGCAGACATCGCATGGGCTGCAAGATCCTGATCCGGGTTCTCGGAATGGATCAGCGCTACCGGGTTGACCGAGAGAGCCTCGTAGCCGGCGTTCTCGCCATGAGCGGCGCGACGATGGTTGCGGATGACGCGCAGCATGTGCTCGCGGTTCGGCTCGTAGTTCGGGAACGGGCCGAGTTCGGCAGCCATTTCGGCCGAGGTTGCGTAGCAGATGCCGGTCATGATTGCCGTCAGCGAGCCGGCAATGGCACGGCCTTCGGCGCTGTCATAGGGAATGCCTGTCGACATCAGCAGGCCGCCGATATTGGCGTAGCCGAGGCCGAGCGTGCGGTATTCGTAGGAAAGTTCGGCAATGCGCTTGGACGGGAACTGCGCCATCATGACCGAGACTTCGAGCACGATGGTCCACAGGCGGACGGCATGTTCGTAGTCGGCAATGTTGATGCGCTTCGTTGCCTTGTCCTTGAACTGCAGCAGGTTCAGCGAAGCAAGGTTGCAGGCCGTATCGTCGAGGAACATATATTCCGAGCACGGGTTCGAGCCGCGGATCGGGCCGCCGGCCGGCGACGTGTGCCAGTCGTTCATCGTCGTGTTGAAGTGGATGCCCGGATCGGCCGATGCCCAGGCGGCGTAGGAAATCGTTTCCCAAAGGTCGCGCGCCTTCAGCGTCTTCATCACCCGGCCGTCCTTGCGGGCGGTCAGGTTCCAGTCGCCATCTTCCTCGACAGCGCGCAGGAAGTTGTCCTTGATCGAAACCGAGTTGTTGGAGTTCTGGCCGGAAACAGTGAGGTAGGCTTCCGAATCCCAGTCGGTGTCGTAGGTCTTGAACCCCATGTCCTTGTAGCCCTGGCGGGCGAACTGGATGACGCGCTGGACGTAGTTTTCCGGAACCTGATCCTTCTTGGCTGCGCGGATTTCACGCTTCAGGGCAGGGTTCTTGGCCGGGTCGAAGCAATCGCCATTGTCGGCTTCGCAATTGACACAGGCCTTCATGATCGCCTTCAGATGCTTGGCGACGACCTTTGAGCCCGTCACGAGAGCGGCGACCTTCTGCTCTTCCTTGACCTTCCAGTTGATGTATTCCTCAATATCCGGATGATCGATGTCGACGACGACCATCTTGGCTGCACGACGAGTCGTGCCGCCGGACTTGATGGCGCCGGCAGCGCGATCGCCGATCTTGAGGAAGCTCATCAGGCCGGAGGAACGGCCGCCGCCGGAAAGCTTTTCGCCTTCGCCGCGCAGCATGGAGAAGTTGGAGCCGGTGCCAGAGCCATACTTGAAGAGGCGGGCTTCACGCACCCACAGGTCCATGATGCCGCCTTCGTTGACCAGATCGTCTTCGACGGACTGGATGAAGCAGGCATGCGGCTGCGGATGTTCGTAGGCCGACTTGGACTTGGTGATCTTGCCGGTGAATGGATCGACATAAAAATGGCCCTGGCCTGGGCCGTCGATGCCATAGGCCCAATGCAGGCCGGTGTTGAACCACTGCGGCGAATTCGGGGCGACGCGCTGCGTGGCGAGCATGTAGGCAAGCTCGTCCTTGAATGCTGCTGCATCTTCTTCCGAAGAGAAATAGCCGCCTTTCCAGCCCCAGTATGTCCAGGTGCCGGCGAGACGATCGAAGACCTGACGCGCATCGGTTTCAGAGCCGGTCTGTTCGTCCTTGGAAAGCGTCTTCAGCGCCGCGTCGTCGGCGACGGAACGCCACAGGAAAGAGGGGACATCATTCTCTTCGACCTTTTTCAGGCGAGCAGGGACACCGGCCTTGCGGAAATATTTCTGCGCCAGAACGTCGGTGGCGACCTGGGAAAACTGCGCGGGAACCTCGATGTTTTCGAGGCGGAAGACGATCGACCCGTCCGGGTTCTTGATCTCACTCGTCGCCCTGCGGAATTCTATGTCCGCATAGGCACCCTGACCAGCCTTCGTAAACCGACGTTCGATGCGCATCGTTCTTAACCTCGTGTTGGCACCCGAAAGGGCGCAAAATTCCATTCCGGCTACACGTTGTCCCTTCGTGCAGCCGGTACTCGTTCCGTCTTGTGACAGGATGTCATCCGGAGATGTTGGTCCTGTATCTTGTGGTGAGGCTGGCTGCAAACGCTAAATATAGTGTTAACAGCTAATTTTTACCAGTCCCAGATGTTGTTTTTGGAGGCTGGAAAAAGGCACAGGAAATCTCGTGGCCGCTACCGCTCTTGGCGGTGCAACACCCTGATTCCACGTTCGATTTTCGTTGGGAGAACCGGTCTCGTTACCTCCGGTTCAGTCGCCGCCGCAACATCTGTCACATTAAGTTTGAAACACCTGATTCCGTCAAGGGGTGGAATGTAACCGATCGCTAACCACAACATCTTGTGGATGCCCTTGTGAAGACTGGGGAAAGTCCGGGTAGTGCTGAAAATACAATGGCTTGCGGCGGTCGGAGATCGAGAAAAGCGGCAGATCGTCGAAATAATCGGCTGCGTCAAAAGTTACGATGGCTTTTGCGTTGGAAATGAGCATGCCGATTCGTGAAAGGAAATCAGCGGCTTCTGAAGTGGTCACACGAAAATGTGCTGCGATTTTGCAACAATGAAGCTGGAAGCGACACACCCTTCTACAGGGCGTCAATGGCGATTGTGACAGTCGCCATACCGATTGGCTTGCCCGCCCCGTCGGTCACGACAAAGCTTGCCTGAGTCTCCAGAAGCTGGGTCGACTCATCGCGCTCCGCCCGGCTTATATAGATGTCCCGGGTGCCGCGGCCGAAGGTTTGAAGGAACTTGTCCTCGTCTCCCTGCCAGTAATCCGTCGTCACGATGCTCTGGCCGACATTGAGCCCGTGGTTGTCTGTGACGAAGAACTCGAGAATCGTTCCCTGCGAATCATCCTGCTTCGATTTAAGGTAGTGAGAAACGGGCTTCGCCATCAGCACCTTCACCATCTGGAAATCGCCCTGTGCGACCTCCGCCCGGTAGGTTTCGTCCAACACGCGCATGTCCATTTCGCTGACATCGCCGAATTTGGTATTCTGCTCCTCGATCGCCTTGACGACGATCGAATCTTCGACCATCGGACGGACGAGCGCTTCGACATATTCGCGTACGACGCTGATATAGGCTGGCTCAGCCCCGGCAGGCGTATGAGAGAACAGGCAAGCGACCAGCCCGAAGGCCGCTGCCGTTCGAATTCTGCCCCAGCTTGCCATGCGCTTCCCCAACCACAAGATACCACCCAACCACCGAACTTTTCGACCGGTAGTTGCCTGACCTTATGCTAATAAAATAAAACGGATGTTACCGGGCTGGTACTGGAATCCGCTATCGGGGAGATAATATTTGGAACAATTTCCAGTCGCAAAACTGGATTCTGCTCGCACTGGGCGTCGTCAGCCGCGTGTGCCCTTGGCAATCGGCTCCTGATAGGTGAAGCCCATATCCCAGGGGAAGTAGATCCAGGTATCCTGACTGACTTCGGTGATGAAGGTATCGACGGTCGGAACGCCCTTCGGCTTGGCGTAGACGCAGGCAAAATGTGCGTTCGGCAACATCACGCGCACCTGGGCGGCAGTCTTGCCGGTATCTGTGAGGTCATCGACCACGAGCACGCCTTCGCCGCCGTTTTCCTGGAGCTCCGGCGCAATACCCTTAAGCACCAGCATGTCGCCCTGATTGACATAGTCATGGTAGGAGGCAATGCAGACGGTCTCGATGAGGCGTATGTTCAGCTCCCGCGAAATGATCGCTGCCGGAACGAGACCGCCGCGGGTGATGCAGACAATCGCCTTGAACTCCTGGCCGAGGCCGGCAAGCCGCCAGGCAAGCGCGCGTGCATCGCGGTGGAACTGATCCCAGGAAACGGGAAAGGCTTTATCGGGAAGGGACATCGGGCTACTCCGCGGCATGAAGAAAGACACGCCGTTTGCCGGCGACCGAGCTGATATCGGCGGGCAAAACGCAAATCGCGCAGCTGGAACTGCGCGAAGGATGCCGAGGCCTGATATCATCGGTCGCCGCAATTAGCGGGATTTGGAGGCAAAACGCAAGAGCCGCCTTAACGCGACAGCAATGTCAGCGCCGTCATCGACTGCAGCAGGGTCTTTGTCGTGCCGCCGAAGATCGCTTGCCAGAGCCAGGAATGCGTATAGGCACCCATGACGAGAAGGTCGATACTGTCGTCCGATAGCCGGTTTTCGATTATGTGCGAGGCATGCTTGTCGCCGCTCTCGGCCGTGGCAAGCGTCACGTTTATGCCGTGGCGGGCAAGAGTTGCGGCAATGTCGGCGCCGGCCGTCATTGGTGATTGTCTTGCCGTTTCCGCCGGGTCGACGGAAAATATCTCGACGGCTTCGGCTGCTTTCAGAAGCGGCAACGCATCGAAAGTGGCGCGTGTCGCCTCCTTCGAGCCGTTCCAGGCAATCAGTGCTCGCTTGATCGGTTTCGGCTGACGGATGATGTAGGGGATCATCAGCACCGGTCGGCCGCTTTCGAACAGGAATTCATCCACATCCACATGGCTGGCGGATGGTCTGCCCGGATCAGCCTGGGAGGCGATCAGCAGGTCGGCGCTGCGCGCGGTTTCGATCAGCGGCTCGGAACCATACCCGGTGGCGGTCGCGAAGGCACGCCATTCGAAGGAAGCGCCGGCAGCTTCGGCCCTGGCGCGGAAAATCCGCTCGACCTCGATGGTTTCAGAATGGGCCATGTCCTGAAGTGCCTGAACGGCGACCGGATCGGGAATTTCCATCGGCGCGACCAGCGGCACCGCGGCGATTGTCTCAGCATGCAGGCCGATGACGTGGGCGCCGCTGGTCGCGGCGATGGCAAAGGCGAAATCGGCAACGGCGCCGCTATTGTCTGCTGTATCCAGTATGGCGAGAAGGGTTTTATAAGACATATCAATTCTCCTTTGCGGCTAAAATCACGTTCCGCGAGGATAGAAATGCGCTGGTATGCGCCGCGGTTCCTTGACCGATATCAAGGTCGCGGCAGCAGCCTTCAGGCATCGGCCGAATGGTTCTCGGCGATGTCCTTCCTGCGCCCGATATCCTCTATCATGGCCCGTACGTCGGCACCGGCAGCCTCGATCACCGCCTGTGACCGGCCGCGCACGACGATCTCAGTCGAAAATTTCTGCCCCACATATCGGGGATAGGAACCGATACTGGTCTCCGGATGCGCCTTCTGGATCGCCGTCAGCGGCGTGCCGATCTCGCCTTCGCCATAGGGGCAGGCGATCGCGAGCGAGACTACCGGTGTCCCCACCTTCAGCGTCGGCAGCACATTGTCCACCATCGCCTGGAAGACCTGCGGAACGCCGGCCATCACATAGACATTGCCGATGATGAAGCCTGGCGCGGTGGAAACCGGGTTGGCGATATGCGCGGCACCGCGCGGCATGCGCGCCATGCGTTGGCGGGCCTCGGTGAATTCCATCTCGCGGCGCTTGTACATCTCGGCAAGCAGCGCCATCGCATCTGCATCGTGCTCACAGGGCACACCAAAAGCCTTCGACACCGCATCGGCGGTGATATCGTCATGCGTCGGTCCGATGCCGCCCGAGGTGAAGACATAGTCATGTTTGCCGCGAAGCGCGTTCAGCGCCTCGACGATCGCATCCTCTTCGTCGGCAACGATGCGCACTTCCTTCAGGTCTATGCCCGAAATGGTCAGCATATCGGCGAGATGGCCGATATTCTTGTCCTTGGTACGGCCGGAAAGAAGCTCGTCGCCGATGGCAAGCATGGCGGCGGTTACGACAGTCTCATTGCTCATGGGATATTTCCGTGGTGTGAAGCTTGGAAATAGGTAGCGCCGTTTGGTCACTTTGCAAACGGCAAAGCGAAAAGCGCCTATGGCCGAAATGAAACGGCAAGTGAAATTTCGTCTACAGGCAGTGAACAGTGAGTTCTTGCCCGCAGGGCTATGTTGAACTGGACGCGCTGATAGAACGGTCTCGGTCACGAAATTCAATCAATCCTTGATGGAGATCACAATGGCGAAGATTCTCGTCCTCTACTATTCGGCTTATGGCCATATCGAAACCATGGCTTATGCCGTAGCCGAAGGCGCGAAGTCCGCTGGCGCTGATGTCGTCGTCAAGCGCGTCCCGGAACTCGTGTCCGAAGAAGTCGCCAAGGCCTCCTACTACAAGGTCGACCAGGCTGCCCCGATCGCAACCGTCGACGAACTGGCTGACTACGATGCGATCATCGTCGGTGCCGGCACGCGTTTCGGCACCGTTGCTTCGCAGATGCGCAATTTCTGGGACCAGACCGGCGGCCTGTGGTTCACCGGCAAGCTCGTCGGCAAGGTCGGCTCGATGTTCACCTCGTCCGCCACTCAGCACGGCGGCCAGGAATCGACGATCCTCGGCTTCGTTCCGACCTTCCTGCATCACGGCATGGCTTATGTCGGCCTTCCCTATGCCTTCCAGGGCCAGATGGGCACGGAAGAAGTCAAGGGCGGCTCGCCCTACGGCGCATCCACGATCACCAACGGCGACGGCTCGCGCCAGCCTTCGGCAATCGAACTCGAAGCTGCCAAGTATCAGGGCGCACACGTCGCCAAGATCGCGGCAAAGCTCGCCTGAATTTGATCTGAATATTTTAAATGGAACGGCGGTCCTTCGGGCCGCCGTTTTTATTTTGGGACACATAGCCATGCGGTCAGGTTCTGCAGACGGCAGTCGATTGTCCCGCAAAACAAAACTTGACGAATCCGCCTAAGTCGTTGATCTGGATTGCGCGCGAGCGTGGCGAAACTGGTAGACGCAAGGGACTTAAAATCCCTCGGCCTTAGGCTATACGGGTTCGATCCCCGTCGCTCGCACCATCTTCATAAACCTGTTCTAATGGACTTGTATAATTTCAGTATAATGTGGATAACCATAGCAAGCGCTTGTCTATGGTCATAATACTGCAAAAAATATAGGCACTGTGCGGGTTGAGTAAGTGTTGTCTTAGTGGGAGTAAGGCGATGGTTTACGACTGGGATGGAGCAAGGACGCGGCGCATCAGACTATTCAAGATGAGCGCTGTTCTCTTGGTGGGTACGGCGATGGCCGCTGTACCATTGTTTTTCTGGGCATTGCAGATACGCGGGCTTTAGCGTCGCAGCGTCAACGTCGAGCAAGCTCTGCGGAAGCATTCGTTTCCGTTTTTGCTTCACGCCATTTGTTGAAGATCCAGCCGACAATCAGACCGAGCGAGGCGCCGAGCGCTTTTACGGCCGCGTCGTGAAAACGCGGATGACGGGTCGGTGAGAAATATTGCAGCCACTCGATCGCCAACGCACCGCAGATCAGAAGTATGGCGACCGTTTTCCATTGCTTCGGATAGGCAAGCGCAAAGGCAAGCCCTGCCACCAGATAGGCCAAAGCGCGGTCGATGTCCGGTGTCTCGATCGTGTGAGGCCGCAGTCCGATCGGCGAGACCGTCACGAACAGGATGAAGGCGAGAAGAAGCCACGCCAGCGGCTTTGCGATCTTGTTTGTCATGACCTCGACATATTAGCGATTTCTACGCGCAGGCAAGTGAAAAGCCGTTCATCCAGCCGCAATCTGAAGACGCGCTTAAGGAAGGCTTTCACGGTGGCGAACCGCAAACCGCGCAAACGGGCTTCTTTCCGCAGGCTGCTTGTGTCATAGCGGCGGCTGGATTTTTGAAGAATGGACGATCGCCCGTGACGAAACAGGATGTCGAAGGCGCCGAAGAGGCCATGCGCAGCCTTTTCCCCGCAACGCCGCTGCAGCTCAATGACCATCTTTCTGCCCGCTATGGCGCCGATATCTGGCTGAAGCGCGAGGATCTTTCGCCCGTTCGTTCCTACAAGATCCGCGGCGCTTTCAATTTTTTCCGCAAGGCGATTTCCGAGGGCGCGGGCGGCAAGACCTTCGTCTGCGCCTCGGCCGGCAACCACGCACAGGGCTTTGCCTTCGTCTGCCGCCATTTCGGCGTGCCAGGTGTCGTCTTCATGCCGGTCACGACCCCGCAGCAGAAGATTGACAAGACCCGCATGTTTGGTGCCGGTTTCATCACAATCGAGCTTATCGGCGACTTCTTCGACCAGTGCTATCAGGCTGCCCGCGATCACGTCGAGGCTATCGGCGGCGTCATGGTACCGCCCTTCGATCATGTCGATATTATCGAGGGCCAGGCGACGGTTGCCGCGGAAATCATGCAGCAGCTTCCCGAGGGCGTGGTGCCTGACATGGTCGTCCTTCCGGTCGGCGGCGGCGGGCTTGCCGCCGGAATCACCGGTTATCTCGATGGCGTCGTCGCAAAGTCCGATTTCGTCTTTACCGAACCTGCCGGCGCGCCGAGCCTGCGCCGCAGCCTCGAGGCCGGGCAGGTGGTGACACTTCCTAAGGTCGACAATTTCGTCGACGGCGCGGCCGTCGCCCGCATCGGCGATCTGAATTTCGCGGCCTTGAAGGACTTCAAGGCCGAGCAGGTCAGGTTGATGCCGGAAAACGCCATCTGCGTCACAATCCAGGAAATGCTCAACGTCGAGGGCGTGGTGCTGGAACCTGCCGGCGCCCTGTCGCTGACAGCGATCGCCGCTATGGATCGCGAGGCCATCAAGGGCAAGACGATCGTTGCCGTCGTCTCCGGCGGCAATTTCGATTTCGAGCGGCTGCCTGACGTCAAGGAAAGGGCGATGCGCCACGCGGGCCTGAAGAAATACTTCATCCTGCGTCTTGCCCAGCGCCCCGGTGCACTGCGCGATTTTCTCAATCTTCTCGGACCGCATGACGATATCGCCCGCTTCGAATATCTGAAGAAATCGGCCCGCAATTTCGGTTCGATCCTGATCGGCATCGAGACGACCGCACCGGAGAACTTCGCGACACTGGTCGGCAAGTTCGAAGGCGCCGGCATGGGCTTCGAGGACATTACCGAAAACGAGATCCTCGCGAACCTGATCATTTGACTTTGCGTGAGCAGGACTGCGTGCTAAAGGCGGATCATGGCTTCGTTTCTTTCAAATATCCTTTCGGTTTTCTCCGGCGGCGGCAAATCCTCGAGCGAGGCGACGGCCGGTCCTTCCGGCGAGCCGCAGCTCTACGGTGACTGCACCATCTTTGCCGAACCGCAGAAGGAAGGCGGCCAGTATCGTCTGGCCGGCCGTATCGAAAAGAAGGTTGGCGAAGAGGTGCTCGTGCGAAAATTCATTCGTGCCGACCTGTTTTCCTCGTCCGACGATGCGATCGAATGCACGGTGCGCAAGGCACATCAGATCATCGATCAGCACGGCGCCTCGCTTTTCGGCGATGGCGAGAAGCTTCGCCAGGTTTGAGCGCCCGGTAGCCGGACACATATCGTGCGAGGCGGCATTTCTCATTGTTTTTCAAAACTATGATGGCATTTTCCCGGTGGAGAATGCTGGTTTGCTCATCTAATCTTAAAGGATTGTCGTGAAGGTGGCGCCTGCAGGTTTTGCAGGGCGTCGCTTGTGTTTGAGCTTTTCGGACGATTGACCAGAAGAACCGCCGTAACGGCCGTGGCTCTCTCGTGCGGTCCTCTTGCCGAGGGAGGGCCGTGATGGAGCTCTTCAACACGCTGCTCTTTATCCTCGAAGCCATCGCCTACTTCGTGCTGATGGTCAGCCTCCTGCATTTTCGTCAGCGGCTCGGATTGGGCGTCTTCCTGACGGCACTCGGCGTCATGCATTTCATGGAGACCTACCTCGCTGCGGTCTTCTATGTTGCCCTGCCGTTCGGAGATGTCTCGCCGGGCTCATCGATCTTCTTTTCCGGCAAGCTGATGATGATCCTCATGCTCTATTTGCAGGAGGATGCGGCGACCGTCCGCCAGCCGATCTATGGTCTGTTTTTCGGCAATCTCCTGACCGTTGCCATTGCCTGGGTGCTGCAGCTTCATCAGCCGCTGGAACTATCCCCCGGCCATCCCGCCGATGTCGATTTCCTCAAGGAAATGGGCTGGCTGATGATATGGGGCACGGCGATCCTCTATCTCGACTCGCTCGGCATCATCCTGCTCTACGAGAAGCTTGGCGATTTCATGCGCCGGCGCGTTGTGCTGCGCTTCCTGATTTCAGGCCTCGTGCTTCTGACCTTCGACCAGATCTGCTTCTTCAGCGGCCTGCATTATTTCATGGGCGTGCCGATGTCGGCCTTCTGGGCAGGCTGGAAGGCGAAGATGCTGGCGGTCTGCCTCTATTCGGCGATGTTCGCCATCTATGAGTATCATATTCGCCGGGACGGAGTCGCCGCCTCTGCCCGCTCGATAGCCGATCTCTTCGGGGATCTGACATTCCGCGAGCGTTACAACGATCTCCTCGAACGAACCGGCCGGGACATGCTGACCGGCGTCTATGACCGCAGCCGCATGGAGCTGGAGGCGCCGCTGATGGTCCGCGAGGCGCTTCGCCAGGGCCAACATGCAACCGTCCTCATCATTGACGCCGACCACTTCAAGGACGTCAATGATGGCTTCGGCCATCTGAAGGGTGATGAGGTTCTGAAATCCATTGCCAGCCGGCTCGGGACGACGCTGCGTTCCAGCGATCGTATTTTCCGCTTCGGTGGCGAGGAATTCGTCGCTGTTTGCCCCGGCACGAGCCACGAGGAAGCATTGCTGCTTGCCGAACGCCTGCGCTGGACGATCGTCACCAGTGTGAAGACACCGGATGAGGCTCCGGTATCGGTCAGCATAGGCGTTGCGACCGCCGACGAAGATGGCGTCAGTTTTACGACCGTACTTTCAGCGGCAGATGGCCGCCTCTACGAGGCAAAGAAGAGCGGCCGCAACTGTGTCGTCGGCCGCTCTGGAGTGGTCAGGGTCAGCTAGGCTGCCTGGATCAGGCAGTTCGGAAGACCTTGGCCCCTGATGGTGCGCCCGTCATGCCGCCGTCGACGATAATCTCGATCCCCGTGACATTGCTGGAATCGTCCGAGGCGAGATAGAGCGCGGCCTTCGCGATCTCTTCTGCCTCGCTCATGCGGCCAAGTGCGCTCATGCCGCCGAGCTTTTCTTCGAGAGCTGTCATTGCATCCTCGCTCTGGGCATAGGGGGACCAGATCGGCGTGCGCGTGCCGCCCGGCGTTACCTGGTTGACGCGGATGCCGCGTGGCGCCAGTTCGGATGCCAGATTGCGGGTCATGGAGCGCACTGCGCCCTTGGTGGCGGCATAGGCCGACCAGCCCGGCGCACCGAGAACGGCATGTACCGAGCCGTTGAGGATCACAGATGCACCGTCATTGAGATGCGGCAGTGCCGACTGGACCGTGAAGAAGACCGACGTCAGGTTGGTGCTGATGATTTTTTCGAACTGTTCGAGCGAGGTCTGGCCGAGCGGCGTCGCACCGCCGATGCCGGCATTGGCGAAGACGATGTCGAACTTGCCGAGCTTGGCGGCGGCCTCGGCAAAGATCTTCTCCGCCGCGGCAACGTCCGTCAGGTCAATCTTCAGCGCCAGCACGTCGCCACCGAGCGCCTTTTCGGCTGCGGCCAGCGTTTCGGGGTTGCGGCCGGTGATGATGACCTTGGCGCCCTCGGCGATGAAAACCTTGGCGGTGGCAAGTCCGATGCCGCTATTGCCGCCCGTGATGAGCGCAACCTTGTTCTTCAGACGCATGGAATGACTCCTATTGGAAACGGTCTCGATCTGGATTATGATCGATATCCAGAAGGATTATGATTGTAATCCACATTAGTCAAGTCCGTATTTCGGGGGATTTTTGATGGGCCATTCGCAGCTGGAAAAACAGAAGACGCATGACAGGATCGTGGAGATCGCGTCCCGGCGTCTGAGGGAGAAGGGACTGGAGGGGGTCGGCGTCGCTGATTTGATGAAGGAAGCCGGGCTGACGGTCGGAGGTTTTTACAAGCATTTCGCCTCACGCGACGAGATGGTGGCCGAAGCCATGCAGCTGGCCTTCGGATCCTGGGAGGCGAAGGTCCGTTCGGAGGGCAGGGCGCCGGCGGAAATTCCGATGGCGGAATATTCGGCGACCTATCTGAGTGAGGGGCATTGCGAGGACGTGAGCGGTGGCTGCCCCTTCGCCGCGCTGACGGCCGATCTCGCCCGCAGCAGCGAGAAATGCCGCTCGCTTGCAACTGAGCAGTTGAAGACGAATCTCGGAAATATGAGGAGCCGTATGAATGCCGCGGACGAGGCGCAGGCGCGCCGGAAGGCGATTATCGCGACGTCCCTGATGACGGGGGCAGTCGGCCTTGCGCGTATTTCGGATGACCCGAAGCTCTCCGAGGAAATACTGGAAGCCGTCAGGTCCTTCGTCGTTGATCTAGCGGCAAAATGAAAGGGCCGGCTTGCGCCGGCCCCCTCGAGTGGAACTGTGAATTTGCCAATCAGGCAGCGAGTGCGAGTTCCTCGACGCGCGACTTGGCGGCGCCGATAGCCTTTTCGGCTGCCTCCGGACCGAAGGCCAGGCCTTCGACATAGATGGTCTCGACTTCGGTGATGCCGAGGAAGCCGAGAACCGACTTCAGATATGGAACGGCGTGGTTCATGCCGGCAGCCGGACCCTGGGAATAAACGCCGCCGGAAGCGAGCACGATATAGACCTTCTTGCCGGTGGCGAGGCCGACAGGGCCGCTTTCCGTGTACTTGAAGGTCAGGCCGGCGCGGGCCACATTATCGATCCAGGTCTTCAGCGAAGAATAGATATTGAAGTTGATGAGGCCGGTGCCGATGACGATGCTGTCGGCTGCGAGCAGTTCGTTGACCAGCTCGTCGGAGGTCTTCACCGCTGCGGCTTCCTGCGCCGTGCGGGCTTCCGCTGGCTTGCGGATAGCGGCCGTAAAGAGGTCATCGATATGCGGCAGCGGGTTTGCGGCAAGGTCGCGGCGAACGATGGCGCTGCCTGGGGTCTGGGCCTTGAGCTTATCGGCCAGTTCGGAAGCGATCGTGGTGGAAAGAGATTCGGAACGCGGGCTCGATGTCAGAAGAAGAATGGAAGACATGGTTGAATTTCCTCTCGAATTGGGTTCCAGCGACCACTTAGAGGTGGTGGGGCAGCAGCAGGCCGCTGTGTTCGAGAACAGAAATAAGGCTGGCTCCCTATCGAAAAAACTGGGATAATGTCGATCAAAATTATCGATGGATTGGATGGACGATGCTTCCCAACCCGACACTGGACCAATTGCAGGTTTTCCTGACGGTCGCCGAAACCGGCAGCTTTTCGGCTGCATCGCGTGTGCTGAACCGCGCGCAGTCCGTCATCAGCTATACGATCGCCAACCTGGAAGCGCAGCTTGAAGTGCCGCTTTTCGAACGCTCCGGCGCTCGCCAGCCGAAGCTGACGGATGCCGGCAAGGCGATGCTTGAGGATGCCCGCCGCCTGATGGCCGACCTTGAGGTCATGCGCGCCCGCGTCAAGAGCATGAAGCAGGGGCTGGAAGCCGAGCTTTCTCTGGCAATCAGCGTCATGGTGCCTGCCAATGCGGTCATGATGGAGCTGCGAGAGTTTCGCGAGAAGTTCCCCGGCGTTGCTCTCAACCTGAATGTCGGTGAACTCGGCATGGTCATGGATATGGTCATGAACGGCAAGGCGGATATCGGTATCGGCGGTGCGCTGCTACGACAGGACGATTCGCTGCTGGCCGAAAAGATCGGCTATTCCTTCATGATTCCCGTCGTGGCGCCCGATCATCCGCTGGCGCGTATCGGGCGCCCGCTAACGCTGGCAGATGTCCGCGAAGAAATCCAGATGGTGGTCTCCGATGCCTCCGGACTGACCAAAGGGCGAGATTTCAACGTCCTGTCCTACCGGACCTGGCGGGTCAGCGATATCGCGACCAAGCACCAGTTGATTCGAGGTGGTCTCGGTTGGGGCGGTTTGCCGGTCTCTCTCGTCGCTAACGATATCATGAAGGGCGAGCTGGTCGCTCTAAAACTGGAAGCCTACGAGCAGGGCGAGTATCCGATCTATGCCATGCGCAAGGCGGCGAACCCGCCGGGGCCGGCAGGCCAGTGGCTGATCGACGCCTTTCGGAGACGGCTTTCGACCTGTCCGAACCATGGCGAACTTGTCTCCATGTTGGGTATGGACGAAACGCAGACGCTTCCGGAGGCCGCTGAGTAACCCTGCTCAAGGGCGATCCTGGATGGAGGCTGCGCGCCAGGATAGCGAGAAGTCGGGCGCGGTTTCAGCTAAAACCGCGCCCCTTCTGATTAAAGGACCAGCCTGAACTTCGCGAAGCCCTCGGTGCCTTCGCCGGCATCCTCGATCTTCACGCTCTTGACGTCGGCGAGATATTGCTTGGCCTTCGGGCCGCTCTCGAACACGACGGTCGTGCCGGAAAGCGGCTTGAAGGTCCAGTTGCCGTCCGCCGTCGGGTTGATCGTGCCTTGATCATGGACGTAGCGAACGATGACGTCGCGGTTGGTATCGGGTGCCTGGAAGATCACCTTGTCGGACGCGATCTCAGGGAAATTGCCGCCGCCGCCGGCGCGGTAATTATTGGAAACGACCACGAACTTCTGTGCCGGATCGATCGGCTTGCCACCGAAGACGAGGCTCTGGATACGGTTGGCACCCGGATTGACTGCCTTGCCCGAGGAATCATATTTCGGCGGCTGAGACAGGTCGATCTGATAGGTCACGCCGTCGATCACGTCGAAATTATAGGACGGGAAGTCATTGTTGAGCAGGGCGGCATCCTTGGCACCGGGCTCTATATGGTTGAACATGCCGGCAGACATTTCCAGCCATTCCTTCACCTGCGCACCGGTGATCGCCACAGCCTGGACCGTGTTCGGATAAAGATAAAGGTCGGCGACGTTCTTGATGGCGATATCGCCGGCCGGAACGTCGGTATAATAATCTGCTCCGCCGCGGCCACCGGCCTTGAAGGGCGCTGCGGCCGAGAGAACCGGCAGATCCTTGAACGCGGTATCGGCCAGCATCTGCTTGATGTACCAGGTCTGGGCCTGGCTGACGATCTGCACCGAGGGATCGTCGGCCACCAGCGCGAAGTAGGAATAGAGTGGTGCTGAAGTCTTGCCGACCGGGGTACGAACATAGGCAAGGGTTGCCTCATGCTCGGCCCTTGCGGCTTCGACGACCTCCTTCTTGTCGGCGACGTCGGCAACGACCTTCTTCTTGTCGTCGCGATGATAGATCGGGCGCGCTTCCGAGGTGAAGTCGACGATCTTCCAGCTGTTGCCGTCCTTTTCGAGAAGCAGGTCGATCAGGCCGAGATGCGACCCCCAAAAGCCGGCCATGACGGCGGGCTTGCCATGCAGCGTGCCCTTGACCGGATCGGCATTGGCGATGCCGTCCCAGGTCTTCGGGCCGGGGAAGACGAGATGCTGGTGGCCGGTGAAGATCGCGTCGATGCCTTCGACTGCGGCAAGATGAAGAGACGCATTTTCCATCTTCTCGGACGGTGCCGCACCATCGATGCCGGAATGGGAGAGCGCGATGACGATATCGGCGCCTGCTTCCTTCATGGCCGGAACCCAGGCCTTGGCCGCCTGGACGATATCGCGGGTCTGCGCCTTGCCTTCGAGATTCTTGATGTCCCAGAGCATGATCTGCGGCGGTACGAAACCGATAAAGCCGATCTTGACCGGGCTCTCATTGCCGGCGCCGTCCTTGATCTGCTTTTCGACGATCATATAGGGCTTGAAGAACAGGTCGTCCTGCTTCGGATCGGAAGCGAGTTGCCCTTTGGTCAGGTTGGCGCAGACGAAGGGGAAGTTCGCGCCGTTCAGCACCTTGAACATGAAGTCCAGGCCGTAGTTGAATTCATGGTTGCCCAGCGTGCCAACCGTATAGCCGAGCGTGTTCATCGCCTTGATGACGGGGTGTACGTCACCATCCTTCATCCCGTGTTGATAGGCCATGTAATCACCCATCGGGTTGCCCTGCAGCACGTCGCCATTGTCGATCAACAGCGAATTGGCGGCTTCCGCGCGAATCGTGTCGATGATCGTGGCGGTGCGCGTCAGACCCATCGTGTCGTTCGGCTTGTCGGCATAATAGTCATAGGGGAAGACGTTGACGTGGATGTCGGTCGTTTCCATGAGCCGCAAATGTGCCTGGTTGGCGGCGGCGCGAGCGCTGAACGGGTGCAGCAGCACAAGGGCTGACGTAGCGGCAAGACCGCCGAGCAGGGTACGGCGGCTCATGGCAGGCACATCGAGAATTGAGGGCACGGAAATACTCCTTTTGACATCATGCATCATCCGGTTCGGTGAACTTAGGATGATTGGCGGAGGAGTACATGGCGAAAATGACAGAACGGCAAAGACGGTGCCGCGTGCGGCACCGTTTCGCAGATGTCACCGGGCGCGCGGCGTTTCGCGGTGGAAGAAGCGGAAATAGGAAGCGATGACCGCCCGGGCATTGGAGTTCACATCGAACTGGATGCCGACACGGCCATTGTGCTTCCAGCGGACGGTACCGTCGAGCAGGCCAAGATCTTCGGCCTCGATGCGCACCTTGCTGCCCGATGCTGCATAGAGCGGCGCCTTGATTTCGAGTGCTGCGCCCGTTGCGGAAAGATCCAAGATGCGGGCATCCACCTGGCTGTTCATATAGCGGATCTTGCCGAACACGCGGCAGTTCTTGCGGACGGCCTTGCGGGCCGGGGTTTTGAGAGTCCGTATCATGCTTGTCCCCGTGGAGAATTCGGCAAAAACATAGGCGTTGAAGATTGAAATGCCTTTAGGCGCTTATCTAAAATTGCGCCGAAATCTCAATTCGGCACGACCGCTCGCCGCGCGACGATATGCTCGCGCCAGACGGTGAAGATGCCGGCCGCCACCACGATGAGCGAGCCGACGATCATGTTGAGTGTCAGCGTCTCCCCGTAGATGAGCACCCCCAGGACTGAGGCATAGACGAGCTGGATATAGGTGACCGGCTGAACGGCCGAGGCATCGAGGCGGTCATAGGCGCGGATCAGGAAATAGTGGCTCGATGTACCGGTCAGACAGACGGCCAGCATCCACATCCAGTCCAATCCCTGCATCGGCGTCCAGTAGAAGGGGCCGGCCAGCGTCATCACGGCGGCGCCGATGACGCCGGTGTAAAAGAAGCTGGTCATCGCCGGATCCTGCCGGCTCACGTAACGCGTGGCGATGACGTAAAGCGCAAAGACAACACAGGAGACGATAGCGAGAAGCATCTTCGTATCGAAGAACTCGCCTTCTGGCTTCAGGATCAGCAATACGCCGAAAAGCCCGACGCCGATCGCCGTCCAGCGCCGCCAGCCGACCCTCTCGCCGAGCAGCGGCATGGCGAGCAGGGCCACCATGATCGGAGTGGCGGCAAAGATCGCCTGCGAATGCGCAAGGCCAATCACCGCAAAACAGGTGATCGCCAGTACCACCTGCACCGCCAGCAGAATGCCGCGAGAAACCTGCAGAACCGGGTGGTTCGTGCGGGAGGTGGCGGTGATGCCCCCACGCATCTTTGAAGCCAGGATTACGGTGAACAGACCGAAGGCCCAGTAGCGCACCATCGTCACGAAGATAGGCGAATAGGCGGAAGCCAGATGCTTCGAAATCGCGTCCTGCGCCGAAAAGATCGTCAGCGCCAGAAGCAGGAATATATAGCCGTGGGTCTTGGATTTCATGTCTTGCCGTCGAAGCGGGAAATGCCCGCAGCGTCAAGCTAGGACAGGATTTAGGCGGCTTTGCAAGGCCTCAGAGGCCGACATTCGGCCTGTCTATGATTTCGCGCAGTGCGAAGCTGGAGTTGATCTTGACCACATGCGGCAGCGCCGACAGCCAGTCTCGATGGATACGCTCATAGTCCTCCAGATCGCGCGCGGCGACCCGCAGGATATAGTCGTATTCACCCGACATCAGGTAGCAGACGAGCACGTTCGGACAGCGCTTCACGGCGGCCTCGAATTCTGACAGCGTCTTGGCGAACTGGCCGGAGAGCGAAATATGCACGATGGCGATCATCTTGTAATCGAGCGCCTTGTGCGACAGCCGCGCGTGATACCCGCCGATGACGCCACTCTTCTCGAGGATGTCGAGCCGGCGCGAACAGGCCGAGGGCGACAGCCCCACCTTATCGGCGAGCTCGGCGTTGGTGATCCGTGCATTGATCTGCAATGCCTTCAGAATCGCAAGATCGATATTATCGAGGTCGGACATTCGAAGAACCTTCGAAAATTGGAAAGTTGACGCAATAATCTTCGAATATTTGTTTTCTTGCAAATCCTCTTTGCAAGGACATTTCGCGGCCGTGGTGGTTGGATTCAGGAAGGAGAAAACACTCCGCAAAATGCGGAGATAAATTGAGAGGAACGCGAATGCGTGTCGGCTGCCCGAAGGAAATCAAAAACCATGAATATCGCGTCGGCCTGACGCCGGCTTCGGTAAGAGAATATGTCGCCCACGGCCATGAAGTCTGGGTGGAAACCAAGGCCGGTACCGGCATCGGTGCCGATGACACCGCCTATGCGGCTGCGGGCGCGAAGATCGCCGCCTCCGCCAAGGATATCTTTGAAAAATGCGATATGATCGTCAAGGTCAAGGAACCTCAGCCCTCCGAATGGGCGCAGCTCCGCGACGGTCAGCTACTTTACACCTACCTGCATCTGGCGCCAGATCCGGAGCAGACCAAGGGCCTGCTGGCTTCCGGCGTCACGGCCATTGCCTATGAAACGGTGACCGACGAGCGCGGCGGCCTGCCGCTGCTGGCACCCATGTCCGAAGTCGCCGGCCGCTTGTCGATCCAGGCCGGTGCGACAGCGCTACAGAAGGCCAATGGCGGTCTCGGCATCCTGCTCGGCGGTGTGCCCGGCGTTCTCCCGGCCAAGGTCGCTATCATCGGCGGCGGTGTGGTCGGCCTGCATGCGGCCAAAATGGCTGCCGGTCTCGGCGCCGACGTCAGCATTCTCGACAAGTCGCTGCCACGTCTGCGCCAGCTCGACGACATCTTCAACGGCCGTATTCACACACGCTATTCCAGCATTCAGGCTCTCGAAGAGGAACTCTTCACGGCTGACCTCGTCATCGGCGCCGTGCTGATTCCGGGTGCTGCCGCGCCGAAGCTCGTCACCCGGGAAATGCTGTCGGGCATGAAGAAGGGCTCCGTCATCGTCGACGTCGCCATCGACCAGGGTGGCTGCTTCGAAACTTCGCACGCAACGACCCATTCCGACCCGACCTTCGTCGTCGAAGGCGTCGTCCATTACTGCGTCGCCAACATGCCGGGCGCCGTTCCCGTTACGTCAGCCCATGCGCTGAACAATGCCACGCTCGTCCACGGCCTGGCGCTTGCCGATCGCGGCCTGCGCGCCATTGCCGAAGACAGGCATTTGCGCAACGGCCTCAACGTCCACAAGGGTCGCATCACCAATAAGCCGGTGGCCGACGCACTGGGTTACGAAGCCGTAGCCCCGGAAAGCGCGCTGAACGTAGCGTAAACCAACTGACTCGAGGTCAGATAGAGGCGCCGGTTTCCGCAAGGGCCGGCGCTTTTCCTTTGTCGATCCGGCATTGATAACAATTGTTGCGCGCCGAGCGCACATGAACATAGGCAATGCCTAGCCGTCCAAGCAGTTCGGATGCATAGGAGGGAATCTGCTCGATCGGCGTGACCGCCCCAGTGCCGTAGACGATCCTGTCATTTTCACCATAGCCGCGAACGATGAAGTCGGGGCTCGTGGTCAGGACGGGCGGCAGAATTTCATCGGCGGAATAGCGCTTGCAGGGCTGTTTGTGCAGGAAGATCGGGCCTGTCTCGGCATATGGCTGCATCTCGGGAAACGGACGGTAGGCGAAGACGAACAGCTCTTCGCCGGCGCCGATATTCCGCAGGCAATGGCGGCACGGATGGCCCGGACCGTCGGACATCATCGTCTCCGGCGGGAAGCCATAGGAATCCCTCCCGCCATTCCAGAGCTGTTCGGCGTCGGAGGTTGGCATTGCGGAAAAGTGGATATCGGTCATGGCGGCCCTCCTTGTTCGATCGCCATGAAATGCGCCCGCAACGGCGCATAAACCACCCGTTTCTTGCCGATGGCGCTATCGGACAATTGCGCCGAATCAACTCCGCCGGGCGATTTCCAGCAGTTCCTTGTCGCTGAGCGGCCGGACGATCCCTGTCCCCGTGGAGACGGGCGAGAAACCGAACATCTGGTAGAGCTGCAATGCCCGCGGATGGTCGAGATTGTTCGTGGTCGTCGTCACCCTTTTCGGGTTCAGCGTCCAGATCGCATAGAGCGCCTGCAGCAGGAACCATTTGACGATGCCGAGACCGAGCGCGTGCTCGAACAGGCCAAAATGGGAAAGCTCGATCGTATCCTCGTCTTCGCACAGATACTCGAAGAAGCCGGCCGGCGCGCCATTGACGTAGAGCACGCTGATATTGTTGCGCTTGTCGTGCAGCGTTGCGGCCAGGTCCTCGTCGCTCATTCTAAGGCGATCGACCCATTGCCAGCGCGCGCCAACCTGCCGGTAGAGGTAGCGATAGAAGGGCAGGGGAATGCTGGGCGCGCGCATGATCGCCGTCTGGATATTGACGGGCACTGGCAGGCTTGCCTTGGGTGGCGCAACCATTTCAAGCCGCGTGATATGGGCCTTGAGCGAGGTGGGTGTTTTTCCCATGGCGTCAGGCTTTGACCGCTGCGGGCGGGCCGGTGACGACGGGCGTGTCCTCGCGGCTGCCCCATTCGCTCCAGGAGCCATCATAAAGCTTGTTGTCGGTATGCCCCAGCGATTCCAGAGCCAGCGTGATGATGGCGGCGGTGATGCCTGAACCGCAGGAGGTGACGACCGGCTTGGAGAGGTCGATACCGGCATCCTCGATCGTCTGCTTCAGTTCCGACAGCGATTTGAAACGGCCCTGATTGGCGAAGACACCGGAGGGAAGGCTGCGTGCGCCCGGCATATGGCCGGCGCGCATGCCGGCGCGCGGTTCGGGCTCGGCTGCCGCGAAACGCCCGGCGCTGCGGGCATCGGCGATCTGCAGCGCGCCGCTCGCAACGATATCGCGCATCTGCTCGAGGTGGACGACGCGGTCGGCGCTGTAATTCGTCTTGAAGCTCACCGGCGCATAGTGCGCCACATCTGCCTCAAGCGGCCGTCCCTCGGCCTTCCAGCCGTCCAGTCCGCCATCAAGCACGAAGACATTCTTTGCGCCCATCACCCGGAACAGCCACCAGACGCGTGGCGAGGCGAACATGCCGATGCCGTCATAGACGACGATACGGTCATTCTCGCCGATGCCGAGCTTGCCGACTTCAGCGGCGAAATATTCGGGCGAAGGGATCGTGTGCGGCAGGTTCGTCGAATGGTCGGCGATCTTGTCCTGATCGAAACGGATGGCGCCCGGAATATGCCCGGCGGCATATTCCGCATCCGCATCGCGCTTCTGCGCCGGCAGATAGAAGGATGCGTCGAGCACGCGCAGATCGGGCTTGCCGAGTTCAGTCTGCAGCCAGTCGGCCGACACGACGAAACGGCTCTTGGTCTCGCTCATGATGATCTCCCCAAATATCAGGCCCAAATATCAGGCGTCGTCGCCGGGCACACCGAAGCGAATGCGGAAACGCCGGTTCTCTTTGCCCTTCTTCTCGATCTTGGCAATATGAATCTGGCCGACTTCTTGCGTTTCCGAAACATGCGTGCCGCCGCAGGGCTGGCTGTCGACTGCCGAATTTTCCCCGATGCAGACGAGGCTGACCCGGCCGAGTCCAACGGGCGGGCGCACATTCTTCGACTTGACGATGCCGGGATTGGCCGCCAGTTCCTCATCCGTGATCCACTGAAGATAGACCGGATGGTTCTGGTTGACGAGGTCCATCAGCTTGGCCGTCACCTCGTCCTTGTCGATCGTATCGGTCATGTCGAAATCGACGCGGCTTTCTTCCTCGCCGACGGCCGCTCCGGTGATCGGATAAGAACAGACGACCGACAGGAGATGGCAGGCCGTGTGCATGCGCATCAGCTTGTAGCGGCGCGGCCAGTCGATGTGGAGCACCAGCTTTTCGCCGATCTCCGGACGCGGCTGCCCCTCGAGCGGCACATGGATGATGATGTCCTTGCTCGCGCCGTGTTTTGCCTGCCCAAGCTCTATCCTGGAGCCATCGGCGCGTTCAAACGAGCCGGTATCCCCCGGCTGGCCGCCCGACGTCGCATAAAAGCAGGTCTGGTCCAGCTCGATGCCCCCGTCCTCGTGAACGGCCGTGACGACCGCTTCGCATGTGGAAAGATAGAAGTCGTCACGGTAGAGGGCATTAACTGGCATGGAGGCTCACGCTGCGGGTTCGTAGGGTATCTTGATATCCGTCGAGCCGGTCATCCACTGAGGGATGGGCAGGCCCTTGGACGACAGGAAGTCCGGATTGAAGAGCTTGGACTGATAGCGATTGCCATAGTCGCAGAGGATCGTCACGATCGTATGGCCGGGACCGAGATCCTTGGCAAGGCGTACTGCACCGGCAATATTGATCGCGGTGGAGCCGCCAAGGCAGAGACCCTCATGCTCGACGAGATCGAAGAGGTATGGAAGTGCTTCGGCATCGGTCACGTTATAGGAAAAATCAGGCGTAAAGCCTTCGAGATTGGCGGTGATCCGCCCCTGGCCTATACCTTCGGTAATCGACGATCCCTCGGATTTCAGCGCGCCGTTCTTGTAGAATTCGTAGAGTGCCGCGCCTTCGGGATCGGCTATGCCGATCTTTATGTCATTGTTGAAACCCTTGAGGCCAGCGGCAACGCCGGCAAGCGTGCCGCCCGAACCGACCGAGCAAATGAAGCCGTCGATCTTGCCGTCGGTATCCTTCCAGATTTCCGGCGCCGTGGTTTCGATATGCGCCTGGCGGTTGGCGACATTGTCAAACTGGTTCGCCCAGATCGCGCCGTTCGGCTCGCTTTTGGCTAGCTGTTCGGCAAGCCGGCCGGAAACCTTCACGTAATTGTTCGGGTTCTTGTAGGGAACGGCCGGAACTTCGACGAGTTCGGCGCCCAGCAGGCGCAGCGCGTCCTTCTTTTCCTGGCTCTGCGTTTCCGGAATGACGATGACGGTGCGGTAACCGAGCGCCTTGGCGACCAGCGTCAGGCCGATGCCGGTATTGCCGGCCGTGCCCTCGACGATGACGCCGCCAGGCTTCAGCAAGCCTTTCTTCTCGGCGTCACGGATGATGTAGAGCGCCGCGCGGTCTTTGACGGACTGGCCCGGATTGAGGAATTCGGCCTTGCCGAGAATGGTGCAGCCTGTCGCCTCGGAAACACCCTTGAGCTTGATGAGGGGCGTGTTGCCGATAGCCTCGATGACGGAGGGGTGGAAGGTCATGGAATCTGCCTCGTTTACGCATAGTTTAGAAACGGTCTTTTCCCTTCACAAGGCGGCATTGGCAAGAAATGCTATTCCATGCCTTCAAAGGTCTCGATAAAATTAGTCTTTCATTTCCAGCCCTTCGCCATACGCCCCGCAGTTGGTGATCCGAAGATTGACTTTCGGCGTATGGATGACGACAAAGCAAGCACGGGCGCAGGAACAAGGCGTGACCGAATCCGACATGGTTCACGAGCATATCGACACGATCGATGCATTGATGGCGCATTATGTTGCTGGCTCCCTTCCGGGGCCGGCCCGCGCGCTCGTGGAATCCCATCTTGAAATGAAGCCGGATAATCGCACCCTGGTGGCCGACCTGGAAAGACTGGCAGGAGAGGCGCTGGAAAGCGTGCCGGCAAGTCCGATCGCCGATCGTGATGCGAGGCTTGCCGCGATCTTCGGTTCGAAGGCTCCCGCACTCTCTCCTCGACCTGCGTCGCGTCCGCAAGGCGCACTTTTTCCGCGCGCCCTGCGCAACCTCATGGGTTTCGAAGCCGACAAGGTTCCGTGGCGCCGGCGCCTTCCAGGCTTCAAGGAATATGCCACTGACATCGAAGGCTGCGAGGTCAGCCTGATGTGGATTCGGCCTGGGCGCGCACTGCCCGCACATACTCATGCCGGCATGGAACTGATCCTCATCCTCGACGGCGCCTTCAATGACGAGCGTGGCCGCTTCGGGCCGGGAGACATCTCGGTTGCCGACGCGACCATCGATCATCGGCCCGTCGCTGAAAAGGACCGGCCCTGCATCGCCTTTGCTGTTTCGGATGGTCCGATCAAGCTCACCGGCTCCTTCCGGCAGATCATCGGCGACCTCATCGGCTGAAAGCAGCCACAATGCTGTGATAGAGCAATGGTCCCGGAAGAGATGAGGAGTTTCCGGGCCTGTGTTCGTGTTCGAATCGACAGACTGGAGGTAGCGTCATGCGCAATTTTATTGCCCACCCGGAACATGGTATCGTCTGGATATCAGGCGCGGGTTCGGGAATAGGGCGGGCGCTGGCGCTGAAACTCGCCGGCGAGGGGTACAGGGTCGCCGCCACCGCCCGTAATCACGAAAAACTGGTGGAACTGCAGGTGGAGGCGGGCGGATTGCCCGGCAGTATCATCGTGCTCGATGGCGATGTGACCGATGCCGAAGACATGGAACACGTCATGGCCTCGATCGAATACGAGCATGGCGCGCTCGCCATGGTGATCCTGAATGCCGGCGTCTATCGGCCGGTCCATGCCGAAGACCTCGATCGCGCCGATTTCGAAGAGACTTTTGCCGTCAACCTGTCCGGTGTCGTCAACTGCCTGCTGCCTGCCATCCGCCACATGAAGGCAAAGGGGCAGGGGCAGATCGCCATCGTCTCCTCGGTAACGGGCTATACCGGCCTGCCGACCAGCGCTGCCTACGGCGCGACGAAGGCTGCGTTGATCAACATGGCCGAGAGCCTGAAATTCGATCTCGACAAGATGGGCATCCGCATCCAGCTCATCAATCCGGGCTTTGTCGACACTCCGGCAACGCGCAGGAACGCTTTTCCGATGCCGGCTCTGATTTCGCCGGAGGTGGCGGCTGAACGCATTGCGGCGGGCCTGAAGTCGCAGGCTTTCGAAATCACCTTCCCGCGGCGCTTCACCTATGTGCTGAAGCTTTTGCGCATGCTGCCCTACGGGCTTTATTTCGCGTTGGTAAACCGTTCGACCGGCTGGCGTGAGCGCCCCCTTGCCGCAGGTCGCCGACCGGTGACGCCGCATCCGGCCGAGTGATCAGCTGCGAGAAAAGACGACCTGCCGCACATCGATATTGTGGGCGCGGAAGCCGGCCTCGCAGTAGAACAGGTAAAATTCCCAGAGTCGCTTGAACCGGTCATCGAAGCCCATCGGCCTGAGCTTGTGCCAGACGGACCAGAAACGTTCGCGCCATTCCGCCAGTGTGCGGGCATAATCGAGGCCGAAGCTGAAGTCCCTGACCAGTGACAGGTCCATCTTCCTGCCAAGCTCGGCAAGGTGATGCAGGGTCGGCAGCATGCCGCCGGGGAAGACGTATTTCTGGATGAAGTCCGGATTGCTGCGATATTGTTCGAACGATTCCGGGCGGATGGTGATGATCTGCAACCCCGCCTTGCCACCCGGCTTCAGGCACTGTTTCAGCTTGGAGAAATAGGCAGGCCAGTATTTCTCGCCGACAGCCTCGAACATCTCGATCGACACGATACGATCATAGACGCCGGTCTCATCTCGATAATCCTGAAAGCGGAAATCGACCTTGTCGCTGAGCCCCGCCTTGCTGATGCGTGCCTGCGCAAAGGCAAGCTGCTCGCGACTGATCGTGAGCCCCGTCACCCGGCAATTCAACTCGCTTGCGGCAAATTCGGCAAAACCGCCCCAGCCGCAGCCGATTTCCAGCACGTGGTCGCCGGGCGTGATACCGGTCGCTTCTGCCAGCGCGCGGTATTTCGCATTCTGTGCCGAGTGCAGGTCGCTGGCGCCGGTCGAAAAGAGCGCCGAGGAATAGGTCATGCTCGGATCGAGCCATTGCCGGTAAAAGTCGTTGCCGAGGTCGTAATGGGCCGAGATATTGCGCTTGGATCCCTTTTTCGTATTGGCATTCATCCAGTGACGGATGCGTTCGACGAAGCGGCCTACACCGCGTTTGCCGTTCGAGTAATTGTAGGCGGCCTCGCCGTTGACAAGGAAAAGCTCCAGGAAAGCAGTAATGTCGGGACTATCCCAGTCGCCGTCCATATAGGTTTCGGCAACGCCGATCGTGCCGCTCTTCAACGCGCGGCCGGCAAGGTTCCAGTTTCGAAGCGTCACCGCCGCGTCCGGCCCGGCATTCTCGCCTTTGATCAGCACCTTGCGTCCGTCGGGCAGCGCAATGGCAAGCGATCCATGCTGCATCTGCAGCAGGCCTCGCAATGCCAGTCTTGCCTTGAAAGGCAGACCCTTGGCGATCCGCGAAACGTTTTCTGCCGTCAGTATGACGGCGTCACGGGCAAATTGATTCCAGTCCTCTCCACTCATCATCCGTCCTCCCGCATTTTATTGCCGGTCAGGGAACGACGTCGCGCCTCTCCTCCGGCGGTTGAGGAGAACGCTAGATTCATTCTGCCGCTTCTGCAAGCCGGGTTTCGGGCTTGATGCTGACAGGGGGCGGAGGTGGCGGGCGGTGGATGTAAACGGCGCCTTTCAGCCACAGCTTTAGTGCCTCCCAATGGATGCCCGCCATGATCTTCACGGTCAGGAATGGAATGGTGGTCAGAAGATAGGTGAGGGCCTGACTCGTCAACGGCTTTTGCCGGCCACAGAAGGTTGCCGATAGAAACGGTCCCTCTGCATTTGTCTCCAGTATACGCCAGCGAATTTCCGCGCCCGGCGGCAGCATTCGGAAATGATAGCGCATGTTTGTGCTGATGAACGGTGAGACGTGGAACAGCTTGTCGCAACTCTGCCGGATACCGCTTTCCGAGATTTCATCGTGCTCGACCGGGCAGACATAACTGTGCCGTTCGCCGAACGTGTTGCGCACCTCGTAGATCAGCGCGGTCAGCGTGTCGTCCCTGTCATAGGCGTAGTAAACCGAAAGCGGGTTGAAGACATAACCGAAGATCCTGGGGTAGCAGACAAGCAGGACCCTGGCCGGCCGCTCTACGCAGGCATCGGCGAGAAGCCTGTCCACGTAGGAGCGCAGCTCCCCGCCGTCCACATGGTCATCTTCGTGAAACGACACGATATTGCTTCGGTTGACCGAAAAAAGCGGTGACAGCTTGCCGGCCTCCGCCAGCCGGTCGAGATCGATCGACAGCGAAAAGACCCGATACTGGAAGCGATGGCCAAACGGTTTCATGCGCTGATGCATGACATCGCCCACGTAAAGCACGGCCGGCGCGTCCGGCGAAGGGCCGTTTCGCGTCACGCTGACGCCATACCTTGTAGCGTTGGGCCTTACGCGGCGAGCTGTCATGCCACCGCTTCCAGTGTGGCTTCACGGGAAGAGGGCCGGGCGGTCCGCCAGGGTGTGAACCCGCCCAGTGCCTCTGCCGCCGTAAGGCCGGAAACGAGTCCATCCTCGTGGAATCCGTATCCGGTCCAGGCGCCCGCGAAATAACAATTGTTTCGTCCCTGAATGCTCGCAAGCGCCCGTTGTGCGCTCATCGCTTCTGCGGAAAACTGCGGATGCTCATAGGTGAACTCGGCAAAGACCTTGCGGCTTTCGGGTTCGCGATCCGGATTGAGTGTCACGAAGAGGGGAAAATTGGCATCGATACCCTGCAGCCTGTTCATCCAGTAGGTCACGGCCACACCGGCCTTGCCGTCGGAATGGCTCGAACGCAGGTAGTTCCAGGATGCCCAGACCTTGCGCCGTGTCGGCATCAGATTGACGTCACGGTGCAGCACGATGCGATTGGGCTGATAGGGGACGGCAGCAAGCAGTCGCTTCTCCTGATCTGTCGCATCGATCAACAGCCGTGCCGCCTGGTCGCTGTGGCAGGCAAAAATCACCTTGTCGAAGAAGGCTTCATCGCCGGTCTCGTCGATGAGCGTGACACCGCGTTCGCTGCGGATCACGCCTCGCACGCCACAGCCGAGTTTCAATTTGTCGCCAAGTGATGACAGGAGTTTTTTCAGATAGTTACGGCTGCCGCCGGTCACGGTGCGCCATTGATGCTGATGGCGATAGATCAGCCGGTGATTGTCGAAGAAATTAACGAAATGCTCTGCCGGAAACTGCAGCATGCGCGTCGATGGCGTCGACCAGATCGCGGCAGCCATCGGCATCAGATAATTGTTGGTGAAGCCCGGCGAAAAGCCGCGCCAGTCGAGATAATCGCCGATCGATCGCGAGGCGAGATGCCCGGCCGCCCGGTCCTGCAGGCAGGTGCGGTTGAAGCGCAGGATTTCGCGGATCATCCAGAGGAAGGAGGGGCTGAGCAGATTGCGCTTCTGCGCGAAGATGGAGGAAAGTCCACCACCGCTCCACTCCAACCGGCCCTGATCGAGCGACAGCGAAAAGCTCATGTCGCTGGCATGAGTGGCGACACCGAGTTCCGCAAAGAGCGCCGTCAGGTTGGGATAGTTGGGCTCGTTGTAGACGATGAAGCCGGTATCGACCGCAATGTTCAGTCCGTCATAATCGACATCGACCGTTGCCGTATGTCCGCCGGGTCTGTCGTTCTTTTCGTAGAGCGTTACGTCATGGAGAGAGTTAAGCGCCCAGGCGGCGGATGCGCCTGAGATGCCTGAGCCGATAATTGCCACCTTGAGACGGCGCGGCAGCGAAGGAACATGCGCGTTCATGCGGCGTCCTTTATGGCATTGTAAACCTTCAGCGCCCGGCGGCGGGCCGTGGCGTGATCGACGATGGGTCTCGGATAGGTTTCGCCAAGCTTGATGCCTGCTTTTTCCAGGACACTTTCCGGAGCTTCGAAAGGACGATGAATGTACTTGTCCTCGAGCGTTTCGAGCTCCGGCACGAACTGCCTGATATAACTGCCGGCGGCATCGAACTTCTCTCCCTGCAGCACCGGATTGAAGATGCGGAAGAAGGGTGAGGCATCCGCGCCTGAGCCCGCCACCCATTGCCAGCTGGCGGCGTTATTGGCCGGATCGGCATCGACAAGCGTATCGCGGAACCAGGCTTCACCGCGGCGCCAGTCCACCAGTAGGTCCTTGATCAGGAAAGACGCGACTATCATCCGCACGCGGTTATGCATCCAGCCATGACGCCAGAGCTGGCGCATGCCGGCATCGACAATCGGATAGCCGGTCTGGCCGTTGCACCAGGCGTGAAATCCGTCTTCGTCTTCGCGCCAGCCGAAATCGTCGAAATTGTCGTTCCAGTTCGACTTGGGAAGTTCAGGAAAATGAAAGAGCAGGTGGTAGGAAAATTCCCTCCAGACCAGTTCCTTGCGGAAGCGAACGATATCGTCTGAGGGAATACGGCGCGAAAGGCCCTTCGTGGCCTCCCAGATACGGGCGGGTGAGATTTCCCCGAGCGCCAGATGCGGAGAGAGCAATGAGGTTGCTGTCTTTCCGGGAAAATCCCGGTCGGCCGAATAGCCGTGAAGGCCGTTCTCCACGAAGTCGCCGAGCTTTTCGAGGGCCGCCGCTTCACCCGGTATCCACATGTCGGGGAAGGATTTCGCCCAATTCGGCTTGTGCGGCAGAAGCTTCCAGGAGGATAACGTTTCGGAGGCCGGGAACTGTTTGGGAAAACGGAAGCGATCGGGAACGTCGACAGGCGGCTCAGGCTCGCCGCTTTCTTCGAGCGCCCGCCAGAACGGCGTATAGACACGATAGGACGTACCGCTTGTGGTCTTGAGTTTCGTTGGCTCATGCAGGAGCTGGCCGCTAAAGCTGCGCGCTTCGATTGCCTGTTTTTCCAGATCCTGTTTGAGGCGCGTGTCGATCGCGATACCCGGCGGATCGTAGCGGCGATTCCAGAACACCGCTTCCGCGCCGCTTCGTTTGATGATGTCGGGTAGCACCGTGCGGGCGTGGCCGGTTGCCAGAACGATCTTGCCCTCATGTTTATGGAGGGCTGCATCAAGTGCTTGCAGCGAATGATGCAGCCACCATGCCTGGGCGGCGCCAAGCGGCCCGGTGCCGTCCTCTTGCGGTTCGCGGATGTAAAGCAGAATGATCGGTCGCCCCGATGCACATGCCGCATGCAGCGCCTTGTTGTCGTCAAGGCGCAAATCCTTGCGGAACCACACGATAACAGGTCTTGCTACAGTCTCCCGTGCCAATGGCTGCTCCCTTTTCTGCCTCTCGCTCTGTTACGGAACTACGAAGCAACCGGATCAACAGTTTCAGCCGGAAGGCATGAAAAAGGCCGGTCGAACCGGCCTCTCTCGCTGCGTGGGTTTTATCCCGATCAATTATCGTATTCGCGGCAGGCATCGCTGACGGAAGCGCCGCTCTGGCCGCCGCGGGTGTCGACGCCGGTATTCTGCTGCGGCATGGCCGGGCAATCGATTGCCTGACCACCGATGCTTTGGGTGGTGGTCGGGTCTACCGCGCCTGAAGGAACCGGGTGAATGCCATTGCTGTCATTCGTATAATCGGACGAATAATTGCCTGAACTCGGGTCCGTGGAGCCGCCATTGGTCGGGCCGATCGTATCGGGATTGGACTGGGCAAATGCCGATGACGCCATACCGATGGCAAGCAGCGATGCGGCGATAAGGGATTTATGCATGGGAGCTATCCTCCTTCGATTTTTAACTAAGGTGACATTCACCTAACCCTCGACAGGACTGCTGGTTCCAAAATTTAAGCGGCGTGGTTGAGAGATTTGCGCATGGTTACGTGTAAACCTTAACCGCGAAAGCCGCTTTGCCTTCGCTGTCTCGTGCCTTACCTGCTGGGTAAACCCTTGTTCACGGCATGAGGCCGCCATGTTTATGTCACTGCGCGAAGCAGGCGATCTCTGCCTTCAGATCACGCTCGCACTCACCCTCACGATGAGCGGCATGGCGCTCGCCTCCACGGTCGTGAAAGGCTCGCAACAGCAGGTCTCCGTTATCGACGTCAACCGTCCCTCGCTCTGGTCCGCCGGCCCGGTGCGCATCGAAAGTGTCGTCCGAAGCGACACTCCAGGCGCGCAGGAGATTGCGACGGGCGAGAGCGTGCCTTGCCACAGCACGATCGGCCTGCGGATATCCTGCGACCTCCTGAGCTTTTCGCTGAGCGGCAGTTTTTGACCGCTGCGATGGATTTTCCAGCATTGTCGGCGGATTTGGACCATCATTTCTTTAGTCCATAAATTTTATAGATAATTCTGGCTGCATGTGTCGCGGCTATTTGCTGCAACTGCGCCAGGAGACAGCGATGACGAAAATCCTGATCGTGCCGGGCCTGTTCGGTTCCGACGAGGGACATTGGCAGCGTTATTGGCTGGGTGACGTACCGCGGAGCCAACTGGTCGAGCAGGACGAGTGGAGCCATGCCCGTCTGGACCGTTGGATCGAGCGGCTGGAACATGCACTCGTGGAAGCTGGCGAGGCCTATATCGTCGCCCATAGTCTCGGTTGCATTCTGACGGCAAGGCTCGCCGACCGGCCGCTGGCGCGCAGGGTCAAGGGCGCGCTTCTGGTCGCCCCATGCGATTTGCCGGCCACCGACCGGCTGCATCCGGGCTCGCTGGCCTTCGGGCCGATGCCGACAAACCCACTGCCGTTTCCAAGCCTCACAATCGGCAGTCTCGACGATAAATATATGTCGCTCGATCGCTTGAGTTTCTACACCCGGCTCTGGAAGACCGAGGTCCGCAATATCGGCCTCGCCGGCCACATCAATATTGCCAGCGGCTTTGGTCGCTGGACCGGCAGCTATACGCTGTTCGATGTGGTCAGGGGCAAGGCGAAGGCGAAGAGGCCGCAAATGGCTGCACAGGCCGCGAGCGCCGCATCGGCATGACGCTTTGTCGGTAGATGCGCAAGAAACGGGTTGAACTTCGGCCTCCGCGATACGATTCTCAGGATCATCGGAATCTGAGGGCTTCATCATGGCTCAAAAGCTGCATCAATATCTGATCTTCGAAACCGCCGGCGGCTTCTGCGGCATTGCCTGGAGCGATGCCGGCGTGACGCGCTTCCAGTTGCCGGCGAAGAGTGCCGAATCGACCGAGCGCCTGTTGCTGCGGCGTCTGCCGGCCGCCGAGCCGGGCAAGCCCACGCCCGCGATCGCCGAAGCCGTTGCCGAGGTGAAACGCTATTTCGAAGGCGAGCAGGTCGATTTCACCGGCGTGCCCCTCGATCTTGACGGCCAGGACGCATTCTTCCTCGATATCTACGCCGCCGCGCGCCGTATCGGCTGGGGCCGCACGACCACCTATGGCACGCTCGCCAAGGAGCTTGGCGCGGGGCCGGAGGCTGCCCGCGATGTCGGTCAGGCGATGGCGAAAAACCCCGTGGCGCTGATCATTCCCTGCCATCGTGTGCTGGCCGCCGGCGGCAAGATCGGCGGTTTTTCGGCGCCCGGTGGTTCGAATGCCAAGCTGCACATGCTGGAACTCGAGGGAGTGCAGGTCGGCCCGCCGCCGCCAGCCCAGCAATCTCTCGACTTTTGATGGGTAACCATCAGCAAGTGCTTGGAATGCAGGGAAAAACCTCGTTATAAATCTTTGTCTATAGCGAGGTTTTTTCATGAAGAAGATTTTCAATCCGCCATCCGTCCGCCGTCCCTTCGGAAATTACAATCACGGCCTGCTCGTGCCGCCGGGCGCATCCCTGCTGGTCACCTCAGGCCAGCTCGGCATCGGCCTCGATGAGACGGTGCCCGAGGATGTCACGGCTCAGGCCGAACTCTGCTTCGAAGCGATCAAGGCGATCCTTGCCGAGGCAGAGATGAGCTTTGCCGATGTCATTCGCATTTCCGGCTTCGTGACGAAGCGCGAGGATTTCCCGGCCTATATGGCAGTGCGTGACCGCTTCACGCTCGATCCGAAGCCCGTCTCGACGCTTATCATCGTCAGTGGCTTTACCCGTCCGGAATTTCTGGTCGAAGTGGAAGTGACGGCCGCGAAAATCATCTGAGTTATGGTTTGATCGCAAGCTCGGCAGCAATGACGACGGGGCAGCTCAGCGGCGTGGCGGCAACGCCCATCGCCGTGCGCGCATGTCGCCCGATCTCTTCGCCGAAGAGATCGACGACGAGGCGTGATGCGCTGTTGATGATATTGGTCGTCCGGTCGAAACCCGGTGCTACCAGCACGTAACCCTCGATGCGCAGCAATGCCGTCACACGATCGAGCTCGCCGATCGCACGCTTGATGCTCCCAAGCACGGAAAGCATCGCAAATTTTGCCGCTTCGGCAGCCTCTTCCGGTGTCACTTCCATGCCGACGCGCCCAAACGGGCCGATAACGTCACCAGCAGGTGACTGCGGTCCGTGGCCGGAGACGTAAAGACGATCGCCGTGGACACGCGCCCAGGCAAAATCCAGTACCACGTGCGGCGGTACTTTTGTGGGCTCCGGCAGGTAAAGGCCCATTTCCTGAATGCGGCTTTCGATCGTCATGATGCCACCCGTTGCGCCCAATAAGTGGCGCCGATGAAACACCGGCCGGCATGCCGAAGCAAGCGGCTTTCTAGAAGCGCTCCATCGCGCTCTTCACCTTCGCCAGAAAGGCCGCTCGCGTTTCCGGCGTGCAGTTGTTCATGTCGTAATGGGCAAGGAAGGTGACTGGATTGAGCGGGTTGATCTGGGCGCGAAGAACGCGCTTGACGATCTTCTTCGGCGGGTTTCCGGCAACGAAGGCGCGAAAGGGTGTCGCGCCATAGGTCAGCACCGCCCCCAGCTTCCTGATATGGCGCAGTCGGGATTGGACCTTGCCATCGACGAGATCGAAGGAAACGCCGGGCAGCCAGACCCGATCGAAATAGCCTTTCAGGATGGCAGGGAAACCGAAGTTCCACACCGGCGTGCAGATGACCAGCGCCTGGGCCTGCTCCAGCCTCTCCACATAGGGTTCCACCAGAGAAATGTTTTCCGGATAGTCGTGATAGACGAGCCGGTCATGTCGCGAGAGAACGGGGTCGAAATTTTCGGCGTAGAGATCGCAGGCATCTACCTCGTGACCAGCCCTGGTCAGGCTTTCTAGTGTCTGTCTGTAGAGGGCCTTGCCGTAACTTTCCTCGACCGGATGCGAGTGGAGGACAAGAACCCTCATGAAGCCTCCATGACGGCGGCGAGGCCGGGAAAGAGATAGTTCTTGCCGGCCTCGAAATCGAAATTGGGATTTTCCCAGGCGATCATCTTGCCGGGGTTGAGCAGCCCCTTCGGATCGGTCTCATGCTTGAAGGCGAGCTGAACCTTGTCGGTGCGTTTCATGCCGCCTTCTTCCAGCGTATAGCGGTGCGGGTTGAAGATCGGGCATCCATTGTCCTGATGGATCCTGATGATCTCTTCCAGCCGCTCTTCGCTCGTGTAACGCACCAGCGGCAGACCCGCACACTGGATCTGTCCGTCGAACTTGATGAACTCCAGATGGCCCGGCACTTCATCGCCGAAAATCTCCACCATCTTCTGCACCTTGGCGACATGATCCGGCCCCGGATACTGCACCTGCAGATACGTGAAGTTCGGATCGACCTTGAGCGCGCGCAGCGTCGTATGGTTCCAGGCAAGCTCATAGGCATGCGGGATACCGCGCATGCTCTCGACCTTGTCGGAGCGGAAGATGATCTCGCCCTTCTGCGACGCTGCGAATGCCAGGAATGCATCCATCGAATGCGGTGCGATCATCAGTACGACAACAGACTGGCCCTGGCGGATGTAGGGCTTGTGGCGAGTGAAATACTCATGCGGGATGGGTGCTGCAATCGGTGCGATTTCCTTGACGAGAATGCCGTTGCATTTCGCCAGCGCGTCGGAGAAGCGCACCGCATCCATGAAATCGTCATAGCCGACCAGCACATCCACCCAATCATAGGCGGGCGCCAGCGGCATCTCGATTTCGGTGATGATGCCGTTGGTGCCATAAGCATGGCTGACCTTCTGCAGATCCCAGCCGGTGAGATCGAGCACGCGCGGCTCCGCCTCCATGGTTACGACCCGCAGGCGCAGGATATTACCGAGATCGCGCAACCCGCCCCAGGTGATTGAGCCGACACCGCCCGAGCCACCGGCAATGAAACCGCCGACCGTCGCCGTCTGCGCCGTCGAGGGATGAAAGCGCAGTTCCTGGCCGGAATGCGCCTTGGTCTGCTTGTCGAGCTGGGCAATCACGATGCCGGGTTCGCAGATAACCCGGCCCGGATGGATTTCCTTGATTTTGTCCATAGCCGCCAGATTGAGCACGATACCGCCCGACAGCGGCATGGCCTGGCCGTAATTGCCCGTGCCTGCGCCGCGCGGGGTGACGGGAACGCCGTGGGCAAAGGCCACCTTCAGCGTCTGGATGACTTCGGCCTCGTTCTTCGGCGTGACCACGATATCGGCCGTCACATTGTCGAGTTGTGCCTTCAGGATCGGTGAGTACCAGTAGAAATCCCGGCTCTTCTGGCGAACCAGTGCCGGATTGTCCTCGATCGCGATACCTTCGAGTTCTTTTTTGATCTTCTGATAATCGGCCATGTCAGGCTCCAACGACGCTATCGAGTTCACGGTAATCCGGCAGGCTGCGGTCAATCACCTTGCCGCGGCGAAGCACGACGCGGTCAGACTGCGGACGGGAAAGGAATTCGCTCCAGCGCCGGGCACTGAAGAGCACGAGATCGGCCGGGTTGCCGACGGCGATGCGGGCGATCTGCGGCCTGCCGGCAATTTTTGCCGGCGAGGTCGTGACGACGCGTGCTGCCGTGTCGAGCGGATGGTCGAGGTGGAGGATACGCACCGCCTCGCGAAACACCTCGACCGGATCGAGATCGCCATAGGCATAGAACGGATCGCGTGTATTGTCGGAGGAGACTGCTGTCTCGACGCCGGCAGCGGCCAGTTCCTTGATTAGTGTGACGCCACGCCAGCGCGGCGTTCGGCCGGGATATCGATCCTGCAGGTACATGTTGCACATTGGTAGCGAGATGACGGAAATCCCCGCCTTGTGAACCAGGTCGACCGTCCGCTTGGCCGTGTCGTCATCTTGGCGCGCCAATGAGCAGCAATGGCCGGCCGTCACTTTGCCTTCGAACCGGTTGCGCAGGACGGCTTCGGCGATCGCCTTCAACGTCTCCGCGCCCGGATCGTCCGTTTCGTCGACATGGAGATCGACATCGAGGCCATTCTCTGCAGCCGCGCGCAGAAGCGTATCGAGCTGCCCGTCGAGTATTGGTCCCATCCTGGTGACACCGCCGAGCAGGCCGCCCTTTTCCTTCACGACGGCGACGAGATCAGCAAAAAAGGCTTCGTCCGCCATGTTGTCCAGCGGGAAGAGAGCGACTGCCTGCAGGGCGATCTTGTCCTTCCATTCCTCGCGGATCTCGGCAAAGACTTCGAAGGAAATACGATGCTGGGGTGCGAGCGAATCCAGATGCGTGCGGATCAGCCCGGTGCCGTGCGCATAGGCGGAACGCAGCGAAAATTCCATGCGCTTGCGCACATCCGCCGTCGACCAGTTTGCTTCCCGATCCCTGCCGACCGCTTCCAGAGCGCCCATGAAGGTTCCGTCCGGATTGGGCTTGCGCGGCCAGATGTGACCCTTGTCCAGATGCGTATGGATATCGGCAAAGCAGGGCCAGACCATGCCTTCCCGCATGTCGGACTTCGCGAATTCCACCGGTGCCGTCCCGGAGGGCAGGATGGCCGAGATGAGGCCATCGGCAATCACGATATCGGCTTTGACGAGGCCTTCATTGGCGGCGCCGGCAAAGCCGCTCACGGCAACGGCCGGGAGCGTCGCATTGGCCAGCACGAAGCGGCCCGCATTCGGGGGAGACATGAAGGAATAGGTCATCAGTTTTCCCGCTTCAGGCTGCTCTCATGCCAGCGATGCAGGCTGAGCCATGAAATGAAGGAGGTAATGGCGAAGATCGCCACGCCGAGCAGCGACAGCATGAACAGCGCCGCAAATAGGCGCGGGATATTCATGCGATATTGCGATTCCAGCAGTCGGAAGGCGAGACCGGAGCCGGCACCCGCAGAGCCCGCCGCGAACTCGGCAACCACGGCCGCGATCAGTGCGAGACCGCCGCCGATGCGAAGCCCGGTCATGAAATAGGGCTGGGCGGCCGGGATCTTCAGGTAGATCAACGTTTGCCAGCGTGAGGCGCCATAGAGTTCGAAGAGGTTGATGAGGTTGTGATCGACGCTCTTCAGTCCCTGCACCATGTTCGACAGGATCGGGAAGAAGGCGACGAGGAAGGCGCAGATCAGCAGCGCCACCTGCGTCGACGGTGCGTAGATCAGGATCAGCGGCGAGATCGCCACGATCGGCGTGACCTGCAGGATGACCGCGAGCGGGTAGAAGGCGATTTCGATCCAGCGCGACTGCACCAGAAAGATCGCAAAACCCACACCACCGACCAGCGCGAGAACAAGCGATATCAAGGTGATCTTGGTCGTGACCCAAAGGGCAGGGGCAAGCGTGCCCCAATCATTGACGAAGGCCGTGGCGACAGCGCCGGGACCTGGCAGGATATAGGGCGGGACGCCCGACATCACGACGTAAAGTTCCCAGATGGCGATGAGCACGCCGATGACGATGAACGGAACTGCGATGCGCAGCGCCAGATCGAGCCTTTTGGCATTGATGGGATTGGGAACGGGCAGGGGAGTAGCTTCGCTTGTTTTGATACTCTCGACGCTCATCAATGTTCTTCCGTCCCACCTATCGCCTCGATCAGCGAGCGCGATGCCGTTTCGCAGGCTTGCCGGTATTCCTCCGAGGTTCGGTAATGCGAATCCCGCTCGCCACTGGTCGTCAGCGGAAAATCCGCGTGAACGCGGCCGGGCCGCGCTTTCATCACCACAATGCGGTTCGACAGGTAGGCTGATTCAAAGACCGAATGCGTCACAAAGATCACGGTGATGCCCGTCGCTTTCCAGAGCCGCAGCACGTCGTCATTGAGCTTCTGGCGAGTGATTTCATCGAGCGCTGCGAAAGGCTCGTCCATCAGCAACAGCTTGGGGTTGGTGACCAGAGCGCGAGCGATCGAGACGCGCATCTTCATGCCGCCGGAGAGTTCGCGCGGATAGGCATCGGCGAAATCCTGGAGCCCGACCGTTGCCAGCACGCTCATTATCCGATCCTTGGCTTCCGACTTGGAAACGCCGCGCAGTTTCAGCGGCAGATAGACATTGCCGAACACTGTTTTCCAGGGCATCAGCGTCGGTTCCTGGAAAACGAAGCCGATATCGCCTTCCGGCAGGCCTTTCGAATTGATGCGCGAACTCGGCCAGTCGATCTTGCCGGATGTCACGTCGCCGAGGCCGGCGATGATGCGCAGGGCCGTGGACTTGCCGCAGCCCGAGGGGCCGAGAAGGCTGATGAATTCACCGCTTTCGACCGTCAGCGACATGCCGGAAAGCGCGATCGTACCGCTGGAAAAGACCTTCGAGACCGACTGCATGACGACTAGTGGCCGCTTGCGTGTTTCCTTCGAAGGCGCCGCCTTGGTTTCGGCTAGGGACATGCTCTCGCTCTTTTATCGAAGGGGATGCGGCCCGCCGCCGACAAGCGACGGGCCTGCCTTGGGAGGCTTATTTCTTCAGCGATGCGCCGACATTCTTGCAGACGAATTTCGTCGTGAAGGCCTTGGTGTAGTCGGTCTCCGGTTTGACGACCTTGATCGCCACCATTTCGTCGAAGAACTTCTTGTAATGGGCGTCTGTGATGCAGCCGATGCCCTTGTCCAGACCCTCGCCGGATTCGATGATCCCGTATTCCTTCATCTTGGCGATGGAATAGGCGATCTGGCCATCCTTCATCTCAGGATTGTCCTTCTTGATCAGCTCGTTGGCCTTGCTGTTGTCGCCGTAGAGGTAGTTGTACCAGCCCTCGATCGAGGCATCGACGAAGCGCTGCACGACATCGGACTTGGTGTCGATCATCTGCCGTGTCGTGGTGATCATCGTCGAATAGGGCGAATAGCCGTTATCGGCGAGCAGGAAGACCTTCGGTTCCCAGCCGGTCTGCTTCTGGATTTCGTAGGGCTCCGAGGTCAGATAACCCTGCTGGGCGGACTGCTTGTCGGCAAGGAACGGGCCGGGATTGAAATTGTAGGGCTTGTACTGTTCGTCCTTGAAACCCGGAAAGTTTGCCTTCATCCACTCGAAATAGGTGAGGTAGCCGTCCTTGCTGAGGAACAGCGTCTTCAGCTTGGCAAGATCCTCGAACTTGTCGACACCGGCATCGGGATGGGCGATCAGGATCTGCGGATCCTTCTGGAAAATCGCCGCGACGTCGACGAGCGGAATGCCCTGCTCGACAGCCGAGAGTTCACCCTGCGGACCGCCCATGTAGAAATCGATCTTGCCTGAAATCAGCAACGCGCTGTTTGCCGCATTCGGTCCGCCCTGAACGATCGAAACATCGAGGCCGTGTTTGGCATAGGTTCCGTCGGCGACTGCCTGGTAAAAACCGCCATGTTCAGCCTGTGCCAGCCAGTTGGTGCCGTAAGTTACCTTGTCGAGTGCGTAGCCGGGCACGCTGGCGGCGAGCATCCCGCCAAGCCCAAGAACTGCAGAAAATACCGATGTTTTCATTCTGTTGGACATGGCGGCGTTCCCCTTCTGGTGCCATGGAAGCTCGTTTTCGGCCTCCGATTTTCTGCATTTGAGCGATTGCTTCGCTCTTTGAAAAGCATCAAAATTCGTGCGCAACGATGCCTTTTTGGCATCTCACCTGATGTCTGTGCCTAAATTGGGCGCTGTGCTTAAAAACAATGCAAAGAGGTCGCGATGCTGCACTCCAGAAAGCTTCTCTACATGAACGAGATCGCCCGCACGGGCTCGATCCGGAAGGCCGCTGCCCGTCTCAACGTCGCCTCTTCGGCCATCAATCGCCAGATTCTCGCGCTCGAGGAGGAAATGGGCGCGCCGCTCTTCGAGCGCCTGCCGCGCGGCCTGCGCCTGACGGCGGCCGGTGAACTCTGCATCGAGCATATCAGGGAGGTTCTGAAGAATTACGAGCGGCTGGAAGGGCGCATCAGAAGCCTGAAGATGCAGCAGGCCGGCAAGGTCAGGCTGGTCACGACGGTGGGCCTCGCCTCAGGTCCGCTTCCGGAAATCATCGCACGTTTCCAGACCGAGCATTCCCGCGTCTTCATCCAGTTGCGCAATGATGCCGGCACGACGACGGTCAATCCTGTCCTGTCGGGTGAGGTGGATGTCGGCTTGGGTTTCAATATTCCTGCGACGCCCGGCATCCGTACGCTCGGCAATTTCGACATTCCGATCGGCGTCATCCTGCCACCCGGCCATCCCCTGATCGGACCGGGGCCGATCAATCTCGGTGATGTCGTGCAAGAGCGATTGGTGCTCGCGCAGCAGGGCACCAGCCTGCGCGAAGTCATCAACCTCGCGATGGCGAGGCTCGATGTGTCAGTCGAGCCTGTTCTGGAAACCAATGCATCAGAAATGCTGAAGAAGCTGGTCAAATGCGGGGCAGGGCTCTCCATGCTGAACCCGCTCGATGTCATCACCGAATGCCGCCAGGGCGAACTGGTATTCCGCCCGATCGCCGAGCCGCACGGCCGCCATCAGACGATGAAACTCTTTGCCCGCGCCCGCGCCCCTCTCGATTCCGCCACCAGCCTCTTTGTGGAATATCTGCTGGCCGAGCTCGCCGGCCTCGTGCAGGAACTTCAGGCCAAGGGGCATATCCCGCTGGAGCGGCCGCTCACCGCGTAATTATTGGGAATAAAGATTGGAAAGCGGATAGCGCTTCACGTCTTCGAGCAATTCGACGAAGCCTTTCACCTGATGACGGCAGATCGCCTCGCCCTTTTCGGCTGTGCCCTTCGAGGCATCGCCGACAACACCGTTCGGATTGAGGTCATGGGCGATCCAGGCCAACGAATGTGGCGGCAACGGCTGGATATATTGCGATTGCTCACGCATCCATTCGGCTTTGGAGGCAAAATTCTGCGCCTTCTCCATCCGCACCAGCTCCGGCCGGAAATGCAACATCAGCGAGGTCTCGACCTCGCCGCCATGTATGCCGTATCGAGACTCATGCTCGCTGATCATGCCCTCAGGATTGCCGAAGCGGCCCCATTGGGTGGAAACGACGGCCATCTGGTAGCGTACGCGCAGCTCACGGGCGACGATGCTCATGATATCGACATTGCCACCATGCGAATTGACGATGACGAGCTTGCGCAGTCCCGCCTCGGCCACTTTCGCGCCGATCGCCGTCCAAACGGGGATCAACATTTCGGCACTGAGCGAAAGCGTGCCCGGACCATAGACATGCTCGTTGGCCTTGCCGATTTCCTGGGTCGGCAGCACGAGGATGTCGAGGTCGTCGGGCCGCTGGCGGCGGAGTTCCCCCAGCATGCCGTTGGCGATCGCCACATCCGTTGCGATCGGCAGATGCGGACCGTGTTGCTCGGTCGAGGCAATCGGCAGGATGGCAATGGTCGTGTCGGCCGAGAGCGCGGCAAAATCGTAGGTGTTGAGCTCGTTCCAGTAAAATGGTGTCGCCATTGCCGCTTCCCTCTTTCTCGTTCTTTCGAATTGAGTAGGAAATAACGCGCCATGCGAAAAGCATCGATTTGCGTGCGCGCCGCTGCCTTTTTGCGTGCATGATCTTGTTCGGCCTGTTGTCACGCTATCGTTGCCTGCAGGGAATAAATATTCCGCCGCTGCCCTTTTCGGGGAAGGCTATGGTTTGACCGTGCTCACCGCAGGTTTGTAGATAGTCACCGGCACGCAGGCGAGCCTGCGCGTGTTCAGATTAACGATTAAAAACTGGAGGGCCGACCATGAGCCTGCGTATCAACGATATCGCTCCCGATTTCACCGCCGACACCACCCAGGGCCTCATCCAGTTCCATGACTGGATCGGAAACGGCTGGGCCGTTCTCTTTTCTCACCCGAAGAACTTCACGCCGGTCTGCACGACCGAACTCGGGACCATGGCTGGCCTTGAAGGCGAGTTCAGCAAGCGCGGCGTCAAGATCATCGGCATTTCCGTCGATCCGGTCGAAAGCCACGGCAAGTGGAAGAACGACATCAAGACGGCAACCGGCTTCGACGTCGAATACCCGCTGATTGGCGACAAGGATCTCAAGGTAGCCAAGCTCTACGACATGCTGCCGGCCGGTGCCGGCGAAAGCTCCGAAGGCCGCACGCCTGCCGACAACGCCACCGTGCGTTCGGTCTTCGTCATCGGCCCGGACAAGAAGATCAAGCTGATCCTCACCTATCCGATGACGACGGGCCGAAACTTCAATGAAATCCTGCGCGCTATCGATTCCATCCAGTTGACCGCCAAGCACCAGGTCGCAACGCCGGCCAACTGGAACCAGGGCGACGACGTCATCATCACCGCCGCCGTGTCCAACGAGGACGCCATCGCCCGCTTCGGCTCATTCGACACGGTTCTGCCTTATCTGCGCAAGACCAAGCAGCCGACGGCCTGAGTTCGCCGATCGACCGACATTCCGATCGAATCAAAAAGACGCCCCGATTTTCGGGGCGTCTTTGTTTTTGGCGGCTGAGTCTGCTACGGACGTGGTTTCCGAACCTGCCGGGTCTTCTCAAGCTTATTTGCTGGAAGTGATGCTCGCAAAAGCGAGGCCGACTGCGAAAAGCGCGAATGCTGCGACAACGCCACTGACGATGATGATGGTATCTGTTGGCATAGAAATCTCCGTTGGTTGTGAACGGAGATTACGTCCGCTGGCGCGCGGGTCGTTTGAGCGAGATCAAGTCTCGCCGGTCTATTTGGGCGGCGTCACGTGGGGCTGGAAGTCGTTGAACGCAACGGAATCGAAGAAGGCCGAAGCGCGAGCAATCCGGTCGTAGCGCATGTCGAGGAACCAAGCATATGTGTTGAGGTACCCTTGCATCCATGCGATCGAGCGACATCTTCTACAAAAGCGTAGCGACGGAAATGAAACGATGACTAGACCTGGAGCACTTTTGATAAGCGTCGCACTGATCTGCCTGACCGCAGTAGCTTCAGCGTGCACAACTCGACCGGCTACAAATAGCGCGGATTTCCAGTATCAGCCCAGGCATTCTGTGAATCCCGCATGCGCTCAGGGCTTCAGACCGACAAACGCACTATCTTGCAGCTATTAAGGCGAAATGGTCAGTCAGGAGAGGGCAGGCTGGTTGGCTGCTCTGCCTCGAGCTGCACCGATGGCGGGCGGGACGGTGAAAACGATGCCGTATACGGACCCAGCTACTGATTATTCCCTGCGTCGTTCGATATGGCATCAATTAGCTGATGCACTTTCCCGGTGGCGAAAACTATGTCTTCGCGCGGCAGGTGAACCGTTATCTCGATCTCTTCCCACCGTCCGCCGTGGTCTTTTGCGTACCTGACGGCAGCCTCCAATGAGATGAATTCCATCGCCTGAGCGTTCGCTGTCCAGAACTGCACTGTGCAGTCCGCCGAGTCGTAATCCAAGAATGCTTTTTGCGGGTCTAGAGCCATGGCGAATGCTTTACACTGACACCATCAGGTTGGCCAGCATGCCGTTAACTTGCGGACGGCATGAACGCCATTGGCTGGCGTGATCACCATTTCCGCCTACGCCCGATCGCTTTTGTAGGCGAAGAGTAAGGAGAGTTTACGAAGGTTGCCAAGCCGGCTCCGGAATCCGAGGCCTCTAAAGCTGAGGAAATCCAGCGTCCCCATAGGAAATAGGCAATGAAAAAGGGCCTTGTTTTGCAACAAGGCCCTTAGAAACTGGCTCCCCGGGCCGGATTCGAACCGGCGACCTGTCGATTAACAGTCGAATGCTCTACCGCTGAGCTACCAGGGATCACCGCTTGCCGGCGGCGTGAGCGGGGTAATACAAATGCTTTCCCGATTTGCCAAGCGGTTTTTTCAAAAAAATGAAATCAGCTTGTATTTGCTGCGTTTGTGCCCATCTCTTGTGGATGACTGAGAGGAAAGACGGGCCGAAAAGGGCCGGAAAAACGCATTTTGGTATCGATCACAGGGATGGCAAGCTGGTTCTCGGCTCGCTCAGGGTGCCATTACCGCGCTCTCGCATCGCCAGAATGGTGACGGGAGTGCTGCTGATCTTCGGCGGCTTCCTGGGCTTTCTACCCGTTCTCGGTTTCTGGATGCTGCCGCTCGGTTTTATCGTCCTGTCTCACGACTTGCCGATTGCCCGCAGGTTGCGCCGACGCGTTGCCGTCTGGTGGCATCGCAGGAAGCGCCCCGCGACATCCTCGGGAAATTGATCGCCGAGGCTGGAGGCGGGCTCCTGTCGCTCGCAATCACGCGGCTACCGCCGCGATACGATCTCCCCGTCTCACTGCGGCGAAACGCTCGGATTTCCGACTGAGGTCGAACTTGTCATTCCCGACTCGGTAATTTCCGAAAGATGGATCGGCAGCTCACCGGCTTCCTCGAGCGCCGTGGTGGTCACGACGATCGCGGCAATGACGGCGATCAACAGCTTTATCGCGTAGGAGCCCGTGCTCGGCTTCTGCCACCAGCCGGCTTGGACACGCGAAGGCTCCAGATAATATTTGTAATAGAATTCCGGATCGTCGGTTTCGATGAGGTTGCCGTAAACATGCGGCAACACCCCCGTGTGGCGAACCGAGCGCCCGGCGGCAAACTTAACGTGAAGAACCTGAGTCTCTGGGTCGTAGGACGCGGCGCGAATCTGCTTGGAATTCAGGGACACCCAATTCATTTCTGCTCCTGTCTCTCCCAAGGGCAAGATGTGACGATGCCAATGAAAGTCAAGTTAAGAATTTGTTATTGGCAATCGAGATTAGAATTCGATAAATCTAATATAAAGAACGAAAAACGCGGCAACGAACAGAGGCGATCTCATGCCAATACCTGTTAGGGAAGACGGAGATACCGAATGTCTTGCCTTTTAGGCGCTTTGCGTGGCGTAGATGCCTGATTGATTGGCTGCCGGCCTGATTATTGTTCAGATGAAGCTGATTTTTTCAGCAAATCGAGCTTTCCATCATCGCATGGCGCCTGGCCGTTTTGATGGCTCGCAGCGCTTCGCGACATTCGACTTATAGGAGATGGATGTGGCCAGAGTTTGAATTGAGTGGAAATGTTTTTGGAAAGCCCTCTTGCGATTTCCTTACGATCATTCTAAACGCTCGCCACGGCTGATATGACAGCCCGTGAGGCCTCGTGGCGGAGTGGTGACGCAGAGGACTGCAAATCCTTGTACCCCGGTTCAATTCCGGGCGAGGCCTCCAATATCTTTCACCGCATCGATAAGTGATTATAAACCCTTGCTCTTTTGCGAGGTGTGGCAGTTTGGACTTGAACCGTCCCGCCATACTTTGGGGCAGGTGTGGCGCTTTTTGCAGCGTCAATCGGCAGTCGTCGGAATCGGCGCGAAGTCGAATTGGGCCGGCTTGATGCCGGTCAGGGAATAGAGAGCCCGCAAACCGCCGCTCCGCAGGCGTTCCAGATAGCCGCTGTCATTCTCGGACGTTGCGCCGTCTATCTGCGCACCTGGTCCGAGCAGCCGTTGCAGGGCTTGCGTCGATATGCGCGTGAAATTGCAGATGGTGCCGTTCCTGAATTTCACGAGCAGCAGCCGCGCCTCCGGATTGTAGTGGAGCGCTTCGATATCTGGGGATTGAATAGCGAATGTTTGCATGCCGGCAACCTAGCGGAAGCCGCGGCCGGCGCAACAATATGGTTGATATAGAGTTAATGGCGCGCATATCTGTGCCGGCTTGATCCGGAAGGGCGCAAAAGCCCATGTCCGGTGCGTCAGCCGGGCCGAACGTCTCTATCCGCGATCCGATCGGTTCAGGTCGTCTCGCTGTCCAGCAGCCCGCAGCAGAATATGCCGGCAAGTGCTGCAAGGATGAAAAAGTCGAACAGCGTGAAATGCTCCAGAACGGCAGACATGGCCTGCTCCTCCTCCTTGTTCCTCCAGTCAGAACAGTATCATGAAACCGCCATTTGTTCCACGCTTGAGTTGCAGCATTCGGTCTCTACCTGTTGCATGCGGAGGTGGGCTTGCGGGATTCTGCACACGGGCCTGCAGCAAGCCTTGAAAGCATCCGTGCCGGAGATTAAGAGACGGAAGACAGAACCGCTTTCATCGGCGAGAGGATATGATGGATTTCGAAGCAGCACGCGTAAAGATGGTCGACAATCAGGTCCGCACCACGGACGTTACCTCGCATTCCGTGCTGGCGGCTTTCTTGACCGTGCCGCGCGAGACATTTGTGCCGGAAAAAGCCAAGGTACTTGCCTATATCGACAATGATATCGAAATCGCCGCTCCTGCCAGCGGCAATCCGGGTCGCTTCCTCATGGAGGCCTCGCCGCTCGCCAAGCTGCTGCAGCTCGCCGCCATCACAAAGGACGATGCCGTTCTCGAAGTAGGCGCCGGCACGGGTTATACCTCCGCGCTGCTGTCGCTGATCGCCGGCTCCGTCGTTGCGCTGGAATCGGACGAGACGCTGGCAGCTGAAGCCAAGGCCAATCTTGCCGGATATGCCAATGTGCAGGTCGCAACCGGCCCGCTCGAAAAGGGCAATGCCGCAGGCGCGCCCTATGATCTGATTTTCATTAACGGCTCGGTGGAAGAAGTTCCGGCGGCCCTTCTCGCCCAGCTGCAGGAAGGCGGTCGTCTGGTCGTCGTGGAAGGCTACGGCAATGCCGCTCGCGCCAAGGTATTCGTCAGCGAGCGCGGTGCTGTTTCGGAAAACGTCTTCTTCAATGCTTCGGTGAAGCCGTTGCCGGGATTCGCCAAGGCCCGCGAGTTCGTATTCTAAGGCGTTTGCGCCGAAGATTTTTCGAACGGGCGCTTAAAGCGCCCGTTTTCGTTTCAGCCGTTACAAAAGCCGTCACAGGTATCGATTACCCTTCGGTAACAAAACTGTGCATGGCGGCAGTTGTTTGATTCGCGCTGATTTTTTTCCCCCATGGGGTATTCTAAGGTCACGGTGATTCGGGTGCATGGTCCGTGCCATCCGATCATTGTTTAAGGGATAACGGGGATAGATATGGCTCAGCCAGGTGTAGCGCGTGAACCGTCCATGGAAGAGATTCTGGCATCCATTCGCCAGATTATCGAAAGCAATGAGCCTGGCGCCGGAAGAGCGATATCCGCCTCGCTGCCCCCCGTTTACGGTGCGGAAGAGGAAAGCGACTCCGAAATTCATCTGACTGTCGACGACACCTATGCTGGTGTCGAGTTCCCGGAACCGCAGTTTCTGCGGGATCCGCGTTTCGTCGCCGCAAATTCGGCCGGTACCGCGCCGGAACCTGAGCTGCCGGCCCGCGCCATGTCTCTGGCCGATGTCGCAGCCCGTGTTCGCGCCGCTTCCGAGCGGAGCGCCGCCCAGGCCGGTCAGGCGCTGCGTGATATACCCCAGCAATTTTCCGAGCCCCAGCAGTCCTTTGAGCCCCAGCAGTTTTCGGAGCAGAAGTCGCAATTCCAGCCGCAGCAGCCGGTGTACGAAGCGCCGCGCGCTGTTGCCGCTCCTCGCCCGGTAGAGCCGGCTCCTGCTCCGGCCATCACTCCGGCTCCCCAGGTTGCCGCAGTCGCTCAACATATAGCTGAACCTGCTCCGGTCTTTGCCGAACCGCAATTGTCCGCGCTTCTGCGGCCGTCGATCGTTGACGAGGCGCCTGCGCTTCCCGCTGTCGAGCCGCGCATCGAGCCGCCGGTTTTCCAGAGCGTCGAACGTGCAGTGGAACCGGCCCGTGTCGCCGAAGTCCATGTCGCCGATGAGGTGCAGCCCGCGCTTCTGTCCCAGACCACCGGTCTGCAGGTTGCCCGCTCCTTCGAAGAGCTTGCCGCTGCCATCGATGGCGCCGCCGAGCGTCGCTCGCTGGACGAGATCGCCGAGGACATGCTGCGGCCTATGCTGCGCGAGTGGCTTGATGATAATCTGCCGACGCTCGTCGAGCGTCTCGTGCGGGAAGAGATCGAACGCGTGGCACGCGGCCCTCGCCGCTGATCGGACCGCTTTTCTTCACAAGAGCCGCTCCGGTCTCCGGGGCGGCTTTTTTATTGACTTGGCTGTAGCCATCCTATTTACAAAACGCCCATCCTCGAACCTCGAATTGGTCAGAAAATGCTCGAAAAGACCTACGATTCCGCCGCCGTCGAACCGAAAATCGCCGCGAAATGGGATGAGGCCGATGCCTTCCGCGCTGGCGCCAACGCCAAGCCGGGCGCCGATAGCTTCACAATCGTCATCCCGCCGCCGAACGTGACCGGTTCGCTTCACATGGGCCATGCGCTGAACAACACGCTGCAGGACGTCATGGTGCGGTTCGAGCGCATGCGCGGCAAGGATGTGCTTTGGCAGCCGGGCATGGACCATGCCGGCATCGCCACGCAAATGGTCGTCGAGCGAAAGCTGATGGAGCAGCAGCTTCCCGGCCGTCGCGACATGGGCCGCGAAGCCTTCATCGAAAAGGTCTGGGAGTGGAAAGGCGAGTCGGGTGGCCTGATCTTCAACCAGCTGAAGCGCCTCGGCGCCTCCTGCGATTGGTCGCGCGAGCGCTTCACCATGGACGAGGGCCTGTCCAAGGCCGTCCTCGAAGTCTTCGTCTCTCTCTACAAGGAAGGCCTGATCTACAAGGACAAGCGCCTGGTCAACTGGGATCCGAAGCTGCTGACGGCAATCTCCGATCTCGAAGTCGAACAGCACGAGATCAAGGGCAATCTCTGGCATTTGCGCTATCCGCTGGAGCCAGGCGTCACCTATCAGTTTCCGATCGCCTTCGACGAGGAAGGCAAGCCGACCGAATGGGAAACGCGCGATTATCTCGTCGTCGCCACCACCCGTCCGGAAACCATGCTCGGTGACACCGGCATTGCCGTCAATCCGGAGGACGAGCGCTACAAGTCGATCGTCGGCAAGCATGTCATCCTGCCGATCGTCGGTCGCCGTATTCCGATCGTTGCCGACAATTATGCGGATCCGACCGCCGGTACCGGTGCGGTGAAGATCACGCCTGCGCATGACTTCAATGACTTCGAAGTCGGCAAACGGGCTGGCCTGCGCGCCATCAACATCATGAATATCGACGGCACGATCACAATCAAGGAAAACGAGGATTTCCTCGAAGGCCTCGATCATCCGGCTGCACTCCATGGCGCCTGGGATCGCCTCGAAGGCCAGGATCGCTTCTACGCTCGCAAGGTCATCGTCGAAATCTTCGAAGAAGCCGGCCTGCTCGACAAGATCGAGCCGCACAAGCACATGGTTCCGCATGGTGACCGTGGTGGCGTGCCGATCGAACCGCGCTTGACCGAGCAGTGGTATGTCGATGCCAAGACGCTGGCCGAGCCGGCGATCGCTTCCGTTCGCGAAGGCCGCACCAATTTCGTGCCCAAGAACTGGGACAAGACCTATTACGAGTGGATGGAAAACATCCAGCCCTGGTGCGTCTCGCGCCAACTCTGGTGGGGGCACCAGATTCCGGCCTGGTACGGTCCTGACGGCCAGGTCTTCGTCGAGAAGACAGAGGAAGAGGCGCTGCAGGCGGCCATCCAGCACTACCTGTCGCATGAAGGCCCGATGAAGGCTTTCGTGCAGGACAAGCTGGAAAACTTCCAGCCCGGCGAGATTCTGACGCGCGACGAGGACGTGCTCGACACATGGTTCTCGTCTGCCCTCTGGCCGTTCTCGACGCTCGGCTGGCCGGACAAGACGCCGGAACTTGCGCGCTACTATCCGACCAGCGTTCTCGTCACCGGTTTCGATATCATCTTCTTTTGGGTTGCCCGCATGATGATGATGTCGCTGCATTTCATGAAGGACGAGGACGACAATCCGGTCGAGCCCTTCCACACCGTCTATGTCCACGCGCTGGTGCGTGACAAGAACGGTCAGAAGATGTCGAAGTCCAAGGGCAACGTCATCGATCCGCTCGAACTGATCGACGAATATGGTGCGGATGCGCTGCGTTTCACGCTGGCGATCATGGCCGCGCAGGGCCGCGACGTGAAGCTCGATCCGGCCCGCATTGCCGGTTACCGGAATTTCGGCACCAAGCTCTGGAACGCCACGCGCTTCGCCGAAATGAACGGCGTCAAGAGCGATCCGCATTTCGTACCGGAAGCCGCCGAACTGACCATCAATCGCTGGATCCTGACGGAACTTGCCCGAACGGAACGTGACGTTACGGAAGCACTTGAAGCCTATCGCTTCAACGATGCTGCCGGCGCTCTCTATCGTTTCGTCTGGAACCAGTTCTGCGACTGGTATCTTGAACTGCTGAAGCCGGTCTTCAGTGGCGAGGACGAGGGTGCCAAGGCGGAGGCGCAGGCTTGCAGCGCCTATGTTCTCGAAGAGATCTACAAGCTGCTGCATCCCTTCATGCCCTTCATGACAGAAGAACTCTGGGCACATACGGCGGGTGAAGGTCAGGAACGTGACGGTCTTCTCTGCCATACGGAATGGCCGTCGCCGTCCTATTCTGACGATACCGCAGCCGATGAGATCAACTGGCTGATCGACCTCGTATCCGGTATCCGCTCGGTTCGCTCGGAAATGAACGTCCCGCCGTCGGCGACCGCGCCGCTGGTCGTCGTCGGTGCCAACAGCCTGACCCGCGAGCGGCTGTTCCGTCATGACGCCGCCATCAAGCGTCTGGCACGTGTCGAAGCGATTTCCTTGGCAGACGCCGCGCCGAAGGGGGCGGCTCAGATCATCGTCGCAGAGGCGACCGCCTGCCTGCCTCTCGGCAAACTGATCGATCTCTCCGCGGAAAAGAGCCGTCTCGAAAAGGCGATCGCGAAATCCGAAAGCGAGATCGCGCGCATCGACGGCAAGCTCTCGAATGAGAAGTTCGTCGCCAATGCCAACCCGGAAGTGGTGGAGGCCGAGCGCGAACGCCATGCGGAACTGACGGGCCAGATCGAAAGCCTGAAGACTGCTCTAACGCGAGTTACGGAAGCAGGATAATCGCGGTTTACGAGTATATTATTCCTGAGGGCGCGTTCCGTTGGAGCGCGCCCTTTGCGTTTAAAAGTATGATGATTCGACCGAAAACTGCGGTTAGGGGCTGTTGTGCTTGTGGATATCACCCGTCTGAGGGATGCTTCGCGCGAAAACTGACACTGTTGTCAGTTTGATACAGCTTTCACCCTTCGAGGAAAAAGAATCTAACAAGCTAGGAAAAACCCATAGATAGAAGAATAGAATTTTATCTATCTGATTTTTTGACGTGCCCGTCAATTGTTTACGTAAATTAGCCATGACTCAACTTCGCGTCGCAGCCGGAGCGATCGTTGCGATTTATTAAGTTCACTAGCACAGTGTGATTACTTCAATTGCTTGAGTGGGGGAGACACAATGGCACCGCGTATGTTTTCCAGGGGCGTAACAACGCTCGTCATATTTTCGGCACTGGCCTCGCCGTCCTTTGCGGGCGGTCTGGAGCGTGGTGGCTACAATATCGATCAGCTGTTCGATACATCGCCTTTCTCGTTCCAGTCGGGTGTCACCTATGTCACGCCGCAACGTAAGCTCAAGGATGTCCGTGACACGGATACTTCGACATCTCCCGGCGGCGGCAATCTGAACAATCGTTCGAGCACAGCCGACGACACCGCGAACTACACTATTCCTTATTTCGGCTTCAAAGCCGGCTTCGGTGATGTGGTCGATTGCCTTGTCGATTATTCCGAGCCTTTTGGCGGACATTCAAACCCCGGCTTGAACTGGGCGGGCGCCAACAACAACATCGAGACAGAGATCAAGACCCGCAACTATGGCGGAACCTGCTCCTATCGTTTTGATGTTGGACCCGGGCAGCTCCGCATCATTGGCGGCGCCTTCTATCAGGAGGTCGAGGGCTTCAAGGAGCGGCTGGTTTCGACGGTTCCGCTTTTGCTCGGCACAGGTGACGGCGTCGGTCGCCTTGACCTCGACGACAACGGCTGGGGCTGGCGCGCCGGTCTTGCCTATGAGATCCCCGAATATGCGATGCGCGCGAGCCTCGTCTATAACAGCCGGGTCAAGTACGACAATCTGACCGGCACAGTGGATCTGACACAGGTGACTGCACCATTCGCACCGCTGAACGGCGCTCCTTATGGCGTGGTGACGCCGGTGGCCGGTTCCGCAGAGGCTCCGGATTCTCTGGAGCTGAAGGTTCAGAGTGGCATCGCTCCAGATTGGCTGGCCTTCGGATCGGTCAAATGGACGAATTGGAGCGTACTGCAGTCCGTAGCATTCTGCCCGACTAATGGCCTGCCTTGCCCCGCGGGTGGCCTGACCTCACTCGACTTGTTTTATCGGGATGGCTGGACGATCACCGGTGGCATAGGGCACAAGTTCAACGATCAATGGGCTGGTGCTGTCAGCCTGACGTGGGATCGTGGTACCAGCCAGGGTTATGGCTCGCAGACTGATAGCTGGACGGTTGGTGTTGGTGCAGCCTTCACACCGACCGAGCACATCGAATGGCGTGTTGCCGGCGCCGTCGGCCTGCTGACGAGCGGAGAATCCGGTGCTTTTGAATACAATGGTCAGACTTACGGAGATGATGTCTCCTATTCTTTCGGGAACGATCTGGTTGCCGCGCTGTCGACCAGTCTAAAGGTCAAGTTCTAATCCGCCGATATGAAGAATTGAGAAGCCCGGCATTGCCGGGCTCTTCTTTGTCTGCGGCAATTAATCATGCCATTTCCTCATCCCGTTTTGTGACGATTCAGCAACACTTTTTTACGACGGTTGGCGTATGGTGGCAGCGGGGCGAATTTGTCCATTTCCCGCCACAAAGAGGGCGCAGCGCTATCTGCGGGCGAGGAGATGACAAGCGTAGGGTGTGCGTAGCAGTAGCATGGGTCGAATTTTTTCCGGTAACGCCAGACATTGCGAAAGCAGGGGCAAGAAGCCAGCGGCAGCGGCCGTTTTGCTTTCCGCCAGAGGCATTTCCGGCCGGAAAGCCGCCCACTCGTTAGTGTTGCAGATTCACGACGTTTCATCATTTTCAGTCCGCCGGCATGAAGCTTCGTCCGTTGGGGACGGGTGCGATACCGGTTTGGTCACATTTGCTGTTTACGAATTCAATGAAGGCGGACGGGCAGGGAGCCGGACCGCACGGAGAGTAGCACAGCCATCACATGCGAGCCGGGCCGGAAGCCGGGCGGGTTGCGAGGATGGGCTGGTTTTGAATGAGGGGCATGGGGCTGGAAGCGACGCGGGTAAAGGGGTCTTGGAGCCCGCCGCGGGATCGCTCGCCTGGAAGGAATGCATCCGCACGGGGCAGAACGGCGAAAAAGCCGCCGCCATGTGGCTGGGATGAACGAAAGAAAACGTTAGAGATGGTAACGTCCGAGTTCAGATTGTTCAAATTCATGCTGGTCAGCATGTCGATGGCCGTTTCCCTGGCTTTGGCCTGTCCGGTCTTGGCATTCGACATAAAGGCAGGCGTCACGAAGGAATCGGGCCCCTTCGATCTCTTCAAGTTCGGTTTCAAGGCATACAAGAACGGTCAGAAGGAAGAGGCGGTCGAAGCCTACAAATACGCCGCCGAAAAGGGCCACACTGGCTCGCGCTGGGCGCTTGCCAACATGTATGCCGATGGCGATGGCGTGGCGCAGGATGATTTCGAAGCCTTCAAGATCTACAGCGAGATCGCCCAGCAGGGCGTCGAACCCGGCTCTGAGGACACGGGCTTCTTCATCAATGCGCTGCTCTCGCTTGCCAACTATTACCAGCACGGTATCGCCGGCAGTCCAGTAAAGATCGATCTCAATCAGGCCCGCCAGCTCTATTTCCAGGTTGCCTCCACCTTCGGCGTTCCCGAAGCTCAGTTTCAGCTTGCGCAGATGATGCTTGCGGGCGAGGGCGGCAGCGCCAATGTCAACCAGGCCAAGAAATGGCTCAATCAGGCACGCAAGAGCGGCCATCCCGGCGCCATGGCGGTGTTCGGCAACATCCTTTTCGACGAAGGCCAGTCGGCGCGGGGGCTCGCCTTGATGACGGCGGCACTCGATCGCTGCAAGCCGAAGGATTGTGGCTGGATGCAGTCGCTGCAGGAAGATGCGTTCTCGGTCGCCAGCGAAACGGACCGGCGCACGGCTATCTCCCTGTCGCATACGATTGCGACAGGCTCGGACGACTGAGTCTCGAACTCGAAATAAATTTCAGGCCGTGAAGTCGAAGTAAGCCACCACCGGTACGTGGTCGGACGGCTTTTCCCAAGCGCGCACATGCTTTTCGATCGCTGCTGACGTCATGCAGTCCGCCGCTTCCGGCGACAGCATCAGATGGTCGATGCGAATGCCGTTGTTCTTCGGCCATGCCCCGGCCTGATAATCCCAGAACGAATAGAGTGCTGTCGCATCGGTTGCCGAACGCACCGCATCGACGAGGCCGAGATTTTCCAGCCGGCGGAAGGATTGGCGCGTCTGCGGCAGGAAAAGCGCATCGCTCGCCCACACTTTCGGGTCGAAACAGTCATGCGGCTCGGGAATCACATTGTAGTCCCCGGCCAGAATGAAAATTTCTTCGAATTCCAGACGTTCGGCGGCAAACTTTCGCAGACGCTCCATCCAGGCCAGCTTGTAGGGGTATTTTTCCGTTTCCGGCGGATTGCCGTTCGGTAGGTAGAGGCAGCAAACCCGCGCCACCTTGTTGCCTGGCAATGAGAAGACCGCTTCGAGGAAACGGGCCTGCTCATCGAGCGGATCGCCCGGCAGGCCGCGATTGACCTCGGAGGGAGAGCTTTTGGAGAGAATGGCGACGCCGTTGAAGCCCTTCTGCCCGTGCGTTTCCACGTGGTAGCCGAGCGCTTCGATCTCGAGCCGCGGAAAACCCTCATCGACAGTCTTGATCTCCTGCAGGCAGACGATGTCGGGACTGGAATCCCTCAGCCACTGCATCAGATTGTCGATACGCGCCTTGACGCCGTTAATGTTCCAGGTCGCGATTTTCATGGCATTGTCCTGCGAGTTCGGTCAGAGTTCTTTCTATCGCGCTCCGGCGTCGGCGGACAAGACGAGAAACCGGCCTGAAGACAATCTTCGGCCGGTTATTATTGGAAACCCGATCTTGCGTTAGATCGCGAAGCTGGTGCCGCAGCCGCAGCTTGCCACCGCGTTGGGATTCTTGATCTGGAAGGACTGGCCGAGGAGGTTGTCGACGAAATCGATCTCCGATCCGGCCATATAGACCAGTGAGAGACTGTCGATCAGCACTTTGGCATTGTTCTTTTCGACCACGATATCGTCATCAGCCGCGCCGTCCACGAGATCGAATTTGTAGGAAAAGCCGGAACAGCCGCCGCCTTCGACGGAGACGCGCAACGCGCTCTTGCCGGGGTCACTGCCGACGATCGTGGCAATACGTTTTGCCGCAGCATCGGAAAGGGTTACATTCGCTTCAGTCATTCTTCCTCCTGCCGGGGTCAAGATCCGGAGAGAATCCTATTTGCGCGTTTGACGTTCAAACGCATGATATCAAAGAAACTTATCATGATCCGCCGGTAAAGGACAGGATCTGGCGAAGCGGTCGACAATGTACCTCTTTGCCGTTTCTATGGTCTATAGGTATGAAGAGCGGAAAGCGGCGTCAATGGGCAAGGCCGCAACGTGTTGATGACGGTGAAGAATGAGCTTCGACAGGCAGGCATTGGGTTTCGGTTTTGGCGAGCGGGCAGTCTATGCGGCTGATCCTTGGAATTCGCGCGGGCGCCTTTATGAGGAAAGCAGCAGCCCCACGCGCTCCGAATTCCAGCGCGATCGCGATCGCATCGTTCATACGACGGCCTTTCGCCGGCTGAAGCACAAGACGCAGGTTTTCATCGCACAGGACGGCGACCATTACCGTACGCGCCTCACGCATACGATCGAGGTGGCGCAGATTGCTCGCGCACTCGCCCGCGCGCTGAAAGTGGATGAGGATCTGGCCGAGGGCGTGGCACTCGTCCACGATTTCGGCCACACGCCCTTCGGCCATACCGGCGAGGACGCGCTGCACGAGGAACTGCTGCCGTATGGCGGATTTGACCATAATGCCCAGTCCCTGCGCATCGTCACCAAACTGGAGCGGCGTTATGCCGAATTCGACGGCATAAACCTGACCTGGGAAAGCCTGGAAGGCCTGGTCAAGCACAATGGCCCGCTGCTGACAGCCGATGGCGTCGGCACGCGCGGGCCGGTGCCGCAGCCGATTCTCGATTATTGCGAAATCTACGATCTGGAGTTGGCGAGCTATGCGAGCCTCGAAGCACAGGTGGCGGCGATCGCTGACGATATCGCCTATAACACCCACGATATCGACGATGGCTTGCGCTCCGGCTACCTCAACTTCGAAATGCTCGAAGAAATTCCCTTTCTTGCCGGGCTGATGGCGGAGGTGAGGGAGCGCTATCCGCATCTGGAGCCGAGCCGCTTCACCCACGAGATCATGCGCCGCCAGATCACCCGCATGGTGGAAGACGTCATCGGGGTGGCGCAGACGCGTCTCAATGCGCTGAAGCCGCAGAGCGCCGGCGACATCCGCAATGCTGACCATGTGATCGCGACGTTCTCGGATGAGATGGCCGAGACCGACAGGCAAATCAAGGCGATGCTCTTCAAGCGCATCTATCGCAATGCCGATATCATGCGCATCCGTGCCGGTGCTGCCCAGATCGTCAAGGATCTCTTCGGCGCTTACATGGCCAATCCCAAGGAGATGCAGAGCCACTACTGGGTGGACCATATTGCCGGCCTCTCCGATGCGCCGAAAGCCCGCCATGTCGGCGACTATCTGGCCGGCATGACCGACACTTATGCCATCAGTGCCCACAGGCGATTGTTTGACCACACTCCGGATTTGCGATAGGCAGCGGGCGCCCGGCAGCCGCCGGCAACCTTGTTGGCACAGCCTGTGCATGGAAGAGTGCGATGAACCTTTTTACCGATTTTGAAGCCAGGATTAAAAACGCCCTTGAACAGCTCGATCTGGTCAAGGAAAAGCGATCCGAGCTTGATTTCGGTCGCATTGCCGTCGAGCCGCCGCGCGATGCGAGCCATGGTGATGTGGCGACCAACGCCGCCATGGTGCTTGCCAAGCCGCTCGGTACCAATCCGCGTGCATTGGCCGAAATCATCATCGCCAAGCTGCAGGAAGATACGGACGTTGCCGAGGTCTCGGTCGCCGGTCCCGGCTTCATCAATATTCGTCTTTCGGTCGGCTATTGGCAGCGCCTGCTCAATGCGATGATCCAGTCGGGCACAAATTATGGCCGCTCGCCGTTGGGGCAGGGCAAGAAGGTCAATGTCGAATATGTCTCGGCCAATCCGACCGGCCCGATGCATGTCGGCCATTGCCGCGGCGCCGTCGTCGGCGATGCGCTGGCAAACCTGCTTGCCTTCGCCGGCTACGAGGTCGTCAAGGAATATTACATCAACGATGCCGGCTCGCAGATCGATGTACTCGCCCGCTCCGTCTTCCTGCGTTACCGAGAAGCGTTGGGCGAGAAGATCGGCGAGATTCCTTCTGGTCTCTATCCCGGTGACTATCTGGTGCCAGTCGGCGAATCGCTCGCATCGGAATATGGCGTGCGCCTGCACAACATGCCGGAAGAGCAGTGGATGCCGATCGTAAAGGATCGTGCCATCGAGATGATGATGGTGATGATCCGCGAGGATCTTGCCGCCCTCAACGTGCATCACGATATCTTCTTCTCCGAACGCACGCTGCATGCCAATGGCGCCGCCGCAATCCGCACCGCGATCAACGACCTGACCTTCAAGGGCTATGTCTACAAGGGCACGCTGCCGCCGCCGAAGGGGCAGCTCCCCGAGGACTGGGAAGACCGCGAACAGACGCTCTTTCGCTCGACCGAGGTCGGTGACGATATCGACCGTCCGCTCATCAAGTCGGATGGTTCCTACACCTATTTCGCTGCCGACGTTGCCTATTTCAAGAACAAGTTCGACCGCGGCTTCAACGAGATGATCTATGTCCTCGGCGCCGATCACGGCGGCTATGTGAAGCGCCTTGAGGCGGTTGCGCGCGGCGTTTCCGAGGGTAAGGCGAAGCTGACGGTCCTGCTCTGCCAGCTCGTCAAGCTCTATCGCGACGGCGAGCCGGTGAAGATGTCGAAGCGTTCGGGCGATTTTGTCACATTGCGCGATGTCGTGGAGGAGGTTGGACGTGATTCGGTCCGCTTCATGATGCTCTACCGCAAGAATTCCGAGCCGCTTGACTTCGATTTCGCCAAAGTAACGGAACAATCCAAAGATAATCCCGTCTTTTACGTGCAGTATGCGCATGCCCGTTGCATGTCCGTCTTCCGTCAGGCGAAGGAAGCCTTCCCGGATCTCGCTCCGACACCGGAGCTTTTGGCGCAATCCGTTGCAGGCATTACGGATTCTGCCGAATTGCAGCTGATTGCCAAGGCTGCGGAATTCCCGCGTATCGTCGAAAGTGCAGCCCAATCCCAGGAGCCGCATCGCATCGCTTTTTACCTCTATGATCTTGCCAGCGCCTTCCATGCGCACTGGAACAAAGGTAAAGATCAAACCGAATTACGATTTGTTAACGATAAGAACCGAGAATCGAGTATTGCCAGACTTGGGCTGGTGTACGCTGTAGCGTCGGTTTTGAAGTCGGGACTTGCCATTACGGGCACTGCCGCACCGGACGAAATGCGCTAGCGTCACCATTTCCCCACAATGCGCTGGCATTGAAGTGTTTGCGTTTTTGAGTGGGATGGGCATGGCTGATAAACGACTTGCGTATGATACGCGTGGAAAAGACGATGTGTTTGCCGACGACGATCCGTTGGCAGAACTCGCCCGTATCGTTGGCTTTGAGCCTCGTGTTGCTGCCAATACCGTAAGTGAACCCGCCAGGCAGGAGCCCGCCCTCGATCTCGAGGACGAGCTTCTTCGCGAGTTCGAGCGTTATGATGCGCCGCGCCCTTCTACCTCTCCGGATGTCTTTCTCGATCATCAGGCAGAGCCTGTTGCCGCGCAGGGCGAGGCGTATGACTATGTCGAGCCCGTCCAGGACGAAGTGCCGTCTATAGGCGAAGAGCTTGTCGCGCCGGTTATGGCCGGTTTTGAAACGCCCATCGTTGAGCCGGAGCTGCCTGACGCAGTTGCTACCGCTCCGGAAGTGGCCCTCGATCCTCCGCTGTCTGCCGATTGGGAAGCCCCTGTCGAAGCCGACTGGGTGCCTGCTCCGACAAAGCCTGTCGCCGTTTCGGCAGAGCCGCCGCTTACCTTCACGGCCTATGGTGGCGCTCGCGATCTGATCGAGGAACTGGAGCTTTCGATCGGCGGCGCTCTTCCGCTCGCGCCGGCAACACAGCCGCCTGCCAAGGCGCCGCAATGGTCGGCTGCCAGCATTCGTCTGCCGCTCGCCAATTTTCACGCACCGCGCCGCGAAGAGCCGGTCCACGAAGAGCCGGTCATTGAGACGCCAGCTACCGAGCCGGTTGCGGCTCTCGTTGTCGAGCCCGCATTCGCACCCGAGCCGGAGGTCGCGCTTGAACCCGTTGCGGTCATGCCTGAGGTTCTCAGCGAGCCTCTGCCGACCGCTGTCGTCGAAGCTTCAGATTACGAGCCGGTCGCGGTACCTTTCGGTTTTCCGGCCGAAATCGATCGCCACGAAGAGGTTGCACTTCCTGAAGAGCCCGTGGCCTATTTCGAAGAACCGTCCGTTGCCGATGAGCCTGTCGAGCCTGCCAATGCCGGTTTCGATCTGATCGCCGCTGCGGCAGAAGGCGATGTCCATCCCGATGCAGCCCTGACGGAAGCATTACCGGAGCCCGCCTTCGATCTTGACGATCTGCTGGCCGATGTTTCCCGCTATCCGGTGCCGCAGCGCGCGGCAACTCCCATCGTGTCCGAGCCTGTCGCGGCGGTACCTGAGCCTGTCGTCATGCCGGCGCCGGAGCAGCCGGTATCGGCCGCGGCCGCCCCCGTTTTCGCAGCACCTGTTTTTGAAGCGCCGGTCTTCGCAGCTCCGGTTTTCGAAGCGCCTGTGGCACGCGCGCCTGTTCAGCCAACGGTGATCGCGCCTGTGCCAATGAGCCGCGCGACCCCGGTTATTCGTCAGCCTGAAGCGCCGAAGCCGGTCGCCCGCACCCCGGTCGAACCAATTCCGCAGCCGATCGCCCCTGCGCCCGCCGTTGCACGTCAGCCGGAGCAGGACGGCGAAGATCCGTTCGCCGGTCATGATTTCGAGCTGGATCTCGCCGATATCGAGCTGGAACTCGCCGACCTGGATTTTTCCGAGCCGCAGGCTCCGCAGCCTAAGCCGGAGCCCGTTCGCGCTGCTCCCGTCGTGGCGGCTCAGCCCGCGCCCCGTCCGCAGCCGGCACCTGCTTTCGTGCCCGAGCCTCAGCCGGCTCCCGTGAGCTACGCCAGGCCGACGCCGGCAAGCGAACCTGCAGACGATCTGCCGTTTGATCCGTCGATGATCTCCGATCCGGAAGATCGTCCCGAGGCCGTCGAGGACATGCATGTTCCGACGCTGCCGCCCGTCGAGCATCCGGAACCTGTCGCCAAGACCGCCGATTTCGATTTCGACCTCGATGCCGAGATCGCAAGCTTCTTCGAGCCTGCCAAGCGTCAGGAAAAAGCAGCCGCTGCTCCGGCATGGGCACCCCCGGCAGCAGCGACGGCTGCGACCGCGGCCAAGCCGGCAAGCTCGGCCTTCGCCGATGGTCTCGATGATTTCGAACGTGCGCTGGAGGAGGATTTCCGCCGCAGCGTGCGCGAGCCGGTCGAGCGTCGCGAGAACGTTTCGGAAGTTCATATCGAATCCGCAAGCCAGGCCGCTGATTTCAATCGCGCCCGCTCCATGCGGCGGCTGTTGGCTGCAGCCGCCATGCTGGTCGTTTTTGCGGGCGGCGCCTACGGCATCTATGCCTGGGTTTCGAACGGCCCCGGCCTCAATATCGCCAGCACCGGCGAGCCGCGCGTCATCACGGCCGACAAGGACCCGGTCAAGGTCGTTCCTGAGAATCCGGGCGGCAAGACCGTGCCGAACCAGGATAAGGCCGTCTATGATCGCGTCGCCGGCTCTGCCGAGGAACCGAAGCAGAAGGCGCTCGTCTCATCCGACGAGCAGCCGGTCGACGTCGTGCAGCGCACGCTGACACCGGAAGTCTCTCCTGATGACGATGAGGGCAGCCCGGACGGCGTACTGCCGACCGCCGTTGGCGAAACACAGGATCCGCGCCTGCTACCGGACCATAACGCAAATGCGGATGCCGCTGCTGCTGATGGAGACGATGGAACGCCGTCCGTTTCGCCGCGCAAGGTCCGTACGATGATCGTCAAGCCGGATGGCACGCTCGTCGCCCGCGAGGAACCAGCGCCTGCCGATCAATCCGCAACGGCCGATGAAGTGGCCTCGGCGGCACCGGCGGCCACGCCGTCTGCTGCAAGCTTCCCGGCAGCCGCTGCCAATCAGGCCGCCCCGTCGGCACTTCCGCCTGTCGGAGCCACGCCTGCAGCTCAACCTGCTCAGGCGGCGCCGAAAGTGGCGGAAATAACCCCTGCGAATGCAAACCAGGTCGATCCCCCGGTTCGCGCGGTAAAGACGACGCCGATCACCGATACGGCACCTGCTGCGACGACTGATACCGCACCTGTCCCCACGGCTCGCCCGGTCGATCAGCCGGTCAATGTCGTCGGAACGGTGACCGAGAATGGCAACGTTCGCCCGACGGCCCAGCAGAAGCCGACGCAGGTCGCGTCTGCTCCGGCTGCTGCTCAGCCGGTGTCACAAGCTCCAGCCGCAGCAAGTGGTGGCTACGGCATTCAGATCGCGTCTCTGCCGTCGGAGGATGAGGCGAAGAAGTCCTATGCCAGCTTGTCGAAGAAATTCGCCGGCGTGCTTAGCGGCCGCGCTTATGAAATCCGCAAGGCCGATATTGCCGGCAAGGGCACGTTCTACCGCGTCCGCATCCCGGCCGGTTCCAAGGACGAGGCAGCCGCCCTTTGCGAGAAGTTTCGTGCCGCCGGCGGAAGCTGCCTGATTTCCAAGTAAGCCTTTTGGCTTTCCCTATCGCAACGGCGGGCCTGTCCCGCCGTTCTTTTTTGTGGGATCGCGCTTGACCTCGCTCGCAATTCGCAGGGCGGCCCTTATGATTCGGATATGACCGAATCAAAAGCAATGATCCTTGGCTGCAGCGGCCTCAAGCTGACCGATGAAGAAAAGGCCTTCTACAGGGCAGAACGTCCCTGGGGCTTCATCCTCTTCGGACGAAATATTTCCGAAGCTCAGCAGATCAGCGATCTCGTCGCCGAGCTGCGCGACTGCGTTGGCTGGCACGCGCCTGTCCTGATCGATCAGGAGGGCGGCCGCGTCCAGCGTATCCGCCCGCCGATGCTGCAGCACTATCCGCCGGGGCAAGCGCTCGGCGATCTCTATCGCCGCGATCGTGCGCTTGGCCTGCGCGCCGCTTGGCTGATGTCGCGGCTGCATGCTTTCGACCTTCAGAAGTTCGGCATCAATGTCGATTGCCTGCCGGTGCTGGACGTACCGGTCGAAGGCAGCAGCAATGTCATCGGCAACAGAGCCTATGGCGGCGATCCCGTCACCGTCACCGAAATGGGAAGGGCCGCTGCCGAGGGATTGAAGGCTGGTGGCCTTTTGCCAGTCATGAAGCACATGCCGGGGCATGGCCGCGGCTTTGCTGATTCGCATCTGGAGCTGCCCGTCGTAACGGTGCCGCGGGCGGAGCTCGAAGCCCACGATTTCCCACCCTTCGTCGCGATGAAGGATGAGCTCATGGCAATGACCTGCCACGTCGTCTTTACCGCAATCGACGCGGATAATCCGGCGACCACCTCCCGTAAGGTCATCGATGAAGTGATCCGCACCGAGATCGGTTTCAAGGGGTTGCTGCTCTCGGACGATACCTCGATGAATGCGCTTGCCGGCACAATCGGCGAACGTGCGGCAAATATCATTGCAGGCGGCTGCGATATCGTGCTGCATTGCAACGGCCATATGGACGAGATGCTTCAGGTCGTGGCAAATGTTCCGGCGCTGGCAGGTCCGGCGCGCGAGCGGGCACGATTGGTTGAGGACGGTTTTCCGACCGCCGATGCTGCAGACGAGGCGACGATAAGGGCGGAATTCGACGCCATGTTTGTGACGGCTTGAGAAAAAGCCGGAAAGGCGGGGTAGGGTGAACACGATCAAGGGCACGGAGCGGTCCCAGGCAGCGTCAACGCCGATGGACAAGCTGTGGCAGGAGAACGGTTCGGAGCGCGCCACCCACGAACCGGCGCTGGTGATTGATGTCGCCGGCTTCGAAGGCCCGCTCGACCTGCTGCTCTATCTTGCCCGTAACCAGAAGGTCGACCTGTCGCGTATTTCGGTGCTGGCCCTTGCCGAGCAATATCTCCAGTTCGTCGAAAGTGCTCGGCGTATCCGCATCGAGCTTGCTGCCGACTATCTGGTCATGGCCGCCTGGCTTGCCTATCTGAAATCGCGATTACTGATCCCGCAGCAGGCCAAGGATGACGGCCCCTCGGGCGAGGAAATGGCCGCGACACTTGCCTTTCGCCTGAAACGGTTGGAAGCGATGCGGCAGGTGGCGGACGGCCTCGTCAATCGCAACCGGCTCGGCCGCGATATCTTTGCCCGTGGGGCGCCTGAACATATCCCGCATCGCCAGCAGTCGGCCTATGATGCCAATCTCTACGATCTCCTGAGTGCTTATGCCGCCTTGCGCCAGCGCCATGCGATCACCCAGGTGACGATCGAGCGCCGCAATGTCTGGTCGCTCACCGATGCCCGCGAACTGCTGACGCAGATGATCGGCGATATCGTCGACTGGACGGCGCTCGAGCAATATCTGCTGCGTTACCTCGCAAGTCCCACGGAACGCGTTACGGCCGTTGCCAGCGCCTTTGCCGCCTCGCTGGAACTGGTGCGTGAGGGTAAGCTCGAGATACGCCAGGACGGCGCCTTCCAACCGATCTACATGCGCCGCGGTCCGAAACATGCCACCCTGCAGGTGGTCGAACAGGAGCAGTCGGATTGATCGGCGTGGCAGACGAGGACTTTGAGGGTGAAGACCGGGACGGCGAAGATGCTACCCGCAATCTGCAGGCCGAGATTGAAGCGGAGCGCATCGCCGAAGCGCTGGTCTTCGCCTCCGCGCAGCCGGTATCCGAAGGCTTCATCACCGAGCGCCTGCCGAAGGGGTTTAACGCGCGTCAGATCATGCTGCGCCTGAAAGACCACTACGCGCCGCGTGGCGTCAATCTCGTGCAGGTCGATGATGCCTGGGCCTTTCGAACGGCGGCCGACCTGTCCTTCGTCATTCGTCGCGACGAGAACGAAACCCGCAAGCTCTCTCGCGCAGCCCTCGAAGTGCTGGCGATCATCGCCTATCATCAGCCGGTGACGCGCGCCGAGATCGAGGATATCAGAGGTGTGCAGACCTCGCGCGGCACACTCGACGTGCTGATGGAGGCAGGTTGGGTGCGTTTCCGTGGCCGTCGCCGCACGCCCGGCAGACCGGTCACGCTCGGCACGACACGAGATTTCCTCGACCATTTCGGCCTTGAGGAATTGCGCGATCTTCCGGGCCTCGAAGAGTTGAAGGGTGCCGGCCTGCTATCGGGCCGCATTCCCCCCAATTTCAACATTCCCTCTCCCCTCATGGGCGATGAACTGACCGAGGACGAGGACCCGATTACGCAACTGGACCTTGAAGAACTGGGACTGCTCGCTCCGGGCGGTGCTCCGGAGGAATGAGGAAGGTTGGTCTTGCTTTTGCCACGCCTGCGCAAAACAATGGCAATCACGACTTTTCGATGGATGAATGGCTTGTCACAAAGGCCGATACCGTGACAATAAGCTCAATCCAGAAAGGATTGATGTTGGAAATCGGATCGGAAATTCTTACATCGAGGGAACACCGCAACAGGGAGTATGCGTAATGGGTTCTTTTAGCATGTGGCACTGGTTGATCGTCCTGGTCATCGTGCTGTTGTTGTTCGGTCGCGGCAAGATCCCGGAACTGATGGGCGACGTTGCCAAGGGCATCAAGAGCTTCAAGAAGGGCATGACGGACGAAGACGCGCCGGAATCCGCAAAGACCGTCGATCACAAGGCCGACGAAACGAAGTAACCAAGTACGGGAAAGGGCGCAGCCCCCGCGCCGCCCGTTCAGGAGCCTTGCATGTTCGATATTGGCTGGACCGAGCTCTTGGTTATCGCGGTCGTTCTGATCGTGGTCGTCGGTCCGAAAGATTTGCCGCCGATGCTGCGCGCTTTCGGCAAGATGACGTCACGTGCCCGCAAGGTCGCGGGAGAATTTCGTGCGCAGTTTGACGAAGCGTTACGCGAGGCTGAGCTTGACGACGTGCGTCGCACGATCAGCGATGCCCAGAAGCTGAACCCGGTCAACAGCCTGCGTGAGGCGATGAACCCGTTGCGCCAGATGGGCAACGAGATCAAGGCCGACTTGCAGAACGCGACGAAGGTCGATGCGCCGGTAGAGCAGGCTGGCGAGAACAAGACGGAGGTTTCGCCCGCGGAAGTTTCCGCACCGGTGCCGTCTATGAGCCTGCCCGAAACGCCGCCGATTGTTCCGGCGCCCCAGGCTCCGGCACCGCAGCCGGTCGCCGCAGCAGCGGTTGCCGCACCGGTCGTCGTTGTTGAAAAGCCCAAGGCCGTGCGCAAGCCGCGGGTGAAAGCAGCCGAGCAGACCGATGCTGCCGCAGTCGTCGCAACACCGGTCGAGAAGCCGAAGCGTGTTGCCGCAGCAAAGAAGCCGACAGAGGTCAAGAAGCCGGCCGTGAAAAAGAAGAAGGATGAGGCATGAGCGGTGAAACAGAAGACAAGCCGCAGCCATTGATCGAGCACCTGATGGAGCTGCGCACGCGGCTGATCTGGTCGATCGCTGCGTTCTTCATCGCCTTCATTGCTTGCTTCATCTTTGCCAAGCACATCTTCAATTACCTCGTCTATCCTTACAAGCTCGCTGTCAACTGGGCCCATCTCGATGTTGAGAAGGCACAGCTGATCTATACGGCGCCGCAGGAATTCTTCTTCACGCAGGTCAAGGTCGCCATGTTTGGCGGTCTGGTGATCGCGTTCCCGATCATCGCCGCGCAGATCTACAAGTTTGTCGCCCCCGGCCTCTACAAGAATGAACGCCAGGCCTTTCTGCCGTTCCTGATCGCATCGCCGATCCTGTTCCTGATGGGCGGCGCGCTGGTGTATTTCTTCTTCACGCCGATGGTCATGTGGTTCTTCCTGTCGATGCAGCAGGCGCCGGGCCATGACGAGGTGGCGATCTCGTTGCTGCCGAAGGTCTCGGAATATCTGAGCCTGATCATGACGCTGGTCTTCTCCTTCGGCCTTGTCTTCCAGCTTCCGGTCATCACCACGCTTCTGGCGCGCGTCGGAATTCTGACGTCGCAATGGCTGGCCGAAAAGCGCAAGTTCGCGATTGTGCTCGCCTTCGTCGTGGCTGCGGTCCTGACACCGCCTGATCCTATGTCCCAGATCGGTCTTGCGCTGCCGACGATCCTTCTCTACGAGATTTCCATCTACGCGGCACGACTCGTGGAGCGTCAGCGTTCCAAACAGGCGCTTGATGAGGCCAGTGAATCCTCTGATGTCGCCAAGACGGACAGCGTCTGAGCGTACCAGGACATTTCTCTGAGTTATGCCGTTTCCCATCCGGTCGGGGTTTTCTCCGACCGGTTCATTTCTGTTGAAACGATCTGGAACGACGATGCTCGATATCAAATGGATCCGTGAGAACCCCGAGGCTCTGGATGCTGCTCTTGCCAAGCGCAGCGCGGAACCTCTGTCGCAATCTCTCGTCGCCCTTGACGAAAAGCGCCGCTCCGCCGTGCAGAAGGCGCAGGATCTGCTGTCCCGCCGCAACGCTGCCTCCAAGGAGATCGGCGCTGCGATGGCGCAGAAGAACACCGAGCTTGCCGAAAAGCTGAAGGCCGAAGTCGCCGAGATCAAGGAAACGCTGCCGACCGCCGAAGAGGAAGAGCGTAGGCTTTCCGCCGAACTCGCCGATCAGCTCTCGCGCATTCCGAACGTACCGCTCGATGAAGTGCCTGTCGGCAAGGATGAGCACGACAACATCGTTACCCGCATCATCGGCGAAAAGCCGCGCTGGAACCATACGCCGAAGGAGCATTTCGAAATCGGTGAAGCCCTTGGCTACATGGATTTCGAACGAGCCACCAAGCTCTCGGGTTCACGCTTCACCGTCCTGACTGGCCAGCTTGCCAGACTTGAGCGCGCACTTGGCCAGTTCATGATCGATCTGCATACGAGCGAACACGGCTATACTGAGGTGTCGTCGCCGCTGATGGTTCGGGGCGAAGCGCTGTTCGGCACCGGCAACTTGCCGAAGTTCGAAGAGGACCTCTTCAAGACGACGGATGGCCGTTACCTCATCCCGACTGCGGAAGTGACGCTGACGAACCTCGTGCGCGAGGAAATCCTCGACCAGGAAAAGCTGCCCCTGCGCTTCACCGCGCTCACCCCGTCCTTCCGTTCGGAGGCAGGTTCGGCCGGCCGCGATACGCGCGGCATGCTGCGCCAGCACCAGTTCTGGAAGTGCGAGCTGGTCTCGATCACCGATGCCGAGAGCTCGCTTGCCGAGCATGAGCGGATGACCGCTTGCGCCGAAGAAGTGCTGAAGCGCCTCGGCCTGCATTTCCGCACCATGACGCTTTGCACCGGCGATATGGGCTTCGGCTCGCGCAAGACCTACGATCTCGAAGTCTGGCTGCCGGGTCAGAACGCCTTCCGCGAAATCTCGTCCTGCTCCGTTTGCGGCGATTTCCAGGCACGGCGCATGAACGCCCGCTATCGCGGCAAGGACGACAAGGCGACGAAGTTCGTTCATACGCTGAACGGCTCTGGCACGGCCGTCGGCCGCTGCTTGATCGCCGTTCTCGAAAATTATCTGAACGAGGATGGCTCGGTCACGATTCCGGACGTTTTGCTGCCCTATATGGGCGGCCTGACGAAGATTGAACGGGCGGCCTGAGACAATGCGCATCCTGCTGACGAATGACGACGGAATCCATGCCGAAGGCTTGGGTGCGCTGGAACGGATCGCACGGACATTGTCGGACGATGTCTGGATCGTTGCTCCCGAAACCGACCAGAGCGGCCTTGCTCATTCGCTCAGCCTTTCGGAGCCGCTGAGGCTCCGGAAGATTTCCGACAAGCACTATGCCCTGCGCGGCACGCCGACCGATTGCGTGATCATGGGCATCAAGCAGGTGCTGGATATCAAGCCGGACTTGGTGCTCTCGGGCGTCAATTCCGGCTCCAACGTCGCCGATGACGTGACCTATTCGGGCACGATTGCCGGTGCCATTGAAGGAACGATGCAGGGCGTGCGCTCATTCGCGCTCAGTCAGGCCTATATTCATGATGATGGCGCGCGCATCCTGCCCTGGGAGGTCTGTGAGGCACACGCACCGGCTCTTCTCGAAAAGCTGATGCATGTCGATCTGCCCGAGGGCACCTTCCTCAATCTCAACTTCCCGAACTGTCGTCCTGACGAAGTCGAAGGCGTCGAGGTGACAGCGCAGGGCAAGCTTGCCTTCAACCTTCAGGTCGATGCGCGCACGGACGGTCGCGGCTTTCCCTATTACTGGCTGAAATTCGGCGAGCGCGCCGGTGCTTTCACCAAGGGCAGCGATATCCACGCTCTCAAGCATAATAAGATTTCGGTAACACCTTTGAAACTGGATCTGACCGATTATTCCGTGACGGACCGCGTGGCGCGGGCCCTCGGGCACGGAGTAAAGGGTTGACGGCCAAACTTGCCGAGAAGGAAGGCTTCGCAGCGCTGGTTCTCAGATTGCGTGCAGAAGGCATCTCCGACATCGATCTGCTGACGGCTGTGGAACAGACGCCGCGCTCGCTCTTCGTACCGCCGCAATTCGTGGAAAATGCCTATTCCAGCCGCACCATTCCGATCGAATGCGGTTCGTTCATCGAAGGCGTCGATTTTACCGTCAGGCTTCTGCATCACCTCAAGATCCGCCCAGGCCAGCGCGTGCTCGAAATCGGCACGGGTAGCGGTTTCACTGCAGCCGTGATCGGCCGTATTGCCGAACGTGTCCTGACCGTCGATCGTTACAAGACACTGACGCTCTCGGCACAGCGCCGTATGGAAACGCTCAGCCTGCGAAACATCATCATCCGCCAGGCCGATGGCAGCGCCGGCATGCAGGGCGAGGGCACTTTCGACCGCATTCTGGTCACGGCTGCGTTCAATTCCATGCCGCGTTTCTACGCCGATCAGCTCGTCTCCGGCGGCTCGATGATCGCGCCGCTCATCATCTCGGAAAACGAATGTCGCATGGTTCGGCTGACGAAAACCGGCAGCCGTTTCGAGCGGGAAGAACTCTTCGACGCACCCTATCAGCCGATCGTTCCCCGGCTCGCATCCCAGCTTTAAGTTTGGGTAAAGCCTGGGGCCTGCGGGCTATGACTTTTTGCCTGCAAACTTATGGTTATCAAGATCTCAAAAATATAGCACTGATTCCAGCGCCTTAACCGCATGGTAACACTAACGCGCTTTAATAGATTCACAAATGGTTGCGTTCTAAGTGGGTCGAGTCATGCGTTTCAGTTTTTCGCCGAAGTTCGGGAAGTCGGCCGGGAATCTTCTGGTCCTCGCCTTGCTGGCGAGCGCAGCAACGGGCTGTAGCTCCGATGTGACGCGTTTCGGCAGTCTGTTTTCCTCCTCCGGGCAGGATCAGATGACGACGAATTCCATCCCTCGCAGGAGTTTTAATGGCGCGCAGGGCGATCCGGTGCCGCGTGCCGATCTTGGCGGCTCGGCCATGCAGCCTGCCTACGCTCAGAATTCCGGCTATGGTCAGGGTTCCGGTTACGGCCAGAATTCGGGTTACGGTCAGACCTATCCGGCCCGTCCGAGCTATGATCCGGTCGGTGCATCCAGCGCTCGCATGGCTTCCGCGCCGGTTTCGGTTCAACGTACCGAACTCGCGCCGCCGAGCGCAGGTCAGGTCCCTTCCCGTCAGCGCGAGAGGGAGGTAGCTCTCGCCCAGCCGTTCCCATCCGCGCCGAAGCCCGATCGTATCGCGCCTCCTACGATGAGCGCGCCGAAGGTTTCGCCTGATCCGCTGACGACGGGCACGACGCCCAAGGTTTCCGGCTGGTCGGCGACAAATGCGCCCTCCGTCACGTTGCGTCCTGGCGAAAACATCGCCGTGCTTTCGCGCCGCTACGGTGTTCCGGAAAAAGAAATCCTGCGCGTCAATAACCTGAAGACGGCTTCCGCGGCGCAGCCCGGCCAGGCTATCCTCATTCCGACCTTCAACGGCGGCAACAATGCCGCCAAGGCCGCAACCCAGTCCGCTGACCTGTCCAAGCCCGGTAATCTGCCGCAGCCTACGAAGGGGCAGGAGCAGAAGGTTGCCGTTGTCCCGGGCGCCAATTCTGCTCGCGACAAGGTTGTTGCAAGTGCCGATCCGACTGGCAAAGTGCCCGCAGGCGGCGGCAAGAACCCGAATGGTGCCGTCGGTACCTACGCGGTCAAGCAGGGCGACTCGCTTGCCAAGATCGCCAAGGCGACCGGCGCGGATATCGACGATATCAAGGCAGCCAACAATCTGTCGGCAGGCTCGATCCGTATCGGCCAGCAATTGAAGATCCCGAATGGCGGCCCTTCGGCCGACACGATGAAGACGGCGTCCATCCCGGCGCAGAAGGTCGATGCGGTCAAGCCCGCTCAGCCGGCAAGCGTTCCGGTCCAGACGGCATCCGCGCAACCCGCACCCTACAAGGCGCCGGCAGCCACGCAGACGGTCGACGATGTCGAGAAGAAGTCCGATGTCAGCGCCGCCGCTCCGGAAGCCACGGGCATCGGCAAATATCGCTGGCCGGTGCGCGGTCAGGTGATTGCTTCCTACGGCGCCAACGTCAATGGCAGCCGCAATGACGGCATCGATATCTCCGTTCCGCAGGGCACGCCGATCAAGGCCGCCGAAAACGGTGTGGTCATCTATGCGGGCAACGGCCTGAAGGAACTCGGTAACACGGTCCTCGTCCGTCATGATGACGGTACGGTCACCGTTTACGGTAACGCCGATACGCTGAGCGTCACTCGCGGCCAGAAGATCCAGCGCGGCCAGACGGTCGCCGTATCGGGCATGAGCGGCGACGTGAAGCAGCCGCAGGTCCACTTCGAAGTCCGCAAGGATGCATCTCCGGTGAACCCGATGACGTTCCTTGAGTAGTCATTGCCTAAATAGCAGACATTTCCTGAATAGGTATCGCGTCTCAGGAAGTGCAAAAGCCCGGCCAGCAGCCGGGCTTTTGTCGTTTTAAAGCGTATTGCGTGAAGATGGATGGAGGCGATGATCAGGCGCGGTCGAGATGGATGCGCATGCGGCCGGCCAGGTCCTGGATATATTGCCATGCGACGCGGCCGGAGCGGGCGCCGCGGGTCGTTGCCCATTCCAGTGCTTCGGCATGCATCTTCTCGCGGTCGAGGCCGAGCTTGAAGTGCTCGGCATAGCCGTCGATCATCATGAGGTAGTCTTCCTGGCTGCACTTGTGGAACCCGAGCCACAGGCCGAAACGGTCGGATAGCGACACCTTCTCCTCGACGGCCTCGGAGGGGTTGATCGCTGTCGATTGCTCGTTTTCCATCATGTGGCGCGGCAGCAGGTGACGGCGGTTGGATGTCGCGTAGAAGAGCACATTGTCCGGACGCCCCTCCACGCCGCCGTCGAGCGCCGCTTTCAGTGACTTATAAGCGGTATCGTCGTGGTCGAAGGAAAGGTCGTCGCAGAAGACGATGACGCGGTGCGGCGTATCCTTGAGCAGATCGAGAAGTGCAGGCAGGCTGGCAATATCCTCGCGATGCACCTCGACGAGTTTCAGCGACACCCCGCTCTCGCGCCTCACGTCTTCATGCACGGCCTTGACCAGTGACGACTTGCCCATGCCGCGTGCGCCCCAGAGCAACACGTTGTTGGCCGCATATCCCTCGGCAAAGCGCACGGTGTTTTCGTGCAGGATGTCGCGCACATGATCGACGCCACGGATGAGCTTCAGCACAACGCGATTGGGACGTTTGACGGGCTGCAGATACTGGCGGGCAGGGGACCATACGAAACAGTCGGCGGCGCTCCAGTCGTTGACGGCAGGTGCCGGTCCCGCCAGCCGTTCGACCGCATCGGCGAGCCTCTTCAACTCCTGCAGCAGAACGCTATTGATTTCCTCGGCCATGGGGTGCCTCCTTGATAGATTGCGGCGATCATCCGCTTTCGCTTTTTTGATGCCGGGTAGCATGGCCTTTCCACAGCGGAAAGGTTATGAGGCAGGGGAAACGGTACGCTTTCCGGCTGTTTTTGTTGCATTCACAAAGGCTGCAACTATAGTCCGGCGACTTGAAAAGAGAGGCGGGGTTCCGCCGCCCATAGCCTGAGGAGCTTAGCATGTTTATCACCCCGGCATTTGCCCAGAGCGCAACTGACGCCACGAGCGCTTTTGGTGGCTCAGGCCTTGAAATGATCATCCTGTTCGTGCCGCTGATGGTGGTGTGGTATTTCCTGCTCATCCGCCCGCAGCGCGCGCAGGCCAAGAAGCGTGACGAAACCCTGAAGGCGATCCGCCGCGGCGACCAGATCGTTACCGGTGGCGGCCTTGTCGGCAAGGTCACGAAGGTCGTGGACGAAAAGGAAGTCGAAGTCGAAATCGCCGAAGGCGTGCGTGTGCGCATCGTCCGCACCGGCATTTCCGAAGTCCGCGTAAAGGGCGAACCGGTGAAGGCCGACGCTGCGTAACATGCGATAGCAAAAGCCCGCCGGATCGGAAGATAGCCGAGAGAGAATGATCCATTTTTCCCGCTTGAAAACACTTCTGATCTGGTTGGTCGCGGTTGCCGCTATCGTCATCGCTGCGCCCAATCTCCTGAGCCAGGCGCAGCTCGCTTCCCTGCCCAGCTGGATCCGGCAGGATCGCGTCACCCTCGGTCTCGATCTGCAGGGTGGCTCGCATATCGTCCTTCGCCTCGAACGCTCCGACATCATCAAGGATCGGCTCGAGGCAACGGTCGCCGGTGTTCGGGATAAGCTCCGCGGTGCCGGCATTCGCTACACGGGTCTGGCCGGTAACGGGCAGACGGTCACGGTCAAGGTTACCGACGCGGCTCAGCTCCCGGCCGCAGCGGATCTCCTGAAATCGATGACATCGGCCGATGTCGCTCTCCAGCAGGGCGACGACGGTCAATTGACGCTGCAGATTTCCGATAAGGCGATCGATGCCGACACGATTGCGGCACGGACGCGATCGCTCGATATCGTCGCCCGCCGCATAGCCGGCTCCGGCAAGGAGAACTTCACCGTTCGCCCTGACGGTGACGATCGCATCACCGTGCAGGTGATCGGCTCAGTCGATGCCGAGCGGCTGAAGAACCTGCTGAACGAGCCTGCTTCGCTATCCATTCACCTGATCGATGAAAGCATGACGGGCCAGCAGGCGCTTGCCGGCCGCTGGCCCGCGACATCTGAGGTGCTCTACTCGCTGGATGATCCGCCGATCCCCTATCTGGTTGATCGCACTGTCATTGCGACCGAGGCCGATTTTGCTGAAGTCGATACGAAAGCCGATCCGCAGACGCAGGATGGCGCGATTGTTTACCGGCTGAATGCCGCAGCGGCACAGCGTCTGGCGCAGGCGACGACCGCCAATGTCGGAAAGCACCTCGCCATCGTCTTCGACGATCAGGTCATGACAAGCCCTGTCATTGAGACGCCCGTCACTGATGGCAGCGGCGAAATATCAGCCAATTTCTCGCAAGACGGCGTCGAGGATCTCGCCGTCATGCTGCGCGCCGGCGCACTGCCTGCGACGCTGACGGCGGTGGAGGAACGCACGGTCAGCCCGGTCTTCGGTTCCGAATCCGTTTTCTCCGGATTGATCGCCGGCATTGTCGCTGTCGTTCTTGTCGCGGCGCTGATGATCGCGCTCTACCGCATGCTCGGTATCATCGCCGTGATATCGCTGATCCTCAATCTGGTACTGATCGTTGCGGTTTTGAGCCTTGCCGGTGCGACGCTGACGCTTCCGGGCATCGCCGGTCTTGTGTTGATCGTCGGCATGGCGGTGGATTCAAACGTGCTGATCTATGAGCGCATCCGTGAAGAGGAAAGGGTGCCACACACCACTTTCGCCCAGGCGATCGAGCGCGGCTTCTCCCGCGCCTTTGCCACCATCGTCGATGCCAATGTCACGATCTTCATCGCCGCCGTCATCCTGTTTTTCGTTGGCAGCGAATCCATTCGCGGCTTCGCCGTTACGCTCGCTGTCGGCATTCTGACGACGATCCTCACTGCCTTCACCGTGACGCGCGGCTTCGTGGCCGCCTGGCTGGCCAGGCGCCATCCGCGCCATCTGCCGAAAAGCCCGCTTACCAGCGCGTTCGAGCATGCGAATATCCGCTTCATGGGCATTCGCCGCTATGTCTTCACGGCATCGGCAGGACTTTGCATCGCCGCCATGCTGGCATTTGCGACAGTCGGGCTGCAACTCGGCATCGATTTCACTGGTGGTTCGCTGATCGAGGTCAAGGCGAAGCAGGGCAACGCCGATATTGCCGATCTGAGCAGCCGCCTCAACGAGCTGAACCTCGGACCGGTACGGGTGGAACGCATCGGCGATGCCACCAACGCCCTGATCCGCGTAGGTTCGCAGGACGGCGGCGAGAACGCCGAGCAGTCGGTCGCGACTTTCATTCGCGGCGAACTTGCCGAGGACTATGACTTCCGCCGTGTAGAAGTCGTCGGACCGGCCGTATCCGGCGAGCTGACCATGCTGGCGACGATCGGCATCCTCGCTTCGCTGTTTGCCATCCTGGTCTATATCTGGATCCGCTTCGAATGGCAATTTGCGGTCGGCGCGATAGTCGCCACGCTGCACGACGTCATCATCATGCTCGGCCTTTTCGTGCTGACGGGCATGGAATTCAACCTGACGAGCGTGGCCGCCCTTCTGACAGTCGTCGGTTATTCACTGAACGACACCGTCGTCGTCTATGACCGAATGCGCGAAAACCTGAAGCGCTACAGGAAGATGCCGCTGCCGATCCTGATCGATTCGGCGATCAACCAGACGCTGTCGCGCACCATTCTGACCGCCGCCACGACCCTGCTGGCGCTTCTTGCGCTCTATATTTTCGGCGGCGCCGTCATTCGCTCCTTCACTTTCACCATGCTCTTCGGCGTTGCGCTTGGAACATTCTCCTCCATCTATATCGCAGCGCCTGTTCTCATCATCTTCCGGCTTCGCCGCGAGAACGGTGGCGAGGACAAGGGCGATATCAGCATGAAATCCGGCAAGCCGGCGGTATAGATACATGGCAAAAGGCATTGAAATCCGCGACGCCCATTTCCCGGGCCGCGCTCCCATCGACACTTACGGCAATGGCGGCTTCCGCTTTGCGGACATGTCGCATCGCGGCTCCATCCTTTGCCTGCCTTCGGGCATTCACGGCTGGGACATGGACATGACGAAGCCATTGTCGGTGGAGAACTTCCGCCGCGTCCTCGATGAGGGCGCCGATATCGAAGTGCTCCTTGTGGGCACCGGCACGGAATTGCGCCGTCTGCCTCCGGAATTGCGCGCGGCGCTGAAGGCGCGCGGCATCTCTTCCGATCCGATGAGCACCGGCGCTGCCGTGCGCACCTTCAACATCATGCTTGCCGAACAGCGTGCCGTCGCTGCCGCCCTGATCGCGGTTTGATCATGGCCGATCCGAAGACGAACCAGGAGATCAGCCTGGCGACGCTGCGCGACACCGATCGTGACCGCTACCTCGCCTGCCTTCTGTCTCCTGAAGGCAAGCGCGGCGCACTTGCCGCCCTCTACGCCTTCAATGCCGAGCTTGCCCGCATCCGCGATCACGTTCACGAGCCGCTGCCCGGTGAAATCCGCATGCAGTACTGGCGTGACCTTCTCGAAGGCAATGCGCACGGTTCTACGGAAGCCAATCCTCTGGCCGCAGCCTTGCTTTCGGCGGTCGAGGCTCATCGGCTTCCGCGCCAGACGCTCATCAACATGATCGAGGCCCGTATCTTCGATCTTTATGACGACCCGATGGAAAGCCGGACCTCGCTGGAAGGCTATGCCGGCGAAACGGCTTCTGCGCTTATCCAGCTTGCAGGCCTGATTCTTTCGCCCGAGGAGGCGATGGGATCTGCGGATGCCGCCGGACATGCTGGCGTGGCGCAGGCGATATCGGGCATGCTGCTGCTGATGCCGCTCCACCAACGTCGTGGCCAGGTCTATGTTCCGCTTGAGATCTTGTCGGCAACAGGCCTCGACCGGGAATCGTTTCTGGCGGGGGCGGACAAGCCACGCATCGCGGCCGCAATCGAAGCCTTTGCCGGGCTTGGGCGAGATCATCTTGCAAAGGCGAGGGAGGGCAAGTTGTTGTCGCCGACTATCCTGCCGGCCTTCCTCCCGGTAGCGCTTGCCGAACCGGTGCTGGTCAAGGCGCAGAAGCGTGGTGCAGCCGTTCTGGAAGCCTCGATGCAGGAGCCGCAATGGCGCCGCCAGATGCGCATGGCCCTTGCTGGAATGCGCAAGAAAATCTGACGACGGTCAAACTCACGCAAGTCTCGTGCGTTATCTCAGGCATAACGTAATTCTGAACGGAGAAACCGCGTGGGCATTATCGTCTGGTGCGTCCTTTTTGCCATCGTCATCTTCTTCGCCTTCCTGGCGACGCGCATGGCTGCACGGAACACGGAAGATGGCCTGCACGACACGGGCCTTGCGATCATCGAATTCGGTCGTGCCTTTCCAAATGAAGCCATTCGCCAGCTTCAGGCGACGGTGGACGGTCAGTGCGTCTTTGTGCGCCTGCATGACAACAAGGCGGGCTTCATGCGCAACATGTCGCGACACTTTTCTTGCCACCTGATCGAGCCGGGCACGGTGCGGGTTCTCGCTTCCGAAACGGGCAGGGGTCTGAGCGTCGATTTCATCAACGCGCCCCACCACAGCGGAACCTATGAGTTTACGTCCGCGAAGGAGGCTTCCGAAGTGTCGCTATGGCTGCTCGGCAACTATGTCGCTGAGCCGGATAAGGAATTGCCTTCATCGAACGCCTCGGCGGCGAACGGACACTGAAACGATCGAGCAAAACCGCATGGCGGTTTTGCTGAAGTGCCCGAAAATAAAAGAGATATGGCAATTCCGTGATTCGAAGAAAAACGGAATTGCTCTATGTCACGCGCTTTCGGCTAGCGTGATATTCTGGCCGAGCCAAGCAGCGCAATCGGCAAGCGCCCGCTTTGCAATCAACTGCCGCTTCATGATCGTCTTGTCCTTGCCACGGAAGCGCTTGATCCCTTCAGGCTTGACGATCGATCCCGGCTCAAGCTCCGGAAACAGCCCGAAATTGATGTTCATCGGCTGGAACGAGCGTTTGCCGGGCTCCTCGTCAGTCACGAGATGACCGCCGGTAATGTGGCCGAGCAGCGAACCGAGCGCCGTCGTTGCAGGGGGAAGAGAAACGGTTTCGCCCTTGCGTTCGGCAGCCGCAAACCGACCGGCCAACAACCCAACGCTTGCGCTCTCCACGTAACCTTCGCAGCCAGTGATCTGCCCGGCAAACCGCAGGCCCGGTCGTGATTTCAGCATCAGCGACCGATCGAGCAGCGTCGGCGAGTTGATGTAGGTATTGCGGTGCAGGCCGCCGAGCCGGGCGAATTCGGCGTTCTCAAGGCCCGGGATCAGGCGGAAGATCTCCGCCTGGGCGCCATATTTCAGCTTCGTCTGGAAGCCGACCATGTTGTAAAGCGTGCCGAGTGCGTTGTCCTGGCGAAGCTGCACGACCGCATAGGCCTTGACGGTCGGATTATGCGCATTGGTAAGGCCCATCGGCTTCATCGGCCCATGGCGCAGCGTTTCGCGCCCACGCTCGGCCATAACTTCGATCGGCAGGCAGCCGTCGAAATAGGGGGTGCCTTCCCACTCCTTGAAGCCGACGGTATCGCCTGCGATCAACGCATCCACGAAGGAATTGTACTGCTCTTCGGTCATCGGGCAGTTGATGTAGTCCTTGCCGGTGCCGCCGGGACCCACCTTGTCGTAGCGCGACTGGTACCAGCAGATATCCATGTCGATACTGTCGCGATAGACGATCGGCGCGATCGCGTCGAAGAAGGCCAGCGAATCTTCACCGGTCTCCGCCTGAATGGCGCTCGCAAGCGATGGTGCCGTCAGCGGTCCGGTGGCGATGATTGCCTGATCCCACTCCTTCGGCGGCAGGCCGGAAATCTCCTCCCGTACGACCGTGATCAGCGGGTGATTGTGAATTGCTTTGGTCACAGCGTCGGAAAAGCCGTCGCGGTCGACGGCCAGTGCGCCGCCGGCAGGAACCTGATGTCTGTCAGCCGAAGACATGATCAACGAGCCCGCCATGCGCATTTCCGCATGAATGACACCGACGGCATTGCTGGTCGCATCATCCGAACGGAAGGAATTGGAGCAGACGAGTTCGGCAAGGCCGTCGGTCTTGTGGGCATCGGTACCACGCACACCACGCATTTCATGCAGGATCACGGGTACGCCGGCACTGGCGATCTGCCATGCGGCTTCGGAGCCGGCAAGGCCGCCGCCGATGACGTGGATAGGGGAATAGGAGGAGTTCTGGGTCATCGGCGGCTGATATCACGCCGGCACAAACGATCCAACAGCAGAATCGAAGACGGCGCCTTCCGGCGCCGCAATGTGATCGATCCTGTTTAACGGCCGCAAGCGATCATCTCATCTCCAGAAGCGGCTCGGCGCTACGGACTGGCGGCCGAGCAGATAGCCGACGCTGAACGCCAGCACGCCGATGCCGACAATGACGGAACTTGCCGTATGGGGATGATCGACTGCTCCCGTTGCGACGGCCTGCACTTCACGCTTGACCGCAGAGGCGGTATTCGCAGCCGCTTTGCGAATGCCTTCGGGTTTGTCTGCAGGCTTGCCGGTGAAACCTGCGTTGAGTTGGTTTGCCATTGAATGGTCTCCTTTCGTTAAGGAGAACTGCTGGAAAGCCCCTAGGGTTCCGACAAAGGCCAAGGCAAGACCCAAAAACGAAAACGGCGCCTGATGGCGCCGTCTTGGGAACTAGTCTGCTCGCTGTCTTAGCGGAACGAGCGGGATGCGATGTTGCGAATGTCGTACCGGCTGACGCCGATATCGGCGAGCGTCTGGTTGGACAGGTTGCCCAGTTCGTTGAGCGTACGGCGGTAGCTAATCCAGCTCTTTGCAATGCGGATCGGGTTCATGATCTCTTCCTCGGATGTCTTGTGCAGGCAGCGGGATCGCCGTCTCTGCGGTTGACATCTATATAGTCGCGATCCCTCTTATTGTGCAGTGCAAATAAGAGGCGCCTGCTATGCAAATGTGCAGTCTGATGCCCGCTAATTATGCAGAGCGCGATTTTTGAGCGGGCTAAGAATTAATGTTTTCGCAACCTTTACGGCAGCGGAAGCTGAGCGCAAAAAGAAAACGCCCGCTGCGGAGGCAGCAGGCGTTTTGGGAAGGCAATCTGCTTGGGAGGAGCAGCGATTACCTGTACTTAGCGGGCGGCAGCTTCGCGAGCAACGCGATGGATGTCCGAACGGTCGATGCCGAGGTCATGCAATTCGCGGTTGGTCATGCGGCCGAGTTCAGTAACAGTCTGACGATACTTGCGCCAGTTGTTGAAAGAGCGAGAGAAGTTCATGTTAGTCCCCTTTCCTAGGGCTTGAGCCTGCCAGCAGCCATTCCTCGGCGCTGACCTCTATTTGATGACCAGAATATATGTTGCGCCGCGAAGAACTAACAGAGCCAAGTTTTCAAGACACCTATGCGCGAATCGCAAGGCTCGGCCAGCTATCTACACGCTTTGGCCATTTTCTGGTCAACGAATAGGCAGAATGATTTTTCCGCGAGCACCAAGCTTTCGTGCATGGATATTCGCCTATAATCGACGCGAGCGAATTGTCTTTTTCCTGATGCGCTCTGCCGAGACGGCTTTCCATGATGGATGATCCGACTGCGCCAGAGGGAACGGCGCGCTCGTCGTGGCGCCACCTTAATGATTGCTTCACCATAATCCGCCCGAGAGGCCGAAAAGGCAGCATGCTAATCGTTTAATCAGTCATTAAGCAAAACGCCCACCGGGGGAGGATCCGGTGGGCGTCATGATGGTGACTGGCAACTGGGAGGAGGAGTGTTGCCAGTCTATCGCAGCGCGCTGGGAGGAGGAGTGCGCGTCTACGAATCTCGTCACGGACATATCGTCCGCAGGCATCCGGAAAACCGGGCCGGGGCGCCATCCCCGTGCTTCGACAATCAGGTAAATAGTATGACTTTTGATTGTTTTGCAGTGCAATATATTCATGAGGGCTATGCGGTTCATGCATGCCTTTCGTGCGATTGTTCTATATTAGTGAGGTGCGGTTAGTACTTCGTTAACAACTGACCCAATTTAGACCAGTGAGGAATTTGCATATTTGCGATACCGGCGTTTCCGCGCGCCGATCCTGCGCTATAAAGATCAATCCGAAGATGGCGGATCTATGCGGGGTAGGGCATGTATCGCGGCAGGTTGGAGCGAGATCTTTCGCTCTGGGTGGAGAAGGGGCTTCTGCAGGGGGAGACGGCGGAAACGCTGCTTGCAGAATATGATGCGCGCCCGGCAAGTTTCAGTCTCGGCCGTGTGTTGATGGGGCTTGCGGCCGTGCTGCTCGGGGCAGCCCTGTTGCTGCTCGTCGCCACGAACTGGGAATATATCCCGCGCCTCGTCCGCGTTGGTCTGATGCTGGCGCTCATCTGGGCGGTTCACATTGGCGCCGCACTTCTTCTTATGCGCGGAGCGGCGGCAACGGCAGGCGGCTTGCTCGTCGTCGGGGCGCTGAGTTTCGGCGGCGCCATTTCCCTCGTCGGACAGATGTATCATTTGTCGGGTGACGAGCAGACCGTCATGTATCTCTGGTTTGCCGTCGCGACTGTTTCGGCAATTGCGTTCCGTTCGGCAGCCGTGACGACTGTCGCAGGCTTCCTCTCCTGGGCTTCCTTTGCCCTCTATCTCCAGGATTTCGATACGCGCTGGTACGGCTTCGGCCCCTATGCGCCGCTGGTCATGGCGGCTGTAATCGTCGGACTGGTGCGTTTTACGGATGCTGGCCGGGCCAGGCATCTCGCCTATCTGCTGGTGATCGGCTGGCTTGCCTGGCTCTATGCGGTGACGGACGATATATCGGTGGCGATCGCTTTTGCCGTCCTCGGAATGGCCGCCTTTGTAATGACCGCTTTGCCCTTACGGCCCATTTCTGGGCTTGTAAGATCAGCAGGGGCTGCCCCCGCTTTCTACAGCTTTCTGGTCACTGTCACAGGATTGTTGCTGCTGCATATAGAAATGGACGAAGGCGGGCGCATGATCCTGATTGGTCTGCTGACGTTGGCTGCCGCGATCGTCGCGATCGTTCTGCATGGTCGGGACAATGGTGCCGTCCGCTACCTGGCCTACGGCACGTTTGCTGCCGAAATGCTCTATCTGGCTTCGGTAACGGTCGGTACGATGTTGGGGACATCGACCCTTTTTCTGTTTGCCGGACTGGTGGTTGCGGCCGTTGCCTGGATCGTCATCCGCCTTGAAAGACGGTTCGCGGCAGGCCGCGTGGAGGAGCATGCATGAGCTTTGCTTTCGCAAAATCAGGGCCTGGTCGTTCCTATTCCGGCCGCTTCTATATCATCGCGGCGATCATTGTCGCCGGTCTGCAGACGCTGATCCTCGGTTACATTGTTCAGAGCCGGGCCTCGATTCTCGAGCACGGCGCGCAAGTGCTGCTCAAGACGGCCCCGATCGATCCGCGCGATTTCCTGCGCGGAGACTACGTCGTGCTGAACTACGACATATCCACCATCCCGGTTTCGACGCTGACGGGCGGCATTCCCGCTCAAGCCGGCGAGCAGACGCTCTGGGTGCGTCTCAAGCGCCAGTCGGATGGCTTCTGGGGCATTGCCGAATCGTCGTTCCGGCAGTTGCCGGCCGCATCGGACGCGGTCGTGCTGAAGAGCCTGCCTTTTTACAGCTACGGTCCCGACAATGGCGGAACCTTCCGGGTCGAGTACGGCATCGAACGCTACTATGTGCCGGAAGGCGAGGGAAAGCCGATCGACGAGGCCCGCAATGACGGCATCGTCTCGATCGCGGCAAGCGTTTCATCCTCGGGAACAGCGCAAATCCGCAGCCTCGTGATTGATGGCAAGCCTGTCTATGAAGAGCCTCTCTACTGAGGGGCGAGGCGGCAGACCGAAAGGGCGCGGTTTGGGCCGCAAATCCCTGTCATTTGCCGTTCATTTTTCCTTTGCCTGTTCTAAATCGGGTGATATAGAGACGCCGCGCTCCGAAGGCCTCATGCGCAGGCATATGCATGCGGTTTTGCGAACGCGGGTATGGTGAAATTGGTAGACACGCCAGATTTAGGTTCTGGTGCCGCAAGGCGTGGGAGTTCAAGTCTCTCTACCCGCACCAGACTGCCTTGCAGGGCGGGAGGACTGGGAACATCATTGTCTCGGATACCCGAAAAGCGAGTGCTGTTCCGCTTCGGGCGGAACGAACATGAATTGAGAAAAAGCCACGCGCGGCAGTTGGCCGGCGTCGTGCTCACCGAAAACGAACGGCGTCTGGGCACGGCCGCCACGGAAATGAAGGTAGGAAGACATGCAGGTTATCGAAACGCTCGCTGAAGGGCTGAAGCGCGAAATCAAGGTCGTTATCCCGGCCAAGGACATGGAAAACAAGATGAACGAACGCCTTGCCGACGTAAAGGACAAGGTTCGCATCAATGGTTTCCGTCCGGGCAAGGTTCCGGCCGCTCACCTCAAGAAGATCTACGGCAAGTCCGTCATGGCCGACCTCGTCAACGAGATCGTTCGCGACCAGCCGACCCAGATCCTGTCCAGCCGCGGCGAAAAGTCGGCTACCCAGCCGGAAATCGCCATGACGGAAGACAAGGACGAGGCAGAAAAGATCCTCGCTGCCGAGCAGGATTTCGAATTCACCCTGTCCTACGAAATTCTCCCGCCGATCGAACTGAAGTCCAACAAGGGCATCAAGGTCACGCGTGAAGTCGTCGATATCTCCGACGAGGAAGTCAACGAGCAGGTTCTCAAGGTCGCTGAAAGCGCCCGCGATTACGCTGAAAAGAAGGGCAAGGCCGCCGATGGCGACCGCGTCAAGATGGACTACGTCGGCAAGGTCGACGGCGTTGCCTTCGACGGCGGCACCGATCAGGATGCCGAACTGGTTCTCGGTTCCGGCCGCTTCATCCCGGGCTTCGAAGAACAGCTCGTCGGTCTCAAGGCTGGCGACGAGAAGACCATCACCGTGACGTTCCCGGCTGACTATCCGGCCAAGAACCTTGCTGGTGCTGAAGCCACCTTCGACGTTACCGTCAAGGAAGTTGCCGCTCCGGCCGAGGTCGAAATCAACGACGAACTTGCCAAGAAGCTCGGCCTCGAATCCGCCGACCGCCTCAAGGAAATCGTCCGCGGCCAGATCGAGTCCCAGTACGGCTCGCTGACGCGCCAGAAGCTGAAGCGCCAGATCCTCGACCAGCTCGACGAACTCTACAAGTTCGAAACCCCGTCCAAGCTCGTCGAAGCCGAATATAACGGCATCTGGAGCCAGGTCAGCAACGACCTCGCCCAGTCCGGAAAGACCTTCGAAGACGAAGACACGACCGAAGAGCAGGCTCGCGAAGAATACCAGAAGCTCGCTGAGCGCCGCGTCCGCCTCGGCCTCGTTCTCTCCGAAATCGGCGAAAAGGCCGGCGTCGAAGTTTCCGAAGACGAAATGCAGCGCGCGATCTATGAGCAGCTGCGCCAGTATCCGGGCCAGGAAAAGCAGATCCTTGACTTCTTCCGCAGCCAGCCGGGTGCCGCCGCTTCGATCCGCGCTCCGATCTTCGAAGAAAAGGTCATCGACCATCTGCTGACCGAAATCGACGTCACGGACAAGAAGGTCACGAAGGAAGAGCTGCTCGCCGAAGAAGAAGGCGAAGGCTCTGAGAAGGCTGACGCCAAGAAGGCTGCTCCTAAGAAGAAGGCTGCCGCCAAGGCCGAAGCTTCCGAAGAAGCTGCTGAAGGCGAAGAAGCCGCTCCGAAGAAGAAGGCCGCTCCGAAGAAGAAGGCTTCCGAGGACAGCGCCGAGTAATCGGTTCTTTCGACTGAAATCAAAAAGCCCTGCCGCTTGCGGCAGGGCTTTTTTTTGTTGCGGTTTTGAAATCGGGCAGGCTCCGTGACGGCCCATGACCTTACCAAGGTGTAGGCGACCCGGCTCAAGTTATTTGCTTGCCGGAACGACGAGATAGGGGACGAGCAATCGCCCGCCTTTGCTTTGACGACTGGATGATATAGAGGCTGGGGCAGGACGCGACCGCCATTAACTTTAGAATGGGGTCGGGCGGCAGATTGACGTCACGTCGCTGCCACGAGATCACGTGGCCGTTCTCTATTGCCTATCCATCTATCGGGGCAGGCTGCTAGCGTTTGTCACTGAACATCAGCAAACCGCGCCCGGAACGACACTCGTTCCGGCTCACCCCCGACTGGGCAATAGGATGGCGTACGGCTTAAGCGCAGCCCTCAGACGGCCTTGCGTGTATGGGTCAGTTCGGCGACCTTCTTGATATGGCTGACAGCGGCCGTGCCACCAGCGGTCTTGGTGAAAAGATCGAGGACGTCTTCATCGTCATCGGCAACGGGCGTCAGAGCCTTGTCCATGTAGCTCTTGGCATCTTTCTCGCGTGCGATCAGGAATGCCGAAACGCTGAGGCCGATGATCGAACCGGCAAGTGAGAGATGTTTGCGCACCGTGTCGAAAGCGAATCGCGGCCAGAACAGCAGCGGGTGTTCGCGCTTCAGGCCGGGGCGGCGCTCGGACGGGTGCTTCAGGCGCAGAAGACCGCTCTGCAGCGGATGAACGTTCTCCAGCGGCACGGTGGTAGCAAACGAGACCAGGACCTTGACGAGGCTGCTTAGCTTGATGTTGGTTGCCACAGCGCGGCGCAGCAGGGTCTTCATGTGCTCTGGCGAGTAATAAAGTGACCAGGCCTCCTGGTAGATGTCTTCCCATTCCTTCTTGCTCATCTTCGGATGCGCAGTGCACACGTGCTCGACATCGTAGATGTTGAGATCGGGATCCATCTCGACGCCCTTCTTCCAGAGAACCTGGTGGTCCTCGGAGCCGGGCAGGGGTGTCAGAACGAAAAATTCGATAACGTCGAGCGGCAGTTCTTCCTGAATGATCCTGATATCGCGGCGGATCGATTCCGGTGTGTCCGACGGGAAGCCGAGAATATAGCCGGCCAGCGTCATGATGCCCTGCGCCTTCCAGGCCAGCAGCATCTTGCGATATTCGGTGATCTTGTTCTGGTTCTTCTTGGCGGCGGTCAGATTGTCAGGATTGACGTTCTCCAGGCCGATGAAGACGCGGGTGACGCCGGCGCGCTTTGATTTCTCGATGAAGTTCGGGATCTTGTGGCAGAGCGTATCCACCTGGATCATCAGGCCGAGCGGGATGCCGTCCTTTTCCCGAAGCTCGATCAGCCGATCGAAGATCGCCTCCCAATCCTTGTTGCGGGCGAAATTGTCGTCGGTGATGAAGAATTTATGGATGCCCTGCGCCCAGTTCATCCGTACCAGTCTCTCGACATCGTCGGCAGACCGGAAACGGGACTTGCGGCCCTGCACATTGATGATCGTGCAGAAAGAGCACTGATAGGGACAGCCGCGTCCCGCATCGAAACTGGTGCTGAGGCCGAGTGTGCGCTGGATATTATCCTTCGGCAGGAACGGCACCGGTGTGCCGCCGATGCCGGGAAGATCGTTCATGAAATTGTAGAGCGGCTTCAGTTCGCCGGCTGCTGCATCGCGCAGCACCATCTCCAGCCGCCCCTCGGCCTCCCCTGCAAACATGGAAACGCCCATCTTGCGGCATTCCTCAAGGCCGATCGCGTCGCCGTCGAGCATCGACAGGCAACCCGAGATATGGAAGCCACCCATTGAAACGGGCAGTCCGGCATCGCGGAAGGGGCGGGCGATATCGAGCGCCCGGGGATATTGGTTGGACTGCACGCCGACCAGCGCGACCATGCCGAAGTCGCCGTTGCGTTTGAACTGCGCCAAGATCGCTGCAAAATCGACGCGCGTATTGGTTTCGTCGACAATGGTGATGTCGATTGCGGTATCGGCGCCAAGAATTTGTCGCTCGGCGCAATCAGCGGCGATGCCGTAGATGGCCGCCAGCGAATTGGATGGAATCATCGCCCGCCACCAGCGAATGACGTAGCCGTCATCGTCATAGTGCGACGGTTTGATCAGGACCAGCTGAAACCGCCTGCGTGCAGCCTCGGAAGTATGGGGCAAAATATCGATCTTTCCTTATGGCCTGCGTCGTCTCGCGCATCGCAGGCCGGTCTAATACATGCACTTCATGCTGTCGAAAGGCGCACCCCATAGTTGGGAAGGCAGTACTCAAAACGCAATAGAGCGATACAGGATGCTTTCAACCGGAGCTTACCAATATCTTTTGACATAGGATATAGCTCGTTGTTGAAGCGCACAGGCAGGGCACTGCGGCGCGCGCATCGGCGATCCGCAGTCAATAAATCTTTGAGATCAGTGATTTGACAGTGTCGATCGAAAGGCGAGGGGAAGCCCCCTCGTTTTCTCAGAGTTCGGATTTTATATCGCCCATGCGATTCCAGGCGTCGAGGCCGGCGATCTTGTAAGCTTCCGCGAGCGTCGGATAGTTGAAGGTATTCTCGACGAAATATTCGACGGTGCCCTTCAGGTTCAGCACGGCCTGGCCGATATGCACCAGTTCGGTGGCGCCTTCGCCGACAATATGCACACCAAGCAACCGGCGCGTCTTCAGTGAGAAGATCAGCTTCAGAAGGCCGGTATCGAGACCCATGATGTGACCGCGCGATGTCTCGCGGAAACGGGCGATGCCGCATTCATAGGGAATGCCGCGCTCCCTCATTTCTTCTTCCGTCAGGCCGCAGGTGGAAATTTCCGGCACGGCATAGATGCCGTAGGGGAAATATTTCTGCGGCTCCTTGGCGACCGCGCCGATGGCGACGCGTGCTGCAATGCGCCCCTGCTCCATCGAGGTCGAGGCAAGGCTCGGGAAGCCGACGACGTCACCGGCAGCGTAGATATTCGGCACCGAGGTCTGGAAGGTCTCGGGATTGACCTTGAGCCGGCCACGGCTGTCGGCCTCGAGGCCGATGGCCTGCAGATTGAGCGTATCGGTAGCGCCCATGCGGCCGGCGGCAAAGAGCACCATGTCGGTCACGATAAGACGGCCGTTATCGAGCGTCAGCTGCACCTTGCCGTTGTCGAGCCGCTCGACCTTGTCAGCCTTGGTGCCGAGGAACAGCTTCATGTTGCGGTCGCGCAGCTGATAGGTGAAATCCTCGATGATTTCCTTGTCGATGAAGTCGAGCATGGTCGACTTCGGATCGATGACGGTTACGGCCGTATCCAGCGCCGAAAAGATCGTTGCATATTCGATGCCGATAACGCCGGCGCCGATCACGACCATGCTGCGCGGCAGCTCCTCCATATCGAGCAACTCGTCGCTGTCCAGTACGGTCTTGCCGTCGAAGGGCATATAGTCGGGCCGGAAAGGTTTGGTGCCGACGGCGAGCAGAATGCTGGCGCCGGTCACATTCATCGTCTCGCCGTCGTCCTTGACGACCTGCAACGTGTTGGCGTCGACGAAGCTTGCCTTGCCGCGGATGTGCTGTACGCGGTTACGGGCGAACTGGTGCTCCAACACTTCCACTTCATGGTCGAGCGTAATCAGCAGGCGGCGGCGCAGGTCCTCGGCACTGATCTCCTGCTTCACGCGATAGCTGCGGCCATAGAAGCCGCGCTCACGCCAGCCGGAAAGATTGAGTGCGGTTTCGCGCAGCGTCTTCGAAGGGATCGTACCGGTATGGACGGACACGCCGCCGACACGTTTTCCGGCCTCGATAACCAGCACTTTCTTGCCGAGTTTTGCAGCCTGAATTGCGCCACGGCGCCCGGCGGGGCCGCTGCCCACTACCACGAGATCGTACTGGAACATCATTTAGCCCCGAACTGGAATTGGAATCATATTGCGACGCGAAATGTCGCGCGTTCATCGGTAGCCGGTCAATGTTACAGTTTGTATTCTGGTGAAGTTTACGAGTTCGAAAAGCCAAATAATGGCTCAAGTTTTTCGAATGTCTCGTCCATTGCATAGGCGCCGATGAAGAAAAGCGAAAAATGACCGTATGTCAGTGAGATCTGCGATTCTGCAGCCATCTCGCCGCCCTTGGCAACGCCAGCCACATAGATGGCCGAGGCAAGCCCCGTACGGTCGGCGCCGGCCTTGCAGTGGATGAGCAACGGCTTGGGCGCTGTCGCCATGATTGCCATCAAACGGCGGCCTTCATCGACCGACAGCTCCTTCGTCGCCGACATCTTGAAATCGATGTGCTGGACATTGAGGCCCTTGGCCGCCGCAACCTCGTTGTCGTACCAGCCTTCGCCACTGCTGTCGCCGCGCAGGTTCAGTACCGACTTGATGCCGTATTCCTTGACCAGTTCGCCAAGCTTTGCCGGAGAGGGCTGGGCAGATCGATAGACTTGACCTTCGACGACCGCGTGCACATTGGTCGAAAGCTGGAGGTAGGCGAGGTAGACACCCGTTACGACAAGCAGCAGAAGCGTCAGTCGTATCAACGCCCGAAGGGTTGGCGGCCTGTATAAACGACCCGGAGAAATGCCCATGTCTGCCCCATGCAGTTGTCTTATGATCCAGCTTGAAGAGCGCCAAAATGGCTTTTTCATGCTGCAAAGCAATTCCGGCCAAGCTCCGTGGCAATTTTGCATCCGGAATGCTTCTTATATCAGACGCAGGCCCTTCAGGCTTGCCTGCCCGTCCTTGCCGATGATGATGTGATCGTGGACGGAAATGCCGAGCGGCTTGGCCGCATCGATGATCATCTTCGTCATCTCGATATCCGCACGCGACGGCGTCGGATCGCCGCTCGGATGGTTGTGGACGAGGATAAGAGCCGTGGCCGACAGTTCGAGCGCCCGCTTCACCACTTCACGCGGATAGACGGGCGTATGGTCCACGGTTCCGCGTCCTTGCACCTCGTCGGCGATAAGCGCATTGCGTTTGTCGAGAAAGAGAATGCGGAACTGCTCACGCGTTTCGTGTGCCATGGCCGCATGACAATATTGGATGACCGACGACCATGAGGAGAGCACCTGCTTGCCTCTGAGCTCACTCTTCAGCGCTCGATGGGAGAGGCTGGATATGAGCTTCAGGTCGAGCGCCACCGCCTCGCCCACGCCTTTGACCTCTTGCAGCAGAGCCGCCGGTGCGCCGAAGACGCCGGCAAGCGAGCCGAACCGGTCGATCAGCGCCTTGGCGATTGGCTTTGTGTCTCGCCGTGGGATAAGCCGGAAAAGCAGGAGCTCGAGAATTTCGTAGTCTGCGAGTGCCGTGTCGCCATGCTCGCGAAAACGGCTGCGCAATCTCTCGCGATGGCCGTGGTAATGTTCTTCCTTGGCGGGCAGGGCGGCTTTGGAGATGGCAGCCTTGGCCGGCTGTCCGAAAAACGCCCGCTCGTCGACTGCAATATCCTCGTCCATGTCGAAAGGCAGCTCACTATCGCCGGATTGCGGAACGGGGCCTTTCGCCATGAGGCTCGTTACCCGTTGAGCGGCGGCAGGCCCGGCCGGTCGAGGCCGGCGGGCGAGAGCGTGAAGATTTCGCAGCCATTCGCGGTGACACCAACGGTATGTTCGTATTGCGCCGAGAGCGACCGGTCGCGCGTCACGGCTGTCCAGCCGTCGGCGAGCACCTTCACATGCGGACGTCCGAGATTGATCATCGGCTCGATCGTGAAGATCATGCCCTCGCGCAACTCCGGCCCTTCATTGGCGCGGCCGTAATGCAGGATATTTGGCGAATCATGGAACAGGCGGCCGACACCATGGCCGCAGAAATCGCGCACCACGGAGCAGCGCTCGGCTTCCGCATAGGTCTGGATCGCTTCGCCGATCGCACCAGTGCGTGCGCCGGGATGCACGGCGGCGATGCCGCGCATCAGCGACTCGTAGGTCACTTCGAGCAGTCGTTCGGCGGCGCGCTTGATCTGGCCGACCGGATACATGCGGCTCGAATCCCCATGCCAGCCATCGACGACGAAGGTGACATCGATATTGACGACATCGCCCTCGCGCAGCGGCTTGTCGTCGGGAATGCCGTGGCAGACCACATGGTTGATCGAGGTGCAGGTGGATTTCGTATAGCCGCGATAGTTCAGCGTCGCCGGATAGGCGCCGTGATCCATGCCGAATTCGAAAACGAAACGGTCGATTTCATTGGTCGCCAGACCCGGCTTGACGATATCTGCAAGCGCATCGAGGCAACGTGCGGTCAACTGGCACGCATTGCGCATTCCTTCGAATGCTTCGGGTCCGTAAAGCCTGATGGCGCCGGTATTCTTCGGCGGCGCGGAGGAGGCTTCGATATAATTTACCATTGCAAGGCCTTAGCGGAGTTTACTGTCTCTTTTCATAATGCAGCTGTGCCGGGTTCGTCCATCGCGATCAATCGCATGGGGAAGATTTCTCGAGTGCGTTGCATCAGGTGAAAATACCCAGCTAGGTCGCCCGCCAGCATGAATAGAACTGCAGACCATCAATATCCACAGTCTTGTCAATTAGATAGGATTGTGGACGGAAAATTCCACTGTTACTCACCGATTGGTGACAGACCGGGGTTGACCGAATGCTGAATGAAACTGCCGTGGCCGTGCTCGAACAGACGAGTGCCGCTGAACCTGAAAAGCGCATCCGCGACAGAAGCGCCACCGAGCGTGCAATACTGAAAGCCGCAAAGAACCTGCTGGCGGAGGAGGGCTTCCAGAATTTCGGCATCAATGCAGTGGCCCGCCGCGCCGGCTGCGACAAGCAGTTGATCTACCGCTATTACGGCGGTCTCGACGGCCTTGTCGAGGCGATCGGCGCCGATCTCGGCAGCTGGGTCAAGGATCGTATTCCCGAAGATACCGGCGGAATGTTCCTTTTGACTTATGGCGACCTGATGGAGCGGCTGTCGCTGCTTTTCATGGAAGCACTCCGCGACGATCCGCTGATGCGCCGCATCGTTGCCTGGGAAATTTCCGAAAATACCGAGCAGGTGAAGCGTCTTTCCGAAGCGCGATCGAAGGCGCTCGGGCTCTGGCTCGACCGCATGCGCGGTTCGCTGACGCCACCGAAGGGCGTCGATACCGCGGCCGTCAACGCATTGATCTTCGCCTCCATCCAGCATCTGGTGCTGTCCGCCGCTGCCGGCGGACAGTGCGCGGGCCTGGCCCTCAAGAACGGCAAGGACTGGGAGAAGGCGGCTATTGCGCTCAAGCGGCTGGTGCGCGGCGTTTACGGCTGAGCACGAGGCGCAAGCGCGCAGCGGTTTTACGATAGCGATATGCAAGACAAAGGCGTGAAGCGGGCAGGCGAATTCGAGAGATCGCGAAGCGCTTCTAGCAATCCACAGCCTCCGCTCCGGCGTTAACCTTAACAAATGGTTTACGTTGCGTGGTGCTGGTTAAGCCGCCAGTGTGATCCACATTAGAGATGTAACGAGTGTGGACCCGAGTTCTGCCATGGGAACCAGAGCAGCCAGAACCGTGTTTCTTGTCGCGGCGATAATGTTTTTCGCCGTGCTGGCGCTGGATATCGCGGTGCCCACGCTCGTACTTTGCATTATGGCATCGTCGGTCTGGCTCGTGTCTCTCGATATGCCGGTCCTGCACAAGCACGAAGGAGAGGCCGCATGAAGTGGTTTCTGATCTTCTGGGCCGGCCCGATCGTCTTTCTGGCGGGATGGTACTGGCTTTCCTACTATGATCTGAACTTCGGCATCTTCATGCTGACGCGGCAGGTTCATGACCTGACCTTCCAGATTTACGGCAAGGTGCTTGGTCTGCCGCCGCAGGAAATCCCGCCACTCGTCGCTCGCGCCATTGCAGTCGACAGCCTCGTCGTTTTTGCCATCATGGGCTTCCGCAAGCGGCGTCAGATCGCGGCCTGGTGGAAGGCGCGTCAGGCCTCCGTATCGTCGTCAGCCGATCTCGCCAGCAAGGAAAGCCTGTCGAGCGCCCCCTGAAGGATGAAGCTTGCCGCCGCCGAATCGATGCGTTCGGCGCGTTTTGCCCGCGAGACATCCATTTCCAGCAAGGCCCGTTCGGCCGCCACGGTCGATAGCCGCTCATCCCAATAGACGAAGGGAAGAGCGGTTTTCTGCTCCATGTTGCGCACGAAGGCCCGCGTTGCCTGCACGCGCGGTCCGGCCGATCCGTCCATGTTCATGGGCAGGCCGATCACGAAAGCGGTGACCTTTTCCTTCGCCGCAAAATCCAGCAACAGATCAGCATCGATGGTGAATTTTTCGCGCTTGAGGACCGGGCGTGGCGTGGCGAAGCGGCGTCCGAGGTCCGACATCGCAAGTCCGATGGTCTTCGTGCCGAGATCGAGGCCGGCGATTGCCTGTCCGGGTCCGAGCGTTGCGGCCAGTTCCTCGATCGTCAGCACCGTCATTGCCCTGTCATCCCGTCAAAAGAAATTGAAGCTTGCGCCGCTTTTCTTTGCGGCCATATCGGCTATGTCCTTAGAGCAATTCGAGGGAAAGTGCGAAACGGTTTTCCGCCCCGGAGCGCTTCGCACTGTTCTGGTCCCGAAATCATCTTTGCATCACATAATAAAGGAGACTTTTCATGAAGATCACCTGGCTCGGCCATGCCGCCTTCCGGATCGAGACGAAGGCTGCCAAAATCCTGATCGACCCTTTCCTGACCTATAACGCGTCCTTCGCCGGCCAGGATATCAAGGACGTCACCAACGGCATCACCCATATCCTTTTGACCCACGGCCATGGCGACCATGTTGGCGATACCGTGGAGATCGCCAAGCAGACCGGCGCCGTCGTTCTCGCCAATGCCGATCTCGCGTCCTGGCTTGGTACCAAGGGCGTCGACAAGCTCGAAATGGGCAACACCGGCGGTACCGTCCCGCTCGGCAGCTTCACCGCTACCTTTACCAATGCCCTTCATTCTTCGGCGCAGACCACCGAAGACGGCGTTTCCCATTCGCTCGGCAGCGCCAACGGCCTGATGCTGCACTTCGACGACGAACCGAGCCTCTTCCACATGGGCGACACGGATATCTTCTCCGACATGGCGCTGATCAACGAGCTGCATCAGCCTGATATCGGCATCGTGCCGATCGGCGATCGCTTCACCATGGGCGGTGCGGTGGCGGCTCTCGCTTGCCAGCGCTACTTCAACTTCAAGACGGCCATTCCCTGCCACTACGGCACCTTCCCGATCATCGACCAGACACCGGAAAAGTTCATTGCCGGCATGGAAGCTTCGAAGACGGAAGTGAAGGCACCGAAGCCCGGTGAAAGCCTGTCGTTCTGATCCCCAGGCCCTCAAATCCCGGTGGATTTGAGCGCAGGAATTCTGCATTGCCGAAAAGGCAAACCCGTTGCACAGGACGGACATGGTCTTTATAGCGGTAGGAAAATTCCTATCCGGAGAATGCCATGTCCGTCGATCTCGCCACCGTTAAGCGCGTTGCGCGCCTTGCCCGTATTGCCGTCTCGGAAGAAGAGGCAAATCGCATGGTCGGCGAATTGAACGGTATTCTCGGTTTCGTCGAGCAACTGTCCGAAGTCGATGTCGACGGTGTCGAGGCCATGACCTCTGTGACGCCGATGGACATGAAGAAGCGCGCAGACGTCATCAATGACGGCAACAAGGCCGCAGACGTCGTCGCCAATGCCCCGGTCACCGACCATAATTTCTTCCTGGTACCGAAAGTCGTCGAATAAGGCTCCGTCCGCCTCTTTCCGACCCCTGTTGCCATTTTCAGATCTGAAGCGAAAACACGATGAGCGAACTCACCAGCCTGACCATTGCCGAAGCCCGCCAGAAGCTGCGCGCCAAGGCCATCACCGCAACCGAACTGGCCGAGGCCTATATCTCGGCGATCGATGCGGCAAACGGCCAGCTCAACGCCTATATCAAGACCACGCCGGATCTCGCACGTCTGATGGCGAAGAACTCCGATGAGCGCATCGCGGCAGGCAAGGCAGGCGATCTTGAAGGCATCCCGCTCGGCATCAAGGACCTCTTTGCCACCGTTGGCGTGCATACCCAGGCCTGCAGCCATATTCTTGATGGTTTCGAGCCCCGCTACGAATCGACCGTGACCCAGAACCTCTGGGATGACGGCGCCGTCATGCTCGGCAAGCTGAACATGGACGAATTCGCCATGGGCTCTTCCAACGAGACCTCGCATTATGGCGCGGTCATCAACCCCTGGCGTGCCGCTGGCTCCAACCAGCAACTGGTTCCTGGTGGTTCCTCCGGCGGTTCGGCTGCAGCTGTTGCTGCCCATCTCTGCGCTGGCGCTACCGCGACCGATACCGGCGGCTCGATCCGCCAGCCGGCCGCCTTCACCGGTACCGTCGGCATCAAGCCGACCTACGGCCGCTGCTCGCGCTGGGGTACGGTTGCCTTCGCTTCCTCGCTCGACCAGGCCGGCCCGATCGCCCGCGACGTGCGCGATGCCGCAATTCTCCTGAAGTCCATGGCAAGCGTCGATGCAAAGGATACGACCTCGGTCGACCTGCCGGTTCCGGATTACGAAGCCGCCATCGGCCAGTCGCTGAAGGGCATGAAAATCGGCATTCCGAACGAATATCGCGTCGACGGCATGCCCGACGAGATCGAATCGATCTGGCAGCAGGGCATCGCCTGGCTCAAGGATGCCGGTGCGGAAATCGTCAACATCTCTCTGCCGCACACCAAGTATGCTCTGCCGGCCTATTACATCGTGGCACCTGCCGAAGCCTCTTCGAACCTCGCCCGCTATGACGGCGTACGTTACGGCCTGCGCGTCGATGGCAAGGATATTCTCGAGATGTACGAGAAGACGCGCGCCGCGGGCTTTGGCAAGGAAGTCAAGCGCCGCATCATGATCGGCACTTACGTTCTGTCGGCCGGCTACTATGACGCCTATTACCTGCGCGCCCAGAAGGTCCGTACGCTGATCAAGCGCGACTTCGAGCTCGCCTTCGATGCCGGCGTTGATGCAATCCTGACGCCCGCCACCCCGTCGTCTGCCTTCGGCGTCGCCGACGAGAACCTGGCATCCGATCCGGTCAAGATGTACCTCAACGACATCTTCACGGTAACGGTCAACATGGCTGGCCTGCCGGGCATCGCCGTGCCCGCAGGCCTCGACCACAAGGGTCTGCCGCTCGGCCTGCAGCTCATCGGCAAGGCCTTCGATGAGGAAACCCTTTTCAAGACCGCCCACGTCATCGAGCAGGCTGCTGGCAGGTTCACGCCGGCCAAGTGGTGGTAAGGGAACCACCATCCGAAAGATTGCAGACGCCGACCGCCAAAACGGTCGGCGTTGTCGGTTTTGCCGCACGGGTAAGCATGGGCGTTCCGCTTGAAAAAAGGTCCATCTGGAGAAAAGGCTTGCCGGTTGACGGCCCGAGCCGGAGGAGGAGTGATGGCAGGCAGTGACCTTGCGCGGCTGATCGAGGCATTTGATCACCTCGCGGCCAAGGACTTTAAAATAGGCCCTGAATGGGAGGCAGTTCACGAAATCTGCCAGAGTCATGAGGGTGAGCAGATCTTCGATTGGGGCCATGCCCTTTGCCACAGGGTCGAAGGCGATGACTGGAATGCCGGCTACTGGTATCGCCGTGCCGGCAAGACGGTCGGCGCCGGCACGATCGCCGATGAGTGGTCGGTGATGCGCCCGGTGCTTTCCGAAAAGCTGTGATCCTTCCCCGACCGCACGGTGATATTTCCGTGCGGCCGAGCACTTGTCACGCCTACCTGTTATCGAGTTGCGACCGGACGAGGTGCAGTCCTCGTTCGGTGATCCGATAGGGCTGGCCGGAGGAAGACTTGATCGCCTTCAGCCGCTTGAGCTTGCGAAAGAGCTCCATACCGAAGCCGGGATAGACCCAGCCGTCACGGGTAAAGCAACTGACCGTTTCGATCTTTCTATTGTCGTCGCGGATGATTTCGATACGGCCGCCCTGGGCCATAAGGTGAAGGATGCGCTGTTCTGCGCGCGAGATGTCCATTGCTGTTGATCCGGAAACGCGCCTTCAGGAAGGCGCACGAAAACGATCTGGCGATCGGGCTTAGCCGATACGCCGCGGCTTCGTTTTTCGGGCCCATGCGCGCGAGGCTGTGCTTGCGGGCAGGGGCCTCTACCGGGACTCAGACAGGTTAGACATAATCACCTCTCAAGCATTTCCAGCAAAAGCGCAGCGATTTCGCATTCGGAAATACTTTGGCGAGCTTTTTAGCATCAACCACAATCCGGTCAAGCCGGAGCCGGCGTCCGGCAGATGGAACCCCTGTGCTTTCCTCCTTTTATCTTATTGGAGGGACTGGAAAATTGCCCGACTCAATGGTCTAATCTCCCTTGTTGAGCGGAGGTGCCATTGATCCACATTCGCAATGCCCGCGATGGCGAAACGGAACTCTTGAGCGAGATCGGCCTGCGGGCCTGGCAAAGAGCGATGGCGCTGATCGGTGAATCGGATGCCATGACGGACGCCGCGCGCAACGCCTTCCGGAATTTCGTGGATAGCAACTGGCTTACGATAACGGTTGTCGAGCAGAACGGACAGGTTGCCGGTTGGGCCGCGCGCGAAGGGCTGGATGAGACGATTTCCGACTTCTGGATCGATCCGCGCTTCAACCGGCAGGGGCTGGGCACTGCACTTCTGGAGCATATCGAGGCGGATATTTTCGAGCAGGGCTTCGAGAAAGCGGCAATGCAGACCCACTCGGGAAATTCAGAGGCGATCGCCTTCTTTCAGAAGCACGGCTATGCGATCCACTGGCTGTCGGTCGCCTACAATCCGAAGCTCGACCGTGACGTGCCCTCGGTCGGCCTCAGCAAGCATCTCGGTCCGGAGGAGCCTGAGGGCTACGGTCCCGGTTTCTAGCACCTTTCTTGGGGCGGCAAGCCTTGCACCGGCAGGCCATTTCCTTTACCTCACCTGTTGAAAAGAACAGCCTTTGAAGAGCATCCAATGACCCTTGTCGACGTTCGCACGCCTGATCCGAAACGTTATATCCCCGGCGCCACTGGCGATTGGGAAGTCATCATCGGCATGGAAGTCCATGCCCAGGTGCTCTCCAATTCCAAGCTTTTCTCCGGCGCCTCGACGGAATTCGGCAAGCCGCAGAATTCGAACGTCTCGCTGGTTGATGCTGCCATGCCCGGCATGCTTCCCGTCATCAACGAGGAATGCGTCAAGCAGGCGGTGCGCACCGGTCTCGGACTGAAGGCGCAGATCAACAAGCGCTCGCTCTTCGACCGCAAGAACTATTTCTATCCGGACCTGCCGCAGGGCTATCAGATCTCGCAGTACAAGGATCCGATCGTCGGCGAAGGCAAGATCGTCATCTCGCTCGGTCCGGACCGTCAGGGCCAGTTCGAGGATATCGAGATCGGCATCGAGCGCCTGCATCTGGAACAGGATGCGGGCAAGTCGCTTCACGACCAGCATCCGACCATGTCATATGTGGATCTGAACCGCTCCGGCGTGGCGCTGATGGAAATCGTTTCCAAGCCGGATATGCGCACGTCTGATGAGGCCAAGGCCTACATGACGAAGCTGCGCTCGATCGTGCGTTACCTCGGCACCTGCGACGGCAACATGGACGAAGGTTCCATGCGCGCCGACGTCAACGTTTCGGTGCGCCGTCCCGGCGAGCCCTTCGGCACGCGCTGCGAAATCAAGAACGTCAACTCCATCCGCTTCATCGGTCAGGCGATCGAATATGAAGCGCGCCGTCAGATCGGCATTCTTGAGGACGGCGGTTCGATCGATCAGGAAACCCGTCTCTTCGACCCGAACAAGGGCGAGACGCGCTCCATGCGCTCCAAGGAAGATGCGCATGACTATCGTTACTTCCCCGATCCGGACCTGCTGCCGCTCGAATTCGACGACGCTTTCGTCAGCGAGCTTGCCCAGCACCTGCCGGAACTGCCCGACGACAAGAAGGAGCGTTTCGTCCGCGAACTTGGCCTGTCGATCTACGACGCCTCCGTGCTCGTCTCGGAGAAGGCTATTGCTGATTACTTCGAAGCCGTTGCCGAAGGCCGTGACGGCAAGGCGGCCGCTAACTGGGTCATCAACGATCTGCTCGGTGCGCTGAACCGCACCGGCAAGGACATCGAGGAGACACCCGTTTCCCCGGCCCAGCTCGGAGCCATCATCGATCTCATCAAGGCCGAAACCATTTCCGGCAAGATCGCCAAGGATGTGTTCGAGATCATCCTGAACGAAGGCGGCGACCCCTCGGAGATCGTTGAAAGCCGCGGCTTGAAGCAGGTTACGGATACCGGTGCGATCGAAAAGGCCGTCGATGAGATCATCGCCGCCAACCCGGATCAGGTCGCCAAGGTCAAGGCAAAGCCGACGCTTGCAGGTTGGTTCGTTGGCCAGGTCATGAAGGCGACAGGTGGCAAGGCCAATCCGCAGGCCGTGCAGGCTCTCGTCAAGGCTAAGCTCGGCATCGAGGAAGAATAAGCCAGCGGCTTCGGTCGAACAGTCAGAAGCGGTTTTCGGAATACCGATGCCGTAAGGAGTTGGTCTTGGTTTACTTCGTCCGAACGGCCAGCGAGCGCGATCTCGACAAGGTTCGCACTCTGCTGGTCGAGAGCTTTCACGCAGCTTATGATGCCAGCCAAGGCCCCGCAAAGGTCGATGAGCTGATCGCTCATCTCTTCTCGCCGGCCGCGCTGAAGGCGCGGCTGACGAAGAAGAATGCCGAATTCCTTGTTGCCGACGACGGCCGAAACATTGGTGGCGTGGGCTATGCCGCCATGTCGTCCGAGATGACGAAGACCGTCATACTGCATCTTCTCTATGTAAAGCCGGACCTGCAGCGGCAGGGGATCGGTCGCGATATTTTCGCGGAGCTGGAAACCTGTTTTCCGGATGCCGAGATCATGCGGCTGGAAGTCGAGGTGCAGAACCACGAAGCGGCCCATTTCTACACACGGCTCGGTTTCGTCGAAGCGGGTCGCAATGAAAACAGCGGCCCCGGCCAGGCCGGTATTCCGACGCTGATCTTCGAAAAGGCGCTTGAGGCGCACTGAAATGGCCGCAGCCGATATCGTCATCCGTAAAGCGCGCGAGACCGATCTGCCGGCCTTGATCTCAATGTTCGCCGCCGATCCGCTGGGCGGCCACGGCGATACGACGGACCCCGAGGCCTATCCGGATTATGCGGGCGCTTTTGCGTCGATCGAGTCGTCTTCCAATCAGACGCTTTTCGTAGCCGAACGGGAAGGCGATGTCGTCGGCACGTTCCAGACGATAATCACCACTTCGCTCAACGCACGCGGCTCATCCGCCATGATCATCGAGGCGGTACAGACGCGTGCCGATCTGCGCGGGCAGGGCATCGGCGCGAGGATGATCGAATTTGCCATCGCCGAGGCGAAAAGTCGCGGCATGCGGCTCGTCCATCTGACCTCGAATGCCGTGCGCAGGGATGCCCACCGTTTCTATGAAAGGCTGGGTTTCAAGCCCTCACATCTCGGTTTCAAGATGGCTCTGAAATGACCGCAGTTTCGGCGGGAATCACTGGACAATTCGGCTTGGCGGCTGCATAAGCGAAAAAGCCTATCTGCTTTCGTCCGCGTCCTGCGGCCACGAGGATAAAGACATGATGAAGTTCCTTCTGCACACCTTCACCTGGTGGAACAATTACACTTTCGGCACGCTGTTCGCACTTCGCGGCTTCAAGCGTGTTGGTGAAGATGAGTTGGGCAATGTCTATTACGAAGGCGGTCTTTCTTCCTATGGCCTGCCGAAGCGCTGGGTGATCTACAAGGGTTATGCGGAAGCCTCTGCCATTCCTCCGGGCTGGCACGGCTGGATGCATCACCGCACCGACGTTCCGCCGTCCAAGGAAACCTACGTTGCCAAGGAATGGCAGAAGCCGCACCGCGCCAACCCGACCGGTTCGCCGCAGGCCTATCGTCCGCCGGGCTCGCTGTCCGTTGCTGGCGAGCGTCCGCGCGTAACGGGCGACTACGACGCCTGGACGCCGGGTAACTAAGATCAAGTCATCCGATGGCGGGTTCCGGCTCGCGCTTTGGCCACAATTGACCTTTACCCGCAGGTTGGCCGCAATCGCTGCGGCCATGAACCTGATATGTGCTGGAGACGGGTAGATATGAAGCTTTCCCTGCGAAACATGGTCCTGCCGGCTGCGGGAACTGTATCGCTGTTGGCGCTATCCGTCGGGCTTCTCTCCACTCCGGCACAGGCTGCCCGCATCGACAATCCGGTCGCCGTATTCTCCGGCCTCGACAAGATCACCGGCCGCATCACCACCTTCGACGTCTATGTCAACGAGACGGTTCAGTTCGGTGCCCTGCAGGTGACGCCGAAGGCCTGTTATTCGCGCGATCAGGCGGAAGCCCAGAAGATCGATGGCTTCGTCGAAGTTGACGAAATCACGCTGGATCGCAAGATCCGCCGCATCTTCACGGGCTGGATGTTTGCCGACAGCCCCGGCCTCAATGCCGTCGAGCATCCGATCTATGACGTCTGGCTGAAGGATTGCAAACAGAATTCCGACGTCCCGCCGCCGGACAGTGCCGGCGCCAAGTAACAAGGCCCGCCTGATCGGCCAGGCTTTTGATGCGGGTGATAAACCAGAAAAAGATGATGCTGAAGATGGGCGCGTGCCGCACGCATCCGTCGATGCGGCACGCCTGATGTTGCCGGCCGCTACGCCTTGGGCGTCTTGTTGCCGGTAAACAGCTTCTTCACAAAGCTGACCGCTCCGCCGAATATCACAAAGACGAGGATCCAGGCTTTCTTCAGGAAGGCTGCGGCGATGGCCAGCAGGCCAATCTTCGCAGCGACCTTGGCGCCGGCACCGGCGGCGATCATGCCCGCCATTCCGTAGGCGGCGATCTTGTCGCCATCTACATGATCGCTGTAGGCCATTCCCTTGTCGAATTGCACGAGCTTGGTCACCGTCGGAACAGCGGTCTCGATTTCCTTGAGCTGTTCGAGACCAGCAACGAAATCGAACTGAAAGACGCCTTCACGGCCCAGTGTACGTACGGAATAGTTCAGTGTGTGCTGCGTGTTGCCATTTTCATTGAACAGCAGATCGCGCGCCCAGTGCAGGGCATGTGCTGATTGGTCGTAATGCGGGGCCGAGGCCCAGCCGACGAGCGTCACCGTCGGAAAGCCCTGTTTCTGCCGCTCGGCATTGGTCTCCGAAATCGAGTCCTTGATGTTCTGCAGCAGTTCACTGTAGTCGATCGTCGCTGCATCGGCATCCGATACATAGCCATCGGCGCTGTATTCGATGACCGAACCCCATGAGCCGGCATCAGTCGGGGAGTATTGGGCCGGAAATAACATGCCCAGCGCATCAGCCGCGGACCCGGGAGGGTTTCCCCAGATATCGACGAGCACGGTTTTCGTATCCTCGGGACTGAGATAATAGAACCCTTCGGGTACGTTCAGCGTGGCCTTCGCAGCCGGCAGCTTGATCGCCCCTTGCTGGAAGTCGAGCTTCTCCAGAAACGGTTTTTCCTGATCGGAGAAATCCGTTCTGTTTGGAAACATGTCCTGATAGGGGCGGGCATCGGCTGTCCCGGCAGCCATGGCGAGCAGGATTACTGCCGCAAAATATCGCTTCAAGATTTTACCCTCCGTTGCGGTCCGACCTTAAACTGGCTGGTCGAAAAAGCAACGTCAGGATGAATAATTCAACCTTAAAACTTTAGGTGTGGGGATTCCATTGCTGCGGCAAGCATCAGCGTATAGTCCGCTTTCGGCACGTCGATCGCCCCGAATGTCTTCAGATGCTCTGTCGTGAACTGCGTGTCGAGCAGCGTGAAATGTTGCTGCCGCAGACGCTCCACCAGATGCACGAGACAGATTTTGGACGCATCGGTGCGCCGCGAGAACATGCTCTCCCCGAAGAAGGCAGAACCAAGCGACACACCATAGAGCCCGCCGACGAGTTCGTCGCCATCCCAGGCTTCGACTGAATGCGCATGGCCCATGTGGTGCAGCGCTTTATAGAGCGACTTGATCGTCTCATTGATCCAGGTGCTGGGACGATCAGATGTTTCTTGCGCGCAGGCAGTGATTACAGCATCGAAATCGCTGTTGAAGCGGATGTCGAAAGGCTTCTGCTTGATCGTTTTTCGAAGGCTTTTGGAAATATGGAAGTGTTCGTCCAGCGGCAGAACGCCCCGGACATCAGGCTCGACCCAGAAGATTTCGGGGTCATCGGCGGATTCGGCCATCGGAAAGAGGCCGATCGAATAGGCGCGCAGGAGGATTTCCGGGGTTATACCTGGTGACTTCCTGCGCGCTCCTGCCATTCCTGTCCTATTATGCTGCCGGCTTGCTGTTGGCGAGATACTTTTCCAGCCAGTGGATATCGTAGTCGCCATTGGCGATATCCTGGTTGGAAACGAGATCCTGGAACAGTGGCAGTGTCGTCTTGATTCCGTCAACGACAAATTCATCGAGCGCACGGCGCAGACGCATCATGCATTCGACGCGGGTACGTCCATGCACGATCAGCTTGCCGATCAGGCTGTCGTAGTAGGGCGGGATCTTGTAGCCCTGGTAGGCGCCGGAATCGATGCGAACGCCAAGCCCACCAGGCGCATGGAAATGCGTGATCGTGCCGGGCGAGGGCACGAAGGTGCGCGCGTCCTCGGCATTGATACGGCATTCGATGGCGTGGCCCTGGAAATGCACTTCGTCCTGCGTGACCGAGAGACCGCCGCCGGAGGCAACGCGGATCTGCTCATGCACGAGGTCGATGCCGGTGATGGCTTCGGTGACCGGATGTTCCACCTGCAGGCGGGTGTTCATTTCGATGAAATAGAACTCGCCATTTTCGTAGAGGAACTCGATCGTGCCGGCGCCGCGATATTTCAGCTTCATCATGGCATCGGCGCAGATCTGGCCGATCTTCATGCGCTGCTCGACATTCAGGGCCGGGGAGTTTGCTTCTTCCCAGACCTTCTGGTGACGACGCTGCAGCGAGCAGTCACGCTCGCCGAGATGGATCGCATTGCCTTCGCCATCGCCGAATACCTGGATTTCGATGTGGCGCGGCTTCTCGAGATACTTTTCCATGTAGACGGCATCGTTGCCGAAAGCGGCAAGCGCTTCGGTCCGGGCCGTCGACCAGGCCTCGATCAGATCGTCCTGGGTCTTTGCGACCTTCATGCCGCGTCCGCCGCCGCCGGCAGTTGCCTTGATCAGCACCGGGTAACCGATTTCGGCCGCCGTCTTCAGCGCATCCTCTTCGGTCTTCACTTCACCGTCGGAGCCGGGAACGACGGGGATGCCGAGTTCCTGCGCCGTGGTCTTGGCGGTGATCTTGTCACCCATGATGCGGATGTGATCCGCCGTCGGGCCGATGAAGGTGATGCCATGCGCTTCGAGAATATCGGCGAACTTGGCGTTTTCCGACAGGAAGCCGTAGCCCGGATGCACGGCGTCGGCGCCGGTGATCTCGCAGGCTGCAACGATCTGGTGGATGTTCAGATAGCTCTCGCGCGACGGCGGCGGGCCGATGCACACACTCTCGTCGGCAAGGCGTACATGCATGGCGTCGGCATCGGCCGTCGAATGCACGGCCACACTTGCGATGCCGAGCTCCTTGCAGGCGCGCAGCACGCGAAGGGCAATCTCGCCGCGATTGGCTATGAGGATCTTCGAAATCATTGGCAAAGCCTTATTCGATGACGACGAGCGGCTGGCCGTATTCGACGGGCGAGCCGTCTTCGACGAGGATTTCAGTGACCTTGCCGGACTTCGGCGAAGGGATCTGGTTCATCGTCTTCATCGCTTCGATGATGAGGAGCGTCTGGCCTTCCTTGACCGTCGCGCCGAGCTCGATGAAGGCGCGCGAACCGGGAGCAGGGGCCATGTAGGCGGTACCGACCATTGGTGCGCTGACGGTGTTGGCCGGGTTGCGGGTCGCCGCGGCCGGTGCGGCAGCGGCCGCCACCGGAGCTGCTGCGATCGGTGCCGCCGCATAGGCGGGAGGTGCGATCGGCGCCTGGATATACTGCGTCGTGCCTGCGCGCGAAACGCGGATGCGCAGATCTTCCTGCTCGACTTCGATCTCGGTCAGATCTGTATCCTTGAGGATGTTGGCCAGATCGCGGATCAGCGCCTGATCGATACCGGATTTCTTTTCAGCCATGAGTGTAGCCCTGTCTTCTTCTTATGCCGTGATGTTCTTCAGCGCATGGAGCGCCAGGATGTAGCTGTGAGGCCCGAAGCCGCAGATCACGCCCTTGCATGCGGGTGCGATCATCGACTTGTGGCGAAATTCTTCCCGCGCATGCACGTTGGATATGTGGAGCTCGATGACGGGAATGGAAATAGCCCGGATCGCATCATGCAGCGCGACAGACGTATGCGTGTAGGCGCCTGCATTGATGGCGACGCCTGCGGCGTTCTCATCTGCTTCATGGAACCAGTCCACGAGCGTGCCTTCGTGATTGCTCTGCCGGAAATCGATGTCGAAGCCGAGTTCGCGGCCCGCAGCCTTGCAGTCCGCCTCTATGTCCTTGAGCGTCTTGCCGCCATAGATGCCGGGTTCTCGCTTGCCCAACATATTCAGGTTAGGCCCGTTCAGGACAAAAATCGTTTGCGTCATCGAATGTTCCGTTTGGCGCTCTGGCCCTTGATCCTGTCGGGATCAGGCGGCCGTTACGCAGTTCACCTTATCCGTCGCGTCCTGTGCCAGCCTTTCGCCGGCAAAGACGCGGGAATGCGCGAGCGCCACCTATAGACTCCGCGCGGGCTTATTGAAAGCCCTTACAGAATCGGCAGGGAGAATCGCTCCATGTTTGTCCACATGGCTGAAACGCTTCGATTCAGGCGATTTGATGAGCGGGGTATCAGCAGCTCGTCTTGCCGCAGGCCCGCATGTTCTTCACCTTGGCTTCAAGGTCGTCGAAACCGACGGCGCCGGGCACCAGCTCATTGCCGATCACGTAAGATGGCGTGCCGTTGATGCCGAGATTGGCGGCAAGCTGATAAGTCGCCTGCGTGATCGTGTCGTTCGGGCTCTTCTTCATCTCGGCGCGGATCTTGTCTGCACTGACCCCGAGCGAGGAGGCGACTTCAATCGCACTATCCTCCGAGGCGCGGCCATCACTGCCGAGCATCGCGACGTGGAAGTCGGCATATTTCTCCGGCGCAAGCCGGCGGAAAGCATCGGCGACGCGATGGGCGGCAACCGAATCCGGTCCGAGGATCGGGAACTCCTTCAGCACGAAACGAACATTCTTGTCCTTCTGCAACAGCGCCTGCATGTCGGGCAGCGCATGGCGGCAATAGGTGCAGTTATAGTCGAAGAACTCGACGACGGTGACATCGCCCTTGGGATTGCCGAGTGTCACGTCCGTCTTAGAATCGAAAATGCCGTCATTGTTGTTCTCGATCGCTGTTGTGGCCTTCACCTGTAGGGCCATCTGCTGCTTCTTTTGCAGTGCGTCCTGCACGTCGAGCATGATTTCCGGGTTTTCGATGAGATACTGCTTGATGAATTCGCCCATCTCCTTCTTCTGCTGATCGTCAAGCGCAAACGCGTGGACCGGAAGGGCGATGGAGGCTGCAAGCGCCAGTGCGGTGAGCGTTTTGGGGAAGAAGGCCATGGTATCCTCGTCGTCGGCTGATGGATTTTCGAAACGAAAAATAACATCACCGGGTTAATGGGCCGCGTTCACGGGCTCGTATGCGTCGCATCAAATTACGGCGCGTCGGGCCGCCATCAAACAGGAAATTTCCTCCGATCCAAGCCCTCGCGGGATTGTGATGAACCGATTATTGCGGCAATTGTCTGGCCGTCAGTCGAAGTCAGGCAGGAAGTGATCGTGTTTTCCATATCGAAGCGCAGCGAAGTCGAGCCGTTCCACGCCATGGATGTTCTGGCCGAAGCGACGAGACGACGGGCAGCCGGTCATCCCGTCATCTCCATGGCCGTTGGCCAACCGTCGCATCCAGCGCCCAAGGCGGCACTCGACGCATCTCGTGCGGCACTCGCCGAGGGGCGGATCGGCTACACGGATGCACTCGGTACGGCGCGGCTTAAACATGCGCTCGCCTCGCACTATCGCGATCGCCATGGCCTGGAGATCGATCCGGGCCGCATTGCAATTACGACAGGGTCGTCGGCGGCCTTCAACCTCGCCTTCCTGTCGCTATTCGATGCCGGCGATGCCGTTGCAATCGCCCGGCCTGGCTATCCCGCCTATCGCAATATCCTCGGCGCCCTCGGCCTCAACGTCGTGGAAGTACCTGTGACGACGGAAACACATTTCACGCTGACGCCGGAAAGTCTTGAGGCGATCCAGCAGGAACAGGGCGTGAAGCTGAAGGGCGTGCTTCTGGCAAGCCCGGCAAATCCGACTGGCACCGTGACCGGTCGAGAAGGCCTGAAGGCGCTGGCGGCCTATTGCGATGCCAACGACATCGCCTTCATTTCCGACGAGATCTATCACGGCCTCACTTTTGCAGGCGAGGAGACGAGCGCTCTCGAACTGACGGGCGAGGCTGTTGTCATCAACTCCTTCTCCAAATATTACTGCATGACCGGTTGGCGTATCGGCTGGATGGTGCTGCCCGAGCGGCTGGTGCGACCGATCGAGCGTGTTGCCCAGAGCCTCTATATATCGCCACCAGAACTCTCTCAGATCGCCGCGACCGCAGCGCTCGGCGCCGGCGAGGAACTTGACCGCGTGAAGGCAAGTTATGCCGCCAATCGCGAACTGCTGCTCGACCGCCTGCCGAAGCTCGGCCTTGCGCCGGCCTCCCCCATGGATGGCGCCTTCTATGCCTATGTCGACGTTTCGCGCTTCACCAATGACAGCATGGATTTTGCCCGTCGAATGCTAGCCGAAATCAATGTCGCGGCCACCCCGGGCCTGGATTTCGATCCCGTGGAAGGACCGCGCACGCTGCGCATGTCCTATGCAGGTTCCGAGGCCGAAATTGCCGAGGCGCTGGAGCGTATCGGGGTCTGGCTGAAATAGACGGCGTTAGGTCCTGTATTCCGGCGCCTGCCGGTCGAGGACGCGCCTGACGCTTTCGAGATGCAGGCGCGCACTTTCCGGATCGCCCTCGCGCATCTGCCTGGCCGCCTGTTCGGCGATATCGGTTGCGACTGGAATCAGCCGTCGGCCGGTGCTCATCGCCTTGAGCTGAACCTCGGCGGCACGTTCCAGATAGTAGAGATCGTCCCAGGCCTCGGCGATATTAGGCGCGCAGACCATGACGCCGTGGTTCTTCATGAACAGGATGTCCTTGTCGCCAAGAACGGCCGCGATCCTGTCGCCCTCGCGCTCATCGAGCGCCAGCCCGTTGTAGTTCTCCTCGACCGCGACACGGTCGTAGAATTTGAGCGCCGTCTGCCCGGCAAAGACGAAGGGATCGCCCTCGATCATGCTGAGCGCCGTCGCATTTGGCATATGCGTGTGGAAGGCCGCTCCGACCCGGGGCGACATCTTGTGCAGTCGGGCATGGATGAAGAAGGCGGTCGCTTCCGGCACGCCGTCCCCGGCAATGACATTGCCGTCGAAATCGCAGATCAGCAGCGAAGAGGCGGTCGCTTCCTGAAAAGCCCAGCCGAGTCGGTTGACGAGGAAGAGGTCGGGATGGCCGGGCACAACAGCCGAGAAGTGGTTGCAGATGCCTTCCTCGAGCCCCAGCCGCGCTGCCATTCTGAGGCAGGCGGCCAGATCGACGCGCGCCTGCCAGATCTCGTCCGTATCGAGCGGCAGGTTGCGCAATATGGCCGGCTGGCCCTTCGCGAGGTTCAGTTCATGCGCCATGTCTTGTCTCCAATTGCGTCAGTTACATCCAACCGTTTGTGGCAAAGAGGCCGGGCACCTTGTCGAGCCTCGGCACGACCGCGTTGGGGCGGTAATCACTGAGCGGCTTCCGCCCGGTGCCGCGATCCACCCAGATTGCACGAAAACCGAGTTCGCGGGCGGCGACAAGGTCAAGATGCGGGCTGGCGCAGATATGCACGAGATCATCCATGCCGATGCCAAGCGTTTTCCAGGCATGCCGGAAGATTTGCTGCGACGGTTTGTATGCCTGCGCCTGTTCAGCCGTGATCACCCTATCGACGAAGCCGCCAAGCTGAGCGACATTGCCGGCAATGATCGCATCATCCGTATTTGAAATGATAGCGAGCTTGAAACCGGCAGCCTTCAGACTGCCGAGCGTTTCGACGACTTCAGGGAAGGGCGGCATCCGGCCGATCGAGGAGGTCAGCAGGTCGGCATCGGCGCTGTCGAATTGCAATCCGAATTCCTTCATCGCCATTTCGAGAGCGAGTGCCGTGACCTGCCTGAAGGATCGGTGTGGCTTCTGCTCTTCCAAGCCGTGCTCATAACGGTCGTAGACGGCAATAAAGGCCGGCTGGTCGATATCACCGCCTTTTGCCGACAGGATCGCGTCCATTGCGGCAAGTAGTCCTTCATCCCACTGGATCAGCGTGCCGTAGCAATCGAAAGTCAGCCAGGTCGGCCGGTTTCCAGGAAGTGTCATCTCTCGTCTCCATGATTTGTCGCATGTTGACAAAGAATAGGGTCATTGAGAAATTAAATGTCATAATCGCCAACAGTGGAAAATCGAATGATCTTCGCCTTCGACCTTGATCTTTTGCGCACCTTCGCAGCCGTCGTCGATGCTGGCGGGTTCACGAGGGCAGCAGAGCGCGTTCATCTCACCCAGTCCACCGTCAGCCAGCAGGTGAAGAAGCTCGAGGCCAATATCGGCCACAGCCTTTTGTTGCGCGACAAATCGACGGGCAGTGTTCAAACGACGGAGGAGGGGGAAGTTCTCCTGAGTTATGCGCGTCGCCTGTTGGCGACGGCCGAAGAGGCGATGGACGTCATGCGCAAGCCGGCGGCGCCCAAGACCATCAGGCTCGGTGTTCCCGAGGATTTTGCCGGCCGCAGGCTCATCGATCTCCTGTCGGGCTTTTCGGCGACTTCGCCGCATATAAGGCTCGATACTGTCAGCGGCTGGAGCGTCGAGCTTCGTCGCCTTCTGGATGCTGGCGAGATCGATCTTGCGCTGATCAAGCGCGAGCCCGGGGACGGCGCCTCTTTAGCCAGTTGGAAAGAGGAATTGGTCTGGGTGGAAAGCGTGCAACGGCCATCGAGGGACGAGCCGGTCCCGCTCGCCGTCTTTCCGGTCGGCTGTATCTATCGGGAGCGGGCAATCCGCTTCATCGAGCGCAGCGGCCGCCGCTGGCGTATCGCTTATACGAGCCAGGGTCTGATGGGCGTGCAGGCTGCGGTCGCGTCCGGCCTAGGCATCAGCCTTTTGCCGTCGGACGCGGTACTGTCTGAACATCGTGCGCTTGGGGCCGCGGATGGTTTCGATCCGCAGCCTGCATCAGAACTTGCGCTCGTGAAAGGACGGATGCGTTTATCGGCAGAGAGCCGTCATCTGGCTGATTTCCTCGCGGCGAAGATTTAAGTCCGCGAGGAGAAGAGCGAAGCAAGCGTCGAAGCAGGCTTGTTGTTCAGCCGCGGCACGACCACGAGCTGGCGGATTTCGCCACGCTGGTATGCAGCGAGGAAGCGCTTGTAATCCTTGAAGGAAACGCAGCCGTTGGAATCGCCATTCCTGCCGAGCATATAGGTGTGTGCCAGCAGGCCGACGCGATTGAAGATCGCATCCGAACCCTGCACCGGCGTCAGGCGAATGGCCGCGACACCGTGGAACAGGGCCTCGCGCATCGTCAGGTTATACGTGTGCGGCGGTGTCGGTCCCCGCATCTTCTGATTAATGTAACGCGGATTGTCGCGCATCTTTCCGAGGCCGGAATGAGCTTCCAGCCGCTCGCCGCTCGGCAGGTAGACCGTCGCGTTTTCGATGTCGTAGATCGCGACGCCGGCGCGCAAGCGCGGCGAGAAGACTGGCTTGTCGTAACGCGGCACCGCATCGTCGTCGTCATCTTCGATTGGCGAATTCGGCTTGGCATAGGCAAGCACGGGCTCCGCAGTGCGCGTCGATCCCTTGGAAGCCGGCGCTGGCTTGCCGACAAGACCATCGGGTCGCGCCATCGGCAGCGGAACGGAATCCTCGTCGGGGGTAAGAACCAGATCGAAGGGCTGCGGACCGCTGTCCGCCTCGGCAACTTCCACCTCCGCCGCCTTGTTCGCAACAGGAGCGGCGTCGCGGTTGAGCGCTGCCGGCTCGACTGGAACAGGTATAACGCGAGGCCCCGCCTCGGCAAGGGCGAGCATGTTCGGCATTTCGGCGGCAGCGACGGCTTCCTTGGACGGAATGATAATCCGGTCGGCGTCATCGTCGTCGGAAACGGCAGCAGCGGTTTCGACCGCAGGTGCCGGCGCCTTGATAGCATCTTCCTTGTGGAAACGGGGATTGTCTGAAACTGCGACCGGCTGAAGTTGTGCGACGGCAACGGGAAGACGATTGGTCTTCGCAAGCGCCAATGTCGCATTGGAGGCAGCCGCCGTCTTTTCGGCATGCGACTGGATCAGCTGCGCCGTCAGCGGCACAACCGGCTTGGCATCGTATGCGGCAAGCCGCGAAGCCTTGTTCACGTGGATAAGGCGCTCATGCGTCACGGCAACGGCTGTTGCCTTTGGTGCTGCTGTGACCTGCCCGATCTCTTTCGGGGAGGAAAACGGCATCGACACGGACTGCATTGTTGCAACAGTGCCGATCAGCCATGTTGAGGTCAAAAGGCCGGCAATTGCGATGCCGGTGAGTAAACCGCGAGACCTGCCCGATCGAACAGGGGATCCGCCAAAAGGGGCGACGTGATTGAACGTCCCTACCGCAAACGCCATACTCTACTCGTCTTCCAAAACTCGCTACGCAGGCCGGCAGCACTGACAACTGATCTATGCCGGAGCCGCTAACTGCCCAAAAAGGCCGAATTTTGGCCTGTTCGCGACATGCGACTGTTTCTTAAGGATGACGAACTATGGTTTCTAATTGGTTTACGGGCGTTTGGTCCCCGTTCGAATGTCACGAAACAGGACGCAATATTTTAGAAATTCCTGTTTGAGTGAGTCCGTTTCGGCGCCGATGTCACTGCTCGGTGAGGTGCGATTGTGGCGGAAAGACAGAATCTTTATCGGTCATCAGCTTCGCGACATCACATAACTGCCGGGCGCTTCCTCGATGGCGTTGAGTGCGGCGCCGCCCGGCTTGCGGGCCGCGACAAGTTCGCCGGCCTGCGCTTCGATCCACGCATGCCAGTGCGGCCACCACGAGCCGGATGTTTCCTTGGCCTTGGAAAGCCATAGGTCATAATCGCCCTTGGCCGGGCCGCCGGTCCAGAACTGGTATTTGTGTTTGTCAGGCGGGTTGACGACGCCGGCAATGTGGCCGGAGCCGGCAACGACGAACTGTACCTTGCCGCCAAAGAACTGGCTGCCGAGGAAGACCGATTTCGCCGGCGCGATGTGATCCTCGCGCGTCGCGAGATTATAGATCGGGATCTTGACGTCTTTCAGCGACACCGTCTTGCCGTCGAGGATCATCTCGTTCTTGGTCAGCGCATTCCTGAGATAGCAGTTGCGCAGGTAGAACGCGTGGTTGGCGGCCGCCATTCGTGTCGAATCGGCATTCCAGAACAGAAGGTCGAAGGGCAGGGGCTCCTGGCCCTTCAGGTAGTTGTTGACGAAGTAGGGCCAGATGAGTTCGCTTGCCCTGAGCATGTTGAAGGCGGTCGCCATCCTCGAGCCATCGAGATAGCCCATCTCCTGCATATGCGTTTCCAGCGCCTGCAATTGCTCCTCGTCGACGAAGACTTTCAGATCGCCTGCATGGGTGAAATCGACCTGCGTAGTGAAGAGCGTCGCGGTCTTGATACGCTTGTTTTTTTCCTTGGCGTGCAGTGCCAGAGTCGCCGCAAGCAGCGTGCCGCCGACGCAATAGCCGATAGCGTTGACCTCCTTCTCGCCGGTCGCCTTCTCCACCGTCTCAAGTGCGAAATCGACACCTTCCCTTGCGTAAGCCGTCCAGTCCTTCAACGCATGGCGGCTATCCGGGTTGACCCACGAGATGACGAAGACCGTATGCCCCTGATCCACGCACCATTTGATGAAGGATTTCTGCGGATTGAGATCGAGAATATAGAACTTGTTGATCCACGGCGGGCAGATCAGCAACGGCCGCTTCAAGACCGTTTCCGTTGATGGCTCGTACTGGATGATCTGGCAGATCTCGTTCTGCGCGATCACCTTGCCCGGCGTCAGCGCCATGTCGCGGCCAACGGCGAATTTGGTCATGTCGGTCTGGCGCAGGCGCAATTCGCCGCGCCCGGCGATGATATCCTCCGTCAGCATCTTCATGCCGCGCACCAGGTTCTCGCCGCTGGTCGCGATCGTCTCGCGATAGACCTGTGGATTGGTGACGACAAAATTGCTCGGCGAGAGCGCCGCGGTGATCTGCTTTACATAGAAGCCGGCCTTGTGCTTCGTATGTTCATCCAGCCCCTCGGTCTCGGCCACCAGCTTTTCCGCCCAGTCGGCGGTCACGAAATAGACCTGCTTGAGGAATTCGAAGAACGGGTTCTTCTGCCAGTCTTCGTCGGCAAAGCGCTTGTCCTTGCGCTCGATCCCCTGTTCGACCGTCTCGCCCTGCATGCGCTGCATCGAGCGCATCCAGATACCGAAAAACGAGGTCATCAGTTGTGTCTGCGCTTCGAAAGTCCGGCGCGGATCGGAGATCCAGTACTCCGTGACCCTGGAAAGCGTCTTCACCATATCCGTAACGGGCTCGACGACTGTTTCGGAGATTTCTCCACGCTCACGAGGAGCGAGCCATGCCGAGGCCGCCTTGCCTAGATTTTCGAGCGCACGCGCGAAATTCATCGCCATGGCCTCGGGATCCTTCAGGAGATAGGGATCGAGATCCTTGGCGTCGAAATCCACCTTGGCACCATTCTCCTGCTTGCTGTCGGTCACGCACTTCCTCCGGCGGCAGCATCCACTGTTTGCTCGTTGTACATCTGCTGCATTGAAGAAAACAAGTTCCGCACGCCCGCTCTCATGCTATTGCTTTGTCGCTGCGACGAATTTAACAGTCGAAGCAGGCAGGATTGGATCATCAGGCATGACGACGACAGGCATTGGGCATATCGCGACCTTCACCCGCACCGCAGCAATCTGCGCGGCGGCCGCGGCCATGGCCATCGCGCTTGCCGGATGCAACAAGACCGCCGAAGAGAAGAAGGCCTTCGCTGATCGCATGGCAGCGCCGACCGCAGTCGTGATGCCGGCCTCCAAGGGCGAACCCGTCGAAGGCGGTCTCGCCAAGGAGCCCGACGGTTATCCCTCATTCGGTGCGCCGCTGACGGCCGCCAATGTGCAGATGAGCGATGAGCAGGCGGCCGATCTACAGCATCAGCTGACCGCCCTTGGCGCCAAGCGCCAGTCGGGCGCAATCACCGAGGCGGAGTATCAGCGCCGCGTCACCGAGATGCGGGCGCTGGCCGCCGACCACGGAGCGGCGACGCTCTCTGAAATCACCAAATAAGCCTTGCCTTTAAGGCGATTTGGACGCAAAGCCTTCCGGATAGATCGGAAGATGCAATTTTCCCGAAAATGCGCTTCGTGCGCGGCCTCTCCGCCAAAGATTTGCCGCGCAGCTTGAGTTCAAGAGGAATACGGCGCTGCGAGTCTGAAGCTCGTATCGCAGATGCCGGGAGACGGAACGAGCTTCGACAGCGGTCAGCAGGCCGCATTTCCATGGGGAAAGAAATGGAAGAGTTTCACAAAGTCCGGCGTTTGCCGCCCTACGTTTTCGAACAGGTCAACCGTTTGAAAGCGAGCGCGCGAGCGGGCGGGGCCGATATCATCGATCTCGGCATGGGAAACCCCGACCTTCCGACCCCCCAGGCGATCGTCGACAAGCTTTGCGAAGTCGTTCAGGACCCGCGCACTCACCGCTATTCGTCCTCCAAGGGCATCCCCGGCCTGCGCCGCGCACAGGCTGCCTACTACGCCCGTCGATTCGGCGTGAAGCTGAACCCCGACACGCAGGTGGTCGCCACACTTGGCTCCAAGGAAGGCTTCGCCAACATGGCGCAGGCCATCACCGCGCCGGGTGACGTCATCCTCTGCCCGAACCCGACCTATCCGATCCATGCCTTCGGCTTCCTGATGGCCGGTGGCGTGATCCGCTCCATGTCGGTCGAGCCGGACGAGAGCTTCTTCCCGCCGCTGGAACGCGCCGTGCGCCACTCGATCCCGAAGCCGCTGGCGCTGATCCTCAACTATCCGTCGAACCCGACGGCTTTCGTGGCGACGCTCGATTTCTACAAGGACGTCATCGCCTTCGCGAAGAAGCATGACATCATCGTGCTCTCGGATCTCGCCTATTCGGAAATCTATTTCGATGGCGAGCCGCCACCGTCGGTTCTCCAGGTTCCGGGCGCAATGGATGTGACTGTTGAATTCACCTCCATGTCCAAGACCTTCTCCATGCCCGGCTGGCGCATGGGCTTTGCTGTCGGCAACGAACGGCTGATCGCCGCGCTGACGCGCGTCAAGTCCTACCTCGATTATGGCGCTTTCACGCCGATCCAGGTTGCGGCGACCCACGCGCTGAACGGCGACGGTTCCGACATTGCGGAAGTTCGCAACGTCTACAAGCGTCGCCGCGACGTCATGGTCGAAAGCTTCGGCAAGGCCGGCTTCGAAGTGCCGCCGCCGGCAGCCACCATGTTCGCCTGGGCGAAGATCCCGGAAAAGTTCCGTCATCTCGGCTCGCTGGAATTTTCCAAGCTGCTCGTCGAGAAGGCCGACGTTGCCGTTGCCCCGGGCATCGGCTTCGGGGAGCAGGGTGATGATTACGTTCGTCTGGCGCTTGTCGAGAACGAACACCGCATCCGCCAGGCTGCGCGCAACATCAAGAAGTTCATGTCGACGGCAGACGAGACGATGCACAACGTCATCTCGCTCAACGCCCACCGTTAATTCCAACCTTGAAGACAGCCGCGGACTTGCGGCTGTCTTTCACCAGACATTTCAGGATCGATCCATGGCAGATGCCCTCAAAATCGGCATTGCGGGCTTGGGTACCGTTGGTGCCTCGCTTGTTCGCATCATCAAGCAGAAAAGCAACGAACTTGCAGTCACCTGCGGACGCCCGATCACGATTACGGCAGTTTCGGCACGAGACCGGACGAAGGACCGTGGCATTGACCTGACTGGCATCACCTGGTTCGACAGCCCGCAGGAATTGGCCGAGAAGGCCGATATCGACGTCTTCGTCGAACTGATCGGCGGCGCTGAAGGTGCGGCAAATCAAGCCGTTCGTACTGCTCTTTCCCGCGGTCTCCATGTGGTGACAGCCAACAAGGCGCTGCTTGCCTATCACGGCGTCGAGCTTGCGACGATCGCAGAAGAAAAGGGCTCGCTCCTGAACTTCGAGGCGGCTGTTGCCGGCGGTATCCCGGTCATCAAGGCGCTGCGTGAATCCCTGACGGGCAACACGATCTCGCGCGTCTACGGCATCATGAACGGCACCTGCAACTACATCCTCACCAAGATGGAGAAGGAAGGCCTGTCCTTTGCCGATTGCCTGAAGGAGGCCCAGCGTCTCGGTTATGCCGAAGCCGATCCGGCCTTCGACATCGAAGGCAATGACACCGCCCACAAGCTGTCGATCCTGACGACGCTCGCATTCGGCAACAAGATCGCTGCCGACGATATTTATCTCGAAGGCATCACCAATATCTCGATCGAGGACATTCGCGCCGCCGCCGATCTCGGCTACCGCATCAAGCTGCTTGGCGTTGCCCAGCGCACCGATACCGGTATCGAACAGCGGGTGCATCCGACCATGGTGCCGGTCGATTCCGTTATCGCCCAGGTCGATGGTGTTACCAATGCCGTCGCAATCGAATCAGATATCCTCGGCGAGTTGCTGATGGTCGGCCCCGGCGCCGGCGGCAATGCCACGGCCTCTTCGGTACTCGGTGATATCGCCGACATCGCCAAGAGCCAGCCGGGTGCTCAGCGCGTTCCGGTTCTCGGTCATCCGGCCAAGTCGCTGGAACCCTATCGCAAGGCACAGATCCAGAGCCACGAGGGCGGTTATTTCATCCGTCTGACCGTTCTCGACCGCACCGGCGTCTTTGCAAGCGTTGCAACTCGGATGGCGGAAAACCAGATCTCGCTGGAATCGATTGTCCAGCGCTCCAAACAGCATCTGGCGCCCTCGCACCACCAGACAATCATCCTCGTGACCCATGCGACGATGGAGGATTCGGTGCGCAAGGCTGTCGCTTCCATCAAGGAAGAAGGATACCTCGTCGGTGAGCCTCAGGTCATCCGCATCGAGCGCCCGAAGGAATAATCCTGATATTTGTTCCAGATTGGAACAGATGAGCCCGTCCGGGGTCCCTCGGACGGGCTTTTTGTTATCAATTAAAATGGGTCATCAAAATTTACATTAACAGATATAAAGATATCGATATAATCAATCCGGGAGCTGTTGGAGTCGCGGGTTGAGGAACATTGAGCATCTGGATGATCGTGCTCGTACGGAGTTCGCGCATCCTCGGAGGGAAACACCAGGAAACGATCGGACGGCGTTTGCCGCGGCCCTTGAATGCGAGGCGCCGCAGGGGCGGAATTGGGCCACTCTGCTGATTCTGCTTTCGATCGTCTTCGTTCAGATATTGGCTATAGGCTTGGTTATCTGGGCAATTTTCTGGTAATCCACAGGCTTGAAATCACCGCTTTGCTATCTGCCCTGCATCTGTAAAAAGGGCAGGGGATGAAAGCGGAGTTTGGCATGGCAGATCAGGTCGATCCGGTACCGCGCGCCTTTCTGGGCGTCGAAAGATCGGTTCTCGACAATCGCTGGGTTTCCCGCCTCGATCAGGCAGGGCAGAACCGTGCGCTCGCCATGTCGCAAGTCCACGGTCTCCCGGATCTCATCGCCCGCGTGCTTGCCGGGCGTGGCGTGACTGTCGACGAGGCCGTGGAATTTCTCGATCCGACGATCCGCAGCCTGATGCCCGATCCCTACAAGCTGACCGACTGCGAGAAGGCCGCCAGACGGCTTGCGGCGGCGATACGCAATGGTGAGCCTGTCGCGATCTTCGGTGATTACGATGTCGATGGCGCAGCCTCTTCCGCGCTCATGTATCGCTTCCTGACTCATTTCGGCGTCAAGGCGCAGATATATATTCCCGATCGCATCTTCGAAGGTTACGGCCCCAATCCGACAGCGATCAATCAACTGATCGACAATGGCGCACGCCTGATCGTAACTGTCGATTGCGGCTCCACCAGCCATGAAGCGCTGGCCGCTGCCGCAGACCGTAATATCGATGTCGTCGTTATAGATCACCACCAGGTGACACATGAGCTGCCGCCTTGCCACTCCCTCGTCAATCCGAATCGCGAGGATGATCTTTCCGGCCTCGGCCATCTGTGCGCCGCCGGTGTGGTCTTCATGGTTCTCGTCGCGACACTGCGTCTGCTGCGCGAGGCCGGCGACAAGCGCATCCTGGCGATCGATCTCCTGCAATGGCTCGATATCGTCGCGCTTGCGACTGTCTGCGATGTAGTCCCGCTCAAGGGGTTGAACCGCGCCTATGTGGTCAAGGGGCTGGTTGCCGCACGCCACCAGAGCAATGCCGGCCTGGCAGCACTTTTCCGCAAGGCCGGACTCGCAGGGCCGGTAACACCCTATCATTTCGGCTTTCTGATCGGACCGCGCATCAATGCCGGCGGACGCATCGGAGATGCCGCCCTCGGAAGCCGCCTGCTGACGCTCGACGATGCCGTCGAGGCCGAAGCGATCGCCCAGCGGCTGGACGAGCTCAACCGCGAGCGTCAGGCCATGGAAGCGATCATGCTGCAGGAGGCCGAGGCAGAGGCACTTGCCGAATATGGGGATGGCGAGGGCGCTTCCGTCATCGTCACCGCCCATGAGAAATGGCACCCCGGCATCGTCGGTCTTATAGCAGCGCGCCTGAAGGAAAGATTCAAGCGCCCCGCCTTTGCCATAGCCTTCGATCCCTCTGGCCGAGGCACTGGTTCCGGCCGCTCGATCAACGGCTTCGATATGGGCAGGATGGTGCGGGCCGCAGTTGAAGAGGGACTGCTCGTCAAGGGTGGCGGCCACGCGATGGCTGCAGGCCTGACAGTCGAACGCGGCAAGCTAGGCTTGCTGCGCGCCTTCTTCACCGAGAAGGCGGAGAGAACAGTGGCCGCGCTCGTTGCCAATGAGACTCTGAAGATCGATGGCGCGATAGCAGCAAGCGGCGCAACCATCGAGCTCATCGATCGGCTGGAAACGGCTGGTCCATACGGCTCCGGCCATTCACAGCCGATTTTTGCCGTACCGGCCCACCGCGTGCGCGATTCCCGCCTTGTCGGTGAGCGGCACGTGAAGGTAACGCTGGAAGGCATGGATGGCGCGCGTCTCGATGGCATCGCCTTCAGGGCAGCGGAGACGCCGCTCGGCAATCTTCTTCTCAATTCCCGGGGCGCCAATCTGCATGTCGCAGGTTCTCTCGGCGCCGAGCATTATCAGGGCTCGCGCCGGATCCAGCTGCGCATCAGCGACGGTGCGCCGGCCAAGTGAGACGCTTTCCTATTCCGTCTCTTCTTCCCTGTAATAATTGGCCATGAATTGCGTGTATTCGCGCCAGAGTTCGTAGCAATAGGTGATTTCCCGGTCGTCAGAAGACCAGTAGGCGTTGGACTGGCCACATTCCCGGGCGGTCAGCTTGATATCGTCGTTGAGATTGTAGGTGACGAGAACGTCCTTAAGCAGATCGAGGACCTGCGATTCCTTGAATGTGTCGGCGTAACTTGCAAGCTCGGGGCTCTCGGGCTTCAGGTAGTGGATCTCGAATGAGGACTGGCCGTCATCGTCGCGGAGATGCGGCTCCAGGACGCCGAACCAGCTCTTGCGCGCCTTCCGATACTCTCCGACGCACTGCTCGCGCCTATCGCTCGGGAAATCGAGATCATCGGCCGATTCCTGGAACGTTTCGCCGTCCTTGCCGACCATCAGGCAGACCATGTTGAAGGCGCGCTGTTGGTTGAGGGCATGCGCATCGAAGAGGTCGGGCTCCTGGCCGGATTCGGCCGAGAAGGTCCAGCCATCGACGGAATCGACGAGTGCCTGATCGAAAGTCTCGTCGTCCATCTCCAGGAGCAGCAGCGAGGAAAGACTGTCGGCAGCATCCTCCTCGCGGCCGAGAACCGGCAGGTCGAATTCCGATATCAGCATGTGCCCGGCTTCGTGGAACATGAAGAACAGCGAATTGTTGAAGGCGAACTCGACCGTGCTCTTGAGCTGCTCGTCCGACAGCCCGCGGAGGTCATCTTCCAGCGCATCGGCTCTCGCGCTCGAGGCAAGCGCCGTAAAAGCCATCAGGAAAGAAGCGGCAATGGCAAAACTGCGTCGCATGAAAAACCTCTTCGCGTGAGAATCAGGCGGGCTGCGGTTGCAGAGGCGCTTTTCTGCGAAGGCGGGTGACGAGGAAGGCAATCAGCAGGCCGCCCGCAATGATCCCGATCGACAGGAGCGGCCTGTAGGCGAACCAGCCGATGGCGATGACAACAGGTCCGATGATGAGCGTCAGCACGAAAGCGACGATGCTGGTACCGAAGCCGAGGATGGAGCCGACGATGGGAATCAGGTCTCCGAGAATGGGCAGCAGCCCGAATATCAGCTTGAAGCTGATGAACAAGCCGATGAGACCGCCGGCACGCACGAGCCAGGTGATGATATTGTTTTCGCTCTGGGCGGATTGGAACATCTGGCCGGCGTCCACATTGCCGGGAGCCGTAAGGAAGATATCGCGGTGGTTCGTCGTTACGAAAGGAGTGAGCGCATCGTGGCTTTGCTTGCCGACGATGCTCGCCGTTTCCAGGTCGATCCGCTGGAAGGTGATTCTCAGGTCGCCGACACTGGGCAGATTCTCGTTTGAGCCGATATAGGCGCCATCGGTGTTTCGGCCGGAGAGACGGCCGGAGCCGATCTGCTCGCCGATGCGCTGGATATCGCTGTCAGTGAGCGCAAGCTGCGAATAGTCGCCGATACCGGCAATATCATTGCCCTGCACCGTGAAGGCGCCGACATGAGCGGTTTTTACCGTGAAGGTGGCGCCATTCGGCATGCGGCTTGGATTCCGGTGATCCTCGGCTTGCTTGAAATCGCTGGAATCGACAACGCTCGAGCGCCATTCCTTGGCATAGGAATAGGTCGTCGTCGTCTCCTCGCCACCGCCCAGCGTCTTCTTGGTCTGGCTCTCGCTCTTTTCCACCCACTGATACATCTCGACGTGACGGGAAAGCCCGACGGCCCCGTCCGCGACGACGCCGAACTGGCTGTCCTTCGGCACCTGGTCGGATTTCACCGCGCCGCTGAGATGAACCAGCTTGCCGTCATTGGCCGGATCGACGGCCCCTCCATCGATCGAAACGACCTGAGACGCGCCTTCGGAAAGCGCGCGATAGGTCTGGATCGCTCGCCCTTCGTTCCAGATCAGCAGCCATATGCAGCCGATGAGCAGGAGGATGCCGAAGAATGCGCCGATCAGCGCGCCTTTTATGCGCTCGAACCACGAAGTATAAGTTGTTTCGGTCTGGCTCATTGTCGAAGATCACCTGCCGCGAGGGAGTATATGAGGGGGCCGGATCTATAAATCCGCGCGGAAAAGCTTAGGTTTCGCCCGCTAATTCCCGGTAAATCGCCAACGCCTTTTTTGGGTGAATTATACTATTGAAAATAATAGGCTTTCCGAAAGGTTACTGCGCGGATTGGGGGCGAGGAGCTCGCGGGTTCGGCCGTGCCGGTATTGGCGTCCGGGCGCACATCGTATAGCCGAGTTGGCGTTCAAATGCGCATGCAGCAGCGTCGCAGAATACGCTGTGACAACTCTATGTATCTAAAGGAAAATATCGGAAGACAGTGGCACGCCCTAGGGGAGTCGAACCCCTCTTTACAGAATGAAAATCTGTCGTCCTAACCGATAGACGAAGGGCGCGTGCGCTGTGGTGGCGCCCTTATAGTCAGCACCTTTGTGCGCCGCAAGCGGAAAAATGAGAAATTTTTGCCGGATTATGCAGTTTTTTGTTGGGCTTGTGGAAAAGCCAGGGCAGGCGGGGGCGATTGCTGGCGCCAAATCCTGTCGCGAGCGAGCAGCATGGCTTTTTATTCGTCGCCCCCTAACCATTGATGGTGGTCGGTAATTGAGATTTCGCGCTTGAGTTTTGATGCTTTGTTAAGGAGAGAAATCGAAAGTTGCAGTCTATCGACTCGAAAATTCAAACGCTGGGCATCATGCCGCGCTCTTTCTTGTTCCGGCTCTCGACAATGATGCAGCCCAGTGGATGACCCATTGGATGGATGCATTTGGTTTCTAAGGAGGAGAAAGGCAGGTTCGGGTCGATCTTCTATCTCGGACTTATCTTCGTTCGACAAGACCATCGAAGCGGCCGATCGCTCTTGGTACGCCCTAGGGGAGTCGAACCCCTCTTTACAGAATGAGAACCTTTTTTTAACCTGTGCCACAGCGTGAAAAGAGATGCCAAAATTGCTTTTATCGTTGTTTTATTTGACTTTATTGTGCCGTGCTCTGTAAAGAGGCGCCATTCTATGACAGAGTGGACTGCCCCGGAGCTGCCCCCGAAAATTTCATTGCGTGAAGATTAGCGGGTCGCGAAAACAGCGGAGTTTCTGTGAAGACTAGACTGACCCCCGATTTTGTTAAAAGCGTTCAGCCAGAAAAGGGCAGACGCCTAGAGTTTCGCGACACGGAAGAACGCGGTCTGGTGTTGCGTGTGACTGAGATGGGCAGCAAATCTTGGTCCATGCGCTATGACGCGCCAGATGGCACCATGCGCCGTAAAACGTACCAGTTTCCCGAAATCGGCTTGGCACGAGCCCGTGAATTGATCCGCAAGCTCAAGGGGCAAGTGACCGAGGGCCGCGATGTGATTGCTGAAGAGCGCAAGGCCAAGGCCGACGCCAAAGCGGAAGCGGCAAGAGAAACGTTTTCGGACCTCGCGACTGCATATTTCATTGCGTGCTTAGCAGGAACTCAACGCATAGGGAAAAAGGTACGGGTCAAAGCACCGGGAACGCTGGCAGGAGAAAAGCGCGTCTGGAAAGCTGATATTGAACCAAAGTTCGGCAAGCGCTTGGTTGCAACATTGACCAAGAAGGAAGTAATTCAGTGGGTTGATATGCTAACCAGCCGTTCACCGTCAGCTGGTCGCGCAGGGTTCCACCTATTGAGGCAAATGCTCAATTTTGCCGTGACCCGAGATATCATTCCAATGAACCCAGCGCCGCACGTCGCCGTGAAGGCAATAGAGCCGCGCACCCGTTGGCTTTCTGATGATGAGCTTCGCAAGGTTTGGAAGTTGCTGAACGATATCGAGGCGCGCGGCAACGTCGAGATTTCCAACGAAATGGCGCTACTGTTGCAAATGATGCTTCTAGAGCCATTGCGCGCCTCCGAAGTCGCGGGAATGGCTTGGGCTGAAATCGAGGGCGACGTTTGGACCATTCCGGCACCACGCATGAAAGGGAAGCGAGAGCACGTTATGCCGCTTACCGGAGCCGCTCTCGCACTATTGGAACGTGCGCGGCAAATCGTTGGCGACGACGTGTTCGTGTTTCGCTCAACGAGGTCGGGGCGCCCGTTGCATGCCGCTTCGATCGGCGCCGCTTTTAAGCGAATTGTGGATCATTTGGGTATTCCACGGGCCACACCGCACGACTTCCGGCGAACGGCTCTAACAAACATTTGTGGCAAGCGTATCGGCATTCCGCGCGCAACTGCGAAGCTTCTGCTGGCGCACGCCGACCATGATATGACGGGCAAACACTACGACATGAATGATTATCTCGACGAAAAGCGGCGCACCGCCGACGCGTGGGCGAAGCTGCTGATGACCATTGTCACGGAAATGCCGACTGACGGTGGGGGGAGGGTGATTGATTTCCCGGGTAGGTCAGCACGTTAGTTCAATGAAGTGAATGAACTCACGAAATCGATCAAAAAAAGTCAATTGTCACGTTTGCTGCGACGCAGTGATACGTGTTGCATTGTCATGCAAAGACAGTGCAAGGCAGGAGGAGATTTGGAAATGACCAATGACAAACTTCTTCGCGCGAAAGCATCAGCCGATAGGCTCGGATTGAGCAATCGCACGTTCTACCGAGAGGTCGCGGCGGGCAATATTCCGCCCCCAATCAAGATAACAGACCGTACTTCCGGCTGGCGTGAAAGCGTTATTGACCAGATTATTGCTGATCGCGAAGCGGGACTTCGCTCCTCAAAGGGCACTGTTTTGGAAAAGCACAGACCGGGTCGTCCGAGAAAGTTTCCAGTCGTGGGTCACGACTGACACCAAGCGTTTCCGGAATAAACGCGCCAGTCGAGTTGGGGCCGATGGCGAGAAGAGGGCACGCGTTTCCGGCGCAACAAAACCCTCCAAGAATTTGAAACCGCCATGTAGGCGCATAATGGCTCCAGCGTCCGGGTAGTTCGTCTTCGGAGGCAACGCAGCAATCCATTGCACGCAACGTGGCACGCTTTGAAGGGTGCCCAATGACCTACAACCACGCTCTATCCATAACCAACCCCAGCGATTTTGGAGAGGATTCTTGGGCTTCTTCTTGCTTCCTATCCGACGAAAACGGAAGGGTGGAAGCTGTGAACTTCGTCGCTTCGATATTTCCCTTTTGGATGCGATAAATGGCGAACCGACAAAATAAACTCGGTCGTCGAAAAGGAAGCGCTCCTTTTTTGATGCTTCACCACTACTTGCTTGATTGCGACGCTTGGGGAGCGCTGACCGCTATCGAACGGTGCACCTATATTTTTCTTGCTCGCCGGTTCAACGGCAAAAACAATGGCTACATAAGCTTGTCAGCAAGAGAGGGTGCTGAAGCCTTCAAGGTTTCCAAGAACACCGTTTCCCGAGCTTTACTGAGACTTGCCGAATTGGGTTTTATCGAGGTCGCGCAGCAAGGGAGCTTTAACCGCAAGGTGCGTCACGCAACTGAATACCGATTAACCGACATCGATTGCGACAGAGCCAAAACACCGGCGTCGAAAGCGTTTATGAGGTGGCATCCGGCAAAATCAAACGTTAAGACGAAAAATCACGGTGTCACCCCGAACCCACGCGGTACCCGTAGTGACACTGTGTGGTGACTAGATACCGAAAAATGAGCTTCACGGTGTCACCACAGGGACCGTAGAGCCTTATTTAGCACCGTTCTCGGTATCACCACAGGTACACATATAGATCTACCACGGGGGGTGATAAAAGCGATGCGAGGCCCCAAAAACACCAAACGTTCGCACAGCGAATGGTTTTGAAGCAGAAGACCCTTCATTGCCTTCGATGTACGGTTTAGCCTCTCCAACGCCAGCCACTTCTCATCCTAATGTTGGCGACCTCACCTCTATGACGTATTCTGGTGTCATGTCGCCGCTCTCAAACCAACGCCACGAAGCTTTCAGCCGCGCTATCAGCCGGGGGGAAGCCGCATCGACGGCTTATGGCTCGGTCTATCACGTCACCGGCAAAGTTGCCGAAACCAACGGATGGCGGTTGCTGAGAAATGCTGAGGTCGTGGACCGCGTAGCTGAACTGAAGGGAATGGCTGCGCAACGTACCGAAAAAACGGTCGCTTCGCTGGTGGCCAATCTCGATGAGGCCATTGTTTTTGCGAAGCAATGCAAAAATCCATCGGCAGTCGTGGCGGCGATTATCGCCCAAGCAAGACTACTTGGATTGGAAGCGCCGAGGCAATTGGAGGTCATGCACAAGCCCGCACCGTTGCCTACCAAGCTGCTGGAATTGACCGAGGAGGAATGGACGGCGCAATTCTCAACTGGACCGGGGCCGAGGGCTGCTTTGACGGGACATGCCAAGCGCTTGAAAGCCGACGAACAAAAGAACATCGCCCCGATTGTGAACCGCGCCCTCAAAACGAAGGCTCCTCTCAAAGCAATCGACTGGGATGACGACACGGACAAAATTGAAAAGCCAATCCCCGGGGCGATCTATCTCGATTGATACTGTTGCCTTGCAACTGAGAGCCGGAAGCCGATCCAGATGCTCCGAATATTTGGCTTGCGCATGTGGGAGCTATCGCAATGACGTATTCGACGGTCTTAAGCAGACCAATATTAAGCGGCAGCTTGGCTGAAGAGCTGCGACTGCTCGCCGAACACGCGGAGATAAGCGGGGACAGGGTCACTTCCGTCCGTGCGTTAAAGGTGGCTTGGCTTATCGAACATCGGTCGCCGGTTCATCCCGTTCCACCGTCTCCAGAACGCACCGTCGGAATACTCGAAAGACTTCGTCCGCTCGTGGCCCAGTTCAATCCGGATCAAAACTCAGACTTCGAAATGCGCATCGCCCATCTGCGCCAGTGTCTCGTTGAATTAGCCAAAGTCGATCGCGAAATCTCCACTCTTCATTAGCGTGTTCTGAATTTCACTGGCGCTCGCTATAATCTTGCTGTATCAATTGCTCAAAGAAATGATACGACTACAAGGAGACACGCTTTGAGCAGCAAGAGAAGCGTTAAAGCTGTCGCCTACCTTCGGACATCGAGTTCGGCCAATGTCGGGCATGACAAAGACAGCGACAAGCGTCAGCGCGAAGCGATCGACGCCTACGCTAGCGCTGCTGGCATCGAGATCGTCGGTGAATTCTATGACGCTGCGATTAGTGGTGCAGATCCAATTGAAACACGACCCGGGTTTGCCGCACTACTCGACCGTATCGAGAGCAACGGCGTCCGGACTGTGATCGTCGAGGACGCCAGCCGCTTCGCACGCAATGTCCTCGTTCAGGAGCTTGGCATTCTTGCACTCATTGCCAGAGGTGTGACTGTGCTGACGTCATCGGGAGACGATCTCACCAATGCCGAGGACGAGTTTAAAGTTGCGATGCGGCAAATTGCTGGAACATTCGCCCAATTGGAGAAGGCGCGTCTCGTTCGGAAGCTGAAAGCCGCGCGAGAGCGCAAGCGCCGCGAGACTGGTAAGAAAGTCGGCGGCCGGAAAAACTATGCTGAAATTCAGGGCGGTGTCGAGATGATCGCTCTTGCGAAAAAGCTTTATCGCTACCCGGTCAATGGCAAGCGGCGGTCACTCGGCGCCGTTGCCGATGCCCTTGCCGAGGCTGGCTATGTGTCGAGCACCGGGAACCGATTCACGCGGGCAGCGGTCGCGCGCATGCTGGACCGCAAAGCGTAATGCATGATTTCCCGGCAAGGCGGCATATCACACACGCTGCCGCCGACGCCCTCCCGATGTCTTACGATTGGCGGGGGGAGGTGTGTGAAATGGGACCCAGCCGCATAGCCGTTAGCCGATGAGCCAGCGAGCGGTTCGCGCGTATCCTGTATTCTCTTTCAAAACAATGGCCTATCCGATGTGGGTCAGCTCTTTCAAGGCTCGCATCGAGGTGCGCTCACCTACGAGATTGCGGTCGCGGGACTTGCTGGACACGAACATATTGGCCGCATAGCCTGAGTGAAGAATCGCAGCTCTGCAACCAGATGAGATCGCATGGATAAAACAGCTATTGAACGCGAGGCAGATTGGTCCGCGTTCCTGGAACGGTGGCCACTGGAATCTTTGGTCAACATGAGCCTAGAACAATACACAGCCGCGGGCGACCAGGACTGCTTCGTATATTGGTTAGAATCGCGAACTGAGAGTGTTGGATCGATTTGGGGCGGATCTGCTTTTAAGTTTGGAATTTATTCGAGGCGAAATACAACTGAAAAATCCAACGAGAGTCGGCTGTACGGCCCCAAATACGCTTGGTATTCTAAATACGGCACCACTGAAGAGGTAGCATTCGGTCGCATTCGAGATGTGATTGTTGACGTCGCTCAATCCGCCCGTAATGGGCACCTTGAACGCATTGATCAAGCCGACATTGGACATGCGGTAAAATGGAAACTGGCGTTTCTATATCAAGACCGTGGCACTCTGTCCGTACTCCCCGTTTTCAAAGCTGATTACCTTCGCGCATATCTCGGAAGCGAAGAAAAGCGGACGTCTGAATTACATAGGGCTATATTAGGGAGCCACTTAGCGGGAGAGGCTTCACGTGGCTCGATACAGGACCTCTTTAACTACACTGACCGCGTTTGGAATGAAGCACAGCGTCTATTGCGTACTGAACTCTCGCCTGTTGATGCACAGGAGTATTTTGACAAATCTGATCGCTTTACATCAATAAAAGCGCCAACGAAAAAGATGGCTGGGTATCAAACGCTTGACGGGGCACAGCTGGCGCTTGAGTTGGATAGGAAGGTAACAACACTCTATGTCAAAGCCGGTGATTGGCTCGATGATGTTGATGGTCTTCGGGAAATTGACCAGTATGAGCACGATCGGAGCCGGAATAGCAATTTGGAAGCAAACGCCCCGCAGCTAGGTGCTGGGATTGCGATTGCAAAGGTCGTGGTGCCTGACATGGCCACCTTGATCGCACTTTGCGACGCCTATGAGAGCGCTGACATCGGTAGTAGAAAGGCGGAATCCGGCTCAGTTGATTTGCCACTGCAAGCCGACCCGCCACTGAATCAAATTCTCTATGGTCCTCCCGGCACGGGGAAGACGTTCACCGCGATCGACGCGGCCTTGGAAATCTTGGATCCACCGTTCCTTGCTGATCATAAGAATAATCGCTCCGCGCTGAAATCACGCTTCGACACGTTCGCAATGTCAGGCCACGTGCGATTTGTGACGTTTCATCAAAGCTTTAGCTACGAAGATTTCGTTGAAGGCTTACGAGCCGAAACTGATGAAAACGGCCGGCTTTATTACGATGTCGCTGACGGAGTGTTTAAGACCCTATGTGACGCAGCGGCAGCAAAGGTGATTGTGAAGTCTGATGCGCCGCTAAATATATCCGGCCGCCGTATTTGGAAGATGTCTCTTGGCAACAGCTTGGGTTCGGATTCCTATATCTTCGACGACTGTCTAGAGTATGAATGCATACTGTTGGGATATGGCAGACACTTGGATTTTGCGGGACAGTCTAACCGCCAAGCAGTTCAAGCCCATTTGGCGAAGCACGGCTATCCCTCGGACGGGGACTCCTACGAAGCAACGGCCGTGAATATGTTCGTAAACAAGATAAAGGTCGGTGACCTCGTTGTTGTCAGTGAGGGCAACTTTAAATTTCGCGCAATTGGAGAGGTCACCGGCGATTATCGACGGATTAATCGCGAGGAGCAGGGCGACAGCTACGTCCAATGCCGCAGTGTAAAATGGCTTCGAATATATCAACCCTCTCTGCCATTTGACCAAATTATGCTGAATCAATTCAGTCAAATGACCTTGTACGAACTAAAAGCAAACGCCATCGATTCAGGGAAGTTGGCCACTCTACTTAGCTCTCAAACAAATGCTCCAGCACGAGCGGTACCCGGAACCCTTCCATTCCATGTTGGACAGCAGTTTGGAAAAGGTTACAGGGTAGCGAAAGCGACTTCTGATTTAGTTGAGTTGACGAAACCGAACGGTAACTCGTTGCCAGTGGGTCTGAGCATGTTGCAGACATTGGCGGATTACGTTGGAGAAGGGCGTCTCACGCTTGAGGACATACGTAAACAGAATGTTTTCAAAAGAGTGCCCGACTCCGCCTTGGAGCCGAATATCGTCAACCGCTACTCTAATATCCTACCACAGCTGGTACAGCAGATCTTGGAGGCGAATGGACGGAGCGAGCTTGTTTCCAAGGAAGCCGATACCCGTCGGGTGCTTATTATCGATGAAATAAACCGAGGAAATATCTCAAGGATTTTTGGCGAACTAATCACATTGATAGAGCCATCAAAACGCGTTGGGGAAGCCGAGCAGTTGGAAGTCATTCTGCCATACTCAAAACGGCGATTCAGCGTGCCGAAGAACGTCTATTTAATCGGCACCATGAATACGGCAGATCGCTCGTTGGCCGGTTTAGACATTGCGCTCCGAAGGCGATTCAGTTTCCGGGAAATGCCACCGCGGTCTGACCTTTTGGATGATATCGTGGTTGAAGGAATAAACATAGGCGTCCTGCTGAAAACGATGAACCAACGTATCGAGGTATTGCTCGATCGCGATCACTGTCTAGGACATGCCTTCTTTTTGTCGCTGCGGAAAAACAGGAGTTTGGGTGAGCTAGAGCGAATTTTTCGTTCAAACATAATACCGCTACTTCAAGAGTATTTCTTTGAGGATTGGCAACGAATTCAATGGGTTCTGAACGACCATCGCAAACCAACGTCTCTCAGGTTTATTTCTAAGCAGTCGGTCGATATTAGCGCTTTGTTCGGGTCAGAGGCCGCAGTGGGCGAGGATAGCGGAGTCTGGAAGGTTAACGATGACGCCTTTGGAGCTGTGGAAGCCTATTCCGGTATCGTAGCAGTCCGCGAAGCGAACTCTCCGTGAGCACTGATGTAACGGTTCGCGAATACGCGCGATTGACCACCGACTATGTGCCCAACCCTTCCCTAGATCGTGCCCAAATTTCAGTTTCGGCATTCGATTGGCTATGCAGCTTGAGTAGCACATTTCGCAGATCAGGTGCCGCACTACTGCAGGTAGATGGGAGGAGGTGGCTAAAACTGGACAACTACGTCGGTGTAATCGAGACACCGTGCGGAACTCGCCTCGAAATACTGCCAAAACACTTGGACAGCGCGGATGCTGTGTATCACGGACGCAGTCTCCTAAGGCGCATGATAGCCGCCGCGATAAACCTGCCGGTGCGGGTGGCTGGCGAGACCTCACTGGAACTCTTCGATGCGCCATTGAGCGAGTGGGTAATTGAGCAGTTTCTTAGTTCGCTTGACCACCTCGCAAAACGAGGGATTCGATCGGAATATATTCGCGTTGAAAGCAGCGAGCGCTTCCTTCGGGGCCAGCTTGATGTGGTAAAACAAATACGTCAGCCACTCGGAAGACAGCACTTTTTTGCGCTTCGCAATGATGTCTTTGTGCCGGATCGGCCAGAAAATCGCCTATTGGTGAGCGCGTTGGATTTGGTTTGTAATCGTACCAGATCACCTGGAAATTGGCGGCTTGGACATGAGTTAAAACAGCTTTTACACGAAATACCTAGAAGCCAAGATATTGACGCAGATTTCAAGCGGTGGCGCAGGGATAGGCTGAACGCTCATTATCAGCATATACGCCCGTGGTGCGAGCTGATCCTATATCGAGAGATGCCATTCTCGCTAACAAACCAATGGCGCGGGATCAGTATGCTTTTTCCAATGGAAAAGCTGTTTGAACGCTACGTAGTAGCAGCCCTTCGTCCAATGCTCTGCAGCAGCGCGAGTATGGTCACGCAGCCGGCCCGCGAGTCGCTTTGCATGCATGAGAATAACCCAATTTTTCAATTGCAGCCGGATATATTGATTTTGCAGGATGGCCGCCGTTGGGTTCTAGATACGAAGTGGAAGCGACTGGATCAATCTAACAGAAGAGCAAACTATCAGATCAGCCAGAATGATTTTTACCAAATGTACGCATACGGTCAAAAATATCTTGGAGGATCGGGAGTTATGGCGTTGGTTTACCCCAGGCACGCGTCTTTTGACCGACCACTGCCGGTCTTTTCGTTTCACGAAGAACTTTGTCTGTGGGCTGTACCCTTCGATCTCGACCTGGCTACGATCTATCACGGTGGAATCGGCGGTTGGACATTTCTCAAGTCAGCCTCGACAAGCTACATCGCTGAAGACGCCACCTGAGTGGCCGTCTGTTCGGTAGGCGACAATTCTTGCCACTTCAGTTGGAGGTCGGCCACAGCCTATTGGGCGGTCACGGCCGGTCATCGATGGCCGGCCCGGTGCGGAATTTTGTGAGTGACTCGATTCAGGCGATTTTTCAGGTCGCCGTTGGAAATTGCTGATGTCGCGGCGGCCTGCACCCCTTCCTAAGCGTATCGCCGTAATACGAAATCCCAGACCTGCTCCACTTTGCTGTCCCACAACACCTGCGGATAAGGATTTTCAGGCAATTCATTGAGGCGCTGCCTGATCGCGGTCCACACCGCCCCCCGCGTTTCCTGCCCTCGAACCCAGTCTATTGCGCCGGTCAGCTCGTGCAGCTTCTCCAGCAGCGATCGGGCCACCCGTTTGACCTCTTGTTCCTCTGCCTTGGTAAGCTTTGGTTCCGGCTTAACCAATAGATCGAAGATCGCTAATTCTTCCTGTGACAGCTCCTCGCGTGCGGCGCGCCGTTCTTCGACATCCATGTCGCGGATGAAGTCCTTCAGCTTCTCGAAGAACTGTTCGGCATCGACCGAACCGGCATTGTATTCCGCCACCAGCTTTTCCAGCCGTTCCACCAGATGCTGCCGTGTGGGGTTGTCTTCTGCCAGCTTGCGCGCCTTGTCCTCTGCCCCCTCGCGCAGCCTTTCGGCGGTGACCTTTGGGCTGACAGCGAAAAGATCAGCCAGCTTGTCGAAATCGATGCCGGACAGGTCCACGCGTCCCTCGGCGGTATCGCCTTCGACAATGGGCGTTAGGATCGCGACACCTTCAAGCTTCTCATCGAGCAGTTCGGCAATGCGGGCGGAGATTGCGGATATATCGACGGGACCAAGCCTTGCCTTCACCGTGTCTGAGAGCGTGTGAAATACGGCAACCGGCCGGAGATAGGGCGCGGCACGCTCGTCGGGCAGCAGAGCCTTGTATGCTTTTGTGACAGCAGCCGTCAGGCGCAGGAACTCGCGGCGGCGCTCGTCGGGCGCGATTAGGATTTCAATGGCTTGATTAAGCAGCCGCAACCGATCGAAATCGCGAACCGCCATGATCGCGTCTGCGTCAATACCCAATGGTCGAACGAAAGCCCGCACTGAAGCCAGGGCCTGCTCAAGGGCGGCGACAAGCGCTCCCTTGTCCCTGATTGGGGTTTCCTCACCCACACCGCTCGCGTAGATGGCAAGCGCCTTCTGGAGGTTCTGGAACACACCGACATAGTCAACGATGACACCGGATGTTTTCCCTTCGGCTCGACGGTTGGCGCGGGCGATGGTCTGCATCAGCGTATGGTTCTTCATCGGCTTGTCGAGATAGACCGTGCCGATCGTGGGCACGTCGAAACCGGTAATCCACATCGCGCACACGAACACTAACCGCAGCGGATCATTCGAGTCCTTGAACTTGGCCTCAAGGTCTTCCCGCTGCATGCGTTCGCGGTGCGGCAGGATATCGAGGCCCTTCTTACGCAGATCGTCGATTTCATTCTGGCTCTGGCTGACGACCACCGCCATATCGACTTCGCGCAACCACATCAGCCGTTCGGCAATCGCCACGCCTTCCGCCTCATGGGCGGTTTTTAGGCGCTCTTCATCCTGCGCGATCAAGCGGGCAATGGCGACCTTGACCCTGTTGTGCATGGCAACGGCGGTTGCCTTGTCGATGGCGACGAACATCGCCTTGCCGCGATAGCCGCGCATGGCGAAATGCAGCGCCACGTCCTCGGCCACCTTGTCCAGCCTGTCTGGCGCGGTAATGAGCGTGTATTGGCGGGCGAACTGCTGGCTGAGTTTCCTTTCCTGCTCCTCGTCCAGCATCGCCTCGTCGAGCAGCGTGTCCAGCTCTTCCCGTAATTCATCGGCATTGAGCTGCAGCTCCGGCTTTCTCGCCTCGTAGAACAGCGGGACCGTCGCCCCGTCACGCACGGACTGGGCGAAATCGTAAATGGAGACGTAATCGCCGAACACTTCGCGCGTTCGGCTTTCCTCGCCCTGGATCAGCGGTGTGCCGGTGAAGCCGATGAAGGACGCATTGGGCAGCGCCGCGCGCATATTGGCTGCGAGCTGGTCATACTGGCTGCGATGAGCCTCGTCGGTCATCACGATGATATCAGACCGTTCGGACAAGATCGGCATGGGCTCGCGATCCGCCGTGCTGAACTTCTGGATCAGCGTGAACACATAACGTTCGTTGCCCGCCAGAAGCTCTTTCAGATGGGCGCGGCTTCCCGCCTGCGCCTGATCGATATCCTTGGTGAGCGCCCCGGCGGATGCGAATTGACCGGTGATCTGGTCGTCCAATTCCGTCCGGTCGGTGATGACGACAAACGTATAGTTCCCGCCCAGTCGCCGCAGCACCTTTTCGGCGAACATCACCATGGACAGGCTCTTGCCCGATCCCTGCGTGTGCCAGAATACGCCGAGCCTGCCTTGATTGCGTTCGATGTGGCGAACGGCATCGATGGCGCGATTGACCCCCAGCACCTGATGATATTTGCCGACGACCTTGCGCAGTCCGCCGCGCGCCTCATCGAAGAGCACGAAGTTCTCAATTAGATCGAGAAAACGGGCGGGCTCGCAAGTCGCACGCAACAGGGTTTCAAGGCTCGGATCGTCGGGCTGGTCTTCTTCCAGCCGCTTCCACGGCGCGAAGACTTCGTAGGGCGCATGACTGGCCCCCATCACCGCTTCCAGCCCGTTCGACAGGATCACGAAGCCGTTGGCCGGGAACAGCTGCGGGATGGCGTCGCGGTAATCGCGCAGATTGTCTTCATAGGCATCCGCGAGCGGGCAGGTAGGGTTTTTCCATTCCGCCAGCAGCAGCGGCAGGCCATTGACAAAACCGATCGTGTCGGGCCGGCGGTGGTGCAGCACGCTGTGGATCCACACTTGGCTGGCGACCAGAAAATCATTGGCGGCTATATCCCGCCAGTCGATCACCCGCACCAAGAGATCGTCGAACCTGCCGTCATCACGCCGCACCTGCACCGGCACGCCGTTACGGATCTGAGCCAGCACTTCGCGGTTGGCCGCGACCGGCAGCATGGCCGAACGGTCGCGGGTGATTTCCGCCTCGGCTTGTGTCAGGGCTTCGGCCGGCAGATTCGGGTTCAGCTTTCGCAGCGCAGCCTTTAGGTGCGCTGGCAGGAACGCCTGCTGAAAGCTCGTGCGTCCCGTCGGATTCGCCGGCCCCGGCACTTCCCCGTACAGGTCGACATGCTGCCAGCCGAGCTTCTGAAAAAGGGCAAGGGCCGGTCTCTCGACGCCGTCATCCTCAGGGACAACAAGACCGATGAGTGACGGGACCATGTCAGGCTGCCTTTTCCAGTTCGCGTTCGGCTTGGGTAAGGGAAAGCTGGCCGGAGATCAGGCGCGGGAGCAGGAGATCACGGGAGACAGCAAGTTTCGCATTCGTAGTTCCCAAAACGCCAACCAACTCCAGCATTGGCCACACCGCCGCCTCAAACCGGGAAAGCAGATCAAGTGGTGGGATCGGTATCTCAAAAGACGCTAAGCTCTCGGTTCGGGCGCGCTGACGACCAGAAGCCCCCGACATCGAAGAGCGCGCGTTTTCGCGAAATGACGACTGGCGCGCAAGGCAATAAGTGTATGCTGGGCCTGCAGCTTCACCGCGCATAACGATAAATTCGGTTGACCCAAAGCCGATGCCATCATGCCCGGGCAACTGTCGCACCAATCCTGTCTTGCCGTTTTCCAGGCACGGAGTGATCCGGGCAAAGAGGGTGTCCCCATTGCGGAATTTAGAACCGGAATTGCCTTCTCGCTCGTCCGGTGACGAAATCAGAGAAGTGATGGTGTCGAGGTGCCCCATCGATATGAATGGTTTTAATCCATCTTTCGGCACGACAGTTTTCGGATCGAAAGCTATCAGGTCGGCCGCGACACCCCAAGTCCAGCCTTCGGGCAGCGGACCATGGGGGGTGTTGAGGACCGGTACTGTTTCATGGCCCGCAAATCGGAAGCGGACGAACCATTCTTCGAATAGACGCTGCGCTATCTGCTCTAGCACTGCAACCCGCCGCTGATTAACGTCGATGAGGTCATCATAAGCGCCAAGAACTGACGCGATTTGGCGCTGGGTGGGTAAATCAGGTGCAGGAACTGGCGTTTTAGAAATAATCTGAGCATCCGCGCGCTGCCTTCCGGACGCTCCTGACATGCTGCCGATAGCCGGCCCCCTCACGACATCTGTCATAGCGAGATAATAGACGTAGGCTGGATCGGCGATGCCAGCCTTTGCACGAAGGACGATGAACTCTGTCGATCCAAAGCCGAGTTGAGCGCCAGGAGCGTACTGGGCAATTTTACCGTTTTCCAGGCACGGCGTGATCCGGGCAAAGAGGGTATCCCCCCCCTGGAACCGAGCGCCGCCAGCGGCTGGCCGCAGTTGCTTTGAGTAGGCGTATCGCTGGCCCACTGTAATGTCTTCCATCGCAACAAAGGGATAAGATGTGTCTCTCGCCAGCGTCGTCTTCGGATTGATATCGGCCAGTTCACCGAGGGGGCGCAAAGGAAATTCGCTCAAGCTAACATCCCACCCACATTCGCCCCGATCATGTCCTGCAGCCGCGCCGCCTGGGCATTCAGCCCTTCCAACTCCTCGTGCAGGGCTTCTAGCCGTTCGCGGAAATCCTCGTCTTCTACCTGCTCGCCCGGCGCGACACCGACATAACGGCCTGGGTTTAGGCTCCAATCCTGCTCAGAAATCGCCGCGCGCGTCGCGACTTTGCAAAGGCCGAGCACATCTTTGTACCCATCGCCACCAAAGGTCTCGTTCATCTTCGGACCACTGCCCGCTTCCAGTTCTATTTCTTCGCCGCGCCACAGCCGCACGATATTGCCAATGAACTCGATCTGGTCCGGGTTGAAATCACGCTGGGCGCGGTTCACCTGACGAAAGATGTGCCGCGCGTCGATGAACAGCACCTCGTCGGCCCGCTGGCCCTTCCTCTTGCCCTTATCAAAGAACCAGAGCGTCACCGGCAGCGTAACGGTGAAGAACATGTTCGGCGAGGTGCTGACAATCACATCCACAGCGCCAGTTTCGATCAGCTTGCGGCGCATCTCACGTTCCGATCCGCCCGCATCGGATGCGGAATTGGCCATGACGAAGCCGGCGCGCCCCTTCTCGTTGAGCGCGGCGTTGAACAGGCCGATCCACAGGTAGTTCGCGTTATTGACCGTGGGGACGCCGAGCGAGAAGCGCGCATCGACACGGCCTGCCTCGTTTACCAGCCGGGAACGATCGACCTCCGACTGGTTGAACGGCGGGTTTGCCATCACGAAATCGAACTTGCCGACCATTGCGTGCGGGTCTTCATAGTAACTGTTGGCAACGCGCACGTCGCCGGACACCCCGTGAACCGCGAGATTGAGACGGCAGAGCTTCTGCGTGTCCTCCATCTTCTCGGCCCCGTAGATGCTGATTTCGCGGCTCGGGTTCTTGTGGTGCCGCTTCACGAACTCGGCGGAATGCACGAACATGCCGCCGGAACCGCAGGCCGGGTCGAATATCTTGCCGTGATAGGGTTCGATCACCTCGACGATCAGCTTCACAATGGACGATGGCGTGAAATATTCCCCGCCCTTCTGCATGAAGGCTGAGGCGAACTCGCCCATGAAATATTCGAAGATCAGGCCATAGGCGTCGCCTTCGATCTTGAGCGGAGACAGCAGGCGCAAGACTTCCCGCAACACGCTGTTGGGCAGCGCGCCGTAACCCCGCGGCAGGACGCCGGCGAGATCGGGGTTGTGTTCGGTAATGGCCTCCATCGCCGCATTCAGCGCCTCGGCGAGATTTTCCGTTTCCGGCAAGCCCAGCAGGTAGGAGAAGCGGGCATGATCCGGCAGGAATACTGCGCCGTGTCCGTGATAATCCTGGGGCGTCGGCTTCAGACGCCCGGTGAAGGTTTTGGACAGTTCGGCGTGAACGAGATCGAACCGGGCCTCCATCTGCCGCAGCGCGATCAAGGCAAGGACCGGCTGAGCGTATTGGTCGGGACGCAGCGCGGTATTGGTCCAGAGTTGCTCGGCGGTTCTAAATAGACGTCGGGAAAGGTCTTGAAGGTCAACTGACAACGATGTCCCCATAGTGAATACCAGATAAAAGCGAGATCATTACGACGATTTGGAAAAAGCTGTCGATGGAAATATGGCGCAACCACTAGAGCGGCACCAATATCGCGATAAGCTTTTGCCATATGCTTACCACGATAGTAGCTGTGTCTCGCTAATAGGTTGTTGATAACGCTCCGCTTGTCTTGCTTAGATGCACTCCTCGTCCGAAAGTTCACGAGATCAGTGACTTAGTGGGGTTGTATGGGGGAACCGCTTCGCCATCATTTTCTTCCTGTCTTCTACCTAAAGCGGTGGGCTGGCGCAGACGGACGCCTTGTTGAATTCAGCAAACCGTACAGAGGCGTCGTAAAGCCTCGCCGCGTTCATCCCAAAGGAACGGGATATGTGGACCGCCTATATGCAGTCGAGGGCCTGCCAGACGATGTCGCGCAGGAAATGGAGCGAGATTTCCTATCACCTGTAGATAGCAGGGCAGCAGATGCCCTCGCGGATATGTTGAAGGGTCACAAGTTATCAGTCCCACAAAGGGCGGCGTGGACCATATTCGTCGCTACGCTGCTTCTCCGCATGCCTCAAGATATGGTAAAATTCCGGTCTATCGCAGAGGAGATCAACGCCGGTCTGATGCCCGCATTTGAAGCACTGTATGAAGCAATTGGGCCGGGCCTCGGTGCCCCGCCTGTAGAAGTGTTTCGAGAAATGGCAGCCCGCAAGGCAGCGTTAACAACAATAGCGAACCTGCGAAAATTCATGTCGCACGAAAAGCTGTTAGTTGGTTTAGGTGAGATGACTTGGCAAATATTGAAGACCGATAGCGCCAAGCACGAGCTTCTTTGCTCGGACAGACCTGTCGTCCATACTGATGGGCTTGGACATGAGCAGGCGCATTTGGTGCTGCCAGTTGGGCCCCGGCATATCTTTCTTGCCACGCAGACCCCAACCTTTGGCGATCAATTGGCGAGTGTTGGAGTTAGCAGACTGGTGGAAGCGACAAACGCCCAGATTGTTGGAGCAGCCCATCGCCTTGTCTACGGTCGTTCGGACAGTCAGTTGCGGTACGTTCAAAATCGGATGGGGACGACGCGAGCGACTTCGGTCATCGAGCGCCTAGTGCAGATGGCGCGGGAGAACGGTTGGGGAGTGGAGGCCGGCGCTGTTTCAACTGCTCAAGCTCATTTGGCGGACGCCTTAGGAGACGAATGGCCATTCTCGTTGGTGGAGGCAGATGACTGACACTGTTCAACAAGGAAGACTGACCGTACTTCCTTGGGTTCATTTGCCCCATTCTGTGCGAATTGGCTCTCTCGTCTTCACCCCAGTCGAAATCGAGCGCATCGCGTCAGTAGTCGGGGAAGATATGGCTCCCTCTGTTGCGACCATTCTCCGCACACACGTGGATCAACGAGGCCAGCCAATTACCGCCTGCACACTTGTGTTGAAGGCGGGCTCGAAAAACCGATGGGACGTCTCCCGCCGAAGCTGGCCGACTGTTCACAAAGCGAGCGCGGCATTGGCAATGGCCTGTCTGGCAGAGCAAGAATTTATGCGGGGTCATTTCGCGGCTCACCTGAATGCGACGATGTTTAGGCCAGTGAGCTTTGCTGTATCTTCGCAACACGATCACATGGCGCTTTCCTACCCACGTCGCGGCGGGTCGCTGCTAGCGGGCGGGCTTCGGGCTGCCGACGTAAAATTTCAGCAGCCATACCAAATCGAAGGCACCCGATGCGACGTTGTAAACCGTCGCCTCGCAAGTGGTTTGCTCAAGGCCTTTCGTTCACCTTCTTTGCCATATCTGTCTGAGGCAATCGAAATTTTCCTCCTTGGCCATGCCGAAACCCCCGATCTTGACAGCCAAACGTGCGTAACGCTTTCCGCGATCGCCTTCGAAAAGCTGCTGAATGTCGAAAGCAAAGGACAGACGTCGCTGGCAGTTAGCGAGAAGCTTGCTACCCTTTGGTCTGGCTTTCCAAGTATCAACATGAGAGATGCGCGCCGCGTCAAAGCGGACCCCAACAAACACGCAAGTGTGCAGCAAGATTGGCCCATCCGTCAAAAGTGGGTCAAAGAACTTTACGAAACTCGAAGCGCGTTTAGTCACAGGGGCAGCTTGCCCGACCGTTCGTCGAATTGGAAACTGTGGCAGCATATGGTGATCGCCGCCTTTGCATTCGGTCATTCGCTGAAGCTCATTTTGGAGGCGAAAGGCTTCTATCAATTAACTGACACCGACAAATCCGACTGCGGTGTATTCGACAGATTGCTCGACAGTGATTGGGGTTCGGGAGACGCTAAACCGCCAGAATGGTCATCGATTATTTCGAGGGAACGTTTTTCCAATAAGTTTGACACCGACTGGAAAGAATTCCTCGGTCGCAGTCAGCATCAGCAGTAAATTGTTATCTCTACTAAACCACCGACAAAATCGATCGAACAAGGGGCTGGCAGGCCCGCCTCAAGCGATGAATGGCGAGTTTAAACGGGCCTAGGGGGTGTTAGGATTGGTGAGCGAGGCAAGGTCAAGGCGCTCTTTTTGCAGTACTGAGCGCGGCATGAAGTCTTTTCCGGATTTCTCCAAAATTCGTAATCTCAAATTGATGACAAATTGCGTCAGATGCCAGAAGAAGGAAGTCGCATGCTGTGAGTAAGGTGTCGCCCACCTCGTCCAGCTCTGGGGCGTATTCAATTTCTCGGACGTCTCCGTTGCTATCGGCTATCAGATACGCGTCCACGGCGCCTACTCCAGAGTGGACTGATCGGCTGAGGAGGGAATAGACCGAGACATATAGGTCGTGAAGGCCGGCCTGTCTGCTTAAGAGCGAGGTTGTCACCTTGTTTGCCACGCCGGCGTTCTGCGCTTCCCTCGACAATTGAGCGAATTGCTCATCGGTGACGGCATCCCGAAGGGGCTTCAAGATTGCATAATCGTATTTTTGCGCCTTCTTGATGAGATCCAGCCGCTCCCGCAAATCGTCGTTCACAAACGCACGAAAGTTCGCTTCGTCGGCGGTGACAGCGCCGAGGGCAAACACCGCTTCGAGTTCCGCTCGAATTGCCACTTTGCCTGACGCGACCATGCCTTTACTAAGCAACAACATGCCGGCTTGGAAGTGCTGAAGTACGCGCAGGAAGAGCGCGGCCGCCAGCATTCCTTGACCGTCCTTGTTGCGAATGTCAGCTTCGTTAAAGATCAACGAGTGGCACTCACGATTTACTTCGCGCGCGAGCGTGAAGATTTCGTCGTGGCTGCTAGAAATCTGCCTTTCCCAGTACTGGGGTTCGGCGAAAAAGCCGTCTAAACCCGCATCTGGTTCCATTTATCTCCTCCATGGTAAAATCGGTATGGCGCGAGCGGGCAGGTCTGTTCGCGTTTTGTCTAATCGAAAAGGTAACAAAGCCTCAAGCTTTCGGTCGGCATAACAAGGATATGCGCACATTGATCGATCGCATAGCTATCAGCGATCATTCGGTGGATTGAGAGGGCGACGTTCCGGCAGTGGAACGACACCTTAAGACTTGGAGATGGCAATTCCGGCGCACTGAGCCGGAGACAAAGTGCTTATAGAGGAACGGGTTTTGGCGATAAGGCCGGAAACTAGTCGCGACTGGACGGATGTGGAACTCCTCGCTTGCGTGGTCGCTTATCGTGATCTTCAAAGGGAAGAGCAGGGGGGAGCGAGGGTCAACAAGACCGAAAAGAGAAACTCGGTTCTTAGGAATGCTTTGTCATCGCGGTCAGCAGGTGCATACGAATTTCGCATGGCCAATATCTCCGCTGTATTGAAGGAACTGGGTTTGCCAACGCTTGGTGGCTACCTGCCCCGAGGGAATGTCGGTGCGAAGGTGAGCGCAAAAATTATATCCATGATCAATTTGGTTTGGCAGCGTCAGAACGTCCCCGAACTGCCAACTACCGACCATCAAGAACTTCAAACACGTGTTCTTTCGGCACGCCAGAAGCTCAAGGATAACCCAGCCGCTTTGCCGCCAATTAATCTTTTGAGCGGCACTCGAACTCAAAGCACAACGACACGGTTTCTGCGTGACCCCAACGTGATCGCGTGGGTCTTGCAAGTGGCCGCCGGCGTTTGCGAGGTATGTGCCGAACCGGCGCCATTTGTTCGCGACGATGGTGAGCCTTATCTTGAAGTCCATCATGTTCGTCCGCTTGCTGAAGGCGGGCCGGATAGCGCTGACAATGCTATAGCCGTATGTCCAACATGCCATCGACGACTTCATTACGGTTACGACAAAGAGGCCCTACGTGGGGGCACGTTGGAAAAGATTGCCCGGTTAAAAAATTACCCCAAAGTAGGGGAGAAGTTCCTCTGAGCGGGGCTCTCCTAGGAAAACAGGATAACGCTCCTACTGGAGTTGCCCCCAGCATGCCCCCAACCGGCAGATAATTATCCGGGAATTGCGCGGGCACAGATCATGCTCGATATCTAACTGATATTGCTATAGAAATTGGTACGCCCTAGGGGAGTCGAACCCCTCTTTACAGAATGAGAATCTGTCGTCCTAACCGATAGACGAAGGGCGCAGGCTTTCAGCACAGATAGGAAAGCACAGTGCGTTCCGCAAGCGGCAGTTATACTGAAGATTTCGAAGAAGAGTGGCACGCCCTAGGGGAGTCGAACCCCTCTTTACAGAATGAAAATCTGTCGTCCTAACCGATAGACGAAGGGCGCGTGCTGTGGTGGCGCCCTTATAGTCAGGCCCTTCTGATCCCGCAAGCGGCAAATTCGAAATTTTTCAAAAAAATGACAAGTCTTTTCTGTTTGCCGAGAATGAAGATTATTGCAGCCGAATCAAAGAGCTGCAGCGGCGGCCGCTCACTCGCTGCCTACCGCTTCCCTAACGTCATGCTGTCGAAGGCTTGAAAGTCAGATCGCTCTTGCCGAAGCGATCGGCGCGTTCTTGCGGCCGCAGCCCCAGTTCCAGTCGCGCGCATTGCCGGTGTCCAGATGTACCGATTCCGTATGGCAATACGTGCCGACACCGCCACGGTTGGGCAGCGAACGGATATATTGCGCTATATCCCATTTGCTGATGCCATCGATCTGGATATCGGCCGCCTCGCAGCTCTTGTGCATCGATTCCTCCGCACCGCCGACTTCGCGGTTGTGCTGCGGATCGCGGTAGCCGGAGGTCACGACGACAGGCTTGCCGAAATGCGTTTCGACCGTCTTGATCACCCGCATGAGATCCGGCTTGAAGCAGCTGACCTGGACGTTGTCATTCTGCACGTGCAGGCCGTTTGGAGCGATGCGCGTCATGCCGGGCAGGGACGCTTTCTGCAGAAGACCGGAAAGGCTGCTGAGCAGGTTCTGTTTCGGTGCGCTGTAGAGCGCATTCATCGTGGAGCCCGGAATGCTGCTGCCGGCAAGCGAGGCAGTCTGATCGGGGGCGAATTTCGTGCTGGTATTTTGCGACGACTGTTGCGGCAACATCTCGCCTTGCTGCTGCTCCGGCGGTGCGCTGAAGACGCTTGATCGCGGGCCGGTGCCCTGCGGCGCATAAGCATTCGGCTGAATGACAGTCGAGGTCGAATTGTTCTGCGGTGGCGCCTGGTGATCGGAAAAGATGCTCATCGCCTGCGCATTGATTCGCGTCGACTGCATGACGAGGCCACCGATATTGGCCGGCTGCTCTTGCTGTTGCATGGCCGGATCGACGGGTGTCGCGGCCATGGCGGCATTCGGATCTGGTGCGACAGCCTGTTGTGGATCGACACCGGAGACATTCGTCACCATCGGATCGCGATAGGGCTGCTTTGCTGTCGGAAAGGATGCTGCGGCCGGCATTGCCGCTGCCAGCCGAGGCGACGGCTGTCCTGCAACGGCAGCCGCTGCTGGCGTTGCAACGGCGGCCGAATCGAGTGCCTTCTTTTCGGAAACGCAGCCGGAGAGCGCCAGTATCGAGCTGGCGATCAGCAAAGCGCCGGCAGCCTGCCGGCCCGGACGGGCAATCCGCGTGTCATGTCTGGTCAACCGAGAAATCTCCGGTGAATACGGAAGGCGCCCGAAGGCGCGCTTCCTTACGATTGAACCGGAGAATGCGTCGCGAAGCTTGCCTGCAGCTTGGCTCGGCTTACCAGGCGCCGGTATTGCCCATGGAGAGCCAGGGCTCTGCGGGGGCCAGTTTTTCGCCCTTCTGCAGGATCTCGATCGAGATACCATCAGGCGAACGGACGAAGGCCATATTACCGTCGCGTGGTGGACGGTTAATGGTTATGCCACTATCCATCAACTTTTGGCAGATTTCGTATATGTCATCCACCTCATAGGCGAGGTGACCGAAATTGCGTCCTCCGGTATAATCTTCCGTGTCCCAGTTATAAGTAAGCTCCAGACACGGAGCCCTTTCGCTGCGGGCACGGTCGAGATCATCGCGTGCAGCCAGGAAAACGAGCGTAAAGCGGCCCTTTTCGTTTTCATGACGGCGGATTTCCTCGAGTCCGAAGAGTGTGGTGTAAAAATGGAGGGAGGCGTCGAGATCTTTGACGCGAACCATAGTGTGGAGATAACGCATTTAGTTTCCTCTCTCTTTTCAGGCTAACCCGTCTGGGTAACGGACGTCAGTTTCGGGCAAGTCATCGCGATAAAATCTACAGTTGGGAATAACCGAAAACTAGGACTTGCGCTTATCCGTTACCAAGATGTTAATCTTGATTTCAAGAATCAGTTAACCGTAACAGTGTGACGCGTATTGAGGGGCTGGCGACATGGCTGACAGGATTTCACCGAAGGGCTTTACCGACTTTGAAGAGTTGTCGGGGGAACCGGTTGACCTTGTTGAAATTACTGGCGTGGTAAAGTGGTTCGATGTGGCCAAGGGTTTTGGCTTCATCGTTCCAGACAATGGCATGCAGGATGTGCTGCTGCACGTGACCTGCCTGCGCCGCGACGGATATCAGACTATCCTCGAGGGCACGCGTATCGTCGCGCTCATCCAGCGCCGCGAGCGGGGCTATCAGGCTTTCAAGATCCTCTCCATGGATCAATCGACAGCCATCCACCCTTCGCAGATGCCGCCGGTGCGCACCCACGTGCAGGTCACGGCGACGAGCGGTCTCGAGCGCGCACTGGTAAAGTGGTTCAACCGCACCAAGGGCTTCGGCTTCCTGACGCGCGGCGAAGGTACGGAAGACATCTTCGTCCATATGGAAACACTTCGTCGGTTCGGCCTGACCGAACTGCGCCCCGGCCAGGTCGTGCTGGTGCGTTTCGGCGATGGTGAGAAGGGTCTGATGGCTGCAGAGATCCATCCGGATGTTCCAAGCCCGGTAGGCCGGTCTCACTAATGCGCGGCCTTTTCTCCGCCGAGATGATCAGAAGCGCCGTCATGGCGCTTTTTTTCATGGCCGCGCTCCCGGCCGTTGCGCAGCAACAGGATATGCATTTCGACAAGGAGCCGCTGATCATCCAGACGGCTGCCGGCAAGATGCTGCATTTTACTGTCGAGATCGCTTCGACGAACGACCAGCGCGCCTATGGCCTGATGTTCCGCAAGGCTATGGCCGAAGATGCCGGCATGATCTTCGATTTCGGCGTGTCTCGCCGTGTGACCATGTGGATGGAAAATACCGTCCTTCCTCTCGATATGCTCTTTGCCGACGACAGGGGCACCATTACGCATATCAAAGAGGACGCCACACCCTATTCCCAGGATATCATCGATTCGATGGGAGAGGTCCGTTACGTGGTCGAGGTGAACGCCGGCGTCGCCCGCAAGCTCAACATTCGCCCGGGCGATCGCATCGTCAGCGCCACGACAACGAAAAAGACGAAGTAAGTCTGTGAAATCTATCGGCCCAGCCGGATTTATGGGGTTGCTAGGGCAGGGGGAAGCGTGTATTCCCGCAGCCAACAACGGCTCGGAGTGTAGCGCAGTCTGGTAGCGCATCTGGTTTGGGACCAGAGGGTCGGGAGTTCGAATCTCTCCACTCCGACCATGTTTTCCCCTTCATCACGAGAGTGGCGGTTCGGTGTTTCCAGGATCGCAGGGCTTTTTGTGATTTTTCCGGCGACAAGATGAAACTGCGAGTGCCAGGTGTTGTGAAACGCCTGTCTGCTTTCATCTGGATTGTTTGACTGAATCTCTGGCGAATTGCCACCGACTCTGGCGCCCGAAGACAAAAGGGTACGCCATCAGAATCACCAACCACGTCACCTTGGACGAGTTGCAATCAACCTTGAGCAAGCAGGCCGACATATTGGGCATAGCTGATGACCGCGTAGAAAAACGCAGTCATGCTGACCCCAATCATGATGGCATGGAATTCCGCAGAAGTTCTCATAACTTTCACCCGTGTCACAACGGTTGGTAGACACACTAGTCGCCTGGGCCGGTCATAACAATTAGAAAGCGATCAAAACATGCAACAATCCGAAACATTCCGGATTATGTGACAGGATTGCCCGCTTATCCACACCCGGCGGTGGAGAGGCTGTGCTTCATCTGTTCTGAATAAGAAACGCGTGATGCGGCAATCGGTTTCGCCCGCCGCTCCATGGTGTGCTGATGGCGCTTTTCCCTTGAAAAAACGAGGATTCGCGGATAATCAAAATTCACGTCTTGCTGCCATATTGGAATATGCAAGAGAGCCTGATTCAGGCACTGAACTGTGAAAGGCGGGCGTTGCCCGCATATCGGAGGCATTGCAGCATGTCTGCTAAGATCTATCGTCCGGCCAAGACCGCAATGCAGTCCGGCAAGGCAAAGACCCATCTCTGGGTGCTGGAATTCGATCAGGAGCAGCCGCGCAAGATCGATCCGATCATGGGCTACACTTCCTCAGGTGACATGCGCCAGCAGGTCAAGCTGACCTTTGAATCGCAGGAACTCGCCGAAGCCTACGCCAAGCGTAACGGCATCGACTATCGCGTCATCGCGCCGAAGGATCCGGTCCGCCAGGTCGTCGCTTACCCGGATAATTTCCGTTATACCCGTACACAGCCCTGGACGCATTGATACGTCCGCGCATTAAGACAGTATGCTAGGTGTCGCCGATAGCGGCACCTGATGGCCCCTTAGCTCAACTGGATAGAGCAGCTGCCTTCTAAGCAGCAGGTCGCAGGTTCGAGTCCTGCAGGGGTCGCCATTTCTGGAAAATTTGATCGTCGGTACAGACGCCACGCGCTTTGATCGTGCCGCGCTTCCCTCTTATCCCCAGACACTAAAGGCCGGCCGCTCATGACTTCAAGTCGGATGAGCGACCGGCCCTCTATTTAAAATGCCGACCGCCTCAGCTCTCGGGCGTCAGCGTCATCGATGTGCCGGTAGCCGCAACATTGAGGCCGAGCTGGCCGGTAACGCTGATGATCTGCAGATGGATAGAGCCTGAGGTGCCGCCGAAGAGCACGTTGGTGCCGATGCCACCGACCAGAGTCGCTTCAGCGGTTGCCCCTTGGTAGAGGCCACCCAGCGAGCCGCGATGATAACCGGCAGTCGGTGCAAAGACGGCCCAGAGCAGGCGGCCGCGGGTCGTGAAGCCGAGATCGACACCGAACTTGCGAAGTGCACCGGTATAACGCTCGGGCGCTTCTGCGTTGCTTGTCGGCTGGAAGACGCAATCGATCTGCTTGGAGGAACCAAGCACATAGCCGATGCCACCGCCGATATCGCAGCTTAGGTAGCCGATCTTCACGCCGCCGCTGACGTCGGGTTCGACAGCCGGGCTAGCCCGTACCATGTCGGCGGCGCTGGCGCTCATCGCGAAGGCCTGAAGCAGTGAGGCTGCAGCGATTGTGGTCGCGAGTATTTTTTTCATCTTCGTCTCCTTTGGATATCGCAAGAAGGATATAGCGTCGGCTTTGTCAGAACCAAGGCAGGAAAGTCTTCACCGATATTTTGGTTCCGCAGTGTCGCCTGCGCCACGCTGACGCGCCCATATTTTGGGGAGCCCTATCGGCCCGGATCGGTAATCCCGATGTCCATTTTTCAAACAGTGGAGATGGGAATCAGCAAGGCCGATGCCGCCGATATCCGCAAGAAGAGGGGGCGCCAGGTGGAAAATGCCAGCGCGGGCAAACACCTCGGCGTCACCTGTTTCGGCCAGCTGCCGGATGGCAAGATTGCCTCTTCCCGTACCACCGAGGCGCGAATGTCGCGGCCTAACGACGGCAATATCTGATCGAAAATGGCCTCACTGTACGATTTGTGACCGGCAGAAAGGCCGATCGCGCTTCATCCAAAGGAATTAAGTGTCCCATTTTGAAGCAGACTTATGATGTAAATTTTAGAGTTTGCTAATCATGCTGGCCGAACAGAGGCTTCGCTGAAACAATCACAATCTGGAGGCGTTTAATTCGCACGGGCTAATCCTGCTGAGGGATTTGCCCGGTTGATCGAAGGTACGCGCGTTCCTCGGTTTTTAGCCGGAAAGTCTCCGGCGTCCTGGAAAACGGAGGAAGTCATGAAGTGCATTTCTCAAAGACGGTCGCTTGCGCTCTTTGCTTCGGCCTGCATCGCGCTTGCACTACCCGCAGGTGGCGTGCACGCGCTTGATCTCGGCGTTTCCGCCAATCTTGGCGGCGTAAACGCCAATGTTGGCGCATCGACAAACTCGAGCGGATTGAATGCCAATGTCGATGCTTCGGTTGGCGGCACCAATGGTATAAATACCAATACCGCTGCTTCGGTCGGCGGTCGCAATGGTATCAGCGCCGATGTCGATGCTGATGTCGGCGGGCGCGATGGCGTTACCGCCGCCGTCGATACGGATGTCGGTGCTGGCGATGGCGTCAAGGCCAATGCCGATCTCGGTGTTGGTGGCAGCAACGGCGTCAACGCCAAGATCAACGCAAATGCACTCGGCCGTTCCGGCACCAACGCCGATGTCAATGCGCGCATCGGTGGCCGAGATGGATCCGGCGGGACACTCTTCGGTCCCAATGGCCTCAATCTCGGTGTTGGCTTGGGCCTCGGCGGCAGTACCGGCGGTGGTTCGAGCTCTGGCGGTGGTGCTGGTTCCAGCGACGCGGGCGGCGCAGGGGCAGGCGAGCGCAGCACGCCTCCGGCATCCGTCATTGTCGAGCGGTTCCGCGACATGTCGGTCAATCAGCAGAAGAAATTGCTGATCCGCTGCCGGGATGTGACGGCTGGCGGTGGCTATGATCCCGGTCTTACGGGATTGTGCGGACTGCTGCGCGAAACAGCGTCTCGCTAAAGCGCATGAAAAACCCGCCGGCAATCAGCCGGCGGGTTCTAAACTTGCGGCGCGAACTGATCAATGAAGGATCTGGCTGAGGAACAGCTTTGTGCGCTCGTGCTGCGGATTGTCGAAGAATTCGGCCGGCGAATTCTGTTCAACGATCTGGCCCTGGTCCATGAAGATCACCCGGTTTGCGACCTGACGCGCAAAGCCCATTTCGTGGGTCACGCAGAGCATGGTCATGCCTTCTTCGGCGAGGCCCACCATCGTATCCAGCACTTCCTTGATCATTTCCGGATCGAGCGCCGAGGTCGGCTCGTCGAACAGCATGATCTTCGGGTTCATGCAGAGCGAGCGGGCGATCGCCACGCGCTGCTGCTGGCCGCCCGAAAGCTGGCCCGGATATTTGTTGGCCTGTTCCGGGATCTTGACGCGCTTCAGGAAGTGCATGGCGATTTCTTCCGCCTGCTTCTTCGGCATCTTGCGTACCCAGATCGGCGCCAGCGTGCAGTTTTCCAGGATCGTCAGGTGCGGGAAGAGGTTGAAGTGTTGGAACACCATGCCGACCTCGCGGCGCACTTCATCGATCTTCTTGAGGTCGTTGGTGAGCTCCGTGCCGTCAACGACGATCTGGCCCTTCTGATGCTCTTCCAGACGGTTGATGCAGCGGATCATCGTCGATTTGCCGGAACCCGAAGGGCCGGCGATGACGATGCGCTCGCCGCGCATGACCTTCAGGTTGATATCCCGAAGAACGTGAAAATCGCCGTACCACTTGTTCATGTTGACGATCTCGACGGCGACATCGGTTGCCGACACCGTCATCTTCTTTGTCTGGGCTTCTGCCATTGTTGTTCCTTTTTATCTCTTGTGGCCGGTGTCGAGATGACGTTCCATGAATGCTGAATAGCGCGACATGCCGAAGCAGAAAAGCCAGAAGGCGAAGCCGGCGAAAATCAGACCGGTCAGCGGCGTCACGGCGGTTGCCCAGTTCGCATCGGTGAAGTTCAGGCGGACGATGCCGAGCAGGTCGAACATGCTGATGATCGATACCAGCGACGTATCCTTGAACATGCCGATGAAGGTGTTGACGATACCCGGGATCACCAGCTTGATCGCCTGCGGCATGATGATCAGCCGCATCTTCTGCCAGTAGCCGAGGCCGAGCGAATCAGCGCCCTCGAACTGTCCCTTCGGAATGGCTTGAAGGCCACCGCGAATGACCTCCGCCATATAGGCCGAGGCAAAGATCGAAACGCCGATCACCGCGCGCAGCAGCTTGTCCACCGTCCAGCCTGCCGGCAGGAAAAGCGGCAGCACGACGCTCGCCATGAAGAGAACCGTGATCAGCGGTACGCCACGGACGACCTCGATGAAAATGATGCTCACCATGCGAATGACGGGCATATGAGAGCGTCTGCCGAGCGCCAGCAGAATGCCGACCGGGAAGGAGACGACGATGCCCACAAAGGAGAGCACCAGCGTCACCATCAATCCGCCCCAGAGCGGGGTATCGACGATTTCGAGGCCGAACCCACCGTAAAGCAGGACAAAGGACACGAGCGGCAGCACGAGGAAGAGCAGGATCGCGTTCAAACCCTTGCGCGGAACCGATGGGATGAGCATCGGGACCAGCAGGAGCACGAAGAGAATGCCGACCAGCGTCGGCCGCCAGCGCTCTTCGAGCGGATAACGTCCATAGATGAACTGGTCGAACTTGGCGTTGACGAAGGCCCAGCAGGCGCCGCTCCAGCCGTCCGGCTGGATGCCGCCCTGAACCGTCGTGGCGCAGAAGGTGCGGTCCGAGCCGGTCCAGACCGCCTGCACGAACAGCCAGTTGAAGGCATGCGGCAGCGCCCATGCAAGGAACGTCACGGCCAGCAGCGTGAGGATGATATCCTTGGGCGTCGCCAGCAGGTTGCGGCGGATCCAGGCGCCGGCGCCTTTTTCACCCGGCGGTGGCGGCTCCTGCTGCAGGATGGTGGTTCTGACGAAACTATTGCTCATCTTATCTCTCCACCAGGGCCATCTTGGCATTGAACCAGTTCATCAGCAGCGAAGTGGCAACGCTCAGCGCCAGATATATGACCGCCCAGATGAGGATCACTTCGACGGACTGGCCGGTCTGGTTGAGCGTCGTGCTGCCGACGGCGACGAGATCGGCAAAACCGATCGCGATCGCCAGCGACGAGTTCTTGGTGAGGTTGAGATACTGGCTGCTCAGCGGCGGGATGATGATGCGGAAAGCCTGGGGAATGACCACCAACCGGGTGATTGCCGAGGGATGCAGGCCAAGTGCGGCTGCCGCCTCCGTCTGTCCCTTTGGCACGCCGCGGATGCCTGAGCGCACGATCTCGGCGATGAAGGCCGCCGTATAGAAGGAAAGCGCCAGGAACAGCGACATGAATTCCGGGCCGACCACCGAACCGCCGGTCAGATTGAATTTGCCGGCGACCGGGAAGTCGAAGGAAAGCGGTGCGCCTGCGATCAGGAAGGCGAGCAGCGGCAGGCCGATGAGGAGGCCGACCGAAACCCAGATCGTGTGGAACGGCTGGCCCGTTGCGGCCTGCCGGCGATGCGCCCAGCGCGCGGTCACGATAACGGCGATGATCGCGATGACAAAGGCTACACCGACCAGCCAGAAACCTTCGCCGAAGATCGGCTTGGGGAAGGCAAGGCCACGATTGTTCAGATAGGATCCGAGCGGCAGATGCAGCGAGTCACGCGCATTGGGCAGAACGGCCAGAACGCCCGAATACCAGAAGAAGATCACCAGCAGCGGCGGAATATTGCGGAAGACCTCCACATAAACAGTGCAGAGCTTTGCGATCAGCCAGTTCTTCGACAGGCGGCCGATACCGACGATGAAGCCGATGATCGTCGCGGTGATGATACCGGTGACGGCGATCAGAAGCGTGTTCAGAAATCCGACGAGCAGCGCCCGGCCATAGGTCGAATCGCTCGAATACGGGATGAGCGACTGGCCGACTTCGAAGCCGGCGCGGCCGTTCAGAAAGCCGAAACCCGATGCGATGTTGGCGCGCGCCAGATTGACCGCCGTATTATGGGCAATCGACCAGATCAGCGCGACCAGCAAAACGATAGTAAGAGCTTGAAAAAAGATGCCCCGGATTTTCGGGTCATAGAGGGCGGACTGAAAGCTCCAGCCGCTCCTGGGTATGGGTGTTCGATCCGCAACCTGATGCGTCATGCCTGGCCAATTCCCCACGTTATGTGCCCCTTTTCGGAGCTTTTTTATAGGAGGAGGAAAGGCGGTGATCCGCCTTTCCGGCTTTCACGCGATATGCCGATCAGCGAACCGGCGGAGCGTACTGAATGCCGCCCTTGTTCCAGAGCGCGTTGAGACCGCGTGCGATCTTCAGCGGGCTGCCCTGGCCGACGTTCTTTTCGAAGATTTCGCCGTAGTTACCGACAGACTTGACGATATTGTACGCCCAGTCGTTGGTCAGGCCGAGATCGGTGCCGATCTTGGTGTCGGCTTCGACGCCGAGGAAGCGCTTGATATCCGGGTTCGGCGAGTTCTTCATGTCGTCGACATTGGCCTGCGTGATGCCGAATTCTTCGGCATTGATCATCGCATAGCCAACCCAGCTAACGATATCGAACCACTGGTCGTCACCCTGGCGAACGGCCGGGCCGAGCGGCTCCTTGGAAATGATTTCCGGCAGGATCATGTGCTCGTCGGGGTTTTTCAGCGTAAGGCGCAGCGAGTAGAGACCGGACTGGTCGGTCGTGTAGACGTCGCAACGGCCGGAATCATAGGCAGCGTTGACTTCGTCGAGCTTCTCGAAGACCACCGGATTATACTGAAGGTTGTTGGCCTTGAAGTAGTCGGCAAGGTTGAGCTCGGTCGTGGTGCCCGACTGAACGCAGACGGATGCGCCGGAAAGTTCAAGCGCCGACTTCACGTTCAGGCTCTTGCGGACCATGAAGCCCTGGCCGTCGTAATAGTTGACGAAACGGAAGTTCAGGCCGAGAGCCGTGTCACGGTTGATCGTCCAGGTCGTATTGCGGGCAAGCACGTCGACTTCGCCGGACTGCAGGGCCGGGAAGCGGTTGGCAGCGCTGAGGGGGGTGAACTTTACCTTGTTGGGGTCGCCGAAGACCGCAGCAGAAACCGCGCGGCAGAAATCAACGTCGAAGCCCGACCAGTTGCCGGACGCATCGGGGGCAGCAAAGCCGGCAAGACCGGTGTTGACGCCGCACTGGACAAAACCTTTTGCCTTTACGTCTTGAAGAGTAGTGGCCGAAGCGGCCGAAGCGCCAAGAGCGAAAACTGCTGCGCCGGCTACTGCGGACAGGAGCTTGTACTTCATTTTTCCCAACCTTTTTCCGTTGTCTTATCTTTATCTTTTCGGGGAGCGGCCGGATTGAAATTGCCCCGTTTCCCTCCCCGTTTCCCGCAACCCTCCCGGCGCGAGTGGTTCTATCACAGTCGCAAATGTCACTATGGTCAAGTGTCGCGGCGGATAATTGCAGCAAATTTCAGCATTTTGGTAGATAACGCTGCATCCATAGGCACTTGGCTAGAAATTGAGCGTCAAGTTGAGGAAAAATAGCGCGAAAATCTTGAAGTAAAGGCCGTTGGTCCCATCGGGCGCGACGATCACGTCAAGTTGTAGGGGTTGACCCTGATGGCGGTGGAGTTCAAAAGTTCGGACTTTGCATACCCTCGCCAGAAGGCCATTTCCCACATGAAAGATCTAGACAGTCTCCTGCCGGGCGCCGGCGTCAACACCCGTCTGTCCCATATCGGCTACGACCCCACGGACTATCACGGCTTCGTCAACCCGCCCGTCGTTCGCGCATCCACGGTGCTGTTTCCCGATGCCAAGTCGATGGAGACGCGCAACAAGAAATATACCTACGGCACGCGCGGCACGCCGACGACCGATGCTCTTGCCGAAGCGATCAATGCGCTCGAGGGATCGGCCGGCACGGTGCTGGTGCCATCGGGTCTTGCAGCCGTGACGGTTGCTATCCTTGCTTACGTGGCCGCCGGCGATCACGTGCTGGTCGTCGATTCCGTCTACGGTCCGACGCGTCATTTCTGTGACACGATGCTGAAGCGCATGGGTGTCGAGGTCGACTATTTCGATCCGGCGATCGGGGCTGCGATCGAAACGCAGATCAAGCCGAACACCACGGTCGTGCTGACCGAGGCGCCCGGTTCCAACACGTTCGAGATGCAGGATATCCCGGCAATCGCGGCTGTCGCGCACAAGCATGGCGCCGTCGTGCTGATGGATAACACGTGGGCGACCCCACTCTATTTCCGCCCTCTCGACTTCGGTGTTGATGTCTCCATTCATGCCTCCACCAAATATCCGTCGGGTCATTCCGATATCCTGATGGGAACGATTTCCGCCAATGCCGAACACTGGCAACGACTGATCGAAGCGCACGGCACGCTCGGCCTCTGCGGTGCACCTGACGATGCCTATCAGATCCTGCGTGGCCTGCGCACGATGGGCATCCGTCTGGAGCGTCACTATGAGAGCGCGCTGGCAATTGCCACCTGGTTGGAAAACCGCGAAGAGGTTGCCCGCGTCCTGCATCCCGCCCTGCCGAGCTTCCCGTCGCATCATATCTGGAAGCGCGACTTCAAGGGTGCCAGCGGCATCTTCTCCTTCGTTCTGAAGGCCGGCGATCCGCAGAAGGCAAAGCCGAAGGCGCATGCCTTCCTCGACGCGCTCTCCTATTTCGGTCTGGGTTATTCCTGGGGTGGCTATGAAAGCCTTGCCGTGCTGGTCAACCTCGCCGACCGCAAGATTGCCAAGGCGCCAGCCGAAGGCCCGGTCATCCGCCTGCAGATCGGTCTTGAAGATGTCGTCGACCTCAAGGCCGATATCGAGCGCGGCCTTGCCGCGGCAAACGCCATCTGATCAACCTATGGCACGGTAGCCGTAGATCCAGTCCAGATCCGCCGCAAGGCTTTGCGGCGGTTTCAACGACAGCACGATGTCGCGGCCGAGTCGGATCGGCCCGCTCGCGTGATAGGCGAAGCGATTGAAGGCACCGCGCTGGCGGAGCTTGGCAATGCGCGGCATGCGATGCCGCTCGAAGAGCGCGATGGCTTCGCCGACCGGCCTTGTGGCCAGAAAAGCCGAAAGTTCGAACGCGTCCTCGATCGCCATTGCTGCGCCCTGCGCTGCAAAGGGCATCATTGCATGGGCCGCGTCGCCGATCAGCACGGTCTTGTTCCCATCCTGCCATTTGCCGACCGTCGTCTCGAAGAGCGGCCAGAAGGTGATATCCTTCCGCCCCGTCAGCAGGCCGGAAATTGCCGGATGCCAGCGACGGAAGCGGGATTGCAGAAGCTCCTGCTGGGCCTGTGTCGGCTGGCCCAGCCAGGCCTGTGGCGCGATATTACCGGCGGTGATTGCCACCATGTTGAAGCCGTCGGTTTCTTTCAGCGGATAGCAGACCATATGTGCAGAGGAGCCGAGCAGCGCGGAAACGCTCGTTCGGTTGAGGAAACCGGGCGCCTCGGCCTCCGCGAGGGTGAAGCGGAAGGCGACATTTCCGGAAAATCGTGGGGCAGGGGCATCGGGGATTGCCTGCCTGAGCCTCGACCAGACGCCGTCGGCGCCAATCGTCACATCGGCAGGGCGCCGGCCCTGCGGCAGATCCGATTCGAAACGTATTCCCAGATGCAGCGAGCAAAGCGGGTTGGCGACAACCGCATCCAGAAGTGCCTTCTGCAGCGTCTTGCGGTGCAGGACGCCGTAAGGTGCTCCCCAGCGGTTCCTGGCAAAGTTCCCGGCAGGAACGGCGGCAAGCTCGCGCAGCGAACTCCCCGAGATCAGCCGGATCGATTGCGGCTCGAGCCAGAGCTTCGTCAGCCCGTCGAGCACGCCGAGTTCAGCAAGCACACGCGATGCATTGGGAGAAAGCTGCAGGCCCGCGCCGACTTCCGCAAGGTCGGGCGCCTGTTCGAAAATATCGGAGCTGATGCCACGCTTTGCCAGCGCCAGAGCGGCTGTGAGGCCCGCAATTCCGGCGCCGATGATGGCGGCATGTTCGACCGGCATGGGATGTCCGATCTGAAAAGGGAGGAAGTTACGCCGCCTTGATGTGGAAGACGCAGCCGGGAGGGTTGGTCTGGTTCGACTTCAGCGAGGCGTTGAAGCGATAGAGCGTCGAGCAGTAGGAGCAGACCTTCTCATCCTCATCGCCCATATCGATGAAGATATGCGGATGATCGAAGGGAGAGGATGCACCGGTGCACATGAATTCCTTCACGCCGACCTCGATAACGCGGTGACCGCCGTCGTTCTGGAAGTGGGGAATGCTGTGGCCGGCCATGTCTGTCTCCGAATGCTTTGAAATTCTGGCCGGACTTTATAGGCCTTCAAAAGAAAAGTGTAGTGCCAAAGCATGGCTCCCCTGCGAGTTTTTGGCTTCACGCTGAAAGGCCGCTCGACTATGGTCGCGCCAAATAAGGACGGCCCGATGAACCTGAATACGCCTGCATTTTCAAGCTTCACCCATGACGGGTTGAAACTCGCCTTTTTCGATGAGGGCGATCCATCTGGCCCGCCGGTGCTGTTGATCCACGGCTTTGCTTCTTCGGCCAGCGTCAACTGGGTTCATCCGGGCTGGCTGAAGACGCTGGGCGATGCCGGCTACCGTGTGATCGCCATCGATAACAGAGGCCATGGTGCAAGCGACAAGCCGCGCGACGCGGAGGCTTACAGGCCATGGTTCATGGCCGGCGATGCGATCGCACTGCTCGATCATCTCGGCATTCCCGAGGCCAATCTCATAGGCTATTCCATGGGCGCCCGCATCTCGGTCTTTGCCGCACTTGCCCATCCGCACCGCGTCCGCTCGCTGGTCCTCGGGGGGCTCGGCATCGGCATGACCGATGGCGTCGGTGACTGGGATCCGATCGCCGATGCGCTTCTGGCACCCTCGCTTGCTGATGTGACGCATGAGCGCGGCCACATGTTCCGTGCCTTTGCCGAGCAGACGAAGAGCGACCGCGAGGCGCTTGCCGCCTGCATCAAAGGATCGCGCGACCTAGTCGCCCGCGCCGACATGGGCAAGATCGACGCGCCGACGCTGATCGGCGTCGGAACGAAGGACGACATCGCCGGTTCTCCCCAGGAACTCGCGAGCCTGATGCCCCAGGCCGAAGCACTGGATATCCCGGGGCGCGACCATATGCTGGCTGTCGGCGACCGCGTCTTCAAAAAGGCCGTGCTGGACTTTTACGCAAGGGTCGCCGCCGGCTGAGTGTCGCCGGCAGGTGACATCCTTGTGATATCGGCGAAAACGCGCTGAACAGGCATGGCGAAGGCACCCATTTATGTTATGGGCGTTTTCCTCTATATAATCGCATTCCAACGGGAAACGAGGAGGCCGGGAATGGTCGCAAAGACGGATATCCGGACGCTGGATACAGCCCATCCGCTGAAGGTGATGGACCCCATCTGGGACAGCCTGCGCGAAGAAGCGCGCCTTGCTGCGGAAAGCGATCCGGTGCTGGCCGCCTTCCTCTATTCGACGGTCATCAACCACCGCTCGCTTGAGGAATGCGTGGTGCACCGCATCTGCGAGCGCCTCGACCATCCCGACATGCAGGCAAACCTGCTACGCCAGACTTTCGAGGAAATGCTCGAGGACTGGCCGGAATGGGGTTCGATCCTGCGCGTGGATATCCAGGCGATCTACGACCGCGATCCGGCTTGCCTGCGCTTTATGGAGGCCGTTCTCTACTTCAAGGGTTTCCACGCGCTGCAGACGCATCGACTGGCGCATTGGCTGCTGAACCGCGGCCGCCGTGACTTCGCGCTCTATCTGCAGAGCCGTTCTTCAAGCGTCTTCCAGACGGATATCAACCCGGCCGCCCGCATCGGCAAGGGCATCTTCCTCGACCATGCTACGGGTCTCGTCGTCGGCGAAACGGCTGTCATTGGAGACAATGTCTCGATCCTGCATGGCGTCACCCTCGGCGGCACTGGCAAGGAAGGCGCCGACCGTCACCCGAAGATCGGCACGGGCGTGTTGATCGGCGCAGGCGCCAAGATTCTTGGCAATATCGAGATCGGTTACTGCTCGCGTATCGCCGCCGGTTCCGTCGTCCTGAAGCCGGTACCACCGAAGACGACGGTCGCGGGCGTGCCCGCCAAGGTCGTCGGCGAAGCAGGCTGCTCAGAGCCGGCCCGTATCATGGATCAGGTTATCGGAGCCGATATCTGAGCCGTCATTGGAAAATGGGAAAAATCCCCTAGATCCAGGCGGGGACAGTCATTGCTAACACGATCTCGCGACCTTTACAGCGCCACTTTACCTGTGCAAGAAGCGGCCAACCGAGATCGCTTATGGAGATGAGAGAGTGAAGCCTGAAGAAATCAAGAAACTCGACGCCTATTTCAAGCGCACGCTGAACCCGCAGATCGTGGTGAAGGCGCGCCCGCGCAAGAACGATTCCGCGGAAGTTTATATCGGCGAAGAATTTCTGGGCGTCATCTACATAGATGACGAGGATGGCGATCGTTCCTACAATTTCTCGATGGCAATTCTCGACGTCGATCTCTGATATCAGAACGATTCACAAAAAAGCCGGACATCGCCAGTCGATGCCCGGCTTTTTTGTGCTTGGGTCACCGGAAGCACCTGCTCACCAAAATGTGTGATAATCCATCGGTTGTATTCGGCTGATATATTTTAGAAAAATCAATAAAAGACGAACGTGCCCGGAATACCAGCCTTTTGCGGTGAATGTGATTGCACCTATAAAGTGTTTTGCGACGCACAAGACTACTTGACTATTTGTGCGCTGCAGTTACCCTTTGCCTGCAACAGCCAACTGGAGGATGGTCATGTTCAATTTTGACGACGCGAACCGGAAGAGCAAGGAAGCCGTCGATACGGTGCTCAAGAGCTATTCCGACACCACGAAAGGTTTTCAGGCGATCGCCTCTGAGGCGGCCGACTATTCCAAGAAATCTTTCCAGGACGCCGTTACCCATTTCGAGACGCTTTCCGGCATCAAGAGCTTCGAAGCCGCGTTCGAGCTGCAGAGCAATTATGCGAAGTCCTCCTACGAGGCTTTCATCGCCGAGGCGACCAAGATCGGCGAAATGTATGCCGACCTCGCCAAGAACGCTTATAAGCCCTACGAAGCACCTATGGCGGCAGTTGCCACCAAGGTTTCGAAGGCAGCTCCGGTAACCCCGGCAGCCGCATAAATCTTGTGGCGCAGTTGGCGCCGCCTATTGAAATTTAAAGACCGGCACCGCATTTGCGGCCGGTCTTTTTTGTTTCTCAAAGCACTCCCCGTTTTTGCGCATACTTTTTTGGCCTTTGCGTCAAGTCCTGCGGAATTGTGATTGCAGTCGGAAACAAGGGGCTTAAAATCGCTCTATTATGAACTACCTTAGTGTTTCAGATATTCGACGGGAAAGCACCCCTCCCATGCTGCCTGCCGGATTGATTGAGGAATGAATGAAAATGATCGCCAAACCGATCCGGATGCAAAATGACAGCGAAAGGAACGGGGATAACGGAAATCGGACCTCGGTCATCACGCGCACCAAGCCGAAGACCAAGAAGCCTAATCTCTACCGCGTACTGCTTTTGAATGACGACTACACCCCAATGGAATTCGTCATCCATATCCTGGAGCGTTTTTTTCAGAAGGATCGGGAAAGTGCCACCCGCATCATGCTGCATGTCCATAACCACGGCGTCGGCGAATGCGGAATATTCACATACGAGGTGGCGGAAACGAAGGTAAGCCAGGTGATGGACTTTGCCCGGCAGCACCAGCATCCGCTGCAATGCGTCATGGAAAAGAAGTGAGGAACTGAACGTGCCAACATTTTCGCCTAGTCTTGAGAAGGCGCTCCATCAGGCACTGACTTTTGCCAACGAGCGGCATCACGAATATGCCACGCTCGAGCATCTGCTGCTCGCCCTGATCGACGATGCCGATGCGGCTGCGGTCATGGGTGCCTGCAATGTCGACCTCGACGCACTCCGTAAAACGCTCCTGGAATACGTCGATAACGAACTCTCCAACCTGGTCACCGGCTATGACGAGGACTCCAAGCCTACTTCAGGCTTTCAGCGCGTCATTCAGCGTGCGGTGATCCATGTCCAGTCTTCCGGCCGCGAGGAAGTGACCGGCGCCAACGTGCTCGTCGCGATCTTTGCCGAGCGCGAAAGCCATGCTGCGTATTTCCTGCAGGAGCAGGAAATGACCCGCTACGACGCCGTCAACTATATCTCCCACGGCATCGGCAAGCGTCCGGGCGCCTCCGAGAGCCGGCCGCCGCGCGGCGCAGAGGACGAGTCTGAATCCAAACCTACCGCACGCGGAGGCAACGAGGAAGAAAGCGGACCGAAGAAGCAGCAGGATGCGCTGAAGGCTTACTGCGTCAACCTCAACGAGAAGGCCAAGGGCGGCAAGATCGACCCGCTGATCGGCCGTCACGTCGAGGTCAACCGCACCATCCAGATCCTGTGCCGCCGTTCCAAGAACAACCCGCTCTATGTCGGTGATCCCGGCGTCGGCAAGACTGCCATCGCCGAAGGTCTCGCCAAGCGCATCGTTGAAGGCAAAGTGCCGGAAGCGCTTGCTGACGCTACGATCTTTTCGCTCGACATGGGCACGCTGCTCGCCGGCACCCGCTATCGCGGCGACTTCGAAGAGCGTCTGAAGCAGGTCGTCAAGGAACTGGAAGAATATCCGGGCGCCGTGCTCTTCATCGACGAAATCCACACCGTCATCGGTGCTGGTGCGACGTCGGGCGGAGCGATGGATGCCTCGAACCTTCTGAAGCCGGCCCTGTCTTCGGGCGCGATCCGCTGCATCGGTTCGACCACCTACAAGGAATATCGCCAGTTCTTCGAAAAGGATCGGGCTCTGGTCCGCCGCTTCCAGAAGATCGACGTTAATGAGCCGTCGATCGATGATGCGATCGAGATCATGAAGGGCCTGAAGCCCTATTTCGAAGAATACCATCACCTGCGTTATTCGAACGAGGCGATCAAGACCGCTGTCGAGCTTTCGGCCCGCTATATTTCGGACCGCAAGCTGCCGGATAAGGCGATCGACGTCATCGATGAGACCGGTGCGGCCCAGATGCTGCTGCCGCCGTCCAAGCGCCGCAAGCTGATCACCGAAAAAGAGATCGAAGCGACGATTGCGACGATGGCTCGTATCCCGGCCAAGACCGTCTCGAAGGACGACGAAGCGGTTCTTGCCAATCTCGAGAAGGAACTGCGCTCTGTCGTCTATGGTCAGGATGTGGCGATCGAAGCTCTCTCGACCTCGATCAAGCTGGCCCGTGCCGGCCTGCGCGAGCCCAACAAGCCGATCGGCGCCTATGTCTTCTCCGGCCCCACGGGCGTCGGCAAGACGGAGGTCGCCAAGCAGCTTGCCGCCTCGCTCGGTGTCGAGATGCTGCGCTTCGACATGTCGGAATACATGGAGCGGCACACGGTCTCCCGTCTGCTCGGTGCACCTCCCGGCTATGTCGGCTTTGACCAGGGCGGCCTCCTGACCGATGGCGTCGATCAGCATCCGCATTGCGTGGTTCTGCTCGACGAAATCGAGAAGGCGCATCCGGATATCTACAATATCCTGCTGCAGGTCATGGACCACGGCACGTTGACCGACCACAACGGCAAGAAGATCGACTTCCGTAACGTCATCCTGATCATGACGACCAATGCGGGCGCGTCGGAAATGGCCAAGGCCGCGATCGGCTTCGGTTCGTCCAAGCGCACCGGTGAAGACGAAGAGGCGCTGACCCGCCTGTTCACGCCGGAATTCCGCAACCGTCTCGACGCGATCATCCCGTTCGCGCCGCTGCCGACAGCCGTCATCCACAAGGTCGTTCAGAAGTTCATCATGCAGCTGGAAGCCCAGCTGTCCGAACGCAACGTCACCTTCGACCTGCACGAGGACGCAATCGCCTGGCTGTCCGAAAAGGGTTACGACGAGAAGATGGGCGCCCGCCCGCTCGCCCGCGTCATCCAGGATGCCATCAAGAAGCCGCTGGCGAACGAAATCCTCTTCGGCAAGCTGAAGAAGGGCGGCGTCGTCAACGTCACCGTCGGTCCGAAGGAAGACGGCAAGCCTGGCCTCATTCTGGAAGCCATTCCGGAAACGGCGCCGATCAAGCCGAAGCCGGAGGCCGAGTTGGTGCATCCTGATGCTGCCGACGAGGATAATGGTGAGCTGAAGACGAAGCCGGTCAAGAAAACCAAAGCCAAGACCGTGCCGCAGCCCGAGCCGGAAGTTCGTGACGCCCCCAAGAAGGGCTCGACCGTTCCGAAGGTTCCGCGCAAGAAGTAAGTCTTCGAAAGCTGGATTATAAAAAAGGCCGCTGGAAAGCGGCCTTTTTGTTTGCCCGAAAATTGGAAATTCAGAGCGGCATATAGTCGATCTCAAGGAAATCGGCGACTTCCGGCACCCAGCGGTCGCGCACGAAGGCGATATGCAGCGGGTGGACGTTATAGGCGTCGTAGCCGGCCTGGTCATCGAATTCCATCGAAAAACCGAAGGTGAAATCGTTCTTCGGGCTCGTCTGGCGAAGCTGTTCGAAGTTTCTCACGCTCGGGATTTGCGTGAGTACCAGTGCTTCCTCGAGAAACGCTTTTTCCTCGGCAGAGCCTGCGGCATGTTTCAGACGGAACGCGACGGTATGACGGATCATGATTTCCTCCTAAATCAATGAAATAATCTGGATTTCCGAAAAACGGGTGATGCTTGCCTTAGGCAAGTTCCGCCCTGATCTTATCGGCATTGGCAGCCAGCACGGCACCATCTTCCATCTTGCCTGAATGCGGCTTCAGTGCCACGCCTTCATGTCGCGGAATGACATGGAAATGCAGGTGGAAAACCGTCTGGCCCGCCGACGGCTCATTGAATTGTGCAATAAAGACGCCATCGGCATCGAAAGCTTCCTTCACCGCATTGGCGACCTTTTGGACGACCGTGATCGTGTGCGAAAGCGAAGCCGGATCGGCATCGAGGATATTGCGGGACGCTGCCTTGGGCACAACCAGAACATGGCCGGGTGCCTGCGGCATCACATCCATGAAGACAACGGTCTGGTCGTCTTCGTAGACGCGGTGCGACGGGATCTCGCCGCGCAGGATCTTGGCGAAGATGTTGTTGTCGTCATAGGCGGCGCTGGTCATGGCGAAATCTCCTCGTGTTTGACTTGATCGCGTAGCGCGGCAAAGCCGAGCGCGTCAATCCTCCTGCAGTCGCTCGCCCTTGCGGAACGGGGTATGTTCGCTCAGCACCTCGTTCATGTATTCGACATCCTCCCGCTCCCGCTTGAGATAATCGGCGACGGCACGGCGCAATCCGGCATGGGCGATATAGTGGGCCGAATGTGTTGTCACCGGCAGGTAACCGCGCGCCAGCTTGTGCTCGCCCTGCGCTCCGGCTTCAACCCGCTTGAGGCCCTTCTGCAAGGCGAAATCGATCGCCTGATGATAACAGACCTCGAAATGCAGGAACGGGTGATCCTCGACACAGCCCCAATGCCGTCCATAGAGCGTATCGCCGCCAATGAAATTGATGGCGCCGGCGATATAGCGGCCCTCGCGCTTTGCCATGACGAGCAGCACGTCGTCGGCCATGCGCTCGCCGATCAGCGAGTAGAATTTGCGCGTGAGATAGGGCCGGCCCCATTTGCGGCCCCCTGTATCCATGTAGAAGGCGAAGAATTGATCCCAGATGCGTTCCGTCAGATCCTTGCCGGTCAGCCAATCGATACTGATGCCGTTCTCGAGTGCCGCGCGGCGCTCCTTGCGCAACGCTTTGCGCTTGCGCGATGCCAGTGTCTCCAGAAACGCCTCGTGATCGGCGTAGCCTTCATTGATGAAGTGGAACTGCTTGTCGGTGCGATGCAGGTAGCCGTCCGTCTCGAAGACCGACATCTCGTCTTCGGGCACGAAGGTAATGTGGGCCGAGGAGACGCCGAGGCGACGCACGACCTCCTTCAGGCTTTCCGCCATGGCATTCTGGATGGAATGGCGCGCAAAGCCCTCAGCGACGAGTAGGCGAGGGCCGGTCGCCGGTGTGAACGGGATCGAGCATTGCAGCTTCGGATAATAGCTGCCGCCCGCCCGCTCGAAAGCGTCCGCCCAGCCGTGGTCGAAGACATATTCGCCCTGGCTGTGGTTCTTGAGATAGCCGGGCAGGGCGCCGACGAGCTCGCCCTTCTCCGTCTCCAGGATCATGTGATGGCCAAGCCATCCGGTCTCAGCCGTCGCCGAACCGGATTCCTCCAGCGAGGACAGAAAGGCATGCGAGACAAAGGGATTATAGGCGACCGTGTCTGATGTCTTCGACGCTCCCGAAAGCCTGGACCAGCGCTCGGGAGAGATTTCGGTGAATGATCGCTCTATGCGAATGGAAAGTTCGTCTGACGATTCGTCTGTCATGGAGCAAATGCGAAGCCGTTTGGGGGGAGGGAGCGGGCTCCCTCCCAGTCTGCGCAGGATCTTGTCGAAAAAGCGAGCGTCAAACCGCCGCGCGCGGATCGAAGCCCTCGAAAGTCATTTGATCGGCATTCTCGAAAGTCTGCTTGCGGGCCTGCTCATCACGCACCGTCCAGGTGATGACCGGAATGCCCTTGTCACGCTGGCCGGTGATGAACGGGTTCGGCAACTCGGCGTAATAGTAGGAGATGAAATCGAGGCCGAGCTCCATCGCCTTCTCATGCGTTGCATATTCTTCTGCCGTATTGCCATTGGCCGTCAGGCCCACCGGGTAGGGCGCGTTCAAGTCCTTGAGGTCTTTCAGCAGCCAATGGTCGAAGCTCATCAGCGCGACCTTGCCCTCATAGCCCTCGAGCACTTCGAGAACGGCTTCCGCGAAGCCCTCGTCGTCAGCCTCACGGCCCTTGAGTTCCAGCACCAGCGGCACTTTGCCCTGTACGAGCTTGAGAAGCTGCTTCAGCGTCGGCACCTTATCCTTGGTGCCGCCGACGGAGATCAGCCCGAGCTCCTGGGAGGTCCGCTCACGCACGTCGACCTTGAGATTGCAGAGGCGTTCCAGGTCCTCGTCATGAAAGATGACCGGAACGCCATCCGAGGCGTAATGCAGGTCGCATTCGATGGCAAAGCCCGCTTCGACGGCACGCGAAAAGGCCGAAAGCGTGTTTTCCCAGATAGCGTTGTTGAGGTCGTGATAGCCGCGATGCGCAACCGGCAGCTCTTTGATCCAGGCAGCATTCGTCATTATGCGATTTCCATGATAACATCGATTTCCACGGCGGCATTGAGCGGCAAAGCCGCCATGCCGACGGCCGCGCGGGCATGTTTGCCGGCCTCGCCGAGCACGCCGGCGATCAGGTTCGAGGCACCGTTGATGACAAGGTGCTGCTCGACGAATTCAGGTGTCGAGGCGACGAAGCCGTTGAGCTTGACGACGCGGCTGATCCGGCCGAGGTCGCCGCCGAGAGCAGCCTTTGCCTGAGCGAGAATGTTGATGGCGCAAAGCTCTGCGGCGCGCTGGCCGGTCGCAACGTCGACATTCTTGCCGAGATGACCGGAAACGGCGACCTTGCCGCCCTCGAGCGGCAGCTGTCCGGAAATATAGAGAAGGTTGCCGCTGATGACATAGGGGACATAATTGGCGGCAGGTGCGGCAGCCTCGGGCAGGGTTATCCCCATTTCCGAAAGACGCGTTGCGATTTGATCGGACATTTTCGTCTCCGCTTTTGTTGTCAATTCTTCAAAAATTATGCATCAAGACTAGAATCTTTAATGTGACAGTTTCGAGCCTCGACTTGGCCGCCTCGATTTGGCCGAAACGGTTCTTATAACATCGCGGACGAGTCCAACAGGAGTTAATGAATGTTCCGATCGTCACTTGCCGCACTTCTCTTCGCAAGCGTCTCCGCCAATGCTTGGGCGGCCGCGCCGGCGACGAGCGCTGCGATTGCGACCGGGCTCGTCGCTCACCGCGCCGTCTACGATCTGGAATTGAAGGACGCTTCGGAACGTTCGGGCATTTCGTCGATGTATGGCCGCATGGTCTATGAATTCGACGGCAATTACTGCGAAGGCTTCACCACCAATTTCCGCTTCGTCACCCAGATCGACACCGGCGACAGCGTGCGTGTCAGCGATCAGCAGACCAAGACGTTCGAAAGCCTGAAGGACGGCAAGTTCACCTTCGACACCAAGTCCTTCACCGACGACCAGCTCGACAAGGAAGTCAACGGCGCGGCTGAAGACAAGCCCGAGGGCGTGCAGGTCGATCTGAAACAGCCCGCAAGCCGCGAGCTGCAGCTTTCCGAAAGCCGCTTTCCGACCGAGCACATGCTCGATGTCATCCAGAACGCCAAGGACGGCAAGCGCTTCTTCGAAGCCCGCGTCTTCGACGGCTCCGACGACGGCGACAAGTCTCTTGTTACCACGACGATTGTCGGAAAGCAGGAAACCCCTGTTACCGACGAGGCCGATGCCGGCAATGCCGGCCAGTTTTCCAAATCGGCTTTCTGGCCGGTGACCATTTCCTATTTCAACGAAAACGCCAAGTCGGACACGCTGCCGGTCTATCGCATGTCGTTCAAGCTCTATGAGAACGGCATCACACGGGATCTGACGATGGACTACGGCGATTTCGTCCTAACCGGCAAGCTCTCCAAGCTCGAACTGCTCGACAAGAAGCCGGCGCCAACCTGCCCGTAAAGTGCGCTTTTGCGGCAAGCTTAAGAAGCTGTCATAAAACATTATTTCGAGTGCAGCTAAACTGTTGTCCCGCAGGTGAGTCATCGCGGACCGGTTGTTGTGGAAATCAGCTCTTTCGGTCCTGCATAGGGGATGGCCCATTTGCTCCGACAATGGGTTTGCAATTCGTAAGAGCAATTGCGCCATAAGCCGAGAAAGACGACCCGCATGGCCGATACCGATCTCGCAACTGTCCAGAGTGCTTCCCTGCCGGTCGTTGTCGCCGACCCTTCCGAAATCGCCCGCATCTCCGATACGATCAATATTGCCGACCGCGCCGGCATCTCCGTTTTTGGAGACCGCGCGCAGCAGGCTGTCAGCGACTATGCCGACAAGATCCTGCGCGAGGTGCGCAATAAGGATCTTGGCGACGTCGGCAAGCTTCTGACCGATATCATCCTGAAATCGAAGAGCCTCGATCCCGCCTCGCTGAAAAACAAGGGGTTCCTGAGCCGGATGTTCCTCTCCGCCAAGGCACGTCTTGAGCGCTTCAAGGAGGAGTTCGAAGACGTCGCGGGCCAGATCGACCGTATCGGCCTCGAACTCGACCGCCACAAGGATACGCTGCGACGCGATATCGCCCTGCTCGACGACCTGCATGAAGAGACCAAGCAGTCGATCGTCAGGCTCGATGGTTATGTCCAGGCGGGCAAGAATTTCGCCGAGCATTTTCGCTCCGTCGAGTTGCCGAAGCTGAAGAGTGCCGCGGATGCCGCAACCTCCGGCCCGGGTGGCGGCATGCTGGAAGCCCAGACCTATCAGGATAGTCTCCAGGCGCTCGACCGGCTGGAAAAACGCATCTTCTATCTGCAGCAGGCGCGCCAGCTCGGCATTCAGCAGCTTCCGCAAATCCGCATCGTTCAGGCCGGCGACGAAACGCTGATCGAGAACCTGCAGGCGACATCGGCTTTGACGGTTCCCGCCTGGAAGCAGAAGATGGTTATCCTACTCGGGCTCACGCAACAGAAATCGGCCCTCGACCTGCAGAAGACGGTGACCGACGCCACGAATGATATGATCCGTCAGGCCTCGGAAATGATGAAGGATCAGGCGATCGCCATCGAGCAGCAATCACAGCGCGGTATCATCGACATGGAAACGCTTGCCAAGGCCAATCAGGATCTGATCGATACGGTAAGCGGCGTACTGCGCGTGCAGGAGGAGGGCCGTAAGAAACGCGCCCAGGCCGAGCAGCAGATGGAGCAGCTGACGGTCGACCTCAAAAAGGCGATGACCCAGGCGTGAGTGGCAAAACCTTCATCCGATCGTTAATCTCTGCACTCACGCTGTCAGGGCTGACGGCCCTGGCAGGTTGCGACTCTTTCACAAAAGGCCCCAATTTCTCCATCGTTTCCGGGTCGGAAAACACCGTCCTGCAGCCGATCGTGGAGGAATTCTGCAAGGAGAAGAACGCCACCTGCTCCTTCAAATATGAGGGCACGCTCGATATCGGTCTTGCACTGCAAAGCGATCAAGGCGTGGAACAGGATGCCGTCTGGCCGGCCTCCAGCGTCTGGGTCGATATGTTCGACACCAAACGCAGGGTCAAGGATCTCACTTCGGTAGCGCAGACCCCCGTCATCCTCGGCGTGCGCAAATCGAAGGCCGAACAGCTCGGTTGGATCGGCAAGGATGTCTTCATGAAGGACATTCTTGCGGCGGTGAACAGTGGCTCGCTGAAATTCTTGATGACATCGGCGACACAATCAAATTCCGGCGCCAGCGCTTACCTCGCCATGCTCTCCAGCGCGCTTGGCAACAAGCCCGTTATCGAACCCGGCGATCTCGACGATAAGACGGTGCAGGAGACGGTTAGGAGCCTGCTTGCCGGTGTCGCCCGCTCTTCGGGCTCTTCCGGCTGGCTTGCGGATCTCTACACGGATTCCGCCAGCAAGGGCACGGTCTACGATGCGATGTGGAATTACGAGGCCGTCATCAAGGAGACCAACGACAAACTGTCGGGTATGGGCAAGGAGCCACTTTACGCGATCTATCCCGCCGATGGCGTGGCGATGGCGGATTCGCCGATCGGCTTCGTCGATCACGGCCGCGGCGCCGACGTCCAGGCCTTCTTCAAGGATCTGCTCACCTATCTGCGCTCGGCGGACGTGCAGAAGAAGATCGCCGAAACGGGCCGCCGCCTGCCGCTTGGCAATGTTGCGGCACAGCCGGACCCGAACTGGAATTTCGACCCGACGAAATTGGTCACCGCCATCCGCATGCCGGAACCAAAGGTGATCCGCCAGGCGCTCACGCTCTATCAGGCGGCTTTGCGCAAACCGTCGCTGACGGCACTCTGCCTTGATTTCTCCGGCTCGATGCAAGGAGATGGGGAGAACAGTCTGCAGCAGGCGATGCGCTTCCTCTTCACGCCAGAGGAGGCGAGCAAGGTGCTTGTGCAGTGGTCGCCGGCCGACCGTATCTTCGTTATCCCGTTCGATGCCAATGTCCGCGATATCTTTTCGGCTTCGGGCGATCCGATGGAACAGCAGGGGTTGCTGAACGCTGTGTCCGGCCAGCGTGCCGGCGGCGGCACCAACATGTATGCCTGCGCGGAGCGCGCACTCCAGCAGATGGCGAGGACTGGCGATCTCGGCAATTTTTTGCCGGCGATCATCATCATGACCGATGGCCGGTCCGATGATCAAAGTGCAGTTTTCATGCGCGATTGGAATGCGATGCAGCCGCATGTGCCGGTTTTCGGCATCACCTTTGGCGATGCGGAAAAGAGCCAGCTCGACAATCTGGCGGCATCGACATCAGCGCGTGTCTTTGACGGTCGGTCCGACCTGGCGGCCGCCTTCCGCACTGCCCGCGGTTATAACTAGGACCGATATGCGCAACTGGCTCAGCAATGACGGCAACTGGATCGTGGCGGGGCTGGTGACGGCCATCCTCGTGCCCGTCCTCACATTCGTGGCCGGCATGCCTTTCTGGATTGCTGCCGTACTCGGCTTCCTCGTTTTTGTCGGTCTCGTTTTTGTATTGGCGCCGCGCCGGCTCTTCGAAGGTCTCAATATCAACGCGATAGGCCGTGGCCGCATCGCCTTCGCGAGAGAGCTCCTGGAAAGCGCCGCTCCGGCTGCGCAGCGACTGGAGACGGCCGCAGACGAGATCGCTGACAAGGAGACGGCAGCGCGCGTACGCCACTTGGCCGAGATCGCCGCCGATGTCTTCCGCAAGGTGGAAGCAAAGCCTGACAGTGCCAATGCCGTACGCCGTTTCCTCAGCTACTACCTGCCGCGTGCTGCCGAAGTGGCCGAAGGCTTTGCGGTAATCGAGGCTAAACGCGCTCCCGACATCAAGCAGCTGGATGCTGTCCGCGCCGTGCTCGTCAAACTGGAAGACGCCTTCGTTCACTACGCTGACAGCCTTGTCGATGATGCGCTTGGTACGCTCGATACAGATCTGCGCCTCATCCAGGCATCGCTCAAAGAGGATCTCGGACGCTGATGGCTCTTTCCCGCCGCGCCTTTGGAGTTGGATTGCTCGCCACCGGTGTCGCTGGCACCGGTGGGTATTTCGCTGTCCGCGACCGGCCGGAATTGCAAGGACTTCTTGGCACGCGCACGAAGCTCTTCGGCTTTATCGGCGGTGAGAAGGAGGCTTTCATGGCCGACCCCGATGTCGTCAAGGCGGTCAGCGGCTACGGCCTTTCGATTGACAGCCGCGTTGCCGGCTCGGTCGAGATGGTGCGCGAGCAGGCGCTTCTCTCGCAGAACCCGCAATTTCTCTGGCCGTCTTCGTCCATCATGGTGGATATCGCCCGCCAGAACGGCGTGAAGATCCGCGACGACCGGGTCATGCTCAACACGCCGATCGTCGTCTATACGTGGCAGCCCGTCGTGGACGGGCTTGTCAAATCCGGCCTCGTGACGGTTGTCGATGGCCATCATCAGCTCGACCTGAAGGCTCTGCTCGACGCCATCTTTGCCGGCACGGACTGGGCAAAGCTTGGCGTCGACACGCTCTACGGCCGGGCGCGCATTGTCTCCACCGATCCGAATCGCTCGAATTCCGGCTTCATGTTCTCCGGTCTCGCGCTCAGCCTCTTCAGCGGCAATGTCGCAACCTCGGATGATCTCGCCCAGTATGGCGGCAAGGTTCAGTCGATCTTCCGCAACATGGGCTTCAAGTCGCCCTCGTCGGGCAAGCTGTTCGACCAATATCTGGCAGGCGGCCTCGGTGGCGAACCGATGATCGTCGGCTATGAGAATCAATTGGTCGAATGGGCACTTGCCGATACCGATAGGTGGAACCGCATTCAGTCGGGGCCGGGCGCCAAGCCTGTCGTTCTCTATCCGCGGCCGACGGTCTATTCGGCGCATCCTCTGATCGTTGTCGATCAGACGGCCGAACGGCTGATCGAGGCGCTGACGAGCGCCCGCCTGCAGGAGCTTGCCTGGACCAAGCACGGTTTCCGCGGGCCGCTCGGCACGGCGACAGGCGATACCAAGGGGCCGATCGCCGGCCTCCTGCCCGCCGAGATTGATGCAGTGCTGCCGATCCCGGACGCGGGCGTGATGCTGGCATTGCTCAACATGCTGGCAAGTTGAGCCTTCAAGGTCTATATATTCAGTGCGCGGTCCGAGGCAATTTTTTCGGCACAAGCCTTGCTTTTGCGGCAAATCGAATGTAAGGCCACGCGCATTCCACACGTAAGGCATGGGATCGTCCGGGAGAAATCCGGCGTTTCCGCCCGGTGGCATCTTCGAAGAGGATGCTGTTCGCCTTGCGGAGGTTCAACCGGCAAAGGAGTAACAAGGCATGGCATTGCCTGATTTTTCTATGCGCCAGCTTCTCGAAGCAGGCGTCCACTTCGGTCACCAGACGCACCGCTGGAACCCGAAGATGAAGCCCTACATTTTCGGCGATCGTAACAACATCCACATCATCGACCTGGCCCAGACCGTACCGATGCTGTCGCGCGCCCTGCAGGTCGTGTCTGACACCGTTGCTCGCGGCGGCCGCGTTCTCTTCGTCGGCACCAAGCGTCAGGCTTCCGAGCTGATCGCTGACTCGGCCAAGCGTTCTGCCCAGTACTACGTCAACTCGCGTTGGCTCGGCGGCATGATGACGAACTGGAAGACGATCTCCAATTCGATCCAGCGCCTGCGCAAGCTCGACGAAATCCTTTCCTCGGAGCAGTCCGGCTACTCCAAGAAGGAGCGTCTGAACCTCGAGCGTGAGCGCGAAAAGCTCGACAAGGCCCTCGGTGGTATCAAGGACATGGGCGGCACGCCGGACCTGATGTTCATCATCGACACCAACAAGGAAAAGATCGCGATCGACGAAGCCAAGCGCCTCGGCATTCCGGTCGTCGCCATCATCGACTCGAACTGCGATCCGGACCTGATCGACTATCCGATCCCGGGTAACGACGACGCTTCGCGCGCCATCGCTCTCTACTGCGACCTGATCGCCCGTGCTGCCATCGACGGTATTGCCCGTCAGCAGAGCGGATCGGGCCGCGACCTCGGCGCTTCTGCTGAAGCTCCGTTCGAGCCGGCGCTCGATGAGGCAGCCGAAGCCTGATAAAGCAGGCGGAGCAAAGCTCCGCCGAAGCTTGAGAAGATTGGGAAAGGCCGCTCGCGACTCTCAGAAGTTCGGCGGCCTTGCTCGTTTCAGGCGGAAGCGTATGCCGCTTTCGTCCCAAGAGTTTTGTTATGATGCGTCTTCATAACGCTGTCATACATACAGGTACATTTCGTGCCTCAATCCGGTGCCGCACCGCGTTCCGCGGGCCACCGTATAAACCGACAAGAGGAAGCTTATGACCGAGATTACGGCTGCACTGGTGAAGGAACTGCGTGAAAAGTCTGGCGCAGGCATGATGGACTGCAAGAAGGCGCTGACCGAAACCAACGGCGACATCGAAGCCGCGATCGACTGGCTGCGCGCCAAGGGCATTTCCAAGGCTGACAAGAAGTCCGGCCGCGCCGCCGCTGAAGGCCTGGTCGCCATTGCCGGCGCCGGTCACAAGGCCGTTGTCATCGAGCTCAATTCCGAAACCGACTTCGTTGCCCGTAACGATGCCTTCCAGGATCTCGCTCGCGGCATCGCCGAAGTTGCGCTCTCCACCGACGGCACGGTCGAAGCCATTTCGGCTGCGACCTACCCGGCATCCGGCAAGCCGGTCGCCGACACCATCAAGGAAGCCATCGCTACGATCGGCGAGAACATGACGCTTCGTCGTGCCGCCAAGCTGGAAGTCGAGCATGGCGTCGTGGCGACCTACATTCATAACGCTGCCGGCGACGGCATCGGCAAGCTCGGCGTTCTCGTTGCGCTGAAGTCGGTCGGCGACAAGGCCGTTCTGACGTCGCTCGGCCGCCAGGTCGCCATGCACATCGCTGCCACCAACCCGCTGGCGATCCGTGCCGAAGAAGTCGATGCTGCAGTCGCCGAGCGCGAACGCAACGTCTTCATCGAGCAGTCCCGCGAATCCGGCAAGCCGGAAGCCATCATCGAAAAGATGGTCGAAGGCCGCATGCGCAAGTTCTTCGAAGAAGTCGCGCTTCTCTCGCAGGCTTTCGTCATCAATCCTGACCTGACGGTCGGCGCTGCGGTCAAGGCGGCTGAAAAGGAAGCCGGCGCTGCGATCGAAGTCGTAGGCATGGCCCGTCTGCTCCTCGGCGAAGGCGTCGAGAAGGAAGCGACCGACTTTGCAGCTGAAGTTGCGGCTGTCGCCAAGGGCTGATCTTGCAGCCATATTTGGGAAAACCGAAGGGCATCGCGTGACAACGCGGTGCCCTTCGTGTATCGGGCATTTGCGGCAATATACGAGGAGCCAACATGACGTCGGAACCAATCTATAAACGTGTTCTACTCAAGGCTTCCGGGGAAGCCATGATGGGCAGCCAGGGCTTCGGGATCGACGTCGCGGTGGCGGACCGTATCGCTTCCGATATTGCCGAGGCGCGGCACATGGGTGTCGAAGTTGGCGTCGTCATCGGTGGCGGCAATATCTTCCGCGGCGTGGCCGTTGCGTCCAAGGGCGGCGACCGTGTCACCGGCGACCACATGGGCATGCTCGGCACCGTCATCAACGCGCTGGCGCTGGCGACTTCGCTGCGCAAGCTGAACATCGATACGGTGGTTCTGTCGGCAATCTCCATGCCGGAGATTTGTGAGAGCTTCTCTCAGCGTGCAACATTGTATCACCTGTCGCTTGGCAGGGTGGTGATCTTTGCAGGCGGTACCGGCAATCCCTTCTTCACGACCGATTCTGCTGCAGCCCTTCGCGCGGCCGAAATGGGTGCCCAGGCGATCTTCAAGGGCACGCAGGTGGATGGCATCTACACCGCCGATCCGAAGAAGGATCCGGATGCGACACGTTTCGACCATCTGACCCACAAGGAAGTGCTCGACCGGGGCCTCGCCGTCATGGACGTTGCCGCAGTCGCCCTCGCGCGCGAGAATTCCATTCCAATAATCGTTTTCTCGATTCACGAGAAAGGACGCTTTGGTGAAATCTTGACGGGTGGTGGTCTCAAGACCATCGTATCCGACAACTGATAGGGAGCTGCGCCGCTGCGACGTTGCCGGCGCAAATCTTCTGAGACGGGAGAATAGACAATGAGTGAAGGCATCGACATCAAGGAATTGAAGCGCCGCATGGATGGCGCCATTTCCGCATTCAAGAGCGATATTGCATCGCTGCGCACCGGCCGTGCTTCGGCCAACATTCTCGATCCGGTGACAATCGAAGCCTATGGTTCGCGCATGCCGCTGAACCAGGTGGCCAACATCACCGTGCCGGAGCCGCGCATGCTGTCGGTATCTGTCTGGGACAAGAGCATGGTGGGCGCGGTGGACCGCGCGATTCGCGAATCGAATCTCGGTCTGAATCCGATCGTCGACGGCCAGAACCTCCGTATCCCGCTGCCGGAGCTTAACGAAGAGCGCCGCAAGTCGCTGGTCAAGGTGGCGCATGAATATTCGGAGAAGAGCAAGGTTGCGATTCGCCATGTTCGCCGCGACGGCATGGACGGCCTTAAGAAAGCCGAAAAGGATGGCGTAATCGGCCAGGATGAAAGCCGGGCACTGTCGGATCGTGTTCAGAAAATGACGGACGAGACGATTTTGGAAATCGACCGCTTGCTTGGCGAGAAAGAAAAGGAAATCATGCAGGTCTAGTATACTTGCGTACCCGCCAAGAAAGACCGGACGAAAAATGTCGGAAACTTCATTTTTGACTGCGCCAGAACACGTTGCGATCATCATGGATGGCAACGGCCGTTGGGCAAAGCAGCGCGGCCTGCCGCGGACGATGGGACACCGCAGGGCGGTCGAGACTGTTCGCCAGACCGTGCGCACCGCCGGCGATCTTGGCATCAAATATCTGACGCTCTTTGCTTTCTCCTCGGAGAATTGGCGTCGCCCGGAGGCTGAGGTCACGGACCTGCTCGGCCTGCTCAAGGCTTTCATTCGCAGTGACCTTGCCGAGCTTCATCGCCAGAACGTGCGCATCAGGGTTATCGGTGACCGTGCCAACCTGCGCAGCGATATCCTGAAGCTTCTGCTGGAGGCGGAGGAGACGACCAAGGCCAATACGGCCCTGACGCTCGTCATCGCCTTCAACTACGGCTCCCGCGACGAGATCGCCCGCGCCATGATGAGCCTCGCCAAGGATGTGGAGGAGGGGCGCTTGAGGCCGCAGGACATAACCCCTGCGCTGATAGACGCCCGGCTCGATACGACCGGAATCCCCGATCCCGACCTGATCATCCGCACCAGCGGTGAAGAGCGTTTGTCGAATTTCCTCCTGTGGCAGGCTGCCTATTCCGAGTTCGTCTTCCTGCCGGAATACTGGCCGGATTTCAGCCGCGAACTCTTCCTGTCGGCGCTTGAGAAATTCGCCTCGCGTGATCGCCGTTTCGGCGGTCTTTCGGCGCAGGCGGCGGCTGTGAACACCTGATGAAGCAGGAACTGAAGCTCCGCATCGTTTCAGGCCTGATTCTCGCGATCGTCGTTCTTGCCGCCACCTGGTATGGCGGCTTCGTTTTCCGCATCGTGGCGGCCGCAATTGCGCTTCTGATCTATTATGAATGGTCGACGATCACAGGCATCGCGCGCGACACCGTGACCAACGTGCTTGGTTGGGTGGGGCAGGCGCTGGTCGCCCTGTTCGTTCTGGCGGGTACCTTCGAATACGCCCTGGGAATGCTGATCGCGCTGACGGCCGTCGGTATCGCCATGATCTTTCTGCATCGAGCGAGCCGCTGGTTTGCGCCGGGGCTTTTATACGCCGGCGGTACCGGAGTTGCGCTTGCTGCCATCCGCGGTGACGAGCTGCTTGGCCTCTACGCTATGCTCTTCATTTTCGCCGTGGTCTGGGCGACCGATATTCTCGCCTATTTCATCGGGCGCGCGATTGGCGGTCCGAAGCTTGCGCCGCGCATTTCCCCCGGCAAGACCTGGTCGGGAGCGGTGGGCGGCGCCATTTCGGCAGTTATTGCCGGCGCGGTCGTTGTGCATTTCCTGATCCCTGAAGCTCAGGATCTGGCCGCGGTGATCGCGCTCGTCCTCTCCGTCTTCAGCCAATCGGGTGATCTCTTCGAAAGCTTCATCAAGCGGAAGTTCGGCGTGAAGGACTCCAGTCGTCTCATTCCGGGGCATGGCGGGGTCATGGACCGTGTCGACGGACTGATTTTCGCCTGTTTTTCAGCGTTCTTGCTTGCTAGCCTTTTTTCGCTGATAAAGGGCACAGGAATGACGTCGCTCGGTGCGGCGTTGTTCGGACTTTGATTTTGCAGCCAGATAGAAGAAGGACCTCATGGAAGCGGTAACCGGGATATTCGGTTTTTTGACGGGCTATATCGTCCCCTTCGTCATTGTGCTGTCGCTGCTCGTTTTCGTGCATGAAATGGGCCACTATCTGGTCGGACGCTGGAGCGGGATCCGTATCCTTGCCTTCTCCGTCGGATTCGGACCGGAGATAGCCGGCTTCACCGATCGTCACGGAACGCGCTGGAAGATCTCGGCCATCCCGCTCGGCGGCTATGTTCGCTTCTTCGGTGACGAGGATGCGTCCAGCAAGCCGGATACGGACAGGCTCGCCGCCATGACGGACGAGGAGCGCGAACGTTCCTTCGCCGGCGCAAAGTTGTGGAAACGTGCCGCAACCGTCGCCGCCGGACCGATCGCGAATTTCATCCTCGCCATTGCCATTTTCACAGTCCTGTTTGCGATCTATGGCCGCACGGTGTCCGATCCGGTCGTTGCCGAAGTGAAGCCGGATAGCGCTGCGGCCACAGCCGGCGTGTTGCCGGGTGACCTTCTCGTCTCCATCGACGGCACCAAGGTCCAGACTTTCGATGACGTGCGCCGCTACGTCAGCATCCGCCCGAACCAGAATATCGTCGTCACCGTCGAGCGGAACGGTGAGAAGATGGATCTGCCGATGGTGCCCCAGCGTACCGACATCACCGACCAGTTTGGCAACAAGATCGAGGTCGGGCTGATCGGAATCGTCACCAACGAAGAGGTTGGTCACTTCCGCCTGCAGACCTTCACGCCGCTCGAAGCGCTGAACGAAGGCGTGACGCAAACCTGGCATATCGTCACCGGCACCTTCAAATATATCGGCAATTTGCTCAACGGATCGATGAAAGCGGATCAATTGGGTGGTCCGATACGCGTGGCGCAAGCTTCGGGCCAGATGGCTACGCTTGGAATAGGCGCGTTGCTGCAGCTCGCTGCGGTTTTGTCAGTTTCGATTGGATTGCTGAATTTGATGCCGGTTCCGGTACTTGATGGCGGCCACCTGATGTTCTATGCGGTGGAGGCGGTTAGGGGAAGGCCGCTCGGTTCTTCGGCTCAGGAAATTGCGTTTCGCATTGGCCTGGCCATGGTTCTTACGTTAATGGTTTTTGCCACCTGGAATGACATTAGCGCGCTCATTGGATAGCGCGTAAAAGAGAGGGAAAATTACTGTTTATTTACGATGTTTCAAAGCTGTAGTGGCGAATGGGTCACGCTTCGAAATGAAGTAAACAGAAATTAACGAGCTCCCTTGCTTGTATGTCAAAAGCGGGTAAAACGACACACGTGGCCGGAATCGGGGTTTCCCCTGGGGCCGGAGACGAGGAAAAAAGGTAATGGGTGAAATGAAGGCTGGTTCAAAGTTTTTGAACGCAGTATCGGCGATTGCGCTGTCTGCTAGTATTGTTGCTTCTGGCGCAGGTGCTTTGACGTTCGTTTCGGCTACGGCCGCAGAAGCTGCCGTCATCCAGCGTATCGATGTCCATGGTGCAAGCCGCGTCGGTGCTGAGGCCGTCCGGTCTAACATCACCATCACCCCCGGCAAGAGCTTCTCCAACACCGATATCGATGACTCGGTAAAGCAGCTTTACGGCACCGGTTACTTTTCCGACGTGAAGATTTCCGTTTCCGGCGGCACTCTCGTCGTCAACGTTCAGGAAGCGCAGCTCGTCAACCAGGTCGTCTTCAACGGCAACCGCAAGGTCAAGGACGACAAGCTGGCAGCGGTCGTAAAGACCCATGCCGCTGGTCCTTACAACGATGCGCAGATCCAGTCCGATATTGCCGCGATCAAGGAAGCCTATGCCGCGACGGGTCGCAGTGAAGTCGAAGTGACGACACAGGTCGTTCCGCTCGGCGAAGGCCGCGTCAACCTCGCTTTCGTCATCAACGAAGGTGATCGGACCAAGATCGCCGCCATCAATTTCGTCGGCAACAATGCCTACAGCGCCGGCCGCCTCGCTGCCGTCATCCAGACCAAGCGTTCGAACTTCCTCTCGTTCCTGACCCGCAAGGATGTCTACAACGAGGACAAGCTGCACGCTGACGAAGATGCGTTGCGCCAGTTCTATTACAACCGCGGTTACGCCGATATGCGCATCGTTTCTTCCGATGCCGCTTTCGACGAATCGACGAACAAATACACGCTGACCTTCAATATCGAAGAAGGCCCGCGCTACGACTTCGGTGCCGTCACCGTTCAGTCGACCGTTGAAGGCGTCGATGCGCAGCAGCTGCAGTCGCTCGTCAGGACGCACGAAGGTCAGGTCTACAACGCCAAGGAAGTTCAGAAGTCCATCGAAGCGATTTCCGATCAGGTTGCTTCGGCAGGTTATCCTTTTGCGCGCGTTACCCCGCGCGGCAATCGCGATCTGAACAACAACACGATCGGCGTCGAATACCTGGTCGACCAGGGCGAGCGCGCCTATGTCGAGCGTATCGAAATCCGCGGCAACAGCCGCACGCGCGATTACGTCATCCGCCGCGAGTTCGATCTCAGTGAAGGCGATGCCTTCAATCAGCAGATGATCACCCGCGCAAAGCGCCGTCTCGAAGCGCTCGGCTATTTCTCTGCAGTCAACATCTCGACCCAGCCAGGCAGCTCGCCTGACCGTGTCGTCATCGTCGTCGACGTGCAGGATCAGTCGACCGGTTCGTTCGGCATCGGCGCCGGTTACGCTGCCGGCGGCGACGGCCTGCTGCTGGAAGCATCGATCGAAGAAAAGAACTTCCTCGGCCGTGGCCAGTATATCCGTATTTCGGCCGGTGGTGGTGAGGAAGGCTCGCGCGCTTACGGTGTGAACTTCACCGAGCCCTACTTCCTCGGTTATCGCCTGGCTGCCGGTTTCGACGTCAACCACTCGGAAACGTCGAGCAACGATAACTACGATTACGAAGAAACCAGCGTGGTCCTGCGCGTAACCGCGCCGATCACCGAAGATCTGGCGACGACGTTCCGCTATAACTACAAGCAGATGAAGTACGACGGCAACACGGCCGACCTGTCTGCGACCTATGCGAACCTCGTTGACGAGAGCCCGTGGACGCGTTCTTCCGTTTCGCAGACGCTGACCTACAACACGCTGGATGATACCGTCCTGCCGCGTGAAGGTATCTATGCGACTGCGACCCAGGAAATTGCCGGCCTTGGCGGCGACTCGCAGTACTACAAGATCTACGGTAAGGCCCGCTACTACCACCTGCTCGCAGACGATGCCGACATCATCGGATCGTTGTCTGCCTCTGCTGGTTATGTTGTCGGCTTCGGCGATCATCTGAACGTCTTCGACCAGTTCACGCTCACCAACTCCGATATCCGCGGCTTCGAGAACAAGGGTATTGGTCCGCGTATCAGCGGCATCAACGATGACCCGCTCGGTGGTACGACCTACTTCACGGCATCTGCCGAAGCGACGTTCCCGATGCCTGGCTTCCCGCGTGACTTCAACCTGCGCGGTGCAGTCTTCGCAGACGCTGGGACGCTGTTCGGCAATGACGTCGAGCTTCTCGGTTCGGACACGGAAGAAGGCGATGGCTCCTCGCTGCGTGCTTCGGTCGGTCTCGGCCTGATCTGGCAGTCGCCCTTCGGCGCTCTGCGCGTCGACTACGCGATCCCGGTCGTGAAGGAAGACTTCGACAAGACTCAGCGCTTCAAGTTTGGCATTAACAACCAATTCTGATATCGGCAGTCCGGAACTGTAAATTTCAATTCCGTTCTGGAGTTTTGCCGATGGAGCAAAATACTTTTTTTCTGCCCCATGAAGGCGTGAAGCTCGTTGAGTTGGCGCAATTTCTTGGGGCAGAGCTTGCCAATTCCGCTCATGGTGACGTTGTCATCCGTTCTGTCTCTCCGATAGCGAGAGCACAGGCGGGCGATATCTGTTATATCCTCTCTCGCCGTAATCTTGACGAGTTTCAGACCTGCGCGGCATCCGCGGTAATTTGCGACAAGGCGATGGCTGGGCTCGTGCCCTCGCATGTCCCGGTTGTGATCTCATCCAATCCGCATGCCGCGTTCGCGATGGCTGGTGGGTATCTTTATCCCGCCGCTCTCAAGCCGGTGACTTTTTCGTCCGGTGACACGGAGATCGCGCCGAGTGCGGTCATCGATCCGACTGCACGCCTTGGAAAGGGTGTGATCGTCGAGCCGATGGTGATCATCGGCCCCGGTGCCGAGATCGGTGACGGTACGCGGATCGGCGCACAGTCGATCATCGGTCCGAACGTGAAGATCGGCCGTAACGCATCGATTGCGACAGGTGTCAGCATTCTCTGCGCGCTCATTGGCAATGGTGTCATCATTCACAACGGCGTTCGCATCGGTCAGGACGGATTTGGCTACGCGCCAGGCCCGCGTGGCATGATCAAGATCGTGCAGATCGGCAGGGTGATCATCCAGGACCACGTCGAGATCGGTGCCAATACGACGATCGATCGCGGCGCCATGGACGATACCGTCATCGGCGAGGGAACCAAGATCGACAACCAGGTGCAGATCGGCCACAACGTCCGTATCGGTCGCCATTGTGCCATCGTTTCGCAGGTCGGTCTCGCCGGCAGCACGATTGTGGGCGATGGCGTGCAGATTGGTGGACAGGTTGGCCTCAAGGGGCATATCACCATTGGTGACGGCGTACAGATCGCCGCCAAGAGCGGTGTGATGACTGATCTCGCTGCGGGTGGCCGCTATGGCGGAATACCTGCACGTCCTCTAAATGAATATCTGAAAGACGTCGCCCAGCTCATGGCAAAATCCGGAGCGCGCGGAAAAAAGGGAGGCAAGAATGACTGAGGCAACAGCCAGCACGCTTTCTTCAGCAGACATCATGGAGATCATGAAGCTGCTGCCGCATCGCTATCCGTTCCTGATGGTCGACAAGATCGTCAATATCGACGGTGATAACGCTGCCGTCGGCATCAAGAACGTGACGGTCAACGAGCCGCACTTCACCGGTCACTTCCCCGAGGCACCGATCATGCCCGGCGTCCTGCTGGTCGAAGGCATGGCGCAGACGGCAGGCGCGATCTGCGCCAAGAAGGAAGGCCAGACCGGAAACCTCGTCTATTTCATGACGATCGACAATGCCCGCTTCCGCAAGCCGGTCGTGCCGGGCGATCGCGTTGAATATCACGTGCAGAAAATCAAACAACGCGGCAATATCTGGAAATTCCATTGCGACGCAAAGGTCGATGGCGCACTCGTCGCCGAGGCCGATATCGGCGCGATGATCGTACGTAAGGACAACGCATGAGCATGATTGCCGAGAGCGCCAGAATTCATCCGATGGCCGTGGTCGAAGATGGTGCCACGGTTGGTGAAGGCGTGGTGATCGGCCCGTTCTGCCATGTTGGTTCCAAGGTTACGCTTCACGACAACGTCGAGCTTATCAGTCACGTGGTTATTCTCGGCGTGACGACTGTCGGTGCTGGTACGCGGATATTTCCCTCGGCCGTCATTGGCGGAGACTCCCAGAGTGCTCGCCATAGCCATGTCGATACGACGCTGATCATAGGGCGGAATTGCACGATCCGCGAAGGCGTCACGATGAACACCGGCACCGTCGAGCACGGCGGCTCCACTGTCATTGGCGATAATAGCCTTTTCCTCGCCTATTCGCATGTCGCCCACGATTGCCGGGTCGGCAACCATGTCATCATGTCGAACAACGTCATGCTTGCCGGCCACGTGACCATTGGTGATCATGCGATCATCAGCGGCGGGGCGGCCGTGCATCAGTTCACCCGGGTCGGCAAATATGCTTTTGTCGGCGGACTCTCGGCCGTTAGCTACGATGTTATTCCCTACGGCATGCTGAACGGCAATCCTGGCATCCTGAGCGGTCTCAATGTCGTCGGCATGACGCGCGCCGGCGTTGATCGCGCTGTCATTCATACAGTGCGCCGCGCCTACAAGGCGATTTTCGAAGGCGCAGGCTCGATCCGCGAGAATGCCGCTCAAATTCGCAGTGAATATGCCGATTGCGAGCAGGCCATTGAAATCCTCGATTTCATCGCAGCCGAGAGCGATCGTGCCCTGTCTTCGCCGAGCCGAGGGCAGAAGGGCTGATCTGTGGGTTCCGCTGGCGATATTGCTGAAGGCCGGCTGGCGATCATAGCCGGCGGCGGCCTTCTGCCGACCTATGTCGCCGAGGCCGCGCGTTCGGCCGGTGAAAACCCCGTTATCGTGATCTTGAAGGACGAGGGCGATCGCCGCTGGGATGGTTTCGATCATGCCACGATCGGGATCGGCGATTTCGCCGCACTCGACGGGCTTTTCAAAAAATACGGCATCGATCGCGTTGTCATGTCTGGCAGCGTTCGCCGTCGGCCGGAATGGCGCGAGGTGCGCCCGACGCTCAGGATATTGCGCAAGGTTCCGTCGGCCATCCGCACGCTTCTGTCCGGTGGTGACGACACGGTTCTGCAGATGGTCATAAAGCTGATCGAAGGTGAAGGGCTGCGCGTCGTCGGCGCCCATGAGATCGCGCCGGATCTTCTGGCGACTGTTGGCCCTCTTGGTTCCGTTTCGCCTGACGATGATTCCAGGCGCGATATCGCGCGCGCCGGGGAGGCAGCCGAAACGCTCGGCCGTCTGGATATCGGGCAGGGCGCTGTTTCGATCGGCGGGCGCGTGGTTGCCGTGGAAGGCGTTGAAGGCACCGATGGTATGCTCGAGCGGGTAACGGCTTTGCGAGCCGCCGGCCGCATTTCGCAGCGTCGTCGTGGCGTGCTCGTCAAGCTCTGCAAGCCGCAGCAGGATATCCGCGCCGACTTGCCGGCGATCGGCGTATCGACTGTGCTCAACGCCAAGGCCGCTGGGCTCGCCGGTGTTGCCATCGAGGCCGGCCGGTCGCTGGTGCTGGATCGAGAGGCCCTGATCAAGGCGGCTGATGAGCATGGTCTATTCGTCTGTGGTATCGACAAGGGCTTGCCGGGATGGGGGCTTCAATGAATGACAGGTCGCTGAGGATTGCCGTCATAGCCGGCGAGGTCTCCGGCGATCTTCTTGGCGCCGATCTCATTGCCGGGGTCAGGAAAATCCATTCCGGACCGATCGAACTTATCGGCGTCGGCGGCGAGGGGCTACAGGCCGAAGGGCTGAAATCGCTCTTCGATTTTTCCGAGCTTTCCATCATGGGGATCACCCAGGTGTTGGCGAAGTTGCCGAAGCTTTGGTCCCTTATTCGCCAGACGACAGCGGCGATCGTTGCTGCACAGCCCGATATTCTGCTCATCATCGATAGCCCTGATTTCACCCACCGCGTCGCCAAGCGCGTGCGCAAGGCGCTGCCCGACCTGCCTGTCGTCAACTATGTCTGTCCGAGTGTGTGGGCGTGGAAGGAATATCGCGCGCAGCGCATGCTCGCCTATGTGGATCATGTGCTGGCCGTGCTCCCGTTCGAACCGGCGGCGATGCAGCGCTTGAACGGCCCGCCGACGACCTATGTCGGACATCGTCTGGTTGCCGATCCCGCGCTGCTGGAGACGCGCCGCCAGCGTGCCGGTCGCGAGGCCGGCAATGGCCCAATCCTGCTTCTGCCAGGCTCCCGTTCGTCCGAAATCAAGAGGCTTCTGCCTTATTTCGAGGCTGCGGCGAGCGAACTGGTCGCCCGCAATGGTGCGAAGCGCTTCATCCTGCCGACTGTGACCCACAAGGAAGCGCTTGTGCGGGAAATTACATCGGGATGGTCTGTCAGGCCTGAGATCGTCGTCGGTGCCGAGGCCAAATGGAAAGCCTTTGCCGAAGCCGATGCGGCCATGGCGGCGTCCGGAACCGTGATCCTTGAGCTGGCGCTTGCCGACGTCCCTGTGGTTTCCGCCTACAAGGTCGACTGGATCATGCGGATGCTGACATCGGGTATCAAGACCTGGACGGGCGCGCTGCCCAATCTGATCGCTGACTACGCGCTGGTGCCGGAATATCTGAATGACATCGTTCGTGGTGCAAGCCTTGCGCGTTGGATGGAAAGGCTGTCGGCCGATACCTATCAGCTCAAGGCAATGAAGGAAGGCTACGATCTTATCTGGCAGCGCATGCAGACGGAAAAACCGCCTGGAGAACATGCCGCGCAGATATTGCTCGATGTTCTTGCCAATAAAAAACCCGGCCATCTCTGACCGGGTTTTCTTTTGTCCATATTACAGCGCTTAGCGCTTGGAAACCGGCACGTAATCGCGCTTCGGTTCGCCGATATAGAGCTGGCGCGGACGGCCGATGCGCTGTTCCGGATCTTCGATCATTTCGTTCCACTGTGCGATCCAGCCGACGGTGCGGGCCAGAGCGAAGAGCACGGTGAACATGGTCGTGGGGAAGCCCAGAGCCTTCAGCGTGATGCCGGAGTAGAAGTCGATATTCGGATAGAGCTTCTTCTCGATGAAGTAGGAGTCGGTCAGAGCGATACGCTCCAGTTCCATCGCCACTTCGAGAAGCGGATCGTCCTTGATGCCGAGTTCGCCGAGAACTTCATGCGTCGTCTTCTGCATGATCTTGGCGCGCGGATCGTAGTTCTTGTAGACGCGGTGACCAAAGCCCATCAGGCGGAACGGATCGTTCTTGTCCTTGGCGCGGGCGATATATTCCGGAATGCGGTCAACCGTGCCGATTTCCGTCAGCATGTTGAGGGCTGCTTCGTTGGCGCCGCCATGAGCGGGGCCCCAGAGGCAGGCGATGCCGGCAGCGATACAGGCGAACGGGTTGGCGCCCGAGGAGCCGGCGAGGCGGACCGTCGAGGTCGAAGCGTTCTGCTCGTGATCGGCATGCAGGATGAAGATGCGGTCCATGGCGCGTGCGAGCACCGGATTGACCACATATTCTTCGCACGGAACGGCAAAGCACATGCGCAGGAAGTTGGACGCGTAGTCCAGATCGTTCTTCGGGTAAACGAAGGGCTGGCCGATATGGTACTTGTAAGCCATGGCGGCGAGCGTCGGCATCTTGGCGATCATGCGCAGGCTGGCGACCATGCGCTGGTGCGGGTCGGTGATGTCGGTCGAGTCGTGATAGAAGGCCGAGAGAGCGCCGACACAGCCGCACATGACAGCCATCGGGTGAGCGTCGCGACGGAAGCCGGTGAAGAAGCGGCTCATCTGCTCATGCACCATCGTATGGTGCGTCACGCGGTGGTCGAAGTCCTTCTTCTGGGCGGCAGTCGGCAGTTCGCCGTAAAGCAGCAGATAGCAGGCTTCGAGGAAGTCGCCGTGCTCGGCAAGCTGCTCGATCGGGTAGCCGCGATGCAGCAATACGCCTTCGTCACCATCGATATAGGTGATCTTCGATTCACAGGATGCTGTCGACGTAAACCCGGGATCGTAGGTGAAGGAAGCCGTGTTCTTGTAGAGTGCACCGATATCGATAACGTCAGGTCCGACCGTGCCTTTTCGCACGGCGAGATCGACTGATTTGTCACCGATTTTGATTGTAGCGCTTTGATCCGTCATGCTGATCCTCCGGAGTGGCGGTGGCGCCGCAAAAGCGCCATAAGGGTTAAGCGTCCTAAGCGATAGCTATATGATCGGGATGCTAATGCCAAGTTACCGTGACGCCATTTTGTGCATCGCGGTATCATCTTTTAGGCACTGCAGCGATGTGCGAAATGCATATCAGAACATGATGATTTGACTGGATTTTTCGGCCTTCTGATTTTCCCTCGCTTTTCAATCGATTATTGTTGCCCGTTTTGATCGCAGGTTGCATTCTGCACGCAATTTCCGATGGCGTGGGCAGGGATGGCGGAGCTTCAGACAAAAAGGCGGCAGACACAATCCGTTGATGAAAAGATGGATATCGCCGGCGCTGCCATGCGCGCCATTGTGACGCAACCCGCGCGAACGCAGCTGACGGCTCCGCTTCACTGGCGGCTGTTTACTGTTGCGAAACGATACGCTGAGTCGTCCGTCCGTATGGCTGCCGAGGAGGTCGGCCACGGTCGCCTCATCCTGTTTTCGCCAGTCTTCCTGGGGGCAGGCGCCGCGACGTGGTTTCTGGCAGCTTCGGATTTTCCAGCCATTTCTCTCTCGCTATGCCTTCTTGTTCTCATCATTGCCGTTGCGTTCTGCGGATATGGCCGGACGAGAATGCGGACAGCGCTGCTTGCTCTGCTTCTTTTCGTGGGCGGGGCGCTCTCGGCGCAGATCGAAACCTGGCGGGCGAACACGCTGATCCTCGATTCCGCGGTGACGACTACGGTGACCGGCCGTGTCGAGCGCCGTGAGGGCGCCGGTCCGGGGCGCTGGCGTTACATCCTTGCCGTCAGCAGCACGGATGCCCCCGAGATCAAGCGTCCGCCGGAGCGCATTTCCGCACTCGTTCGCGGCGCCGGGCAGGCTTTCGAGCTTGGCGATGTCATCGAGGGCAGGGCACGTCTCACGCCTCCGGCGGGGCCGGCGCTTCCGCATCTCTACGACTTCGCGTTCGGCGCCTATTTTGACGGCATCGGCGCCAATGGCTTTTTCTACGGTGCGCCGAAAAAGGTCGGCTTGCCGATCGAGCAGGCCGGATCGGCCGGTGAGACCATCCTGGAATGGCTCTATCGTCTGAGAAGCGGTATCGGTGATCGAATACGCTCCATCCTGCCCGGCGATACCGGCGCCTTTGCCGCCTCGCTTGTCACCGACGAGAGACGGGCAATCTCGGATGATACGACGGAGGCGCTTCGGCAGTCGGGGCTCGCGCATATCGTTGCCATTTCCGGCCTCAACATGGCGCTGTCGGCGGGTATCTTCTTCGTCGGCCTGCGTATCCTGCTCAGCCTCTCTCCGGGCATTGCGCAGGCCTGGCCGACGAAAAAGATCGCCGCGGCCGGCGCTCTTGCCGCCGTAACTGCCTATTATCTGATCTCGGGTTTTGCCGTCTCCGCCGAACGCGCCTTCATCATGATGGCGATCATGCTGGTTGCCGTCTTTTTTGACCGGCCGTCGATCAGCCTCAGAAACGTCGCGTTGTCTGCACTGCTCATCCTGGCGGTCTCGCCATCGGAAGTGCTGGGACCAAGTTTCCAGATGTCGTTTGCCGCAACGCTTGCCCTGGTCGCCGGTTACGACCTCTGGAAAGGACGGCCGATGCGGGAGAGTGCCTTTGCCAAGCTGCCGGTCCTCAAACCCTTCTTCATGGTCGGCAGCTTCTTCGGCGGCATTCTCCTGACGTCACTGATCGGCGGCTTTTCGACTGCGCTGTTTTCGATCGAACATTTCCACCGGCTGAGCGCCTACGGTCTGCCGGCAAACCTCATGGCCATGCCGGTCATCTCCTTCATCGTCATGCCGTTCGGCATGATCGCGATGCTGCTGATGCCCTTCGGTCTGGACGGTTGGGGATGGCAGATCGCAGGCTTCGGCCTCGATCTGGTGATCTGGATCGCGAAAACCGTATCAAGCTGGGGTGGCAATGTTGATGTCGGCCGTTTGCCCGGCTGGTATTTCCCGACCGCAGTTTTCGGTTTTCTGCTGCTGACCCTGCTGAAGACCCGATTGCGGCACACCGGAACGGCAATAGTCGCGACTTCCACGCTGATTATCGCTCTTCTGCCAGGCGCAAGAACGCCAGACGTTGCGATTGCCGAAGACGGCAGGCTCGTCGCTGTCATCGATGGCGATGCGATGGCCTCCAACCGCGAAAAACCGCCGGCCTTCATTTTTGAGCAATGGCAGCGAGCACTTGCCATCGAAGGACATCTGAAGGCCGCTATGCTCGACGCTCCCAAGGCGCCCACTGCGCCCGACGGTGAGAGGCTGCGACTGTCATCCGATCAGCAGAGGGAAGCCAAGGAGGCGATGAGAAAGGCGGCCACCACCGGCCCACCGTCGAGTTTTTCCTGCCTGAAGGGAGCTTGGTGTACCGCTCAGCTCGCCAAGGGAAAAACATTGACCGTGATCGACAACGCAGCCTATCTCGGGCCAGCCTGCGATACGGCCGATATCGTCGTTACGCCGGTGCGTTTGCGCTTTGATCGCTGCCGCTCCGGCGCGCTCCTCTTTACCGGTGAGACGTTACGCAAATCCGGTTCGGTCGAACTCCGTTTCACCGACACGGGAATTGAGACCATAACAGCATTCGACAGGCTGTTACGGCCCTGGACACGCCATCGCGCCTATGACTGGCGCAGCGATACATTCGCGGATGCCAGCCCGTCGCCGGTCAGTGATAACGGCGAATGAGGCCGACAAGCTTGCCTTGAACCTTCACGCGATCCGGCGGGAATATGCGGGTCTCGTAGGCGGGGTTCGCTGCTTCGAGCGCGATCGACGCGCCCTTGCGACGGAAGCGCTTGAGCGTTGCCTCTTCGTCATCGACGAGAGCCACGACGATGTCACCCGGATTGGCCGTACTGCCGTTGCGGATGATGACGGTATCGCCATCGAAGATACCGGCCTCGATCATCGAGTCGCCACGCACTTCGAGTGCGTAATGTTCACCGGAGCCCAGCATGTCGGCGGGAACCGTAATGTCATGGGTATTGTTCTGAATTGCCGAGATCGGCACGCCCGCTGCAATCCGGCCCATGACCGGAACCGAGGCGGAGTTGCCATTGTCTGCGGCAGGCGCGGGCTTGGCCGGAGCGGGGGCAGCAACCGGTTGTGGCTTGCCGAGGCTGCCTTCGATGACGCTCGGCGAAAAGCCGCGCCGAGGCTGCAGGCTCGGGCTATAGGCCTCAGGCAATTTGATGACTTCGAGGGCACGCGCACGGTTCGGAAGCCGGCGAATGAAGCCGCGTTCTTCGAGCGCCGTGATCAGGCGGTGAATGCCGGATTTGGAGGCGAGATCCAGCGCATCCTTCATCTCGTCGAACGACGGCGGAACACCAGACTCTTTCATCCTTTCGTGAATGAAAAGAAGGAGTTCCTGTTGTTTGCGCGTGAGCATCGGCGTGTAACCCCAATCTTGAAACAAATCCAGAACGGACACTATATGTTCCATATGTGTTCCGCAAGTGGCTAAATTTTCGTAAAACTTTTGTTCATTCTGTCGAGAATTTTATTTTTCTTGCGCTGCGGCCCTTCCGCCTTGCTTCGCGGGACCTACTGAAGCACATCTCATTGAGATTGCTGAAGAGGGAACCGATGAGCCAGGATACGCTTCCGATCGATCACATCGTTTTGCCGGTTACCGATATCGACCTTGCCCGCGAACGGCTGGGAAAGCTGGGTTTCACCGTCGCTGCCGATGCCCGTCACCCCTTCGGTACGGAGAATGCGTGCGTTTTCTTTGCCGACAAAACCTATCTCGAGCCGCTCGGTGTCGCGAGCCTGGAGGAGTGCGAGGACACGGCTCGCCAAGGCAATGCCTTCACGGCCCGCGATCAGGCATTTCGTTTCCGCTGCGGCAGCGAGGGGCTGTCCGCCATCGCGTTCAGTTCGCCCGATGCGGAGCACGATCACGCGCGATTCGTTAAGGGCGGTTTGAGCGCCGGGTCTCTACTGCAATTCGAACGACCGGTGAAGATGCCCGATGGCGCAGAGAGTGTCGCCGGCTTCCGACTTGCCTTTGCCGGCGATCTCAGGGCGCCAGATTTCTTCCTGTTCACCGTCGAGCGTATCAATCCGCTGCCGGCCGATCGCCGTGCGCTGGAGGCGCATGCCAATGGTGTCACGGGCATTATCGAGATCGCGCTCTCAGCACCCGAGCCGAAAACCTTTGGCGATTTCGTTTGCTCGGTCGCTGAGGTGGATGCCTCCGAAGATACCAGTTTCGGATTGGGTGTGCCGACCGCCAACGTCAAGGTCAGCCTGATGACGCCGGAGGGGCTGGAGGGCTATTTCGATCTGGCGATACCGGATGGCGATCGCGGCCTGCGCGGGCGGGCGATCCTCTTTGCCGTCGGCGATCTGGCCGTGACAGAGGCGCATTTGGCTGATAACGGGGTGGCTTATACACGAAAGGGCAACCGCATTCTGGTGAGGCCCGCGCCCGGTCAGGGCGTGCTCTTCGCTTTTGAGGAAAGATCATGAGCTCTACTACCAATTCCGTTGTGACGGTCGGCGAGGGTGCCGGCAAGGTTACTTTCTCCAATACCGGCCGCCTGTCGCTGATCGCAGGCGCCTGCGAAATGGAAAGCCGCGACCATGCGTTCATGGTTGCCGGCACCTTGAAAGAGCTTTGCGCCAAGCTCGGTATCGGGCTCGTCTACAAGACGTCGTTCGACAAGGCGAACCGGTCCTCGCTGTCGAGCAAGCGCGGCCTGGGGCTTGAGAAGGGGCTGGAAGTCTTTGCCGATCTCAAGAGGGAACTGGGTATTCCCGTTCTGACCGATATCCACTCCGAGGAGCAATGTGCCGAAGTAGGCAAGGTCGTCGATATCCTGCAGATACCGGCCTTCCTCTCGCGCCAGACGGATCTTCTTGTGGCTGCCGCCAAGACCGGTCGCGTCATCAACGTCAAGAAGGGTCAGTTCCTGGCACCCTGGGATATGAAGAATGTGCTCGGCAAGCTGAACCAGAGCGGCAATCCGAACATTCTGCTCTGCGAGCGCGGTGCCTCCTTCGGCTACAATACGCTGGTCTCCGACATGCGCTCGCTGCCGATCATGGCGGCAACCGGCGCGCCTGTCATCTTTGACGCCACGCATTCGGTGCAGCAGCCCGGCGGCCAGGGCGAAACATCAGGCGGGGAGCGGCAATTCGTCGAAACGCTGGCGCGTGCGGCCGTTGCTGTCGGCGTTGCCGGTGTCTTCATCGAAACCCACCAGGATCCTGACAACGCCCCCTGCGATGGCCCGAACATGGTCTATCTGAAGGATATGCCGCGTCTTCTGGAAAAGCTGCTTGCCTTCGACGCTGTCGCCAAGGGCTGACAGTCAAAAGGCTGACATGATCGTGCTATAGCCACGATTGGATATGCAGATCGCAGGTGTCGCAAAGTGCCTCCAAAGTGCCATTGTAATTTGCGCACCTTCGATTAAGACGGTTTCAAACGATTTATCCACCCACCGAGCAGGAAAAAACCATGACTGCAATTACAGATATCATTGCCCGCGAGATTCTCGATAGCCGTGGTAACCCCACCGTTGAAGTTGATGTCTATCTCGAAGACGGCAGCATGGGCCGTGCAGCAGTTCCCTCGGGTGCTTCGACCGGTGCTCATGAAGCCGTCGAAGTGCGCGATGGCGGCAAGCGCTATCTCGGCAAGGGTGTCGAAAAGGCCGTCGAAGCCGCCAACACCGAGATCTTCGACGCCATCGGTGGTATCGATGCCGAGAACCAGATCCAGATCGACAAGATCATGATCGAGCTCGACGGCACGCCTAACAAGTCGCGCCTCGGCGCCAACGCCATCCTCGGCGTTTCGCTCGCCGTCGCCAAGGCTGCTGCTCAGGCTTCCGGCCTACCGCTCTATCGTTACGTCGGCGGTGCTTCCGCCAGCCTTCTGCCGGTCCCGATGATGAACATCATCAACGGCGGCGCCCATGCCGACAACCCGATCGATTTCCAGGAATTCATGATCCTGCCGGTTGGCGCCGATTCGATCCGCGAAGCCGTCCGCATGGGTTCGGAAGTCTTCCACACGCTGAAGAAGGAACTGGCTGCCCAGGGCCACAACACCAACGTTGGTGACGAAGGCGGCTTTGCCCCGGGCCTGAAGAGCGCTCCGGAAGCTCTCGACTTCATCGTGAAGTCGATTGAGAAAGCCGGCTACAAGCCGGGTGAAGACATCTATCTCGGCCTCGACTGCGCTGCGACCGAATTCTTCAAGGACGGCAAGTATGTTCTCGAAGGTGAAGGCCGCACGCTCGAATCGGGCGCCATGGCGGAATACCTGGCGGAACTCGCAGCCAAGTACCCGATCATCTCCATCGAAGACGGCATGGCTGAGGACGATTGGGAAGGCTGGAAGACCCTGACTGACCTCGCCGGCAAGAAGACGCAGCTCGTCGGCGACGATCTCTTCGTCACCAACTCGGCTCGCCTGCGCGATGGTATCCATATGGGTGTCGCCAACTCGATCCTCGTCAAGGTCAACCAGATCGGCTCGCTGACGGAAACGCTCGATGCCGTCAACACTGCACACAAGGCAGCCTACACCGCCGTCATGTCGCACCGCTCGGGCGAAACCGAAGATTCCACGATCGCCGATCTCGCGGTTGCCACCAACTGCGGCCAGATCAAGACCGGCTCGCTGTCGCGCTCGGATCGCCTTGCCAAGTACAACCAGCTGATCCGCATCGAAGAAGGTCTCGGCCCGCAGGCTCAGTATGCCGGCCGTTCCATCATTCGCGGCTAATACGACATTATAAATCAGCCATTTGGAACCCGCGCTTCGGCGCGGGTTTTTTGTTGAGTCTGCCCGGGAAAGGCGTTGAGTCAACGAACGGTTAATCTCTGCGCGCTAAGTTGAAATGATTGGTAATGCGTCAGAGCCTGCGTGTATGTGGACAAAGCATCATAAGAAGAGAAAAACCGGTCGCTTCGTCATTCCAGCCATGGCGGTCGCCTTCCTCTCCTATTTCGGCTATCATTGCATCCATGGTGACTACGGTCTGCGTGCGACGGAGGCGTTCGAGCGCCAGCGCATCGCGCGTGAGAAGGAATTGGCTGTACTGAAGGCCAAGCGCGAGCATCTGGAGGCGCAGGTTGCGCTACTCAGCGACGGCTCGCTGGACAAGGACATGCTCGACGAAAAAGCGCGGTATCAGCTCAACATGTCGCGCGCGGACGAGATTGTCATTTACAATCATTACCGCAATTAACCGAATTTAGGTTAATCTAAAATTCCCATTGTTTATCAATAATTTAACGGCGAATATGAGCCATGCAAATATGGCATTGCTGTGGTCATTTTTCTTCCCTATGGTACGCGCCACCTGAGAACCGATAAACCCATAGGGAGGGTTGAATGGCGTTGCGCAAAACCGCGACCGTTTCCAGCCGCAAAAACAGTGCGAAGTCTGCAGCCAAGGCATCGAATGGCGGCCCTGTCGCCGATTTCGATCGCGATGAGGAGCTGAAGGCCTATCGCGAGATGCTGCTCATCCGCCGTTTCGAGGAAAAGGCGGGCCAGCTTTACGGCATGGGCTTCATCGGTGGTTTCTGTCACCTTTACATCGGCCAGGAAGCTGTCGTCGTCGGCATGCAGATGGCGCAGAAGGAAGGCGACCAGGTCATCACCGCCTATCGCGACCACGGTCATATGCTGGCTACCGGCATGGAAGCTCGCGGCGTCATGGCCGAGCTGACCGGGCGTCGCAACGGTTATTCCCACGGGAAGGGCGGTTCGATGCACATGTTCTCCAAGGAAAAGCATTTCTACGGCGGCCACGGCATCGTCGGTGCCCAGGTTTCGCTCGGAACTGGCCTTGCTTTCGCAAACCGCTATCGCGGCAATGACAGCGTCTCGATCGCCTATTTCGGCGACGGCGCGGCTAACCAGGGCCAGGTCTACGAGAGCTTCAACATGGCTGCTCTCTGGAAGCTGCCGATTATCTACATCGTCGAGAACAACCGTTACGCCATGGGTACGTCCACGGCCCGTGCGACTGCGCAGTCGAACTACTCCCTGCGCGGCTCCGGCTTCGGCATTCCCGGTATTCAGGTCGATGGCATGGATGTTCGCGCCGTCAAGGCTGCCGCCGATGAGGCGCTCGAGCATTGCCGCTCCGGCAAGGGCCCGATCATCTTGGAAATGCTGACCTATCGCTATCGCGGTCACTCCATGTCCGACCCGGCGAAGTATCGTAGCAAGGAAGAAGTGCAGAAGATGCGCTCCGAGCAGGACCCGATCGAGCAGGTCCGCATGCGCGTGATGGAAAAGGGCTGGGCAACCGAAGACGATCTGAAGGCGATCGACAAGGAAGTCCGTGACATCGTCGCCGACAGCGCCGATTTCGCCCAGGCCGATCCGGAGCCGGATGCATCCGAGCTCTACACCGACATTCTGCTCTAATCGGGGAGGGAACCCATGCCTATCGATATCCTCATGCCCGCCCTTTCTCCGACGATGGAAGAAGGCACGCTGTCCAAGTGGCTCAAGAATGAAGGCGACAAGGTCACGTCAGGTGACGTGATTGCCGAAATCGAAACCGACAAGGCGACGATGGAAGTCGAAGCCGTCGACGAAGGCGTCATCGGCAAGCTGCTGGTTCCGGCCGGCACCGAAAACGTCAGGGTCAACGCCAAGATCGCTGTCCTGCTGCAGGATGGTGAATCGGCCGACGCGATTTCCGCCGCTCCGGCTGCCGCCCAGCCGGCTCCGGCCGTTGCGGCACCCGTTGCCCAGGAGGCAAAGCTGGCTGCGGCTCCGGTCCCGGCAGAGCCCAAGGCTTTCGTACCAAACGATCCGGAAATTCCGGCCGGTACAGAAATGGTGTCGATGACGGTGCGCGAAGCGCTTCGTGACGCCATGGCCGAAGAAATGCGCGCTGACGATAACGTCTTCGTCATGGGCGAAGAAGTTGCCGAATATCAGGGCGCCTACAAGGTGACTCAGGGTCTTCTGCAGGAATTCGGCGCTCGCCGTGTCATCGATACCCCGATCACCGAGCATGGTTTTGCCGGCGTCGGCGTCGGTGCGGCCATGGCCGGCCTGAAGCCGATCGTCGAGTTCATGACCTTCAACTTCGCCATGCAGGCGATCGACCAGATCATCAACTCTGCTGCCAAGACGCTCTACATGTCTGGCGGTCAGATGGGTGCTCCGATCGTTTTCCGCGGCCCGAACGGCGCTGCTGCACGCGTTGGCGCCCAGCACAGCCAGGACTATGCGGCCTGGTACAGCGCGATCCCCGGCCTCAAGGTCGTCATGCCCTACACGGCATCCGACGCCAAGGGCCTGCTCAAGGCTGCTATCCGCGATCCGAACCCGGTCGTCTTCCTCGAAAACGAAATTCTCTACGGTCAGCATTTCGATGTGCCGAAGCTCGATAATTTCGTCCTGCCGATCGGCAAGGCCCGCATCCACCGTCCGGGCAAGGATGTCACGGTCGTCTCCTTCGGTATCGGCATGACCTATGCCACGAAGGCGGTTGCCGAACTCGAAAAGCTCGGCATCGATGTCGAACTGATCGATCTGCGCACGCTTCGTCCGATGGATCTTCCGACGGTCATCGAGTCGGTCAAGAAGACCGGCCGCCTTGTCACCGTCGAAGAAGGTTATCCGCAGAACTCCGTCGGCACCGAAATCGCCACGCGCGTCATGCAGCAGGCCTTCGACTATCTCGACGCGCCGATCCTGACGATCGCCGGCAAGGACGTTCCGATGCCTTACGCCGCCAACCTCGAGAAGCTTGCGCTTCCGAATGTCGGCGAAGTGGTCGATGCGGTGAAAGCCGTTTGCTACAAATAAGGGGAGGGCCTTTCGATGCCGATCAATATCACGATGCCCGCCCTTTCCCCGACCATGGAAGAAGGCAATCTGGCCAAGTGGCTGGTCAAGGAAGGCGATAAGGTCAAGTCCGGCGATGTGATCGCCGAGATCGAAACCGACAAGGCGACGATGGAAGTCGAAGCCGTCGACGAGGGCACGGTTGCCAAGATCGTCGTTGCGGCCGGCACTGAAGGCGTGAAGGTCAATGCCCTGATCGCCGTTCTCGCTGGCGATGGTGAAGACGTTGCTGCCGCTGCAAGCGGTGCCGGCTCTGCCGCCCCGGCTCCGAAGGCTGCCGTAGTCGAAGCGCCGAAGGCTGAGGCAGTATCTGCACCTGCTTCGGCACCGGTGGCTCCGGCCGCTGCACCGGCTCCGGCTGCCGTCTCTTCGGGCGGCGCGCGCACCTTCTCGTCGCCGCTCGCCCGCCGTCTCGCCAAGGAAGCCGGTATCGATCTTTCTGCCGTTGCCGGCACCGGGCCGCATGGTCGTGTGGTCAAGAGCGACGTCGAAGCTGCTGTCGCAGGCGGTGCCAAGCCCGCTCCTGCTGCTGCTGCGGCTGCCCCGCAGGCTGCTGCACCGGCTCCTGCCGCTGCCGCTCCGAAGGGCGCTTCGGACGATGCCGTGCTCAAGCTCTTCGAGCAGGGCTCCTACGAGCTCGTGCCGCATGACGGCATGCGCAAGACGATCGCCCGCCGTCTCGTCGAATCCAAGCAGACCGTCCCGCACTTCTACGTCTCGGTCGATTGCGAACTCGACGCTCTGATGGCGTTGCGTGCCCAGCTGAACGATGCGGCCCCCCGCAAGGACAGCGCTCCGGCCTACAAGATCTCCGTCAACGACATGGTCATCAAGGCCTTGGCTCTGGCGCTGCGCGATGTTCCGGATGCCAACGTCTCCTGGACCGAGAATGCCATGGTCAAGCACAAGCATGCCGATGTCGGCGTGGCTGTGTCGATCCCTGGCGGCCTGATCACCCCGATTGTTCGCAAGGCCGAGGAGAAGACGCTCTCCACGATCTCGAACGAGATGCGCGATCTCGGCAAGCGTGCCAAGGACCGCAAGCTGAAGCCTGAGGAATATCAGGGCGGCACGACCTCGGTCTCCAACATGGGCATGATGGGCGTGAAGAATTTCGCAGCCGTCATCAACCCGCCGCATGCGACCATCCTCGCGGTCGGCGCGGGCGAACAGCGCGTCGTCGTCAAGAAGGGCGAAATGGCGATTGCAACGGTCATGACCGTCACGCTCTCGACCGACCATCGCTGCGTAGACGGTGCTCTTGGCGCCGAACTGCTGCAGGCATTCAAGGGCTACATCGAAAATCCGATGGGCATGTTGGTCTAAGCAGGACGCGGGAGGGCGGACATGACGAAGACTGTTCTTTGCTATGGTGACTCGCTGACCTGGGGCTATGACGCCGACACGATCGGTCGTCATGCCTACGAGACCCGTTGGCCGAGCGTGCTTCAGGCAACGCTCGGAAGCGAGGCTCGTGTCATCGCGGAAGGCCTCAACGGCCGCACCACCGCCTTCGACGACCATCTTGCCGATTGCGATCGCAACGGCGCACGTATTCTGCCGACAGTTCTGCAGACGCATGCGCCGCTCGATCTCGTCATCCTGCTGCTCGGCACCAATGACATGAAGCCGGTCGTTGCCGGCTCTGCCTTTGCCGCATGCCAGGGCATCGGCCGTCTCGTGCGGCTGATCCGCAATCATGCTTGGCCCTTCGAATTCGATGGGCCGGAAATCCTGATCGTGGCGCCGCCGGCGATCTGTGCGACCGGGAATGTGCCCTTCGCGGCATCCTTCCCTGGTGGAATCGAGGAATCGGCAAAGCTTCCGACGCTTTACCGTGACCTTGCCGACGAGCTCGGTTGCGGTTTCTTCGACGGTAACTCCGTCGCAAAGACCACGCCGATCGACGGTATCCATCTGGATGCGGAAAATACCCGCGCGCTTGGCCGTGGCCTGGAGCCCATCGTGCGGATGATGCTGGGGATCTGACGGTGGCCGCCTTCCTCACCCTGCGAGAGGCTTCTCGCAGGGATGCCTCGGAACTGGCGATCCTGGCGGATATTGGATCACACGGCTTTGCCTCGTGGCTCTGGTTTTCCGATGTTGCCAGCGGCATGAGCGATACGCCGCTGGAGCGGGGCCGGCTGAAGATGCGCGATGAGGCGCTCGGGGGCTGGAAGAACGCCGTCATCGGCGAGGCCTATGACGAGATCGCCGGCATGGCGATCGGCTATGAAGTGGATGAAGGCATTCGCGATCTTGAGGCGCGGCATGCGGCGATCGAGCCGATGCTTGCGATGCAGAGATCGGTGATCGGACACTGGTTCATTGGCAGTCTCGCAGTTTATCGCCATATGCGCGGTATCGGCATCGGCAAGACCCTGCTCGCGGATCAGATATCCAGAGCGGGCGGACGCCCCGTCAGTCTGATTACGGCTGACAACAATGAAGCGGCTCTGTCGCTTTACGGAAGAAACGGATTTTCGGAAGCGACGCGCATCAATGCCGTGCCGCTCTTCGACAACAGCAAGAAGCACGCCTGGGTTCTGATGACCCGCGCGGGAGCGTAACAAAGGCAGGAAAGCAATGGCTCAATCCTACGACGTCATCGTCATCGGCTCCGGTCCCGGCGGTTATATCGCCGCTATCCGCGCCGCGCAGCTCGGCCTCAAGGTCGCCTGCGTCGAGCGCGAACATCTGGCCGGTATCTGCTCCAACTGGGGCTGCATTCCGACAAAGGCGCTGCTGCGCTCTGCGGACGTGCTGCACACCGCCCAGCACGGCAAGGATTACGGCCTGACGCTGGAAGGCACGATCAAGCCCGACATCAAGGCGATTGTCGCCCGTTCGCGCGGCATTGCCCATCGAATGAACAACGGCGTCGGCTTCCTGTTCAAGAAGAATAAGGTCGATATCATCTGGGGCGAAGCCAAGGTCACCAAGCCGGGCGAAATCGTGGTTTCCAAGACGGCGAAGAAGCCGATGGAGCCGATGGGTCCGGTGCCGAAGATTGCTCTCGGCGAAGGCACCTACAATGCCAAGCACATCATCGTTGCGACCGGCGCCCGTCCGCGCGCTCTGCCGGGCATCGAGCCGGATGGCAAGCTGATCTGGACCTATTTCGAAGCGATGAAGGCCGACGAACTGCCGAAGTCCCTGCTCGTCATGGGCTCGGGCGCGATCGGCATCGAATTCGCAAGCTTCTACCGCACGATGGGCGTCGACGTTACCGTCGTCGAGATCATGAGCCAGGTCATGCCGGTCGAGGATGCGGAAATCTCCGCGCTCGCCAAGAAGCAGTTCGAACGCCAGGGCATCAAGATCCATCTGGAGACCAAGGTTTCCAAGGTCGAGAAGGGTGCGAACTCGATCACTGCCACGCTTGAAAAGAAGGATGGCACGACCGAGACGATCACGGCTGACCGCATGATTTCGGCAGTCGGTGTGCAGGCCAATATCGAAGGCATCGGTCTCGAAGCTGTCGGCGTGAAGACCGATCGTGGCTTCATCGTCATCGATGGCTACGGCAAGACCAATGTACCGGGTATCTACGCGATCGGTGACGTCGCCGGACCGCCACTTCTCGCCCATAAGGCTGAACACGAAGCAGTCGTCTGCGTCGAAAAGATCGCCGGCCTGCCCAATGTTCATCCGATGGACAAGCTCAAGATCCCGGGCTGCACCTATTGCAACCCGCAGGTCGCTTCCCTCGGCCTGACTGAAGCCAAGGCCAAGGAACAGGGCCGCGATATCCGCGTCGGCCGCTTCCCCTTCAGCGCTAACGGCAAGGCTGTGGCACTCGGTGAGGACCAAGGTCTCGTCAAGACGATCTTCGACAAGAAGACCGGCGAACTCATCGGCGCTCACATGGTCGGCGCCGAAGTGACCGAACTCATCCAGGGCTTTGTCGTCGCGATGAACCTGGAGACGACGGAAGAAGAACTGATGCACACGATCTTCCCGCATCCGACCATTTCGGAAACGATGAAAGAAAGCGTGCTGGATGCTTACGGCCGCGTTCTGAACGCTTGATAATTTCTTGGCCTGCCCTCTATCCCGGGATGGAAAATCGATCCCGTCCCGGGGTGGAAAAAGCAAAAGGAAATCATCATGTCTATGGGCACGCAGTCGCTTGTCATCTTTCTTCTGATCGGCTTGGTCGCTGGCTTTCTCGCAAGCCTGGTCGTCGGGGGAGGTGGATTGATACGGTGCCTGCTCAGCGGCGTCATCGGCGCGTTCGTGGGCGGGTTTCTCTTCAATGCGCTGGGGATTTCACTCGGCATTGAAAATGCATTGGTGGTTCAGATCATCCACGCCACGGTCGGTGCCATTGTCGTGGTTCTGATCGCAAGGGCGATAGCGTAGGGCACAGAGAATATGGAAGGCGTAGGCTGGATTTCGGCAATCATCATCGGCGGACTTGCGGGCTGGCTCGCGGGCAAGCTGATGGAAGCGCGTTACGGGATCCTGCTGAACATCGTGCTTGGCATTGTCGGCTCGATCGTCGCCACTGCCATCCTGGCGCAATTCCACATCGAGGTTGCCGGCGGAAGATTCGGCTACTTCGTGACGGGCTTTATCGGAGCCTGCCTGCTGATATTCTTCGCACGTCTCGTGCGGAGGTAGGGCGCATCCCTCCAAATCGAAAGATTTGAATAAAGGTATTATGCGCACTATGACAATCCGGGCCGCATGGGGCGGCGGAAAGTTGAACTGACATGGTCACCATTCTCGATACGATCAATCCCGAAGCAAAGCGCGTGCGGCATCCGGAAAAGGCACATCGCCCGGATACGGAAGTGCTGCGCAAGCCGGAATGGATTCGCGTGAAGGCGCCAACTTCGAAAGGCTACGCCGAAACACGCTCGATCGTGAAGGAGCACAAGCTCGTCACCGTCTGCGAAGAGGCTGGTTGCCCGAATATCGGCGAGTGCTGGGACAAGAAGCACGCCACCTTCATGATCATGGGTGAGATCTGTACGCGCGCCTGCGCCTTCTGCAATGTGGCGACCGGCAAGCCGAACGCGCTCGACATGGCCGAACCGGAGAACGTTGCCAAGGCCGTCAAGCAGATGGGCCTGAGCCACGTCGTCATCACCTCCGTCGACCGTGACGATCTGGAGGACGGTGGCGCCGAGCACTTCGAAAAGGTGATCTGGGCGATCCGGGCCGCGTCGCCGCTGACGACGATCGAAATCCTGACGCCCGACTTCCTGAAGAAGCCGGGCGCCCTGGAGCGCGTCGTTGCTGCCAAGCCCGACGTCTTCAACCACAACATGGAAACGGTCGCCGGCAACTATCTGACGGTTCGCCCGGGCGCCCGTTACTTCCACTCGATTCGCCTGCTGCAGCGGGTCAAGGAACTCGATCCCACCATGTTCACCAAATCCGGCATCATGGTCGGTCTTGGTGAAGAGCGGAACGAAGTTCTCCAGCTCATGGATGACCTGCGTACCGCAGACGTGGACTTCCTGACGATCGGCCAGTATCTGCAGCCGACCCGCAAGCATCACAAGGTCGAAAGCTTCGTCACGCCGGAAGAGTTCAAGTCCTATGAGACCGTCGCCTATACCAAGGGCTTCCTCATGGTGGCCTCGAGCCCGCTGACACGCTCGTCTCATCATGCCGGTGACGACTTTGCCCGCCTCAAGGCTGCGCGTGAGAAGAAGCTTCTGATCGCGGCCGAGTAAGAGATTACCCCTTGATTTTGATGGGACCGCGGCGATTTTCGCCGCGGTTTTTCTTTGTGCGCTCCGCTGTCATCATCAGGTCACGCGAAGCAGCTAGCCAGCACGCCGCCCGTCGCACGTAGAATTGAAGGCGAGGGCGATCCTGTCGAAAGAGAACCTGCCATGCATCAAGTGACGACGTCGCCTGAACCATTTCGTGCGGTCTCGATTGCAGAGGCTGCCACCATTCTTCCGAATGCCAAACGCGTCCTGATTTTCGGTTGTTCCGGTACCGGCAAGTCGACACTTGCCCAGGCGCTCGCCCGCCGTTTCGACCTTACTTACGTGTCCATGGACCGTGACATTTTCTGGCTGCCCGGCTGGAAGCTGCGTCCGCGCGAAGAATCTGTCCAGCGGATCCGTGATGCGGTTGCCGGAGAACGCTGGATCATGGACGGCAACAGCCCCGGCACGCTGCCGATCCGTCTTGCTCGCACTGATATCGTACTCTGGCGCCGTCCGCCGCGCAGTGTCGCCGTCAGCAGCGTGCTCAGACGCTGGTGGAGATATCGCGGCCAGACCCGACCGGAGATGGCGCCGGGATGCCCCGAGAAAATCGATCTGAAGTTCCTGCAGTATATCTGGACCTTCGAAAAGCGGGAGGCACCGCAATTCGAGGCAATGCTGGCAAGTCACGGCCGCGGTGTTCCGGTTCTGACGATCAGGTCGTTCCAAGAGAGCGACGAACTGCTTTCCGGCTTGCCGGCGGTAGAAGGCTGAGAGGAGCGGGGGATGGAACGGCAAGCCCATGAAACGATCAACTATGTCGATGACGCCTTTGCTGCCGGCACGATCCGTGGTGCAAGGCGCATCATGGTCATCGGCTGTTCGGGCGGCGGCAAGTCGACGCTTGCGCAGAAGTTGGCGCAGCAGTTCGGCCTGACCTACCTCTCGATCGACCGCGATATTCTCTGGTTGCCCGGTTGGGTCGAGCGCAGCAAGGAAGAGCAGCGGCAACGCATCGTCGAGAGGATTGCCGGCGAACGCTGGATCATGGATGGCACCAATCCCTCGACCTTCGATATCCGCCTGCCGCGCACCGATATCGTCATCTGGGTGCGCATGCCGCGCCTGCTCTGCGTCTGGGGTGTGGTGACGCGCTGGCTGAAACATATCGGTCGCACGCGTCCGGAAATGGCGCCTGGATGCATCGAGAAAGTCGACTGGCAGTTTCTGGAATTCATCTGGACTTTCGAGAACAGGTTTTCGCCGCGCGTGACATCCGCCATTGCCGCTCACGGTCCGCATGTGCCGGTTTTGCAGGTGAAATCCCGTCGTCAGATGCGCGCACTTCTTGATCTTCTCGGTGCGCCGGCTTAACTGCGCTTCATGCCGCAATTCGAAACGCATCGCCCCGTCCCGCACACGCCCGACCAGATGTTTGACCTGGTGTCAGATGTCGAACGTTACCCGGAATTTCTGCCGCTGTGCGAAGCTCTCGTCATCAAGAGCCGCAAGGAGCGCGACGGCAAGATATTGCTGATCGCAGACATGACCGTCGGCTACAAGGCGATCCGTGAGACCTTCACGACCCAAGTCCTGCTCAATAGGGCCGAGCGCGTCATCGATGTCAAATATATCGACGGCCCGTTCCGCTACCTCGACAACCGCTGGCGGTTCGTCGAGGCAGAAGGTGGCGGCTGTGTGGTCGATTTCTTCATCGACTACGAGTTCAAGAGCCGCATACTCGGCGCGCTCATGGGCTCGATGTTCGACCGGGCTTTCCGCATGTTTACGGAAGCCTTCGAAAAGCGTGCGGCGACGATCTACCGCCTGTAGCCTAGAGCGACAGGAAGTGGTCGAAGATGTTTGTCGCTGGATAGGCGTAGGCACCACGATCGGTGAAGCCGTGTCGATAGAGGCAGCCCCTGAGCGCTGCGTTGTAAAGCAGGCTGTTTGTATCGGGTGAACCGCGCTTGCCGAGAGCTTCCGGCTGGCAGCGGCCAAGAGCATGGTCGTATTTGCGCAGCAGGGTGGGATCGGAATCCACCCGTACGCCGCCGTAAACCTGATAGTTGGATGGTGCTTCGGCTGCTGAAATGCAGGCGAGGCTCAACACGACACCGATGCATGCGAAGTATTTCATCTGACTGTTCCCTCAAAGCCGGCTGTTGTCTAGACGCGGCAGAAATCGAAATCTCCGCCTTTTGTTCCCTCATGCAATGTCACGCAATTTCAATAAGCATTTGCAGTGCTGTCCGGATCGTTGCGAGCCGGACGTCAGTGCGGCCAATGTCTCCGTAAAGCATCTTACGATGGAGAAGCTTACCCGAGCGTGACTTCGCTGCAAGATGCACCAGACCGACAGGCTTTTCCGGTGACCCGCCGCCGGGGCCGGCAATGCCGGTGACGGCGATGGCCAGATCGGCACGCGAGCGGAAGAGGGCTCCGTGCACCATCTGCCGCGCCGTTTCCTCTGATACTGCGCCGAATTTCGCGAGCGTTTCTTCCTGCACGCCGAGCATCTGCATCTTTGCCACGTTCGTGTAGGTGACGAAGCCGCGATCGACGACGGCGGACGACCCGGAAATCTCGGTGAGGGCCCCGGCAATCAGACCGCCGGTGCAGGATTCCGCCGTCGAGACAATGAGGCCGCCAGCCGTGAAATCGCGGATGATGCCTTCCGCCGTCGCGGTGATGTCGGCGGGAAACAGGCTCATCGCTTTTTGCCTCCATAGACGACGGTCGCGGTCGCGATCGCCGCGATGCCCTCGCGTCGGCCGACGAAGCCGATCGTCTCATTGGTGGTGGCTTTCACCGAGCAGCGCTCGATTTCGATCCCGAGGAATTCGGAAAGATTGGCACGCATAGCCTCGCGATGCGGCCCGACCCTCGGTGCTTCCGCAATCAGCGATACGTCCGCATTGGTGATCGTGCCGCCGTGATCGCGCACGATCGTGGCCGCATGCTCGATGAAAATGCGCGAGGCGGCCCCTTTCCATTGCGGATCGGAGGGCGGAAAATGATCGCCGATATCGCCGGCCCCGCAGGTGGCAAGCAGCGCATCCGTCAGCGCGTGCAGCGCCACATCGGCATCCGAATGCCCCTTGAGCTTCTGGTCGTGGGCAATGAAGACGCCGCAAAGCGTCACGCCATCGCCAGGCTCCAACTGATGGACGTCATAGCCATTGCCGGTCCGTACATCAGGAATACGGGCGCCCGAGAGTTTGTCGTCTGCCATGGTGATGTCGCTCTTTACCGTCAGCTTCACATTCGCAGTAGCACCTTCGATGATCGTCACCGGAATGCCGAGCCACTCGGCAATCGAAGCATCGTCGGTGAAGTCCGTTCTGCCGCTGGCCGCAGCCTTCTCATGTGCATCGAGAATGGTAGCGAAATGGAAGGACTGCGGCGTCTGGGCCGCATATAGCTGTTCCCGCGAAACCGTCTTGACGACGATCCCATCGCTGCCGGCTCGCTTCAGTGTATCGGCGACCGGAACTGCCGGCAGAACGGCGGGTGCGCCGGCCGAAAGCGTATCGGCGACCCTTTCGAGAAGCTGGTGATCGAAGAAGGGGCGCACGGCATCATGGATCAGCACATGGCTGACACCCTTGTCCTGCAGGTGCCGCAGACCTGCCAGCACCGATTGCTGTCTGGTTGGACCACCGTGAACGGTCTCGATCGGCACTGCCGAAATGATGTGCCGGGACGCTCTGGCAAAAAGCGCTTCGTCGTCGGGATGGATGACGACGACGATGTGCGTTGCCGGTTCCCATGTCATGAAGTTTTCAAGCGTATGGACGATAACCGGCTTGCCGCCGACCATCCGGTACTGCTTGGGGCCTTCCTCGGGCGATCCGGCGCGCTCGCCGCGGCCCGCCGCAACGACGACAATTCCAGCCGATATCGGTTGCTTAGTATGCATTTGCAGCATAAATCCCTGAAATATGCGGAATGGATGTCAGTTGCTCTATCGTCTTGCTCGGTCCTTTTCCAGCATCTGCCCAAAAAATATCAAATCGGGCTCGACCCTCTTGGCAAGCCATATAAGTATGGCTAAAAATAATGCAGTTAAATCGTGTGCCTGAAAGATAATCACTTGATTTCCAAGGATCTCGCAACGCCTTTCAGAATCGGACCTGTCTCCGTGCGGAACCGCGTTGTGCTTGCGCCGATGTCCGGTGTGACGGACATGCCGTTCCGAGAGCTTGCCTGGCGTTACGGCGCTGGCCTCGTCGTGACCGAGATGGTGGCGAGCCGCGAACTGGTAAACGATACCGCTGAATCCTGGGCGCGTCTGCGCACAGCCGGTTTTCGCCCGCATATGGTGCAGCTCGCTGGCCGCGAAGCCCACTGGATGGCGCAGGCGGCGAAGATCGCCGCCGATCATGGCGCCGATATCATCGATATCAACATGGGCTGCCCGGCCAAGAAGGTCATCGGTGGTTATTCCGGTTCGGCGCTGATGCGCGATCCCGATCACGCGCTGGAACTGATCGAGGCAACCGTCAAGGCGGTCGATATTCCCATCACGCTGAAGATGCGTCTGGGCTGGGACGAAAACTCCATCAATGCTCCCCATATCGCCAAGCGTGCGGAAGAGGCGGGCATTCAGCTCATCACCATCCATGGCCGCACGCGCATGCAGTTCTATACGGGCAGGGCGGATTGGGATGCGATCCGTCCGGTACGCGACGTCATTTCCGTGCCGCTGATCGCCAATGGCGACGTCGAGACTGCAGACGACGCGCAGGAAATCCTGCGCCGCTCGGGCGCCGATGCCGTCATGATCGGCAGAGGCTGCCAGGGTAGGCCGTGGCATGCCGGTGTTCTGGCTGGCGCTGCCGAACCCTCGTGCGACGAGATCGCTTCCCTTGCCGTCGAGCACTACCGAATGATGCTGGAATTCTATGGCGAGGCCGTTGCCGTCAGACACGCCCGCAAACATCTCGGCTGGTACCTCGAGCGCTTTGCGTCCGATCTGCCGGGTGACCAGAAGGCTGCGATCATGACATCGCGCGATCCGGAGGATGTGATCGCTCGCTTCGGCGATGCGATGGCTCAGGGCGTAATGGAAAGGCGGGAGGCGGCATGAGCACAGACGGCACACCTTCTTCCGAAAATACCGGCAACGCGATGGCGATGGCGGTGCTGAACGCGATCCAGAACCCTGTCGTCATGGTGGACGAGGGCGGTTTCATCGCCTTTGCCAACTGGGAGGCAGAAGCCTTCTTCGGCGCCAGTGCCGCGCATCTCGCGCGCTACCGCATCTCCACCTTCATTCCCTTCGGCAGTCCGCTTCTGGCGCTGATCGATCAGGTGCGCGAACGCAAGGCGCCGGTCAATGAATACAGGGTCGATCTGAGCTCGCCGCGGCTCGGCCAGGACAAGCTTGTCGATCTCTATGTCGCGCCCGTCATCGTCGCGCCCGGTTCCGTCGTCGTCGTCTTCCAGGAACGGTCGATGGCCGACAAGATCGACAGGCAGCTGACGCATCGTGCAGCAGCCCGTTCGGTTACCGGCCTTGCTTCGATGCTCGCGCATGAAATCAAGAACCCGCTCTCCGGCATTCGCGGTGCGGCCCAGCTTCTGGAACAATCCGTCATCGATGACGATCGCGCGTTGACGCGGCTGATCTGCGACGAGACGGACCGTATCGTCTCGCTGGTCGATCGCATGGAAGTCTTTTCCGACGAGCGCCCGGTCGACCGGGTCCCGGTCAATATCCATTCCGTGCTCGACCATGTGAAGGCTGTCGCCAAGGCCGGTTTCGCGCGCAATATCCGCATGACGGAGAATTATGACCCTTCGCTGCCGGCTGTTTACGCCAATCGCGACCAGCTCGTGCAGATCTTCCTCAATCTGGTGAAGAATGCGGCTGAAGCCGTCGGCGACCGTCCGGATGGTGAAATCATCCTGACCACCGCCTATCGCCCCGGTATCCGCCTCTCGGTCGCCGGCACGCGTGAGAAGATTTCGCTGCCGCTGGAATTCTGCGTCATCGACAACGGCCCCGGCGTTCCGACGGACCTGCTGCCGCATCTCTTCGACCCCTTCATCACCACGAAGCCGAATGGCAGCGGTCTCGGCCTCGCCCTCGTTGCCAAGATCATTGGCGATCATGGCGGCATCATCGAATGCGACAGCCAGAACAACCGCACGATTTTCCGCGTCCTCATGCCGGCCTCCAAGGATGCCTCGCTTGATGACGCCGCAATTGCAAGCTCGACAGGACCCAATCGATGACAGCCACGATCCTCGTTGCAGATGATGATGCGGCCATCCGCACGGTGCTCAATCAGGCTTTGAGCCGCGCCGGTTATGATGTGCGCATTACCTCCAATGCCGCGACCCTGTGGCGCTGGGTATCGGCCGGCGAAGGTGATCTCGTCGTGACCGACGTGGTGATGCCGGATGAGAATGCCTTCGACCTTCTGCCCCGCATCAAGAAGGCGCGGCCGGACCTGCCGGTTCTCGTCATGAGTGCCCAGAACACCTTCATGACGGCGATCAAGGCGTCTGAGAAAGGTGCCTACGACTACCTGCCGAAGCCCTTCGACCTGACGGAGCTGATCGGCATCATCGGTCGGGCGCTGGCTGAGCCGAAAAAGAAGCCGGCCAAGCTCGATGATGACGTGCAGGACGGTATGCCGCTGGTCGGCCGCTCGGCCGCGATGCAGGAAATCTATCGCGTTCTTGCCCGCCTGATGCTGACCGACCTGACGCTGATGATCACCGGCGAGTCCGGCACCGGCAAGGAACTCGTGGCGCGTGCGCTGCATGATTACGGCAAGCGCCGCAACGGCCCCTTCGTCGCCATCAACATGGCCGCGATACCGCGCGACTTGATCGAATCCGAGCTCTTCGGCCACGAGAAGGGCGCCTTCACAGGCGCGCAGACACGTTCCACCGGCCGGTTCGAACAGGCCGAGGGCGGCACGCTCTTCCTCGATGAAATCGGCGACATGCCGATGGATGCACAGACGCGTCTTCTGCGCGTGCTGCAGCAGGGCGAATATACGACGGTTGGCGGCCGCACGCCGATCCGCACCGACGTGCGTATCGTGGCCGCGACGAACAAGGATCTGAAGCAGGCGATCAATCAGGGCCTCTTCCGCGAAGATCTCTATTACCGCCTCAATGTCGTGCCGCTGCGCCTGCCGCCGTTGCGCGACCGTGCAGAGGATATTCCCGATCTCGTCCGCCACTTCGTCCAGCAGGCCGAAAAGGAAGGCCTCGGCTCCAAGCGCTTCGATCAGGAAGCGCTGGAACTGATGAAGGCGTATGCCTGGCCGGGCAACGTGCGCGAACTGGAAAACCTCATTCGCCGCCTGATGGCGCTCTATCCACAGGATGTCATCACTCGCGAGATCATCGATGCGGAACTGCGCTCCGATGTCCCCGACAGCCCGATCGACAAGGGCCCGATCCGCAGCGGCACCATGACGATCGCGCAGGCGGTCGAAGAAAATATGCGCACCTATTTCGCAAGCTTCGGCGAGAACTTGCCGCCACCAGGTCTCTATGATCGCGTGCTGACGGAAATGGAATATCCGTTAATACTTGCGGCACTCACGGCCACACGCGGCAACCAGATCAAGGCAGCAGATTTGCTGGGTTTAAACCGCAATACGCTGCGCAAAAAGATCCGCGAACTCGGTGTTTCCGTCTACAGAAGCTCGCGTACGGCCTGACCTTCGACCTTGACATTGTGGCAAGATGCGTTGCATTTTCGCCACAATGCGTTGCTTAAAGGTCACGCATAGGGTTTGGACATTCGCCCATGATCGAGTCGTTCGACGCCGGTTTTTCGTAAACCGGCGGCCTTCGGTTTCGATCCAATGCGGCAAGCGAAGTGAGGCTGGATGAACGAGGAAGGGGTTTCGCCGGAAACGGCGAACGAGGCGGTGACGACGGTGACGGACCGCCGTGCGCTGTTTGCGGTGCCTGGCCTCGTCCTTGCCGGCGGCGCGCTCGTCTGCGCGACCGTAACGCTCTTCGTGCTGCTCGGCGTGACACCGATTGCGCCGACCTCGCATGTCGTTATCGGTTCTGTCGTCATCAATTCCTTCTTCGTGCTTGGCTTGATCGCGCTGATCGGCCGAGAGGTAGCACGGCTTTTCAAGGCGCGTACCCGTGGCCGCGCAGCAGCGCGCCTGCACATCCGTATCGTCGTGCTGTTCTCGATCGTCGCGATCACGCCGGCGATCCTGGTGGCGATCTTTGCCAGTATCACGCTGAACGCCGGCCTGGACCGCTGGTTTGCGCTGAGGACCCAGGCGATCGTCAGTTCGTCCCGCAATATCGGCCAGGCCTATATGCTGGAAAATGCCAGCTATCTGCAGGGCCAGACGGTTTCCATGGCAAACGATCTGGAGCGCAACCGTGCGCTCTACAGTCTGGACAAGACGGGTTTCGGCGAGTTGATGACCCGTCAGGCAAGAGGCCGCGGCCTGCTCGGCGCCTTCCTTGTGGAGCGTGACGGCTCCGTCATCGTTCAGGCCGACATATCGACGGAAAAACCGCTGCCGGCCATCCCGCAGGATGCTCTTGAAAAGGCGGCGGCCGGTCAGCCGACACTCATTCCGCCCGGCGTGACCAACCTCGTCGGCGCCATCATCCGGCTCGAATCTATTCCCGGAACCTTCCTCTACACGGTGCGCGCGGTTGATCCCAAAGTCATGAACGCCATGCGCATGATGGAGGAAAACGCCACCGAATACCGCTCCATGGAGGCTGGCCGCGTTTCGCTGCAGATTGCCTTCGCGGTCCTCTACATCGGTTTCGCGTTGATAGTGCTTCTGGCGGCCATCTGGACTGCGATCGCGGTCGCCGATCGTATCGTACGGCCGATCCGCCTCTTGATTACCGCGGCAGACAGTGTCGCATCCGGTAACATGGATATCGTCGTTCCCGTCCATGCCGTCGATGGCGACGTCGCGAGCCTGTCGCGCACCTTCAACAAGATGATCTCGGAAATCCGCACCCAGCGCGATGAGATCCTTGAGGCAAAGGACGAAGTGGACGACCGTCGCCGCTTCATCGAGGCAGTGCTTTCCGGCGTGACGGCAGCCGTCATCGGCGTCGAGCAGGACCGGCGCATCACCATCGTCAACAGTTCGGCCGAGGCCCTGATGGCCTCGCCGGCCGACGACATGCTCGGCAAGCAGCTTGCCGAGATCGCTCCCGAGGTCGATCAGGTGCTGACCGAGGCCGCATCGCGCTATCGCGGCGACTTCCGCAAGCAGATCGCGCTGGTGCGCGGCGGCACGGTGCGCACGCTGAGCGTCCAGGTGACCCGCGAGGAAGTGCGCGATCTGAGCGAATCCTATGTCATCACCCTGGACGACATTACCGATCTGGTGATTGCCCAGCGCTCGACCGCCTGGGGCGACGTTGCCCGCCGCATCGCCCACGAGATCAAGAACCCGCTGACCCCGATCCAGCTCTCGGCCGAGCGTATCCGTCGCCGCTACGGCAAGCAGATCGACGAAAACGATCGTGCCGTTTTCGATCAGTGCACGGATACAATCATTCGCCAGGTCGGCGATATCGGCCGCATGGTGGACGAATTCTCGGCCTTTGCGCGCATGCCGAAGCCGACGAAGGAGCCGAGCGATCTGCGCGCCATCCTTCACGATGCGATCTTTTTGCGCGAGATGGGCAATAACCACATCACCTTCCTGCAAGAACTCGGCGACGAGCGGCTGGAAGGCGCCTTCGACAGCCGCATGCTGGGGCAGGCATTCGGAAATCTCATCAAGAATGCCGTGGAGGCGATCGAGGCCGTGCCGAGCGAGGAGCGCGAAGAACGCAAGATCCTCGTGCGCACCTCGCTGGACGAGGCACGTGACCGCTTCACCGTCGATATAATCGACAACGGTCGCGGCCTGCCCGTCGAGAACCGCCACAGCATTCTGGAACCCTATATGACGATGCGCGAGAAGGGCACGGGCCTCGGCCTCGCCATCGTGAAGAAGATTATCGAGGAACATGGCGGGCAGCTTGAACTGCATGATGCGCCCGCAGAATTTGACCAGGGAAGAGGGGCCATGATCCGCGTGCATCTGCCACGCCGGGATGTGGCCACGGCCCCGTCAGCCAGTGACAAGGAAAGCGTTTATGGCCTCTGATATTCTCGTCGTCGATGATGAACACGACATTCGCGAGATCGTTGCCGGCATCCTTTCGGATGAAGGCCACGAAACCCGCATGGCGCACGACAGCGACAGTGCGCTGGCAGCGATTTCCGACCGCGTGCCGCGCCTCGTCTTCCTCGATATCTGGATGCAAGGCAGCAAGCTCGACGGCCTTTCGCTGCTGGACGAGATCAAGACGCGCCATCCCGATCTGCCTGTGGTGATGATATCGGGGCACGGCAATATCGAAACGGCCGTTTCCGCCATCAAACGCGGCGCTTTCGACTTCATCGAAAAGCCGTTCAAGGCCGATCGCCTCATCCTGATCGCCGAGCGCGCGCTCGAAAACTCCAAGCTGAAGCGCGAGAACAGCGAACTGAAGCGTAGGGCTGGCGACGCACTGGAGCTGATCGGCACCTCGGTCGCCGTCTCGCAGCTGCGCCAGAATATCGAAAAGGTCTCGCCGACCAACAGTCGCATCATGATCTTCGGCGCATCCGGTTCCGGCAAGGAACTGGTAGCGCGCATGATCCACAAGAAGTCGACGCGCGCCAACGGCCCGTTCGTGGCGATTAATGCTGCCAATATCACGCCCGACCGCATGGAAGTGGCGCTGTTCGGCACCGAGGGCGGACCGGGCCAGGCGCGCAAGATCGGCGCGCTGGAAGAGGCCCATCGCGGCATTCTCTATCTCGATGAAGTCGGCGAAATGCCGCGCGAAACGCAAAACAAGATCCTGCGTGTACTCGTCGATCAGCAGTTCGAGCGTGTGGGTGGTTCCAAGCGCGTGAAGGTCGATGTGCGCATCATCTCCTCGACCGCCTACAATCTGGAAAGCCGCATCGCCGAGGGCTGGTTCCGCGAGGATCTCTACCATCGTCTCGCCGTGGTGCCGGTGCGCGTGCCGCAGCTTGCCGAGCGCCGCGAGGATATTCCGTTCCTGGTCGATCAGCTGATGCGCCAGATTTCCGAACAGGCCGGTATCCGTCCGCGCCGCATCGGCGACGATGCGATGGCCGTGCTGCAGGCCCACGACTGGCCCGGCAATATCCGCCAGCTGCGCAACAATATCGAGCGGCTGATGATCCTTGCCCGCACGGATGGCCCTGACTCGCCGATCACTGCCGATATGCTGCCGACCGATCTCGGCGACATGCTGCCGAAGGTTTCGGCCAAGAACGACTATCACATTATGACGCTGCCGCTGCGCGAAGCCCGTGAGATGTTCGAGAAGGATTACCTGATCGCCCAGATCAACCGCTTCGGCGGCAACATCTCCCGCACGGCCGAATTCGTCGGCATGGAGCGCTCGGCGCTTCATCGCAAGCTGAAGTCGCTCGGCGTCTGATTTTCTCCGGCGCGATCATGCGCGCCGGCTCCCTTCTTTTGCCCCAAGCAGGTTTTTGATGCCAAGAATTGCCTATGTGAATGGACGTTATGTGCGGCATTCCGATGCCACGGTGCATGTCGAGGATCGCGGCTACCAGTTTGCTGATGGCGTCTACGAGGTCTGTGAGGTTCGTCATGGTCTGATCGTCGATCTGACCCGGCATCTGAACAGGCTCGACCGCTCGCTCGGCGAATTGCGTATCGCCTGGCCGATGAGCCGGGCGGCGCTGACTCAAGTGATTCGCGAAACCCTGCGCCGCAATCATGTCCGTAACGGACTTTTTTATCTGCAGGTCACGCGTGGCGTTGCCCGCCGCGACCATGTCTTTCCGGCCGACGGCACGCCGCCCTCGATAGTCGTGACGGCCAAAAGCACCGATCCCTCGGTCATTGCCAGGAAGAACGCCAGCGGCATCAAGGCGATCACCGTTCTCGACAATCGCTGGGATCGCGTCGATATCAAGTCCGTCGGGCTCTTGTCGAACGCGCTTGCGCGTCAACAGGCCAAGGAAGCCGGTGCCCAGGAAGCGATCTATATCGATGCCGAGGGCATGGTGAAGGAAGGGGCCGCAACCAATGTATGGATCGTCGATGCCGACGGTACGCTGGTTACACGGCCCGCCGAACATGGCATCCTGCGTGGCATCACCCGCACGACCCTGATCGATGTCGCAGCCAAGCTCGGGGTTACTATCGTCGAGCGGAAATTCTCCGTTGCGGAGATGATGGCTGCCCGCGAGGTCTTCATCACCGCGGCCACAAGCATTTGTTTTCCAGTGGTTTCCATTGATGGACAGGCGATTGCGAACGGTCATCCGGGAAGCCTGTCACAGAATATCCGGGAAGCCTTTTTCGACGTTGCGGAAAAGATTACGATTTGATACCAAGATTTGCTGGGCAGGTGGAATGAGGGTGCCGCCTGCCTTGCTGGTGAGGTTGATTAATATTCTACCGGCTTGATCAGGCCGGCAATAAAGAAAGAAGCGGCGCGATGGCGGAACGTTCTCAGAATCTGCAGGACTTATTTCTCAATACTGTACGCAAGCAAAAGATTTCCCTGACAATCTTTCTGATTAACGGTGTAAAACTCACGGGCGTTGTCACTTCCTTCGACAATTTCTGTGTTTTGCTTCGCCGTGACGGCCATTCGCAGCTAGTGTATAAGCATGCTATCTCGACCATCATGCCGGGCCAGCCGATGCAGATGTTCGAGAGCGAAGAAGCTGCGTCCTAATTAAGGTCAGTCGTCATTTCGACACGCGATACAAAGAATGATTCCATCATCCCTGAAGCCGAAAAGCACAGGGATGATATGCGCGCGACTGTCGTTGTCCCGGTTCTGAAGTCGCGCTCGCGCGGCGGCCAGACTGAGTCGGCTTCGACCCGCACTCCTGAAAGCCGTCTCGACGAAGCAACGGGTCTCGCTCAGGCGATTGATCTCGATGTCGTCAACGCCTCGATCGTGCCGGTCAACGATCCGCGCCCTGCAACACTTCTCGGCACCGGCAAGATCGAAGAAATCAAGCATCTGCTCGATGAGCGCAATTCCGGCCTCGTCATCGTCGATCATCCGCTGACGCCGGTGCAGCAGCGCAATCTCGAAAAGGAATGGAACGCCAAGGTCATCGACCGGACGGGTCTCATTCTCGAAATCTTCGGCCGACGCGCCTCCACCAAGGAAGGCACGCTGCAGGTTGATCTCGCACATCTGAACTACCAGAAAGGCCGCCTGGTCCGCAGTTGGACCCACCTTGAGCGTCAGCGCGGCGGTGGCGGCTTCATGGGTGGTCCGGGTGAAACCCAGATCGAAGCCGACCGGCGCTTGTTGCAGGATCGCATCATCAAGCTGGAACGCGAGCTGGAGCAGGTGGTGCGTACCCGCCAGCTACATCGCGCCAAGCGCCGGAAGGTGCCGCATCCGATCGTGGCGCTCGTCGGTTATACCAATGCCGGCAAGTCGACGCTGTTCAACCGCATCACAGGGGCAGGGGTTCTCGCCGAAGACATGCTCTTTGCGACGCTCGATCCGACACTGCGCCGCATGAAGTTGCCGCACGGCCGCACCGTCATTCTCTCCGATACCGTCGGCTTTATCTCCGACCTGCCGACCCATCTGGTCGCCGCCTTCCGCGCCACGCTGGAAGAGGTGCTGGAAGCAGATCTCGTCCTCCATGTGCGCGATATGTCCGATGTGGACAATCAGGCTCAGAGCGCCGATGTGCTGCGCATCCTGAACGACCTCGGCATCGACGAGGCTGAAGGCCAGCGCCGCATCCTTGAAGTCTGGAACAAGATAGACCGGCTGGAGCCGGAAGCTCACGACGCCATCGTGCAGAAGGCATCGACCGCGCAGAATGTCATTGCTGTCTCGGCGATCAGCGGCGAGGGCGTCGACAGGTTGATGGATGACATCAGCCGTCGCCTCTCGGGCATCATGACGGAAACGTCGATCACGCTGCCAGTCGACAAGTTGGCTTTGCTGCCCTGGCTCTACGACCACGCCATCGTCGACAGTCGCGAAGACAATGAGGATGGCACGGTGACGCTGGAACTGCGGCTGTCGGAAACCGAAGCCGCTGAGCTTGAGCGCCGGATCGGCAGTGGTGCCAAGCCTGCCAAGGAAGACTGGGAGCGTTAAGCCGGCTTACACCGGCTTCACTCCGCCGCTCCGGCCACCACGGCTCGTTCGATAGCCTTGGCCGCCTGCCAGATTTCTTCCATGCGCTCGAGGCTCGCAGCCTCCAGCGTCTCGCCTTCGGTTTCCAGAACCTGTTCGATGTGACCGAAGCGGCGCCGGAATTTCGTATTCGTCCCGCGCAGTGCCTGTTCCGGATCGGTCTTCACATGCCGGCCGATATTGACGACGGCAAAGATCAGGTCGCCGAGTTCGTCGCTGACCTTTGACTTGTCGCCTTCGCGCAGAGCGACGCGCAATTCATCGACCTCCTCCTCGATCTTGTCGAGGATCGGCTCTGGTGCCGACCAGTCGAAACCGACCTTGGCGGCGCGTTCCTGCAGCTTCAGTGCTTCGGTCAGTGCCGGAAAGCTGCGCTGCACCGAGCCCAGATAGCCAGCCTTGAAATCTTCGGTGATCCCACGCTGCGCCCGGCGCTCGATGCGCTCGCGTTTTTCCGCCTGCTTGATCTCGTCCCACTGCTTCTTCACGGCGTCGGGCGTATCTGCATCCGAGCGGGCAAAGACATGCGGATGGCGGCGGATCATCTTGCGGGTGATGGCTTCCACGACATCGCCGAAGGAAAATTCGCCGGCTTCCTCGGCCATGCGCGCATGGAAAACCACCTGCAGCAGCAGGTCGCCGAGTTCGTCGCAGAGATCGTCCATATCCTTGCGCTCGATCGCATCGGCAACCTCATAGGCTTCCTCGATCGTATAGGGCTTGATGCTCTCGAAATCCTGCTCGATATCCCACGGGCAGCCGGTTTGCGGGTTGCGAAGCGCGGCCATGATCTCGATCAGCCGTGAAATGTCTTTCGAAGGTTCCATGATTTCTCAGTTCAGCGGAATGTCGTTGGCGCTCTTGGTGGCCTGGTAGGTGTTTGAGAGGGCGTCATAGCGCGATTTGATCCGCGTCGTCTGCGCCCTGAGCTCGGCCTTCAGCGGCTCGTTCTCGGTCTCGACCAGATCGGCGATCGCAAAGCTCTTCCAGAAGGCGTTCTGCCGCCGGTAACCGCCGGGTTCAAGCCCGAAGACTTCCTTGAGGATTTTCAGATCGTGCGGGATTGCGAAACTGTCGCGGGAATCTTCGTGGCTGAAGAAATAATAGAAATTGTCGAAGCCGGCCCAGGTGATCGCCGACATGCACATGGTGCACGGCTCATGCGTCGAGAGGAAGATCAGATCTTTTGTCGCCGGCTTGTCGTTGAGTTCGTAGAAGCGCTTCAGAGTGTGCACTTCCCCGTGCCAGAGCGGGTTTTCGAGCTCGTTATTGGTCTCGGCCACGACGACGGACAGATCGGATTTGCGCAGAATGGCCGCGCCGAAGACCTTGTTGCCGGCGGCAACGCCAAGTTCCGTCATCGGCAGGACGTTGTCTTCCATGACCTGCAGCAGGCGAGCGGCAATTGTTTTCTCAGCCATGAAAATCTCCTGTTTGGTCTATTCTATCGTCGAGTGGAAAGAAGCGGAATGCATAAGTCCTGCACCCGAAACTTTGCCACAGGCTTTATCGCAGCGCGCACGTCGGCTGCGGGTGAAAGCTGTCATTTCGGCTCAAGATATGTGCCTTTTGCGCCGCACGGGTGAGTTTTCTCAAATCATTGATCAAGCGGGTAAAAGAATACGCGACCGGCCGCCCTTTGGAATTCTGTTTCTTCATTCGCTTGCCTGGAGAATGCATATTCGGACAACTTCGAAGTGGATTGAGAATGCCTCCCAGGACTGAACAGCTTTCGGTATTTCCCGCCTTCTTTCGCGTGGAAGGTCGGGTTGCGGCCGTTTTTGGCAATGGTGATGAAGCTTTTGCCAAGGTTCGCCTGCTCTTGAATACGCAGGCGCGGATCGTTGCACATGCCGATCGCCCGGAGGCCGATTATCACGCCTTCCTCATCGCCAACCGTATCGAGACTGTCCGCGCCGTCTTTGCTCCTGAACAAATCGAAGGAGCCACGCTCGTATTTGCCGCAACCGGTGATGCTGAGCAGGATCGCCGCATTGTCGATGCCGCGCGCGCTGCAAAGATCCCGGCCAATGCCGTCGATCAGCCCGATTACTGCGATTTCTTCACCCCGGCTCTTGTCAATCGTGCCCCCGTTGCCGTTGCTATCGGCACCGAAGGGGCAGGGCCGGTCCTGGCGCAGATGATCCGCGCCCAGATCGATCAGCTTCTCTCGCCCTCGCTTGGGCGTTTGGCCGCTCTGGCAACCGGTTATCGCAAGACGGTCGAGCATCTGGTTCCGCGTGGCGTTTCCCGTCGTATTTTCTGGCGCCGTTTCTTTTCTGGTCCCGTCGCCGATGCGGTTGCCAATGGCAATCTGCCGCAAGCCCACCGCGCCGCCAATGGGCTGCTGCGTTCGCTGGATCGCGTCGAAGGCCATGTCTGGCTCGTCGGTGCCGGTCCCGGTGCCGAAGATCTGCTGACTCTGCGGGCCCAGCGCGTGATGATGGAAGCCGACGTTATCGTCTATGACGCGCTCGTGCCGCAGGCGATCGTCGATATGGGCCGCCGCGATGCCGAGCGCCTTTCTGTCGGCAAGCGCAAGGGCTGCCATTCCAAGTCTCAGGAAGAGATCAACGATCTCCTGGTCGAGCTTGGTCGCCAGGGCAAGCGTGTCGTGCGGCTGAAGAGTGGCGATCCCTTGGTCTACGGCCGGGCCGGGGAGGAAATGGCCGCTCTGCGTGCTGCCGGGATCGCCTATGAGATTGTGCCGGGCATTACCTCGGCCTTTGCAGCCGCTGCCGATTTCGAGCTGCCGCTGACGCTGCGCGGTGTCGCGTCTTCGCTGGTCTTCACGACCGGGCATGATCTGACTGGTGACGTGCTCCCGGATTGGGCAAGCCTCGCCGTCTCGGGTGCGACCATCGCTGTCTATATGGGCCGCACGGTTGCGGCCTCTGTCGCCGAGCGGCTGATGCAGGCAGGCATTCCACCGGAAACCACGGTTGCCGTCATCGAGAATGCCAGCCGTTCCGATCGGCGCCTGCTCCATGGTATTCTGCGGGATCTTGCCGACCTGCAGCATCGTGACGAGTTGACGGGACCGGTCATGGTCATTATCGGCGATGCAGTCGCAGGCGCTAATTTCGAACTGTCCGAACCGCTGGTGCGCGAACGTATCAGGTTCGATGAACTTGCAAGGAGCTGACATGGTAGACAAGGTTCTGACCGCCAACCGCCTGACCGACGGCATCGCCGTCTGGCTGAACGCCAATGGCGAATGGGTGACCTCGTTGCAGGAAGCACTTGTCGCCCGTCATGCCGAAGCCGTCGCCGCTCTCGAGGAAATCGGCAAGAAATCCTACGCAGACAACAAGGTGGTCGATGTCGCCGTTGTCGAGGTGCAGGAGAACGATGGCCAGCTGTGGCCGCTGCGCCTGCGTGAGCGTATCCGCGCCCAGGGGCCGACCATGGAATATGCGCCCGGCTACAAGCCGGCCGATCCTGAATTCATTGCAGTCTGAGGAAGACGATGTACCGTTACGACGAATTTGACCACGCCTTTGTCGCCGAGCGCGTCGAGCAGTTTCGCGATCAGGTCCAGCGCCGCCTTTCCGGCGAACTGGCCGAGGATGCATTCAAGCCGCTACGCCTGATGAACGGTGTCTACCTGCAGCTCCACGCCTACATGCTGCGTATCGCCATTCCCTATGGCACGCTGAGCTCGCGCCAGATGCGCATGCTGGCCCATATTGCCCGCACCTATGACCGCGGCTACGGCCACTTCACGACGCGCCAGAACCTGCAGTTCAACTGGCCGAAGCTGTCTGATATGCCTGATGTTCTGGCCGAACTTGCGACGGTCGAAATGCACGCCATGCAGACATCGGGCAACTGCATTCGAAACGTGACGGCGGACCATTTCGCCGGTGCTGCCGCAGATGAAGTCGCCGATCCGCGCCCCTATGCCGAGATCCTGCGCCAGTGGTCATCCGTTCACCCGGAATTCTCCTTCCTGCCGCGCAAGTTCAAGATTGCCGTCACAGGTGCCGAGCGTGACCGCGCCGCCATCCAGGTCCATGATATCGGCCTGCATCTGAAGAAGAACGACAAGGGCGAGATTGGTTTCGCCGTTTATGTCGGTGGCGGTCAGGGCCGAACGCCGATGGTCGCCAAGCTGATCCGCGACTTCCTGCCGGAAGAGGATCTCCTCTCTTACACGACCGCCGTCATGCGCGTTTACAACCTGCATGGCCGCCGCGACAACAAGTACAAGGCCCGTATCAAGATCCTCGTCCACGAGACCGGTGCCGAAGAACTTGCCCGTCAGGTCGAGGTCGAATTCGCGCAGCTGAAGGATAGCGAGCTGAAGCTGCCGGAACAGGACGTGCAGGCCATCACCGCCTACTTCGCCCCGCCGGCCCTGCCGCAGCGTGCCGAGGGTTGGGAAAACCTCGCTCGCTGGAAGAAGGCCGATCCGGCTTTCGCCCGCTGGGTTCAGCAGAATGTCCAGCCGCACAAGAACCCCGACTACGGCATGGTGACGATCTCGCTGAAGCCGATCGGCGGCATTCCTGGTGACGCCTCCGATTCTCAGATGGATGCCATTGCCGATATCGCCGAGGAATATGCCTTCGACGAAATCCGCGTCAGCCATGAGCAGAACCTCATCCTGCCGCATGTGGCGCTGGCCGATCTCGAAGCTGTCTATCGCGGCCTCGTCGCGATCAATCTCGCAGAAGCCAATGCCGGCCTGATCACCGATATCATCGCCTGTCCGGGGCTCGATTATTGCGCGCTTGCCAATGCGCGCTCCATTCCGGTCGCGCAGGAAATCTCCCGCCGCTTCGGCGATCCGGCCCGCCAGGCCGAGATCGGCGAGCTGAAGATCAAGATCTCCGGCTGCATCAACGCCTGCGGTCATCACCATGTCGGCCATATTGGCCTGCTGGGCGTGGAAAAGAAGGGCGCCGAACTCTACCAGATCACGCTTGGCGGTTCCGGCGATGAGCACACTTCGATCGGCGAAATCATCGGCCGCGGTTTCGAGCCGGAAAAGGTGACGGATGCGATCGAGACGATCGTCGACACCTATCTGCGTCTGCGCCTCGATCCCTCGGAAATCTTCCTTGCCGCCTATCGCCGCCTTGGTCCGCAGCCTTTCAAGGAAGCGCTCTACGGCTCGGCAGCGGAAGCGGCGTAAGGAGGGGACGATGACGAAGATCTGGAGAGAAACCGGTTTTGTCGAAAACGATCCCTGGGTGATCGAGACCGACGACGTGAAAGCCACGGAAGATCAGAAGCCGCTGCTGACGCTGGATGAGCTGATCGCCAAGGCTGACGAGAGCAATGATGTCGGCTTCGGCGTGGTCATCAAGCCGGCCGACGATGTGCTGAAGCTTGAACCCTATCTCTATCGCCTGGAGATCGTCGCTGTTGCATTTCCGGCATTCAATGACGGTCGCGCCTTCAGCCATGCGTCGCTGCTGCGCCAGCGTCTTGGCTTCACCAACGAGCTGCGTGCCGTCGGCGACGTCCTGATCGATCAGGTGCCGCTGATGCTGCGCGTCGGTATCGACAGTTTCGCCGTCACCAACGAGACAGCGATCCGGCGCTTGTCGGAAAAGCGCCTGCCGGCCATTCCGCATCATTATCAGCCGGCGGTGCGTGACGCCGAAGCCGGCAAGGGCTATAGTTGGCGCCGTCAGGCAAAGCCGGCCGTCTGAGGCTGCCGGTTCTGCCGTCTTTTTGATGACGGAACGATAGCATGAGCAAATTCGAAGTGGCGGTGATCGGTGGCGGTCTCGCCGGCATGATCGCTGCAGTCGCCTTGGCGCGCGGCGGTCGCAATGTGGCGCTGATCGCCCCTCCGTCTCCCAGGGAAGATCGCCGCACCACGGCACTGATGGACCAGTCGATTCGCTTCCTGGATCGCCTGACGCTCTGGGAAAAGCTTCGCCCGGCCGCCGCTCCGCTCACCAGCATGCGCATCATAGACGGCACCAATCGCCTGCTGCGCGCGCCGACCACGAATTTCCGTTCCGCCGAAGTCGGGCTGGACGCTTTCGGCTACAATTTCCCCAACAAGGCGCTGATGGATGTGCTTGAAGCTGCCGCGGCCGCTGAGGGCAATATCACTCGTTTCACCGACATGGCTGAAACGATCGCCATCACACCCGATGTCGTCACGATCACCCTCGCAGGTGGCGCGGAACTGACCGCCGATTTCGCCATCGGTGCCGATGGCCGCAAGTCGAAGCTGCGCGAGTCGGCTGGTATCGATGTGCGCACCTGGTCCTATCCGCAATCGGCTATGGTGCTGAATTTTGCACATACGCTGCCACATCAGAATATCTCCACAGAGTTCCACACGGAGCATGGCCCCTTCACCCAGGTGCCGCTGCCGGGCAATCGCTCCAGCCTCGTCTGGGTACAGAATCCTTCGGATGCCGCAGCTCGCGTCGAGCTTTCGCTTGCCGAACTCGGGAATGTCGTGGAAGAGCGCATGCAGTCCATGCTTGGCAAAGTCACTGTCGAAGAGGGCGTTCAGATCTGGCCGCTTTCGGGCATGATGGCGCATCGCTTCGGCAAGGAACGAATCGCACTGATCGGCGAGGCTGCGCACGTCTTTCCGCCGATCGGCGCACAGGGCCTCAACCTCAGCCTGCGCGATATCATGGCGCTGACGGATCTCCTTTGCGCACGGGCGGAATTGCCGGTTGCAGCGGACGCTGGCAGCAGCTTCGACCGCAAGCGCCGCGCCGATATCATGACGCGTACCGCAAGCGTCGATCTGTTGAATCGTTCGCTGCTCTCTGACTTCCTTCCCGTCCAGATGCTGCGTGCCACCGGCCTGCATGTCCTCTCGGCCATCCCGCCGCTGCGCAACATCGTCATGCGCGAAGGCATCGAGCCGGGACGCGGCTTGCGTGACATTCCGGAAGCGATCAAGGAGCGGCTGACGCGGAAGAAGGCCTGAGACCTTCTCAGCCGATCTGCATCAGGATCGGAAAGGTCTGCTGGAACCAGATCGCCACATTGCTGACCCAGCCGAGCAGGAAGGCGAGGCCGGTCAGCACCAGGAATACGCCCATGATCTTTTCCACCGTGCCGAGATGCCGGCGGAAGCGTGACAGAAAGCGCATGAACGCCCCGGAAAACCCGGCGGCGATCCAGAACGGTATCGCAAGGCCGAGCGAGTAGATGGCAAGCAGCCCGGCGCCCGAGCCGACCGTCTCGCGTGATGCTGCAACCCCGAGGATTGCTCCGAGAACCGGCCCGATGCAGGGCGTCCAGCCGAAGGCGAAAGCGAGGCCCATGATATAGGCGCCGGTCAATGTTGCCGGCTTGCCATTGCCCTGGAAACGGGCCTCCCGCGCCAGCAGGCCGATCCGGAAAAGCCCGAGAAAATTCAGCCCCATCACAATGATGATCAGGCCGCCTATCTTGGCGAGCAGATCGAGATGCTGGCGAAGCACCATGCCGATGGTCGATGCGCCGGCGCCAAGGGCCACGAAGACGGTGGCAAAACCAAGCGTGAAGAACAGTGCCGAGAAAAGCACGCCCCGCCGCATATCCGGTGCCGCTGCAACCGTTCCGCCGCCGCGGAATTGCTCGACGGAGATGCCGGCCATATAACAGAGATAAGGCGGAACGAGCGGAAGCACGCAGGGCGACAGGAAGGAAAGCGCTCCGGCAAGCAGCGCGCTCCAAAGGGAAATATCGGCTATCGACACGCATTCTCTCCGGCAGCAATCGAGCGATGTTCCTAACGCCGAGGAGGGGTGATTGCCAATCACCTTTTCGCGCTGAACGCGACAGCCGGCTATCTCCAATATCGCCACCTTGTCATGGCGGTGACATGCCGGGTGTCGTCCGAGGCGGGGAGCGCCAGGATATTGAACGCAGGGTGACCACCAGCGGCTCCGAGAATCAGCTCGAATCATCTGTGGTGGCGACTTCAGCCAGGTAGTTACGAGCGGTGCACCGCGGATGATGCGAAAAGGTGGCTTGGGAAAACTGGGCGTCAGCAAGAAATGTGCCCAATGCGATGGATAAGAAGATTTTTCGGTTGACCGCGATAGGTCGCCTGCATATGTTCCGCGCACTTCCAGCCGGGGTGTCTCGCACCCGCGGAGAGGGAGAGCGTAGCTCAGCCGGTAGAGCAACTGACTTTTAATCAGTAGGTCATGGGTTCGAACCCCATCGCTCTCACCACTATCCCTTTATTTGAGAGTTTTCTGGCGCCCGAAGGGGCTGGAGGTTTAAATGCCAAAGAAAATCAAAGAACCGAAGCTCGAACATTCCGATTTTTCCGGCGAGTTCGAAGACGATGGCGTGACCGTGCTCGTCGATATATTCCGACCGGCTGGCACGAATGGCGATTGGACCCTTGAGGTCATTTCGCAGACCGAAGTCGTGACGACCTGGGAAGATGGATTCGCCACAGATCAGGATGCCTGGGAGGAATTTCTGGCCACCGCTGAACGCGATGGCGTCAAAAGCTTCCTTGAGGATGATGATGAGCCGCAGGTGCACTGACCCGGCATGCCGGTATGGACGGCCGGAATAAACTCATGCACCGCTTATCAAGCGATCAATAGCTGCATGAACGACCATCACTGGGCCTGAAACCATCCGCGCAGGCAGGGTTCATCGAATCGCCCGGCACATAAGCCGAGGCAGAACCATATGAATTCATCGGAGCTCCACATCCCGTCAGCAGCGAGATGCTGACCACAGCTCCGACCACGGCAAACGCCCGAAATTTCTTCATCAAACTTATCCCTCGTGGATTCCCTGATATCTTCTATATGGGGACACCAGCATCTTCCGCCAGCAGGCGATCGCGATGGCGGGTATCTTTTATCCGCAACAATATTGCCGGCCATTGCATAGCGCCAAACGCTGATGTCGTTTGGTAGAAAATCGCCTTATCCGTGAAGAGATGCAACTTCTGGCATTGCGCCATTAGCAGTCCGTTAGCCAACCAGGGCGTTTAACAAGAGGTATGAACGGCCAGACCCGGAGAGGGGCTGGGGCATGATGCTTGGTGCCGTCAACCGGTAGAACGCCGGATAAGTTCTCAGATTCTTGGCGGTGAGACGATGACCAGCATCCATACGAACAATTCTGCGATCGCAGCACTGGCGACACTGCGCAATGTCAACAAGCAGCTTGCCGAAACACAGCAGCGCATAGCGACGGGTTATCGAATCAACAAGGCCTCGGACAACCCCGCCTATTGGTCGATCGCCACGACGATGCGCTCTGATGACAAGGCCCTGTCTGCAGTTCAGGATGCGCTCGGGCTTGGCGCCGCCAAGATCGACACCGCCTATACGGCCATGTCCAGCGCCATCGATGTGGTTGATGAAATCAAGGCCAAGCTTGTTGCCGCCACCGAAAAGGGTGCGGATAAGGGCAAGATCCAGGACGAAATCAGCCAGCTTCAGTCCCAGCTTCTGAGCATTGCTCAATCCGCTTCCTTCGCGGGTGAAAACTGGTTGGTCGGTGGCAGCAGCACCACCAAGAGCGTGATATCCTCCTTTGTCAGGGATGGCAGCGGTGGCGTCAGCATCAAAACGACGGACTATGTGTTGAACAGCACTACCAGCGGCAATGTGCTGTTCGGCCTCAATCCCAACGGCACCGTCGATACGGCCTCCGGCCTGCTGGGCTCTTCCATCGTCGGCTCCTATGGCGGCGTCTCCATCACGATGCCCTCGATTTATTCGATGGATATCACCAACATGACGCTCGGTGATCTGCAGGTGGCGCTTCAGGGAGCAGACCTCACCATCGGCAAGATGACGGATGCCGCTTCCCAGATGGGTTCGATGCAGAAGCGCATCGAGATGCAGCAGAATTTCACCAGCGATCTCAGGGATTCCATCCAATCCGGCATCGGCCGGCTCGTCGATGCCGATATGGAAGCGGAATCGGCCAGGCTTGCAGCGCTTCAGACGCAGCAGCAGCTTGCCCTTCAGGTTCTCTCAATCGCCAACTCCTCAGCCCAGAATATCCTGCAGTTGTTCCGCAACTAAAGGACTGGACATTCGGCAGCCGCCGGTCGGATTGGACCGGCGGGTGCACGTGCGTCGCGAAATGTGGAAGTTTGTGTGACTTTGAGGATGTAAACAAAAACATCAAAAAACTGTCACGGCATTGAAACATGCCGGGCCTAGAAACGCCTCGTCATCAAGGCGAGCAACGTTTCATGTCCAAGCTTCCTGCGGCCAGTCGTCATCAGACCATCATCCGTCTCATCAATGGCGGCAGCGGCATGTCGATCAGCGCGATCGCCGAGACTTTCGGCGTGTCGACGGAGACGATCCGCCGCGATCTCGTGGCGCTGGAGCGTGGCGGTTCGCTGCAGCGCGTCTATGGCGGCGCAATCCCCTCCGGCCGCGAGGCGGCGCTCGATGAACGCGTCAACATGGAGCGTGCCGAAAAGCAGGCGATCGGAAATCTCGTCGCGGCAATGATCCAGCCGGATCAATGGATATTTATGACAGGCGGAAGCTCGGTCCTTGCCGTTGCCCAGGCCATGCGCAATGGCCCGCCGGTCACCGTCATGACCAATATGCCGGCCATCGGCGAGGCGCTGCAGGCAGGGCTGCGGCACAAGGTCATCCTGACCGGCGGCGAATATGACTTCACCGGCAAGACGCTGCTCGGAGACGAAGTCTTCGAGGCGATCCGCGATTGCAGTTTCGATCTGTCCATCATCGGCGTTTACGGCCTGGATGCGGAATACGGGCTGGTCGAACGCACCAAGCATTACATGCAGCTCAAGACACGGCTGGCGGCGCAGAGCCGTTCCAATGTCTACGTAGCCGACCACACGAAGATTGGCGCGGTCGGCCGCTACCGCAGCATTCCATTTTCCGAAATCGAGACTTTCGTCACGGATCAGCCGCTGGAAGAACCCTTTGTGCGCCTGCTGACCGAGGCCGGCGCGAGCGTGCTCTATCCCCAAAACGTCAATGACAATGCCGGTCCAGCCGGCGCGACAATCGAAGAGAAGGTGAATGAAGATGACTGATGTCCGCCATGTCATCGTGCTCGGCGTCGACGGCCTGCGGCCGGATATGATCGATGCCACGACCATGCCCAATCTGTCTGCCCTAAAGGCATCAGGTGTGTCGAGCCGCGATCACCGAACGGTTTTCCCGAGCGAAACGCGCGGTGCGCTGACGGCGCTTGCCAGCGGCGCGCGTCCGGAAACGACCGGCGTCCTCGGCAATGAATTCTATTCGCGCGACGGCTCCGGCCGCCTGACCGGCACCGATACGATCCATGACTGGCGGGCCGGCGACCGGCGCCTCGTCGGCGGCATGGCGACGGCGACCAACCTTTCCGAAACTCTCGCCAAGCATGGCCTTTCCTTCGCCAACGTCACATCGAGCGGGCAGGGCTCATTTACTGCATTGAACTGGAAGGGCGCGGACTGGGGGCAGGCGGGCTACAATGTTCGCCATCCGGCTGTCGCCTTTCCGCCGGAACTGGCCGTAGAGATTGCTGAGCGGCATTCCGTTCCGGCGACCGGTTTCAATCGCGGCGCCGAACGACGTGCGATCTCGGTCTTCACTGACAGCGTCTGGCCGGCCAGAAAGCCGTCGGCTTCGATCATCTGGCTGACCGAAGTCGATAGCGCTTCGCACGTTCACGGCCTCGGCGCCGAAGGCATGCTGGCCTCGATGCGCGATTGCGACGCGGCGATCGGCGACCTCATGGAATGGCGCGACCGTCAGCCGGAGCGCGATTCCATCGCGATCTTCGTCACGTCGGATCACGGTCACTCCACCTCGGCCAAATTCATTTCCGTCGGTGCGGCATTGAAGGAAGCTGGTATTTCGGCGGATCACCATTTCGATAATGGCGCCGACATTCTCTATCGCGGCGGCCGCGCTCCCGGCTTCTGGTTGCGCAAGTTCGACCGCGGCCTGCTGCTGGCGGCCTTCGATGTGCTGACCGCGCAGGAATGGTACGGTGCAACCTTTACGCGGGCGATTGCGCCGGGCGCGAGCGAAGGCATCATTGCCGGCACCTTGGCGCTGGAACTGTCGGGTGCCGCACATCGTCGCGCACCGGATCTCTACATCAACCTGAAGGGCGACAATGACAGCAACGCCCATGGCGTTCCCGGCACGTCCTACTGCGATGCCGGAAACTACAACATTCCTGTCGGAGGCGGCACCCATGGTGGCCTGCACGCGACCGAACTTGCCGCCGTGCTTGTCGGCGGTGGTGCCGGTATCCGCAGCGGCGGCGAGGTGATTTCATCACGCACCGGTATCTACGACATCGCCCCGACGGTGCTGCATCTTCTCGGCATCGAACCGGCCGCGACGATGACCGGCCGCGTCATGCATGAACTGCTGGAGGGCGGTCAGCTGGTGCCGGCGCCCGTCGTGACTCACTTTACCGCATCGGCCGGCGACAAGGTCTCGCGTATCGCCATCGCCCGCGTCGGAGCCCATAATTATATCGACGAAGCCGATCTCGTCCTCGAAGGCCAGCCGGCGGCAGAGCCGGTGCGCCGGGAAGATCTGAAGGTCGAACGCCAGATCGCTTAAGCATTTTCATCGGACTGCGCCCCGGTCGATCGGGGCGCCTCATCAGATCCCGCACGCAGGCCAGCTGAGGAGCGGCAGGCGAACGGCGAAGCCATGCCGTCTTTCAAAGCCGGCGCCATTTTCCGAACGGAGACATCGACATGAATATGAATTTCAGAACATTGTCACTGACATCGATCCTTCTTGCCACCACCGTCCTCGGCTTCAACCAGGTTGCACGTGCCGAAGATCGCCCGACCATCAATGTCGCGCTGCAGAGCATGGGTCTGGCCGGCACGCTCGATACGACGGACAATACGGGCACAGCTCCCCGCAAATATCAGAACGACATTTTCGAGCAGTTGATCGCGCTCGATCTTGCCGATCCGAACCTTCCGGCCAAGCCGGGCCTTGCCACCGAATGGAAGTGGGTTTCGCCCGAGATCCTGGAAGTGAAGCTGCGCCACGGCGTGAAGTTCCACAACGGCGACGAGATGAAGGCTGATGATGTGGTCTTCTCCTTTTCCGACGAGCGCTACGGCCTGCTACCGGAACAGGCAAAGGCCCGCGAAGCCAACCTGCCGACCTTCACGCGTGCTGATGGCACGATCGGTATCGTTCCGCCGGCACTGACCGCCGGTGGCCGCAAGTCCGAATGGCCGCTGCTGAAGTCGGTCGAAAAGGTCGACGACTATACCGTCCGCTTCGTCATGCAGAAGTCGACGCTCGACACCGAAGCGCGTCTGGCCCGCGTCAACTACGCCGCAATTATTTCCAAGCGTGCCTTCCAGAGCGCCAAGTCCTGGCAGGACTACGCCCTGCATCCGGTCGCAACCGGCCCCTACAAGGTCGAAAGCGTCGATCAGGGTTCGGCCATCCATCTCGTCGCCAATGACGATTACTGGGGTGGCAAGCCGCCGATCGCCAAGTTGAATTTCAATGTCGTTCCCGAAGCGGCAAGCCGCATCAACGGCCTGCTGTCAGGCGAATATGACATCGTCAGCGACGTCGGTCCCGACCAGGTTCCGATGATCAAGGGCAATTCCGACTTTGAAGTCGTCGGCGGCCCGGTTGCCAACATCCGCTTCATCGCGCTCGACACCAATAACGGCCCGCTGAAGAACAAGCTGATCCGTCAGGCGCTGTCGCACTCGATCGATCGCCAGACGATCGTCGACTCGCTGTGGGGCGGCCAGACCGCCGTGGCGCAGGGCTTCCAGCACAAGCTCTTCGGCGATCTCTTCATCGATGATTTCAAGTCGCCGGCCTATGATCCGGAACTTGCCAAGAAGCTGCTGGCCGAAGCCGGCTACAAGGGCGAGCCGATCACCTACCGCGTCCACAACGACTATTATCCGAACGAACTGACGGTCGCCCAGTTCGACCTCGATAACCTGCGTAAGATCGGCTTCAACATCGATTTCGCGGTTGTCGACAATCCGAACGACCCGGCTCCGGATCGTATGATGCAGGATCTGTCGAACACGGCCTATTTCGCCTATCCGGTTTCGCTGCTCGCCAACAATTGCCCCTACGGCTCTTACAACAGCGGCACGAACCCGAAGACCGGCATGTGGAAGAACGAGGAGTTCGACAAGCTCTGCAACGTGCTGAACACGTCGACCGACAAGGCTGAAGTCAAGAAGGCCTTTGCCCGCGCGCTCGAAATCATCGAAGTCGAAGATCCGGCCATGATCGTTCTGCATCAGAACGCCATCCTCTACGGCAAGCGCGCCGACATCCAGTGGAAGCCCTCTGCCATGTTCGTCATGGATTTTCGTCCGGGTTCCTTCTCGATCAAGAAGTAATGCCTCAAGCATGTCGCGCAGAAGTGCGCAGCGGTTTTGCGATCACGACATGCGAGAACAAAAGCCTGAGGCGTGGCAAGCGATCCGAAGGGTCGTGCCACGCTTCAAACGGCGGGGTGCTGGTCATCCCGCCCTCCATTTTGCCAAGGATACATTTGATGATTGCCCCGATGCGTCGCTTTCTGCCTATCGACAGGATGGATGGCGACTGGCCTGAATTCGACAATGCCAACTCCGCCGTTACCGGCGTCAGCCGGATCTATGCGATCGGCGATATCCACGGTTACGATGATCTCCTCGAGGCCATGCAACAGGCAATCGTCGCCGATCTGGAATGCCACCCTTCAGAGCAGGCGCTGATCATCTATCTGGGCGACATCATCGATCGCGGGCCAAGTTCGCTTGATGTGATCGACATGATCATCGGTCACCAGGCAAACCCGCCAGCCGGTACGCAGGTAATGTGCCTCAGAGGCAACCACGACGAATGGCTGATCAATTTTATCGACGATGCGAGCGTTATTTCTCCCTGGGCTCTAAAGGGCGGTCTCGAAACGCTCGCCTCCTACGGGCTCCCGGAAGACGATGTGCTCGCAGCCGTTGCCGATCCTGGTTGTGCCGAGCCATTGCGGCAGCAATTTCTGTCTGCGCTTCCCGAACGTCACAAGGATTTCATGCTCTCGCTGCCATTGTCGCACAGCGAGGGCGATTATTTCTTCGCCCATGCCGGGGTCGATCCCGATCGCCCGCTCGCCGACCAGCGGCGTGAGGATCTGACATGGATACGCGACAAGTTTCTGTTCTCGCGAAAGAATTTCGGCAAGGTCGTCGTGCACGGGCACAGCCACCGCGACGCCGTCGAAAGCCTTCCGAACCGCATCAATGTCGATACCGGCTCCTATGTGCAGCAGGTCTTGAGCTGCGTCATCCTGGAAGGGGCGGCGCGTTACACCCTGCAGGTCGGCAATATCCAGAAGCAAGAGTTCTAGTCAGGGAGAAGCGAGCATGAGCACGCCGTCGAGCCTCGTCGACATCCGCAATCTCTCGGTCGACTTCGAGAGCAATCGCCATTTCACCCGTGCTCTGCATGGCATCGACCTGACGCTGTCGCGCGGCGAAGCGCTTGGCATCGTCGGCGAATCCGGTTGCGGCAAGTCGATCACATGGATGGCGGCACTCGGTCTGCTCGGGCGCAATGCCCGCGTGAATGGGTCCGTGACGCTCGAGGGTCGGGAAATTCTCGGCGCCGACGAAGCGACGCTCAGCACGGTTCGCGGCGGGCGCATCGCCATGATTTTCCAGGATCCGTCGAGCTCGCTCAATCCGCTGCACAAGATCGGCTGGCAGCTCACCGAAGCGCTCAGGCTGCATCAGGGCATGCGGGGTGAGGTTGCCCGCAGGGAGGCCGAGCGGTTGATAGATCGTGTCGGCATCGCCAACGCCCGCCAGCGGCTCGGCGAATATCCGCATGAATTTTCCGGCGGCATGAACCAGCGCGTCATGATCGCGATGGCGCTCGCCGGCAATCCCGATCTTCTTGTCGCCGATGAGCCGACGACGGCGCTCGATGCGACGATCCAGGCGCAGATCCTCGACCTGCTCGACGATATCAGGCGTGAGCGCGGAATGGCTCTGGTGCTGATCTCGCACGATCTCGGCATGGTGGCGGAAATGACCGAACGTGTCGCCGTCATGTATTGCGGTCGCATCGTTGAGGACAGCCCGACGTCGGATCTCTTTGCCAATCCTGCCCATCCCTACACGCGCGGCCTGATCGCTGCCCTGCCGCGTATCGATGGCCCGCGCCAGCGCCTGATCGCCATACCCGGCACGGTGCCGCCGCCAAGCGCACTGCCGCCCGGCTGCACTTTTTCACCGCGCTGCATGCTGGCGGATGAGGACTGCCTGCATTCCGTGCCGTCCATGCGCGCAGTGGGGAAGGATGACAGGCACCTGGCTGCCTGTGTGCATCTCGGCGACGTCTCGTCCTTCGTGCCAAAGGCTTCGGCCGCCACCCACGCAAGTGCTGCAGGAGTGATCTGATGAAGGGGGCGCTCTCCGTCCGCGCGCTGAAGCGGCACTATACGCTGCGCCAGTGCAGCGGCCTGTTCTCGTCGGCAAAAACTCTCAAGGCGGTCGATGGCCTGACCTTCGATGTGGCGCCGGGCGAAATGTTCGGCATCGTCGGCGAAAGCGGCAGTGGCAAGTCGACGACCGCGCGGCTGCTGCTCGGCCATATTCCGCCGACTTCGGGCGAAGTCCGGTTCGGTGGCGAGAAGGTTGGCGCGGTGCCGAATGCTGAGTGGCGGCGCATGCGAAAACGCATGCAGATGATCTATCAGGATCCGCTCGGCGCGCTTGATCCGCGCATCGCCGTCGCCGGACAGATCGAGGAACCTCTGATCATCCATAATCCCGAAATGACGCCAGCCGATCGCAAGGGCCGTGTGGCCGAAGTGATGGCCGCCGTCGGTCTGATCGCGCATCACGGCAGCCGCTATCCGCATGAACTCTCGGGCGGGCAGCGCCAGCGCGTCATCATTGCGCGCGCCCTTTCCATGGAGCCGGAACTGCTGGTCTGCGATGAGCCGGTCTCGGCACTCGACGTCTCGGTGCAGGCGCAGGTACTGAACGTCTTCGAGGATATCCTTGCCCGCACCAACTTTACCGGCGTCTTTATCAGTCATGATCTGAAGGTCGTGCGCCAGGTCGCCGATCGTGTGGCGGTGATGTATCTCGGCAGTATCGTCGAGATGGGCACGCCGGAAGATATCCTGCAAGCGCCAGCACACCCCTACACGAAGGCGCTGGTATCGGCCGTGCCGCAGCCGGGAAGACCGGCGCGCGGCCGCATCATCCTGACCGGCGATCCACCCAATCCGGTCAACGTGCCCTCGGGCTGTCCCTTCCACACGCGCTGCCCGGAGGTGCGTCCAACCTGCCGTTCGATCAAACCCGAACTCATCGCCGACGGCGGCCGTTCCGTCGCCTGCCATCTCGTCAACAATCCGTCGCTATCGGGCGGGGAGGCGGCCTGACATGCTGCAATTCATTCTCACGCGCCTGTTGCGCGCACTCGTGACGCTCTTCATCATCGTCACCTTCACATTTATCATCCTGCGTGTCGCCGGCGATCCCGCGACGCGCTTCTTCGATCCGGCGCAGACGCAGCCCGAGGTGATCGAAGCCTTCCGGAAGCAATGGGGTCTCGATCAGCCGCTCTGGGTGCAGTTCTACAAGTATCTGCTCGCCATCATTCACGGCGATCTCGGAAACTCGATGCGCGAGAACCGCTCGGCAATCGAGACCGTGCTGGCGAAGCTGCCGGCCACACTTCAGATCATGGTGCCGACGCTCTTCATCAAGACCGCGCTCGGGATTGCGGCCGGTGTCACGGCGGCCCTGCATCGCAATTCCTTCTTCGATCGCTTCATCATGTCGCTTTCGGTTCTCGGCTTCACGGTACCGACCTTCGTGCTCGGCCTCGTGCTGGCGCTGATCTTTGCCGTGCAGCTGCGTTGGCTGCCATCGGGCGGCTATTCCACCTATTCGCATATGATCCTGCCGATCGCGACACTCAGCATTGCCGGTGCGGCGATCATCGCCCGCTACACGCGCTCGGCCATGATCGAGGTGATCGGCCGTCCCTTCGTACGCACGGCAGCGGCCAAGGGCGTGCGGTCCTCCGATATCGTCACGCGCCATGTGCTGCCGAATGCCGCTGTGCCGATCGTCACCATCTTCGGCTTCATGATGGGCAGCCTCGTCGGCGGCGCCGTCATCGTCGAAAGCGTCTTCTCCTGGCCGGGCATCGGCCGCTTGCTCGTTTCCTCGGTACAGGCACGCGATCTCGCGGTCGTGCAGGTCATCGTGCTTCTGATCGGCGTGATGATGGTGATATCCAACCTCGTGGTCGATCTTCTCTACGGGATGATCGATCCGCGCATGCGCGGTCGCGGCCGCGGCGCAACAGCGTGAGGGAGAAGAACATGGCTCTCGACCAGCAAATCGCCGCAAGCGGCAGCGTCATCGAAGAGAAGAAGAAGTTTAGGGCATTTATCGAGGCCTGGCCGCCGGCGGTTCTCATCGCGATTTTCTGGCTTGCTCTGGTGATCCTCATCGCCGTGATCGCGCCGCTGATCGTGCCTTATGACTTCATGGCCGTTGACGTGCATGCTCGCCTGAAACCGCCCGTCTTCTTCGGCGGTGATTTCGCCCATATCCTCGGGACGGATCAACTCGGTCGCGACGTCTTTTCGCGGGCGCTGATCTCGATCCGCATCTCGCTGACGATCGCCATCTGCGCCACGCTGCTGTCGACGGTCGTCGGCGTGACGCTCGGCTTCATCGCAGCCTATTTCCGTGGCTGGGTCGATCAGATCATCCTGACCCTGGTCGATGCACAGCTCGCCATGCCCTTCATGATCATTGCCATCGCCGTCCTCGCCTTCCTCGGCAACTCGCTGACGATCTTCATCATGCTGCTCGGCCTCTATGGCTGGGAACAGGTGACCCGTATCGCCCGGGGTCTCGCGATTTCAGCCAGTGCGCAAGGCTATGCGGCAGCGGCGCGCGATATCGGTGCCTCGCCCTGGCGCATCTATCTGCGTCACATCCTTCCCAATATCTCTGCCATGATCGTCATCGCCATGACGCTCAACATTCCCGCCGTCATCCTGCTCGAATCAAGCCTGTCCTTTCTCGGCATCGGCCTGCAGCCGCCACAGACGAGCCTCGGCAATATGGTCGGCTATGGGCGCGACTATATCCAGTCGGCGCCGTGGATCATGCTGATGCCCGCGGCTGTAATCGTCATCACGACACTCTCCGTCTCCGTCGTCGGCGACTGGCTGCGCGACAGGCTGGACCCGACGCTGCGCTAACCCTTCCGCCGCTCCAGAAAGGCAACCGCCTGCAGTGTTGCGATGATGACGACGATGCCGATCAAGGTGCGCAGGTCAGGCATTTCGTCGAAGAAGACATAGCCGCTGGCCGTCGCGAAGACGATCGAGAGATAGCCGAAGGGCGCAAGCAGGCTGGCGCTGGCAATCTGGTAAGCCCGCAGGAAGCAGAATTGTCCGAGCTGCGCCAAGAGCCCGATGCCGATAAGGGCAGGCCAGTCCTCGCCACGCACGGGCTGCCAGGTGAAGAGTGCCGGGATGACGGTGATGACCGTCAGGCCCGCCGTATAGAAAACCATCATCACGGTAGTATTCTCGTAATGCAGCATCCGCGTCTGGATCGTCGCCAGTGCCCCGAAGACGATGGAAAGCAGTACCGCGACAAGCCCAAGATTCCAGGCGAAGGTGTCGGGCGCGAGCATGATCAGCACGCCGACAAAGGCAAAGATGGCGCCGATCCACCGCCAGCGGCTGACCCTTTCGCCGAGCATCGCGACGGCCATCAGCATCGAAACCAATGGCCGCGTGAAACCGAGCGCATTGACGAGTACCAGCGGCAACATCGTGACCGCCACGAAATTGCTGGTCAGCGCAACGGCATTGCAGCTGATGCGCATGATATTGCGCAGCGGATCCCTGGAATGGATGAGCTGCCGGCGATGCCGCCAGATCATCGGCAGGATGAGGATGAGCCCGATCAGCGCGCGGATGAAGACGAGCTGGATTGCCGGATAGGATGAGCCCTGCATCTTCACCAGCACCGTCATCCCGGTCACCAGTGTCGTGTCGGAGAGCAGCCAGACGATGCCGAAACGGCTGTCCCTGGCTGCTGTCGATGCATCCATTTCCGCCGTCTCAGACAGGCTGGACGAGATTGGCGATCAGCCGGAAGGCGCCTGGTGTCAGCTTGTCGAGCTGGTGATGCAGCACGAGGCTCGTATGCGTATGCCGCCCCTTGCCGATTTCAGCTGAAATCAGCGCACCCTTGAGCGGCTGCTCTTCAGGATCGTGCATGGCAAGCAGTGGCACATAGGCATCGTCCCAGCGAGCGGCGAAATAGAGGCCGCGTTCCTTGTCCCAACTGTCCCAGTCGGCGGACGTGATCGTGTTCGGCCCCTTGAGCAGCGGATGATCGGGCACGAGCATGGTCACCTCGGCTGTCGGATCGGTCACGCGCCAGCGCACCGAGGGCGAGCCGATATGGATCCGCTTCGGCGGCGTGGCATCCGGCTGCCAGCCATCGCTGGGGCGATGATAGAGGGTCAGCAGATGCCCGCCATTTTCGACGAAGCGATGCAGCCGGGCCGTCGCGGCCGCAAGATCCTTGCGGATACCGAAGGCGAAGATACCGACGACGATGGTGGTGAAGCGCGACAGATCGCCCGACAGGGCTTGCGCATCGAGTTCGGTGACATCGAGCCCCATGCGGCCAAGCCAGAGCCCGACCCGATCGGCACCGCCGCCGACATAGCCGATCCTGGCACCCTTTGGCAGTTTGAGTTCGAGCGCCAGTACGCGCAGCAGTTCCGGTTCCCGGAAGCTGGTGCGGCCGATATGTGGATAGGCAATCGGCGAGATACGCATCGCCGGCTGACCATCGACGAGCGGTGTGATGGTGACGAGACCGGGCGCGATCGAAGCGGGCGGCGAAAGCGTAAGTGCCCCGTCAGCCGCCTTGATCGTCCAGCCGGCCGGTGTGGAAAAGCCGACACGACCCGCCGATGCAGTCTTGACCACCATCTCCGGCCTCTCGCCGTCTACGGGGATGATGAAGGCATTGGGCTGAAGGCTCAGCACGTGCTGCGGAGCGACCGTCAGCGGCTCCTCGAGATCGAGTGTCACCGTCACCGAACGACCGCCGATCTGTGCCCTGACATCGACGGAGGCGTTGCCATTGCCGCCAAGGCTCGACCATCCCGGCTGAAATTGCCGTGTAAGCGGTGCGTCCGTCGCGACCGCGAGGTCATAAACGATCCGCTGCGGCAAGGTTTCCTTGAGGCTTGCCGAAACGCCTTCCGGCAACAGAATATCGGCATCGACAACTGCGGTCCCTGCGTTGCCGCTGAGATGAAGGATCAGTGTCCCACCGGCTCCCGGCGAAAGCGCTGCAGGATAGGCGACCGCCCGCACGAAGACCTGTTCGGCTTCGCAAAGGGCCGCATCGATTTCCACGCGCTTGCGCCGCAGGCGATGCCCATGCGTCTCGATGAAGGCTACGGGCGCCTCCTCCAGCGCCTTGTCGATCTGATGCGCCGCCTGCAGCAATGCATCGACGATGGCGGATCGTTCCGGAAAGCGCTCGATCGCCTTGCCGATCGCGCCGTCCGCCCGCATCAGCGCATCGACGACACCCTGCGGCAGCTCCGTCTCGCGGGCGAGGTCGGCGAGCGTCGAGGGGAGCGAATCGAGGATGGATGTTTCCGCTAGAGAGCCTTGAGCGCTGAGCTTCAGATGCAGCGGCCATTCGGTGTCGCCGACATCGGACCAGCGGCCCATGCCCTGAGAGGCATGGTAATACCGTGACCATTCGCCGATATGGTCATAGCTCACACCGCTGACGGGTTCGAGGCTGGTGGCCTCGAGCGGCAGCGTCATGACCGGTGGCGGAACTTCGTCATCATAGGTATCGCCACCGCCGGACCAGGCGGGCAGATAGAATTTTGCAACCTGCCAGGGCGTCAGACCCTCGTCGAAATGTTCTGGAAAGGCTGAAGGATCGGCGGCAAGCCCTACAGCAGTTTCCGCCGCACGTGTCATGGCGCGGTGATGCCCATGCTGTCCCGGCACGTCGAGGAAGGTCGGCAGCACGATATCGGGACGTTCAGTGCGGTAGGCCCGCACCAGCCGCTCGACGATGCGCTTTTCGCCCCAACGGTCGAAGGTCCGGTCGCCGTTCTTGGAGAAACCGAAATCATGGATCGGATCTTCCGGACCGTGCCCGAGCCAATGCACGTCGGCATCCAGTTCAAACGCGGCCTCTTCCATCTCGCGGCTGCGCATGATGCCGAGCGCGCCGAGCCGTTCCGGTCCGAGCGCATTCTGTCCGCCTTCGCCGCGCGTCGAGCAGGCGACGATGACGCGCATGCCGAGGCCGAGCCGCAGATAGGCGAGCAGGCCGTTGTGCTCGTCATCGGGATGGGCGCCGGTATTCATCATAGTGACGGTCGAGGTCAGGCGGGACAGCGCCCGGTGCAGCCGCGTGAGCGAAAGGCTCCGCTTCTGTTTCTCAATACGGTCTCGATCGGTCAGCATGGTTCCTCCGTTGGGGCAGACCGGCGGCTAGCATCTTATGCTGCGTTATCGGCGGCGGTCGGTGATATGTCGAGTTTTGGGGTAACGGCTTCGAAAAGCGGCAGTGCCGCGGCGCCAAGGGCCGCCGTCAGCTGGCCGGTCTGGCCGCGGATGACACGCGGCAGAGCGCGCGTGCGCCGGCTGGCGACGGAGACGGGAAGCGTCTGCATGGCTGCGACGATTTCGTCTATGATGGCATCGGGCAGGGCGCCGCCGAGGATGACGGTCTCCGGATCGAGAACGTTTTCCAGCATCGCCACCATTGGCGAAAGATAGTCCGCGGTCTCCGCAATCCATTCCTTTACGACGGCGTTGCCCTCCCGGTGCAGCCCTTCGATCGCCGCAAAATCGGTATTCTCGTAACCGGCCTCGGTGAGTTTTTCCTTCAGTGCATGCAGTGAAGCGTACCGCTCGAGACAGCCGCGCTGGCCGCAGGGGCAGGGCTTGCCGCGTGGCGCGACAACGACATGGCCGATTTCGCCGGCATTGCCGAAGGCGCCACGGAAGGGTGCGCCATCATGGATCAGGCCGAGACCGACACCGACACCAAAATAGATCATGCAGAAATTGGAGATCGCGCGGCCCGCACCGAACAGTCGCTCGCCGACGGCCGCCGCGTTCGCATCGTTTTCGACGATGACGGTCTCGCCGCTCGCCTCGCTCAGCACTTCCGCCGGATTGATGCTGCTCCAGCCGGGCAGGGTGGTCGGGCCGACCGAACTCATCCCTTCGATCTCGAAAGGACCGGGCATGACGACGCCGATGCCGAGAAGCTTGGAAGGAAAGCGCTTGCGAACCTTCCTCACCTCGCCGGCAAACAGCGGAACGATATGTTCCGGGCTGGTATTCTCGACCGGCATGATCGTTTCCGAGCGCACCTTGCCGGAAAGGTCCAGCACCGTCGTCACCATGTGGTCGGCGGCGATTTCGACACCGATGGTGACGGCGCCGTCTGGGTTGACGGCAAACTGAATCGGCGGCTGGCCGCGGCCGGAGCGAAGCCTTCCGATTTCCATCAGCAGCTCTTCGCTGACAAGCTCATCGACAATGTTGGCAACTGCCTGCGCGGTCAGGTGCGTGAGCTTGGCGATATGCATGCGGCCGAGCGAACCGTGCATGCGCACGACATCGAGCACGACGCGACGATTGTGGTCGCGGCTGCGCTCGGGGTTCTTACCCATCGCGATCTGCTGCTTGCCGGATTGCCGTGTCATCTCTCCGCCCTCGTCTCTGCCGATATGGATAGCGCCGATATCATGAAATGAGCAATAGAATAATTAAACTAAATTATCTTATTGACAAAACCCTCCGTCCGAACCAGCCTGAAGAGGTCGCAATGCGATGCCGAGGAAGAGGAGCCTCAGTTCCATCTTCCCGAGCCAATCAAATCGGGGCGCTGTTGATTTGCGGGATGCCCTGGGGAACCGGATAAGCGCGAGCGGCTCGAATGCCGGCTCGGCAATGGAGGATAATATGCGTCGCGGAATTTTATTTGCCGGCCTGTTTGCAGGCATCAGCATGGTCGCGGCCAATAGTGCCCAGGCGGTCGAAATCGAATATTGGCAGTATGTCTACGATACGCGCGTCAAGGCGATGGACCAGCTGATCGCCAATTTCGAAAAGGCCAATCCCGACATTACCGTCAAGCAGACGACCTTCCCTTATGCCGATTACCAGACGCGCGTCGTCGCCGCCAATCTCGCCGGCAATGGCCCTGATGTCATGCAGCTCTTCTATGGCTGGCTCGATCAGTTCATCGCCGGCGGCCTGCTGCAGCCGCTGCCGACGGATGCTTTCGCGCATGACCAGATCGAGAAGGATTTCTTCCCGATCGTCACAGCCATGAAGCGTGGCGACGATTACTACGGCCTGCCGACCGCCGTGCGTTCGCTGGCGCTCTTCTACAACAAGAAGCTCTTCCAGGAAGCCGGTCTTGATCCGAACAAGCCGCCGCAGACGGTCGATGAATTCGTTGCCGCCGCCGAAAAGACCGTCAAGCACGATGCCGCAGGTAATATTACCGTTGAAGGCACGACGCTCGACATGGGCGGCCAGGATCACCAGTGGTGGCGTGAAGTGCTGATCCGCCAGTATGGAGGCGAGCCCTATACGGCTGATTATTCCAAGGTCACCTACAACAGCGATGCCGGTATCAAGGCACTGAAGTTCTACACCAGCCTGCAGACCGAAAAGAAGGTCGGCCAGACCGGCTTCATGGATGAAGGTCAGGCTGCCTTCCGCGGCGGCAAGGCGGCGATGACGATCGACGGCACGTTCCGTCTCGGCTCCTTCGGCAGCATCAAGGATTTCGAATGGGGCGTCACCGAACTGCCGGCCAATGCCGACGGCCTGCGCTCCAACTATGCGAGCTATTTCGCGAACGGCATCGGCGCCAAGGTTTCGGGCGAAAAGCTGGAGGCTTCCAAGAAGTTCCTCGCCTACGTGACCTCGCCGGAAGCCATGAAGGTCTGGCTCGGCACGGTCGGCGAACTGCCGGCTCGCCGCGAAGCTGCTCTCACCGACGAAAACCTCAAGAACCCGATCTATGCGCCGTTCCTGAAGGCCCTCGCATACGCACACACCTCGCTCTTCGTGGATGAAGCCGGCCAGCGCCAGAACGCCATCGACATGGTCAATCGCGTTCTCCTCGAGGGACAGTCGCCCGAGGATTCCATTGCTCAGGCCGCAACCGCCGAGCAGGAAATCATCGACAATGCCAAGAGCAAATAAGGGACGGCCATGAGCTCCGCACCCGCGAATACGGAAGGGGCGGCTATCAGCCGTCCCGCCGGATCGTTCTGGGATCGGCTGACGATGCGCCAGAAGCGCCTCGTCTGGGTCTGGACATTCCTCGCCCTGCCGATCCTGTTTTACTGCGTGATCCGTTTTTATCCGACGCTGCAGGCCTTCTACCTGTCCTTCACCAATTGGAACCTGATGAAACCGCCGAAATTCATCGGCGTTGCCAATTACGTGAAGCTCTATAACGACCCGCAGTTCTGGAAGGTATTTCGCAACACCTTCACCTATCTCATCATCGGCACACCGCTGAGCCTCATCATCTCTTTCGTCGTGGCCTTCTTCCTGGATCGCGTGCGTTTCCTGCACGGGCTGATCCGCGCGCTTTATTTCCTGCCGTTCCTGACGACGGCCGCCGCAATGGCCTGGGTCTGGCGCTGGTTCTACCAGCCGGCCCCGATCGGCGTTATCAATGATGTGCTCGGCATGATCGGCCTGCCGCAGCAGCAGTTCATCCGCTCCGTCGATCAGGCGCTGCCGTCGATCATGGTGACCTCCATCTGGGCCGGCCTCGGCTTCCAGATCATCATCTTCATGGCTGGCCTTCGCGCCATTCCGAGCACCTTCTACGAGGCTGCGAAGATCGATGGTCTTGGTGAATGGCCGATCCTGTGGAAGATCACGCTGCCGCTCCTGAAGCCGACGACCGTCTTCCTCGTCGTCTTCTCCTCGATCGGCTTCCTGCGCATCTTCGACCAGGTCTACAACATGACGACCAACGATCCCGGCGGCCCGCTCGGATCGACCAAACCTCTGGTTCTCATGATCTACCAGACGGCCTTTTCATCCTACAACATGGGTTATGCAGCGGCTCAAACCGTGGTGCTCTTCGCCATCCTGCTCTGTGTCTCCCTGCTGCAGCTCTGGATCCTGAGGGAGCGCAAATGAGTGCCGTGACGACAAACAACGCGGCACCGCTGCCGAAAGCCAATATTCGCCCCGGCGCCATCATCACCTGGACGCTTCTCTTCATCGGCGGCCTCATCATGGTCTCGCCGCTGCTCTTCATGTTTTCGACCTCGCTGAAGACCGCAGGCCAGGTCTATGACCTGCGCCTCATTCCGGCCGAGCCGACCCTGCAGAATTACATCACCGTTCTCTCGGACGGCCGCTTCATGCGCTGGTTCCTGAATTCGACGATCGTTGCCTGCACGGTGACGCTCTCGAACGTCTTCTTCGACAGCTTGGTCGGCTATACGCTTGCCAAGTTCGAGTTCCGCGGCCGCTACCTCATCTTCCTCGCGATCCTCTCGACCCTGATGATCCCGACGGAAATGCTGGTCATTCCCTGGTATCTGATGTCGGCACAGCTCGGCTGGCTCGACAGTTATTGGGGCATCATGTTCCCCGGCATGATGACGGCCTTCGGCACCTTCCTCATGAAGCAGTTCTTCGAGACGGTCCCGAACGACTTTCTGGAAGCGGCCCGCATCGATGGCCTCAACGAATTCCAGATCTGGTGGAAAGTGGCGATGCCGCTGGTGACACCTGCACTGTCGGCGCTGGCGATCTTCACCTTCCTCGGCAACTGGACGGCTTTCTTCTGGCCGTTGATCGTCACCACCAGCCGCGAACTCTACACGCTGCCGGTCGGCCTCTCGAGCTTTGCCGTCGAGCAATCCATCCAATGGGAAATGATCATGACCGGTGCGGCGCTCGCGACATTGCCGACGCTCATCGTCTTCCTGGTGCTGCAGCGCTACATCGTGCGCGGCGTCATGCTGGCCGGTCTGAAGGGATAAGACATGACCGAAACCAATCCACGCCTTGCCGACAGGAGCGTCTTTCCTGATCCGGTCTATAAGGAAACGGTGCTGAAGCCGCTTTTCGATGGCGCCAAGACCCACCATGTCGATGGCTTCCGCCGCATCGATCGCGCCCATCTCGTCATGCTGGTCGAAACCGGCATTCTCGACCGCGAACAGGCCGGCAAGATCGCCGCAGCTCTCGAAGCGATCGATCGCGACATCGACCCGGAAAAGCTCGTCTATACCGGCGAAGTCGAGGATTTCTTCTTTCTCATCGAGAAGGAACTGAAGGCCCGTATCGGCGTCGATATCGCAGGCCGCCTGCACACGGCGCGCTCGCGCAACGATATCGACCAAACGCTGTTCAAGCTCGGCCTGAAGGAGCGCATCGACGCGCTGATGGTCAAGGCACGCAAGCTGCTCGATGCGATGATCGCCACGGCCGACTGGGAAAAGGAGACGCTGATCGTCGCCTACACCCATGGCCAGCCGGCCCAGCCGACCACCTTCGGCCATTATCTCGCAGCAGCGATCGAGGTGCTGATCCGCGATATCGAGCGCTTTGCCGAAGCCCGCGAGATCGTCAACCTGAGCCCGATGGGCGCTGCGGCGATCACCACATCCGGATTCCCGATCGACCGTGCCCGCGTCGCCGAACTGCTGGGCTTTGCCGCGCCTCTGCGCAATTCCTATAGCTGTATTGCAGCCGTCGATTATACGACGTCGACCTACAGCGCGATCGAGCTGATGTTCCTGCATCTCGGCCGCCTGATCCAGGATTTCCAGTTCTGGACGAGCTTCGAGGTCGGCCAGATCTATGTGCCGAATGCGCTGGTGCAGATCTCCTCGATCATGCCGCAGAAGCGCAATCCGGTGCCGATCGAGCATATGCGCCATCTCGCGAGCCAGACCTTCGGTCGCGCCCGCACCGTGCTCGACGTCATGCACAATACGCCCTTCACCGACATGAACGACAGCGAGGGCGAAACGCAGGGCATGGGCTACGAAGCCTTCCACGCGGCCGGCCGTGTGCTCGATCTGCTGGCCGCCTTCGTCGCTCAGATCAGCATCGATCCGCAGCGCGTGGCAGATAATATCCGCCGCTCATGCATCACCATCACCGAGCTCGCGGATTCGCTGGTGCGCCTCGAAGGGCTTTCCTTCCGGCAGGCGCATGAGATTGCCGCAACGGTCGCCCGCGCCGTGGTTGCCAAGGGCGGTGGTCTCTCGGATGACGGCTATGAGCCTTTCCTCGCAGCATTCGAGGAACTGGCCGGCCGCAGACCCGGCGTCGACAAGGCACAATTTGCCGAGATCGTCTCGCCGGAACATTTCGTTGCCGTCCGCGCCCGCTTCGGCGGTCCCGCGCCGGCACCGATGGCGGATGCGCTTGCAGCCTACCAGGAAAAGGCTGCCGCATTCGCCACACAGGCACAGGAGAATGCAGCGCGCGAAGCCGCCGCTGCCGAGGAACTTCACACCAGATTTACAGCATTGATGGGGGCCGCCTGATGGCAAATATCGAACTGCAGGGGCTCGTCAAACGCTATGGCAAGCTGGATGTCGTCCACGGCATCGATCTTTCGATCGCTGATGGCGAGTTCGTCGTCTTCGTCGGCCCGTCCGGCTGCGGCAAGTCCACGACGCTGCGCATGATCGCAGGCCTCGAAGATATCTCCGGCGGCACGCTGAAGATTGGCGGCGAGGTGGTGAACGAGCGCGAGCCGAAACAGCGCAACATCGCCATGGTGTTCCAGAACTACGCCATCTATCCGCATATGAGCGTGCGCCAGAATATCGGCTTTGGCCTCTACACGTCTAAGCTCTCGCAGTCGGAAAAGGACAAGCGCATCGACGAGACGGCGCAGATCCTCGGGCTGACGGACTATCTCGCCCGTCGTCCGGCGGCACTTTCCGGCGGCCAGCGCCAGCGTGTCGCGATCGGTCGTGCCATGGTGCGCAATCCCTCCGCCTTCCTCTTCGACGAACCCTTGTCGAACCTCGATGCCCAGCTGCGCACGCAGATGCGCATCGAGATCAAGCGCCTGCACCAGCGCCTGGGCACGACGATCGTATACGTCACCCACGATCAGGTCGAAGCCATGACGATGGCTGACCGCATCGTCGTCATGAAGGATGGCCATATTCTGCAGGCGGGAACGCCGATGGATCTCTATGAGAACCCGGTCGACGTCTTCACCGCGCGCTTCATCGGCAGCCCGTCGATGAACCTTCTGCCCGGCACCGCTGCCACCGATGGTTTGCGCATCGGGCAGGGCGGGCCGCACCTGATCGGCGTGCGTCCGCACGACCTTGTCATCGGCGAGGGGGCGGGCGTCCTGTCCTTGTCGGGCACGGTAACGGCTGTCGAGCCGCTCGGCGCCGAAACGCTGGTGCATTTCGATGTGGCGGGAACATCGGTGATTGCAACCGCACCCGGTAAGGTGATACCGGCCGTCGGCAGCGCCGTGACTGCCAATGCCGCCGCCGGTGCTCTCTATGTTTTCGATGCAAAAACGGAAAAGGCCCTCGGGCGCCAATGACATCTGATAATGACATGCGATCCGCGGTGCTCAGCATCGGCCGGATCTACTGCGACCTGATATTCACGGGGCTGGAGACCATGCCCGTGCTCGGGCGTGAGCTCTTTGCCGATGACCTGCGAATTGCGGCAGGTGGCGGCGCATTCATCATGGCCGCCTATTCCGCCCATATCGGCCGCAAGACGGTGCTGCTTTCCCGCCTCGGCACTGATGGACTTTCCAATGGCCTGACAGGGGAACTGCAGGCAAGCGGCGTGGACCTGCGCTTTCTCGACCGTGCCGCCGACGCCGGTCCGCAGGTTACCGTTGCCATCAACAATGGCGAGGAGCGGGCATTCCTGTCCCGTCGGGCCGGCGGCGCGGAGCCGGCGACGCTCGCCGAGGCGCTTGCCTGGAACGAGGCGCGACATCTGCACATTGCCGAATTCGCGACACTTGCGGAAATCCCCGGCCTTGTCGGAAAGGCGAGGGAATGTGGCCTCACCGTATCGCTCGATCCAAGCTGGGACGAGACTCTGATCTACCGGCCGGATTTCCTTGATCGCTGTCAGGGTGTCGATCTCTTCCTGCCGAATGTCGAGGAAGCCGTTGCCATCACAGGATGTTCCGATCCGGCCGAAGCGTTGGAAAGGCTCGCCCGGCACTTCCCGGCTGTGGCGTTGAAAGCCGGTGCGGGCGGTGCCTATTTCGCGGCCGGCGAGCTCAGGCTCCATCAGGCCGCCCCGACCGTCAAGGTCGTGGATACGACCGGGGCAGGCGATGCCTTCAATGCCGGGCTGATCCACGCCTGGCTTGGCGGCGCGAGCGCCGATATTTTTCTGCGTGAAGGCATTGCCATGGGCAGCCTCGCGGTCCAGGCCGCCGGCGGCGCTGCGATCCTGCCCGCACGCTAGAAGGCGATTGATGCCGTGGCTCTTTCTGGGCCACGGCTACTTCCGCGAATGAGTGCTGCAACCCTGGGTGTGGTATTCCAGTCTGCAAAATCTTGCTGAACTGCTTTCACTGCGGCCGCCATCCAGCTGTTTCCTTACGAATGTTTCATGTTTTCAGCCGCATTTCCGTGCCATCGTCGGGGCAACGGTAATGTTGGGTTCATTTTCGTTGTGATTATTCTGGCGCGAACAAGCCAGACATGGCGAAGCGTATATCGAGGATGACATGGACAATCTGGAGCCTGGCAAAGAGACCGGTTCTGTAACGGGTGCCAATGCCGACCTGGCTGCGGTGCTGGCTGTCGGCAAGCGGAGCAGGGGGCGTCGTTGGCGCGGGCGCCTCATCGTTCTGTTGCTCCTGATCCTCGCTGGTGCCGCCGCCGCCTATTTCTACTCGGGCCGCAGCCGCGCCGAAGTGAGCTATACGACCCAGCCGGCCAAGCGTGGAGACCTGACGGTACTCGTCACGGCCACCGGTTCTGTCCAGCCGACGGAGCAGGTGGATATATCGAGCGAATTGTCGGGCACGATGCGCGACGTCAATGTCGATTACAACAGCACCGTCAAGGCGGGCGATGTTCTCGCCGTCCTCGACACGAACAAGCTGGAAGCCGACGTCAAAAGCTCGCGTGCCAAGCTGAACTCGGCAAAGGCCAACGTCGTCAAGGCGAATGCCGATCTGCAGTCGGCCGCGACCTCGCTCGAACGCCTGAAAAGCCTTGTCAAAGGCAATGTCACGACCCAGCAGAGCGTCGATGACGGAACCTATAAGTATGACTCGGCCGTTGCCGCCAAGGATATCAACGAGGCCGAGGTGCTGGCCTCGGAGGCCGACCTGCAGCTCGCTGAAGTCAATCTCGCCAAGGCAAAGATCGTCTCGCCGATCGACGGCGTGATCCTGACGCGCTCCGTCGATCCGGGCGCCACGGTCGCCGCCTCCTTGTCGGCGCCTGTTCTTTTCACCATTGCCGGCGATCTGAAGAAGATGGAGCTGCAGGTGGATGTCGATGAGGCCGATGTCGGCCAGATCGCCGTCGGCCAGAAGGCGAGCTTCACGGTCGATGCTTATCCGGATCGTACCTTCCCGGCCGTCATCGAGCAGATCCGCTTCGCCTCCGAAGTCGTCAACAATGTCGTCACCTACAAGGCTGTTCTTACGGTTGATAACGCCGACCTGCTGCTGCGCCCCGGCATGACGGCGACGGCCGATATCACCGTCGAGGCCGTCAAGGATACGCTGATGGTGCCGAATGCCGCCCTTCGTTACGCTCCCCCGCAGGCGGAGGGGCGCGGCGGTCGCGGTATCTTCAGCCTGTTCCGTGCCCCGCGTCCGCCGCGCAGCGGCGGTGGCGGTGACGCCAAACTGACCGGCACGCAGCGCCGCATCTTTGTGCTGCGCAACGGCCACCCGGCACCTGTGGTGATCCAGGTCGGTTCCTCGGATGGCCAGTTCACGCAGGTCACCTCGGGAGAACTGACCGACAAGGATGCTGTGATCACCGATGCCTCGGCGCGGACGAACTGACGGGAGCCGATGATGGAACGCCCGCCGCTTCTCGAATTCAGGCATGTCTCGAAAATCTATGGCGAGGGCGATGCGGCCATCCGCGCGCTCGACCGCGTCGATCTTACGATCCGCACGCATGAATTCGTTGCGATCATGGGGCCGTCCGGCTCCGGCAAATCGACGGCCATGAACATTCTCGGCTGCCTCGATGTGCCGACCTCTGGCGACTATGTCTTCCAGGGCATTTCCACCAGCGGCTTCGACCGTGGCCAGCTGACGCTGCTGCGCCGACATATGCTGGGTTTCGTTTTCCAGGGCTTCAACCTGTTGCCGCGCACCTCGGCCGTCGAAAATGTCGAACTGCCGCTGATCTATCGTGGCATGGCGGTCGGCGAGCGGCGCAAGCGGGCGAGAGAAGCTTTGGGCCTTGTCGGACTGTCGGGCCGGGAGCATCACAAGACGCAGGAACTCTCCGGCGGCCAGCAGCAGCGCGTGGCGATCGCCCGCGCCATCGTCACCGAGCCGGCTCTGCTGCTCGCCGACGAGCCGACCGGCAATCTCGATACAAAGACCAGCATGGAGATCATGGATCTGATGACGCGCCTCAACCGCGAGCAGGGCATCACCATCGTCATGGTCACGCACGAACCTGACATTGCCGCCTATGCGGGGCGCCTGCTGCGCTTCGTCGATGGCAAACTGGAAACCGAGGCGGCGCATCAGCGGAGGGCGGAACATGTTCTTTGAAACGCTGAAGCTCGCTCTGCGCGCCATCAGCCGCAATCTGCTGCGGTCCTTCCTGACCGTGCTCGGCGTCGTCATCGGTGTCGCCGCCGTCATCGCCCTTGTCACCATCGGCAACGGCACGACGGCTCAGGTCTCGACGGAGCTCTCGCGCCTCGGCACCAACATGCTCTTCGTGCGCCCCGGCCAGTTCGGTCCCGGCCGCGCCAGCTCCGAGGCGCGGCGGTTCTCGCTGAAGGATGTCGCGGCGATCCGTGACCAGGTCTCGGGCCTGCGGGCAGTCGCACCGTCAAACCAGTCGACTGCAACCGTCATCTTCGGCGGTCAGAACCATTCGACCACCGTATACGGCACGACCAACGACTATTTTATTGCGCAGGATTGGGATCTGGCGCTCGGTCGTGAGTTTACCCCGGCAGAGGAGCGCGGCCAGTCACGCTGCATTATTGGCGAGACAGTACGCGAACAGCTTTTCGGCGCCGCCGATCCGACCGGCCTGCAGATCCGCGTCGGCAAGGTGTCCTGCCCGGTCATCGGCGTGCTCGCAAAGCGCGGCCAGTCCGGCATGGGCACCGATCAGGACGATGTAGTCATCATGCCGGTCAAGGTCTTCCAGCGCCGTATCAGCGGCAGTTCCAACGTGCCGACGATTCTCATCTCGGCGCGCGACGGCGTTTCGACGTCGAAGGTGCAGGCCGATGTCGAAAACCTGCTGCGCGAACGCCGCAAGATCATTCCCGGTCGTCAGGACGATTTCAACGTCAACGACATGACACAGATCGCCGAGGCCATGACTGGTACCACGACGCTGTTGACCGGGCTTCTCGGCGCCGTCGCTGCCGTCAGCCTGCTCGTCGGCGGCATCGGCATCATGAATATCATGCTGGTCTCGGTGACCGAGCGCACCCGCGAGATCGGCATCCGCCTTGCGATCGGCGCCCTCGAAAACCAGGTGCTGACGCAATTCCTCGTCGAAGCCGTCGCCCTGTCCCTGTTCGGCGGCATTGCCGGCATCATGCTGGGGCTTGGGCTTGCCTATACCGCGGTCAGCTTCCTCAACGTGCCCTTCGTCGTCAGCCCGCTCATCATCTTCGTCGCCTTCGTCTTCTCGGCAGCGATCGGCATGATCTTCGGCTTCTTTCCGGCAAGGCGGGCCGCGCAGCTCAATCCGATCGAGGCGCTGCGTCACGAATAGGCAGCGCGTGGTCGGAAATATGCTCGCGCGACGCAGGGCTTTGATATATCACGATTACTTGCCCTCGGCATCCAACAGTGCCAGTATTGATATATCAATGCGAAGACGGATTCGCCCGCATGCAGGAATCGCTAAGCCATCTCGCCTATCTGGCGCTTGAGCACGCTGTCGTGACGCTGGCTTTGGCGCCGGGCGCGATGGTCACGGAAAAGCAGCTCATCGATCTCGCGGGCCACGGGCGCACGCCGGTGCGCGAAGCGATCCAGAAGCTCGCCTGGCAGGGCCTGATCGTGGTCAAGCCGCGCGTCGGTCTGCAGATTGCGGAGATCAGCGCCGAAGACCATGCCAATGTCATGCAGGTGCGCCGCAAGCTGGAGCCGATGGCGGCAGCGCTGGTTGCGGACGCTGCCAACGAAGAGCAGCGCTCTCGGCTCGTCGGCTGCGCCCGCGCGATGGAAGAGTGCGCCGCCAGCGGTGATCTCCAGGGCTTTTTCGCTGCCGACAAGGCGTTTGACGAAATCCTCGAGGATGCCTGCCCGAACCGGTTCATCACTGCGGCACTCGGGCCGGTCCAGACCCATTCCCGTCGTCTCTGGTTCAAGACCGCCAATCCCGAGCGCATGGATCGCTCCATCGCGCATCATGTCGCGGTCATCAGGGCCATCCATCAGGGTGAGGTCGAGCAGGCGCGCGAAACCATGGCCGACCTCATCGACTATCTGATCCAGAAATAAAAACGGCCCCGTTTCCGGAGCCGTTGTTGGGAGCCATTGTTTGTCGGGTCAGCCGACGAAGGCGCGTTCGATCACGAATTGGGCAGGCTTGCTGTTGGCGCCTTCTTCGAGGCCTGCCTTTTCCAGCAGTTCCTTGGTGTCCTTCAGCATGGCGGACGACCCGCAGATCATGCCGCGGTCAGTTGCCGGATCGATGGGCGGAACGCCGAGATCGGTGAAGAGCTTGCCGGAAGCGATCAGGTCGGTGATACGGCCGCGATATTCGAAGTCTTCGCGGGTCACGGTCGCATAGTGGCGCAGCTTGTCGCCGACGACTTCCTGGAGAAGTTCGTCATTGCGGATCTCGTGAACAAGATCGAAGCCGTATTTCAGCTCGGAAACCTCGCGCGCCGTATGGGTGAGGATGACCTCGTCGAACTTTTCATAGGTCTCCGGATCGCGGATGAGGCTTGCGAAAGGCGCAACGCCCGTGCCGGTGGAGAACATGTAGAGGCGCTTGCCGGGGGTCAGCGCATCGAGAACCAGTGTGCCCGTCGGCTTCTTGCGCATCAGTACCTGGTCGCCCGGCTTGATCGCCTGAAGATGCGAGGTCAGCGGACCGTCCGGCACCTTGATGGAGAAGAATTCCAGCTCCTCGGCCCAGGCCGGGCTTGCGATCGAATAGGCGCGGAAAATCGGCTTGCCTTCGACCATCAGGCCGATCATCGCAAACTCGCCCGAGCGGAAACGGAAGCCATCTGGCCGGGTCATCGTGAAGCGGAAGAGCCGGTCTGTATAATGCGTCACGCTCAGTACCGTCTCGGCATAGACGCCGGCGGGAATGGCGGAGGCGAATTCTTCGGTCTTTGCAGGAGCGTTCATTTCGATATCGGGCTCGTCGTTCTCAACGTGATTATCTGATGCGAGGCAGATATTACAAAACCTCGCTAAATTAAAGGCAATCCATTCCATCGCAGGGCTGGGGCGCGAAATATGCATGTCACCCTCAGTATTTCCGGCTGGTAGCAAACCATCGCTTTTGCGCTGGCTAACCTGTTCAAAGGATGCATATTAAGCGAAAAACGACGCCCCGCCTCGACGCGGGCGCGACAGGTGGTTACGGGGGAACATGAAAATCTTCAATTACAAGCGCGTTCCTTACGCGGAGATGCGCGCATTCTCCGTCCATATTCTGACGGCCTCCGGCTCGTTTCTCGCATTTCTCGGTGTGGTTGCCGCTGCCGAGCACCGTTTCGTAGACATGTTCTGGTGGCTGGGGCTGGCGCTTCTGGTCGATGGCATCGATGGCCCGATTGCCCGCAAGGTGCGCGTCAAGGAAGTCCTGCCGAACTGGTCCGGCGATACGCTCGACAACATTATCGACTACGTGACCTACGTTCTTCTGCCGGCCTTCGCGCTCTACCAGAGCGGCATGATCGGCGAGCCCTGGTCCTTCGTCGCCGCCGGCATGATCGTCGTCTCCAGTGCCATCTACTATGCCGATATGGGCATGAAGACGGAGGAATATTTCTTCTCGGGCTTCCCCGTCGTCTGGAACATGGTGATCTTCACGCTCTTCGTCATGCATGCGAGCGAGATGACTGCCTTTATCGTCGTCCTGGTGTCGGTAGTCCTCACCTTCCTGCCGATCAATTTCCTGCACCCGGTGCGGGTCCAGCGTCTGCGCCCGCTCAATCTCGGAATTTTCCTGCTCTGGTCGGCGCTCGGCGCCTATTCGCTGGTCATGCATTTCGACATGCCGCAATGGGCCGTCGTTCTCTTCATCGTGAGCGGCATCTATCTTTACGTCATCGGTGCCGTGCTCCAGTTCTTCCCGGCGCTCGGACGCAAGTGAGGTGAGCAGAATGGCAAAGACGAAGGCGGTTTCTTTCTCCAGAAACGGTGGCCCTGAAGTTCTCGAATATGTCGATATCGATCTGCCGTCGCCTGCCGAGGGGCAGGTACAGATCCGCCAGGAAGCGGTCGGCCTGAATTTTATCGACGTCTATTTTCGTGACGGCACCTACAAGGCGCCGCATCTGCCCTTCGTTACCGGCAAGGAAGCCGCCGGCACCGTGACCTCGGTCGGTCCCGGTGTCACGGATTTCACCGTCGGCGACCGCGTTGCCTACGCAAGTGCCGATGGCGCCTATAGCGTCGAGCGCAATATCGACACGAAACATCTGGTCAAGGTGCCAGAAGGCATCAGCCTGGAAACGGCCGCCGCCATGATGCTGAAAGGCATGACGGCCGAATATCTCCTGAACCGCACCTTCAAGGTCGGTCCTGAAACCGTGCTGCTCTTCCATGCCGCGGCGGGCGGTGTCGGCCTCATTGCCGGCCAGTGGGCCAAGATGCTCGGCGCCACGGTTATCGGCACGGCAGGTTCCGCAGACAAGGTGCAACTGGCTCTTGAGCATGGCTATGACCATGTCATCAACTACAAGACCGAAAATTTCGCCGAACGCGTGCGGGAAATCACCGGCGGCAAGGGTGTGGACGTGGTCTATGACTCGATCGGTCGTGACACCTTTCCGCAATCGCTGGATTGCCTCAAGCCGCGCGGCCTCTTTGCCTCTTTCGGTCAATCCTCTGGCGCGATTGAGAATTTCACCATGGCGCATCTCGCCCAGAGGGGCTCGCTCTATGCCACGCGCCCGACGCTCTTCACCTACATCGCGTCGCGCCAGGAGCTTACCGATTGTGCAAACCATCTATTTGATGTTGTGCGCAGCAACAAAGTCAGTATCAATATCAATCAAACCTATCCGCTGCGTGAGGTTGGGCGGGCCCACGCGGATCTGGAAACAAGAAAAACAACCGGAACGACGCTGCTGATACCATGAGATCCGAACGGACCGGTCGGCAGAAGAAATGAGGGGAACGTGTCGCCATTGAATGTGCCGGCTTTCGGCGCGTTACTATCGGTACAGAAGCTGACGAAGTTCTTCGGTAGCTTTGCCGCCTGCAACGAAATCGATCTCGATATAGCGCCGGGCGAAATTCATGCGCTTCTCGGCGAAAATGGCGCAGGCAAATCCACACTGGTCAAGATGCTCTTCGGCGTTCTGGAGCCGACGGACGGGCAAATCCTCTGGGAGGGCAGGCCGGTCACGATTACCTCGCCCGGCGAAGCCCGCAAGCTCGGCATCGGCATGGTCTTCCAGCATTTCTCGCTGTTCGAGGCCCTGACCGTCGCCGAAAACATCGCTCTTTCCCTGGATGACAGCATACCGATCGGCAAGATAGCCGAGGAGGCGAGGGCGCTGTCGCAGGCCTATGGCCTGCCGCTCGATCCGCATGCCCATGTCGCCGATCTCTCGGTCGGCGAACGCCAGCGCATCGAAATCGTCCGCGCCCTGCTGCAGAATCCCAAGCTCATCATTCTCGACGAACCGACCTCGGTGCTGACGCCGCAGGAAGCCGACAGGCTCTTCGAAACCCTCTTCAAGCTACGCGCCGAAGGCCGCTCCGTTCTCTATATCAGCCACCGCCTGGAAGAGGTCCAGCGCATCTGCGACCGCGCCACCGTGCTGCGCCACGGCCGTGTGACCGGCGCCTGCGACCCGAAGCAGGAAACGCCTGCCTCTCTCGCCCGCATGATGGTCGGCAGCGAGGTCGCTGCTGTCACCCATCCCGAGCGCAGCGACAAGGGCGAGGTGCAGCTTGCCGTTTCGAACCTCTCGGTCGGCGCGCGCACGCCCTTTGCCATGCCGCTGCGCGATGTCTCGTTGACCGTGCGATCAGGCGAAATCCTTGCGATCGCCGGTGTCGCGGGCAATGGTCAGAGCGAGCTATTCGATGCGCTGTCAGGCGAGTATCCGGTCTCGACTGCCGAAGCTGTCATCATCAGGAAAAAGCCGGTCGGCACACAAGGCATCACAGCCCGTCGTCTGCTCGGTGCCGGTTTCGTGCCGGAAGAGCGGCATGGTCACGCTGCCGTTTCCGCGATGAAACTCTCCGACAATCTGGTATTGGCCCGCAGCCAGTCTGATCGCAAGGCCTTCCTCGGCCTCCTTGGCATCATCCGCTACAGCGCGGTAAAGTCAGCGGCACGGCGCATTTCGCAGGCCATGGACGTACGCAAGAGTGGCGATGATCCGGCGGCGGGCTCGCTTTCCGGCGGCAATCTGCAGAAATTCATCGTCGGTCGGGAACTCGACCGTCAGCCCTCCGTTCTCGTCGTCAATCAACCGACCTGGGGTGTGGATGCCGGTGCCGCAAGCCGCATCCGCCAGGCGCTGGTGGATCTGGCGAAAGCCGGGTCGGCAGTCGTCGTCATCAGCCAGGACCTCGACGAGATCTTCGAGGTGGCGACCGATATCGCGGTGATCTCCGAAGGACGTCTTTCCCGGCCCTATGCGGCCGGCGAATTGACGCGCGAAAAGATCGGGCTGCTGATGGGTGGCCTGCATGAAGCCAGGCATGCGGAGGCTGCTGATGCGCATTGAGCTTGAAAAGCGCCCGCAAGTCTCGAAACTCTACGCCTTCGTTTCACCGCTTTTAGCCCTTGCCCTGACGCTGATATTTGGCGCCGTCATGTTCGCCATGCTCGGCAAGGATCCGGTCGAGGCGCTGGATGCCTTCTTCCTCGAGCCACTGCTGGAAGTCTGGTCGCTGCACGAATTGGCAGTCAAGGCGGCTCCGCTGATCCTGATCGCCGTTGGTCTTGCCGTCTGTTATCGCTCCAACAACTGGAATATCGGTGCCGAAGGCCAGTTCACCATCGGAGCGATCACCGGCTCCTACATCCCGATCATCTTCTACGACTGGCATTCGCCGCTCGTACTGCCGCTGATGCTGATCCTCGGTGCGCTTGGCGGTGCATTGTTTGCAGCCATTCCGGCGCTCTTGAAGGCGCATTTCAACACCAACGAGATCCTGACCTCGTTGATGCTGGTCTATATCGCCCAGCTCTTCCTCGACTGGCTGATCCGAGGCGCATGGCGTGATCCCAAGGGCTTCAACTTCCCGGTCTCGCGCGACTTTGCGCCGGAAGCGATCGTGCCTGCGATCTGGGAAGAATCCGGACGCGCCCATTGGGCTTTCATCTTCGCGATCGTTGCGGCGATCCTCGTCTGGTTCATGCTGCGTTTCACGCTGAAGGGCTTCGAGGTGGTCGTGCTCGGCCAGTCTGAACGGGCAGGGCGCTTCGCAGGCTTCTCCTCGAAGAAAATGATCTGGTTCAGCTTCCTCTTTTCCGGGGCGCTTGCCGGCCTTGCCGGCATCTGCGAGGTCTCCGGTTCCATCGGTCACCTGCAGCCGGCGATTTCGCCGGGCTACGGTTTCACTGCCATCATCGTCGCCTTCCTCGGCCGCCTCAATCCGCTCGGCATCATCGCTTCGGGTCTGGTGCTGGCACTGACCTATCTGGGCGGTGAGGCTGCGCAGCTTTCGATCGGCGTTTCCGACAAGGTCACTCGCGTCTTCCAGGGGCTGATCCTCTTCTTCGTGCTCTCCTGCGACACGCTGATCTACTACAAAATCCGCATCGTCTGGTCGCGGGTCAGGGGGAATGCGGCATGAGCATTTTCGAAGCCATTCTTCTGACCGTCATCACCGCCTCCACGCCGCTCGTCATCGCAGCCCTCGGTGAACTTGTGACGGAGCGTTCCGGCGTCCTCAATCTCGGTGTCGAGGGCATGATGATCATGGGCGCGGTCGCCGCTTTTGCCGGCGCGCAGATATCAGGTTCGCCCTATGTCGGTATCATCTGCGGCATCGTCGCAGGCGCTCTCTTTTCGCTGCTCTTCGCCTTCCTGACGCTAACGCTGGTGGCGAACCAGGTGGCGACCGGTCTGGCGCTGACGCTTCTCGGCCTTGGCCTCTCCGGCCAGCTTGGCGAGCCCTATGTCAGCGTGCCCGGCATCCAGTTGAAGGAGATCGTCGTTCCGTTTCTCTCCGATATCCCGGTTCTCGGCCCGGTTCTCTTCAAGCAGGATCTGATCTTCTACCTGTCGATCGCCTTGCTGCTGGGGGTGAGCTGGTTCCTGTTCAAAAGCCGTGCCGGCCTCAAGCTCAGGGCGATCGGCGACAGCCATGGCTCGGCCCATGCGCTCGGCATTCACGTCATTCGCACGCGCTATCTGGCCGTGATGTTCGGTGGCGCCTGCGCGGGTCTCGCCGGCGCGCAGCTGTCGCTCGTCTATACGCCGCAATGGGTGGAAAACATGTCGGCCGGCCGCGGCTGGATCACGCTGGCGCTGGTTGTCTTCGCCTCCTGGCGTCCGTGGCGCGTCTTTGCGGGCGGCTATCTGTTCGGAGCGGTCACGATCCTGCAGCTTCATGCGCAGGCCTTCGGTCTCGGCATTCCCGCGCAGTTCCTCTCGATGCTACCCTATGCCGCAACTATTGTGGTTCTCATCATCATTTCTCATAATCGACGCACGACGTTGATCAATACGCCCGCGTCGCTTGGAAAAGCCTTCGTACCGGAGCGATAGAACAAGAACACCAGGACGGGTTTCCGGAAAATCTTCAAACCAACAGGGGTCATCATGAAGAAGTTCGCACTCACTCTTGCCGCATCGGCCGCAGCCGTGATCGGCATCACCTCTGCCGCAGCGGCAGCGGACAAGACGAAGGTCTGCTTCGTCTATGTCGGCGCACACAACGACGGTGGCTATTCGCAGGCCCACGATGTCGGCCGCCAGCAGGTCCAGGCCGAATTCGGCGACAAGATCGAAACGCCTTATCTCGAAAACGTTCCGGAAGGCCCGGATGCCGAGCGCGCCATCGAGCGCCTTGCCCGCTCCGGCTGCAAGCTGATCTTCACGACGTCCTTCGGCTTCATGGACGCGACGGTCAAGGTTGCGGCCAAGTTCCCGGACGTCAAGTTCGAGCATGGCACCGGTTACAAGTCCGGCCCCAACCTCGCGACCTACAACTCGCGCTTCTATGAAGGCCGCTACATCCTCGGCCAGATCGCCGCCAAGACCTCGAAGAACCACGGCGCTGCCTACATCGCTTCCTTCCCGATCCCGGAAGTCGTGATGGGCATCAACTCCTTCGAGCAGGGCGCTCGTTCGATCGACCCGAGCTTCAAGCTGAAGGTCATCTGGGTCAACACCTGGTTCGACCCCGGCAAGGAAGCCGACGCCGCCAAGGCCATGATCGACCAGGGCGTCGACGTGCTGACGCAGCATACCGACACGACTGCCCCGATGCAGGTTGCCGAAGAGCGCGGCATCCACGCATTCGGTCAGGCATCCGACATGATCGCAGCCGGCCCGAAGGCGCAGCTGACGGCAATCGTCGATACCTGGGGCAACTACTACTCCAAGCGCATTCATGCGCTTCTGGACGGAACCTGGAAGTCCGAGCAGAGCTGGGACGGCCTGAAGGACGGCATCCTGAAGATGGCGCCCTACACGAACATGCCTGATGACGTGAAGAAGATGGCCGAGGAAACCGAAGCCAAGATCAAGTCCGGCGAACTGCATCCCTTCACCGGCCCTATCAACAAGCAGGACGGTACGCCCTGGCTGAAGGCCGGCGAAAAGGCTGATGACGGCACGCTGCTCGGCATGAACTTCTACATCGAAGGCGTGGACGACAAGCTTCCGGCGCAATAACGACTGAAACTGTAACTCGCAGTTGCGAAAAGGCGCTCTGAAAAGAGCGCCTTTTTTGCTGCAGTGCATGACGGAATGCTCATTTACAAAAGTATTACTATATGATTTTTTGATCCTGCGCCGCGAGGAGCGGCATTGGGAGGAAATCATGAAATTGAAGACTGCACTTTTGAGTGCCACGATTTTGGCTGCCTGCATGTTTGGTTCGGCATCGGCCGCAGGTCTGACTGTCGGCTTTTCGCAGATCGGCTCGGAATCGGGCTGGCGCGCGGCTGAAACGACCGTGACCAAGCAGCAGGCCGAAAAGCGCGGCATCGACCTCAAGTTTGCCGATGCCCAGCAGAAGCAGGAAAATCAGATCAAGGCTCTCCGCTCGTTCATTGCCCAGGGCGTAGATGCCATCCTCATTGCTCCCGTCGTCGAAACCGGCTGGGATGATGTTCTCAAGGAAGCCAAGGAAGCCAATATCCCGGTCATCCTTCTCGACCGCACGATCAAGGCTCCCGAAGACCTCTATCTGACGGCAGTCACCTCCGACCAGGTTCATGAAGGCAAGGTTGCCGGTGATTGGCTGGTCAAGACCGTCGGCGACAAGAAGTGTAACGTCGTCGAGCTTCAGGGCACGACCGGTTCGTCGCCGGCCATCGCCCGCAAGAAGGGATTCGAGGACGCGATCAAGGGTCACGACAACTTCAAGATCGTTCGCAGCCAGACCGGTGACTTTACCCGCACCAAGGGCAAGGAAGTCATGGAAAGCTTCCTGAAGGCTGAAAATGGCGGCAAGGATATCTGCGCCCTCTACGCCCATAACGATGATATGGCCGTCGGCGGCATCCAGGCGATCAAGGAAGCCGGCCTGAAGCCCGGCAAGGACATCCTGATCGTCTCGATCGACTCCGTGCCTGACATCTTCAAGGCCATGTCCGAAGGCGAAGCAAACGCTACCGTCGAGCTGACGCCGAACATGGCAGGTCCGGCCTTCGACGCGCTGGACGCTTACCTCAAGGACAAGAAGGCTCCGCCGAAGTGGATCCAGACGGAATCCAAGCTCTACACGCAGGCTGACGATCCGACGAAGGTCTACGAAGAAAAGAAGGGTCAGGGCTACTGATTGAAGCTGGAACCGCACCGGTCCGTCATGGACCGGTGCGGAACCGCCGGTGCCATCAAGACATCATGTCCGTTTCTGGCACGGGCTAAGGGCGCAATATCAGGAAACAGCAACCCTCATGGTTCACAATTTCGAGAATATCCTTGCAGCGACGGGCATATCGAAATTCTTCCCAGGTGCCATCGCCCTAGATAAGGTGGATTTCACGCTGCGGCGGGGTGAGGTACATGCATTGCTCGGCGAAAACGGCGCCGGCAAATCGACGCTCATCAAATGCATCACCGGTGCCTATCGCCGCGACGGCGGCAGCCTGACGCTCGAAGGCAACGAGATCGATCCGGCCGATACGCTGGCCGCCCAGAAGCTCGGCATCGGCACCGTCTACCAGGAGGTCAATCTCCTCTCCAATCTGAGCGTTGCGGAAAACCTGTTCCTCGGCCGCCAGCCGAAGCGATTCGGCATGATCGATGCCCGCACCATGAACCGCAACGCCCGCGAACTTCTGGCAGGTTACGGCCTCGATATCGACGTGACGGCGCAGCTCGATCGCTTCTCGGTTGCCGTCCAGCAGATCGTGGCGATCGCCCGGGCCGTCGATCTCTCCGGCAAGGTTCTCATTCTCGATGAGCCGACAGCCAGCCTGGATACGCACGAAGTCGAGATGCTCTTTCGCATCATCAATGACTTGAAGAAACGCGGATTAGGAATTGTCTTCATTACGCATTTCCTGGAACAAGTCTATGCGGTCAGCGATCGCATCACCGTCCTGCGAAACGGCCGTTTGGTCGGCACCCATGATGCTGCCGAATTGCCGCGCCAGAACCTGATTGCGATGATGCTCGGGCGCGAACTCGCCCAGACAGAACACGCCGCCAAGGAACGCAGCATTGATGCCGGCGAGGTCAAATATGCCTTCGAGGGCTATGGAAAGCGCGGCAAGGTAAAACCTTTCGACCTCCAAGTTCGCGTCGGAGAAGTCGTGGGCATTGCCGGTCTTCTCGGTTCGGGGCGCACGGAAACCGCTGAACTCATGTTCGGCATCGAAAGCGCGGATAGCGGCATTGCCAAAATCGATGGAAAGCCGGTGACGCTGTCGAGCCCGCGTGCCGCGATCGGCAAGGGTTTCGGCTTCTGCCCGGAGGATCGCAAGACCGACGGCATCATCGGCGACCTGTCGATCCGCGAAAACATCGCACTTGCGCTTCAGGCGCGCCGCGGCTGGGCACGACCGCTGTCGCGTGCCGAACAGAATGCGATTGCCGACGAATATATCAAGGCGCTCGATATCCGCACCACCGACCGCGAAAAGCCGATACGGCTGCTGTCAGGCGGCAATCAGCAGAAGGCGATCCTTGCACGCTGGCTCGCCACCAATCCGGATTTCCTGATCCTCGACGAGCCCACCCGTGGCATCGATGTCGGGGCACATGCCGAGATCATCAAGCTGATCGAACAGCTCTGTGCCCGTGGCATGTCGCTGATCGTGATATCGTCGGAGTTGGAGGAGCTTGTTGCCTATAGCTCACGTGTCATCGTACTGCGCGACCGCGAGCATATTGCCGAGCTGACCGGTGAGCGCATTACCGCTGCCGGCATCGTCGATGCCATCGCGGCAGCCGACAAACGAACGGAGGATGCATGACTGCCTCGCTAAGGGCGCTGGGTTTTCGTCTTGCGCCGCAATTGATTGCGCTTTTGGTTGTTCTTCTATTGAATTTCAGCTTCTTCCCGCAATTTCTTAATGTAATTGTTCAAAATGACAGGCTTTATGGCAGCTTGATCGACGTGCTCAATCGCGGCGCGCCTGTGGCGCTGCTTGCCATCGGCATGACGCTGGTGATCGCCACCAAGGGCATCGATCTTTCGGTCGGCGCCGTGATCGCCATCTGTGGCGCCGTCGCAGCCTCTTCGACTGTCGAGGGAAACTGGCTTGCCTATACGCTGGTGCTGACTGTCTTCATCGGTATCCTCTGCGGCGTCTGGAACGGCTTTCTCGTTGCCGTCCTCAATATCCAGCCGATCATCGCAACCCTCGTTCTCATGGTCGCCGGTCGAGGCATCGCGCAGCTGATCACCGAAGGCGTTATCCTGACCTTCAACGATGACGGGCTGATCTTCTTCGGCAGCGGCTCCTTCGCCTTCCTTCCCATGCCCGTCGTCATCTGGATGCTCGTCGGTTTGCTGGTCATTCTGCTCGTTCGCCGTACCGCGCTCGGCATGCTGATCGAGGCTGTTGGCATCAACAGGCGCGCCAGCACGCTCTCGGGCGTGCAGACGCCGGTGTTGCTGATGGCTGTCTATATGCTGAGCGGTCTCTGTGCCTCCATCGCCGGCATCATCGTCGCGGCCGACATCAAGGGCGCGGATGCCAACAATGCCGGCCTCTGGCTGGAGCTCGATGCCATCCTTGCCGTTGTCGTCGGCGGCAATTCGCTGCTCGGCGGGCGCTTCAGCATCATCGGCTCACTGATCGGCGCAATGATCATTCAGGCGGTCAACACCGGCATTCTGTTGTCCGGCTTTCCGCCGGAGTTCAACCTCATCATCAAGGCGGTCATCATTATCGTGATCCTGGTCATCCAGTCGCCGGCGATGCAATCGCTCGCCGGTTTCCTCACGCGCAAGACGGATGCAGGAGGGCGCAAATGAACTCCAAATATCTGCCGCTCCTGGCAACGATCGTCATCTTCATCCTCGCCTATGCGGTCTGTACCCTGCAATATCCGAACATGCTGTCGACGCGCGTGATCGGCAACCTTCTGACTGACAACGCCTTTCTCGGCATTGCCGCCGTCGGCATGACCTTCGTCATCATTTCAGGCGGCATCGATCTGTCGATCGGTTCCGTCATCGCCTTCACCGGTGTCTTTCTGGCCGTGATCCTGCAGAATACCAGCATTCATCCGCTGGCCGCGTTCGTGATCGTACTCGTCATCACCACTGCGTTCGGCGCGGTCATGGGCATCATCATCCATTTCCTGCAGATGCCGCCCTTCATCGTCACGCTTGCCGGGATGTTCCTGGCCCGCGGCATGGCCTACGTGCTCTCGATCGACAGCATTCCGATCAATCACGAATATTATTCGACGCTGACGAGCCTCTATTACCGCCTGCCGGGTGGCGGCCGCCTGACGTTGATCGGCGGCATCATGCTGATCGTCTTTGCGGCCGGCATCTTCATCGCCCACCGCACCCGCTTCGGCACCAATGTCTATGCGCTGGGTGGCGGAGTGCAGACGGCGCAGCTGATGGGCGTTCCGGTGGCGCGCACGACGATCCAGATCTATGCGCTGTCGGGTTTTCTGGCGGGCCTATCCGGAATCGTTTTTTCTCTATACACGTCTGCCGGATATTCTCTTGCGGCGGTGGGCGTTGAACTCGATGCCATCGCGGCAGTCGTCATCGGAGGGACGCTGCTGACAGGAGGAGCGGGATTCGTGGCAGGGACCTTCATCGGTCTCCTGATCCAGGGGCTCATTCAGACTTACATCACCTTCGACGGTACGCTGTCGAGCTGGTGGACGAAAATCCTGATTGGCCTGCTGCTTTTCGCATTCATGGTAATGCAGAAGGCCATCCTTTTCCTTTCCAGTCTGAACAGGAGATACGGCTAGGAGGAGTGACGGATTGCGCAACAGACTGCTTGAAACCCGGAAGGCAGGGCGAAGAACCCGCACAAGCCACGCGCATGTCGTCGATGAACTCGGCCGGGCAATCGTCGCCGGCACCTATCCGGTCGGCACGATCCTTCCCGGCGACGGCGAGCTGGCGCAACGCTTCAAGGTTTCACGCACGGTGCTGCGCGAAACGATGAAGACCTTGGCCGCCAAGGGCATGGTCGTCGCCAAGGCGCGTGTCGGCACGCGTGTGACCGAAAAGAACTTCTGGAACATGTTCGACACCGAAATCATCGCCTGGCATTTCGCCAACGGTGTCAGCGAAGAATTCCTCCTGCAGCTTTACGACATCCGTCTGGCCTTCGAGCCTTTCGCCGCCGGTCTCGTGGCCGAGCGGGCAAACCCCGCCGAGATCGAATTGCTGCGCGGCCTGGCGCTCGACATGGCGGCCAGCGGCCACACCTCGGACAGCCTGGCGCTGGCTGACCTGCGCTTCCATCTCGCAGTATCGGAAGCCTCCCACAATCCCTTCATGCGCACGCTCGGCGGGCTGATCGAGGCGGCGCTCGTCGGCATGTTCCGCATGAGCACGCCGCCCTCGCAGAATGGTTTTGCCAATATCGCCGAAACCCATATGCGCATCGTCGATGCCATCGCGGCGGGCAATGCCGTAGCGGCACGCAAGGCGATGGAGGATGTCATCGTCGAGGGCAGGGTGCACGTCCACGAGGCCTTCGCGTCGCTTCCTGAGCCCATCATCTCCCTGCCGATTACGTCTTTTTGAAGCCTCGGCTTGCTGCTATGAGCGGCAGGAACACCGCCTAGCAATGGATTCTCGGAGCCTGCCATGGAACGCACCTGCCTTGCCGTCATTCTCGCCGCCGGCGACAGCACGCGAATGAAATCCGCAAAGTCGAAGGTACTGCATGAGGTGGCCGCCCGGCCGATGATCGCCCATGTGGTCGATGCCGTGGCCGCAACGGGCGTTTCCTCCGTCGCTCTCGTCGTCGGTCGCGATGCCGACAAAGTGGCGAAGGCCGCTGATATCGGCGGCGTCACGATCAAATCTTATCTGCAGGAACAGCGTCTCGGCACCGGCCACGCCGTTCTCGCCGCTCGTGAAGCGATCGCAGAGGGCTATGACGATATCCTTGTGACTTACGGCGACGTACCGCTGCAGACATCAGGTCCGTTGCTCGAAGCGCGGAAAGCCTTGGCCGAAGGCAGCGATATCGTCGTCATCGGCTTCCACACGGATCGCCCGACCGGTTACGGCCGCCTGCTCGTCAAGGACGGTGAGTTGATCGCCATCCGCGAGGAGAAGGACGCGACGGATGCCGAGCGCGCCGTCAAATGGTGCAATAGCGGCCTCATGGCGATCAACGGCCGCAAGGCGCTTGATCTGCTGGCGCGCATCGGCAACAGCAATGCCAAGGGCGAATATTATCTGACCGATCTCGTCGAGATCGCCCGCTCGCTGGGCGGTCGCGTCACTGCCGTCGACGCACCCGAAGTCGAGATGGCCGGCTGCAACAACCGCGCCGAACTTGCAGAGATCGAACGCTTCTGGCAGGAGCGCCGCCGCCACGAGCTGATGCTCTCCGGTGTGACGATGATCGCCCCGGAAACAGTTTTCCTCTCCTACGATACGGTCATCGGCCAAGATGCGCTGATCGAGCCGAACGTCGTCTTCGGCCCCGGTGCGGTCATCGATGGCGGTGCCGTCATCCATGCCTTCTCCCATATCGAGGGCGCGCATGTCAGCGAAGGCGCGACAGTCGGTCCTTTCGCCCGCCTGCGTCCGGGCGCGGATCTATCCGTCGGCTCCAAGGTTGGCAATTTCTGCGAGGTCAAGAACGGCAAGATCGGCGAGGGCGCGAAAGTCAACCACCTGACCTATATCGGCGACGCCATCATCGGATCGGGCACCAATATCGGCGCCGGCACCATCACCTGCAATTATGACGGTGTGAACAAGTTCGAGACCGTCATCGGCAAGGATGCCTTTATCGGTTCGAACTCCGCGCTGGTTGCGCCCGTAACCATAGGCGACAGCGCCTATATTGCTTCAGGCAGCGTCATCACCGCAGATGTGCCGGCTGATGCGCTCGCCTTCGGTCGTGCCCGGCAGGAGATCAAGCCCGAGCGGGCAAATGTTCTGCGCGAACGTGCGCTTGCCATCAAGGCTGCAAAAAAGGCCAAGTCTTGAGCCTTCTTCCGTAACGTGCGGAAACCGAAAGTGACCGCGCTACCAATTGAGAAATAAGCGAGAATCGCTAGGACTGGCCTCACTGATGAGGCTTGAGGGGGTATTTGCATGTGCGGAATTGTAGGGATCGTCGGAAATGCGCCGGTTGCGAGCCGTCTTGTCGATGCGCTGAAGCGGCTGGAATATCGCGGTTACGATTCCGCCGGGGTCGCGACCGTACATGAGGGCGTCATGGATCGCCGCCGCGCAGAGGGCAAACTCTTCAATCTGGAAAAGCGCCTCGATAGCGAACCCCTGCCGGGGACAACCGGCATTGCCCATACGCGCTGGGCCACCCATGGCGTGCCGAACGAGACCAATGCCCACCCGCATTTCGTCGAAGGCGTTGCCGTCGTCCATAACGGCATTATCGAGAATTTCTCCGAACTCCGCGATGAACTGACCCACGAAGGCGCGGCCTTTCAGAGCCAGACCGATACGGAAGTCGTTGCCCATCTCATGGCGAAATATCTGCACGAGGGCCTGTCTCCGCGCGAAGCCATGCTGACGATGCTGAACCGCGTCACCGGCGCCTATGCGCTCGCCGTCATGCTGAAGAGTGATCCAGGCACGATCATGGCCGCCCGTTCCGGCCCGCCGCTCGCCATCGGCTATGGCAAGGGCGAGATGTTTCTGGGCTCGGATGCCATTGCGCTGTCGCCCTTCACCAACGAGATCACCTACCTCGTCGATGGCGATTGGGCTGTTATCACCCGCGACAGCGCAACGGTGCTCGATTTTTCCGGCAAGGTCGTCAAGCGCCCGCGCCAGATTTCCCAGGCGACCGCCTACGTGGTCGACAAGGGCAATCATCGCCATTTCATGGAAAAGGAAATCTACGAGCAGCCGGAGGTCATCTCCCACGCACTCAGCCACTATGTGAATTTCGCTGCCAACACGATCAGCCCCAATGCATCGGCTATCGACTTCAAGGCGGCAACCGGTCTTGCCATCTCCGCCTGCGGCACTGCCTATCTTGCCGGCCTGGTCGGCAAATACTGGTTCGAGCGTTATGCCCGCCTGCCTGTCGAAATCGATGTCGCCTCGGAATTCCGCTACCGCGAAATGCCGCTGCAGCCCACGCAGGCGGCGCTCTTCATCTCGCAGTCGGGCGAGACCGCCGATACACTGGCATCGCTGCGTTATTGCAAGGAAAACGGTCTGAAGATCGGCGCCGTCGTCAATGTGCGGGAATCGACCATCGCCCGCGAATCCGATGCCGTCTTCCCGATCATGGCCGGCCCGGAAATCGGCGTCGCCTCCACCAAGGCTTTCACCTGCCAGCTTGCCGTTCTGGCGTCGCTCGCGATCGGTGCCGGTCGTGCCCGTGGCACGATCAGCGCCGATGACGAGAAGGCTTTGGTACGGCACCTGGCCGAAATGCCCCGCATCATGAGCCGCGTCCTCAATCTCATCCAGCCGCAGATGGAAGGCCTGTCGCGCGAACTTTCCAAATGCAAGGACGTGCTCTATCTCGGCCGCGGCACCAGCTTCCCTCTCGCCATGGAAGGCGCGCTCAAGCTCAAGGAAATCTCCTATATCCACGCCGAAGGCTACGCCGCAGGCGAGTTGAAGCATGGTCCGATCGCATTGATCGACGAAAACATGCCCGTCATCGTCATTGCGCCCTACGACCGCTTCTTCGAAAAGACCGTTTCCAACATGCAGGAAGTAGCTGCCCGTGGCGGTCGCATCATCTTCATCACCGATGAAGCCGGCGCAGCGGCCTCGAAACTGCCGACCATGGCGACGATCACGCTTCCGAATGTGGATGAAATCATCGCGCCGATGATCTTTTCGCTCCCGATCCAGCTGCTCGCCTACCACACGGCAGTCTTCATGGGGACGGACGTCGATCAGCCGCGCAACCTCGCGAAATCGGTAACTGTGGAGTGAGCCCCTGGGGGCCGAAAGATGTTGTGCGACAAGGCGAATTCTGGCAATTTTGAGCCTGCGGACACAGGGGGAAGGCCGGTGAAACGGCCTGTCTAGAGACTGAAACGGAGTTCATCAGAAAAGATGACCGAGAAGGCCCCCCGAGTGCCGGTCGCCATGCGACTGCGGAATAATTTTCTCGCCGGATTGATCATCTGCGCGCCGATCGCGATCACCATCTGGCTGACATGGACCTTCATCCACTGGTCGGACAGCTGGGTACGGCCCTATATCCCGGCGCGATGGAATCCGGAAAGCTATCTGAATTTCGCCATTCCAGGTTTCGGCCTGCTGACTGCCGTGATCCTGATCACCATTGTCGGTTTTCTCGGAAAGAACCTGATCGGCCAGAGCATCGTCCGATTCGGTGAGTCCATCGTCCAGCGTATGCCGCTGGTGCGCACCGTCTACAGAAGCGTCAAGCAGATCTTCGAAACCGTGCTGAAGGAACAGTCCAACTCCTTCAAGAAGGTCGGTCTCATCGAGTATCCCGGACCTGGCCTCTGGGCGCTTGTCTTCGTGGCCACCGATGCCAAGGGCGAGATTGCCTCGAAGTTCAATGCAATGGGCCAGGACATGGTCGCCGTGTTCATGCCACCGACCCCGGTTCCGACGGCAGGTTTCCTGATCTTCGTCGCGCGCGAGAAAATCACCATGCTCGACATGAGCCCGGAAGATGCAGCGAAGTTCCTGATTTCGGGTGGCCTCGTTGCGCCGGAACACCTGCCGGTCGTGCGCCCGAAACCGCTTCTGTCCAAGGTGGATTAGAGCCTTTCCTGGTTAGCTTGAAGCATTCTGCCGGAGCAGATTTGTGTTAGGGCAAAGGCGATTGGCGAAGGGCATACCCCAAGGTACGTCCGAGCCGATTGCCTTTGATACTAGCGCAAATATGCCCGGCCCTTCGGGTTGGCTGAAACGGGCCGCCTGATCGACCGGCCGGCTTGGCCGTAGATCTGGCTACGACGCGCGCCGGCCGGTCGACCATTCGACTCCATTTGAGCCAACAGAATGCTTCAATCTAACCAGGAAAGGCTCTAACCCGCTCTCAGGAACCGGATCGCTTCGTCACGACGGAAAAGGTAAAGCAGGGTGCGCACCGCTTCGCCTCGTTCGCTCGTCAGATCAGGATCGCGCTCGATCAGATAGGCCGCATCCTTGCGGGCGATCTCCAGGAGATCGGCATGCGCCTCGAGGCTGGCGATCCGGAAGCCCGGCGTTCCTGATTGCCGCGTACCCAGAAGTTCGCCTTCGCCCCTGAGCTTCAGATCCTCTTCCGCAATCCGGAAACCGTCTTCCGTCTCACGCATGATCGACAGGCGCGCATGCCCGGTTTCGCCGAGCGGTCCCTTGTAGAGCAGGATGCAGGTAGAGGCCTCGTCGCCGCGCCCGACACGTCCGCGCAGCTGGTGCAACTGCGCCAGCCCGAAACGCTCGGCATGTTCGATCACCATGATCGTCGCGTCAGGCACATCGACGCCGACTTCGACGACGGTGGTCGCGACCAGCAGGCGCAATTCGCCGCTCTTGAAGGAGAGCATCACGGTATCCTTCTCAGGCCCGCTCATGCGCCCGTGAATAAGGCCGATGCCGGGCCCGAGAGCAGAGACCAGCGTTGCGTGCCGCTCCTCTGCAGACATGAGTTCCAGCTCTTCGGATTCCTCTACCAGCGGGCAGATCCAGTAGGCCTTTTTGCCCTCGGCAAGCGCGCTCTTCAGCCGTCCGACGACATCACCGGTGCGCTCGGTCGGGATAGTGATGGTCTGGATCGGTTTTCTGCCGGCGGGCTTCTCCGTCAACTTCGAGACATCCATGTCGCCGAAGGCTGCCAGTACCAGCGTACGCGGGATCGGCGTTGCGGTCATGACCAGCATATGCGGCGAGATACCCTTTGCCGTCAGCCTCAGGCGCTGGTGCACACCGAAGCGGTGCTGCTCGTCGACGACGGCCAGCATCAGGTTTTTGTAGTTGACGCTATCCTGAAAGAGCGCGTGCGTACCGATGATGATCTGTGCCTCGCCGGAGGCGATACGCTCGAGAATATCATCGCGTTCGCGACCTTTGGTGCGCCCCGTGAGCACCTCGACGCGAAGTCCTGCCTCCGCCGCATATTTCGAGATCGTCGCATGATGCTGGCGCGCAAGGATTTCCGTCGGCGCCATCAGCACGGCCTGTCCGCCGCTCTCGATGACCGCAGCCATCGACAGCAGCGCCACCAGCGTCTTGCCGGAGCCGACATCGCCCTGAAGCAGCCGCAGCATGCGGTCCGTGCCGGCCATGTCCTTGAGGACATCGGCAACAGCTTCGGTCTGGCTGCGCGTCGGCGAAAAGGGCAGGCTCTGCAATATCTGTCTGCTGATCTTTCCCGTTGGGTGAACCGGCTGTCCCGCGACCTTGCGAAGCCTCTGGCGCACCAGCGAGAGCGACAGTTGGCCGGCCAGGAATTCATCATAAGCAAGCCGGCGCCGGGCAGGGGTCTGTGGATCGATATCGGACGTATCGCGCGGCTCGTGCAACATGTGGAAGCTGTCGCGGATCGACGGCAGGCTCTGCTTCTGCGCCAGCGCAAGATCGATCCATTCCGGCAGTTCCGGCATGCGCGGCAGCGCCGCTTCGATGATCTTGCGTAACGTCTTCGGTGAAAGCCCTGCCGTCAGCGGATAGATCGGCTCGACCAGCGGCAGGTTCTCGCCCTCGCTCGCCTTGACGATATAATCAGGGTGAACCATCGAGGCGCGGCCGTTGAACCAGTCCACCTTGCCGCTGACCGTGACTTCCTCGTCGATCGGCAATTGTTTTTCCAGCCACGCCGCTTGCCCTCGGAAGAAGACCAGCGTCAGCTCACCTGTCTCGTCGTGGAGAAAAACCCGGTAGGGAACACTGCGATTGCCGCGTGGCGGCGCCTGGTGCCGGTCGACACGCGCCGTGATCGTGACGATCGCGCCTTGCGGCGCACGCGCAATGCCCGGCTGGTTGCGCCGATCGACCAGCGAGGAGGGCGCGTGGAACAGGAGATCGATCACCCGGCAATCCTCGGGCGTCTCGCGTCCGAGCAGCTTGACGAAGAGTTCCGAGATTTTCGGGCCGACGCCTGGAAGGCCCGAAACGGGAGAAAATAGCGGATCGAGAATGGCGGGACGCATGGGCGCCAAAATGCGATGAACAATAGGGCCTTGGCAAGGCTGACAAGCCGCTTTCGAGGGTCTATAGAGGCGCATCAACAAAGAAGGTGAATGCCATGACAGGTGTAACGCTCACGAGCGCCGGTCTCGACCCCCGCCGCCGCCGGATCCTTTTCCGCTGCTGGCACCGTGGCATCCGCGAGATGGACCTTGTCTTCGGTCAGTTTGCCGAAAACGAACTTCCCACCATGAGCGAGGCCGAGCTCGACGAGTTCGAGAGCATCATGGCCGAGGAAGACAATGACCTCGTGCGCTGGATCATGGGAACCTGGCCGACGCCGGAGCATTTACAGACGCCCATGTTCGCTCGCGTTGCTGCCTACAAGCCCGATTTCGATACGCCCCGGAAGCCTTGATGATCCCTGGATTTGACGCCAAGAAGTTTGCAGCCGCCGCCGAGCCGCTGACGATCGGCAATGTGCCTGCGGGCATGGAGCCGCTGCTGCTGGCCGATCTCGCCCGCAACGGCGAGCCGGTGGCCTATGTCCTTTCGGACGGCCACCGCATGGCCGATCTGGAGCAGATGCTGAGCTTCGTGGCGCCGGATATTCCTGTCCTGACGCTGCCCGCCTGGGACTGTCTTCCCTATGACCGCGTATCGCCGAGCGCCGATACGTCGGCTCGCCGTCTCGCCGCACTTTCAGGTCTGATTGCCCATCGCAAGAAGCCGCATGCGGCGATCGTGCTGGTCACTGCCAATGCCATGCTGCAGAAGGTGGCGCCGCAGGATGTTATCGAAAGCCTGGCCTTCTCCGCACGTCCCGGCAATCAGGTCCGCATGGACGATATAGCCGGCCGGCTGGAGCGCAACGGTTTCGAGCGCGTCGCAACCGTGCGCGAAGTCGGCGAATATGCCGTGCGCGGCGGTATTCTCGATGTTTTCGTGCCTGGTTCCGAGGAGCCTGTCCGCCTCGATTTCTTTGGCGATACGCTCGAATCGATCCGCAGCTTCGATCCGGCCAGCCAGCGCACGATCGGCCAGGTGCGCTCTCTCGATCTCAACCCGATGAGCGAAGTGACGCTGACGCCGGATACGATCAGCCGCTTCCGCAAGAATTACCTGTCCACCTTCGGCGCCGCCACGCGCGACGATGCGCTTTACCTCGCTGTCTCCGAAGGTCGCCGCTATCCCGGCATGGAACATTGGCTGCCGCTTTTCTACGAGAAGCTGGATACGGTGTTCGATTACCTCTCCGGTTTCCGCATCGTGACCGATCATACGGTGCGTGAGGCGGCCGAAGAGCGCTCGAAGCTTGTCTATGATTATTATGAAGCGCGCCAGAATTCCGGTCAGCAGGGCAAGGGCCAGATGGCGCAGGGCACGCCCTACAAGCCGGTCTCGCCCGGCCAGCTCTATCTCGACAGCAAGACCTTCACGCGCACGCTGGATGCGATCAACGCAATCAGGGTCTCGCCATTCAACGAGCATGAAGGCGAGGCACGCCGCGTCGTCAATCTCGATGCGCGCCAAGGACAACGCTGGGCGCGATCAAATGCCGAAGGTGCGGGGGACGCGGAACGCGTCAACGTCTTCGACCTGGTAGTCAAATACATCGCCGACAAGCGCGCTGGCGGTGCGAAGGTCGTCATTACCGCCTGGACTGAAGGTTCGCTTGAACGCCTGCTGCAGGTCTTGAACGAACACGGTCTCGAACGGGTCAAGCCGATCACTGCACTGAAGGATCTCGGTAGCCTGGCAAAGGGTGAGGCGGCAGCGGCCGTATTCAGCCTCGAATCCGGCTTTGAAACCGGCGATCTGATCGTTATCGGCGAGCAGGATATTCTCGGCGATCGCATGGTGCGCCGCTCGCGTCGTCGCAAGCGCGCCGCCGACTTCATCTCCGAAGTCGCGGGCCTCGACGAAGGCTCGATCGTCGTCCACGCCGAACACGGCATCGGCCGTTTCGTCGGCTTGCGCACCATCGAGGCGGCCGGCGCTCCGCATGCCTGCCTCGAGCTGCAATATGCCGACGACGCCAAGCTCTTCCTGCCGGTCGAAAACATCGATCTTCTGTCGCGGTTCGGCGGTGAGGGCACGGAAGTACAGCTCGACAAGCTCGGTGGCGGCGCATGGCAGATGCGCAAGGCCAAGCTCAAGAAGCGTCTGCTCGACATGGCCGACGCGCTGATCCGCATCGCAGCCGAACGCCTGACACGCCACGCGCCCATGCTGACGACGCCGGAAGGTCTCTATGACGAGTTCGCTGCCCGTTTCCCTTACGATGAAACGGAAGATCAGGAAAACGCCATCGAGGCCGTGCGTGGCGATCTCGGCGCCGGCCGCCCGATGGACCGCCTCGTCTGCGGCGACGTCGGCTTCGGCAAGACGGAAGTGGCGCTGCGCGCCGCCTTCGTTGCTGCCATGAACGGTGTGCAGGTCGCTGTCGTCGTGCCGACGACGCTGCTTGCCCGCCAGCATTTCAAGACCTTCTCCGAGCGTTTCCGCGGCCTGCCGATCCGTGTGCAGCAGGCATCGCGCCTCGTCGGCTCCAAGGAACTGGCACTGACGAAGAAGGAAGTGGCCGATGGCAAGACGGATATCGTCGTCGGCACCCATGCGCTGCTCGGTACCGGCATCAAGTTCGCCAATCTCGGCCTGCTGATCATCGACGAAGAGCAGCATTTTGGCGTCAAGCACAAGGAGCGGCTGAAGGAACTGAAGAGCGATGTGCATGTGTTGACGCTCTCGGCAACCCCGATCCCGCGCACGCTGCAGCTTGCCATGACCGGAGTGCGCGAGCTTTCGCTCATCACCACGCCGCCCGTCGACCGTATGGCGGTGCGTACCTTCATCTCCCCCTTCGACAGTCTCGTCATCCGCGAGACGCTGATGCGTGAGCACTATCGTGGCGGCCAGAGCTTCTATGTCTGCCCGCGCCTTGCGGACCTTGAAGATGTACATGCCTTCCTCCAGTCCGACGTGCCGGAACTGAAGGTTGCCGTGGCCCACGGCCAGATGCCGGCCGGTGAGCTGGAAGATATCATGAACGCCTTCTACGAAGGCCGTTACGATGTGCTCCTCTCGACCACCATCGTCGAATCCGGCCTCGACGTGCCGACCGCCAATACGCTGATCGTCCACCGCGCCGACATGTTCGGCCTTGCCCAGCTTTACCAGTTGCGCGGCCGCGTCGGCCGCTCCAAGGTGCGTGCCTTCGCGCTCTTCACGCTGCCGGTCAACAAAGTGCTCACGGCGACTGCCGAGCGCCGCCTCAAGGTGCTACAGTCGCTGGATACGCTTGGCGCCGGTTTCCAGCTCGCAAGCCACGACCTCGATATCCGCGGCGCCGGCAACCTGCTCGGCGAGGAACAGTCCGGTCACATCAAGGAAGTCGGCTTCGAGCTTTACCAGCAGATGCTGGAAGAGGCAGTCGCCGAAGTGAAGGGTGTCGACGAAGTCGCTGATACCGGTTGGTCGCCGCAGATTTCCGTCGGCACACCGGTCATGATCCCCGACAATTACGTACCGGATCTGCATCTGCGCATGGCGCTCTATCGCCGCCTCGGTGAACTCACCGATCTCAAGGAGATCGACGGCTTCGGCGCCGAGATGATCGACCGCTTCGGCCCGATGCCGGCGGAAGTCCAGCACCTGTTGAAGATCGTCTACATCAAGTCGCTCTGCCGCACCGCCAATGTCGAAAAGCTCGACGCCGGCCCGAAGGGCGTCGTCGTGCAGTTCCGCAACAAGGAATTCCCGAACCCGGCCAATCTCGTCGGCTATATCGGCAAGCAGGGCACGATGGCAAAGATCCGGCCCGACCACAGCCTGTTCCTGACGCGCGATCTGCCGACCCCGGAAAAGCGCCTGCAGGGTGCCGCTGTGATCATGACGCAGCTTGCCGAACTGGCAAAAGGCTAGACCCCAAAAACCAAAGGCAGCCCGGTGGAAATCGGACTGCCTTCAACGATTTTTTGTCTGATCCGACTGGCGTCAGTTCATCGCGGCGCGTGCTTCCGCCTTTGCTGCGGCAATTTCACGGAGCGCGCCCGCCAGCACATCCGGCGTCTGCGCACCGCTGACGGCATATTGCTGGTCGAAGATGAAGAAGGGTACGCCGTTGACGCCCATGCGCTGCGCCGCATCGATTTCCGAGAGAATGACGCCGTTATCGGCATCCGAAGCGAGCAGGGCGGCTATGACCGAGCGCTGCAGGCCTGCCTTTTCGGCAATGTCGAGCAGCACTTCGTGGTCGCCGACATTGCGGCCTTCCTCAAAATTGGCCTTGAACAATGCCGAGACGACTGCCTCCTGCTTCTGCCGGTCCTCGACCAGCGCCCAGTAGATCAGTCGATGCGCATCGAGCGTGTTCGGCCCGATCTTGATGGCATCGAAATTGAAGTTGATACCAACCTCGCGACCGTATTCGACCAGCATCTTGTGCGCCTCAGCCACGCGTTCGGCGCCGCCGAGCTTCTGCTCCAGTGACTTTTTCTGGTCCACGCCTTCGGCCGGATAATCGGGATTGAGGCGATAGGGACGCCAGTTGATGTCGACGCCCACTTCGTCCTGCACCTCGGCGATCGCCAGCTCCAGGCGAGCCTTGCCGAGGTAGCACCAGGGGCAGACGACGTCGGAGACGACGTCGATGGTGATGCGTTCCATTCTGATTTCCTTGTTCTACGGTCTCCGATGACGGCGGACCGATATCGAAGAAATATTCCTCTCGACCTTTAGAGGAAGCTCGAGGCAAGAGAAAGGAAATAGAGCGGCGCGCCGGAGGATCTGTTTATTGCGCGCTCGTATCCCACCATGTCTGCAGCTGATAGCCGTAAAGCGGCAAGGTATCGGGACGTCCGATCCGCTTGTTGCGCGCCACCCACTGCTGATCGATGTGGTAGAGCGGCAATACATAGTGATTGGAAAGCAGCAGCCGGTCGTAGGAGCGAACGGAGGATGTGAAATCCTCGGTCGAGCGCGCCCGCAGCAGATGATCGATCAGCGTATCGATATTGGGATCATTGGCTCCAGCGAAACTGTCCGTACCTTCGCGGGTGCGCGCAGCAGACGACCAGCGGCCGAGCTGCTCGTTGCCGGGTGACAGAGACGACGTATAGGCCTTCATGATCATGTCGTAGTCGAAGCTGTTCGTCCGGCTCTGATATTGCGAATCGTCGACGGTTCGTATCGAGGCGGCAACGCCGATCGTCTGCAGCGAACGCTGGTAGGCGACTGCGAGTTTTTCCTGATCGGGGCTCTGCGTCATGATCTCGAATGCAAGCTGCTTGCCGCTTGCATCCGCCATCTTACCGCCCTGGATCGTGTATCCCGCCTGCTTCAGAATATCGACCGCCTGCTTCAGCACCTTGCGGTCACGTCCCGATCCGTCCGTCTGAGGCAGCTTGTAGCTGCCGTCGAGAATGGCGGGATCGATATGGTCCTTGATCGGCCCCAGCAATTCCAGTTCGCGCGCATCTGCCGGCACGCCGAAGCTCGACAGGTCGGAGTTCTGCCAGAAGCTCTGCGTGCGCTTGTAGGCGCCGGAATAGAGATTTCTGTTCGCCCATTCGAAGTCGAAGGCCAGCGACAGGCCCTCGCGTACCTTGATATCGGCAAAGATCGGACGGCGTGTGTTGAAGACGAAGCCCAGCATGCCGCTCGGCAGTTTCGGCTGGAAGACATCCTTCACGACCGTGTCGGATGTTGCCGCCGGAAAGTCGTAGGCATTGGCCCAATGTCCCGGATTGCCGTCGAGATAGACGTCGATGTCGCCTTTCTTGAAGGACTCGAACAGCGTCGTATCCTGCAGGAAATATTGCACGCTGATCTGGTCGTAGTTGTCCATGCCCACCTTGGACGGGATATCCTTGCCCCAGTAGTTCGGATCGCGCTCATAGGTGATGCTCTCGCCCGGCTTGAGACTTTTCACCTTGTAGGGGCCGGAGCCGACAGGCGGCGTCAGCGTCGTGCGGTCGAAACTGTCGACGTCGATCGCATGCTTCGGCAGCACCGGAAACAGGCCCAGGATCAGCGGTGTCTCGCGATCGGCCTTGTCGTTGAAGGTGAAGCGTACGCCGTGATCGCCGACCTTTTCCATCTTGGAGACGAGCCCGAGGCGTCCGGAAAAGGGCGGCCGGCCCTTGTCGCGCAACAGCTCAAAGGAAAACATCACATCCTCGGGCGTGACGGGCTGGCCATCTGACCATTTGGCTTGCGGGTTGAGATTGAACTGGACGAAGGTCCGGTCCTCATCCCATTCGACTGTTTGTGCCAATAGCCCGTAGAGCGTGAAAGGCTCGTCGCTGGACCGCTGCAGCAGCGCTTCGTAGACCAGATTGCCGAACTGCGGATCCCACATGCCGCGCGCCGTCGTCCGGTTGCTCTTGATGATGAACGGGTTCAGGTTGTCGAATGTGCCGACCACGCCATAGGTGATCTTCCCGCCCTTTTTGACGTCGGGATTGACGTAAGGGAAGTTCTTGTAATCGGCCGGCAGTGATGGCGCGCCGTGCATGGCGATGCCGTGCACAGGCTCCGCGGCGGCAGCACCGCTGATCAATGTGAAAGCGGCGAGAAGGGCGATCCGGAGCATGCTGAAAATTCCTTGATGCGTGGCAACGGGCACGATTCGCGGGAAGGGTAGCATGCGAGCGTTCAATTCCAACCGCACCTGCCGCTTTCTTTACCTATGTGCCAAAATGCCCGCGAAATTGCCAAAGAAATGCTGGATATCTTCAACGCTGCGATGTAACACGTGACCCGAAGTTTTGGGGTCATGCTCTTGCCTTATTTTTCCATGAGGTGGAGTGCCGAACGACCCGGTGGTTGGGGCGGCCGAACGTAGCCCCGCAACGGATATCAGGAGACGGAATTCGTTATGATGTTCAAGTCTGAAAAGAAAATGCGGGCAGCACTGTCCGTTATGGCAGTGGTCTTCGGCGCTTCGGCTCCGGTCTCGTCCTTCGCACAGGACGCAGCCCAGGCTCCGGCAGCGTCTGCTGATGCCCCCGCACAGGCCGTCGGCGCGCCGCGTCTCGGCTGGTACAAGACCTGCAGCAAGCAGGAAGACAACGACATCTGCGTTGTTCAGAACCTGGTTCTCGCCAATGGCGGCCAGCTGGTGACGGCCGTTGGCCTGATCTCGGTTTCCGGCAAGATCAACCGCAAGATCCTGCAGGTTTCGGTTCCGGCCGCGCGCCTGATCCCCCCGGGTGTCATCATGCAGATCGATGGCGGCAAGGGCCAGAAGCTCGACTACGCCGTCTGCCTGCCGGACAAGTGCACCGCCGAAGTGCCGCTGACGGACGCCATGATTACAAGCCTGAAGAAGGGCACGGATGTGGTCTTCACCTCGATCAACTTCCGCCGCGCTCCGAACCCGATCAAGGTTTCGCTCGACGGCTTCACCGGCGCTTACGATGGCGAACCGGTTTCCGAATCCAAGCTCGCGGAAAGCCAGCGCAGCCTGCAGGACAGCATGCAGAAGAAGGCTGAAGAAGCCCGCAAGAAGCTGGAAGACGCCCAGAAGGCAGCCAAGGCCCAGTAATCGGGTCTTGCAGGAATTCACGAAAAACCCGGCTTCAGGCCGGGTTTTTTATTGCCGGGTCATTTCGCGCAGTGGTCGCGACACGTTCAAAAGAAAAGGCCCCGACATGCGGGGCCTTGTTATGGAGATCATGTGATCCGACTTAATGGGCGAAGCTCATCTTGGGTTTGAACTCTCCTGTCGGGCCGCGGTCGAAGATTTGCTCGACCTGCGGATTGCGAAGCGGCGTGTCGCTCTCGTCGCTCACCAGGTTCTGCTCGGAGACGTAGGCGACATATTCACTGTCGTCGTTTTCGGCGAGCAGATGGTAGAACGGCTGGTCCTTGCTGGGGCGAACTTCCGCGGGAATGGAGTTCCACCACTCTTCCGTATTCGCGAATTCCGGGTCAACGTCGAAGATGACGCCGCGAAACGGAAAAACCTTGTGCCGGACCACTTCGCCTATACTGAACTTTGCTAGTCTTTCTTTCATGGTACGACTTCCTTTCTCACCTGATTTGGTGATCGGTCCCCCGCAAATCAAGATTTTTACGGGATTTCGTCACATGATTGTCATCTCTGCCCATCGGCGCTGATGGCCTCCGGATCGAAAAAAGCCCCGGCAAACCGGGGCTTCCAAGTCTCTTCTTATGCCGAGTAGTACATGTCGTATTCGACCGGATGCGGGGTCATTTCAAAGCGCATCACCTCGGCCATCTTCAGCTCTATGAAGGCGTCGATCTGGTCGTCATCGAACACACCGCCGGCCGTCAGGAACTTGCGGTCCTTGTCGAGGCTTTCCAGTGCTTCACGTAGCGAACCGCAGACGGTCGGAATCTTCTTCAGTTCCTTCGGCGGCAGGTCGTAGAGATCCTTGTCCATGGCCTTGCCGGGGTGGATCTTGTTCTTGATGCCGTCGAGGCCGGCCATCAGCATGGCGGCGAAGGCGAGGTAGGGGTTGGCGGTCGGATCCGGGAAGCGAACTTCGACGCGCTTGGCCTTCGGGTTGGAGCCGAACGGAATGCGGCAGGAAGCCGAGCGGTTGCGAGCCGAGTAGGCGAGCAGAACCGGTGCTTCATAACCCGGGACGAGGCGCTTGTAGGAGTTCGTCGACGGGTTGGTGAAGGCGTTGATCGCCTTGGCATGCTTGATGATGCCGCCGATATAGTAGAGGCAGCTTTCCGAAAGACCTGCATATTCGTCGCCGGCGAAGGTCGGCTTGCCGCCCTTCCAGATCGACTGGTGCACGTGCATGCCCGAGCCGTTGTCGCCGAAGATCGGCTTCGGCATGAAGGTTGCCGTCTTGCCATAGGCATTGGCAACCTGATGGACGACATACTTGTAGATCTGCATCTTGTCGGCGTTGCGAACGAGCGTGTCGAACTTGATACCGAGTTCGTGCTGGGCAGCAGCCACTTCATGGTGATGCTTTTCGACGACCACGCCCATTTCGGAGAGCACGGTCAGCATCTCGGAACGCATGTCCTGGGCGCTGTCGACGGGCGGAACCGGGAAGTAGCCGCCCTTGACGCGCGGACGGTGGCCGAGGTTGCCGGTCTCATAGTCGGTGTCGTCGTTCGACGGCAGTTCGGTGGAATCGAGCTTGAAGCCGGTATTGTAGGGATCGGCCTTGTACTTGACGTCGTCGAAGACGAAGAATTCGGCTTCCGGGCCGACGAAGATCGTGTCGCCGATGCCGGATGCCTTCAGATAGGCTTCGGCCTTCTTGGCGGTGCCGCGCGGATCGCGGTTATAGGCTTCACCGGAAACCGGATCGAGAATGTCGCAGACGATGACCATGGTCGACTGGGCGAAGAACGGGTCCATATGCACCGTGTCCGTGTCGGGCATCAGCACCATGTCGGACTCGTTGATGGCCTTCCAGCCGCCGATCGAGGAGCCGTCAAACATGACGCCATCGGCGAACATGTCTTCATCGACGCAAGCTATGTCCATCGTTACGTGCTGCAGCTTGCCCTTGGGGTCGGTGAAGCGCAAGTCAACGAACTTGACGTCGTTCTCCTTGATCTGCTTCAGGATTTCGCTTGCACTCGCCATAAGATGCTTCCTCTGTTTTGTGATGACGTTACGTTATGTGCGATGAGGATAGGGTGCTTTGCCAAAAGGCAAAGCAGATTAGATGGCATCGATACCGGTTTCACCGGTACGGATGCGGATAACCTCTTCGACGTTGGAAACGAAAATCTTTCCATCGCCGATGCGCCCCGTCTGCGCGGCCTTGCGGATAGCGTCAATCACAGCTTCCGCGTTTTCATCTGCGAGCACGACCTCAACCTTCACTTTCGGCAGGAAATCGACGACGTATTCAGCGCCGCGGTAGAGTTCGGTATGGCCTTTCTGGCGACCGAAGCCCTTCGCTTCCGTGACAGTGATACCCTGCAGGCCGACTTCCTGAAGGGCTTCCTTCACCTCGTCCAGCTTGAAAGGCTTAATGATCGCTTCGATCTTTTTCATGAGAAAATGTCTCTCCGCTTCTCCCGTTACAGCAGGAACCTTCCCGCTCGCGGAATATGATGCAGATATCGTGCCAGTTTGAAATCCGTCTCAGGCAAAAAATCGCGGAATTTTATCTGCGCAGCCTTGTTTGCCCGCGTTTGCGTGTCGTTTTGATGAAGATTGTGGCCAACGGAGCTGCGTTTTTCGCAAAAATGGTACGAAACTCGAAAAAATCATCCTGCACTCGATTTGCCGCATCGCTTTACGATTCGATGAAAAAACAGGCATATGCTTAAATCGTGCGCTTTTGTTCTGTCAATCATGCGGTTGTTTTTTAGGCGCTTTTTGAGTTGAATGGGATCATGAGCAAACGACTTGCCGATCTTCTCCTGACCCCTGCCGAAATGGCCGCAACCGACAAGGCGGCGGCCGAATCCGGAATCGATTCCTACCGCCTGATGGAAAAGGCAGGTGCGGCGGTCGCCGCTGCGGCCCTGCGCCTCCATCCCGGCGCGCGGCGTTTCGTCGTGCTTTGCGGCCCCGGCAACAATGGCGGCGATGGTTATGTCGCGGCCCGGCTCCTGCGAGACAGTGGTGCCCCGGCGGAAATCTTTCATCTCGGCGATCCCGCCAAGCTGAAGGGAGACGCCGCTCGTGCCCGCGCTACCTGCGCGCTTCAGGGGGCCGATATCGGCCAATATGAGCCGAAGCCAGGCGATCTTGTCATCGACGGGCTCTTCGGGGCCGGCCTTGCCCGTGATGTGCCGCCTGAAGTCGCCGACCTGATTCACAGGATCGCCAGGGCCGGAATTCCAGTCATCGCCATCGATCTGCCCTCAGGCCTCGATGGGCGCACCGGCGCGGTATTGGGAGCTGCTTTCCGTGCGGCACATACGGTGACCTTCATGACCCGCAAGCCCGGCCATCTGCTGATACCAGGCAGGGAGCTTTGCGGCATTCTCGAAGTGTTCGATATCGGCATTCCTGGCCGCATCATCCGGGCGCAGACAAACGGCCTTGTCGCCGAGAACACGCCTGATGCGTGGGGCGCTGTCATGCCGACCGAGCAGATGGAAACCCATAAATACAAGCGCGGCCATCTCGTGGTGTTTTCGGGAGAGGCGAGCAAGACGGGTGCTAGCCGCATGTCCGCGATGTCGGGCATGAAGGCCGGGGCAGGGCTGGTGACCATCGCTGCGCCGACCGAAGCCCTTGCGGCTAACAGCGCTCACCTGACGGCGATCATGCTGCACGCCATCGATGATGCCGGCGCTCTGGAGGACTGGCTTGGCGATACGCGCCTTCAGACCTTCGTTCTCGGCCCTGGCTTCGGCATCGGAAAGAAGGCCCGCAAATTCGTATCCCTGCTGTCAAAACGCCATCTCGTTCTCGATGCAGATGGCATCAGCTCATTCCGAGACGATCCGCAGGTCCTGTTCGATCTGTTCAAGGGGGAGCCACGCCTTGTGTTGACGCCGCATGACGGCGAGTTTGCCCGCCTTTTCCCTGACATCGCTGCTGACGAGAAGGCCGGCAAGGTCGACAAGGCGCTCGCTGCCGCGAGCCGTGCCAATGCCGCCATCATCTATAAGGGCGCCGATACCGTCATCGCCTCGCCGGATGGACGGGCACTGATCAACACCAACGCGCCGGTCTGGCTCGCCACCGCCGGTTCCGGCGACGTGCTCGCGGGCATTATCGGCGGCCTCCTTGCCCAGGGCGTGCCGGCTTTCGAGGCCGCCGCCGCCGGTGTCTGGCTGCATGGCGAGGCCGGCAATCGCGCCGGCAAAGGTCTGACAGCAGAGGATCTCGCCGCCCATGTGTTACCGTTCTAAAACCATGCCGCGCAAAAACGTGTAGCGGTTTGCGCGGCATGCGAGGGTAAGCCTTAATCGTCCACCCGCTTCTGCAGTGCGATCGCCCCATGCGGCGCATTGACCTTGCCCTCATGGATCATGAAGGCGAAGACGTCGCGCGGCTCGACCTTGACTGTTCGGTTCTTGTCGATCAACGGCAGATCGTCGGGAACCTTGCCCTCGGCCCAGACCTGCAGCCGCTTCGTCCAGTCCTTCAGTTCCGGCTCCGGATAGCAGGTTGGAATATCGTCCGATCCCTTCTGCAGCCGCGTATAGACGAAGTCAGCCGTCACGTCGGCAATCATCGGATAGTCGAAATGTTCGGCGCAGACGGGTGCCACACCGTATTTTTCAAGCAGTGCGACGAATTCCGGCACCTTGAAGGAATCGTGCCTGACTTCCACGACATGACGCAGTTTCAGCCCGTCCTGCTTTTCCGGCAGCAGTTTCAGGAAGGCTTCGAAATCATCAGGCTCGAATTTCTTGGTCGGGGCGAATTGCCAGAGCAGCGGGCCGAGATGATCGCCGAGTTCGCTAATGCCGGACGAGAGGAATTTCTCCATCGACTCCCAGGCTTCGGCCAGTACGCGCCGGTTCGTGGTGTAACGCGTCGCCTTCAGCGAAAAGACGAATCCGTCAGGCACGTCGGCTGCCCATTTCGCAAAGACTGCAGGCTTCTGCGTGCTGTAATAGGTGCCGTTGACCTCGATGACCTTCAGCTGGCGGCTGGCATAATTCAGCTCGTCCTTCTGCTTGAGATCGGTGGGGAAGAAATGGCCGCGCCACGGCTCGAACGTCCAGCCGCCAATACCCACCCGGATCGTGCCCGATTTGCTCATCTTTTCCTCCTCGCTTGCGATCGCTCAGACCGCGCCAACCTTCGTCGCCCCATCGATCGTCTTCGACATGTCGACGATGGTCCATCCTGGCCGATAGGGATTGGGCCGGCGACCCGTTTCCTGAAAACCGAAGGCGGAATAGAGCGCGATGTTCCGCTCCATCCGCGCATTGGTATAAAGCCGGATTTCCGGCAAGGCCCATTCCCGTGCCATGCCTTCAAGCCAGCGCAGCATGGCCAGGCCATGTCCCGCCCCCTGGAAGTCAGGCGATACGGCGATGCTGAAGAGCATCAGGTGGTCGGAATGGTGCTCAACGACCGAAAGTCCGGCAACGCCGCCTTCGGCCTCCCGCAGCCAGACCTCGCCCTTCTTGATCCGTGGGGCATAGTCTTCCGTCACCGGGATCGGCGGATAGCCGAAAAGATCCGTATAGGGCTGATAGGCGGCTGTCGTCAGCGCCACAACCACAGGCAGATCCGCAGTCGTGGCAAGCCGCATCGTCATTCCGCCGCCGCGACCGTTTTCTTGACCGGCCGCCGCTCAAGCAATTCCTTCAGGAAATGGCCGGTATAGGAGCGCTTCTCCTTGACGATGGTCTCTGGCGTGCCGACGGCCACGATTTCTCCACCGCCATCACCGCCTTCGGGACCGAAATCGAGGATCCAGTCGGCGGTCTTGATGACTTCGAGATTGTGCTCGATGACCACGACCGAATTGCCCTGGTTGACCAGCTCATGCAGCATTTCCAGAAGCTTGGCGACGTCATGGAAATGCAGACCAGTGGTCGGCTCGTCGAGAATGTAGAGGGTGCGACCGGTCGAGCGCTTCGACAGTTCCTTGGCGAGCTTGACGCGCTGCGCCTCGCCGCCCGAGAGCGTATTGGCCTGCTGACCCACCTTGATATAGCCGAGGCCAACATCGAAGAGCGACTGCAGCTTGTCACGCACGGCCGGAACCGCGGTGAAGAATTCCACGCCTTCCTCGACCGTCATGTCGAGCACATCCGAGATCGACTTGCCCTTGAAGGTCACGTCGAGCGTCTCGCGATTATAACGCTTGCCGTGGCAGACGTCGCAGGTCACGTAGACGTCGGGCAGGAAGTGCATCTCGATCTTGATGACGCCATCGCCCTGGCAGGCCTCGCAACGTCCACCCTTGACGTTGAAGGAGAAACGGCCCGGCTGGTATCCGCGCGCCTTGGCTTCCGGCAGGCCGGCGAACCAGTCGCGTATCGGTGTGAAGGCGCCGGTATAGGTGGCCGGGTTCGAACGCGGCGTGCGGCCGATCGGCGACTGGTCGATATCGATGACCTTGTCGATATGCTCGAAGCCGTCGATCCGGTCGTGATCCGCAGGAATTTCGCGCGCACCCATCACGCGACGCGCCGCCGACTTGTAGAGCGTTTCGATCAGGAAGGTGGATTTGCCGCCTCCGGAAACACCAGTCACAGCCGTGAAGACGCCGAGCGGGATCGAAGCCGTGACATTCTTCAGATTGTTGCCGCGAGCGCCGACAACCTTGATCTCCTTGCCCTTTTTCGGCTTGCGCCGCTCATCAGGCAGCGCCACGCCGAGCTCACCCGACAGATATTTGCCGGTCAGCGACTTCGGGTTGGCCATGATCTCCTGCGGTGTGCCATGCGCCACCACCTGGCCGCCATGCACGCCGGCAGCAGGTCCGATATCGACCACGTCATCAGCCGTCAGGATCGCGTCTTCGTCATGCTCGACGACGATGACAGTATTGCCGATGTCGCGCAGGTGTTTCAGCGTATCGAGCAGACGTGCATTGTCGCGCTGGTGGAGGCCGATCGACGGCTCGTCGAGCACGTAGAGCACGCCCGTCAGACCCGAGCCGATCTGCGAGGCAAGACGAATACGCTGGCTTTCGCCGCCGGACAATGTACCGGAATTGCGCGACAGGCTCAGATATTCGAGACCGACATCATTGAGGAAGCGCAGGCGATCGCGGATTTCCTTGAGAATGCGCACGGCAATCTCGTTCTGCTTGGCATTGAAACTCGCGGGCAGCACCTCGAACCAGTCACGTGCGACACGGATCGACATCTGCGTGACTTCGCCGATATGCAGCTTGTTGATCTTCACTGCCAGCGCTTCCGGCTTCAGGCGAAAACCATTGCAGGCCGGGCAGGGAGCCGCCGACATGAAGCGTTCGATATCTTCGCGTGCCCAGGCCGAATCCGTTTCCTTCCACCGGCGCTCGAGATTGGGCACGATGCCCTCGAAATTCTTCGCGGTCGTGTAGGAGCGCGCGCCATCGGCATAATGGAATTCGATCTTCTCTTCCGTGCCGTTTAGGATGACATCCTTGGCCTTTTCAGGAAGATCGCTCCAGCGGCTGCCGAGCTTGAAGCCGAAATGTTTGCCGAGCGCTTCGAGCGTCTGGTTATAATAGGGCGAGGTAGACTTGGCCCACGGCGCAATCGCGCCGTCGCGCAACGTGCGCTCAGGCTCCGGCACGATCAGATCAGGATCGATCTTCTGCTGCGAGCCGAGGCCGTCGCAGGTCGGGCAGGCGCCGAAGGGGTTGTTGAACGAGAACAGCCGCGGCTCGATTTCCGGAATGGTGAAACCGGAGACCGGGCAAGCGAATTTTTCCGAAAACAGCACCCGCTCATGCGTCTCGTTGAGTGACTTGTTGGCCGAGCCGCCGGCCGAGGTTTCCTCCGGCGGCAACGGCTTGTCGGCGAATTCGGCGACGGCAAGACCGTCGGCAAGCTTCAGTGCCGTCTCGAAACTGTCGGCGAGACGCGAAGCCATATCGGGGCGTACGACGATACGGTCGATGACCACGTCGATATCGTGCTTGTACTTCTTGTCGAGCGTTGGCGCATCGGCGATCTCGTAGAACTGGCCGTCGACCTTGACGCGCTGGAAGCCCTTCTTCATGAGCTCCGCCAGTTCCTTCTTGTACTCGCCTTTACGGCCGCGGATCATCGGCGCCAGGATATAGAGGCGCGTGCCTTCCTCGAAAGCGAGTACCCGGTCGACCATCTGGCTGACCGTCTGGCTTTCGATCGGCAGGCCGGTGGCCGGTGAGTAGGGAACGCCGACGCGCGCAAAGAGCAGACGCATATAGTCGTAGATTTCCGTGACCGTGCCGACAGTCGAGCGTGGATTGCGCGAGGTCGTCTTCTGCTCGATCGAGATGGCAGGTGACAGGCCGTCGATCTGATCGACGTCAGGCTTCTGCATCATCTCCAGGAATTGGCGCGCATAAGCCGAAAGGCTTTCGACATAGCGGCGCTGTCCCTCGGCATAGATCGTGTCGAAGGCGAGCGAGGATTTGCCCGAGCCGGAAAGACCGGTCATAACGATCAGCTTGTTGCGCGGCAGATCGAGGTCGATGCCCTTCAGATTATGCTCGCGCGCGCCGCGGATGGAGATCGTCTTCAGTTCGCTCATCGTCTCTGCTTCAGGTCGTTTGGGGGAATAACAGCCCTTATGTAGTGATGCCGGCAGGCGAGTCGAGGCTGAATGTCCGCAACAATAAAGTTTTCGATTCTGTTGACAGGATCATAGCGGATAAATAGAACAAATAAAGAACAAAATTCCTTGTGGATTAACAGGGCCTGGATGCGCACCGTCAGTGCTCTATGGTTTAAGGTGCGCCAGTGATTTTAAAACGCCGCCGGGCAGGGCGGCAGTAAGGTGAATGATATGGCTGGTAGTGTGAATAAGGTAATTCTGATCGGAAACGTGGGCGCCGACCCCGAAATCCGCCGCACGCAGGATGGCCGGCCGATCGCCAACCTTCGTATCGCGACCTCGGAAACCTGGCGTGACCGCAATTCCGGTGAGCGCCGCGAGAAGACTGAGTGGCACACCGTCGTCGTCTTCAACGAAGGCCTCTGCAAGGTTGTCGAGCAATATGTGAAGAAGGGCGCCAAGCTTTATATCGAAGGCGCGCTGCAGACCCGCAAGTGGCAGGACCAGACCGGCAACGACCGCTACTCGACGGAAATCGTGCTGCAGGGCTTCAACTCGACCCTGACAATGCTCGACGGTCGCGGTGAAGGCGGCGGCGCAGGCTCCGGCTTCGGCGGTGGTCGCGGCGGTGACGACTTCGGTGGCGGCGGTGGCTACGGCGATGATTACGGCGCGCCCGCTCCGTCCTCCGGCGGTGGTGGCCGCAGCGGCGGCGGTAACCGTGGCGGTGGCAGCACCGGCGGTAGCGGTGGCGGCGGCAATTTCTCGCGGGATCTTGACGACGATATCCCGTTCTGATCGGTTTTGTTCAGAAGCTTTGATGACGGCGCCTTTGGGCGCCGTTTTCAATGGGGCGTGGCGCTGATCAGGTTGAGGGCGGATTTCGCACCGTCGACGACGAACTGGGCCGCCAGGGCTGCGAGAATGACGCCGAGGAGACGGGTCAGGATCGCCCGACCGGTCACGCCGAGGAAGCGGTCGAGCCGATCGGCCAGGAAGAGCACCACTAGGGTAATCAGCAGGCAGCCGGCGATGACACCGATCAGCTGCGCGCGCTCGACAGTGGAGGGCAGGGTGCCTCCGAGCAGGATCGTCGCCGAAATGGCCCCCGGTCCGGCAATCAGCGGCAGCGCCAGCGGGAAGACGGCGATATTCTCGATATGATCCTTGGTGATCGCCACTTCCGTCGTCTTTTCCTTGCGGTCCTGTCGTTTCTCGAACACCATCTCAAAGGCGATCCAGAAAAGCAGCAATCCGCCGGCGAGCCTGAAGGCGCCGATCGAAATGCCGAGCACGCCAAGCACGCTGGAACCGAACAGCGCGAACACGGCGAGAATGATGAAGGCAATCGTGGTGCCGCGCAGCGCCACCTGCTTGCGCTCCTGTCGTGTCATGCCGACGGTGAGGCCGAGGAAGAGCGGCGCAAGCCCAGGCGGGTCGATCGTGACGAGCAGCGTCGTGAACGCGTTGATCAGTTGGTCGGCGCTTGCCATCGGTTCTCCAAAACCCCATATGAATGCTTGTTTTTGATGATTGTGATGCGCGGTTTCCGATTTAGCAAATACATGATCTCCAAGAATATCCCGCCACGGCGTAAATGCCGTGATTTGCCCTCATTAGACCGCAAAAGCCTGTTCAAAACCGCTCGCTAAATTGGCGTGGGAGCAGGCTTTCCGCTATAAATCTTCAAATGATTCTAGAAGAGAACGTGAACCGTTTTGACTGAGCAAACACCCCCCGGCGGCGGGAAGCTCCCGCCAGGCATCGAGCCGATCTCCATTATGGAGGAAATGCAGCGGTCGTATCTCGACTACGCGATGAGCGTTATCGTGTCCCGCGCACTTCCCGACGTGCGCGACGGCTTGAAGCCTGTGCATCGGCGCATCCTCTACGGCATGTCCGAGCTCGGCATCGACTGGAACAAGAAATACGTCAAATGCGCCCGCGTTACCGGGGACGTGATGGGTAAATACCATCCGCACGGCAATGCCGCGATCTATGACGCGCTCGCCCGTATGGCGCAGCCCTGGTCGCTCCGTCTGCCGCTGATCGACGGTCAGGGTAATTTCGGTTCGGTCGACGGTGATCCGCCGGCGGCAGAACGTTACACCGAATGCCGCCTGCAGAAGGCCGCCCATTCGCTGCTCGACGACCTCGATAAGGAAACCGTCGATTTCCGCGACAACTATGATGGCACGCTCTCCGAGCCCGTCGTGGTGCCTGCCAAGTTTCCGAACCTGCTCGTCAATGGCGCTGGTGGCATCGCCGTCGGCATGGCGACGAATATTCCGCCGCATAACCTCTCTGAAGTCATCGACGGCTGCATCGCGCTCATCAGCGATCCGGCAATCGAGCTGCCGGAGCTGATGCAGATCATCCCCGGTCCAGACTTCCCGACCGGCGCCAAGATCCTCGGCCGCTCCGGCATTCGCTCCGCCTATGAGACCGGCCGCGGTTCTGTCGTCATGCGCGGCGTCGCTGCGATCGAGCCTATGCGCGGCGATCGCGAGCAGATCATCATCACCGAAATCCCCTATCAGGTGAACAAGGCGACGATGATCGAGAAGATGGCCGAACTGGTGCGCGAGAAGCGCATCGAAGGCATTTCCGATCTGCGTGACGAATCCGACCGCCAGGGCTACCGCGTTGTCGTCGAACTGAAGCGCGACGCCAATGCCGACGTCATCCTGAACCAGCTCTACCGCTACACGCCTCTGCAGACCTCCTTTGGCTGCAACATGGTGGCGCTGAACGGCGGCAAGCCGGAACTGCTGACGCTGCTCGACATGCTCCGCGCTTTCGTCACCTTCCGCGAGGAGGTTGTTAGCCGGAGAACGAAATTCCTGCTCCGCAAGGCGCGTGAGCGCGCCCACGTCTTGGTCGGTCTCGCGATTGCCGTTGCCAATATCGACGAAGTCATTCGTGTCATCCGCCAGGCGCCGGACCCGCAGTCGGCCCGCGAAGAACTGATGACCCGCCGCTGGCCGGCGGAAGATGTCGAAAGCCTCATCCGCCTCATCGACGATCCGCGCCACCGCATCAATGACGACCTGACCTATAACCTCTCGGAAGAGCAGGCCCGCGCCATCCTTGAGCTGCGCCTTGCCCGTCTGACCGCTCTCGGCCGAGACGAAATTGGCGATGAACTCAACAAGATAGGTGAGGAAATCAAGGATTACCTCGATATCCTGTCATCGCGTGTGCGCATCCAGACGATCGTCAAGGATGAACTCATCGCAGTCCGCGATGAGTTCGGCACGCCACGCCGCACGGAGATCATCGACGGCGGTCTCGAGATGGACGATGAAGACCTCATCGCCCGCGAAGACATGGTCGTTACTGTCTCGCATCTCGGTTATATCAAGCGCGTGCCACTGGCGACTTACCGTGCGCAGCGTCGCGGCGGTAAGGGCCGCTCGGGCATGACGACCCGCGATGAAGACTTTGTTAGTCGGCTATTCGTGGTCAATACCCACACACCGGTTCTCTTCTTCTCCTCGCGTGGTATAGTCTACAAGGAGAAGGTCTGGCGCCTTCCGATCGGTACGCCGACCTCGCGCGGCAAGGCTCTCATCAACATGCTGCCGCTCGAACCCGGCGAACGCATCACCACTATTCTGCCGCTGCCCGAGGATGAGGAAAGCTGGGATAACCTCGACGTCATGTTCTCGACGACGCGCGGCACTGTCCGCCGTAACAAGCTCAGCGATTTCGTCCAGGTGAACCGTAACGGCAAGATCGCCATGAAGCTGGAAGAGGAGGGCGATGAAATCCTCTCCGTCGAGACCTGCACCATTGAGGACGATGTACTGCTGACGACGGCGCTCGGCCAGTGCATCCGCTTCTCGGTCGATGACGTCCGTGTCTTCGCCGGCCGTAACTCTATCGGTGTGCGCGGCATCAATCTCGGCGATGGCGACCGCATCATCTCGATGACCATCGTCGGCCATGTCGATGCCGAACCGTGGGAGCGCGCTGCCTACCTCAAGCGTTCCGCCGCCGAACGTCGTGCGACAGGTGTGGATGAAGAGGATATCGCCCTGGTCGGCGAGGAAGTCACCGAAGAGGGACAGCTTTCCGACGAACGTTACGAAGTGCTGAAGGCACGTGAGCAGTTCGTGCTGACAGTCTCCGAAAAGGGCTTCGGCAAGCGCTCGTCCTCCTATGATTTCCGCATCTCGGGCCGTGGCGGCAAGGGTATCCGCGCCACCGACACGTCGAAGACGGGCGAAATCGGCGAACTCGTCGCCGCCTTCCCGATCGACGATGGCGACCAGATCATGCTCGTCTCCGACGGCGGCCAGCTGATCCGCGTGCCCGTGGGCGGCATCCGCATCGCCAGCCGTGCGACGAAGGGTGTCACCATCTTCTCGACCGCCAAGGATGAGAAGGTCGTTTCTGTCGAGCGCATCAGCGAGCCGGAAGAGGACGAGACGCCTGAGAACGGTGATGAAGTTGCCGTTTCCGAAGGTGAGGCACCCGCTGCTGATGGAGCAGATGAAGCACCGTCAGGCGAATAATCCACCTGATTGACATGACGAACCGGGCGGCTCTGCCGCCCGGTTTTTTTATTGCCCTGTGAAAGACGAACCTTACGCAAAAGCGATCGCCTGACTGCCGTTTCTGGATACGGCATTAAAAAAGCCGGATGCTGAACATCCGGCTTAATCTCTGTCTGTCATTGCGGGAGCGGACTTAGAAAGCGCTGTGTTTTTCATTCAGCGATTTGACTTCCTCGCTTTCGCGGCGCAGCGCGGAAATCGTCGAAGTCACGGACACGATGAACATGATGCTGATAAGTGCAGTCAGTACTGTCAGGATCGTGAACACGGTGGCGTTCCTTTCTCTACGGAGTTGCGTTCAAGCTCCTCAATACTGGCCGAGAACGCTTGCGGAGTGGGCCGAAGCGAACGGGCCATATACCTTGGAGGCATCGACCTTCTGGTTGTCATAGAGTGCGATGGTGGCGGTCAGCATGCCGGTAATCATTACCATCCAGAGCATGTTAATCATGGAGATTTTACCTGGCATTTTAATTTCCTTCCTGCCGCGTTGCCGCTTCTCATATGTATCGATCAATTGAACGCATCCGTCTTTAAAAGGTTCCCGCCGGATGTTGACGGGGTGTTTACCAACCGTGATCTGAAGCGACCTTGAATACCTTGTTCATCTGGCGTTCAGAATTCGAGCCGCTCCACGCGCATCCGGCCAAGCTGACGCATGATGGCCGCATGTTCACTAACTTCGGGCCGTACCCAGCTGAGCTGACGCCGATCTGCGATATAGCCGTAAAAAAGCTCCGCAAGCAGCGAGAAAATAACGGTAATTGCAATAAGGACGATCAGCATGATCAGGGACTTTCCGGGGAGCGAAGCCGCCGGGACCGGCAGCTCTTGTGTTGACGCTCCGAGTAAAGCAGGTCGCATCTGAGCAGGCCTTGAACGGCCCGTTCATTCATCGTTCAGCCGCGTGCCGCGCATGGCTAAAAAACTTGCGAGAAAGTGGCTTCCGTGACAAAAGGCATCAAACAAACGGCCGGGCCAAATGACGACTGCTTTCTATCCGGGGTCTTTCGACCCGATCACCAATGGACATGTCGATGTACTTGTCCAGGCGCTGAACGTCGCCGAGAAGGTGATCGTCGCGATCGGCATTCATCCCGGAAAGACGCCGCTTTTTTCCTTCGAGGAAAAGGCAGGGCTGATCCGGGCCTCGCTCGCCGAGGTGCTTCCGGAAAAGAGCGCTCACATCGATGTCGTCTCTTTCGACAATCTTGTGGTCGACGCTGCACGCGCGCATGGCGCGAGCCTGCTGATCCGCGGCCTGCGCGACGGCACCGATCTCGATTATGAAATGCAGATGGCCGGTATGAACCGGCAGATGGCGCCCGATATCCAGACCATCTTTCTGCCGGCGGGCACCGCCTCGCGGCCCATTACCGCCACATTGGTGCGCCAGATCGCAGCCATGGGCGGAGATGTCAGTGCCTTCGTGCCGGCGGCCGTCTTGCAAGCCCTGAAATCAAAGCGCAAAGCCTAGGCGTCGATCGCCGCAACGGAGCTCACATGAAACTCTTCTATCTTGCATTTGCCGGCGTGCTCTATCTCGCCTCCTTCGCGGGCGACGCTTTCGCGCAGGCTGCCGATCACTACATCACCATCCAGCTGAAGAGCGGCCCCGTCGTCATCCAGCTCATGCCGGATGTGGCGCCGAAGCACGTGGCGCAGATCGAGGCGCTGGTGAAGAAGGGCGAATATGACAATGTTGCCTTCCACCGTGTCATCCCCGGCTTCATGGCCCAGACCGGAGACGTGAAGTATGGCAACATGGAAAAGAACTTCGATGCCGCCCAGGCCGGCACCGGCGGCTCCGACCTGCCTGACCTTCCGGCGGAATTTTCCAAGACGCCCTTCGTGCGTGGCACGGTCGGCATGGCCCGCGCCCAGGATCCGAATTCCGCCAACTCGCAGTTCTTCATCATGTTTGCGGACGGTTCTTTCCTGAACGGCCAGTACACGGTCGTCGGCAAGGTTGTCTCGGGCATGGAAAATGTCGACAAGATCAAGATGGGCGAAGGCCAGAACGGCGAAGTCAGCAATCCCGACCGCATGATCAAGGTCACGCTGGGCAAGAAGTAAGTTCAAAAACGATAAGGAGAACGACAATGGCCGAGATCAAGGATCCGGAAAACACCATCATTCTGGAAACCACCAAGGGCAAGGTTGTCATCCAGCTTCTGCCGCAGGTTGCTCCCGAGCACGTCAAGCGCATCAAGGAGCTTGCCCGCGAGAAGGCCTATGACGGTGTCGTTTTCCACCGCGTCATCGCCGATTTCATGGCGCAGACCGGTGACGTGCAGTTCGGCAAGAAGGGCGGCGAGAATTTCAATCCGGGCCGCGCCGGCATGGGCGGCTCCGAAAAGGACGATTTGAAGGCTGAATTCTCGGCAACGCCGCACGTTCGCGGCACTTGCTCGATGGCCCGTTCGCAGAGCCCGAACTCGGCAAACTCGCAGTTCTTCATCTGCTTCACCGACGCTCCCTGGCTGAACAAGCAGTACTCGGTTTGGGGCCAGGTCATCGAAGGCATGGACAACATCGACAAGATCAAGAAGGGCGAGCCCGTCTCCGATCCGGATTCGATCGTCTCCATGCGGGTTGCCGCCGACGTCTGATTGTGTTTTTTGCTGAAACCCGCCCTTGCGCGAAAGCGCGGGGCGGGTTTCGCTTTGCCCGAAAGTGCCTCTATGCGCGTAGACCTTTTCGATTTCGACCTGCCGGATGAAAACATTGCGCTGCGGCCCGCCGAGCCGCGCGACAGTGCGCGCCTGCTCGTCGTCGATCCGAACGCGCAGACTGTGCTGTCAGATCATCGCGTCTTTGAACTCCCGTCTTTTCTGAGGGCGGGTGACGCGCTGGTCTTCAACGATACCAAGGTCATCCCGGCTCAGCTCGAAGGCATCCGCCATCGTGAGGGTGCCGGTGGACAGCAGGTATCGGCGACGCTTCACATGCGCGTCGGCGCCAACAAATGGAAAGCCTTCGCCAAACCGGGCAAGCGTATCAAGGAAGGCGATCGGATCGCTTTCGGTCATGGCGGTGAAAGCTGCATGATCGGCTCCCTCGACGCCACTGTGGAAGAGAAGGGCGACGCGGGCGAAGTGACGCTCGCCTTCGATCTCTCCGGTCCGGCACTCGATGAAGCGATTGCCAGCGTCGGCCATATTCCCTTGCCGCCCTATATTGCCGCCAAGCGCCCGGAAGACGAGCGGGACCGCGCCGATTATCAGACGATCTATGCGCGGGAAGAGGGCGCCGTCGCTGCACCGACCGCTGGCCTGCATTTCACACCTGCTCTGTTCGAGGCACTCGACAAAGCCGGCATCGAACGGCATTTCGTCACCCTGCATGTCGGCGCCGGCACCTTCCTGCCGGTCAAGGCCGATGATACCGATGATCACAAGATGCATCTCGAAAGCGGCTATGTCAGCGCCGAGATCGCTGCCAAGCTGAATGCAGTTCGGGAGAGGGGCGGGCGCATTGTCTGCGTTGGCACGACCTCGCTGCGGCTGATCGAGAGTGCCGCTGCCGATAGCGGCGAGATCCTGCCTTGGGCGGGTGCTACCGGCATCTTCATCACGCCGGGCTACCGCTTCAAGGCGGTTGATATCCTGATGACCAATTTCCACCTGCCGCGCTCGACGCTCTTCATGCTGGTCTCCGCCTTCGCCGGTTTCGAGACCATGCACGCAGCCTATGAACACGCCATTTCGACAGGCTACCGCTTCTATTCCTACGGCGACGCGAGCCTTCTTTTCCGGAAAGACCGATGACGACTGAAAACTTCCAGTTCACCCTGAAGAAGACCGACGGCGGCGCACGCCTCGGTGAGGTGTCCATGCCGCGCGGTGTCATCCGTACGCCGGCCTTCATGCCTGTCGGCACTGTTGGCACGGTCAAGGCCATGTATCTCGACCAGGTGCGCGACACCGGCGCCGATATTATTCTCGGCAACACCTATCATCTGATGCTGCGCCCGACGGCAGAGCGCGTCGCCCGCCTCGGCGGCCTTCACAAGCTGATCCGCTGGGAGCACCCGATCCTGACGGATTCCGGTGGATTCCAGGTCATGTCTCTATCGGGCCTGCGCAAGCTCGACGAGAAGGGCGTGACCTTCAAGTCGCATGTCGACGGCAGCCTGCATCACATGTCGCCGGAACGCTCCATCGAGATCCAGGGGCTGCTCGGCTCTGATATCCAGATGCAGCTCGATGAGTGCGTGGCTCTGCCGGCAGAGCCCAAGGAAATCGAGCGCGCCATGGAAATGTCGCTGCGCTGGGCCGAGCGCTGCAAGGTGGCTTTCGGCAACCAGCCGGGCAAGGCCATGTTCGGTATCGTCCAGGGCGGCGACGTGCCGGCTCTGCGTGTCCGCTCTGCCGAGGAACTGGCAAAGCTCGATCTCAAGGGCTACGCCGTTGGCGGTCTTGCCGTCGGCGAGCCGCAGGACGTGATGCTGAGGATGCTCGAGACGACGCTGCCGGTGTTGCCCAGTGAAAAGCCGCGCTACCTGATGGGCGTCGGCACGCCCGACGACATGCTGAAATCCGTCGCCCGTGGCATCGACATGTTCGATTGCGTGATGCCCACCCGCTCTGGCCGCCATGGTCTCGCTTTCACCCGCCGCGGCAAGGTCAATATCCGCAATGCCCGCCACGCCGAAGACATGCGCCCGCTGGACGAACAGTCGGATTGCCCGGCTACGCGCGATTATTCCCGCGCTTATCTCCATCATCTCGTGCGCGCCAACGAGGCGCTAGGCGGCATGCTGCTTTCCTGGCATAACCTGAATTATTATCAGGAACTGATGCAGGGCATCCGCAAGGCAATTGCCGAAGGACGCTTCGCCGATTTCATGGCTGAGACGATAGAGGAATGGGCGAGGGGGGATCTCGATCCCGTCTGATCAGGTCAGATGTGATCAAATACCCTTGCTGTCGGCATTCGGCACGATCTGGACGCCGTTGATCTTGTAGCTGCCGTCGGGCTGGCGGGCGACCTGATAGATCGCCGTCCAATCCTTGCCGTCGCGGCCCGAAATCAGCACTTCCTGATAGATCATCGCGCCGTCGTCGATCGATTTGACACGCCCGAACGCGTAGTTACCGGGGTGATAGACCGGCTCGTAACTCTTCTTCACCATGGCGAAGAACACGTTCTTGTCGGGATACATCGCCTTGATGCCGGGAGCGGCGAAGGAATAGGCCGTATCGGCATCATCCTTGAGAAACGCCCGGATCTGTTCCCCGATCATCGTCTGCGTCGTCTGTACGGGATCTTCGGCATGGGCCGCCATGTCTGACATTGCGGATGCGGCACACAGGATCAGCACTGCAAGGAAAGCGCGCATGGGATCTTCTCCGGCAATATCCGGAGAAGTGTAGGCTATTTTGCGCGCAAGGAAAGAGCCCGGTATCAGGACCAGCGACGGAAGAGGGCGCTGGCATTCACGCCACCGAAGCCGAAGCCGTTGGTGATTGCATATTCCATCGCCACCTTGCGGGCCACCTGGCCAACCAGATCGATGCCTTCGGCAGCCGGATCGGCCGTTTCCAGATTGCGCGTCGGCGGAGCGATTTGATCGCGCAATGCAAGGATCGTGAAGATCGCCTCGAGCCCGCCGGCACCACCGAGGAGGTGACCGGTTGCCGACTTTGTAGCACTGACGGCAATACCGCCGTCACGGCCGAACACCGTACCGATCGCCGCGATCTCACCCTTGTCACCGACCGGTGTCGAGGTCGCGTGGGCATTGAGATGCTTGATCTCTGAAGCCGGGATCTTCGCCTGGCGAATGGCTGCTTCCAGCGCACGGCGTGCGCCGTCGCCATCTTCGGGGCCTGCGGTCATATGGTAGGCGTCGGCCGCGGTGCCATAACCGACGAGTTCGGCGAGCGGTGTCGCACCACGCGCCAGCGCATGCTCAAGCGTTTCGATAACGAGAATGCCGGCGCCTTCGCCCATGACAAAGCCATCGCGTGCTGTATCAAAGGGGCGGGAGGCAAGTTCGGGCCGGTCGTTGAAACCGGTCGAAAGGGCGCGGGCTGCGGCAAAGCCGCCGAGGCTGACCTTGTCGATACAGGCTTCCGAACCGCCGCAGATGGCGACGTCAGCTTCACCGGAACGGATCAACCGGGCTGCGTCGCCGATCGCCTGAACGCTTGCCGCGCATGCAGTCACCGGCGCGCCGAGCGGCCCCTTGTAGCCATAGCGGATGCTGACCTGGCCGGCAGCGAGGTTGACGAGGAACGAGGGCACCGTGAAAGGAGAAAGCCGGCGTACGCCGCGCGTCTCTGCAATGCGTACGGCCTCGGTAATCGCCGGAAATCCGCCGACGCCGGACCCGATGATCGTTGCCGTCCGCTCGCGCGCATCCACATCTTCGGGCATCCAGCCAGCCTGGCGCACAGCCTCGTCCGTTGCCATCATCGCAAACTGGATGAAGCGATCCATTTTCTTCTGGTCTTTCGGCGGAATGGCGCGGTCCGGGTCGAAGCCGGCTTCGGGATCGTCCGCGATCGACGGAACGACGCCGCCGACCTTGGCGGCGAGATCGCCGACTACATCGTCAGGCAAGACCCGCAGGCCGGAACCGCCGGCTACAAGCCGGCTCCATGCCGCCTCGACACCGACGCCGAGCGGCGAAACAAGTCCCATGCCGGTGACAACGATACGTTCCATGGATATGTCCTTTCTAGAGCAATTCCGGCAGGGGCGCGCAGCCGTTGAACATTCGGAATTGCATGAAAACAAAGGGATAGAGCATTCCGGCAACTCGAGGAGACTGCTCTAGGCATCGATGCCGAGGTAATAGGCGCGCATCCGCGCGATCCGTTCGCGATCGCTTTCGTCAGCTGCGGGCCCCGGCAGAAGACAGGTATTTTCGGGTTTCAGCTCTTGGCCGCTGACCGCATCCACGACCACGGGACGGCATTCGTTGCCGGAGACGGCGTCGCCGAGCAGAAAGGCAAGATCCTCTTCCGGCGCATGGCGACGCCCCCATGCAAAAAGGGTCATCAGCACTGGAAAGAAATCACGCCCCTTCTCCGTCAGCACATATTCGTAGCGGGCAGGGCGCTCGCTATAGAGGCGCTTTTCGAACAGCCCCTCTTCGATCAGATGCGTCAGCCGCCGTGTCAGGATGTTCGGCGCGATGCCGAGGCTCTTCTGGAATTCATCGAAGCGCGTGAGCCCCTGAAAGGCGTCACGCAGGATCATCATGCTCCACCAGTCGCCGACGCTTTCGAGCGCGCGGCCTGCCGGGCATCTGAGATTGGCAAAGCTTGTCCGTTGCATGATGAAAGTCACTATAGGAGTAACTATCATCATGCAAGTCACTAAATCAGGCGTGGTCGCGCTCGAATATCCGCGCCAGCAGGACTCCGGTGACGAGCATGCCTGCAGCAACGAAAACCGTATCGCCCGGCGTGCCGATATAAAGCGGTCCGATATTGGCAAAGAGCAGGAAGGCGATCAGGAAATTGAACCAACCCCAGATGACATTGGTCACGGGCGAGCTGAGCCTCGCACTCCCAAGGCGAACGAACGGCGTGCGGAAAGGCCGGCCGCTGACACCGCTGACGAAATGCGGCAGACCATTGGTGAGGAAGGCTGCGGCGATGAAATGAACGAGATAAGCAATCCAGGGCAATGGTCTCTCCGCTTGGCTGATGGGCGCATCGAAAATGTGGCGCTGGATCGGCGGCAGACAAGCAAACCCGATGGTCAAAAAAAGGGGCTCCGGAAAGGAGCCCCGCTCAGGTCCGCCGCTGAAACCTTGTTCTGCTTCAGATGAACAGGAAGTCGTCGTGGTGCAGCGTCGCCAGATTGGAAAACGTTGCGACCTGCACGGCCGCACCACGGCCGCTTCCATCCGCGTCGTATAAGAGCTTCCCCGTCGTCTGGTCGTAGATCAGCCGGTCATTGGTATCGAGGGCCTTGGTGCCGAGCACGAAGTTCGCATTGGAGAAATTCGCCGGATCGATCGCCGCGAAAATATCGTGATCGAGCGCGATCTTATCGCCGGCGCTTTCCGAGAAATCCGCGATCTTGTCGATATTCCTGGAGGCGTTGGGTTTGACGTTGAAGACGAAATAGTCGGCTCCGGAACCGCCGCTCAGCGTATCGTTGCCGTTGCCGCCGATCAGTTGGTCATTCCCGGCCCCGCCTGTAAGCACGTTGGCGGCCGTATTGCCGGTCAAGAAGTTGTTTGCGCCATTGCCAGTGGCATTGATTGCCGATGAACCCGTGAGTGTCAGGTTCTCCACGGTCCCGAGCGTATTGGCCAGATTGAAGGAGATAGACGCGTTGACCGTGTCGGTGCCGTTACCGCCCGTTTCATCGACGATATCGCCTGTCGAATCCACCTTGTAGGTGTCGTTGCCGAGGCCGCCCATCATCCGGTCGTCACCCTTGCCGCCGTCAAGTTCGTTACTTCCGGCATTACCGGTAATAATATTGGCTGAAGCGTTACCGGTCGCATCGATATTAGCTGCGCCGAGCAAGGTGAGGTTCTCGACGGTGCCGGTCACATGATCCCTGTCCGCCAGACTGAGGGTGACGTAGGATTTGATCGTATCCTTGCCGGAGCCACCGGATTCGACCACGACATCGCCGGTATTGTCGACGATATAGGTGTCGTCGCCGGCGCCGCCTTGCATCCGGTCCGCTCCCGCGCCGCCATCGAGGATGTTGTTGCCGGAATTGCCGATAAGGGTGTTGGCAAGCGTGTTGCCTGTGGCGTTGGTATTGCCGTTGCCTGTCAGCGTCAGATTTTCGATGGCGCCGATGGCATGGGCGGTATCGGCCAGGCTGAAGCTGATCGACGACATGACCTTGTCTGTTCCGCCGCCGCGGCTTTCATCGACGATGTCGGTCGGTGATGTCACCGTGAAAACGTCGTCCCCGGCGCCACCATAGATATGGCCGGGCTGCTGCGGAACGCCTGCGCCGGCAGGGATGTTGATGATGATAGGATGGTCGACCACGCCGACGCTCAGCGAAGAGATATTGCTCAAGCTCTTGACCGGTGCGGTCCCTGTCAGCGGATCATAAACCTGCACATTGCCAAACGTGCCGCCGAGGTTGACGCTGACGTTGACGCTCCCTGTCTGGATCGCGGTATCGGTGGTCTGGTTCCAGATATCAGGCTCGTTCCAGATGATGATCTGGTAGCTGCCGTCGGATTTCTCGGTCAGGTAACTGCGCGCCGTCGATGGCAGCCCGCTGATCGAATAATTGAGCGCTCCCGGGGTGAAACTTGCCTCGGTCGCGCCGTTATCGTCGAGGATTTGCGTCAGATTGTGGATCGCCGTTGCCGCCGGCTTCGGCGTATAGTCGAGGCGGAAGAGCCCGAAATGCTTTTCCTGGTCGGCGCCACCCGGATCGGAATAGGCGTCGAGAAGCTGGTAGATGAAGGTTCCCTTCGATCCGAGAAAGGCGCCGTCCATCAGCGTATTGAGCAGCAGTTTCGCTTGCGTCGCCTCGTCTACGCCCTCCCATCCGCCGTTGGTATCGGCCGTCAGCGAGGTGTGATAGCCGATCTCGGTGACGGTGAGCGGCTTGCCGGGATCGGCCCCCATTCGGTCGCCCGATTCACGCGATAGCCAGGAGAAGGGCTGGTCGCCGTCCTTCGCATAGGTGTGGATCGTCGTGTAGTCGTTGGAAGAGGCGACGGTGTATCCGGTAAAACCGAGGACCGCGATGTTCTTCAGCAACGGATCGGCATTAACAGCGGCAAAAAGATCTTTTTGATAGGCAAGCGCTGCGGCCTCACCGGACAGTCCCTTGTAGGAGACCGGCCAGTTGTTGACCTCGTTCGGACCTTCGATGCCGACGATCGAACCGGGATGCGCATCGACGAAGGTATGCAGCCGCTGCACGACGGTAGCGGGGCTGTCATCGCGTCCTGCCACGAAAACGAATTTGATGCCGGCGTCCGCCGCATCCCCGAGATGGCCTTGGCCATAGGGGTCCGAGGCAGGGGTAGGGGCGTGATCGCGAACGGTATCGAGGCCTAGATAATCGAGGGCCTTAACAACTTCTGCGATATTGGAATATTTTCCATCCGTATAATCGATGTGCGTATCAATTCCGAAGGAGTCGATAACATCATTAATTCTAATAGCTTGGGCCATTATTTGCGCTCCTCGCCTGGAAATAGAATGATTGCTTTTACGGTATAATGATTCCCTCAAAAAGCAATTTCAGTCTATACGATCAAATCCGTCAAAGTTATGATGCGTTAACCATATTGTATTGTTCGCAATACGTTTTGCGAATCCTTGACTGATTTTTCTGTACAATCAGTCGTGACGTTCCACGGAGATTTACTATTGCAGAAACCGGGCCTCTCGCCGTCGCCCACGGGTGGCAAAGACCTTGCTTCGGAAGCGATGCGGCACAGCCGCAAGGGACTGATAGCC